>CALWIA010000015.1 GCA_944380605.1 uncultured Lachnospiraceae bacterium | reverse complement strand
CATATAAGAAATCTTGATTATGAAAAGTTATGGAATGAGTATCAGAATGGTGAAATCACCGTAACCGAATTAACAAAAGTTTTATATCAGCACAATTAATTGATTTAGAAGAATAGATTGTCTATTTCTGGTGAATTGATGGAAAATTTAGCAGGAGAGATTGACGTTAGGATTCTCCTATAATATTCTGTAAGTAAATATCCATGTCCTCTCAGAAAAACTGATATTAGCAGAAAACTAATTTCTTAGATGGGCAAGAGCATTGAATTAATTAAATGATATACTAATAGTAAGTGGTTTTAGAATTGTTGTAAAACAGACCTTTAGGAAAACTGAATCCAAGGGTCTGTTTTTAATTGCATATTTTGAAAAAATACTTACACATCTAAATGAGGTGAAAGATAGAGCCAGTATTTTCGAGCACTTCCGGGAAGGGGGGTGCAGTTTATGGTTGTGGTCATCGGGCTGGTGATCCTGTTTAAAAAGCAGATCACCGATCTGCTGGAATCGATTTTCAAAGAGATTGAAAAACAGTCCAAAGAGGTGTACTGAGTTGAAAAAAAGCGGGGAGATTACGGTGTTTTTAAGCCTCTGCATGCTGTGCGTATTCGCGCTTCTGTGCGTGATGACAGAATCGGCCCGCACCGCCGGCTCCCGGTTTTACTTTCAGACGGCGGTCAATGGGGCGCTGGATACGCTGTTCAGCCATTATCACAGAGACCTGTGGCGGACTTACCGGATCCTGGGACTCCATGCGGACTCCCGGGAGGAACTGGAACGGATCCTGACGGAGCATATAAAAAGAAGTCTGTCCGTGGACAACTGGTATCCGCTGGAACTGGAATCCCTGGAGTTTTCCGGCCTGGAGTATCTGGACGGCCAGGGCGGAGACTTTCTTGCAGAAGAGATTCTGGCTTATATGAAATTCGGTGTCTGGACCCATCTGGACATTCTGCCGGAACAGGGGGAAGAGCTGTGGAAGGATATGGAAGAGGCGGCAGGGGCCGGCAGCATGACGGCGGTTTACGACGGGCAGGAACAAGACGTACAGAAACTGGAACGGGCGGCCCGGAAACTGTTGGAATGCGTCGGTGAACAGGAAACCTGCGGCAAGGAGATCGGCGCCGCGCTGGAAGAGGACGACGTGGAAACCTTCGAGGAGGAGGCAGAGGATTTCTGCAAAGCGGAAGACCGGATGGAAGACCTGCTGGAGGACTATGAAGAAGAAGCGCAGAACCTGCGGGCAGCGCTGCAGGAATCCAGGCGCCGGCTGGAACAGACAGCACCCAGGATGCAGGAGGGGCGGGGACAGCTTCTGGAAGAACAGATGGCCCCTTATGTTCGGTATCTGGAGGCGGAGGAAGAACGGTACAGGCAGCTGCTGGAACAAAAAGACCGGGGAGCAAGGAACCGGGAACTGCTGGCGAAGACGGAAGAACGGGTGGAGGAACTGGAAGCGGCAGCGGAAGAAGAGGAAGATGGAGAAGGCAGCCTGTCCCTGGATTCTGCCGCTGCGTTGTGGGAACAATTTGAATCCACCAAGCTGGAACTGGAAGAGCCGGAAGCCGATGAAGAAAAACGGGGATTTCTGGAACAGCTGCGGCTGCTGGTACAGGGAAGCCTGCTGGAACTGGTACTGCCGGATGGGATGGAGGTGTCGGACGCGGCGCTGCTGGCGGAAGGGCTTCCTTCCCAGAATCCGCGGACGGAAACGGCGCAGAGCCGGAACCCGGTCCAGCAGGTGCTGATCCACGAGTATTGCTGCCGGTTTTTCCATCACGCGGGAAAAGAAGGGGAAAAACCGGTGCAGTATGAAGTGGAGTACCTGCTGGAAGGCGGCATGTCCGACCGGGAAAACCTGGAAGCCGCGGCGGCGCAGATTTTTCTGATCCGGCAGGGCCTGAATCTGCTCCATATTTTATCGGACGGGGCAAAACGGGAGGAAGCCAGGGCGCTGGCGCTGCTGATTACCGGAGCGGCAGGACTGGCGCCCCTGGCAGAAATCGCCGCCTGCTTTGTCATGGTGGTCTGGGCCATGGGAGAGGCGGCAGTGGATGTAAAAAGCCTGCTGGCCGGCAAGAAAGTGCCGCTGTGGAAAACCGCGCAGGACTGGAACCTGACGCTGGAGGGCCTGCTGTCCATGGGACAGGAAAAGGTATGCCCGGACACGGAAACAGAGGGACGGGGATTTTCCTATGAAGGATATCTGAAGCTGCTGCTGCTTCTGGAAGATACCCAGGAGAAACAGCTGCGGATGCTGGACGTGATGCAGATGAATCTGCAGCGGGAGGACCCGGATTTCCAGGCAGGGCGGTGCGTATACGGCGCGCGGATCACAGGGCGGGCCCGCGGAAAACATGTGTTTTTTACGCTGCCGCTGGTGGAGAACCAGATCCGGGGGCAGACCGGCTATACGCTGCAGGCGGAAGCTGAAAAACGGTATTGACGGAAGGGAGGCGGAAAGGGATGTCCTTTTTCGGAAGATGGAAATCGGAAGCAGGAAAAACAGAATGCGAAATAAATAAAAAACTCCATACAGGATATCGAGGTTCAGCTCTCCAGGCACAATCTCCCAAGATCCCCTTTTTTGAAGGAAGTTCCGTTCATCGAAGAAAAAGGGCATTCCTTTCCGTCTCCCGGGGCCCCAGGGCGGTTATGACGGCGGAAGCGGCGCTGGTGCTGCCGCTGTTTCTGTTCGCCTTTGTGACGCTTTTGATTCCCATGCGGATACTGGATACGGAACGGCAGGTGCTGGCGGCGGCGGAAGCCGCGGCAGAAGAGATCAGCCGCAGCGGATATTTTCTGCTGGAAAATCCGGATGGACGGGAAACCCTTTCGGAAGCCGCGGCTTTTGTTTATGCGGAGGCGGCGATCCGGACCCGCCTGAAGGACGCGGATCTGGATGGCCTGTCTTTAGCCGGTTCCCGCCTGCTTTCGGATGGGGAAACCGTGGATCTGAAGGTGACGTACCGGCACAGGTTTCCGTTCCCTGTGCTGCGGATGCAGTCGGTTCAGAGAACCGTGCGCTGTGTCCGCAGGGCATGGATCGGTATGGAGGACGGCGCGGCGGAGGGGTCTGGAACGCCGCTTCAGGAGCCGGACTGGACGGTATATGTGGGAAAGGACGGCACCCGTTATCACGAAAGCAGGACCTGCCACTATCTGTACAACGATCTGACCGCGGTGCCGCTGGCGCAGATCGGGCAGCACCGGAGCGCCGATGGAAGCCGGTATGTGCCCTGTTCCCGGTGCGGAAGCGAAGCGGGAAGCATGGTCTATATCCTGCCTTCCGGCAGCCGCTATCACAGCAGCCCGGGCTGTACGGCAATCCAGGCCTATGCCCGTGCGGTGCCGAAATCCCAGGTACAGCATCTGGGGGCCTGCTCCTACTGCGGACAGGGGGGATAGAATTATGCGCTGGTGGTGGCTTGCAGTGCTGACGGCAGCGGCGGTGATAGACTGGAAGACCCGGAAGCTGCCGGTATGGCTGATGGTTCTGGGAACGGTCCCGGGCCTTTGGAATTTCTTTGACTCCGGCCCGATGCTGCACGGGCCGGCGCTTTTGGCGGGCATGGGCCTTGTGTTTCTGTCGCGGCTGACGGAGGGGGCGCTGGGAGAAGGAGATGGGCTTTTTTTCCTTATAAGCGCCTGTTATCTGACGCTGCCGGAAGTTCTGGCGCTGCTGGCCGGCGGCCTGGCCGTCAGCAGCATATGGGGGATTTGGCTATGGAGCAAATGTTTGAGAAACCAAAGGGGAAACCCGCAGACGATACCGTTTCTGACCTGTCTCTGGCCGGCAGGATGTATTCTGATTTTGGGAGGATGATGCGGGGGGCCCGGCAGGCGTCCTATACGGTGGAGGCGTCTTTTGTGATGACGGTTACGCTGCTGGTGATGGCATTTCTGATCCGTACGGCGTACGGACAGTACCGGAAGAGTACCGGGATTATGGAGCTGCACGAGGCGGTGCAGAAAGTGAAGGGACAGGAGGAAACCGAAGAGGTGGTGCTGCAGTCCGGAAGTTGGAGCGGACAGGCCCGCCGGGATGGGCCGAAGGCGTCCGGCACCGCCCAGGGAGCGGGGTGGAGCCTGGAAATAGAGGCATCGGTGCAGGATCCGGAAGCTATGATGCGGATGCTGACGATTCTGGACGCGTTTCGGGAACCCGGCGGAGGGGGAAAGGAGTGAGAAACCGAACGAAAGGAGGCGCAGGGACGTGGAGGTCCGTTATCACAGAGAAATGAAGCAGAATTATCTGATGATTACCGCAGAAGAAGGAACCGAGCCGAATTATGAAATCCGGATGCTGGCCGGCAACACCATCGAAGGCCTTCTCCGATTTCGGATCCGGAAAACCGACGGCCGGTGCCAGTTCTGCTATGAAATTACATCCCGTCAGCCGCTGGGGCGTCTTCTGGACACCCGGACGCTGGGGGCGGAACAGATCCGGAACCTCCTGCTGGGGATTGCGAAGACGCTGGCGGAAATGGAAAATTATCTGCTGGAGGAAGGCCGGATCTGGCTGGACCCGGAGTTTATCTACGTGGATCCGGAGACGTTCCGGCCGGCGCTGTGCCTGGTGCCAGGCCGGGAGGGGGATTTTCCCAGGGAATTCAGCGGATTTCTCCAATACCTTCTTGGCAAGGTCGATCACCAGGATAAAGAGGCGGTGATTCTGGCCTACGGCCTGTACCGGGAAAGCCTGAAAGACAATTACGGGCTGGAGCGTCTGCTGCCCAGCCTGCTGCGGGAACTTGCGCCGGAGGAACCGGAAAAAGAGGATGCGGGGGAAGAAGGTCCGGAACCGGATTCCCGGCCGGCGGCGGACAGCCGGTCCGAGCCTTTGGCGTCTGCCGAGCCGGAGAATGGCCGCGCCGTTTTGGCTGGACGCCGGGGATTTCTGGCAAAAACCATGCTGCTGCTGGCAGGGGAAGCGGCGGCGCTGTGGCTTTGGAGAGGAACGGAAGGCCTGCTGGCGGCGGGCCCGTGGGTGCTGGCGCTGACGGCGGCG
The DNA here is from genome assembly GCA_944380605.1 of uncultured Lachnospiraceae bacterium. Classification (GTDB taxonomy): domain Bacteria; phylum Bacillota; class Clostridia; order Lachnospirales; family Lachnospiraceae; genus UBA3402. Next base: position 229,630 of record CALWIA010000015.1, on the reverse strand, counting down.
GGAGCAGGGGCGGTTCTGGCCGCCGGCTGGCGGAAGAAAAAAAGAGGTTCGGAAAAGAAAACGCGGCAGCTGGAGGAAGAACGATGGCAGCTTTTGTTTCAGCCGGAAGAAGGGAACGATACAGAAGAAAAACCGGCAGAACGGGAATCGGCGGCAGAGCCGGCGGATGAAAAAGCGGGTCTGGCGCAGGAGGCCGACAGCCATACGGTGCTTCTGTGGTCCCGGACAGAAGAGGAAACCAGGAGCCTGGTCAGCTTAGACCGCCGGGAAGCGTCCATAGACCTGGCGTATTTTCCGTTTTTAATCGGAAAACAGGAAAACCTTTCCGACTATGTGCTTTCCAGGAATACCGTCAGCCGCCTGCATGTGCGGATCGATCAGGAAGGAGACCGGTACTATCTGACGGATCTGAATTCCACCAACGGCACGTGGGTCAATGGACGGAAACTGGAAGCCAACGAACGGACAGAGTTAGCCGCCGGCGATGAGGTGAGTATCGCGGAACTGAAATTCCGGTTCCGGTAGGAGGCGCGATACCGGCTTAACAAAACCGGAAAGCTATGATAGAATGGGGTTATATTACTCGGACACGAAACGGAAGTCTGGCGGATATAAGGAGCGGCCTATGAGGCTTAAATGGCATTCGGATACCGCGTATGTAACCTGCACGCTCATCGTGGTCAACGTCATGTATTTTCTCTTCCTGGAGACAGCAGGTTCTTCGCGGGATTCTTATTTTATGCTGCTGTGCGGAGCGATGTATGAACCGGCAGTGGTCCAGGGCGGACAGTACTGGCGGCTTCTGACGTCGGTTTTTATGCACTTCGGAATCGAACATATCACCAATAATATGCTGATTCTGTACCTGCTGGGCGGCCACCTGGAGCGGGCCCTGGGCCGGATCCGCTATCTGTTTTTTTATCTGCTGTGCGGAGCGGGGGCCAATGTGGTCTCTCTGGCGCTGCATATGCGGCAGGAGCGGCCGGTGGTATCGGCCGGGGCTTCCGGAGCGATTTTCGGAGTAATCGGAGGACTGATCTATGTGGCGGCGGCAAACCGGGGACGTCTGGAAGACCTGACGGCCCGTCAGCTGACATTCCTGGCGGCGCTGTCTTTGTACTTCGGCTTTACCAGCACAGGCGTGGACAACGCGGCTCATGCGGGCGGCCTGATTCTGGGCGTTCTGCTGGCGGCTGTGCTGTACCGGAAGCCGAAACAGGAAACGATATGCAATGAGGAGGAATGATACGATGACGAAGAATGACTGTATTTTCTGCAAAATCGCCAATGGGCAGATTCCGGCGGCGGCGCTTTACGAGGACGATGATTTCTGCGTGATTCTGGACGCCGGTCCGGCTTCCAGAGGCCATGCGCTGATTCTGCCCAAGGAGCACTTTGACGACCTCTGCGAACTGGACGAGGACATCGCGAAAAAGGTGCTTCCGCTGGCGGCCCGCATTGGAAAGGCCATGAAAAAAGGCCTGGGCTGCGCCGGGTTCAATCTGGTGCAGAACAACGGCGAAGCCGCAGGCCAGACGGTGCGGCATTTTCATGTTCATGTCATTCCCCGCTATGAGGGCGGCCCCCAGATAGCGGCATGGGAACCCGGAACCGTCAGCGCGGAAGAAATGGGAAACATCGTAGAGGCAGTAAAGGCACAGCTGTAGGCAGCTGCTACTGGCTGGCGTACTGGTCGATCAGGTCCGCGATGGTTTCTACCGCGTTCCCCAGGGAACTCTGCTTCATGCGGCTGATAAAATCCGCCCGGTGTTCATAGGTGTCCTGTATGGCGTCAAACAGGGTGTCCTGGTTCATATCCTCTTCCTTCAGAACGGTGCTGAAGCCCTGCTTCTCAAAGGAAGCGGCGTTGAGCAGCTGATCGCCCCGGCTGGCGGCGGCAGACAGCGGAATCAGCACGTTGGGCTTGCGCAGAGCCAGCAGTTCGCAGATGGAATTGGCGCCGGCCCGGGACACCGCCAGATCGGCAGCGGCAAACAAATGCTTCAGCGGAGCGTCCACGTATTCGTACTGCACATATCCGGGCCGGCCGATGAGGCTTTCGTCCAGGTGGCCTTTTCCGCAGATATGTATGATCTGGAAAGAGGGAAGCAGACGGGGAAGCAGGCTGCGGATCATCTGATTGACCGCGACGGCCCCCAGGCTGCCGCCGATGACCAGAAGGATGGGCTTGGCCGCGGAGAGGTGGGTATACTGCAGGCCTGCCAGCCGGTCGCCCTGAAGCAGCTCTTCCCGAATGGGAGAACCGGTGAGGACCGCTTTGTCTTCCGGCAGATGCTGCAGGGTTTCCGGGAAGTTGCAGCAGATTTTCGCGGCAGAAGGAATGCAGAGCCGGTTGGCCAGCCCCGGAGTCATATCGGATTCGTGGAGGATGGTGGGGATGCGGTACCGTTTGGCGGCCAGAACCACGGGAACGGAAACGAAGCCCCCTTTGGAAAAGATCACGTCCGGCTGATACTTTTTCAGCAGCCGGCAGGCCTCTCCGTAGCCTTTCAGCACCCGGAAGGGGTCGGAAAAGTTTTTCAGATCAAAGTATCTGCGGAGTTTGCCGGAGGAAATGCCGTCATAGGGGATGCCGGCGTTTTCCGCCAGCCGCTTCTCGATGCCCTGATAGGAACCGATGTAGCGGATCTCGTAGTCCCGTTTTTTCAGAGCGGGAATCAGAGCCAGGTTGGGGGTTACATGCCCGGCGGTTCCTCCGCCGGTAAGAATGATTTTTTTCATGTCAGCGCCTCCGTAATGATGCCGTGCAAACGGCCGGTTCTATTACTATCTATACTAAACAATTCGATGGAAAAGTCAACGGAAAACAACAGGAAACTGTTTGGAAAATCAAGGATGAGGAGAAAAAGAGATGCTGGGAATTATAGGAGCTATGGCGGAAGAGGTGGCGCACCTGAAGGAGTCCATGACGGACGTGACGGTGTCCCGCGCCGCTGAAATGGAATTTTATCAGGGAAAATTAAACGGCTGCGACGCGGTGGTGGTGCGGTCCGGAATCGGCAAGGTCAACGCGGCGGTCTGCAGCCAGATCCTGGCGGACCGGTTCGGCGCGGACCGGATTATCAACACCGGGATTGCCGGCTCTTTAAGAAACGAAATCAATATCGGCGACATTGTCCTGTCTGCCGACGCGCTTCAGCATGACATGAACGCGGTGGGGTTCGGCTATAAGCCCGGCGAGATTCCGCAGATGGACCGGTCGGTATTTGAGGGAGATCCCCAGCTGATCGAGCTGGCCAGACAGTGCTGTGCGGAAGTGAATCCGGAAATCGGCGTTCACGTGGGCCGGGTGGTCAGCGGAGACCAGTTTATCGCGGACCAGGATAAGAAAAAACAGCTGTTAAGGGATTTTGACGGGTACTGCACGGAGATGGAAGGGGCGGCGGTGGCGCAGACCGCCTATCTGAACCGGATTCCGTTTTTGATTGTCCGGGCGATTTCCGACAAGGCGGACAACAGCGCCGGCATGGACTACGCGGAGTTTGAGGCGGGGGCCATTGAACACAGCGTCCGGCTGGTGAAGGCCATGGCCGCGAAGCTGGCCTGAGAACTTCCGTGAACCTCTTCAGAATCGATTTATAGAAGAATTTGACGAACGATTCTGGGCTCTCCTGTCTTCCCAAATAAAAATTCCGCCGTTATAATAAAGGGCATCTGGAATTGATCTGGAGAAGAAAGGGGAGCTTTTATGATGCTTACGTTTTTGGAAACAGGAAGAGCATTGTACGTACTGACGGCGGTCTGTGTGCTGGGACTTCTCAGCAGATGGACGGCGCGCGGCCTCTACAAAAGACTGATCCGGGAAACGGACAACATGACCATGACGAAAAATCGCTGGCTGCGGGACTTCCGGCAGAAAGCGGAAAACGCGTACCGGCTGAACCAGGGAATCCAGAACACCCAGGCATATCTGGAAAAACAGCTGTTTGGCTGCCGCTTTCTGGGACTGTCCTTAAACGGATGGAGCAATCTGTCAGGACAGCTGACCATCCTGTGCTTTCTGCTGGGGGGCGCGGCAGCGTTCGGTTCCTACTGGTACCGGTGCGACAGCTACTACATTGTGCTGTATGGAACCGTCGGCCTGCTCACCGGCCTTCTGACCCTGTTCGCGGACTGCGGCATCAACCTGCCGGAACGCAGAAGCCAGCTGCTGGCCGCCCTGCAGGACTATCTGGAAAATTCGCTGTTCCGCCGGCTGGCAAGAGAGACGGCGGCCGCCGCCAAGGAGAACATCCGGGACGCCGGCGGCAGCGGGGATATTGTTTCGGAAAGGCAGGAACGCCGTCAGGGGCGGCTGGCCCGGAAAGCGCAGATCAAGGCGCAGATCAAAGAACTGCCGGCAGAGACGCCCAAGGAAAAGGAGGCTCCCAGAAGAGATGTGGAGTATCTGAAGCAGAGCCTGGAACAGATTGCCGCCAGCCGGGAGAAGAACCGGGGCGAGGGAGACTGGATCCGGGAATTGTCTCCGGACGAGCTGGAACTGGTGGGGGAAATTTTAAAGCAGTATCTGGCATAGACGGGCCGGAAGGCGGGTTTGTCTGAAAAAAGTGCGGAAAGGTCTGGAATTGCTGTCGCAAATTCCCGGTACATATGCTATAATGAAAGATATGATACCAGCGCCGGCGCGGGCGGCCTTCAGGCTGTGCCGTACCGCGCGCCCAGTGATAAAAGGAGAAGAAAGGTATGGGAAAAGAAGTAACATTTGACTATTCCAAAACAGCCGGTTTTATTTCGGCGGAAGAAATCCAGAATATGAAGGCGTCTGTGCTGTGCGCCAAAGACGTGCTGCTTTCCAAGACCGGGGCAGGCAACGATTTTCTGGGCTGGATCGACCTTCCCGTAGACTATGACAAGGACGAATTTGCCAGAATCAAGAAGGCGGCGGCCAAAATCCAGAGCGATTCCGACGTGCTGCTGGTGATCGGCATCGGCGGTTCCTATCTGGGAGCCAGAGCGGCCATTGAGTTTCTGACCCACAGCTTTTACAACGTCCTGCCCAAGGCGGAGCGGAAAACGCCGGAGATCTATTTCGTAGGAAACAGCATCAGCAGCAAATACATCCGGGATCTGCAGGATGTGCTGAAGGGCAAGGATTTCTCCATCAACATCATCTCCAAGTCCGGCACCACGACGGAGCCGGCCATCGCGTTCCGTGTATTCAAGGAAATGCTGATTGAGAAGTACGGACGGGAAGAGGCGAACCGCAGAATCTACGCCACGACGGACAAGGCCAGAGGCGCGCTGAAAAACCTGGCCAACCAGGAAGGTTACGAGAGCTTTGTGGTTCCGGACGACGTGGGCGGCCGTTTCTCCGTTCTGACGGCAGTGGGCCTGCTGCCCATCGCGGTCAGCGGCGCGGACATCGATCAGCTGATGGAAGGCGCGGCTTACGGCAGAACCAAAGCCCTGGAATGCGCCTATGAAGAGAACCCGGCGCTTCTGTACGCGGCCATCCGCAACATTCTGCTGAGAAAAGGCAAACAGGTGGAAATCGTCGCCAACTACGAGCCCAGCCTCCACTATGTGTCTGAGTGGTGGAAGCAGCTGTACGGCGAGAGCGAAGGCAAGGACCAGAAGGGCATTTTCCCGGCCGCGGTGGACCTGACCACGGATCTGCATTCCATGGGCCAGTTTATTCAGGACGGCGCCCGGATCATGTTCGAGACGGTGATCAATGTGGAAGAGTCGGAGGCGGAAGTGGTGCTGAAGGAAGAGGAAGTGGACACCGACGGCATGAACTATCTGGCGGGCCGGAATGTGGATTTTGTCAACAAGAGCGCCATGAACGGCACGATTCTGGCGCATACCGACGGCCAGGTGCCCAATCTGAAGGTCAATGTGCCGAAGCAGGACGCCTACAGCCTGGGTCAGCTGTTCTACTTCTTTGAATTTGCCTGCGGAATCAGCGGGTACCTGCTGGGCGTCAATCCGTTCAACCAGCCCGGCGTAGAGAGCTACAAGAAAAATATGTTCGCGCTCCTTGGCAAGCCCGGCTACGAGGCGGAGAGAGAAGCGCTGATGAAGAGACTGTAATACGAAGTTTTTGTAAAATGGATGCCGCTTTCCAGGAAAACCATGGAAAGCGGCATTTTGCGCGATACGCCGGTCGGGCGGGCGCCGTGCTTGCACCAGCGGACATCCGACCGGCAACGGTCATCGAGTGGCAATGCCACGAGATGTGCGATACGCCGGCCGGGCGGGGGAGAAAGTTTCCCCTATCCGATTATAGACAATTCCGGATGATGCGAGTATAATGTTTCCAAGCATGAAAACTTTTCAAAGGAGGAAACGAGTATGATTCAGGCATATGTGTCATTTTGGAAGAACTATGTGAATTTTAAGGGGAGAGCCAGCAGAGGCCAGTACTGGTGGGTGGTACTGGCCAACGCGCTGATCAACGTCGTTTTGATGACGGTGTATTTTACACAGCTGTCTGTGGATCAGTACGGATATTCCACCGTGTCTAGTCTGGGCGCCGCCGCGTCCGGAATCAGCGCTCTGTATGCCCTGGCGGTGATTATTCCGACGCTGTCTCTGAGCATCCGCAGACTGCACGATACGGGAAGAAGCGGCTGGTGGTATCTGATCAACTTTGTGCCCTGCGTGGGAGGCATTATCTTCTTTGTATTCACCTGCCTGGCGGGTACCGACGGCAATAACCAGTACGGCCCGGATCCCAGAAGAGAATAAATCCGTCGGATGCCCGCCGTGCCTGCACAGCGGGTACCCGACCTGCGTATTGCGCAAACAGGGACGCCAGCCGGCGTCCCTGTTTCATTCTTCTATAATCTGAATTTCCAGAAAGTCAAAATCGATGGTTTCAATAAACTGGTCCTGCCCGAAACGGGTCCGGTCCCGGAGCTGAAATTCCCGGATGTTGGCATCCAGCCAGATAGGTTTTCCCAGGTCCAGCCGGACGCAGATCTCGTCCAGAGCCTGGAAGACCATTTGAGTACGGGTCAGGGAACCATAGGGAATTTCCGCTACAGTATCCTGAATGGTCCGGTTGTTTTTGACAAGTTTTCCCCACATGCGGAACATAGCGCGCCTCCGTTTTTGATGTGACAGTACTATAGCATTTGAGGAGGCGGATGTCAATAGCCGCCGCGCGCTCTAAGCGGATGTCGATAATTGTTGTAAAGACATATGGCAGGAGTTATAATAAGAATAGATTCGCGCGAAGGAGGATGGTGGATGGAAGTCATCACAGACTACGGAACCTTTTTAAGAGAAGCGAAATCAGCCGTACAGGAACTGGACCGTATGAAAGAACAGCAGGAGCGGCTTGCCCGGCAGCTGAAACAGGACCAGAAAGCGCTGGAGGCCGGGAAAAAACAGGTGGAAGACGCCATCGCCCAGACCACGAAAAAGCGAAAAAACGATATTACGGCCGGATATGACAAAGAACTGTCCAAGGGGCAGGAACGGCTGAAGAAGGCTCGCAGCAAGCGGGAGAAGGCCAAGAGCCAGGGAGTAAAGGAACGGATTGTGGAGGAAACGGCGGACTTAAGAGACGACAACCGCCGGATCCGGCTGCAGATCCGGACGCTGTTCCAGCAGGAACATGTGCCGGCGTTCTGCAACACCGGCTGGTATTACGCCCTCTATTTTCCCAGATGGCCGGGAGAATTTCTGCAGCTGGCCGCCGCGGTGCTGGTCTGCTTTCTCCTGATTCCCTATGGGATATACGCCGCCATTCCGGCCCACGGGGCTCTGTACCTGGCGCTGGTGTATTTTGTCTGCGCGGTGGGATTCGGCGGCCTGTACGTGGTGATCGGAAACCGGACCCGGGACCGGTGCGCCCAGGCGCTGAAGGAAGGCCGGCAGCTGCGGGATGAGATGCGCGGCAACAACAAGCGGATGCGGGTCATTACCCGTACCATCAAGCGGGACCGGAACGAGGCCATTTACAACCTGGAAAAGTATGACGACGAGATCGCCCAGATCGAGCAGAGCATGAAAGAGATGGCGGCCAAAAAGAAGGACGCCCTCAATGCGTTTGAAACCGTTACCCGCAATATCATTGCCGACGAGATCACGGAAGGCAGCCGGGAAAAGCTGGAGTCCATGAAGCGGCAGTGCGAAGAAGAAGAAAAGCAGCTGAAGGAGCTGGAGAATGCGGTAAAAGACCAGAACCTGCACATCACGGACTGCTACGGCTCCTATATCGCCAGAGAGTTTCTGACGCCGGAGAAACTGGATGAACTGGCGGACCGGATGCAGAACGGCACGGCGTCCAGCCTCAGCGAGGCCATGGAACAATTAAAGAAAAACGCGCATAATCAAAACCGCCCCGGTCTATAATAGCAGTAAGAATTTGGACCAGGTGAGAGGTTATGGATATGTGGAAACGAAAGGCTCCCTTCCAAGGAAGGGAGCTTTACTATTATGACACCAACAAAGGATTCGAGGCGGAAAAACTGGCGGCGCGGCTGTACCGGATGCTGCGGGAGGAACTGGAAAAAAGCGGGAAGCGCCGGGTGCTGTTTCTGTGTATCGGAACGGACCGCTCCACAGGAGACAGCCTGGGGCCGCTGATCGGCTATCAGCTGGGCAAAAGCGGCCTGAAGCATATGCAGGTTCTGGGCACCCTGAGCCGGCCGGTGCACGCCATGAATTTGGAAGAGACCATGTACGCGGTTCGGTGTTCCTGCCGGGACTGCCTGATCGTGGCCGTGGACGCGTCGGTGGGAATGAGCAGCCACGTGGGATGCATCACCCTGGGACGGGGGGCGCTGAAGCCCGGCCTGGGGGTCAGCAAGGAACTGCAGGCGGTGGGAGACCTGTTTATTACCGGCATTGTCGGCGGATGGGGCAGCGGCGATCCGCTGATGCTGCAGAGCGTGCGGCTCCATACGGTGATGCGCCTGGCGGAGTGCATCTGCGAAAGCGTTTGCCTTGTCGAAAAATTATGGGAAAGTGTGGCACTGGTTTGACAGAATCCGCGGCCCTGCTGTGCTATGATTGCTCAGATAGCAGAAAGAATAGCGGGGTGAGCCTATGGGAGAATTGTACAATCCGTATCCGAAAATGCCGAAAAACATCCGCCAGGTCGGCGAGCGGGATCAGGCGGTGCGGCTGTATCTGGAAGATTATGTAAACACGTATCTGAAGCGCCTGTATCCGAAAGGCGGACAAGACCTGCGGGTCGGGGTTCTTCTGGGGACGGCGGAAGAACACGACGGAACGCCGTATCTGTTTGTGGACGGGGCCATGGAAATGGAAGATGTGGCGGAGAGCGGAGAAAAGGTGGTCTTTACGGAAACCGCCTGGAAAAAGACGTATCAGGGCATGGAGCAGATGTTTCCCAAACGGGTGATTCTGGGGTGGTTTCTCTGCGGCGTGCCGGGGGCGGCGTTAAGTCCATTGAATTACTGGAAGCAGCACGGGCAGTATTTCGCCGGGAAAAACCAGCTGATGTACTTAAATTCCGGGCTGGAAGGAGAGGAAGCGGTTTATATCACGTCGGAAGACGGATTTTATAAACTGCGGGGATACAGCATTTATTATGAGCGGAACCAGATGATGCAGGATTACATGATCTCCCGCAAGGACGTCCGGCGGGTGGAATCCGGCACCGGGGATACGGTAATCCGGGATTATCGGCAGCGGATGGAAGAAAACCGGAGCCGGGCGGCTTCCCGGCGAAGCGCCATCCGGCTGCTGGGAAGCGTCTGCAGCGCGCTGGCCGTGACGGTGCTGGCCGGCGGCGTGGTGCTGTTCAACAACTATGAAAAGATGCGGGAAATGGAAGCGGTGCTGGCTTCCGTGCTGCCGGGGCAGGCGGAAGGCGGACAGGAAGGCGGGACGGACCGCCTGTGGGTGGAAGAGGCTTCCGGCGGTGTCTATCCCACGGTGAGCAAAGAAACCATGTCGGATACATATCCAGATCCTGCCGGAGAAGCGGAAGCCGTAGGCGCGGAGCCTTCCGCGGCGGAAACCGGTCCCGTGCAGACGGGGGCGGAAGCGGTGCCGGGCGGGCCGGAACCGGAAGCGGAAACCGCCGGGGCAACGACGGAAACCGGGGAAGCGGAGTCTTCCGTGACGGAGGAGCCGGCGTCTGCCGGGGAAGAGGCGGCAGCGGTTTCGGCGGCCCTGGAGCAGGGCGTCTACCGGGTGCAGGATGGGGAAACCCTGTACGGCATCTGTCTGAAGCTCTACGGAGACGGACGGATGATGGATGAGATCTGCAGCCTCAACGGCCTGGAAGATGAAAATAAGATTATGTCGGGGCAGAATTTGATTCTTCCGTAAGCAGGGGTTCTGTGCTATACTGATAGTTGGAACACGTGTCGGATCCGACACGGACAACAGCTACGGGAGAACCAAAGATGAATGATATGAGTTCCATGAGCAGAGAGTCGAGAAAAGATCAGCTGCGGCGCCGGATGATTACGCCGGGAACGCCCCGCCGTCTTCCGGAGGAAGACAGCGAAGAGGTCGTGAAGCGGGCCCACAAAAAGGCAGTCCGGCGGAGACTGCGGGTCCTGGCCGCGGTTTTGGTGCTGCTGGCAGTCTGCGCGGGAGTCCTGTACTGGTATCAGAGGTTTTACCAGCTGAAAACTGCTGTGCCGGGCTGGGAGCGGCAGCTGGAACGGGAGGAAGGCAGCTTTGTCGGATACGAGCGTTTCGGAGAAAACCTGCTGAAGTACAGCAAGGACGGGGCTTCCTATATTGACGCTTCCGGCAAAGATGTCTGGATTCTCAGCTATGAGATGAACGCCCCTGTGGCGGCGGTCTGCGGAGATTACGCGGTGATTGCCGACCAGCAGGGCAACCGCCTGTATATCTGCGATCTGACCGGGTGCCAGGGAGAGGCTTCCACCGCCCTTCCCATTGTGAAAGCCACGGTGTCCGCCCAGGGAGTGGCGGCGGTGATTCTGGAGGACCCGACCGCCAGCTACATCTACTTTTACCGCAAGGACGGCACGGAGATCCAGCTGTATATGAAGGGCATCCTCGGCGGCGAGATCGGCTACCCGCTGGACATCAGCCTTTCGCCGGATGGAACCATGCTGATGGGCTCTTACGTCTATGTGGAAGGCGGCGTTCTGAGAAACCGGGTGGCGTTTTACAACTTCTCCGAAGTCGGCAAAAACGCGCTGAACCGGTTTGTGGGGGGCTTCCACGAGATGTACGAAGGCAGCCTGGTGCCGGAAGTGGGGTACATGGACGACGTGTACTCGGTGGCTTTCGCGGACAGCAGCATTTCCTTCTACAGTTCCCGGGACGTGATGTCGCCGCAGCTGCTGGTGCAGATCCCGGTGGAAGAAGAGATCCGCAGCGTGTTTTACAGCGGCCGCTGGGCCGGCGTGATCGTGACGCCGGAGTCGGGGGACGCCAGCTGCCGCATGGACCTGTATCAGCCGGATGGAAAGCTGGTTTTCAGCAGGGAGTTCAGCTATGACTACGACCACGTGGATATTGACGGTGACTGGATCTTTCTGTATAATGAAAACTCGTGCAGGATCTACAACCGCTATGGAAATCTGAAGTACGAAGGGACTTTTGATTTCACGGTTTCCAAGATCACCAAAGGACGCCTTCCCGGCGAGATTATCGTGACGGGACCGCAGATGATTCAGCAAATCAAATTACATTAGGAGAATGTGCCATGAAAAACATTGATACCTTATCCGTAAACGCAATCCGCGTCCTTTCCGCGGACGCGATCCAGAAGGCCAAATCCGGACATCCCGGCCTTCCGCTGGGATCGGCGGCCATGGCTTATGAGCTGTGGGCCCATCACATGAACCACAATCCGGCGGACCCCCAGTGGCCCAACCGGGACCGTTTCATCCTTTCCGGCGGCCATGGATCCATGCTTCTGTATTCTCTGCTGCATCTGTTCGGCTACGGCAATCTGTCCAAAGAAGATCTGATGCAGTTCCGGCAGATGGGTTCCCTGACCCCCGGCCATCCGGAGTACCGCCATACGGAAGGGGTGGAAGCCACCACCGGCCCGCTGGGCGCCGGCATGGGCATGGCCGTGGGCATGGCGCTGGCGGAGACGCATCTGGCAGCGGTATTTAATAAAGAAAATTATCCGGTGGTAGACCACTATACCTATGTGCTGGGCGGAGACGGCTGCATGATGGAGGGCATTTCCTCCGAGGCCTTTTCCCTGGCGGGAACCCTGGGCCTTTCCAAGCTGATCGTGCTGTATGATTCCAACCAGATCTCCATTGAGGGAAGCACCGATATCGCCTTTACGGAAAATGTGCAGGAGCGCATGCGGGCCTTCGGATTCCAGACGCTGACGGTGGAAGACGGCAACGACCTGGAAGCCATTGGCGCGGCGATTGAAGAGGCCAAGGCGGATACCAGCCGGCCGTCCTTCATTACGGTGAAGACCCAGATCGGCTACGGATGCCCGGCCAAGCAGGGAACGGCGGCCGCCCACGGAGAGCCGCTGGGCGACGACAACATCCGGGCCATGAAGGAATACCTGCAGTGGCCGTCTCAGGAGCCGTTTTATGTGCCGGACGAGGTATATGCCCACTACAGCAGCCTGGCCCGGGAAAAGGCGGAGACGGAAGCGGCCTGGAATGTGATGTTCGCGGCCTACTGCCAGGAATATCCGGAGATGGAAGAACTGTGGAACCAGTACCACGACGAGGCCCTGGCGGAGAAGCTGTGGGACGACGCGGGATTCTGGGCGCAGGGCGAAAAGCCGGAAGCCACGAGAAACCTGTCCGGCAAGGTCCTGAACTATGTGAAGGACAAGCTGCCCAACCTGATCGGCGGTTCGGCGGACCTGGCGCCTTCCAACAAGACCCATATGAACGGGGAAGGGGACTACTCCAAGGCGGACCGGAAGGGCCGCAACCTGCACTTCGGCGTGCGGGAACTGGCCATGACCGCCATTGGAAACGGCATGATGCTGCACGGAGGACTGCGGGCATATGTGGCCACGTTCTTCGTATTCAGCGATTACACCAAGCCCATGGCCCGTCTGTCGGCGCTGATGCAGCTGCCGCTGACTTTCGTGTTCACCCATGACAGCATCGGCGTAGGCGAGGATGGACCGACCCATGAGCCGGTGGAACAGCTGGCTATGCTGCGGGCGCTGCCCAACTTCCACGTATTCCGTCCCTGCGACGCGGTGGAGACCGCGGCGGCCTGGTACAGCGCCCTGACCAGCCGGCGGACGCCGACGGCTCTGGTGCTGACCCGCCAGAACCTGGCACCCATGGCCGGCAGCAGCCGGGAAGCGCTGAAAGGCGGTTATGTCATCGACGACTGCGAAGGCACGCCGGACGCTATCCTCATTGCCAGCGGTTCGGAAGTGGAACTGGCGGTAAAGGCCAAGGGCCTGCTGCAGGAAGAAGGATGGAAGATCCGGGTGGTATCCATGCCCTGCATGGATCTGTTCGAGGAGCAGAGCGAGGAATACAAAGAGTCCGTGCTGCCCAAGGCGGTCCGCAAACGTGTGGCGGTAGAGGCTTTGAGCGGATTCGGCTGGGGAAAATACACCGGGCTGGACGGCGCCTGCGTATGTATGACCGGATTCGGCACCAGCGGCCCGCAGGCAGAGCTGTTTAAGCATTTCGGCTTTACGCCGGAGCACGTGGCCGAGACCGTAAAGGGACTGTAAGACGCGGCCGCGGAGACAGGACAAAGGAGAACATGGTATGGAACAGGTATGTATTGGGGTGGACGTAGGCGGCACCAGCGTGAAAATGGGCATGTTCCGGCGGGATGGACACCTGCTGAAGAAATGGGAGATCCCGACCCGGACCCAGGAACACGGCGCCTATATTCTGGAAGATGTGGCGGCGTCGGTGCAGGCGGCCTGCGAAGAGGCACAGGCTGCCGGACAGCAGGTCATAGGCGTTGGAATGGGGGTTCCCGGTCCGGTGGAGTCGGACGGACACGTGGAAGTGTGCGTCAATCTGGGCTGGAAAGACCGGTTCCCGGCCAGGGAACTGAGCGGTCTGCTGGGCGGTCTGCCGGTTTTCTGCGGCAACGACGCCAACGTGGCGGCTCTGGGCGAGATGTGGCAGGGCGGCGGCAAGGGCTATAAAGACATTGTCATGGTCACCCTGGGAACCGGCGTAGGCGGCGGCGTGATCGTCGATGAGAAGATCGTGGCCGGCAGACACGGGCTGGCCGGCGAGATCGGACATATTCACGTGCGGAACGGGGAAAAGGAAGCCTGCAACTGCGGCGGACACGGCTGCCTGGAGCAGGTGGCTTCCGCCACCGGCATTGCCAGAGAGGCCCGCAGAAGCCTGGCGGCGTCCGACCGGCCGTCGGTTCTGCGCCAGGCGGGAGAGCAGGTGACGGCCAAAGACGTGCTGGACGCGGCAAAGGCGGGAGACGCCCTGGCCCTGGAGGTCATGGAAACTGTGGCCCACTACCTGGGACTGGTGCTGGCCCAGGTGGCGCTGACCGCGGATCCGGAGATCTTTGTCATCGGCGGCGGCGTATCCAAGGCGGGACCGTTTCTCATCGATCAGATCCGCAGGCCTTATGAAGAATTCCTGGTGATTTCTCCCAAACGGCCGCTGCTGGGACTGGCAACCCTGGGCAATGACGCGGGGATTTACGGAGCGGCCCGGATGGTTCTGGGATAACAGCCGGACAAAAAGGAAGGATGCTCTTTCCGCGAAGATTCGCGGGAGGAACACCCTTCCTTTTCATTCTGGCAGGAAGCGAAGAGAGTGCGCGCCAGCCTATACATGAGGAGACCCCGGCTGCAGCAGCCGGGGCAATTATGAAAAATCTATGTGCAATTTGACTATAAAACCAAGTTGTAACATTGATTTTCTATATAAATACTATAAAAAACAGATATGAATAAATTGTGAACGGCGTGTAAACAGATCATGAAATATAAAATTTTCCTGAATATGCGGGAAAGGGTATGCCTGGATTTTAAATCAATGCTATAATAAGAAAGACAAAAAGCAGCCTGCGAAGGCGGAACGGAGGAAGTATGGCGGAAAGCGGAATGAACTATGCCCCTCAGGGAAAGGCGGCGCCGGTGGTGAAGCCGGGAGAATTTAAAATCGCGGTAATCGGTTTGAATCACGGTCATATTTACGGCATGTGCAATGGGATGACGGAAGCCGGGGCGGATCTGAAATGGGTATACGATCCGGATCCGGAAAAGGTGAAGGCATTTCAGAAGGCGTTTCCGCAGGCCAGGGCTGCCTCCGGTGAAGAAGAGATCCTGAATGACCCGGAGATCCGCCTGGTATGCGGGGCGGCGATTACCTGCGAGCGCTGCGCCCTGGGACTGCGGGTGATGGCCGCGGGAAAGGATTATTTTACGGACAAGGCGCCGCTGACGACGCTGGACCAGCTGGAACAGGCCCGGGATATGGTAAAGAAGACCGGGAGAAAATATATGGTGTACTACAGCGAACGGCTGCATGTGGAAGCGGCGGTTTACGCAGGGCAGCTGATTCAGGAAGGGGCCATCGGACGGGTGATCCAGGTGCTGGGCATGGGGCCCCATCGTCTGGGAGACCCCGCGTCCCGGCCCGACTGGTTTTACGACCGGGAGAAGTCCGGAGGGATTTTGTGCGACATCGGCAGCCACCAGATCGAGCAGTTCCTCTACTATGCCGGCGTGAAGGACGCCCAGGTGGTCCGCAGCCAGGTGGCCAACTACCGGCACAAAGACCATCCGGGATTTGACGATTTCGGAGACTGCATGCTGGTGGGAGACAACGGCGCCACCATGTATTTCCGGGTAGACTGGTTTACGCCGGACGGACTGAGCAACTGGGGCGACGGCAGGACCTTTATTCTGGGAACCGATGGATATATGGAACTGCGCAAATACGTCAACGTCGGCATGGGAGACGGCACGTCCAACCATGTGTTCCTGGTCAACCACAAAGGGGAATACCACTTTGACGTCACGGGAAAAGTAGGGTATCCGTATTTCGGCCAGCTGATTCTGGACTGCATCAACCGGACGGAAAACGCCATGACCCAGGAGCACGCTTTCAAGGCGGCGCAGCTGTGCGTGCAGGCGCAGATGCAGGCGGCGGTGCTGGAATAGGATTCCGTCGGAAAAGAAAGGATGCGGACAGATATGCCCAATTACAACAAAGACAAAATCATGGTGATCGGCCATAAAAATCCGGATACGGACTCCATCTGTTCGGCCATTTGCTACGCGGCCCTGAAGCGGAAGCTGACCGGAAAGGACTACGTGCCCTGCAGAGCCGGGCAGATCAACGAGGAGACGCAGTTTGTGCTGCGCTATTTTAAGGTTCCGGAGCCGGAACTGGTGCGCCATGTCAAGACAGAGGTGCGGGATATCGAGATCCGGGAGACGAAAGGCGTCAACCGGAACATTTCCCTGAAAAAGGCATGGAACACCATGCAGGACGCCGGCGTGGTGACGCTGCCGGCGGTGACGGAAGACCAGATGCTGGAGGGACTGATTACTGTAGGCGACATTGCCCAGTCTTATATGAACGTGTACGACAGCAGCATCCTGTCCAAGGCCAACACCCAGTATTCCAATATTGTGGAGACGCTGGAGGGGCAGCTGGTGATCGGGGACGCCGGCGCCTATTTTCACGAAGGCAAGGTGCTGATCGCGGCGGCCAATCCGGACCTTATGGAAAATTACATCAGCCGGAACGACCTGGTGATTCTGGGGAACCGCTACGAGTCGCAGCTGTGCGCCATTGAGATGGAGGCGGCCTGCATCGTGGTCTGCGAAGGGGCGGCGGTGTCCATGACCATAAAGAAGCTGGCCCAGGAGCGGGGCTGCACGGTGATCACTACGCCCTACGACACGTATACCGCGGCCCGCCTGATCAACCAGAGCATGCCCATCAGCTATTTTATGAAGACGGAAAATCTGATTACCTTTGAGGAAACCGACGTCATCGATGAGATTAAGGAAGTCATGGCCAGCAAGCGCCATCGGGATTTCCCGGTACTGGACCGGGACGGCAAATACAAAGGCATGATTTCCCGCCGGAATCTGCTGGGAGCCCGGGGCAAGCAGCTGATTCTGGTGGATCACAACGAAAAGGCCCAGGCGGTGGAAGGGGTGGAAAACGCCAGGATTCTGGAAATCATCGACCATCACCGGCTGGGGACCATTGAAACCATCGCGCCGGTGTTTTTCCGGAACCAGCCGCTGGGCTGCACGGCCACCATCATTTATCAGATGTACCGGGAAGCCGGGGCGGAAATTGACAGGACTACTGCCGGCCTGCTGTGCAGCGCCATTCTGTCCGATACGCTGCTGTTTCGGTCCCCCACCTGCACGCAGATGGACCGCCAGGCCGCGGCGGAGCTGGCGCAGATTGCCGGGCTGCAGGTGGAAGCCTACGCGGCGGAGATGTTTGCCGCCGGCAGCAATTTAAAGAGCAAGACCGATGAGGAAATTTTTTATCAGGATTTCAAGCGGTTTACCGCCGGCAGGGTATCCTTCGGCGTGGGCCAGATCAGCTCCCTGAACCAGCAGGAACTGGAGCAGTTAAAGACACGGATGCTGCCCTATCTGCAGAAGGCCAGACAGGCTCACGGCGTCAGCATGATCTTTTTCATGCTGACCAACATTCTGACGGAATCTACGGTGCTGCTGTGCGAGGGGGCCGGCGCCGGCCAGATGATTCTGGAGGCGTTTCATATGGAAAATGACGAAGCGGCGGAAAAACAGGCAAAGGACGGCGTGGTGTATCTGCAGGGGGTAGTATCCCGGAAAAAGCAGCTGGTGCCCGCCATTGCCATGGCGCTGCAGGAATGACAACAGGAGGAAAAGACGATGACATTTGTATATCCGGCGGTTTTTACGCCGAAGCAGAACGGAAACGGATATGACGTGGTATTTCCGGATCTGGAGGGATGCACGGCGTCTGGGCCGGATCTGGAGGACGCGCTGGACGCGGCCAGAGAGGCGGCCGGCGACTGGATTCGCGTGGAACTGGAGGAAGAGGACGCCCATTTGCCGGAGGTGTCCCATGAAGAGGATATGAAACTGGAAGAGGGCAGCTTTATGCGCCAGATTATGGTGATCGTCAAGCTGCTTCCGGAATACGACTAAAGAGGGAGTGCAATGGAAGAAAACAGCCGTTTGGCCAGAGAAAAAGTCATGTGGAAGCCGGGCAACATGCTGTACCCGGTGCCGGCGGTGATGATCAGCTGCCAGAGGGAAGGGCAGCGGCCCAATATCATTACGGTGGCCTGGGCGGGCACCGTCTGCTCGTCGCCGGCCATGGTGTCCATATCGGTGCGGGAGGAGCGGTATTCCTACGGGATTTTAAAGGAAACCGGGGAATTTGTCATTAACCTGGTGACGAAGGACCTGGTCCGGGCGGCGGATTACTGCGGCGTGCGGTCCGGCCGGGACGTGGACAAGTTCCGGGAGATGGGCCTGACGCCGGAGCCTATGGAACACGTCCGGGCGCCGGGGATTCTGGAAAGCCCTGTGAATCTGGAGTGCCGGGTGACCCAGGTCATTCCTCTGGGCAGCCATCAGATGTTTCTGGCGGAGATTCTGGGAGTGAAGGCAGACGCCGGGCTTCTGGACGAAAAGGGAAAGTTTCACTTAAACCAGAGCCGCCTGGCGGCGTACTCCCACGGCGAGTATTTTGAACTGGGGAAAAGACTGGGAAAATTCGGGTTTTCCGTGGAAAAGAAAAAACAGAAACCGACAGGAGGAAAACGTCGATGAGACAGGGAGTCCGCAGCTATACGCTGATCGGCATGCCGGCGTCGGGCAAAAGCACCATAGGGGTGCTGCTGGCCAAGCGTCTGGGATGTTCGTTTATTGATGTGGATCTGGTGATCCAGGAAAAGGAGAAGCGGCTTCTGAAGGAAATCATTGCCCAGGAAGGCATGGAGGGATTTCTGGAGGTGGAAAACCGGATCAACGCCGGGCTGGAGGCGGAAAACGCGGTGATCGCGCCGGGAGGCAGCGTGATCTACGGAAAAGAAGCCATGGAGCATTTAAAGCAGATCAGCACGGTGATTTATCTGAAGCTGTCATATGAAGAAGTGGAAAAACGGCTGGGGGACCTGGTGGACCGGGGCGTGGCCTTAAAGGAAGGCATGACGCTTCTGGACCTGTACCGGGAACGGGTGCCGTATTATGAGAAATACGCGGATATTACCGTGGAAGAAAACGGCAGGACGCCGGGGGAAATTGTGGACGAACTGCGGAGCATGCTGGAGAAGGAGCGTGGGGAGCGGCGGCAGTGAAAGGTGTGAACCATGAATAAGACGCTGAAAAAAGGAATCATTCTGCTGGGAGTTTTTCTGGCGGCAGTGGGCATTTATTTTGTGATTTCCATCCGGCGGACGGAGGAACCTTCGGAAACTCTGTATACCTCCATGGAGGAACCGGTGCTTCCGACGGTGTATGCCGACGTGCTGGGAACGGAGGAAAACCGTCTGGCCGGGTACCGCCAGGAGATGGATCCCGCGGCGGCGGGGCTGGTGCTGACGGTGCTGCCGGAAGACCGGGCCCTGCCGGTGCGGATCGAGACCTATGGCTGCTCGGTTCTGGGGCTGCAGTATGAGATCCGCAGCCTGGACCGGCAGCGGCTGGTGGAGCGGACCCGGCTGGAAGGCTGGACCGCCGGAGAGGACCAGATCGACGTGACGCTGCCGATTCAGAACCTGATCGCGCCGGGAACGGAATACCAGCTGGATCTGCAGGTGGAAACGGAGGCTTACGGGACGGTGCATTACTACACCCGGATTCTGCAGCAGGAAGAGGATTATGCTTCGGCGATGCTGGCCTTTGCCAGAGATTTTTCCCGGAAAACTTTTTCCGAGGAAGAGGCCCGTTCCCTGACAACCTATATGGAACCGTCGGGAACGGCGGACGATTCTTCCCTGGGCCACGTGACCATTGAATCCAGCTTTTCCCAGCTGACCTGGGCGGGGCTGGAAATGGAGCCGGCGGGACAGATGCAGGTGACGCTGCGGGAACTGGACGGCATTATGGGACAGGCGGAGGTCAGCTACCAGGTGTGCCGGGAATCTGAAGGGGGAGAGACGGAGACCTATGACGTCACCGACTGCTACACCATGAAATGGGGCGCCAGCCGCATCTACCTTATGGATTTTGACCGGACGGTGAATCAGGTCTTTTCCGGCGGGCGGGATCTGTATTCCGGCCGAAGGATTCTGCTGGGCATCGGCAACGACGACGCGGTGCAGGTGGAAAAGAGTCCGGATGGCCGGTACGCGGCGTTTGTATTTAACCGGGATCTCTGGCGCTACGATCAGGAAGAACACCGCTCTTTGAAAGTCTTTTCCTTCCGCAGCGGCTCGGACGTGACCGGCCGCAGCGATTACGGGCAGCATCAGGTGCGGATTTTGTCCATGGGCGACGATGGAAACCTGGATTTCCTGGTATACGGCTACATGAACCGGGGGCCCCATGAGGGGCAGCAGGGCATCAGCCTGTACCGGTGCAGCCGGAACGGTGCGCTGGAGGAGCGGTTTTTTGTGCCGTCTTCCGCGTCCTGTGAGGAGCTGCGCCGGGAAATGGAGATTCTGAGCTGTCTGGGAGAAAACGGCCTGCTGTATCTGTACCTGGACCACGCGGTATACGGCATCGACCTTTCCAGCAACGAATATATGGTGGTGGCGGAAGGCCTGGAAGAGGGGAATTTCTTTGTCAGCAGCGACAAGAGCCGGCTGGCCTGGCAGGAGGGAGAGGATCCCTACAGCGCCGGGGTGATTCACGTGTTTGACATGAATACCGGCGCGAAGCAGGAACTGCGGGCGCCGGAGGGCTCTGTGGTGCAGGCGCTGGGATTTGTACAGGAGGACTTTGTCTATGGCCTGGCCCGGCAGTCAGACCTGTGGGTGATGAACGGACGGGTCCGGGGACTGCCGATGTACGCGCTGGAGATTGTGAATCCCCGGCTGGAAGTCCAGACCCGCTATGAACGGGAAGGCTACTACCTGTTTCAGGTGACGGTGGACGAGGCCAGAGTGCATATGGACCGGCTGGTGCAGCTGGGCGGCCAGGCATACGCGTACCACGACAGCGATACGATTGTCTGCAATGAAGCGGCGGAAGAAACTTATATGGAAGGCGTGGGATGGTACGCGTCGGAAGTCCGCAGAAAGCTGTATTTTGTGCAGCTGGACCAGGAAGTGCCCAGTGGACGCACCGTCGGCGTATCCGCCGCCAGAAATATTACCTACGACCATTCGGAAGTGCTGGAACTGACCGGCAGCGGACGGAAGCCGGAGGCGGAGTTTTATGCCTATGGCAGCGGACGGCTGCGGGGGGTGTTCGGCAGTTTCCCGGAAGCTGTGGAAGCGGCGTATCCCTATATGGGAATCGTAACCGATGAAAACCGGCAGATTCTCTGGGATCGGGTGGACCGGGATACGGCCCGGACCCTTTCCGACGCCCAGGCTGCCGCGGCCCGCATGCTGCAGGCGGCCCAGGAGCCGGAAGGACCTGCCGCGGAAGAACTGCGGATTCTGGATGGGCGCGGCTGCACCCTGCAGCAGGTGCTGTATTTTATCGGACGGGGCTGCCCGGTGATCGCCTACGGTGAAAACGGGGAAGAACTGGTTCTGTACGGTTATGACCAGTACAATGTTTCGGTGCTCAGCCGGCAGACCGGAGAAAGCTACAAAATGGGCCTCAACGACGCTGCCGGATACTTTGACGCCTGCGGAAACGATTTTATCTGCGCCGTGGAAAACACCCGGTAACCCAACGGAAGCCGCCCAAATTCCATGGGAAACCGCCCAAATCCCATGGGAAACCGCCGAAATGGGCTGAAATTAGCTGGAAATTGCCCCCATCGGCTAAAAACTTGCCCAAAATCAGTCCCAAACGCCCTCCGAACCCCCGTTTGGCTTTACAAATCAATATGGTATGATATAATGTCCACGAAAGCATTAAGCAGTGCGAAAAAAACGGCGCTGAAAACGGCGATGTGCTTGCACATGAGCCGTTGAAGAGACGGTTTTTTTCATAGGGCGCAAGCCCGTGAGCGAGGAAACGAAGTTTCCGAGCGCGCACTGCGCCCAGTAGTGGGTTGCGTGCTTGCACGTAAGCATCCAGACAGCTGGCAGATGCCATAGGGCGTAAGCCCGTGAGCGAGGAAACGAAGTTTCCGAGCGCGCACTGCGCCCAGTGGCGGGCGTCGTGCTTGCACTGCGTGAGCGGAAGGCGCATCCAGCATATAGGGAGAGCCGAAAAAGGCGAGATTGTGAAAACAGAGGTGTAAGGTAGGATGGAACAGTATATTATGAAAGGCGGCAGTCCGCTGGTAGGAGAGGTTTCCATTGGCGGAGCAAAAAATGCAGCCCTGGGTATTCTGGCGGCGTCCATTATGACAGATGAGGATGTGCGGATTGAAAATCTGCCGGACGTGCGGGATATCAACGTTCTGTTGGAGGCCATCCAGCAAATCGGCGCGTCCGTAGACCGGATCGACCGCCATACCGTAAAAATAAACGCGAAAAACATTCATGAAGTGGCTGTGGATGACGAGTACATCCGCAGAATCCGCGCGTCCTATTATTTTATCGGGGCGCTGCTGGGAAAATACAAAAGCGCGCAGGTGCCCCTTCCCGGCGGCTGCAACATTGGCAGCCGGCCCATTGACCTGCATATCAAGGGATTCCGGGCGCTGGGCGCGAAGGTGGAGATCGAGCGGGGCGCGGTGCTGGCCCACGCCATCGATCTGGTGGGAAGCCACATCTACCTGGACAAGGTGTCCGTAGGAGCCACCATCAATATTATGATGGCGGCTGCCATGGCGGAAGGACAGACCATTATTGAAAACGTGGCCAAGGAACCTCATGTGGTGGACGTGGCCAACTTCTTAAACAGCATGGGCGCTAATATCAAAGGCGCCGGTACGGATATTATCCGGATCAAGGGCGTGACCCGGCTGCACGGTACGGAATATTCCATTATACCGGATCAGATCGAGGCGGGCACGTTTATGTGCGCGGCGGCGGCAACCCGCGGCGACATTATGGTGAAAAACGTGATTCCCAAACACTTGGAGGCGATTTCCGCCAAACTGGTGGAAATGGGCTGCGAGGTAGTAGAATTTGACGACGCGGTCCGGGTGGTTGGAAAACCCAGGCTGCGCCATACCAATATCAATACCCTTCCCTATCCGGGATTCCCCACGGACATGCAGCCGCAGATGACGGTGACGCTGGCGCTGGCGGAGGGTACCAGCATTGTGACGGAAAGTATTTTTGAAAACCGGTTCAAATATGTGGACGAGCTGACCCGCATGGGCGGCAGCATCAAGGTAGAAGGAAACGTGGCCATTATCGGCGGCGTGGAGGGCTTTACCGGCGCCCAGGTCAACGCGCCGGATCTGCGGGCAGGAGCGGCGCTGGTGATTGCGGGACTGGCGGCGGAAGGCTATACGCTGGTGGATGAAATCGGCTACATACAGAGAGGATACGAGCGGTTTGACGAAAAGCTGCGGGCCCTGGGCGCGCAGATCGAGAAAGTAGATTCTGAGAAAGCGGTGCGGAAGTTCTGTCTGAAGGTGGGGTGACATTTCCATGTACACATTTGACGACCTGGTTCGGGTGATCGCGGAACTGCGTTCCGACCACGGATGCCCGTGGGACCGGGCCCAGACCTATGAGAGCCTGAAGCAGTGCCTGGCGGACGAGGCCCAGGAGGTATTTGACGCCGTGGACCATAAGGATATGGAAAACCTGTGCGAGGAGCTGGGCGACGTGCTGCTGCAGGTGGTGCTCAACAGCCAGATCGCCGCGGAAGAAGGCGCGTTTTCCATCGACGACGTGGTGGATGGCGTATGCCGGAAAATGATCCGCAGACACCCCCATGTATTCGGCGGAGCCAAGGTAGAAAGCGCGGAGGAAGGCCTGGCGCTGTGGAATGCCATAAAGGCGCAGGAGAAGGCCGAAAAAAGCCGGAAATGCCTTGACAAAAGCCAGTAAAGAAGCTATAAATGATAGAGTACAGCGGCGTCGGCTTGGGGCGCCAGACCTAGAGACCATATTAGGAGGAAGATAGAATGAACAAGACAGAATTAATCGCAGCTGTAGCGGAGAAAGCAGAACTTTCCAAGAAAGATGCAGAGAAGGCCATCAAGGCATTCACTGATGTAGTATCGGAAGAACTGGTAAACGGAGGCAAGATCCAGCTGGTTGGCTTCGGAACCTTTGAGGTAGCGGAGCGCGGCGAGAGAGAAGGACGCAATCCCAAGACCGGCGAGACCATGATGATTTCCGCTTCCAGAACGCCCAAGTTCAAAGCTGGCAAAGCTCTGAAGGACATGGTAAACGCGTAAATATGAGATTGGATAAGTTTCTGAAAGTCTCCCGGCTGATCAAGCGCAGAACCGTAGCCAATGAGGCCTGCGACGCCGGACGCGTCCTGGTCAATGAAAAGCCGGCAAAAGCCTCTCTGAATGTAAAGACAGGGGATATTATCGAAATACAGTTTGGTACGAATTCCGTGAAGGTAGAAGTCCTGGACGTCCAGGAAACCGTTAAAAAGGATGAGGCAAAGGAACTTTACCGGTATCTTTAAGACATAAAGAAAAGAACCTCTTCATATACTTAACCATGAGTATATCAGGAGGTTTTTTGATGGAAGAAAAGACAGGCGCCCGTCCCCACCGGCTGACGCTGCAGAACCGTCAGGCGGGAAGTTTTTCCGGCATCCGGGACGTGGTATCGTTTGATGAAAATCAGGTGGTGCTGGACACGGATCTGGGACTGCTGACCATAAAAGGAAAAGACCTGCACGTAAACCGGCTGACGCTGGAAAAAGGAGAACTGGATATGGACGGCATGGTGGACAGCCTTGCCTATTCTTCCAACGAAGCCTTCCGCAGAAGCGGGGAATCCCTGTTCGCCCGCCTGTTCAAATAGAAAGCGGGGCGGCTGTGAGCGGGATGATATCCGGGGAAATCCGGCTGGCGGCGCTGAGTTTCCTGACGGGGGTCCGGCTGATGGCCGGCTACGACGGCTTTCGGGTCCTGCGCCTGTTTGTGCCTCACGGCGCGTTTCTTACGGGCGCGGAGGATTTCTTTTATCTGACATACTGCGGGATTTCCGTGTTTGCCATGCTGTACCGGTGCGGCGATGGAGCCTTCCGGGCCTGGGCGGTGGCCGGCGCGTTTCTGGGCATGGCGCTTTACCAGCATCTGGTAAGCCAGAACCTGTTAAAGTACTTGAAAAAAGCACAGGAATATTTTAGAATAAAAAGAAAGAAGCGGCAGAAATCAAAGCAGGTGAAAGCATGAAGGAAATGAAACGTTCCAAACGAAGAAGACGGGAGCGGCTGGGCAACCGGATGGCGCTGGTGGGCATCATTTTTGTGGTGGCCAGCATGGCTGTGGTGGTCAACCTGCGCAGTTCTTCTCTGATGGAGCGGGACAGAGAGTATCAGATCCGGGAGGAAAACCTGCGCAGACAGGTGGCGGAGGAAGAAGAACGGGCCGAGCAGCTGGAAGAAGAGCGGATCTATGTCCAGACCAAGCAGTACATTGAAAAAGTGGCTAAGGAGAAGCTGGGACTGGTCAATCCGGATGAGATTCTTCTGAAGCCGGCGCAGTAACGGCCGTTTTTGTCGATAAGTTTTTCGGGCCGGTACTCCGTATTTGACAAATATTTCCCTTTTGACTGAGTATAATGCAGACAGGGCTTTTATGCGAAGTCAGGAGGGATTTTTTGTGTTTGAGAGGAGAAGCGACCGCCGGGACAGGGCGGAAATCCATGTATATACGGCCAGAAGGCTCAGCGATATGGCCGGCTCTCTGGAAGAACTGGCCAGGTCTTTTGATGAAGAACCGGTTCCCGGACGCACCCTGAGCCGGGACGACGGGCTGGCGGCCATGCAGGCCGCCGGCGCGCTGGTCTGCCAGGGCTGCCGCCGGTGCAGCCTGTACGCGGACAGCGAACGGGACGACAGCTATTATCTGTACTATCTGCTGCGGGTATTTGAGCAGAAAGGGCGGCTGGACCGGGAGGACATGCCCCGGCTGTTTCAGGAGAGCTGCCGGAAGCAGGACGACTATATCGGCCAGCTGAACCGGAACCTGGGCCGGGCGACCATGAATCTTTCCTGGAAGAACCGGTTTCTGGAAAGCCGGGACGCGGTAATTTCCCAGTTCCGGGAACTGGCGGTGATTCTGGAGGAATTTTCCAGACAGCTGGAAGCGACCCGGGACCGGACGGACCGCTACGAGCGGCAGGTCCGGCGGGAATTTGAAAAGCACCATATGGAAATGGACAGCATGCTGGTGCTGGAATATGAAAACCGCCGGAAAGAGGCGTTTCTGACGGTGAAAACCACCGGAGGCCGGTGTGTGATGACCAAAGACGCGGCGCAGTATCTGCAGGATGCCGCCGGCGGAGTCTGGACGGCGGCCAGAGACTCCAGGGCGGTGATTACCCGGCGGATGTCCACGGTGCGATTTGTAGAGGAAAGCGCTTACCAGATGGTCTGCGGCGCCGCCGCCAGGCCGAAGGAAGGGGAGCCGGTTTCCGGCGACAGCTACGGCCTCTGCGAGCCGGTGCCGGGACAGGCCATGATCAGCCTGTCTGACGGCATGGGGGCGGGAGAGACCGCCAGAGAAGAGAGCCGGCGGGTGGTGGAGATGGCGGAGCAGCTGCTGGGCGCCGGCTATCTGCCGCGCTCCGCTTTTAAGCTGATCAATACAGTGCTTTTGCTGACCGGGGACGAACAGCATCCGGCGACGCTGGATCTGTGCTGCGTGGATCTGTATACCGGGGTGCTGGATACCATGAAAATGGGGGCGGCGGCCACGTTTGTAAAAGGAAAGCACGGGACCGAGGTGCTGGCGGCGGCGCAGACGCCGGCGGGAGTGCTGAATCCGGCGGAGCCGGCGCTGCTGACCCGGAAACTCTGGGAGGAGGACCGGGTGGTGATGGTCAGCGACGGAGTGCTGGACGCGCTGCCGGAGACCGATAAAGAAGAAGTGATGCGGGAATATCTGGACGGCATAGAGGAGACGAATCCTCAGGAAATGGCGGAGCGGATTCTGGAATTTGCCGCTTCCTTTCCGGATTCCGGACGGGACGACATGACCGTGCTGGTGCTGGGCATCTGGAAGCGGTGACAAAAGAAAAGAGGAAGACATGCGGGAAAAGGTAGAGCAGTATATCAGAGAACAGGGGATGATTCAGAAGGGAGACCGGGTTGTGGCCGCCGTGTCCGGCGGAGCGGACTCGGTCTGCCTTCTTTCGGTTTTGGCGGAGCTGCAAGGCCGGCTGGGATTTGAACTGCGGGCGGTGCATGTGCACCATGGACTGCGGGGAGCGGAGGCGGACCGGGACGCGGCGTTTGCCGGACGGCTGGCAGAGGATATGGGAGTGCCCTGCCAGGTGATTCGGGTAAACGCCGCCGCCTATGCCAAAGACCATGGCTTGACGGTGGAGGAAGCCGGCCGGGAACTGCGTTACGCCGCTTTGCGGCAGCAGGCCCGGCTGTGGGAGCAGGAGGAAGCGGAGGGCGCTCCGGCGGGAAAATCTGCGGGGGAAGCGGAAGAAGAAGCCGCGGAAAAAGGCCGGCGCCGGGTATGGATTGCGGCGGCCCATCAGCAGGAAGACCAGGCGGAGACCATTCTGCACCATCTGTTCCGGGGAAGCGGGCTTGCCGGGCTGGGAGGCATGCGTCCGGTGTCCGGAGATGTGATCCGGCCGCTGTTATGCGTCAGCCGGCGGGAAATTCTGGAATATCTGAAGGAACAGGGGCTGTCTTACTGCGAGGATTCCACCAACGCGTCGGAACATTATACCCGCAACCGGCTGCGGCTGCGGGTGATCCCGGAAATCTGCCGGGAGATCAACGGCCGGGCGCCGGAGCACATCCGGCAGGCCGGAGAAATCATCCGCCAGGCGGACGCGTATCTGGAGGGAGAAGCGGACCGGATCTGGGAGGCGTCGGGAAGGGAAGAGGAAGGAGCGGCGGCGGTTCCGGCCCAGGTGCTGCTGGGGCTGCCGGACATTCTGGCTTCCTATGTGATCCGGAAAATGATCCGGCTGCAGACCGGCGCCGCCAAAGATATTTCCTTCGGCCACATCCGGCAGATCCGCGGGCTGGCAGAAGGCCGCACGGGAAGCCGGATCTGTCTGCCGGCGGGCCTGGAAGCGGAAAACCGGTACGGATGGATCCGCGTTTCCGGCGCCGCAGAGCCGGCCCGGGAAGAAGGCTCTTTTCAAATGGACGTTTTTCCGCTGGAAAAAGGGGATGAAATTCCCCAAAAGCGGTATACGAAATGGTTTGATTATGATAAGATAAGGGGTGAGCTGCTGACGAGAACCCGGCAGACCGGCGATTATATTATGCTGAAAGGCGGAGGAAGGAAGACGCTGAAGGCTTATATGATTGATGAAAAGATTCCCAGACAGGAGAGGGACCGGATCCCCCTTCTGGCGGAGGGCAGCCACATTCTGTGGATCGTCGGGTACCGGATCAGCGAATACTACAAAGTAACGGAAGCCACCAGGCGTGTGCTTCAGGTACGGTTTTATGGAGGAGAAGAACATGGCGGAAACGATTCGGATTCTGATTCCGGAAGAAGAAGTCAACCGCAGAATCAGTGAGATTGCCGCGCAGATCAGCCGGGATTATGAGGGAAAGTCCATTCACCTGATCTGCATTTTAAAGGGAGGCGTATTTTTTACCTGTGAACTGGCCAAGCGCCTGACCATACCGGTTTCTCTGGACTTTATGTCCGTGTCCAGCTACGGCGGCGGCACGGTGTCCAGCGGGGTGGTAAAGATCGTCAAAGACCTGGACGATCCGCTGGAAGGCAAGGAAGTGCTGATTGTAGAAGATATCATCGACTCCGGCAGGACCCTTGCCTATCTGCTGGAGATTCTGAAGCAGAGACATCCCGCCGGGATCCGGCTGTGCACGCTGCTGGACAAGCCGGAGCGCCGGGTGAAAAAGCAGGTAACGGTAGACTATACCTGTTTTACCATACCGGATGAATTTGTGGTGGGATACGGCCTGGACTATGACCAGAAGTACAGGAATCTGCCATATATTGGAGTAGTAGAACAGTAAGGAGGCAGCTTGAGTTGAGACAACGTCAGTCAATAAACGGACTGGGACTGATACTGGTGGCCCTGATTGTGCTGTTTATCGCCAATGGGCTTACCGGACCGGGTCAGCCGGAGACCCTGACCCAGCAGGAGTATATGCAGGCGGCGGAGGCGGGAGACATCGCTTCGGCTGTAATCCGGCAGAATCAGGAGACGCCTACGGGAGAACTGGTGCTGACCATGGACGACGGTACCCAGAGCCGGGTATACGTGGCGGATGTGGGAGCGGAGCAGACGTATCTCATCGGACAGGACGTTCCGGTGACGATGCAGGATGTGCCCCATGATAATTTCCTGCTGACCATGCTGATTCCGGTGCTTCTGTCCGGCGTCATGCTGGTGGTGGTGTTCATGATGATGAACGCTAGGGCGGCCGGAGGCGGCGCCAACGCCCGGATGATGAATTTCGGCAAGAGCCGGGCGAAGCTGAGCCGGGACGCCAGCAAGTACAATTTCAAAAAAGTCGCCGGCCTGCAGGAAGAGAAAGAGGATCTGGAAGAACTGGTGGATTTTCTGCGCAATCCTCAGAAGTACACGTCCGTAGGGGCGCGGATTCCCAAGGGCGTGCTTTTAGTGGGCCCGCCGGGCACCGGCAAGACGCTGCTTGCCAAAGCGGTGGCCGGAGAATCCGGCGTGCCGTTTTTCAGCATTTCCGGTTCGGATTTTGTGGAGATGTTTGTGGGCGTCGGCGCTTCCCGGGTCCGCGATCTGTTTGAGGAAGCCAAGAAAAACGCGCCCTGCATTGTTTTTATTGATGAGATCGACGCCGTGGCCAGACAGAGAGGCACCGGTCTGGGCGGCGGCCACGATGAGCGGGAACAGACCTTAAACCAGCTGCTGGTGGAGATGGACGGTTTCGGCGTCAATGAAGGCATTATTGTGCTGGCGGCTACCAACCGGGTGGATATCCTGGATCCCGCGATTCTGCGTCCCGGTCGGTTTGACCGGAAGATCGTGGTAGGACGTCCCGATGTGCGGGGCCGGGAAGAGATTCTGAAGGTCCATGCCCAGGATAAGCCCCTGGGCGACGATGTGGATTTGAAACGGGTGGCCCAGACCACCGCCGGCTTTACCGGCGCGGATCTGGAGAACCTGCTGAACGAAGCGGCGATTCTGGCGGCGAAAGAAGGCCATTCCTTCATCTGCCAGGCGGATGTGGACCATTCCTTTATCAAAGTGGGCATCGGCGCGGAAAAGCACAGCCGCGTGATTTCCGAGAAGGAAAAGCGGATTACGGCCTATCACGAGGCCGGCCACGCTATTTTGTTCCATCTGCTGCCGGACGTGGGACCGGTGCACACCATTTCCATTATTCCCACCGGCATGGGAGCGGCCGGCTACACTATGCCGCTGCCGGAGAAGGACGAGATGTTCAACAGCAAGGGCAAAATGCTGCAGGATATTATGGTATCGCTGGGCGGCCGGATTGCCGAAGAGATCATTTTTGACGATATTACCACCGGCGCCTCCCAGGACATCAAGCACGCGACGGCCATTGCCAGAGCCATGGTGACCAAATACGGCATGTCGGAAAAGGTGGGCATGATCAATTACGAGACTGCCGGCGACGAAGTGTTTATCGGCAGGGACCTGGGCCATACCAAGAACTACGGGGAAGAAGTGGCGTCGGTGATCGACAGCGAAGTGAAGCGGATCATTGACGAGTGCTACGCCAAGGCCAAGGCCATGATCCTGGAACACCAGGACGTACTGCACAAGTGTACGGAACTGCTGATGGAGAAAGAAAAGATCGGGCAGGAAGAATTCGAACAACTGTTCGTGTAAATGTAAAATCTGCACAAAAAATGTAGTGAAACTTTGTGAGATTTGTAGATTTTTGGGATTTTCTTTTTCCTATTGCCATGCTATTATAATACACGTAACCCCCCCCAATACATTATATAGTTTTTGCTACACCCCATAAGAAACGAAATACCTTCTCCTAAAAGAGCCAGCTACCCCGCTGGCTCTTTTACTGTCCGCAGATATGGAAAATCAGTTGTATATTTGCCGGGAATCAGATAAAATAGAAAGCAGAGAATGCACTCCTTGAGGAAGGAAGACTCAGATGAATTCTGACTATATAAATAAGATCAACCGGGACGCGCTGTTTGCCGATGAAAACGAGGACTACCGCATGCCTGTGGAAGCGGATGCAGGCGACAAGGTGACCCTCCGCTTCCGTACGGCCAAAAACGACGTGGACGCGGTGTACTATGTGGAAGAAGGAAAGAAGACGGAACAGAGCATGTGGCGGGTGGCGTCGGATCAGCTGTTTGACTATTACGAGATCCGGCTGACGGTGCCGGACGTTCCGGTGAGCTATCTGTTCCACGTGGTGAAAGGCAGGGACTCCTGCTATTACAACCGGCTGGGGCCGGGAGCGGATACCCAGAGCTGCTTCAATTTCCGGATTACGCCGGGATTCCATATTCCCTCCTGGGCGCGGGGCGCGGTGATGTATCAGATCTTTGTGGATCGTTTCTGCTGCGGCGACCCTTCCGGCAGCGTGGAAAGCCGGGAAT
The DNA here is from genome assembly GCA_944380605.1 of uncultured Lachnospiraceae bacterium. GTDB lineage: Bacteria > Bacillota > Clostridia > Lachnospirales > Lachnospiraceae > UBA3402. Next base: position 198,041 of record CALWIA010000015.1, on the reverse strand, counting down.
ATATTTATATTGGCAAGCCGGTCCGGCGGATCACCGACTGGTCCCAGAATCCGTCGGTTATGGATGTGGGATGCTTTTACGGCGGCGACCTGCAGGGAGTCCGGGACAAACTGGACTATATTCAGAGCCTGGGCGTGGAGGTGATTTATTTTAATCCCCTGTTCGTTTCGCCCTCCAACCACAAGTACGATACCCAGGACTATGACCATATCGATCCCCACTATGGGAAAATTGTCAAAGACGGCGGGGAACTGGTGGATGAGAACGCCGCCGATAACGCAAAGGCGACCCGGTATATGATCCGGTCGGCGGACCCCGCCAATCTGGAGGCCAGCGACCGCTTTTTCGCGGATTTTATGCAGGAGGTGCACCGCCGGGGGATGCGGGTGATTGTGGACGGCGTGTTCAACCACTGCGGCTCTTTCAACAAGTGGCTGGACCGGGAGCGGATCTACGAGCGCAGCGGGCAGTACGCGCCGGGGGCCTATGTGTCCAAGGACAGCCCGTACCGGACGTTTTTCAAATTCCTGGATGAAAACGCGTGGCCGTACAACACCCATTACGACGGGTGGTGGGGCCACGACACCCTGCCGAAGCTGAATTACGAAGAGTCGCCGAAGCTGTATGACTATATTATGAACATTGCCCGCAAGTGGGTGTCGCCGCCCTACAGCGTCGATGGCTGGCGGCTGGACGTGGCGGCGGACCTGGGCCACAGCAGCGAATACAACCACAAGTTCTGGCGGGACTTCCGCAAGACGGTGAAAGAGGCCAATCCCGACGCGCTGATTCTGGCGGAGCACTACGGCGATCCGCTGCCCTGGCTGCAGGGAGACCAGTGGGATACCATTATGAATTACGACGCCTTTATGGAACCGGTTACCTGGTTCCTTACCGGCATGGAAAAGCACAGCGACGAGTACAACGGGGCTCTGTACGGCGACGGAGAGCACTTTTTTGAATCCATGTCCTACCATATGAGCCGCATGCAGAACCAGTCGGTGATGAGCTCCATGAACGAACTGTCCAATCACGACCATTCCCGGTTCCTGACCCGGACCAACCGGAAGGTGGGGCGCATCGGCACCGTGGGGCCGGAAGCGGCGGAAGAAGGCGTGCACTACGGAATCTTCCGGGCCGGCGTGCTGATTCAGATGACCTGGCCGGGGGCGCCGACGGTGTACTACGGGGATGAGACCGGCGTATGCGGATGGACCGACCCGGACAACCGCAGGACCTATCCATGGGGAATGGAAAATCAGGAACTGATCGAGTTCCATCGCTATATGATCGGGCTGCACCGGCGCAACAAGGCGCTGAAGCGCGGCTCGCTGAAGAAGCTGCTGGCGGGGAAACAGCTGATTGCCTACGGCCGCTTCTGCGGGGAAAACCGCTGCGTGGTGGCGGTCAACAACGGCGCCGCGCCTCAGGAGGTGGAGATTCCCGTGTGGCAGATCGGGATTCTGGACCATGACCGGCTGACCCGGGTCATGATGACCTATACGGAAGGCTATAACGTGGGAGCGGTGGACTATCCGGTGGAAAACGGGTGCGTGAAGCTGCTGCTGGGGGCCAACTGCGGCATGCTTCTGATCTCCAATAAAAGCGGCTGCAACGGCAAAAAAATATTGTGATATTCTGTTTTATTAAACTTGATTTTTTATTCTGGCTGTGATAAACTTACTTGTGCTTGTCAAAGCCAATGTGGATGGGTTCCCGAGTGGCCAAAGGGGGCAGACTGTAAATCTGTTGCGACACGCTTCGATGGTTCGAATCCATCTCCATCCACTGTGCGGGTATGGTGGAATAGGCAGACACAAGAGACTTAAAATCTCTCGGAGGCAACTCCGTGCCGGTTCAAGTCCGGCTACCCGCATGGAACCAGAGAATAAGAGCCTGAGAAAAATGAATGCACATTTTTCCCAGGCTCTGTTCTTTTGTCTGAATGGGCGAACCCCGGCAAGGCTTACTGCCGGCAGCCGTGGTGTCCGTTTCCGTGATGATGTCCGGCATCCCGGTTTGCCTGACAGGATCCGTCGCAGAAATCGCCCCGATGATCCCAGCCGTAGTACCAGCGGTCATCGTGGCAGTGCAGGCCGGTTTCGCTGCAGTCTTCTATGGTGCAGACCGGGCAGCGGGTCTCGGAGACCGAACGGTTCCTGCAGTGGGCAAATGCCGGCGCGGCGGCGGTCAGACATATGGCGGCGCAGACGGCGCCGGTGATCAGCCATTTGGGCAGACGCATACCATCACCTCCCTGTACCGGTATTGTAGCACGGGGACAACGGAAAGTCCATGGGGGAATTTTTGCGGTTGACAAATCGCGGGTTCCGGCATATACTTATGCAAGATAATTACCTTAGATAACTATTTAAAAAGAAGGAGGCGAGCGCCTGTGACGGCACAGGAACTGAAACAGCTGCTGGACGCCTGCGCGCTGGCGGGGCGGATCGTGGCCCGGCTGCCGGAACTGCCGAAGGGAATGCGGCCCAGCCACATCCATGTGCTGGACGCGGTATATGAGATCTGCCGCAGCCAGGGAGAATGCAGGGTCAGCGACGTAAGCGCCCGGCTGAATGTGACGACGCCGGGCATTACCCGGCTGATCGGAGAACTGGAAGCGGCGGGAATGCTGGAAAAGCGGGAGAGCAGCCAGGACCGGCGGGTGACGCTGCTGCGGCTGACGGCCGGCGGAATGGAGTGCGTGGATACGTATGTGATTCAGCTGCATTCCCGTTGGGCAAAGAAGCTGCAGGATGTAAGCGGCGGGCAGGTCCGGGAGGCGGTACAAGTGATCAAACGGCTGTGGGAAACCATGCCGGGAAAGAGAGGAGAATGAGAATGGGTTCGACAGAGCAGGAAAGAAAACCGGCGGCAGGCGGAGAACTGTCGTTTACCGAGGGGCCGATTTTTCAGCCCCTGATCCGTTTCGCGGTGCCGGTGTTCGGCGCGCTGGTGCTGCAGGCCGCCTATGGGGCGGTGGACCTTTTGGTGGTGGGCCAGTTCGGAACTGCGTCCAGCATCTCGGCGGTGGGAACCGGCAGCACCTTCATGCAGATGATCACGCTGATTATCACCAGCCTGGCCATGGGCACTACGGTGATGATCGGACAGCACATCGGCGAGAAAAAGCCGGAGGAAGCGGGAAAAACCATTGGCACGACCATATGGATGTTTCTGGTGCTGGGCATTGTGCTGACGGCGGTGCTGGAACTGGGCACCCGCCCGCTGGTGTCGGTGCTGCAGGTGCCCCAGGAATCGGTGGAGCAGACGGTTTCGTATATGCGGATCTGCTTCGGCGGCATTCTGGTGATTATCGCCTATAACGTGATCAGCAGCGTGCTTCGGGGCGTGGGCAACGCCCGGCTGCCGTTTCTGTTTGTGGGCATCGCCTGCGTGGTCAATATTGCCGGCGACTATCTGCTGGTGGGAGTGTTTCACATGGATGTGGCAGGCGCCGCCTGGGCGACGGTATTTGCCCAGCTGGTGTCGGTGGTGATCTCCGCGCTGGTGCTGCGCAAACAGGACCTGCCGGTGGTCTTTACCCGCAGCCAGCTGCGGCCGGATCCGGAGGAACTGAAGCGGATTCTGCGGGTAGGCGTTCCCATCGCCGTTCAGGAGACCATGGTGCAGATTTCGTTCCTGGTAATCAACACCATTGTCAACCACATGGGCCTGACGCCCTCCGCCGGTTACGGAGTGGCCCAGAAGATCGTATCTTTTATTATGCTGGTGCCGTCCTCGGTGATGCAGAGCGTATCGGCGTTTACCGCCCAGAACATCGGCGCGGGCAAACGCCAGCGGGCGGTGAAGGGATTTCTGGAGGCCATGGCCTGCGGCTGCGTGCTGGGAATCGGAATCTTTCTGGCGGGATTTTTCGGCGGCGGTTTTCTGTCTTCGTTCTTCACCTCCGATCAGGCGGTCATTGCCCAGAGCGCCGATTATCTGCGGGGATTTTCCGCGGAATGTATCCTGACCTGCGTGCTGTTCAGCAGCATCGGGTACTTTAACGGAATGGGGAGAAGCATCCCGGTGATGCTGCAGGGGATTTCCTCCGCGTTTCTGATCCGGATTCCCGTGTCCATTCTGATGTCCCGGCTGCCGGATACGTCCCTGTTTCTGGTGGGGTTGGCGACGCCGATTACTACGGTGTACGGAATTATCTTTTTCATGATCTGTCTGAGACGGCTGAACAGGAGCGAAGGAAGAGCCGCAAAATCAACGGTATAGATCAAAGGCAATGCTTTCTGGGCGCTGTTTTTGCTGTGCCCAGCGGAAATTACTATTTGACTTTCAAATTGGATTTATTATAATAAAATTAGACACATTCTAAATTTGGGACGAAGCGATATGACAAAATATGAAAAACAAATTTACGATATTGTAAATGCTTCTCACGAACATATGACAGCGGATCAGATTTACGGAGAACTGCAAAACATATATCCTGCCGTTGCGCGCGCCACGGTATACAATAACCTAAAAAAGCTGTGTGATGAAAAGCTGATTCGCCGGGTACCGATGGAGGATTCCCCGGATCGTTATGACCGGATAGAAAAGCACGATCATCTGGTATGCCAGAAATGCGGAAAGCTTTCGGATGTTCGCTTCGATGATTTAACGCCCGCTTTGCAAAAACAGTTTGGAGACACGTTCGTATCTTATGACCTGAAAATATTTTATATCTGCCCGGACTGCCGGACAGAACCGTCTTCCCATTTGTCTGTATGCTGCACAGCAGCAGCGCATAAAAAACCATTATGAAAGGAGCGTAAGTCATGAAGTATGTCTGTTCCATCTGTGGATACGTCTACGATGAAGGAAAGGAAGGCAAACCGTTTGCCGACCTGCCGGATTCGTGGGCGTGTCCCCTCTGCGGAGCGGCAAAATCCGCATTTGCCCTTGAGCAAAAAGCGCAGGTTCCCCAGGCACCGGCGGCCCCCATCCAAATCGACGAGGATATGAAAAAGCTGTCCGCAGGCGAGCTGTCCGCCCTTTGCTCCAACCTGGCACGTGGCTGCGAAAAGCAGTACAAGGAGGAGGAAGCGGCGCTGTTCCGTGAAATCGCCGATTATTTTGCCGCCGCCGCGCCTGCGGTGCCGGATGCGGATATGGCGCAGCTTGCGGAACTGATCCAAAGGGATTTAAATGAAGGCTATCCGGCCCTGCATTCTGCCGCTGTCAGCGCTTCTGACCGCGGCACGCAGCGCATCTGTGTTTGGGGAGAAAAGGTGACAACCATCCTGAATACGCTGCTGCAGCGTTGGGAAAAAGAGGGCGATGCCTTTTTGCAGAATACCGAGGTCTGGGTGTGCACGGTCTGCGGCTTTATCTACATAGGAGATTCGGCTCCGGCGCTCTGTCCCGTCTGCAAAGTGCCGTCATGGAAATTTGAGAAGATAGAAAGGAGGGCTTTGGCGTGAAACAAGTTGCCGTAAGGAATCTGCGCCTCTGCACAAAAGACTGCCTGTGCCTGTATGTCTGCCCCACCGGCGCGACCGACACCGAGAACAGCATCATTGATGTTAGCAAATGCCTGGGCTGCGGCGTCTGCGCGGGAGCCTGTCCCAGCGGAGCGATTTCCATGGTTCCGGCAGAGTATCCGCCGCAGCAGAAAAAGGATGAGCAGGTCACGGCCCTCTCCAATGCGCTTGCTAAGAGCAAAGCGAAGCAGGAAACGATTGCCAGGCAGTTAGCAGAAAGTACAGACAGTGATTCTTTGTACCGCCTCATGACCGCCATTACAAAATCGGTCCGGCTGGTCAATGAGGATCTGCTTCGGGAAGCCGGATATATGCTTCCGCAAAGCGGCAATACCCATGACCTGCTTCGCCGCTGGACAGAAAATCCGCCTTCTGCCGGGTTCCCCATCGAGGCAGCAGAAAAACTTCTGGAAAGAATCCCCTGCAACGATACTGCGGAAAATAAGGGAGGGAAGAAAAACGTGAGTAAATGGAAATGCAAAGTATGCGGATACATCTATGAAGGAGAGGAACTGCCCGCAGATTTCACCTGCCCGGTATGCAGGCAGCCGGCATCTTCTTTTGAAAAAATTGAGGAAGCGCCGAAAGCAGGCAAATACGCCGGCACCCAGACCGAGAAAAATCTGGAAGCGGCGTTTGCCGGCGAGTCTCAGGCCCGCAATAAATACACCTACTTTTCTTCTGTAGCTAAAAAAGAGGGATATGAACAGATCGCCGCATGGTTCCTGAAAACTGCCGAAAATGAAAAAGAGCATGCGAAGATGTGGTTCAAAGAATTGAACGGGATTGGCGATACCGCCGAAAATCTGCTCCACGCCGCTGAGGGTGAAAACTACGAATGGACCGATATGTACGACGGATTTGCCAAAACCGCGGAGGAAGAGGGCTTCCCTGAACTGGCCGCAAAATTCCGCCTGGTTGCCGCTATCGAAAAACATCATGAAGAGCGTTATCGTGCGCTGCTGCATAATGTGGAAATGGCCGAAGTGTTTGCCAAAAGCGAAGTGAAGGTCTGGGAATGCCGTAACTGCGGCCATATCGTGGTCGGTACCGCCGCACCGGAGGTCTGCCCTGTCTGCAGTCATCCGCAGAGTTATTTTGAACTGAACTGTGAAAATTACTAAACACGCTTTTCGGGTAACCTTCGCATATCTTCCTAGGAAGAGGGTAAGCCCTGAGGACTCGATAGCCGCCGTACCTTGATTTCCGTGGTATGTGCCATGGATTGGGTACAAAACCAAGGGAGCCGCTGCTCCATAGATGAGAAATCCAATCATCTATGGAGCAGCGGCTCCCTTGCTTGTCCGATAGGGCGGGTCTCTGCACGGATAGGATTGAGATAATATGAACGACAACCGTACACAATACTTAAACAAGCGGAAGTGCCACTCAATCATCTATGCTGATGATTTTGCGGCACTCCAGCTCTCTTGTTTTTTATGAAAATTCCGCCAGTCCCTCGATGGCATACGCCCGGATGGGGCAGGAATCCAGCCCCAGAATGGGAAGCGGCGCATAGGACATGAAGAAAATGTCCTGGTTCAGCAGTTCCAGATTTTTCAGCACTTCCAGAAAGACAATGTTCTGGGCCATGCAGATATCGTGAAACGGCTTGACATCGTCGTTGGAACTCTCGATGGAAACGCCGTCTCCGAAGCCGACGCATTTGACCTTGTGATCGGCGCACCACTGGGCGGTTTCCGCATTGACCCGGAGGCGCTGATCCTTGTCGGTGTTGGTGTCCGGCGTAAAAGGCGGAAGTTTGTAGGAGGAATCCAGAATCAGAATATCTCCTTCTTTCAGCCGTCCGGCGGCTGCCTGTTCCAGAACGGAAGCCGTGATATAGCCCTTGGGAGCGACACGGTTTTTCAGGTCCAGATAGAGCGCCCTGCCCATAAAGGTGGTCAGCGGCAGCTCTGCGGCGGAAGGCCAGTTGTCATCGTGGTGATAGGGACATTCCACATGGGTGCCCAGATGGCTGGTCAGGTCCATAATGGTGTGGTAATCCGGAATCGGACCTCCGGTGTTGAAGCGGAACAGATGACATCTGCGGGTCTCTGTCCGGGGATCCAGCGGCTTGGTCAGATCGACCACCCGCAGATTTCCCATTTGATAAACGCTCATAAAACCCCTCCTTCTTTTTTATAAATACGCGCATGCCATTCGCAGTCCGCGCATGTTTCTTATGAAACATGGCTGCCTGCTCGTGTCCCGGGCGGGTCAAATACCCGCATGCCCTTCTGCAGGCCAGCCTGCACGGGCCTGCGGCTGCTTGACCCTGGCAGGGAACGGATGATACTCGGATTGCTGCGCACAGAGTGCTCCCGCAATCCGACGGTCCATTCGCAGTCCGCGCATGTTTCTTATGAAACATGGCTGCCTGCTCGTGTCCCGGGCGGGTCAAATACCCGCATGCCCTTCTGCAGGCCAGCCTGCACGGGTCTGCGGCTGCTTGACCCTGGTATCATCAGTATATAGGAAAAGTGGGGCGGGGTAAAGGTGTATGGGAAAAACGGGTGCTGAAACAGGCGCGTCTGCCGCCGGTGGCAAGTCCGGCCGCCGGTGCATAGGATACAGTAGAGCCTGTCAGAGAAAAAAGGGCAGTGCTTTTCAGGAAAGGAGCACAGAAATGATGAATGGCTGTTATGACAGAGGATGCGGGATGTACGGATCCTGCTGTATGCCGGATGATTTTTGGATGATACAGGGGCCTCCCGGCCCGCCTGGCTGTCCAGGTCCAAGGGGCCCCATGGGGCCAATGGGCATGCGGGGTGAACCTGGATTCCCGGGTCCGCAGGGTCCGGCAGGTCCGCAGGGCGAACAGGGTCCGGCAGGTCCGCAGGGTGAACAAGGTCCGCAGGGTCCTGCAGGAGCGCAGGGAGAACAGGGACCGCAAGGCCCTGCAGGAGCGCAGGGGGAACAGGGTCCACAAGGCCCGCAAGGCCCGGCAGGTCCGCAGGGAGAACAAGGCCCGCAAGGCCCGGCAGGTCCGCAGGGAGAACAAGGCCCGCAAGGCCCGGCAGGTCCGCAGGGAGAACAGGGTCCACAAGGCCCACAGGGTCCGGCAGGAGCGCAGGGCGAACAGGGTCCGCAAGGCCCGGCAGGTCCGCAGGGAGAACAGGGTCCGCAGGGCCCGGCAGGTCCGCAGGGAGAACAGGGTCCGCAAGGCCCAGCAGGTCCCCAGGGTGAACCAGGTACAGCGGGAGAGACCCCGCAGGTAGCGGTGGCGGAAGATACGCCGGATTCCTATCGGCTGACGTTTACGTCAGGCGGACAGCAGATTACCACGCCGAATCTGAAGGCCGCGCCGGAAAGCTACAATTACAATCTGTCTGCGTCCGGTTCTTCTGCCAGCATTCCCCTGGGGGCGCTGACTCTGACGCTGACGGCGTCTTCGCTGCAGTCGCTTCAGGCATCCGTCAGTCCCGCCTCCGTCGGGCAGACGGTACCGGCAGATATCCGCCAGAGCAGCATATACAGCACCGGCACCGCGCTGGGCCAGACCTACAACAATCTTTCCATTACCGGCAGCGTGCCGCTGGGAGATGTGATTTACAACGAGTCGCAGGCGATGAACTGGATCTGGGTTCGTCAGCAGGATCCCTCCACCGGACAGTGGTCCATGTGCGAGGTGAAGATTTTCAGTTCCAATCTGGCGGCCCGGACCTCCGTCTGTGTGCAGTGGCTGTATACAGGGGCGGAATTTGCCGCTCCGGCACAGGCGTAGCCCCAGGGCGCCGCGTTATTCCGGAGTTCCAGGTTCTTCCGGGACCCGGATCATAACGCCGTTGACTTCCACATGTTCATTCACAGCGATGACCAGGCACTGGCGGCCGTCGATGACGCGGGTTTCCACCAGATCGGCGGCCTCCGGGCTGACTTTGATTACCACATCCGGTGTCTCAATCTGAAAGGTTTTGGCGCTGGCAATATTGGAGGCCAGAAACGGAGCCTGTCCGCCGGCCTGTTCCTCATAGCGGGCGTCAAAATCTTCCAGCAGCTGGTCCGAAACGCCGCTTTCCTCAAACAGACGCCGCATTTCCTGCCGGCCCAGTTCCAGAGGCTCCGGGTTGTCTTTGTACTCCTCCAGTTTTTCATTCAGCGTTTCGTGAATGTTTTTTACAACGCTGTAATCGCATTCCGTTCCCAGGGTTTCCGCGATCAGGGCGTGGAACGCCTCTTTCTGGCCGTCGGCCGGAAGGGGAATCTGGCTGCAGCCGAACATCTCTTTTAGAAAGCCTTCCTGCAGTTCCGCCGCGTTTTTCGTATAATACAGCAGGCTGTGGATATCCGTGTAACGGTCGTTGAACACGGGGAACAAAAATCCTCTGGCGGGCAGTTCCACCATCCAGTCCTGGGAGTGATTCTCGATCCGGTTGCTTTCTGTGTTGTATCCCAGTCCCGGCTTGGACAGATGCACGGGGCAGAGGCTGCACAGCAGATATTCGTAGACATTGTCGGAGGCGTCAAACATCTCCGAGCCGTCGGAGGCCTTTCCCGGGACGTCATAGGAAGCGTGAATCAGAATGATGTAGTAGTTTTCTGTACAGGGATACGTCTCAATGACGCGGCTGTAGAATTCTTCCAGCAGGCTGTCATCTTTTAAACGGCTGTGCAGCAGGCGCAGGAGAAACTCCTGCTTTCCGCCTTCCTGTTCTTCTTCCAGAGGGAAATCCAGGTTCAGCAGGCTGCGGCCTATGGAGCCGGAGAGCGTCTTCTTGAAAATGTCCAGATATTTGAAGGCGTCTTCCTCCGGAAGGGAGAGAAACGCTTCTTTCAACTGGGTCTTGATGTTCTTTTCCGCGTCTACATAGCAGCCGCAGATACGGGTGATGGCACAGCGGTCCGGCGTGAACTGTTTCCGGATTTCCGCAACTTCTTTTTTGTTCATAACGCAATTCCTTTCTGCAGGGGATTTCTGACTGCACCCCATTGTATCACAGGGAAAAAACATTGACAAGAACAGAGAAATGTTGTACACTGAACGAGTCTGAAATCGCAGGTGATGCGATGAAGCCTTGGTAGCTCAGTTGGTAGAGCAGAGGACTGAAAATCCTCGTGTCACTGGTTCGATTCCGGTCCAAGGCACTGAAAAATGATACAGATTACGCGGGTGTAGTTCAATGGTAGAACACCAGCCTTCCAAGCTGGATACGTGGGTTCGATTCCCATCACCCGCTTTTTTAGAACATAGAGGGTGCCGTTCAATCATCTAATTTGATGATTTTGCGGCACCCTTAAAAATATTTTTTTTGAATTGTCTACTTGACGGGGAGCGGTTCAGAGTCGATCTGACGATTCTTTCAAAACTCTGCGATTATCTTGACTGCTCGGTGTCTGACCTCATAGAATATAAAAAAGATGAACCCTGAACCCTGTTACAGCAAAAGCAAAGCGCCGGTTTCCGGTTGCATTTTGATATAGATATGCTACAATGAGCACAGACAAAGCCCAACCTGCATGAGCGCGGCAGGCTGGGCTTTTGAAATCCCAGGAGGTTGAGACAATGAAAGAGATCGCATATTACGACGGTATGATAGGCACGCCGCAGGAAGTGAAAATTCCCTTTGACGACCGGGTGCATTTTTTCGGCGACGGCGTCTACGAGGCGGCGCTGGGGGCCGGCGGAAAGATTTTCCTGCTGCAGGAACATCTGGACCGGCTGTATTCCAGCGCGGCCATGCTGGATATCCGGATTCCTATGGAAAAAGAAGCGCTGAAGGCGCTGCTTCTGGATCTGCTGTCCCGGGCGGACAACCAGATCAGCATGGTGTACTGGCAGGTGACCCGGGGCGTCTCCCCCCGCTCCCACACCTATGAAGAAGGCATGGAAGGCAAGGTCTGGGTGCTGATCCGGCCGTCCAGTCCCAAGGATCCGAGAACGCCGGTGCAGCTGATTACCCGGGAGGACACCCGGTTTTACCACTGCAACATCAAGACCCTGAATCTGCTGCCTTCCGTTATGGCGGCCCAGGCGGCAAAGCAGGCCCAGGCGGCGGAAACGGTGCTCCATCGAAACCAGACGGTGACGGAGTGTTCCCACAGCAATGTGGCGATTCTGAAAGATGGGGCGCTGATTTCCCATCCCAATGACCAGTGGATTCTGCGGGGCATTACCAAGACCCAGATGATCCAGGACTGCTGGCGGCTGGGGATTCCGGTCTATGAGCGGACCTTTACGCTGGAAGAACTGATGGACGCCGATGAAATTCTGATTTCTTCTTCCACGGCGTTCTGCCGCTATGCGGATTCGGTGGATGGCCATGCGGCAGGAGGAAAGGATCCGGAGACCCGGCAGCGTATTCAGCGGGCGCTGCTGGAAGCTTACGAGCGGGAAACCGGAACAACATGCGGCTGGCTCTGAGAAAACGGCCCGGAGGGCCGCTTAGCCTGAAACCGGTGGGGGATCAGGCGGTGTTGGCGGAACTGGGAACGGAGATCTGCGAGGAAACCAGCCGACGGGTGATGGAATTGTATGCCGCGCTGGAGCAGATGCGAAAGAGGCAGGAGCCGGAAGCGGAGGGAATCCTGGAGATGGTTCCGGCGTACGCGTCGCTGCTGGTGTATTATGATCCGGCAAAGACGGATTACGCGCGGGCGGCCGCGGCAGTGGAACGGGCGGCCCGCCGCCGTTCCGGTTCCGGAGAGGCCAGGGGGCGGCTGCTCCGGATCCCGGTGTGCTACGGAGGCGGCTTCGGGGAAGATCTGGAAGAAGCGGCGGCTCTGGCCCGCATGACTCCGGAAGACCTGGTCCGGATCCACAGCGGCAGAGATTACCGGGTGTACATGCTGGGGTTTCTGCCGGGCTTTCCCTATCTGGGCGGCATGGATCCGGCCATCGCGGTGCCCAGAAAACAGACGCCCCGCACCCGGATTCCCGCCGGTTCCGTGGGAATCGGCGGCAGCCAGACGGGCATTTACCCTTCCGAATCTCCCGGCGGCTGGCAGCTGATCGGGCGGACGCCGCTGCGCCTTTTGAAAGAGAACGGGGCCGGCGGCTGGGAAACCCTGTGCCGGCCGGGAGACACGGTGCGGTTCTGTCCGGTGGAAGCGGCGGAATATGAGGAAATTCTCCGGAAAGGGGAGGACATATGGCGTTTACAGTAAAAACGCCCGGTTTTCTGACCACGGTGCAGGATCTGGGCCGCCGCGGGTTCCTGGCCTGGGGATTCCCGGAAAACGGCGCCTGCGACAAGTATTCGCTGCGGCTGGCCAATCTGCTGTGCGGCAATCCGGAGCCGGAAGCCGGCGGAGGCCCCGGTTTTGCCGGGCTGGAATGCACGGTGCAGGGGCCGGAACTGGAATTTGACACGGAAGAGGTCATTGCGCTGACCGGTGCGGACATGGGGCCGAAGCGGAACGGGACTCCGGTGCCCATGTACGCGCCGGTGCGGATGGCGCCGGGGGACCGGCTGACCTTTGAACCGGCCCGGTCCGGATTCCGGGGATATGTGGCGTTTCTGGGCGGTGTGGACGTTCCGGCGGTGCAGGGCAGCCGCTCCACCAATCTGCAGTGCGGCATGGGCGGATATCACGGCCGGCCGCTGATGCGGGGCGACCGGCTGGAGACGGGGCCGGTTTCGCCGGATTTTAAGAGCCGATGGGCGGCGCTTGCAAAAGCGGAGGGAGCGGGGATCTCTTTGGAGGCTCTGGAAGAGTTCCCTCTGCTTCGGATGCCGTCTGCGCCGGTCCGGCTGGTGGATGGCGCGCGTTTGCCGGTGCTGCGGGCGGTGCCGGGGCCTCAGCAGGAGGCTTTTACGGAAGAGGGACTGGAACTGTTTCAGCGGGAGATTTACCGGGTGAGCGTGGACTCCGGCCGGATGGGATGCCGGCTGGAGGGAACTCCGGTGCCCATGCGGTCCGGCGCGGATATTGTGTCCGACGGCATTGTTGAAGGATCGGTGCAGATCTCCGGCTCCGGCCTGCCCATTGTGATGATGGCGGATCATCAGACTACCGGCGGCTACGCCAAAATCGCCACGGTGATCCGGGCGGATCTGCCGGTGCTGGCGCAGCTGGGACCGGGGAAAACGCTGTCGTTCCGCTTTGTGTCCTGGCAGGAGGGGACGGCGGCATTCCGCAGAGAAGAAGAAAAAACAGCCTGGATCCGGCAGTGGCTGCGGCCGCGGCTGGACAGAGCAGGAGGGTGAATATGGTTTCTGTTGATATCAACTGCGATCTGGGAGAAAGTTTCGGGGCCTACCGCATTGGAATGGACCGGGAGGTTATGCCGTATATTACGTCGGCCAACATCGCCTGCGGATTCCACGGAGGGGATCCGCTGGTGATGGAAGAGACGGTGCGGCTGTGCCGGGAAGCCGGCGTGCATGCGGGAGCCCATCCGGGCCTGCCGGACCTGCAGGGCTTCGGCCGGCGGGCGATGGCGGTGTCTCCCGGCGAGGCCAGGGCCTTTGTCAAGTATCAGGTGGGCGCGCTTCAGGCCTTCTGCGCCGGCGCCGGCATTCCCCTTTCCCATGTAAAGCTGCACGGAGCCCTTTACAATATGGCGGCCAGGGATTATGCACTGGCCAGAGCCATCTGCGAAGGCATCCGGGAAATCGACGGCGGCCTGAAGCTTCTGGCCTTAAGCGGCAGCCAGATGATCCAGGCGGCCAGAGATACGGGGCTGCCCTGGGCCAGCGAGGTATTTGCCGACCGGGCCTATCAGGCCGACGGATCTCTGGTGCCCCGGAATCAGCCGGGCGCTGTCCTGGAAGACGAAGAGCAGGCGGTCCGCCAGGTGGTTCAGATGGTGCGGGAAAAGACGGTGACGGCGACGGACGGAACCCGGGTGCCCATTCAGGCGGATTCGGTCTGCGTCCACGGAGACGGGCCGAAAGCGCTGGCATTTGTGCAGAATATCCGAAAACGGCTGGAAGAAGAGGGAATTTCCGTCAGCGCTTTTTGAAAAACGAAAAGAAAACGCAAGATAACCTTTGTTTACTATTCCCAAAACGCAAAAAGTATTTTATAATGGGGGTACAGGTTACTGCAAAAATCTTTAGAAAGAAAGTAAGGGGAGAAAACATGGAAAAGAAAGTTCGTTTTGGTATTATCGGTGTAGGCGTGCAGGGTTCCGCGTACGCGGGATTTCTGACCGGCAAAGGCAAAACGGCCGATGGTACGGTTCCGCCCTGCCCGGAGCACGGCATGCTGGGCGCGCTGTGCGACATCGATCCGGAAAAGGAAGCGATGTGCAAGGAGAAATACCCGGAGTATCCGTTCTTTAAGGACTGGAAGGACCTGGTCAATTCCGGAACGGTGGACGCGGTGATCACCACGGTTCCCCACTATCTCCATACGGAAATCGCGATTTACTGCCTGGAGCACGGCATGAACGTGCTGGTGGAAAAGCCCGCCGGCGTATACGCCAAGGCAGTGCGTGAGATGAACGAGTGCGCGGCCGCCCATCCGGACGTAGCCTTCGGCATTATGTTCAACCAGAGAACCAACAAGCTGTACCAGAAGGTGAAAGCCATTGTAGAGTCCGGCGAACTGGGTCAGATCCGCCGTACCAACTGGATCATCAACTCCTGGTGGCGTCCCGACAGCTACTACCGCCAGAGCGCATGGCGCGCGACCTGGGGCGGTGAAGGCGGCGGCGTTCTGGTCAATCAGGCGCCTCACCAGCTGGATCTGTGGCAGTGGATCTGCGGCGTTCCCAGCAAGGTATATTCCAAGTGCCTGTACGGCTGCCACAGAGACATTGTGGTAGAAAACGACGTAACGGTTATAACCGAGTACCCCAACGGAGCCACCGGCTGCTTTATCACCTGCACCCATGACCCGCTGGGAACCGACCGTCTGGAAATCGACCTGGACGGCGGCAAGATCGTTGTGGACAAGAGCACCACGGCTACGGTATACCGCCTGAAGAAGGACGAGTTCGAACTGAACGAGACCATGAGCATGGGCGAGCTGTCCAAGCTGACCAGCGGCAACTCCGCGGACTCCAGCGGCCTGTACGATGTAGAGACCTTTGAGAACACCGATGGCTGGGGCGTACAGCACACCACGGTTATGGAGAACTTCGCGCAGCATATCCTGGAAGGCACTCCGCTGCTGGCTCCCGGTTCCGACGGCATCAACGGCGTAAACCTGGCCAATGCCATTCTGCTGTCTTCCTGGCTTGGAAAAGAAGTGGACAACCCGGTAGACGAAGATCTGTACCTGGAAGAACTGAACAAGAAGATTAAAGAAGAGGGTAAGTTCCCCACCAGATAGTATCTGGTCTGTCGGCGGCCGTTTCCGTGCTGCGCGGGTGGATTCCGGCGCAAGGGTGCGGCCGCCTATTTTTGAATACAAGGAGGAATCAGCTATGAAAAGAGCGGCTGTCATCGGCCTGGGAGATATTTCTTCCATTCATATCAATGCGATTCAGAGCAATCCGGATATTACGCTGGCGGCGGTCTGTGATATCGATGAAAGCAGAAAGGAGGCCGCGCCGGAGGGAGTTCCCTTCTATACCGATTATAAAACCATGATCGAAGAGGTAAAGCCCGACGTGGTGCACGTCTGCCTGCCCCATTACCTTCACGTGCCGGTAACGGAAGTGGCGGTGGAGATGGGCGTTCACGTGTTCTGCGAGAAGCCCATGGCCCTCAATGCGGAGGAAGGCCGGCAGTTTGTGGCCTTTGAGGCGGCCCATCCGGAAAAGCATATCGGCATCTGCTTCCAGAACCGGTTCAACGAGTCGGTGGAGATGCTTAAGTCCATCATCGACAGCGGCGAGTACGGAAAGGTACAGGGAGCCAAAGGCGTGGTGCTCTGGGCCAGACCCAAGTCCTACTATGAGGCGAAGCCCTGGAGAGGCAAATGGGCCACTGCCGGCGGCGGATGCATGATCAACCAGTCGATTCACACCCTGGATCTGCTGTACTTCCTCTGCGGTCCCATCGACAGCCTGAAAGCGGTGACTGGACAGGTGCTGGACTACGGCATTGAGGTAGAGGATACGGTGACGGCCCGCCTGCAGTTTGCCGGCGGCGCGAAAGGACTGTTCTCCGCCACTGTGGCCAACTACAAGAACGAAAGCGTACAGCTGTCGGTGCAGCTGGAAGGCGCGGAGTTTGCCATCATTGACAATGTGCTGTACCGTCTGATGCCGGACGGCACCCAGCAGCGTCTGGTGGAAGACGCCAGACTGGAAGGCAGCAAATTCTATTACGGCGCCAGCCATAGCAAGCTGATCAAAAAGTTCTACGACGCCATTGAGCAGGGAACCCAGGACTATGTCCATGTCAGCGAGGCGCTGATGAGCATCCGCCTGATCGACGCCATTCAGGAGTCCGGACGCACCGGCAAAGAAGTGAAGCTGTAAACGGAGTTTCGCCAAACGGCAAGGAGACGGGATATGAAAAAAGGATTAATCGGTATCCAGATGAGCACCATCAAGCAGAAGATCGATGAACTGGGGGCCTACGGCACGCTGAAGGCCTGCGCGGAGCTGGGATATCACTGCGTGGAGATCAGCCAGATTCCCATGACGCCGGAAAATGTGGCGGGCATGAAAAAGGCCTGCGACGAATTCGGCATCAAAGTGGCTGCCTGCACCGCCTCCCTGGAGCCTATGATGCCGGGAATGCCCGGGGAATTTCTGACCACGGATTTCGACAAGATTGTGGCGGACTGCAAGGCGCTGAACTGCGATATGCTGCGCATCGGCATGCTGCCCATGACCTGTATGGGGAACCGGGAAAAGGCGCTGGATTTCGCGAAGAGAGCGGACGCCATGGCGGAAAAACTGAAAGAACATGGAATCGACCTGTACTACCACAACCACCACGTGGAGTTTGTCAAATATGACGGCCAGTATCTGCTGGACATTATCCGGGACAATACCAGAACCCTGGGATTTGAACTGGATATCCACTGGATCCACAGAGGCGGCGAGAACCCGGTAGCGTTTATCCGGAAATACGACGGCCGCATCCGTCTGCTGCACTTGAAGGACTACCGCATCGGCGAAGTCCGGATGCCGGAGGGCCCCTTTGACGCGGCGAAGTTTATGCAGGCGTTCTACGGCATCGTGGAATTTGCGGAAGTGGGCGAAGGCACGCTGCCGGTGAAGGAGTGCATCCAGGCGGGCCTGGAAGGCGGCAGCGAATATTTCCTGATCGAACAGGACGATACTTATGGAAGAGATCCCTTTGACAGTCTGCGGATTAGCCGTGACAACCTGATTGCCATGGGATACGGAGACTGGTTCTAGGCGGTCTGACATTCGCCGGAGCCGGCTGTATGCGGCAGCCGGCCCGGCGTTTTTTATACGATAGGAAATTTCATTTTCTATCGTATAAAATCAAGGTTTAGAAGTGCGGCAGGAAAAGTTCTGCTTTTTGTGAAAAAACACTTGCTTTCCGCACGGTTCTGTGTTAGAATAAATCTCGTCATTTGAAGAGAAAACAGAAGAATGATTAAGCGCGAGTGGCTCAGTTGGTGGAGTACGACCTTGCCAAGGTCGGGGTCGCGGGTTCGAGTCCCGTCTCGCGCTCTTCCTAAAATGTATACGGGTTTCCGAAAGCGGAAATCCGTATTTCGTTATAATCACCTATACACTGGATGAATAAGCGAGGCAAAAAAGGAGGTGCCCGGCTATGAGGGATGTATATGATTTCGCAAAATTTTTCATAAAGAGCGGCGCTGACTTCACGCCAAACACGTATGATGGAAACATGAAACTGCAGAAGCTTCTGGTACTGGCAGATATGGCTCATCTGGCCCAATATGGACAGCCGCTTTTTAAGGACGATGTTCTTGCGTTTGAAAATGGCCTGGTAGTTGAAAAGGTCCGGCTCAGATACAGAAATGACTATTCTGGACTCAAAGCAGACAGTGAAAAATTTGATCCGGATTTCAGTGAGGAAGAATATGAAACTTTAAAAGCAGTCATAGGTGTTTACGGACATTTGTCCGCAAAAGAACTTTCGGATCTGAATCATCGTTTTCGTTCGTGGCGGGATGCATATCAAAATGGTACAGAGGAGAATGGCTACCATGACAAGAAAAAGTCAGTTGTGGATTTTAATGCCTTTCCAGAAGATATTGAGGCTGTAGGAAAAGCAGTCAGGGCGTACAAAGAAACCATGAAAACTGCTCTGAAATATGAAGTGATAAATGGCGTCAGATTTTACTATGATGATATGACGATTACAGATGATATCATTGCCGAGCTGGAAAAGTTTTCTCAGGTATGCGAAGATGATGCGTACAGCATTTGCAGTGATGACGGAAAGCTGGTGATTTTTTAATGCCGCAGTCATTTACAGCAGGGCAGGCATTCTGGGGGAAACTACGTTTTCCAGATGGGGAAATTCCCGCATATGAGAGACCGTATCTCATTGTCGGTACAGAGGGTGAATATATAGAAATTCTTACAGTATCTTCTGTGGTTGGAAAGGAGTGGAAATTAACGCTTCCAACCAATCGGGAGATATTTAAATATGACCCCCCGTTTCCAAGAAGAACATTTGTGAAACTGGATTCTTTACAGAAGGTACATATATCGGATCTGACAGGCGTCAGAATCGCGAAAAGCGGAAAAACGCTTGACGCAGAAGAACTTACAGAAATTATTCAGGCAATCATAAGGAAATAGTGTGTGGGCCGTGCAAAATAGATTTATTTTGCACGGTTCCTTTTGTTTTTCCCAACCGTCTATCCTCATCAAAGGCAATATCTATGATGGATGCATCTTCTATATTCTCCCTTATAGTCTCCTGCATCTGCCCCGGCAGCTGCGGTCCGCACTTCCGCAGCAACCGCGCCTGTGTTAAATTCCATAAAAAGCGGGCACAATATTTTACATAGATTTAACATAACCCTTCTTTTGGATTTTACATTGCGATTTTACAATGCAATCGAACTTAACAAAAGGGCATGAAGCAAGAAAACAAGGAAAATATCGGTTTTACAAAAAGCAAAACCGCATAAAAAGGAGAGTAAGCAATTATGAAAAAATCAGCAGCAATGATTCTGGCACTGGGTCTGGCGGCAAGCCTGGCAGGATGCAGCAGCAGCGCGGAGGAGACTACGGCAGCGGCGACTACCGCGGCAGCGACCACCGCTGAGGAAGCGGCAGACACCACCGCGGCAGAGGCGGAAGAGACCACCGAAGCAGCAGCGGCCGCTATGGAAGGCCCCATCACCGTAGTATCCAGAGAGGATGGTTCCGGTACGAGAGGCGCTTTCATTGAGCTGTTCGGCATTGAAGAAGAAGACGCTTCCGGCGAGAAGGTGGATATGACCACGCTGGACGCGGAAATCACCAACAGCACTTCTGTTATGATGACTACGGTTTCCGGCAACACGGAAGCCATTGGATATGTTTCCCTGGGCTCCCTCAATGACACCGTAAAAGCGGTAAAGATCGACGGCGTGGAAGCGACCGTTGACAACGTTTCCAGCGGCGATTATGCCATTGCAAGACCTTTCGTAATCGTTACCACCGACAGCTTAAGCGATGTGGCCGCGGATTTCATCAGTTTCATCATGAGCGATGAGGGCCAGCAGGTGATCACCGACGAGGGCTACATCAGCATCGGAAGCCAGGGCGCCTATGCGGCTGCCGGCGTAAGCGGCGACCTGTCGGTAGGCGGTTCCTCCTCTGTAACTCCGGTTATGGAGAAACTGGCGGAGGCCTACAACGCGCTGAACCCGGATGTGAACATCGAAGTACAGCAGAGCGACTCCACCACCGGCGTTACTTCCGCTCTGGAAGGCGTTGTGGATATCGGCATGGCTTCCAGAGACTTAAAGGACAGTGAACTGGAGCAGGGCGCAACCGGAACCGTCATCGCCATGGACGGCATCGCGGTTGTGGTAAACAACGAGAACCCCATCGACGACCTGAGCTCTGCCGCTGTAAAATCCATTTACACCGGTGAAGTGACCGACTGGGCGGACGTACAGTAATACAGAAACAAAAAACGAAATAGGAATCACGGAGAGGTTGTTGTAAAATTGCTGGAAGATCGTGGATTTTACAGCAGCCTCTTTTCGGTTTTGTACGAGGAGAGTCGATTTATGAAGCATGTCAAAGAAAAGGCGGCGGAACTGCTCTTTCTGCTCTCGGCGCTGGCGTCGATTTTCGCGGTAGCCATTATCTGCATCTTCCTGTTCGCCAACGGCATTCCGGCGATTTTTGAAATCGGTCCGCTGGAATTCCTTACCGGAACTACCTGGCGGCCGGGAAACAATCTCTATGGAATTCTCCCCATGATTCTGGGCAGCATCTATGTGACGGCGGGAGCGATTGTGGTGGGGGTGCCCATTGGAATTCTCACCGCGATTTTCATGTCCCGGTTCTGCCCCAGAGGGATTTATAAAATTGTAAAGCCGGCCATTGAACTGCTGGCAGGTATTCCGTCGGTGGTATACGGATTCTTCGGTCTGGTGGTCATCGTGCCGGTGATGAGCGATTTGTTCGGCGGCAGCGGAAAGAGCATCGCTACGGCGTCTCTGCTGCTGGGCCTGATGATTCTGCCCACCATTATCGGCGTGGCGGAGTCGGCCATCAACGCGGTGCCGGACAGCTATTACGAAGGTTCTCTGGCCCTGGGGGCCAGCCATGAGCGCAGCGTGTTTTTCGCCGTGCTGCCGGCGGCCAAATCCGGCATTCTGGCCGGCGTGATTCTGGGCGTGGGCCGTGCCATCGGCGAAACCATGGCGGTGATCATGATTGCCGGCAACCAGCCGCGGATGCCCAAAGGACTGTTTGAAGGCGTCCGCACCATGACTGCCAACATCGTACTGGAAATGGGCTATGCCACAGACCTGCACCGGGAGGCGCTGATCGCCACGGCGGTGGTGCTGTTTGTGTTTATTCTGATTATCAACCTGTCGTTTTCCGCGCTGAAGAGGAGGGCTGAATAGTGGAAGCAATCAATAAGCAGACGTTGAAGCAGCGGGCCAGATCTTACTTAAGAAGTCCTCTTTCTCTGCTGCTGCTGGCGCTGGTGACGGTGTCGGCGCTGATTACCGTATCGGCCCTGGTGTTCCTGATTGTGTACATTCTGGTCAACGGCATCCCCTACCTGACTCCCGATCTGTTTGCCTGGGAGTACAACAGTGAAAACGTATCGCTGATGCCGGCGCTGATCAATACCATTATCATGACCGCCGTATCGCTGCTGATCGCCGTGCCGCTGGGAATTTTCGCGGCGATCTATCTGGTGGAATACGCAAAAAGAGGCAACAAGGTAGTGGAAATCGTGCGGATCACGGCGGAGACTCTGACGGGCATTCCGTCCATCGTCTACGGCCTGTTCGGCTTCCTGCTGTTTGTGGTGGCTCTGGGCTGGGGCTATTCGCTGTTAGGCGGCGCCATGACGCTGGCCATTATGATTCTGCCTACCATTATGCGTACTACAGAAGAAGCACTGAAGGCGGTGCCGGATTCCTACCGGGAAGGCAGTTTCGGCCTGGGCGCGGGGCGGCTGCGCACCGTGTTTACCGTGGTGCTGCCGTCGGCGGTGCCGGGCATTCTGGCCGGCGTTATCCTGGGGGCGGGCCGTATCGTCGGAGAGACGGCGGCGTTAATGTACACCTCCGGCACCGTAGCCGGAATCCCCGACAGCCTGATGGGCTCCGCCAGAACCCTGTCGGTGCACATGTATGTGCTGACCAACGAGGGACTGTATACCAATCAGTCTTACGCCACGGCGGTGGTGCTGCTGGTGATCGTGGTGCTGATCAACGCCCTGTCCGCGTTTATCGCGAAACGGGTGGGCACGTCAAAATAAAAGGAGATCGACCTTATGGATAAATTTACCATTGAAAACCTGGATCTGTACTACGGGGATTTCAAGGCATTAAAAAGTATCAATCTGAATATCAAACCCAATGAGATCACGGCGTTTATCGGGCCTTCCGGCTGCGGAAAGTCCACGCTGTTAAAGTCCTTAAACCGCATGAACGACCTGGTGGAAGGCTGCCGGATTACGGGAACGGCCCTGCTGGACGGCGAGGACATCTATGGGGATATGGACATCAACCTGCTGCGCAAGCGGGTGGGCATGGTGTTCCAGAAGCCCAATCCCTTCCCCATGAGCGTATACGACAACATCGCCTACGGCCCCAGAACCCACGGCATCCGATCCAAGGTGAAGCTGGATGAGATTGTGGAAAAATCCCTGCGGGACGCGGCTATCTGGGACGAGCTGAAAGACCGGCTGAAAAAGAGCGCGCTGGGCCTGTCCGGCGGACAGCAGCAGAGGCTGTGCATCGCCCGGGCACTGGCTGTGCAGCCGGAGGTGCTGCTGATGGATGAGCCCACGTCGGCGCTGGATCCCATTTCCACCTCCAAAATCGAGGACCTTGCGGTGGAACTGAAAAAAGAATATACTATTGTCATGGTTACCCACAACATGCAGCAGGCGGCCCGTATTTCCGACAAAACGGCGTTTTTCCTACTGGGAGAGGTCATCGAGTACGGAGAGACGGAGCAGGTGTTCTCCATGCCGAAGAACAAGAAAACGGAAGACTATATTACAGGAAGGTTTGGTTGATGATATGAGAAATCGATTTGACGAGCAGCTGGAACTGCTGAATGTAGAACTGATCCGTATGGGCTCCCTGTGTGAAGACGTGATCTCCGGCGCCTCCCGGACCCTGATGGGCGAGGATGGCTTCGCGCAGCAGGTGCTGCAGGCGGACCACGAGATCGACCAGAAGGAGCGGGACATTGAGAATCTGTGCTTCAAACTGCTGCTGAAGCAGCAGCCGGTGGCCAAGGACCTGCGGCTGGTGTCCGCGGCCTTGAAGATGATCTCCGATATGGAGCGCATCGGCGACCAGGGTTCCGACATTGTGGAACTGGCCAAATATATGAAGAAAGGCGCCGTGGTCCAGAGCAACATCCATATCAAGGAAATGGCGGACGCCACCATCCGCATGGTGACGGAAAGCGTGGATTCTTTTGTGAAAAAGGATTTAAGCATTGCCAAAAAGGTAATTGAAGAAGACGATACGGTGGACGCCCTGTTCGACAAGGTGAAGGAAGAGCTGATCGGCCTGATCAGCGAAGACAGCGCCAACGGTGAATTCTGCATCGACCTGCTGATGGTGGCCAAGTATTTTGAACGTATCGGCGACCACGCCACCAATATCGCGGAATGGGTGGAGTATTCCATTACAGGCTCACATATAGGAGAATAGGAAACGATGATTTATCTGGTAGAAGATGACAACAGTATCCGGGAACTGGTGGTCTATACGCTGCAGAGCACGGGCATGGAAGCCCGGGGATTTTCCTGCGCCGCGGACTTCTGGGAGGCGATGAAAACCGATCTGCCGTCTATGGTGCTTCTGGACATTATGCTTCCCGATGAAGACGGGCTGACCATTTTAAAAAAGCTGCGGACGGCCGCCGCTACGGAAAAGCTGCCGGTGATGATGCTGACGGCCAAAGGCACCGAATACGACAAGGTGATCGGGCTGGACAGCGGCGCCGACGACTACCTGCCCAAACCCTTCGGCATGATGGAACTGGTGTCCCGGGTCCGGGCGATTCTGCGGCGGACCATGCCGGAGAAAAAACAGAATACGTACCAGCTGGGCACCATTCACGTGGACATCGGCAAACACGAGGTGACGGTGGACGGCAGGCCGGTAACGCTGACCTTCAAGGAATTCGAACTGCTTTGCTGCCTTATGGAAAACGAGGGAATCGTGCTTTCCAGAGACCGGCTGCTGTCCAAGATCTGGGGCTACGATTTTGACGGGGAAACCCGGACGGTGGATGTACATATCCGCACCCTGCGCCAGAAACTGGGGCTGGGCGGCAAGTACATCGAGACCATCCGCGGCGTCGGCTATAAAATGGAGGAAATCGGATGAAACGAAAAATCTACTGGAATATGTGCCTGATGGCGCTGCTTGCCGTGATCCTTTCCGCCGTCATGGCCACGCTGGTATACTACCGGAACATGGCAGACGAGATGCGCCGGGAGATTGTGACCGAGGCCAGGTACCTGGAAGCCGGCATCGAGCTGTCCGGCCCTGCCTATCTGGAAAACCTGTCCGGCAGCATTGCCGACACCACCCGCAGCCGGGTAACGCTGGTGGCGGAAGATGGCACGGTGCTGTATGACAACTACGCGGCGGCGGATACCATGGAAAACCACGGCAGCCGGCCGGAGATCCAGGAGGCTATGGAAAGCGGAGCCGGTTCTTCGGTGCGGACCTCCAGCACCCTGTCGGAGCGGACCTTTTACTATGCGCTGCAGCTGGAAGACGGTACGGTGATCCGGGTGGCCAACACCACGGACAGCGTGCTGGCCAACGTGCTGCGGATGGTGCCGGCGCTGGCGGCGGTGGCGGCGCTGCTGGTGATTCTGTGCATGATTCTGGCGGACCGCCAGACCAAGCGGATTGTAGCTCCCATCAACGAACTGGACCTGGACCACCCGGCGGAAGTGAAGATTTATGACGAGCTGGCGCCGCTGCTGGTCCGGTTTGACCGCCAGAGAAGCACCATCAAACAGCAGATGGAGACGCTGAAAAGCAAGCAGCGGGAGTTTACCGCCATTACGGAAAACATGAGCGAAGGCTTTATTGTGGTGGGAAAACGGGGCGAGGTGGCCTCCTACAACACCAGCGCCATGCGGATTCTGGGAGTGGATGAAAAACAGCCCAGGGAAGCCGGCGTCAACATTCTCAGCTTCAACCGCAGCCACGTTTTCCGGACCACGGTAGACGAGGCCCTGTCCGGCCGCCACTGCGAGCAGAACATGGAAATCGGCGGACGCATGTACCAGATCATCGCCAATCCGGTGATGGAAAAAGACGAAGTGACCGGCGCCATTATCGTGATTCTGGATGTGACGGAAAAAGAAGAACGGGAAGAACTGCGCCGGGAATTTACCGCCAATGTGTCCCATGAACTGAAAACGCCGCTGACGTCCATATCCGGCTACGCGGAGATTATGAAAAACGGCCTGGTGAAGCAGGAAGATATGAAGCGGTTCTCGGAAAATATCTATACCGAGGCCCAGCGGATGATCGTACTCATCGGCGACATCATCAAGCTGTCCCGGCTGGACGAGGCCAGCACGGACCTGGAAAAGACTTCCGTGGATCTGTACGCCGCGGCGCAAAATGTGCTGGCGCGGCTGCAGATGCAGGCCAAAGCCCAGAACGTAACCCTGAAGCTGGAAGGAGGGGCGGCGCAGGTCAGCGGAATGCCCCAGATTCTGGATGAGATGATCTACAACCTCTGCGACAACGGCATCAAGTACAACAAACCCGGCGGCCATGTGACGGTGCGGGTGTACAAGGAACAGGGCGCTCCGGTGCTTTCCGTGGAAGACGATGGCATCGGCATTCCGGAAGCGGATCAGGAGCGGGTCTTTGAGCGGTTCTACCGGGTGGACAAAAGCCATTCCCGGCAGATCGGCGGCACCGGCCTGGGCCTTTCCATAGTCAAGCACGGCGCCATTTATCACAATGCACGGGTGGAGATGGAAAGCCATCCCGGCCAGGGAACCCGGGTGCGGATCCGGTTCCCGGAATTCTCCGGAACGGAAACAAAAGAAATCCATAAGTAAATCTTCTGCGGGAACGCGGTCTTTGGACTGTGTTCCCGCAAAATCTTTCACCGGGTCTTTCGTCCCGTTTTCATTTATGATATACTGAATATACTGTAAATGAGGAGACAAACAGATGAAAAAACTGATTTCATGGAATGTAAACGGGCTGCGGGCCTGTGTAGGCAAAGGATTTCTGGACTATTTCAAAGCCGCGGACGCGGATGTATTCTGTATACAGGAAAGCAAGCTGCAGGAAGGGCAGATTGAACTGCCACTGGACGGGTATTATCAGTACTGGAATTACGCGAAAAAGAAGGGGTATTCCGGCACGGCGCTGTTTTCCAAAGAGGAACCGCTGTCGGTTTCCTATGGCATGGGCCTGGAAGAACACGACCAGGAAGGCCGGGTGATTACGGCGGAATACGGGGACTACTATGTGGTCACCTGCTATACCCCCAATTCTCAGAACGAACTGGCCCGGCTGCCCTACCGCATGGAATGGGAAGACGCGTTTCTGGGCTATCTGAAAGGGCTGGAGGCGAAGAAGCCGGTGATTTTCTGCGGGGACCTGAATGTGGCTCATCAGGAAATCGACCTGAAAAATCCCAAAACCAACCGGAACAACGCGGGATTTACGGACCAGGAGCGGGAAAAGTTTTCCCGGCTGCTGGATGCGGGCTTTATCGATACCTACCGGTATTTTTATCCGGATGCGGAGGGCGTGTACTCCTGGTGGTCCTACCGGTTTAAGGCCAGGGAGAAAAACGCCGGATGGCGCATCGACTATTTCTGCGTATCCGAGTCTCTGAAGGAGCGGCTGGTCAGCGCTTCCATTCATACGGAGATCACGGGTTCGGATCACTGTCCGGTGGAGCTGGTGATCGCATGAGCCTGCTGACCATAGAACATCTGACCAAATCTTATACGGAACGGCTCCTGTTTGACGACGCGGATTTTTCCATTCAGGAAGGGGAAAAAGTAGGGCTGATCGGCGTCAACGGGACCGGCAAGTCCACGCTTCTGCGGATCGCGGCGGGGCTGGAGGAGCCGGATGGCGGCACCGTGATCCGGAGAAACGGCCTGGATATCCGGTATCTGCCTCAGAATCCCCGGTTCCATTCCGGTGATACGATACTGGAAAGCATCCGCAGGGACAACGCGGATCACCCCCATCTGCAGGATATGGAGAGCCAGGCCAAGGCCATGCTGACCCGGATGGGTTTTATGGATTTTGATGTCCCGGTGGAGACCTTGTCCGGCGGCCAGCGCAAGCGGGTGGCCCTGGTCAGCACGCTGATGGCGCAGACGGACCTGCTTTTGTTGGACGAGCCCACCAACCATCTGGACAGCCAGATGGCGGAGTGGCTGGAAGAGCACCTGAAAAAATTCCGGGGAAGCATCCTGATGATCACCCACGACCGGTATTTTCTGGACAGCGTGGCAAACCGGATCGCGGAGCTGGACGACGGGAAAATCTACAGCTATCAGGAGAATTACGAGGGCTATTTAAAACGCAGGGCGGAGCGGCTGGATATGGCGCAGGCGTCGGAGCGGAAGCGCCAGTCCCTGCTGCGGACGGAGCTGGAGTGGATGCAGAGAGGCGCCAGGGCCCGGTCCACCAAGCAGAAGGCCCATATCCAGCGCTACGAGGCGCTGCGGGACCAGAAAGGGCCGGCACAGGAGCGGCAGGTGGAACTGGAGTCCATTTCCAGCCGTCTGGGCCGCACCACCGTGGAACTGGATCACCTCTGGAAAAGCTATGGGGACCGGGTGCTGCTGCGGGATTTCTCCTATATTTTCCTGAAAAACGACCGGATTGGCATCATCGGCCCCAACGGATGCGGAAAAACCACGCTGATGAAGATCATCTCCGGCCGGATTCTGCCGGACCAGGGGACGGTGCAGGTGGGGCAGACGGTGAAAATCGGATATTTTTCCCAGGAAAACGAGGACATGGATACCAGCCTGCGGGTCATCGACTACATCCGGGAGGCGGCGGAGTACGTGCAGACGCCGGATGGCAGCGTCAGCGCGTCCCAGATGCTGGAACGGTTTTTGTTTCCCCCTTCGGTGCAGTACACCAAGATCGAGAAGCTGTCCGGCGGGGAGCGGAGGCGGCTGTATCTGCTGCGGATCCTGATGGAGGCGCCCAACGTGCTTCTGCTGGACGAGCCCACCAATGACCTGGATATCCAGACCCTGACCATTCTGGAAGACTATCTGGACCGGTTCCAGGGTATTGTGGCCGCCGTGTCTCATGACCGGTATTTCCTGGATCGGACCATGCGCCGGATGTTCGCCTTTGAGGGCGGCGGAACGGTGACGCAGTACGAGGGCGGTTTTACGGATTATCAGGCGGCCTGCCTCCGGAAAGAGGCGGAAGCGCGGGGCAGCGGGGAAAAAGCGCAGGACGGCAAGGCGGAAAGCGGTTCCGGCAAAAAGTCTTCCAGAGAGACCTGGGGCGGCGTGAAAAAGAAGCGGTTTACTTATCAGGAGCAAAAGGACTGGGAAGTGATCGAGGACGAGATCGCCGGGCTGGAGGCGAAGCTGGAAGCGTGCGAAAGCGAGATTCTGAAGGCGGCCCGGGATTTTGTACGGCTGGAAGAACTGATGAAGGAAAAGGAAGAATTGAATTCGGCATTGGAAGCGAAGATGGAACGCTGGATGTACCTGAACGAGCTGGCGGAGGAAATCGCCGCGGAACATGCCAGATAAGGTGGGAGAAAAAGGTGAAGCGTATTACGATAGTAACGGAGGACAGCCGCCGGTATCCCATGGGGCTGACGGTTATGGGAGAGCGGATCCACATGTCCGCGGTCTGGCCGGGGGAGCGCTGCGCGCTGGTGCTGTTCGAACATGGAAAAGAAGAACCCTGGCAGACGGTTCCTATGGATCCCAGGAAGAGAAGGGGAGACGTCTGGAGCCTGACGGCGGAAATCACAGGCGTCCGGCTTTCCGACCTGGAGTACTGCCTGGAACTGGACGGCGTCCGCCGGCCGGATCCCTGCGGCAGACATTTTATGGGGCGGGACCGCTGGGGAGATCCGGCCAACCTGCAGGGCGGGCTGCGGTGCCCGCTGGCGGAGGAGCCCTTTGCCTGGGAGGACGATATGGCGCCCGGAATCCCCTATGAGGATTGCGTGTTTTACCGGCTGCACGTGCGGGGCTTTACCCGGCATCCCTCGTCCAAAGTAAAGGACCG
Source organism: uncultured Lachnospiraceae bacterium (assembly GCA_944380605.1). Taxonomy (GTDB): domain Bacteria; phylum Bacillota; class Clostridia; order Lachnospirales; family Lachnospiraceae; genus UBA3402. The sequence goes on along the minus strand of CALWIA010000015.1, from coordinate 168,828 downwards.
GGGCACATTTCAGGCGGTGGCGGAGAAGATTCCCTATCTGAAGGATCTGGGAGTCACGACGGTGGAACTGGTGCTGCCTTCGGAATTTCAGGAAGTGATGAGCCGTCCGGCGCGGAATACGGCGCCGCCGGAAGCGGCAATGGCTGCCGGAGACCCGGCCGGCAAAGAGGTCGGGCGGGAAGCCACGGGAAAACTGAATTACTGGGGATACGGAGAGAGCAGCGGCTATGCGCCGAAGGCCTCCTACAGCGCCGGCAGGAAGAAACATCCGGCAGGGGAGCTGAAAGAACTGGTCAAGCAGCTGCACCGGGCCGGGCTGGAACTGGTGACAGAACTGTATTTTACCGGTGAAGAACCGCCGGCGCAGGTGCTGGATACGGTGCGGTTCTGGGTGGAGGAATTCCATCTGGACGGCGTGCATCTGGTGGGCGCGTTCCCGGCGCAGCTGCTGGCGGAGGACCCCTATCTGTCCTCGGCCAAACTGCTGGCCGCAGGCTGGGAAGGCACATCCGGCGGCAGGACGCGGCATCTGGCGGAGTGCAACGACGGCTACCTGGAAGATATGCGCAGGGTGCTGAAGGGCGATGAGGACCAGATGAACCGGCTGGTATTCCGCAGCCGGCGCAATCCCCAGGGCGCGGCGGTGCTGAACTATATGGCCTCCACCAACGGATTTACCATGATGGACATGGTTTCCTACGACCGGAAGCACAACGAGGCCAACGGAGAAAACAACTTAGACGGCACCGACGCCAATTACAGCTGGAACTGCGGGACGGAGGGCCCCACCAAAAAGAAAAAGGTTCTGGAGCTGCGCAGAAAGCAGCTGCGCAACGCGTTCCTGATGCTGTTTCTGAGCCAGGGCACGCCGCTTCTGCTGGCCGGCGACGAATTCGGCAATTCCCAGTCGGGCAACAACAACGCCTACTGCCAGGACAACGAGATCTCCTGGCTGAACTGGAATCTGCTGCGTCCTAACCGGGATCTGTACGCGTTTGTGCGGCAGTGCATCGCCTTCCGCAAGGCCCATCCCATTTTCCACATGGAAAAAGAGCTGATGGCGGCGGATTATCTGGCCTGCGGCCATCCGGATCTTTCCTACCATGGCTCCAATGCCTGGCGGCCGGAGTTTGAATCCTACAGCCGGCAGATGGGCATGCTGTACTGCGGATGCTACGGGAAAAAGCCGGACGGCAGCGACGACGATTTTTTCTTTGTGATTTATAATATGCACTGGGAGCCCCACACCTTTGCCCTGCCCAACCTGCCGAAGGGCGGCCGGTGGTATCTGCTGGCGGATACGGAGCAGAAGGGGCAGGAGGGATATTTCCGGCTTCCGGAGGAACAGGAACTGGAGGATCAGAAAACCTACCTGGCCGCGGAGCGGTCCATGGCGGTGCTGGCGGGCAGAATCGAACCGGAGCCCGAATCAAAAAAGGCCAGGCGAGGCAGCCGGCCGAAAGAGGAAAAGGAGCAGACATGAGCGGCAAGACATATGACTATCTGATTGTAGGCGGCGGCCTGTTCGGCGGCGTCTGGGCCTATCTGGCCCGCCGGCAGGGCAAGACCTGCCTGGTGGTAGAGAAACGGGAACATCTGGGCGGCAACGTTTACTGCGAGGACGTGGAAGGCATCCATGTGCACAAGTACGGCGCCCACATCTTTCATACCAGCGACCGGAAGGTCTGGGACTTTGTCAACAGCCTGGCGGAATTCAACCGCTACACCAACAGCCCGGTGGCCAATTATCACGGCGAGATGTACAACATGCCTTTCAACATGAATACCTTCAGCAAGATGTGGGGGATTTCCACGCCTCAGGAGGCGAAGGCCATTATCGACCGGCAGAAGCAGGCGGTGACGGGAGAGCCGAAAAACCTGGAGGAGCAGGCCATCCGCCTGGTGGGCACCGATCTGTACGAAAAGCTGGTAAAGGGCTATACGGAAAAGCAGTGGGGACGGGACTGCCGGGAACTGCCGGCCTTTATCATCCGCCGGCTGCCGGTGCGCTACACCTACGACAACAACTATTTCAACGACCTGTACCAGGGCATTCCCATGGGCGGCTACAATGTGATCGTAGACAAGCTGTTTGAAGGCTGCGACGTGCGGCTGGGTACCGATTACCTGGAACACCGGGAAGAGCTGGACGGGCTGGCCCGCCAGGTGGTGTATACCGGCACCATTGACTCCTATTACGGATACCGGTTCGGACGTCTGGAATACCGCAGCCTGCGGTTTGAGACGGAGACCCTGGATACGGACAACTATCAGGGAGTGGCGGTGGTCAACTACACCGACCGGGAGACGCCCTTTACCCGGATCATCGAGCACAAGCATTTTGAGTTCGGTACCCAGCCGAAGACGGTGATCACCCGGGAATATCCGGCGGAATGGCAGGAGGGCATGGAACCCTACTATCCGGTAAACGATGAAAAAAATCAGGCGCTCTACGCCCGCTACGCCGAACTGGCGGCGAAAGAAGAAAACGTGATCTTCGGCGGCCGGCTGGCGGAATACAAGTATTACGATATGGACAAGGTGATCGCTTCCGCTCTGGCCCGCGCGGAGGAATATGGACTGGGCTGAGACGGGAGGTGAAGCGGACCCATGCATGTGGTTTATGTATCCAATGACGCCTACGCCCGCCATCTGGCGGTTTCCGCGGCGTCTCTGTACGACCGGAACCGGGACGAAGAGGAACTGCGGGTCTGGGTGCTGTCTGCCGGGATTTCTCCGGAGAGCCGGAAGAAGCTGGAACAGATCGCCGGGGCTTACGGCCGGGAGATCCGGGTGCTGGAACTGGGAGAAATCCGGGACCGGTTTGATTACGACGTGGATACCGGCGGGTTTGATATCAGCACCATGGGCCGGCTGTTTATCGGCCAGATTCTTCCGGAGACGGTGAAACGGGTGCTGTACCTGGACTGCGACACGGTGGTGTCCGGTTCCCTGAAACCGCTCTGGACGGCGCCTCTGCAGGGCCATGTGCTGGCGGCGGTTATGGAGCCCACCATTTATGAAACGGTAAAACAGGAGATCGGCCTGGGGCCGGAAGAGCCCTATTTCAACGCCGGCGTGCTGCTGGTGGATCTGGAGGCCTGGAGACGGGAAGACGTTCAGGGGCAGCTTTTGCGGTTTTACCGGGAAAAAGGGGGGAAACTGTTTGCCTGCGACCAGGACGCCATAAACGGCGTGCTGAAAGGGCGGATTCTGCCGATGCCGCCCCGGTACAACTTTTTTACCAATTACCGGTATTACCGGTACGGCGATCTGCTGCGGCACTCGCCCTGGTATGAGGCGGTGACGGCGGAAGCGTTCCGGACGGCCAAGCGGCATCCGGCCATTTTGCATTTCTGCGGAGATGAACGGCCCTGGATCGCCGGCAACCTGGGCCATTACCGGAAAATTTATGAATCCTATCTGGCCCGGACGCCCTGGGCCGGTACGCCGAAGGAAACCGGCAAAGAGCTCTATATGCTGCTGTACCACCTGATGGACTACGTGACGGCGGTCTGCCCGGCGGCGCGCTGGGAGATCAGCCGCCGGTTCGGCATGGGCGTCATCGAGAACCGGAAGCAGAAGGCGGAAGCGGAAAAGGAACCGGCGTCTGCCGGTCCGACCCCCGGAAAGGCGGGAGCGGACGCGGCGGTGCTGCTGGCGGCCTATAACGGCGCCGCCTATATCCGGCAGCAGCTGGATTCCATTTTGTCGCAGTCTGCCGGGCCGCTGCGGATCCTTATATCGGACGACGGCTCTTCCGATGGAACCGCGGAAATTCTGGAGGAATACCGGAAGCGGTATCCGGACCGGATTTTTTTGGCTCCCAGGCCCCACGGCAAGACGGGATCGGTTCCCGGCGCGGCAGGAAACTTTTTCTGGCTGATGGAGCAGGGGCTGCAGCTGCAGCCCAAAGCCCGGTATTTCTTTTTCTGCGATCAGGACGACGTGTGGAAAAAGGACAAGGCGGAGAAGCTTTTAAAGGTACTGAACTCTATGGAGGCGCAGTACGGGGAGGAGACGCCGCTGCTGGTCCATTCGGATATGGCGGTGGCGGATTCGAACCTGCGGATTCTGCACCCCAGTTTTTATGGCTACCAGCGGTACCGGAAAGGGAGGATTTCTCTGGCGGAGGTTCTGGCGGAAAATCCCGTGACAGGAGGCGCCGCGGCGGTTAACCGGGCGCTGGCCTGCAAGGCGCGGCACGTGCCGGAGGCCTGCTTTATGCACGACTGGTGGCTGGCGCTGACGGCTGCCTGTTTTGGAAACATCGGCTGGGTGGACGAACCTCTTTCCCTGTACCGGCAGCACGGGAACAACGTGCTGGGAGCCAGGAGAACCGGGGGAAAGGAAGACCTGGAACGGCGGCTTCGGCATCCGGAGACGGCCCGGGAAAACTACCGGAAGATGTATGCCCAGGCCCGGGCGTTTTACCGCATGTATGGAAAGGAAATGAGCGAAGAAAACCGCGGCGTGCTGCGGGCCTATCTGGCGCTGCCGGCGCAGAGCCCGGCGGGACGGCTGCGGAATATTGTCCGGAACCGGTTTTTCAAAAGCTCGCTGCTGCAGACCCTGGCCCAGGCGGTGACCATGCCGCGGCCGGAGGAAACCTGCGGACAGAAGGAACCGGCAGCCCGGAGCGCTGAGAGACGTCAGCCGGACGGCGGGCCGCAACCGAAGATCTGCTGCGTGATTCTCAATTACAACGATGCGGAATCCACCGCGGCCATGGCAGCGCGGATCCACGATTACCGCTGTCTGGCGCGGATCATTGTGGTGGACAACGCTTCTGCCGACGATTCCTGGCAGCGGCTGAAGGCGCTGGAGGATGGCCGGGTGACGGCGATCCGGGCAGAGCGAAACGGCGGCTACGGCGCCGGCAACAATCTGGGGGTCCGCTGGGCGGTGGAGAAGGAAGGGGCGACCCATATCCTCATTGCCAATCCAGACGTGTATGTTTCGGAACGGTGTATCCGAAAGCTGGCCCGGCTGTTTGCCGGCCATCCGGACCTGGGCGCCGCTTCGGCGGTCATGGAAGACCGGGCTTACGGAAAAGAGAAAAACGGCTGGCGGCTGTACGGCTTCTGGGGCGAACTTCTGGCTATGGGACCGGTGAGCCGCAGGGTGTTTCAGAAATTTCTCCGGTATCCGGAATCCTATTTCCGCGGGAAGAAGGCGGTGTACGTGGACCGGGTGCACGGTTCCCTGCTGATGGTCTCCGCCCAGGCGTTCCTGGACTGCGGCGGCTATGACGAGGGCCTGTTTCTGTATCAGGAAGAGGCGGTGCTGGCGCAGCGGCTGAAAACCGGCGGGTTCCGGACGGCGCTTTTGTTAAATGACTCGTACCGTCACGAACATGCCGCCTCCATTAGCAAGACCTATGCCGGTATGAAAGAACGGCAGCACCTGCGGGATACCAGCGTGCTGTACTATATGAAGGAATATCTGCACATCGGCCCGGTGCGGGAGCGGATCGCCCGGCTGTGGTTTGGAGCGATTGACGTGGAGATTATGGCCTGGGAGGTGCTGCGCCGTGGATTTTCGAAAAATCTTTGATACGATACCGGAGGAATTTGACCGATGGAGACCCAGGTACTGCCCGGAACTGTTTGCCGATCTGGCGGAATACGGACAGCTGGGGCCGGGAAAAGAAGTGCTGGAAGTGGGACCGGGCACCGGACAGGCAACGGAGCCGGTGCTGCGGACCGGCTGCTCCTATACGGCCATTGAGCTGGGAGAGCATCTGACAGAGTTTATGAAAAACCGGTTCCGGGAATACGGCAATTTCCGCATTGTCAACGGGGATTTCGAAACCTATGATTTCGGAGAGCAGAAATTCGATATGGTGTATTCCGCGGCGGCGTTTCAGTGGATTCCCCAGGGAATCGGATATCCGAAGGCCTGGAAACTGCTGAAGGAGGGCGGTACCTTTGCCATGTTTCTTATGAGGCCGGACGCGCGGCCCGGCGGCGGCTATACGGATGAGCCGCTGTACAGCCGGATTCAGCAGGTGTACGACCGGTATTTTCATCCGGAGGTGGAGTACCGCTGCAGCCTGGATTACGACGCCAGGGGACGCTATGGATTTACCGATCTGGAATATCGGGAATACCCCTTTGTGAGAGAGTTTGATACAGAGTCCTATCTTTCTTATATCGCCACCCATTCCGATCATCAGACGCTGCGGGAGCCGGATAAGAGCCGTTTTTATCAGGGCATCCGGGAGGCTATCGACAGCTGCGGCGGGAAGATGACGATGTACAACAAGTTTGTGCTGTATCTGGGGAGAAAAGCTTCTGTGTAACCGGGCGTATCGTGCAAAAGAAAACCTGCCTGGCAGAGAAATCTGTCAGACAGGTTTTGTTTTTCTTACTGCGTTTTCCTTACTGCTGCAGGCTCAGCAGCCGGGCGGTCTCCGCCGCGATCTGCTCCTGGGTAATGCTGGTATCCGTGGGATCCCAGGTCTGCACCGCCGCGATCTCCGCCGGAATGGTGGGACGCTCATAGGGGCCGCAGATGGGGCTGTTGTATACCGTTACTGAGGTGCCTAAGGGGCAGTTGTCGTAGATCCACTTGCAGTCTTCCGTTACCAGCCGGATGCATCCCGACGAACGGGCCACGCCCATGTAGTTGTAGCTGTCGGACTGCAGCGTGAACGGGTTGGGGGCGTCGTAGATCACGGAGTGCATCAGGATCGGAAGCCCGGCGCCCAGACGGGTGGCGTACTGGGTGTACAGTCCGTGGATCATCAGCCGCCAGCGGTATTTCTCCGGCGTGTGGAAGGTGCCCAGAGGCGTGTCGTCGCCGGTGGAGGTCAGGAAGGACACCACCGGAATGATGTAGCCGTTGCCGCCGTCCTGAGCGAAGATGGTCATGCAGTTCATTTCCTTGTTGATCTGGATGTGGTAGGAACCCTGGGCTCCGATAATGGGCCGCAGGTCGTCCACCAGCTTGCCGTCTTCCGCGAAGTAGTACTTATAGCCGTCGATGTACTGCCAGCCGGTTACGGGAACCGAATCCACAAAGTAGTAGCGCTGGCCTTCCACCCAGCCCCAGCCGGTATAGTTGGAGCCGTCGCCATGTATGTAGCGCATGGCGCCGTCGATGTACTGGATGCCGTCGGCATGGGCGGAAACCACGGTATCGGTCAGGGGAAGGTCCACTTCCTCGCCGCGGTTGAAAAATGCCATGCGGAAGGCGCTTAAGGTCAGGCCCTGGTTCATGGCGCCGGCGGTGGTGCCGTTTTTGCCCCAGCCGGTTTCCCGTCCGTCGCTGAGACGGGTGGTGTAATAAATGTCGTATTTGTCCTGAACGACGCCGCTGAACCGGATCTGGATGGCTTCAATGGGAGCGAAGTCGGCGGGGATATCGGTCTGCTGGCCGTTCATGGCCCAGTTGGTCCAGCCGTTGCTGCTGGTATAGGCCCGGTAGTGGATGTTGCCGATGATATTTTCCAGGAAAATGGAAATGGAGTAGAAGGGGCGTCCTTCCACGTCGCACCACTGGTCATTGACAAAGGCCTGGGACCAGGTATGGCTGTCGCAGAGCAGGGTGGTGGCCTGCAGTCTGGGCATGCGGTTGGGCACCGTCAGCTGGGGTTCCTCCGGCTGGGGTTCCACCGTCTGGGCGGTATCGGTTCCGCCCTCCTGGGTTCCGGTCTGGGTGTCAGCGGCGGTTCCGGTTTCTGTATCGGGGCCTGGGGTCTCCTGGCCCTCCCCGGTCTCTTCCAGGGACTCGTAGTAAGCCTCATCCCGCAGATCCGGATTGTAGGCCGGATCAAAGAAGGGGCCGACCTGGTCGTCGGCGACGGCGCAGAACGCGGAACTGATCAGCATGATTCCGGCTAACAGCCATGTGAGCCAGAATTTTCTGCTTCGTAACATAAAAAAACCTCCTGTATAAGTCGTTTCTTTTGTTAATCTACCACATTTGATTTAAAAATGCCATATTAGATTTACAATTTATGGGGGATATTGTAAAATGAAAGGTATCGGTAAAGAAAAAGCAAGGATTCTTTTGGAAAATTGGGAAAATCAGGAGAGGAACTGTGGCGGATACGGAGATGAAGGGGAAGGTAGTCAAAGGCCTTCTGTGGAAGATCCTGGAAAACGGAGGCGCCCAGGGCATCCAGTTTGTGATCACCATTATCCTGGCCCGTCTGCTGACGCCGGCGGAATACGGAGTGGTGGGCATTATCACCATTTTCATCACGCTGGCCAACGTGATTGTGCAGAGCGGATTCAGTACGGCGCTGGTACAGAAGCGGGAAGCGGACCGGACGGATTTTTCCTCGGTCTGCTGGTTCAGCCTTCTGACCGCGGCTGTCCTGTACGCGCTGCTGTGGGTGTCTGCTCCTTATATAGAAGGATTTTATGAAATCGCGGAACTGAAGTCCATTGTCCGCGTGCTGGCGCTGGTGCTGTTTCCCGGCGCTGTGATATCGGTGCAGAATTCTTATGTGTCCAGAAGCATGGAATTTGCCGGACTGTTCTGGTCCACGCTGGCGGCCTCGGCGGCTTCCGGCGCCTTCAGCATCTGGATGGCCTGGAAGGGGTTCGGCGTCTGGGCCATGGTAGGGCAGCAGCTGTCTTACTACGGAGTGCTGATGCTGGCGCTGTTTGTGACGGTGCCCTGGCGGCCGGCGGCGGTGTTTGCCATGGACCGGATCCGGCAGATGCTGGGCTTTGGGTGGAAGCTGCTGGCGGCTTCCATGATCGATACGCTGTACAACAATCTGTACGGGCTGATAATGGGAAAGATATACAATGAAGAACTGCTGGGAGTGTACAACCGGGGAGACCAGTTTCCCAAACTGATTGTCAACAATCTGGGAGCGGCCATTCAGGCGGTGCTGCTGCCGGCTTTTTCGTCCCGGCAGGGAGACAGGGAGCAGGTGCGCCAGATGGTGCGGCGGGCCATACGGCTCAGTTCCTTTGTGATTCTGCCGATGCTGTTCGGCCTGCTGGCGGTGGCGGATACACTGGTGCTGGCGCTGCTGGGGGAAAAATGGATGGGGTGCGTGCCGTATCTGCGGATTATGTGCGTGGCCTACGCCTTTTGGCCCATTCACATCACCAATCTGCAGGCCATCAACGCCGTCGGCCGCAGCGATGTGTTTTTGAAGCTGGAAATCATCAAAAAAACCATGGGCATCGCCGGTCTGCTGGCGTGTATCCCCTTCGGGCCGCTGGTGATGGTGGGAGTCAAGGCCGTACTGGATTTTCTGTGCACCTTTGTCAACGCGTGGCCCAACAAAAAGCTGCTGGGCTACAGCGCGGCCAGCCAGTGGCGGGATATTCTGCCGTCGGCGGGGATTTCCCTGGTGATGTGCGCCGCCGTATACGGGCTGCAGTTTCTGCTGCCCGGCGGGCCGTGGGTGAAGCTGCCGCTGCAGATCGCGGCGGGAGCGGCCATTTACCTTCTGCTGGCGCGGCTGTTCCGGATGGAGAGTTTTTTCTATTTGCTGTCGGCATTTAAAAGCCGGGCAGGGAGGCAGGCATGAGCGAAGCAAAAAACTGGAAAGACAGGGAACCTCTGGTGAGCATCTGCTGCATCACCTACAACCATGAAGCGTATATCCGGGACGCCCTGGATGGATTTCTGATGCAGCGGACGGAGTTCCCGTTTGAAATTCTGATCCACGACGACGCGTCTTCGGACCGCACCCAGGAGATCATCCGGGAGTACGCGGACCGGTATCCGGATGTGATCAAGCCCATTCTTCAGACGGAAAATCAGTACTCCAAGGGGATTTCCAATCCCAGCGGAGCCTTCAATTTTCCCAGAGTCCGGGGAAAATATGTGGCCATGTGCGAAGGGGACGACTACTGGACGGATCCGGATAAGCTGCAGCGGCAGGTGGACTATATGGAACGCCATCCGGACTGCAGCCTGTGCTTTCACAGCGCCCGGATCCGTACCGTAGACGGGTCCCGGTCGGACCGGCGGATGCGGCCGTACCGGAAAAGCCGGACGGTGACGCCGGAGGAGATGATCGACCGGAGCCGGGGCTATGCCATGGCTTCCATGGTATTCCGTTCCGATATGATCCGGCAGCTGCCGGAGTATTATGTAAACTGCCCTGTGGGTGATACGCCGCTGCAGCTGATGGCGGCGTCCTGGGGATACGGTTACTATATGGACCGGGATATGAGCGTATACCGGATCGGCGCGGCGGCGTCCTGGACCAGCCAGGGCAAGGCCGGCGACTATGCCGCCAAGCAGAAGGAGTACTGCCGGCAGATGCGGCAGACCTATCTGGACTTTAACCGGGAAACCGGCGGGCGGTTTGCGGCGGAGGCGAAGAGCGCGGTGGCGCGGATCTGGTATCTAACCATGGTCAACACCCGCAATTACCGGGTGGTGCTGGATCGAAAGTACCGGCGGTATTACCGGGAACTGACGGCGCGGACCCGGTTTTATATCCGGCTGGAAACCGGTTTTCCCGGTATTTACCGCCGTCTGGCGGCCCTGGCTGCCCGGCGGCGCAAGACGGCAGAATAGGCGGCCGGTTTCCGCAGAATGCGGGAAGGGCCGGGGAAAGAGCAGAAAGGAAGGAGCAGGATATGGCGGAATCGGGATGGATGACCCTTCCCACACCGGTGCAGTATCTGGGCCGGGGACCGGCGGGGCAGCATCTGTATATCAAGCGGGACGACCTGGCGGGGCCGGCCTTCGGCGGCAACAAGGCGCGGATTCTGTCGGTGCTGCTGGAGGATATGCGGCGGCAGGGAGGCAGCTGCCTGATTTCTTATGGAAGCACCCGTTCCAACCTGAACCGGACGGCGGCCTGCCTGTGCCGCCGGCTTTCCATTCCCTGCGCGGTGATTACGCCGCAGGAGACGGAAGAAGAGGAAGAGGAAACCTTCAACAGCCAGATGGTACGGCAGATGGGCGTCCGGCAGGTGCGCTGCAGAAAAACGCAGGTGGCGGAGACGGTGGACGAGGTGATGGAAGCCTGCAGAAGCCGGGGATACCGCCCCTATTATGTATATGGAAACCGGTACGGCACCGGCAACGAAGCGGTGGTGCGGCGGGCGTACCGGCAGGCGTACCGGGAGATCCGCGGCTGGGAGGAAGCGGAAGGGATTCGGCTGGACGCCATTTTTCTGGCCAGCGGCACCGGCATGACCCAGGGGGGTCTGCTGGCGGGCCGGCAGGAGATGGGCGGCAGCGAGCAGATTATCGGAATTTCTGCCGCCAGAGACAAGGAAGCCGGCACGGCGGGAGTGGTCCGGTACGCGGGAAGCGCCGCGGCGGAACCGGAAGCGGTGCAGTTTCTGACGGAATACCGGTGCGGCGGATACGGCCGGTACGACGCTTCGGTGGAGGCGGCGGTCCAAATGGCCATGGAGCGGTACGGGATTCCACTGGATCCGGTGTACACCGGCAAGGCGTTTGCCGGCATGCTGGACGTGCTGTCCCGCAGCGGATGCCGGATGGAACACGTGCTGTTTCTGCACACCGGCGGCCTGCCGCTGTATTTTGACTATCTGAAGAGCCTGCAAAGGAGAAACTGATCGATGAAAAAGCGAGAAACGCCCATACGGGTGACCCGGTCTTCCATGCCTCCCTTTGAGGAGTTTGCGGAAATGATCCGGCCTCTGTGGGATTCGGCGTGGCTGACCAATATGGGAGAATACCATGAGCAGCTGGAAAAGCAGCTGAAGGAATATCTGGGAACGGAGAACCTGGTGCTGTTTGTCAACGGGCATATGGCGCTGGAAATGGTGATTCAGGCGCTGGAGCTGAAAGGCGAGGTGATTACCACTCCTTTTACCTTTGCTTCTACTACCCACGCCATTGTCCGGAACGGGCTGACGCCGGTATTCTGCGATATTGAGCCGGACCACTATACTATGGATCCGGACCGGATCGAGGCGCTGATTACGGAAAAAACTTCCGCCATTCTGCCGGTGCACGTCTACGGCAATTTCTGCGACGTAGACCGGATTCAGGCCATTGCGGACCGGCACGGGCTGAAGGTGATCTATGACGCGGCCCATACGTTCGGAGCCAGATATCGGGGAAAGAGCGCGGCGGCCTACGGGGACGCGTCCATGTTCAGTTTCCACGCCACCAAGGTGTTCCACACCATCGAGGGAGGCGCGGCGGCCTTTTCCCAGACCTGGATGGACCACCGGCTGAACTGCCTGAAAAACTACGGCATTGTGGACCAGGAGCATGTGGTATGGGTAGGCGGAAACGCCAAGATGAATGAGTTTCAGGCGGCTATGGGACTGTGCAACCTGCGCCATCTGGAGGAAGAACTGGACAAGCGCCGCCGGGTGACGGAGCGGTATCTGGAGAATCTGGAGGGGCTTCCGGGGCTGCGGCTGCCGGCGCCGCAGAAAGACGTAACACCTAACTACGCGTATTTTCCGGTGGTGTTCGACGGGTTCGGCGCGTCGAGAAACCAGGTGTGGGAAGCGCTGGCGGCACAGAATATCTTTGCCAGAAAATATTTTTACCCCATTACCAGCCAGTTTCAGTGCTACGAGGGCCAGTTCCCGGCGGCGGATACGCCGGTGGCCCTGTACATGGGCGACCGGGTGCTGACGCTGCCGCTGTACGCGGATCTGGCCCTGGAGGACGTGGACGACATCTGCGCCGTGATCCGGGGACTGGGCGTCTGAAAAGGAGAGAACATGAACGTACTGCTTACCAGCGCCGGAAGAAGATCCTATCTGGCGGAATATTTTAAGGAGGCTCTGGCCATGGCGGGGCGGGGCGGCCTGGTGCACGCGGCCAACAGCCAGCCGGGGCCGGCGTTTCCGGCGGCGGACCGGCAGGCGGTGACGCCTCTGATCTACGAGAAAGGGTATCTTCCGTTTCTGCTGGACTACTGCCGGAGGGAGGACATCGGCATGGTGGTGCCGCTGTTCGACATCGACGTGCCGGTGCTGGCCGCGTCCCGGCAGGCCTTTGAAGCGGCGGGAACGACGGTGGTCACCGCCGGCCCGGCGGAGGCGGCTCTCTGCAACGACAAATGGAAGACCTTTCTGCGGCTGAAGGAGGAAGGCATCGGCGTCCCGGCGTCCTGGCTGTCGGAGGAGGACGCGCTGGAGGCGGTCCGAAAGGGGCAGGCGGCTTTTCCGCTGATGGTCAAGCCCCGATGGGGCATGGGCTCTCTGTCGGTGTACCGGGCGGAAGACGAAGAGGAATTGGGCGTCTTTGTTCGGAAAATCCGGCGGGAAATCCGGGAAAGCTATCTGAAGTACGAGGCCGCCGGCCATATGGACCGGTGCGTGCTGATTCAGGAGACGCTGCGGGGGCAGGAATACGGCCTGGACATCGTCAACGACCTGCGGGGAAGGTTCCGCGCCGTATCGGTAAAGCGGAAGCTGGCCATGCGTTCGGGAGAGACCGACGCGGCGGAAACGGTGCGGCATTCCGGGCTGGAACAGCTGGGAGAACGGCTGGGCCGGCTGCTGGGGCACCGGGGCAATCTGGACGCCGATGTTTTTGAAACGGACCAGGGGCTTTTTGTGCTGGAACTGAACGCCCGCTTCGGCGGAGGCTATCCCTTCAGCCACGCGGCGGGGATGCACCTGCCCTATGCGCTGGTGAAATGGGCCATGGGAGAGGAACCGGAGCCGGAGTATCTGACGGTCCGGCCCGGCGTGCGGGCATACAAAGACATCCGGATCTGCCGGTGGCCGGAGGGAACACAGACAGGAAACGCGAATCATGAAGAAAAATGACGTACTGCTGGTAATACCGGCATATAATGAAGAAGCGAATATTGAACAGGTGGTGGACGAGCTGGTCCGGCAGTATCCGCAGCTGGACTATGTGGTGGTCAACGACGGCTCCACCGACCGGACGGCGCAGATCTGCCGGGAACGGGGCTACAATCTGCTGAACCTGCCGGTGAACCTGGGGCTGGCCGGCTGCTTTCAGGCGGGTATGAAATACGCGTACTACAAAGGCTACGCCTGCGCGGTGCAGTTTGACGGCGACGGGCAGCACCGGCCGGAGTATGTGGAGCTTATGGCCCGGAAGATGAAAGAGGGCTATGACATCGTCATCGGCAGCCGGTTTCTGGACCGTCCGAAAGACTATTCCATGCGGATGATCGGCAGCCGCCTGATTGCAGGCGCCATCTGGCTGACCACCGGCCGGAAGGTGACGGACCCCACGTCGGGGATGCGCATGTTCAGCCGGGAAATGATCCGGGAATTTGCGCTGAATTTGAACTACGGGCCGGAGCCGGACACCATCTCCTATCTGCTGAAGCAGGGGGCGAAGGTGGCGGAGGTGCCGGTGGTGATCGCCAGCCGGCAGGGCGGCGAAAGCTATTTAAAGCCCATGGTGGCGGCGGCTTATATGAGCCGGATCCTGATTTCCATTCTGCTGGTGCAGAATTTCCGCCGGCCCAGGGGCCGCGGGGGCAAACGGCCATGAGGGCGGGTTCCGCCTGGGCCGGGCTTCTGATTAAAACAGGAAAAAACAGGGAACGCCAGAACGTGATCTGGAACATGGCCGGCAGCTTCTGCTATGCCTTTGCCAGCATGGTGCTGTCCTTTCTGGTGCTGCGGATCATCGGCGAGGAGGAAGGAGGGATCTTTTCCTTCGGCTACAGCACCCTGGGACAGCAGATGTTTATTGTGGCCTATTTCGGCATCCGGCCTTTTCAGGTGACCGACGCCGCCGGGCAGTTCCGGTTCGGAGACTATCTGCGCCATCGGCTGGCCACCTGCGGCCTGGCGCTGCTTGCCGGCGCCGGGTATCTGGCGGTCAGCGGGTATACGGCCTACAAGGCGGCGGTGCTGTTTCTGCTGGTGGGCTACAAGGTGCTGGATGGATTCGCCGACGTGTACGAGTCGGAGTTTCAGCGCTGCGGCCGCCTGTACCTGACAGGCAAATCCAATACCTTCCGGACCCTGCTGTCGGTGGGGGTGTTTCTGCTGACGCTGCTTGCGGGACGGAACCTGCTGCTTTCCTGCTGCGCCGCCTTGGCGGCCCAGGCGGCGGGAATCTGGCTGTTCGACGTTTCCGTGCTTCGGCAGCTGCCGGAGGCGGACCGGTCCCGGCAGCCGGGGACCATGGGGGCGCTGACCCGGGGGACGGGGCTTTTGTTTGTCTCCGTATTTCTGGATTTTTACGTCTTTTCCGCGGCAAAATATGCCATAGACAGCTGTATGGGGGACGCGGCGTCCGGGTATTTCAACGTGATTTTCATGCCCACGTCCATGATCAATCTGGCGGCGGGATTTGTGATACGGCCGGTGCTGACCTGGCTGACCGCCTGCTGGAGCGGCGGCCAGTACCGGGAATTTTTCTCGATGCTGCGGAAGATTTCGGCGCTGATTCTGGCGCTGAGCCTGCTGGCGGCGGTTCTGGCCTGGGGCCTGGGGCGGCCGGTGCTGGCGTTTCTGGAGTACCTGCTGGGGCCGGTGTATGAAGGAAAGCTGACGGCCCACTACGGCGCCTTTGTACTGGTGATTTTAGGCGGCTGCTGCTATGCCGTGTGCAGCCTGTACTACTATGTACTGGTGATTCTGCGCAGGCAGAAGGTGATTTTCGGCATCTACCTGGCAATGGCGGCGGCGGGGCTTGCGGTGTCCGCGCCCTTTGTGCGGTGCGGCGGCATAGCCGGGGCGGCATGGGCGTACCTGCTGCTTATGGCGGTCATGATGGCCGCGTTTGTAGTCTGCGCCCTGGGGGCCTGCAGAAAAGACAGAAAGAGAAACGCGTGAAAGAGAGGCGGAATGGAACTATGGAAAACCAAAATCATCCTTCGGTGGCAGTGATTGTGCCGGTGTACCGGCCGGGAGAGCCGTTCGGCCGGCTGCTGCGGATGCTGGGGATGCAGACCTATCCGGCAGACGCCATTATTCTGATCAACACGGAGCAGGAGTACTGGGACGCGTCCGGGTACGACAGCATGGCCAGGGAAATGCCCCAGGTGCAGATCTGCCATATCACCAAGGAGCAGTTTGACCACGGCGGCACCCGGAATCTGGCGGCGGCCCGGGCAGACCAGGATATTCTGGTGTTTATGACCGACGACGCGGTGCCGGCGGACCGGAATCTGCTGGAGGAACTGGTGCGGGCCTTTTCGCTGCAGGGGCCGGAGGGAGAGACGGTGGCTGCGGCCTACGCCAGGCAGCTGCCCAACGAGGGATGCGGCGTGATCGAGCGGTATACCCGGGAGTTCAACTATCCCCCGGAGGGCCGGGTCAAGACCCGGGCGGACCTGCCGGAGCTGGGCATCAAGACCTATTTCTGTTCCAATGTGTGCTGCGCTTACCGCAGGGACATCTTCCAGAAGCAGGGAGGCTTTCTGAAGCGCACGCTGTTCAATGAGGATATGATTTTCGCGGCGGGGCTGATTCAGAGCGGATACGCGGTGGCTTACGCCGCCGGCGCCCGGGTCTTTCATTCCCACGACCTGACGCCGGTCCAGCAGTTCCGCCGCAATTTCGACCTGGCGGTGTCCCAGGCGGACCACCCGGAAGTGTTCGCGGACCTTCCGTCGGAAGGAGAAGGGAAACGGCTGGTGAAGCAGACGGCCTGGCGGCTGGTCCGCACCGGGCAGGTCTGGCAGCTGCCGGCGCTGGCTGCCGCCAGCGGGTGCAAATATCTGGGGTACCGGATGGGAAAAGCCTATAAAAAACTGCCCAGGTCCGTGGTGCTGCGGTGCACCATGAACCCGGATTACTGGAAGAAAAAGAAAAGGAGGAAGCGGCAGACATGATGACGACGACGCTGCGCATTGCGCTGATTCTGGTTTCCGTGGCGACCATGGTGCTGATGATGCGGAAAATCCGGCAGTCCAAGGTACAGATTGAAAGCACGATTTTCTGGATTGTGCTGGCGTTTGTGCTGGTGATTTACAGCATTTTCCCCTCTGCCGCGGACTTCTGCGCCCGGCTGCTGGGCATCTACTCTACGGCCAACTTTCTGTTCCTGTTCGCGATTTTTGTGCTGATTGTCAAGGTGTTTTACATGACGATCCACATCTCTCAGCTGGAGTCCCGGATCCGGGAGCTGGTGCAGCAGATGGCCCTGGAGGAGAAAAAACATGAAGAGGAAAATTCTTAAGGCGGCAGGGCCCTGGGCCGGTCCGGCGGTGCTGCTGGTCTTCGGCCTCTGGCACCTGCTGGATACGCGGACGGCGGCCGCGGCGGTGGGCGGCAGCTGGCTGCTGATCGGATATGTGCTTCTGCTGGCGGCGGTGCTTTCCGGCGCCGTGCTGTTTTACCGGCTGTTTGCCGGAAACGGAAGAGGCCTGTCCCTGGAGCGGGTGTATCCGGCGGCGGCGCTGTTTCTGGGCGTTCTGTACATGCTGGTACTTCCGCCGCTTTCGGCGCCGGATGAAATCAGCCATTATGTCAGCGCCTATCAGCTGTCCAGCCGTATGCTGGGAGCGCCTTCCAACGACCAGTACGGCTATGTGCTGGTGCGCAGCCGGGACTGGGCGGCGGAGGACGTGTACGGAAGCTATCGGTATGAAGTGGGAGACGACGGATATCTGCGCCAGACCGGCGCCGGGGAAGAAGGCCCGGTGGTGCTGGGGCAGACGCTGACGGAGAAAACCTACGAGACGCTGTACGGTTCCGGCGGCAGTCTTGAGGCCCGGGGGCGGCAGCTGGAGGAGGAAGCGCCTCTGGCGGTATCACCTTACCCGCCGGTAAACACCACGCCGGCCGCCTACGTGCCCCAGGCCATCGGCATTTCTCTGGCCCGGCTGCTGGGACTGGGCAGCACGGCGCTGCTGTTTCTGGGGCGCCTGTGCAACCTGCTGTTTTTTACAGGCCTCACCTGGCTGGCCATGCGGCGGCTGCCCTTCGGCAAGGAGGTGCTGTTCGGCACGGCGCTGCTGCCTATGACCCTGCACCTGTCCGCGTCTTTTTCCTATGACGTGCTGATTATGGGGTGCATGTTCTGGTTTACGGCGGTCTGCCTGGACCTGGCGTACCGGCAGGAGCGGGTGCGGGTCCGGGACGTGGTCCTGCTGGCGGCGCTGATGGCGGCGGCAGGCCCCTGCAAAATGGTGTACGCTTCCCTTATGGGCCTGTGCCTGCTGATCCCCGTGAAAAAATTCGGCGGATGGAAAACATGGCTTCTGGCTGCCGCGGCGGTGGCCGGCGCCTGGGCGGCGGTGATGGTGCTTGTTAATGGACAGACCATTGCCCTGTATGCCGCGGAGACGGAAAAGTCGGTGCCCTGGGCGGCGCAGGAGGCGGGGTACAGCCTGTCCTATGTGCTGCGCCACCCCCGGGAGACGGCCGCCCTGTTTTACAGCACCCTGCTGTGGCAGCTGGAAGAGTACCATATGACCATGATCGGCGCCTATCTGGGCAATCTGGATCCGGTGCTGTCGGTGCCTTACGGCGTGGTGCTTCTGTTTACCGGGGCCCTGCTGCTTCTGGCCCTGCGGAAACCGGAGGAGCCGGTGGTTCTTTCCGGCGGCCGGCGGATCTGGGTGTTCGCGGTCTGCGGGCTGTGCGCGGCGGCGCTTATGGGCTCCATGCTGATTGCCTGGACGGCCATGAGCTCGCCGGTAATCAGCGGCGTGCAGGGCCGGTATTTCCTGCCGTTTCTGCCGGTGCTTCTTATGGCTGTCAAAAACCGGCAGTTGATTTTGACAAAGGATGGAAACCGTAGTATATTGTATCTGATGTGCTGCGCCAACGGCTATGTGCTGCTTCGGCTGTACGCCACCGTGGCCCTGCGGCTGTAAAGCCGGCAGCAGGAAAAGGAGTCTGAATATGGGAAAAATCAAAGTAACGCCCTGCGGCATCAAAGGGCTTTATGTCATCGAACCCACCGTCTTTCATGATGAAAGAGGGTATTTTATGGAAACCTACAACCAGAACGATTTTAGAGAAGCCGGACTGGACATGACCTTTGTCCAGGACAACCAGTCCATGTCGGTGAAAGGCGTGCTCCGCGGGCTGCACTACCAGAAGCAGTTCCCCCAGGGCAAACTGGTGCGGGCGGTGCGCGGCTCCGTGTTCGACGTGGCGGTGGATCTGCGGGCCAGCTCCGAGACTTACGGCCAGTGGTTCGGCGTAGAACTGTCGGCAGAAAACAAGCGGCAGTTTTACATCCCCGAGGGCTTTGCCCACGGCTTTCTGGTGCTGTCCGACGAGGCGGAATTCGCTTACAAGTGCACGGATTTCTACCATCCCGGCGACGAAGGCGGCCTGGCTTGGAATGACCCGGAGATCGGCGTGGACTGGCCCATCGAAGAAGGCATGAAGCTGATTATTTCAGAGAAGGACCAGAAATGGGGCGGCCTGAAGGATACCTTTAAGTTTTAGGAAGGACAGCCAATGAAGTATCTTCTGTCACTGATGAAGGACATCGTCCGCAAACGGGGGCTGATTCTGGATCTGGCGAAGGCGGATTTCCGCAAGCGGTTCGTCGGGTCCTATTTCGGCGTGGTCTGGATGTTTATCCAGCCGGTGGTGACGGTGGCCATTTACTATTTTGTGTTCGGCGTCGGCTTCCGCAGCGGCGATCCCATCGAAGGGGTGCCCTACGTGCTGTGGCTTGTGCCGGGCATCGTGCCCTGGTTCTTTTTCAGCGAGGCGCTGAATATGGGGACCAACTGCCTGCAGGAGTACAGCTACCTGGTGAAAAAGGTGGTGTTCCGGGTGGAAGTGCTGCCGATTATCAAGATGATCTCCTGCCTGATGGTGCACGTGTTCTTTGTCTTTATCATGTTCGGCCTGTATCTGTGCTTTGGATGGATGCCGCGGATTTCGTGGCTGCAGACCATCTACTATACCTTTGCCGCGTTTATGCTGGCGGAGGCCATGGTGTATTTTACCAGCGCCATTCAGGTTTTTTTCAAGGATATGGCCCAGATCGTGGGCATCTGCCTGCAGTTCGGCATGTGGCTGACGCCCATTATGTGGCAGGTGGAGCAGTTTTCCTCCAGCTCCCTGTATCCGGTGTTAAGCGTCCTGGTGAAGTTCAACCCCATGTACTACGTGGTGGCCGGCTACCGGGACAGCATGATTTTTGGAAACGGCTTCTGGCAGAGACCCACCATGACCCTGTATTTCTGGGGCGTGACGTGCCTTCTGTTCCTGATCGGGCTGAAGGTGTTCAAGCGGCTGCGGCCCCATTTTTCCGACGTGCTGTAAAGGATGGAGAAGACCATGGAAAACGCCATCACGGTAAAGGATGTTACCAAGATTTACAAGCTGTATGACAAGCCCATCGACCGTCTGAAGGAGTCTTTAAACCCGTTTCACCGGGAATACCACCGGAAGTTTTACGCGCTGAAGCACATCTCCTTTGAGGTAAAAAAGGGAGAGACGGTGGGCATCATCGGCACCAACGGTTCCGGCAAGTCCACGATTCTGAAGATTATCACCGGCGTGCTCTCGCCTACGGAAGGGGAGGTGCAGGTGGACGGCACCATATCGGCGCTGCTGGAACTGGGCGCCGGCTTCAACATGGACTATACCGGTATTGAAAATATTTACATGAACGGCACCATGATGGGATTTACCAGAAAGGAAATGGACGCCAAGCTCCAGGACATTCTGGATTTCGCCGACATCGGGGATTTTGTGTATCAGCCGGTCAAAACCTATTCCAGCGGCATGTTTGTGCGGCTGGCTTTTGCGCTGGCCATCAACGTGGATCCGGAGATTCTCATTGTGGACGAGGCGCTGTCGGTGGGAGACGTGTTCTTCCAGTCCAAGTGCTACCGCCGCATGGAGGAAATCCGGGAGAAGGGGACGACCATCCTCATGGTGACCCATGACATGGGCAGCATCATCAAATACTGCGACAAGGTGGTGCTGTTAAACAAAGGGGATTTTGTGGCCCAGGGAGCGCCGGGCCATATGGTGGACCTCTACAAAAAGATCCTGGCCAATCAGATGGATTCGCTGGAGGAGGAACTGGCGGAGATAAACGACTTTTCCGGGGAAACCCAGACCCGCCAGGAAAAGAAAGCGCCGGCCGGCCTGATGAAGGACCACCTGGCCATCAACGCCAACCGGACGGAATACGGAGACGGAAGGGCGCAGATCTACGACCTGGGACTGTTCGACCAGAGGGGAAATCTGACCAACCTGCTGTTAAAAGGGGAAACCTTTACCATAAAAGAAAAAATCCGGTTCGCGGCGCCGGTGGAAGCCCCGATTTTTACCTATACCATCAAGGACAAAAAGGGGACGGACCTGACCGGCACCAATACCATGTTCGAGGGGACCCAGATCCGGCCGGTGAAGCCGGGAGATGAATACGAGGTCTCGTTTACCCAGAAAATGACCCTGCAGGGCGGCGAGTACCTGCTGAGCATGAGCTGCACCGGGTTTGAGCAGGGCGAGCACGTGGTGTACCATCGGCTGTACGACGTGGCCAGCATCACGGTGATATCCAATAAAAACACCGTGGGGGTCTACGATATGGAGTCCCAGGTGGAAGCGGTGTTTCACGAAGCAAAATAGCGGAGAACGATATGGATAAAAAGAACAGTGCCGGCGGCAAAAACCAGCGGGAGGCCGCGGCGGAAGGACTGAAAAAGCTGCTGGAAATTTACGGAGAGGATCACAAAAAACTGCTGGAGGAGCATCCGGATCTGGCGTATCTGTACGCCCTCTCGCCTCAGCGGGAGAACCTGCTGGAATGGTATCCCTTCCGGCCGGAGGGGCGGATTCTGCAGGTGGGGTCGGATTTCGGCGCCATCACCGGCCTGCTGGCCCGCCGGGCGGCGGCGGTGGATGTGCTGGATCCTTCGGAAGAAGATCTGGAAGTCAACCGCCTGCGCCACGAAACCCAGGCGGGGCTTTCCAACTTGCGGTATATCCGGGGCACGCTGACGGGAAGGGAACCGCTGCCGGAAGCGGCCTATGACTATGTGGTAATCGCCGGTTCCCTGGGCGGGGAGCCGGAAGAGGAGCTGAAGGCGGCCCGGCGTCTGCTGGCGCCGGAAGGCGAACTGCTGACGGCGGTGTGCAACCCCTTCGGCTTAAAATACTGGGCCGGCGCCCGACGGGACGCCTGCGGGCTGCCCTGGAACCGCCTGCGGCAGGCGCTGATGGCGGAAGGCGGCGCCATGGACTGCTATTACCCCATGCCGGACTGGCGGCTGCCGGTGACCATTTTTTCCGACCGGTATCTGCCGGGAAAAGGGGACTTGACGGACACCATCACCGCCTACGATTATCCGCCCTATCTGTTTGTGGACGTGGGGGCCGCCTATGACGCGGTCTGCGCCGACGGGCAGTTTCCGGCCTATGCCGGCGCCTATCTGACGGTATGGAGAAGAGAAGGCACGGGGCCGGAAACGCCCCAGTATGTCAAATACAACCGGACCCGAAGGGAACGCTTCCAGATCCGGACGGCGATATACGGCGGCCCGGAGGGGCGGTATGTGGAAAAGACGGCGCTGGATCTGGAAGGCGCGCCCCACATCTGGTCCTTCCAGACCGACTACGCCCAGCTGAGCCGGCAGCATCAGGTGCTGCAGTTTGCCCGGCCCCGGCTGAGCCAGGACCGCTGCAGCGCGGGGTTCCCCTATCTGGTGGGAGAGACGCTGGCAGAACGGCTGGGCCGGGACATCGCCGGCGGAAAAGGACCGGAAGCGGCAGTGCGGCAGGCGCTGGACCAGCTGTTTGCGGCGGAGGACGGGTGCCGGACGGCCTTTGTGATGACGCCGGAATTTGCCGAATGCTTCGGCGGGGAATGGGAGGCGGAACTGGCGGGAAAGTCCTGCCTGGCCATTTCCAACATCGACATGCTGTTTGAAAACATCCTGCTGACGGAAGAAGGCATGTTCTGCCTGGACTATGAGTGGGTATTTTCTTTCCCGGTGCCGGAGGATTACATCCGCTACCGGATTCTGTACTATTTTTACCGTCAGTACCGCAGCCTGCTGACGGCCTACGAAAACGAGTACGCCTGGCTGGACCGGTTCGGCATCGGCCGGGAAGAGGCCGGGCGGTATGAGACCATGGAAGAGCACTTCCAGCGGTATGTCCACGGCGAAAACCAGAAAATCTATCTGGAAAATTATTACGTGCAGACCAAAAACGCCGCGGACCTGGCCTGGATCGACGGGGAACTGGCCCGGACGAAGGAGCGGCTGGAACAGGTGCGGGTGCAGCTAAAGGACCGCAACGCGGAAATCCGCAAGATCACGGAAATCCAGCGGCTGACCAACAACCATGTGACCAACCTGGAGATCATGATCCGGGATCTGCGCCATGAAAATGAGGAACTGGGCAAGACCCTGACTTATTTGAACAGCCACGAGGCGGCGGTGTTCAAGGCCCGCAGAAAGCTGGGCGAGGCGTTTAACGCCCGCTACCCCAAAGGCAGCCCCCAGCGGAAAAAGCTGTCCTATCAGAAGGAGTACCTGATGCATCCCATCCGCTCCGCCCGGTTTTACGGCACGGAAGAGGGGAAAAACCTGCGGGAAGGGGATTTTGCCATCGGAGACGCCTACCGGGAACACGGAAAGCTGCAGTTTCCCCAGGAGGCGGAACCGCTGGTTTCCATTGTCATTCCGGTGTACAACCAGATCCACTACACCTATGCCTGTCTGGTTTCCATTCTGGAGCACACGAAAGACGTGTCCTACGAGGTGATCATCGCCGACGACATGTCTACGGACGCCACCAGAAACCTGGAGCGCTATGCCGAAGGGCTGGTGATCAGCCGCGGCGGCGTCAACCAGGGCTTCTTAAAAAACTGCAACCAGGCGGCGAAGAAGGCCAGAGGCCGGTACCTGATGTTTTTAAACAACGACACCCAGGTGACGGAAGGGTGGCTCAGTTCTCTGGTGCAGCTGATCCAGTCGGATCCGTCCATCGGCATGGTAGGTTCCAAGCTGGTGTATCCCGATGGCCGGCTGCAGGAAGCCGGCGGCATCATCTGGAGCGATGGGTCCGGGTGGAACTACGGCCGTCTGGACGACCCGGACAAGCCGGAGTACAACTACGTCAAGGACGTGGACTATATTTCCGGGGCCGCCATTCTGCTGTCCCGGGATCTGTGGAACCAGATCGGCGGCTTTGACACCCGCTTCGCGCCGGCCTACTGCGAAGACTCGGATCTGGCCTTTGAGGTGCGCCGCGCCGGATATCGGGTGGTGTACCAGCCCCTGTCCAAAGTGATTCATTTTGAGGGAATTTCCAACGGCACCGACGTGCAGGGCACCGGCCTGAAGCGCTACCAGGCGGTCAACGCGAAGAAGCTGAAGGAGAAGTGGGCAGAAGAACTGAAAAACCAGTGCGAGAACACCGGCAATCCCGACCCGTTCCGGGCCAGGGAGCGGAGCATGGGCAAGCCCATCCTGCTGGTGGTGGACCACTATGTTCCCACCTACGACCGGGACGCCGGTTCCAAGACCACGTTCCAGTATCTGAAAATGTTTTTGAAAAAAGGGTTCGTGGTCAAGTTCCTGGGGGACAACTTCCTCCACGA
Source organism: uncultured Lachnospiraceae bacterium (assembly GCA_944380605.1). Classification (GTDB taxonomy): domain Bacteria; phylum Bacillota; class Clostridia; order Lachnospirales; family Lachnospiraceae; genus UBA3402. The sequence goes on along the minus strand of CALWIA010000015.1, from coordinate 144,423 downwards.
AGAGCCCTATTCCACGACGCTGCAGCAGATGGGCATCGAGATCCTGTACGGGCCGGAGTACCAGTCCGGCATCTGGGAGTGGCTGCGGTCCCACGGCGGCGATATTTTCGCGGCGTATCTGAACCGCCCCCACATCGCCTCCAAATATATTGACTTTATCAAGGAAAACACGGATATCAAGGTGATCTACTACGGCCATGACCTGCATTTTCTGCGGGAGGGACGGGAGTATGCCCTGACAGGCGACCCGAAGCTGCGGGAAGAGGCGCGGTACTGGAAATCGGTGGAAATGTCCCTGATGTACAAGGCCGCCGTGTCCTACTACCCGTCTTATGTGGAGCGGGACGCCATTCTGGCGGAAGACAGCCGGATTCCGGTGAAGGATATTGTGGCGTACGTATACGACCGGTTCCGGGACGACATCCCCGGCGATTTCGCCAGGCGGGAAGGCATCCTGTTTGTGGGAGGCTTCGCCCATCCGCCCAACGCCGACGCGGTGCTGTGGTTTGTGCGGGAGGTATATCCCCGGATCCGGGCGCTTGTGGAAGCCGCCGGCCAGACGCCGCCGGAGTTCTATGTGGTGGGCTCCAAGGTCACCGATGAGATCCGGGCGCTGGAGCAGCCGGGAAACGGCGTGGTGATCAAAGGATTTGTCAGCGAAGAAGAACTGACCCGGCTGTACGACACCTGCCGGCTGGTGGCGGTGCCGCTGCGCTACGGCGCCGGCGTCAAAGGCAAGGTGGTGGAGGCGCTGTACAACGGCGCGGCGATTCTGACCACGTCCATTGGCGCGGAAGGCATTCCGGACGCGGAGCAGGTGATGGAAATCCAGGACGAGGCGGAGGCCTTTGCCCGGGCGGCGGCGGCGCTGTACGGGGATCCGGAGGCCTGCGGCAGGCTGAGCCGGAAGGCCCAGACCTATGTCCGCAGCCATTACAGCATGGACGCGGCCTGGGAAGTGATCCGGGAGGATTTTGAAGAGGCATAAGACAAAGGACGGGGGAGAGGGACACCATGGTAAAAAATATGACGGAAGGCGGCATTGCCGGCCATTTGATTTCGTATTCCATTCCGCTGATTCTGGGAAATCTGTTTCAGCTGACCTACAACGCGGTGGATTCCATTATTGTAGGCCGGTTTATCGGCCGGGACGCCCTGGCGGCGGTGGGAACCGCCAGCCCGGTGATGAACATTATCATTCTGGGGATTTCCGGCATCTGCATCGGCGCGTCGGTGCTGATGAGCAATTTCTTTGGAGCCGGCAAGGAAGACCTGATCAAGCGGGAACTGGCCACCACGGCTATCTTCGGCGTCTACTTTTCCCTGGCGGTGGCGGCGCTGGGCATTCTGTTCGCCCCGCCGCTGATGCGGGCCCTGCAGGTGCCGGAAGAAATTCTGGACCTTTCCGTTGTGTATCTGCGGATTATTTTTCTGGGCGCGCCCTTTACTTATTTTTACAACGCGGTGTCCTCCGCCTTAAAAAGCGTGGGGGATTCCCAGACGCCTCTGAAATTCCTGGCCTTCTGCTCCGTGCTCAACGGCCTGCTGGACGTGATTTTTATCGGCGTGCTGGGCTTCGGCATCCTCTGTTCCGCCATGACCACGGTGATCGCCGAGGCGCTGTCCGCCATTCTCTGCATCGTGTATGTATACAGAAAAATCCCCCTGCTTCAGTTAAAGCCGGGGGAGTTCCGAATGGATAAAGCGCTGCTGTCCCAGACGCTGCAGTACGGCAGCATCACGGCGCTGCAGCAGTCCTGCCAGCCCATTGGCAAGCTGCTGATTCAGGGTGCGGTAAACCCGCTGGGGGTGGACGTGATCGCGGCCTTCAACGCCGTAAACCGGGTGGACGACTACGCCTTTACGCCGGAACAGAGCATTTCCAACGGCATTACCACCTTTGTGGCCCAGAACGCCGGGGCGAAAAAGCCGGAGCGGATCCGCAGGGGCTTTAAAATCGGCCTGTTTCTGGAATTTGGCTACTGGATCTGCATCTGCCTCTTTACCCTGTGCTTCCGCAAACCCATCATGGGCCTGTTTGTCACCGGTTCAGATACGGCGGTGGTGGCGCTGGGCAGCGCCTACCTGGGCATCATGGCGTTTTTCTACCTGTTCCCGGGCTTTACCAACGGGATGCAGGGGTATTTCCGGGGCCGCAAGGATATGAAAATTACGCTGGTGGGCACGGTGACCCAGACCAGCCTGCGGGTGATTTTCGTCTATCTGCTGACGCCTTCCATGGGGCTGCCGGGAGTGGCGTTCGCCTGCGCCATCGGATGGAGCGTCATGCTGCTGGTGGAGATTCCCTACTACTTTTACTTTAACAAGAAGCATCCGCTGTAGGGCCTGGCGCGCCGGGAAGATGCTGCTTCCGGAAAGCCGGGAACCGTTCATAAAACTGGGGATAGAAATCTTCTTCCAGGCGGTAGGGAGCGGCGTAAAAGGTCTCTAACAACGCCAGGGTAATGCGGCGCACCGCTTCGGCGTCTCCGGGCGTTATGGACGCTTCCAGATCCCGGAGCAGATAATGCCAGTCGCTTACAAAGGTTTCATACCGTTCCAGGTCCGGAGTGTCGATCCACTTCCGGACCTTTACTTTTGTCCGTCCGGCCAGACGGCATTCCCCCGTCTGGAGAAAGTAGCGGAAGGAACGGTTTTCATAGAAGCGCCCCAGGGGGAACAGCCGGCAGAACCCGGGCCGGAAGCTGTGGATGGAGCAGCGGCCGGTTTCGTTTAAAAACGGGCAGCGGCTCCGGCCTGGTTCGGTTTTGATGCGGGGCAGCAGAAAACAGTCGGCCATGTCCAGCTGAATCCGGTCGGCCATAAGGGAAGCAAAGGAACGGTTCAGGCCCTGCATCATCCAGAACACGTCCAACGGGTCCAGAAAAATGGTGTCCGCCATGGTTTCGCAGCAGGCGCTGCAGCCTTCGCAGCCGCCGCAGCCGGCCCGCACCATGTCGTCGGCGCCGTACAGCCTGCCGTCGGAAATTTCTTCCATAGATACAAAACGCTTCATAAAACATCCCCCGATCCGCTTATTTTCGCAGTTTCATGCTACCATAAGTTCCCCCATCTGGCAAGAGCCGCGGTCCGCCGGGTCCCCCGGCGGGAGAAAACCGGGACAGCGGGCAACAGAGAAAACCGGGACAGCGGGCAACAGAGTCTGGTAAAAATGGAGAAAAGATGCTATACTTATGCCAAATATGTCTAAATCAGAAAAAGCAAAGGAGACGGTATGGAGGCGATTTTGCTGGCGGGAGGCCTGGGAACCAGACTGAGAAGCGTGGTGCAGGACCGGCCCAAACCTATGGCGCTGATCCAGGGGAAGCCGTTTATGGAATATGTGATCCGGGAGCTTTTGCGGCAGGGCATCACCGACGTGATCTTTGCCGTGGGATATAAAGGCTCTATGGTGGAAGAATATTTTGGAGACGGAAGCCGTTTCGGCATCCGGGTCCGCTATGCCTATGAAGAGACCCTTCTGGGAACCGCCGGCGCCATCAAAAACGGCGCGGCGCAGATGCGGGGAGAACAGGCGCTGGTGCTGAACGCGGACACCTTTTACCGGCTGGACTACCGCCGGCTGGAGGCGGTGAAGCGCCGGCTGCGCCTGGATATGGCACTGGTGCTGCGGCAGGTACCGGACGTGTCCCGGTACGGCCGGGCGGTGCTAAAGGACGGGATGCTGACGGCTTTTAACGAGAAGACCAGTGAACCGGCGCCAGGCACCATAAACGGCGGCGTCTATCTGCTGGAGAAGCGGCTGATCCAGGAGATCCCGGAAGGGAAGGTTTCCCTGGAACTGGAGATGATTCCCCGGTGGCTTGGCGAGCGCCGGCGGCTGGGGGGCTTTGTCAATGACGGCTATTTTATCGATATCGGCATTCCGGAAGACTATTTCCGTTTTGAAAAGGATGTAGAGAAAGGAGTTCTTGCATGGTAATCAGAGGGCGGGCGCCGCTGCGCATCAGCTTCGGCGGCGGCGGCACAGACGTGGCCCCTTTCTGCGAGGAGCAGGGCGGGGCGATTATCGGCAGCACCATCAACAAATACGCGTACTGTTCCATTGTGCCAAGAGACGACGACCAGATCGTGGTGCATTCCATGGATTTTGATATGACGGTAAAGTACAACACCCGGGAAAACTATGTATACGACGGGCGTCTGGATCTGGTGACGGCGGCGTTAAAGGCCATGGACATTCACCAGGGCTGCGAGGCGTATCTGCAGTGCGACGCGCCGCCGGGTTCAGGCCTGGGCACTTCTTCCACGGTGATGGTGGCCCTGTTGTCGGCCATGGCCCGATGGAAAGGGGTGACCATGGACGCCTACGCCATGGCGGACCTGGCCTACCAGGTGGAACGGGAAGATCTGAAAATCGACGGCGGCTATCAGGACCAGTACGCGGCCACCTTCGGCGGATTCAACTTTATTGAATTTCACGGCCGCAACAACGTGGTGGTCAATCCTCTGCGGATTAAAAAGGACATCATCCACGAACTGCAGTACAACCTGCTTCTGTGCTATACGGGAAGCATCCACGTATCGGCCAACATTATCAAGGATCAGGTGAACAACTATACCAACCAGGACGCGTTCCGGGCCATGTGCGAGGTGAAGGCCCTGGCCTACGCCATGAAGGACGAGCTGCTCAAAGGCAATCTGCACAGCTTCGGAAAGCTTTTGGACTACGGCTGGCAGAGCAAGAAGCGCATGAGCAGCAAGATCACCAGCCCGCAGATCGACGAGCTGTACGACGAGGCCCTGAAGGCGGGCGCGCTGGGAGGGAAGCTGCTGGGAGCCGGCGGCGGCGGATATCTGCTGCTGTACTGCCCCTACAACGTGAAGCACAAGGTGGCGGCCCGGCTGGAAAAGGCCGGCGGCCAGCTGGCGGACTGGAACTTTGAACTGCGGGGCGCCCAGTCCTGGACGGCGGATGAAAACCGCTGGACCTACGACCGGATACGGGTGCAGATGCCGGACGGCCCCTATGAGTTTCAGATATAGAAAGGCGGACGGCATGGATAAAGTGGTGTTTCTGGACCGGGATGGCACCATCAACGAAGAGGTCCACTACCTGCACCGGCCGGAAGATCTGCGGATCCTGCCAGGCGTGGCGGAAGGCATCGCCAGGCTGCGCCGCGCCGGGTTCCGCATCGTGGTGGTGACCAATCAGGCCGGCGTGGCCAGAGGATACTACGGTCCGGAGGACGTGGAGCGGCTGCACGCCTGCATGAACCGGCAGCTGGAGGCCGCCGGCGCGAAGATCGACGAATTTTACTACTGCCCCCATCACCCGGAACACGGAATCGGCGCCTACAAGACGGCGTGCCGGTGCCGCAAGCCGGGGACGGGCATGTTTGAAATGGCTCAGAAAAAGGCTCCGGTGGACAAAAGCCGTTCCTATATGATCGGCGACCGGGAACTGGATATGAAAGCCGGCCGGAACTTCGGCGTAGGCTGCGTCCTGGTGGGAACCGGGTACGGAACGGAGGAAATGGAGCAGGCGAAGCGGGAAGGCCGGGAGCCGTTTTACGACTATTACGCGGAAAACTTTGCCCAGGCGGCGGACTACATCCTCCGCAGGGAAGAAAACCGGACAGAAAGAGAGACGAAAACCATTGAATCAGACAAAACATGAACACGCATATCTGACAGAACTTCTGGAGCGGTATCCGCGGCTGCGGTCCCAGGAAGCCGCCATCTGGCGGACCTATGAAATCCTGCGGGACTGTTTTGAAAGCGGCGGACGGCTGCTGATTGCCGGAAACGGAGGCAGCGCGGCGGACGCGGAGCACATCACCGGCGAGCTGATGAAGGGGTTCGTCAAAAAGAGGACGCTGCCGGAGGCGCTGCGGCGGCAGCTGCAGCAGGAAGACGAGGAAGCGGGAGCGGTACTGGCCCGGAAGCTCCAGGGCGCCCTGCCGGCCATGGCTCTGACGGGGCATCCGGGACTGTCCACGGCGTTTTTAAACGATGTGGACGGCCAGCTGATTTACGCCCAGCAGCTGCTGGGCTACGGAAAACCGGGAGACGTGTTCCTGGCTATTTCCACCTCCGGCAATTCCCCCAACATCCACTACGCCGCCGTGACGGCCAGAGCCTTAGGGATCCGGGTGGTGGGCCTTACGGGACGGGACGGCGGCCTGCTGGCCCGGGACGCGGAAACGGCCATCATAGTGCCGGAACAGGAAACTTACAAGATTCAGGAACTGCATCTGCCGGTGTACCACGCGCTGTGCCTGATGCTGGAAGAACATTTTTACGGCTGACCGGCAGGAGGTCTTATGGAATTTCACACGTTTGTTATCTGCGCCTACGGAGAGTCCCCGTATCTGGAGGCCTGTATCCGTTCGCTGCTTTCCCAGACGGAAAAGAGCCGGATTCTCTGCGCCACGTCCACGCCGGGGCCCTGGCTGCGGCGGCTGCTGGACCGATACCAGATTCCGCTGTATGTGCGGGAGGGAGAACCGGGCATCGCCGCCGACTGGAATTTTGCCGCCGGCCTGGCGGACAGCCGGTTTGTGACCCTGGCCCACCAGGACGACCGCTACAGCCGGCACTATGTGGAAGAACTGAAAAAAGCGTACCGGCGCTGGCCGGATATGACCGTATTCACCACGGACTGCGCCGTTGAGAAAAACGGCCGGCTGCAGAGGCCGGGAGCCATGGAACTGGTCAAGAAGCTTCTGCGGATGCCCCTGCGGCTTGCCGGCCTGGCGGACCGGACCTGGGTGAAAATGGGAGCGCTGCGGTTCGGCAACCCCATTATCTGCCCGTCCTGCGCCTACCGGACGGACCGCCTGCCGGCGCCGCCGTTTGACGGCCGGTTCCGGTTTGTGCTGGACTGGGACTGCATGACGCGGCTGGCCCTGCGGCCCGGACGGTTTGTCTGCGCGGAGCGGCCGCTTTTGTGCTACCGGGTCCACGCCGGGGCGGCTACCAGCGCCTGCATCCGGGACCACAGCAGGGAGAAAGAGGAGCGGGAGATGTTTGCCCGGTTCTGGCCGGCCTGGGCCGCGGATCTGCTGATGCGGTTTTACCGGCTGGCGTACCGGCAGTATGACCGTACCGAGGGCTGACCGGAGACGGACAGCCAGGAGAAAAGGAGGAACGCCATGGAAGAAAAAAATACCGGCCTGCGGTTTTACCGCTGGAAAGATGAAGTGATTGCCGCCGGCCTGCTTCTGGCCTTTGCCTTTTTTGTGAACCGGGAAATCCGGATCGCCGGCCTGTTTATGGACGATCTGTACCTGTGGTCCTGCTTCGGAGAACAGTCCTTCGCGGAATTTGTGTTTCCCCTGGGAAGCACCCGGTTCCGCTTTCTGTACTACCTGGCGGCGTATCTGGAACTGGCGTTTGTCGGCAGCCATGTCACCTGGTTTGTGCCTATAAACATCCTGTTAAACGGCGCCATCGCCTATACCATTTTCCGGTTCGGCAGGCGGCTGTCCGGCAATACCATTCTGGGATTTGCCTGCGGGTTCCTCTACCTGCTGTCCCGGATGTCCTGCTATCAGATCGCCCAGGTGTACGGCCTTATGGAAAGCCTGGCGCTGTGGGCGGCCATTGGCATCCTGTACTGCCTGTACCAGTTTATCAACGAGCCGGGGCGGCAGTACCGGTATTACGGCCTGGCCTGCGGCCTGTATTTTGCCGTCTGCTTTATTCATGAGCGGTATATGGTGCTGCTGCCGCTTCTGTTTCTGGCGCTGCTGTTCAAAAAAGAAAAAAAGGTGTGGAACTGGCTGCTGCCCCTCGCCCTGTTCGGGGCCGTGCAGCTGATCCGGTTTTTTACCATCGGCACCGTTTCGCCGGCGGGCACCGGCGGCACCGATGTAGCGGATACCGTCAGCCTTTCTTCGGTGCTTCACTTTATGACCCAGCAGGTGCTGTACCTGATGGGCATCAACACGGGTGAGGCGTATTTAAGCGGATGCGCCTGGCAGGATACGCCCCGCTATGTCAAGCTGCTGACGGCAGGGGCGGACCTGGCTCTGCTGTTTCTGACGGCGGCCTTCGTGATCCGCCTGTTTCTGGACAAGCGGGGAAGGCGGACCTATCTGAAAAACAGCCTTTTGTTTGTGGGCTTTATCGGCGGATGCATCCTCTGTTCCAGCGTCACCATACGGGTGGAACTGCGGTGGGTCTACGTGTCCATGACCGGCTGCTGGCTGTACCTGGCCTACATGTGCGGCGTCATCGTCAAGAAGACCCAGAAAGAGGAGGAACAGTCTTCTTCCTCCTTCGCGCCGGTCTACAGCCGCGCCCTGGCCTGCATCGGCACGGTGCTGGTGTACGCGGCGCTGATGATTCCGGCGGAATCGTTTTACCGCGGCTGCTATTCCAACCTGTACTTCTGGAATTCGCAGCAGCAGTACAATTCGCTGGCGGATGAGACCTACGGAAAATACGGAGACGCCGTATTCGGAAAGACCATTTACATTCTGGGCAATTCCTACGGGGTCACGGATTTTTACGCGGATACATTTTTTAAGGTATTCGATCCGGCACGGAAGGCGGAAGGCACGGAAGTCCGGTTTGTGGACAGCATCCGGGACTTCGGCCAGGTGACGGAGAACATGCTGGTGCTGCGGGAGGATCCGGAGTTCCACGGCTACCAGGACGTGACGGAACTGGTGCGGGAGATGAAATGCGAAGCGGTTTACGGCTACTACGGAGACGGATGGATGGACGAAAGCGCCCGGATCCGGGTGATGGCCGGAAGCACCGGCCGCATTCAGCTGCAGTTTTACTATCCCGGCGTGCTGACGGGAAAAGAAGTGTGCGCCATTTCGGTAAACGGAGAGCCGGCGCAGCAGCTGGCGGTGGAAAACAGCACGGTCCAGACGGAAATTGCCGTGGCGCCTTACAGCATCGCGCAGCTGGATTTTGAAAATAATTTCTACTACAAGGATGCTCTGGAACAGAGGGGAGAAAAGCGGTTTTCCATGATTCTGGAGATCACGGCGGACTAAAGGGAATGCGGAGGACGATATGAAAACACGGAAATGGTACGGCTTGGTCATCCTGGCGGGGGTGCTGTTCAGCCTGTATTACGTAAGAAACGCGTCGTACGACGTGGTGTATTCGGACTACATCCGTCTGGTAAACAACTACCTGCCGGACGTGTGGAACCCGGACAAGTTTTTTGTTCCGGACATTCTGACCCGGATTCCGGTGACGTACCTGGCGCGGATTGTCAACACGTCGCTGTTCGGCTACAGCCTGACTTTTGACCAGGTGCTGGGCGTGCTGTGCCTGGGGCTGGGGGCCGGGGCGGTGACGCTGTACTGTGTGGAGGAAAAGATTTCCGCTCCCTGGTTTCTGACCATTATGGCGCTGCTGTTCAGCCTCAACAAGTGGGAGATGATGGTAAACGGCAGCGGATGGGCGCATTTTCTGGCTTTCGCCGGGTTTTATTACCACTATCTGGTGGTGGACCGGGTGTGGACCGGCCGGGAGAAAAAAGGCGACCGGGCCCGGCTGCTGTGGATTCCCTGGGCGGTGATCCTGGGAGCGGCGGGCCAGTACTGCGCGGTCTATACGGCGGTGCTTCTGCTGGCCTACGGGTTTATGACCATCTGGAAACGGCTGCGGGAAAAGCGATGGACCCGGGAATTTGCCCTGCCGGCGCTGTCGGCGGCGGCGCCGTTTGCGCTGTATCTGTGGAGCTATTCCTATTCGGTGGAAGACCACGCGGGCATGCAGCAGCTGTCCCTGATTTCCCAGCTTCTGGATACGCCGGGGTATTTTGCCCGCTTCCTGTTAAAGTCTCTGGAATCCCTGGTGGTGGGCGTGGAGGCGGCCCAGGAACTGTTTACCGGCAACGCCCCCTATCTGATTCTCGGATTTCTGGTGGCGGCCGCCTATCTGCTGGCGCTGTGGCTGCAGTACCGGATGCGGCTGTACGAGGAATCGCTGTTTCCGCTGATGCTGATTGCCGCGGGCGCCATGAACCACGCGCTGATTCTGCTGACACGGTGGAGTTTTCTTATTGAAGATTACGGCATGAGCGCCCGGTATACGCCCCAGTTTTTGTTCGGCATTCTGGGCATTCTGCTGACCTTTGCCCTGGCGGGGCGGCATATCCGGGCGGGGCGGGTCTGGAAGACGGCGGTATTTGCCGCTTTCGCCCTGATGTTTCTGGCGGGCAACGCGGCCACTACCAAGCGGGAACTGCACATGGCCCCCTACCGGAAAAACGCCTGCATGGAGCGGGCCCAGGTGGCGCTGGACTACCGGCAGAAGACCGACGACGAGCTGCGGGAAAAATTTGAGTACCGGATGAATGAGGAAAACAGCGGCGCGGAAGTGAGACGGGCCCTGGAGATTCTGGACGAACAGAACTGGAATGTATTTCGGAGGAGATAGAGAATGAAAGTAGTGATTCTGGCAGGAGGCCTGGGCACCCGGATCAGCGAGGAAAGCCACTTGAAGCCCAAGCCCATGATCGAGATCGGCGGACGGCCGATTCTCTGGCACATTATGAAGTATTACTCGGAGTTCGGATTCCACGAATTCGTGCTCTGCCTGGGCTACAAGCAATACGTGGTGAAGGAATTTTTCGCCGACTATTTTCTGCATACGTCGGATGTGACCTTCGACCTGGCCAACAACCGCATGGAGGTGCACAACAACTACACGGAGCCCTGGAAGGTGACGCTGGTGGACACGGGGCTGCACACCATGACCGGCGGCCGGATCAAACGGATCCAGCCCTACATCGGCGACGAGCCCTTTATGCTGACCTACGGCGACGGCGTCTGCACCGTGGACCTGCACGCGCTGCTGGAATTTCACCGTTCCCACGGGAAGACGGTGACGCTGACCACGGTGAACCTGGCCCAGTTAAAGGGCGTGCTGGACGTGTCGGAGGACAATGTGGTGCGTTCCTTCCGGGAAAAGGACGAGGAGGACGCCAGCTTGATCAACGGCGGCTTTATGGTGATGAATCCCAGGGTCTTTAACTATCTGGAAGACGATACGACGGTGCTGGAGCAGGAGCCCCTGCGGCGTCTGGCGGCGGAAGGCGAGCTGATGAGCTTTTATCACAACGGTTTCTGGCAGTGCATGGACACCCAGCGGGAGATGAAGAAGCTGGAGAGTCTGTGGCAGAGCGGACAGGCGCCGTGGAAAATATGGGATAACTAGGCCCGGCAAAGACAAGGAGCGGTGGAAAACGTGCAGGATATGAAGAAAAAATGGGAAGAACTGGAACGGTTTTACCGGGGCCGGCGGGTGCTGGTCACCGGACACACCGGCTTTAAGGGAAGCTGGCTGACCCGGCTTTTGCTGAACTTGGGAGCGGAAGTGTGCGGCTATGCCAGGCGTCCGCCGACGGACCCCAGCCTGTTCGAGGCGGCGGGACTGGGCGAGGCCATAACGGACGTGGACGGCGACGTGCGGGACCTGGCGCATATGCAGGCGGTGTTCGCCGAGTTTCAGCCGGAGGCAGTGCTGCATCTGGCGGCCCAGCCCATTGTGCGGGATTCCTACCGGGAACCGGTGTACACCTATGAAACCAATGTCATGGGCACGGTCCATGTGCTGGAATGCCTGCGGCAGACGCCTTCCGTCCGGACCTTTGTCAACGTGACCACGGACAAGGTGTATGAAAACCGGGAGTGGGAATACGGGTATCGGGAATGCGATCCTCTGGACGGATACGACCCCTATTCCAACAGCAAGTCCTGTTCGGAACTGGTGACCCACAGCTACGCCCGCTCCTTCTTCGGCGACGGACGCTGCCGGATTTCCACATCCCGGGCAGGCAACGTCATCGGCGGCGGGGATTTTGCCCCGGACCGCATCCTTCCCGACTGCATCCGCGCCGTCTGCCAGGGCCGGGAAATCGTGGTGCGCAACCCCCATTCCACCCGGCCGTATCAGCACGTGCTGGAGCCGCTGTACGTATATCTGACCATCGCTATGAAGCAGTGGGAGGATCCGGCTTTTGCCGGGTACTACAACGTGGGGCCGGAGGACCGGGACTGCGTGACTACCGGGCGGCTGACGGATCTGTTCTGCGGCGCCTGGGGCGAAGGGGCCCGCTGGGTAAACCGCGGCGACGGAGGCCCTCACGAGGCGAACTTCCTCAAGCTGGACTGTTCCCGGATCCGGAAGGTCTTCGGCTGGGAGCCGCGGCTCCATGTGGAGGAAGCGGTGGAATGGACGGTGGAATGGACCCGGCAGTACCTGGAAGGGGCCGACGCGGCGGAGATCATGGACCGGCAGATCGGCCGGTTCTTCTGCCGGCAGACGCCGGAAAGCAGCAAAAACGCATAGACAGAAAGGAAGAAATCCCATGTTTGAATCCAAGACAGAACAGGAGGCCAGGCAGGAAATTCTGGAGATGACCGCGGAATACTGCCGGCGTTTTCATAAGAAAAAACCCTATGAAGAGGGAGACCGGATTCCCTACGCTTCCCGGGTATACGACGAGGCGGAAATGAAGAACCTGGTGGACAGCGCCCTGGAGTTCTGGCTGACTTCCGGCCGGTATACCGACGCCTTTGAACAGAAGCTGGCGGAATACCTGCAGGTGCGGTACTGTTCCCTGGTCAATTCCGGGTCGTCGGCCAACCTGACGGCCTTTATGGCGCTGACCTCTCCCCTGCTGGGAGAGCGGAGGGTGAAGCGGGGAGACGAGGTCATCACCGTGGCCGCCGGCTTCCCCACCACGGTCACGCCGGTGATCCAGTACGGCGCCGTGCCGGTGTTTGTGGACGTGACCATTCCGCAGTACAACATCGACGTTTCCATGCTGGAGGCGGCCCGTTCCGAAAAGACCAAAGCGGTGATGATCGCCCACACCCTGGGCAATCCCTTTGACCTGGCGGCGGTGAAGGCCTTCTGTGACCGGTACGGCCTGTGGCTGGTAGAAGACAACTGCGACGCCTTGGGAAGCCTCTATACCATAGACGGCAGAGAGCGGTTTACCGGAACCATAGGCGACATCGGCACGTCCAGCTTTTACCCGCCCCATCACATGACCATGGGAGAGGGCGGCGCGGTCTATACCGACAGCCCGCTGCTGAACAAGATCATCCGTTCCTTCCGGGACTGGGGACGGGACTGTGTCTGTCCTTCCGGAAAGGACAACCTCTGCGGCCATCGCTTTGACCGCCAGTACGGGGAACTGCCCTTAGGCTATGACCACAAATACGTCTATTCCCATTTCGGCTACAATCTGAAGGCGACGGACATGCAGGCGGCCATCGGCTGCGCCCAGCTGGACAAGTTCCCGTCGTTTGTGGAACGGCGCCGGCACAACTTTAACCGGCTGCGCCGGGCCCTGGAAGACCTGGAGGACCGGCTGATTCTGCCGGAGGCCGCGCCGGGTTCCAGACCCAGCTGGTTCGGATTCCTTATCACCTGCCGGGAAGGCATGGACCGGAATCAGATGGTACAGTATCTGGAAGAAAAAGGCGTTCAGACCCGGATGCTGTTTGCCGGCAACCTGACCCGCCATCCTTGTTTTGACGAGATGCGGGCGTCGGGCACCGGATACCGGGTGGCCGGCAGCCTGGAAAATACGGACCGGATTATGCGGGACACGTTCTGGGTGGGCGTGTATCCGGGCATGACCGACGAGATGATCGACTATATGGCAAAGACCATTCACGAAGCGGCGGACCTGCAGAGCCAGGACCGACGGTGAGAACAGGACAAAAGGAGACGCAATGGAACAATCGCAGCAGAAACAGAAGCAGCTGCCGGCCTATGACCTGAAGGCGGTGCATCAGGCGAATCTGCGGATACTCAAGGAGATCGACCGCATCTGCCGCAGCCACGGAATCCGGTATTTTGCCGATTCCGGCACGCTGCTGGGGGCGGTGCGCCACAAAGGCTTTATTCCCTGGGACGACGACGCGGACGTGGCCTTTACCCGGGAAAACTACGAGGCGTTTGCCCGGGTGGTGCGGGACGAGCTGCCGGAGGGAATGGAATTTCTGGAGCCGTCCCAGATCGGGGATGGGAAGGCGTTTTTTGATTTTACTCCCCGGATTCTCTATCTGAACAGCCGCACCCACGAGGACAGCCGGGAGATGACGTTTTACGGCGGAAAGCTGAACCACCTGTATGTGGATATCTTTATCCAGGACGAACTGCCGGAGGGAAAACTGCCGGCGGCCTGGACCCGTCTGAAAAATACCATGATTTACGGACTGGCCATGGGGCACCGGTTCCGGCTGGATTTTTCCAAGTACAGCCCGCTGCAGAAATGCGTGGTGGCGGTGCTGTCGGCGGCGGGGCGTCTGCTGCCGATGCCGGTGATTTTCCGCATGGAGTGCCGGGCGGCGCTGCGGCACAACACCGGGAAAAGCCGTCTGCGCTACTATAGCAACTACCAGCCGGATTACCTCTATGTGACGCTGAAAAAGGAGTGGAACGAGGAGACGGTGGACCTGGACTTTGAGGATATGAAGCTGATGGCCCCCAAAAACTGGCATCAGGTGCTGACCTGCATCTACGGAGACTACCGGAAGCTGCCTCCGCCGGAAAAGCGGGTGCCCACCCATTCGACCATGGAAATCCAGGTGTATGGGGAGCAGGAGGAAGAGATATGATGAGAAAAGAAGCGAAAATCGGCGTTCTGCTGGTATTTGCCGTCTTTCTTTGGTATCTGCTGGCGCAGTATTCCAGCGTGTATATCTATTACGACGACTACGGCTACTTGTCCCTAAGCTACGGCTACCGGGTGCAGGGGGTTACGGGCCTGGGCTATACGCCGGCCCAGATGCTGGAATTTGTGCAGGGACATTATGCCAGCGGTTCCAGCGGCCGCCTGCTGTATATGCTGATTTTTCTGACGGTGTACATGCTGGCGGGGCTGAGAGGCGTGCAGGTATTTATGGCGCTGGCGGCGGAAGCGGTGCTGGTGCTGAGTTTTATGCTGGCGTGGCGCTTCCTGGACAAAAAGCCGGAAAAAGGGCTGGCCTCCCTGGCGGTTCCGGTGCTTATGGCGGCGGTTCCGGGGATTCTCTTCGGGCTGATCGGCGTGATTGTCCAGCGGTCCGGTTCTTACTGGTACGCGGCGTCTTTTTTGTACGTGGTGCCGGCCATCGCGTTTTGTCTGTTTGCCATGGCGTATTACCGCACCGCCGTGGAGGAGGAGAGCCGGACCTGGAAAAAGGCGGGCTGCGCGGTGCTGGCCTTTCTGGCGGCGTTTTCCCAGGAACAGTGGATGGTGGCGGCGGTGGTGCTTGCCGCCGGCGTCATGGTGCTGAGACGGCTTTCGGGAAAGCGGCTGCGGGGCTGGGACTGGTGCACCCTTGCGGCAGCCGTCGCGGGAACCCTGCCGATTCTCACGTCTCCGGGAGCGGAACGGCGGCTGCAGCAGCACACCTGGTTTCTGGAGATGTCCTGGCCGGAGCGGATCGTGATGAACATCGGACTGATTACCCGGACCTTTTTCTCGTCGGATAATCAGCTGTACACCCTGTTTCTGCTGATGGCAATGGGATGCCTGGGCATTTACATGGCGGCGCGGCGCATTGGCCTGCTGTGGGAAAACCTGGCCTTTACGGCGGCTACGGCGGCGGCGGCTCTGTACCTGGCGGTGCAGGTAAATATCCGGATCGTAGCGCCGAACCAGTATTCGGAGGCGGCGGTGTGGCTGCTGTTTCTCTATATTCTCTGGATGACGGGACAGCTGCTGTTCTTCCAGTTCCGGCAGGGAAATCGGATGCAGGGCCTTGTGGTGCTGGCAGCCTTTTTCTCCATGGCGTGTCTGACGGTGGTGCCGGAGCTGCCCAGCCGGGTGGTGCTGCCGTTTGTGTTTCTGTCCATGCCGCTGGTCTGCGGCCTTCTGGGACAGATGCTTGCGGGCAGGGCCGGGGAGGCGGTGCTGGCGGCGGCGGTACTGGCGGCCGGGGCCGCGGTCAGCTGCCACAATATGCAGAATATCTACCGGGGCTACAAGGCCAATGAACTGGTGATGCGGTACAACGACGCCGCCCTCTGGCAGGCGTCCCGGAAGATCCAGGAGGGCGGGGAGGCAGAGCCGGTGCGGCTCTACCGTCTGCTGGACAACCTGTGTGCCGGCGACATGGCCTATGACCCCAATTTCAGTTATATGACGTATTGGATGGAATGTTATTACGGACTTCCCAGCGGGATCCCTCTGGATTACCAGATGGTGCAGGACATGGGAGAGCTGACGGTGCCGGAGGAGGACCTGGCCGGCGCCGGGGAAGGCGGAGCATGAAGACAGTATCAGTGGTAGTATCGGTATATAATGAAGAACAGGTGCTGGAAGCCTTTTACCGGGAGACCAGCCGGGTGCTGGAACAGCAGCGGCAGAAGGACTGGGACTATGAACTTCTGTTTGTCAACGACGGAAGCCAGGATGGAAGCCCTGCGGTGCTGGGGCGCCTGGCCGCCGCTAATCCCAGGGTGAAGGTGATTTCCTTTTCCCGGAACTTCGGCCATGAGGCGGCGATGATCGCCGGCATCGACTACAGCCGCGGCGACGGAATCATCTGCATGGACGCGGATCTGCAGCATCCGCCCCAGTGCATTCCGGAAATCCTGGAGAAATTTGACGAAGGATACCAGGTGGTCAGCATGGCGCGGACCCGCAACGAGTCCGCCGGATGGTTTAAAAACCTGGCGTCGCCGGCGTTTTACCGGCTGATCAACCTTTTGTCGGACGTGAAGCTGGAAAGCAACGCTTCTGACTTTTTCGGCATCAGCCGGAAGGTGTCGGAGGTGCTTAAGAAGCACTACCGGGAACGGGTCCGGTTCCTGCGGGGCTATGTGCAGAACGTGGGATTCAAAAAAACCGTCATTCCCTATGAGGCCAGGGCCCGGGCGGCGGGAAAAAGCAAGTACAGCATCCGCAAGCTGATGCGGTTTTCGGTGAACACCATTCTGTGCTTTTCCAACCTGCCGCTGAAGCTTGGCATCTATGCCGGCGTGTTCGCGGCGCTGCTGGGCGTCGGGGTGATGGTCTACACCCTGTTTACCCGGGGCGGCGCCCCCAGCGGCTATGCCACCATTGTGGTGCTTAACTGCTTTATGTTCGCCATTCTGTTTCTGATTGTCGGCATCATAGGCGAATACATTTCCATATTGTTTGCGGAACTGAAGGATCGCCCCATTTATATCGTGGAAGATACAGAAAATCTGGAAAGCGGCGGGAATCTGCCGGAATAGGACGACAGGTCGCCCTATTCAGAATAAGAATTGGCATACACTATCCTAAAAAAGGAGATCGTGTATGCATGAGGATCTGTGAGGCGACAAATCTGAGAATCGAGCAGCTCAGACGGGAAAAACGCATGACGGTATATGCTTTGATTTATCAGAGCGGGATGCCGCCTTCTACGGTAAAAAGCATTCTGCAGGGCAAGAGCCAGAATCCGGGGATTGTCAACATCAAGAAAATCGCGGAAGGGCTGGGCGTGTCCATTCGGGAATTTTACGATTCCGAACTGTTTGAGGACCTGGAGCCGGAGGACTGAACCTGCGGGCTGCCGGTCCGGAAGGGAGAAAATCATGATTCTGATTCGGGGAGGCCGGGTGGCGGATCCGGTGAAACTGGAGGAGTACGAGGCGGATCTGGTGCTGGAAGACGGACGGATTGCCGGCATCGGCCATTATGAAGACGATGGAACCTATGAACAGGTCATCGACGCGTCGGGGCTGACGGCGGCGCCGGGACTGGTGGATGTCCATGTACATTTCCGGGATCCGGGTTTGACGTATAAAGAGGACATTCACACCGGAGCTGCTGCCGCTGCTGCGGGCGGCTTTACCACCGTGGTCTGCATGGCCAACACCAAACCGCCGGCGGACAGCCCGGACCTGATCCGGTACATTCTGGAAGAGGGGAAGAAAACCGGAATCCATGTGCTGGCGGCCGCCTGCGCCACCGTGGGCATGAAGGGACAGCAGCTGACGGATATGGAGGCGCTGAAGGCGGCGGGAGCGGCAGGCTTTACCGATGACGGCATGCCTCTCTTGAACGGAGAGCTGGCGCGGCTGACCCAGGAAGAAACGGCCCGGCTGGACGTGCCCTTAAGCCTTCACGAAGAGGATCCGTCGTTTATCCGCAACAACGGGATTCACCGCGGCAGCGCGGCGGCGCAGCTGGGGATTTACGGCTCTCCCGCCGTGGCGGAAGACAGCCTGGTGGCCAGAGACTGTATGATCGCCCTGCATACGGGAGCCAGCGTCAACATCCAGCATATGAGTTCCCGCTTCGCGGTGGAAGCGGTGCGGCTGGCCAAGCGCCTGGGCGCCCGGGTGACGGCGGAGGTGACGCCTCATCATTTCACGCTGACAGAGGACGCGGTGCTCCGGTACGGGACGCTGGCCAAGATGAATCCGCCGCTGCGGACGGAAGAGGACCGGCAGGCGCTGATCGCCGGCCTGCAGGACGGAACCATTGATATGATCGCCACGGACCACGCCCCCCACAGCGCCGAGGAAAAGGCAAAGCCGCTGACGGAGGCGCCCAGCGGGATCCTGGGGCTGGAAACTTCTCTGGCCCTCGGCATTACGGAACTGGTGGACAAGGGACTTCTGACCCTTCCGCAGCTGATGCGGAAGATGAGCCTGAATCCGGCCCGGCTGTACCGGCTGGACTGCGGCCGCCTGGAGGCGGGAGCGCCGGCGGATCTGGTGCTGTTTGATCCGGAAGAGGAATGGACCGTGGAGGGCTTCCATTCCAAATCCTCCAACTCGCCGTTTCTGGGATGGAAGCTGAAAGGCCGGGTGCACGCCACCATCTGCGGCGGAAAGATCGTATATTCCCTGGGATAACCGGCAAAATACCTCTGTACGGAAGAAACGGTTTATGGTACACTGTAGATAGCTTTTAGCAGAAAGGGGAAGAACGATGAAGGATCAGAACTGTGCATACTGCATGCAGGGAGAACTGGTGGCCAAATTCGGATATCCGGTGTGTCCGATGGATTCCGGCTATTTGTACATTTTCAAGGAGCAGAGCAAGCCGGGCCGCGTGATTCTGGCCTATAAGGACCATGTCAGCGAGCTGGTGGACATCAGCGACGAAGACCGGAACGCTTTCTTTGCCGATGTAGCCAAGGTTGCCCGGGCGCTTCACAGCGTATTCCACCCGGATAAGGTCAACTACGGCGCCTACGGCGACACGGGATGCCACCTGCACATGCATCTGGTTCCCAAGTACAACGGCGGCGACGAGTGGGGAAGCACCTTCCAGATGAATCCGGACAAGGTATACCTGACCGACGAAGAGTACGAAGCCATGGCGGAGAAGATCCGCGCGGCGCTGTAAAAAGCAGGAACTGCAAAAATGGGGCCCGGACCGGACCCCATTTTTACGGGATAAAGTTTCAAATCAGATGGAAAGGTAAAAAATATGATTAGTGCCAACAATGTGACGCTTCGGGTGGGGAAAAAGGCCCTGTTTGAAGACGTCAATATCAAATTTACGGAAGGAAACTGCTACGGCCTGATCGGCGCCAACGGAGCGGGCAAATCCACCTTTTTAAAGATTCTGTCCGGCCAGCTGGAGCCCACCAGCGGCGATGTGGTGATCACGCCGGGACAGCGGCTGTCCTTTTTGCAGCAGGACCATTTCAAATACGACGCCTATCCGGTGCTGGATACGGTGATTATGGGAAATCCCCGGCTGTATGAGGTGATGAAGGAAAAGGACGCCATTTACATGAAGGAGGATTTTTCCGACGAGGACGGCATCCGGGCGGCGGATCTGGAAGCGGAGTTCGCGGAAATGAACGGCTGGGAGGCGGAATCCGACGCGGCCAGCCTGTTAAACGGCCTGGGCGTGGATACGGAGTTCCACTACACCCAGATGAAGGACCTGACCGGCGCCCTGAAGGTCAAGGTGCTGTTGGCCCAGGCGCTGTTCGGCAACCCGGACATCCTGCTGCTGGACGAGCCCACCAACCACCTGGACCTGGACGCCATCGCCTGGCTGGAGGAGTTTCTGATCAATTTTGAAAATACGGTGATCGTGGTGTCCCACGACCGGTATTTCCTCAACAAGGTCTGCACCTATACGGCGGACATCGACTACGGCAAGATTCAGCTGTACGCCGGCAACTACGACTTCTGGTACGAGTCCAGCCAGCTGATGATCCGCCAGATGAAGGAAGCCAACCGGAAGAAGGAAGAAAAGATCAAGGAACTGCAGGAATTTATCCAGCGGTTCTCCGCCAACGCTTCCAAATCCAAGCAGGCCACGTCCCGGAAGCGGGCGCTGGAGAAAATCCAGCTGGATGAGATCAAGCCTTCCAGCCGGAAATACCCCTATATCGATTTCCGTCCCTTCCGCGAGATCGGCAACGAAGTGCTGACGGTGGAGAACCTGTCCAAGACCATTGACGGCGTCAAGGTGCTGGACAACATTTCCTTTATTCTCAACCGGGAAGACAAGGTGGCGCTGGTGGGACCCAACGAACAGGCCAAGACGGTGCTGTTCCAGATTCTGGCGGGAGAGATGGAGCCGGACGAGGGCAGCTACAAGTGGGGCCTGACCACCACCCAGTCCTACTTCCCCAAGGACAACAGCGCGGAATTTGACAACGACGAGACCATTGTGGAGTGGCTGACCCAGTATTCGCCGGAAAAGGACGTCACCTATGTCCGCGGCTTCCTGGGCCGGATGCTGTTTGCCGGCGAGGATGGCGTGAAAAAGGTCAAGGTGCTGTCCGGAGGCGAGAAGGTGCGCTGCATGCTGTCCAAACTGATGATCTCCGGGGCCAACGTGCTGATGCTGGACGAGCCTACGGACCATCTGGACATGGAAGCCATTACGGCTCTGAACAACGGCCTGATGAAATTCCCAGGCGTGCTGATTTTCTCCTCCAGAGACCATCAGATCGTGCAGACCACGGCCAACCGGATTATGGAAATCGTCGGCGGCCATCTGATCGACAAGATCACCACCTACGACGAGTATCTGGAAAATGATGAAATGGCCAGAAAGAGACAGGTATTTACCGTCGTCAACACCTACGACGAGGAAGAACTGGAAGAGCCGGAAGAAGCGTAGCGCTTCCTCCGGCCCTCCGGCTACGGCTCCGCCTTTTGGGCGGGGCCTTCTTTTTCTTTGAGATACTGCCTGGCGTCCTTGAAGAAACTGGCCAGAATCAGAAGAATGACGATGCCTATGGGAAAGGCGGCGATGATGGACACGGTTTGCAGGTTGTTCATGGAGTTTTCCGAAAAGATCAGGGCAATGGGCAGCAGCATCAGCACAACGGCCCAGAACAGCTTGACGTTGCGGTGGGGCTCCGCGCCGGCCGGCAGCTTTTTGTAGGAGTAGGCGGCGGCCACGATGGTCAGGGCGTCAAAGGACGTGGCATAGAAGGCGATCATGGAGAGCGCCAGCAGGACCAGCCCCAGCTGCGGCAGAGGCAGTGAGTGCATCACCGTGATGATGATCTGGTACAGGTCGCCGGTCTGCTGATAGGAGCCGATCAGGTCCATGGCGCCGGAAACCTGCAGATGCAGGCCGTAGTTGCCCAGGATGATAAAGGAGGTAAAGGTGCCGGACAGCCCCCAGAAATAACCGCCCAGCACGGTCTGGCGCACCGTCCGCCCCTTGCTTATGGAGCCGATGAAAAACGGGGTGGCCACGCACCACACCATCCAGTACGCCCAGTAGAAGATGGTCCAGTTCTGGGGGAAGGACGAGGTGCGCAGGGCGTCGGTCCAGGTGGACAGGCCGATGAAGTTCTGAGCCAGGTTTCCAATGGCGGTGATGCCGGTTTCGATGATGTAGCGGGGTTCCCCGCCCAGCACCAGCACATAGGCCAGCAGGGCAAAAAACAGCCAGGTGCAGGAGGCCGCCAGCAGGGAGATGCCCTTCATGCCGAAGTACACCGTCACCGTATAGGTGATGCCGATGACCACCAGAATGGCGATGGTCAGCAGGTTGGACTGGGGCAGGCCGGTGACCTGGCTGATGGCCATGGAAAGCAGCGGGGTGGCCAGGGAAAAGGTGGTGGCGGTGCCGGCCAGCAGCGCGAATACCGCCAGCAGGTCGATGAGCCGTCCGGCCCAGCCGTCTACCCGGCGGCCCAGCAGCGCCCGGCAGGCTTCCGAGTATTTCTGCTTTTCCCGGCTGCGCACGTGCAGCATGAAGCCGAAGGCCACCGCCAGCACCAGGTAAAAGCTCCAGGCGGTGGGGCCCCAGTGAAACAGCGGATAGGTGGACGCCCAGTCCTGGACGGTGCCCAGTTCCGAGATCCGGGGCTCCCCGGCGTAGAGAATCCATTCACAGAGCGAGTAAAAGAGAATGTCGGCGGCCAGGCCGGCGGTAAACATCATGGAACCCCACTGGAACGAGGTGTACTGGGGCTTTTCCAGGTTCCCCAGGCGGATGTTCCCGAACCGGGAAAAGGCCATGTAGAGCGAACACAGGAAGATGCCCAGGCCCATCAGCAGGTAGTAGCTGCCCAATTCCTCGCCCAGGAAGAACCGGATGGAAGCCAGCACGCTGCCGGAGGCCTCCGGCGACAGCATAAATGCCGCGCACAACAGCAGGATGCAGACGAAGGGAACCACCGTGGTCACCCAGTCCAGCTGTTTTTTCATATCCGTACGGGATGCAGAATCCGATTGCCGTTTCATGTCGTCCTCCTTGTTCAAAAAATACAAAAATATCTAAGTATTGAACATCATAGCATTTTTCCTGAGAAAAAGCAATGGAAAATGAAAAAGAGAAAGATTAAGATTTTCTGACATTTTGAAAAAACCCCTACAAAAGGCGGGGCTTTTCCGATATAATACAGAGGTCTAAAGCAAGGAGGGTATGCATGATGAAATGGATGAAGAGAATCGCGTGCCTGCTGGCGGCGGCGTGCCTGCTGTCCGGCTGCACCAAGAGCAATATTATATCGGAAGCGACCCAGGACTATTCGGACCTTCCCCAGCCGGGGCCGGACGGAATCGTCTGGGAGCAGCTGTGGGAGGACTGGGATGAGATCTATACGGACCTCAACGACTTCCCTTACGCGGAGACGGTCAGCGGCGGCGTGTACCCGGAAGAAAACGCGCTGAAGTTCTACATTCTGCTGAACACCACGATTTCCCGGGAGGAGGCGGCGCAGTACGCCACCACGGTGATCAAGGGATTCAACGATCTGATCTCCGAACAGAACCCGGAATATGAACCTTCTTCCGACGAGTCTTACGGCGGATACGCCAGCCAGTATGAGATCTACGTCATGGTGGCGCCTGACGGCACCAAGGCGGATACTTCCACCTGGATTCTGGAAGACACCATTCCCGCCGGCGAGTACCGGGCGGTGAGCCCGGAGGCGGTGCCTACCCGGGAGGCGGCTGAGACCGAAGCGGCGGAATAAAACCGACAAAGAAAGCCTGTGAAATGTGCCGGAGCGCGTTTCACAGGCCTTTTTTTGTTTTTTCTTAATCCACCGGCAGTCCGCTGTGGTAGGAGTAATTGCCCAGTTCCTGGATGACCGGCGAGAAGTCCATTTCCTCCGGGGAAACGCCGGAGGTGAGGATCTGGTTGAGCAGGTAATAGACCTTGCTGCACTTGGACAGGCACTGATGGAACAGGTCCCAGAAGGACAGGTCCGAGGCCATCTGCTTGTTCCAGGGATTGCACCAGGTCTCGTGGTTCAAGTTCAGGCTCCGGGTGGCGTTGATCACCTGGTCCGTCACCAGCTTGCGGGAAGCCACCGGATTTTTCAAAAAGATGGATTCCATAAATTCAATGCTGTTTTTCTTGCGCCCGGAGGGATCCGACAGCGTGCGGCAGCCGAACCGCAGGGCCAGAATGGAACGGTGCACCATCCGGGGGGTCACCTGGAAGTTGTTGCGGTAGGTAATGGGATAGTAGGTCTTGTTGATGCAGGTGGACAGCATCTGGGACACAAACTGCATCTCCAGGCCGTTTAAGCAGATGGTGGCGGCCTGGTTGAATTCCGAAGGCTTCTTCCGCTTGTAGCGCTTCAGCAGCAGGGCGTCGATTTCATTTTCCAGTTCGGCGTGCAGCCCGTGGTGCTGGCTGCTGGGGTTGCTGATGTCGTAGTGGATTCTGCCGTAAATAAAGGGGTGGCAGATGGAATCGCCGATGTAGTGGCAGAGGTATCCGCAGAAATAGGCCAGGGCCCGGGCCTGCTGCTGCCGGGAGCCGATCTGCACCACCTCCTGCAGATAGTTGACAAAAAATTCCTGTACATGGTGTTCGTGCATATAGGAACCGACATTGCGGTAATCCCGGTGGCGGAGAATGGGAATATTGTAGAAAAACATGTCCGGTCCCTGCAGTCCCAGCTGGTACAGCCAGCGGTACTTGGCAATGACATGCTTTAAAGGCATGGACGGCATGTCATTGTAGGCTTTTACACCCATGATGTAATGCGTTGTAAAACCAGGCATAATCGCGACTTCCTTTCTGAAGGTTCCTTGCCGCGGCACAGTCCGCGGTGCTGCTGATTTCAGTATAGCACAGTCCCGGATAAAATGCGACAGAAAGAAAAAAGACGGGAATACTTTCCGTTTTCTAGGAATAGAACATATAAAAAACGGCGGAGAGAGAACGTGATTCACTGGCTGCATGAGCAGGTGTGGGGGCCGGTGCTGCTTACGGCGCTGCTTGCGGCAGGGGCCTGTTTTACCCTGCGCTCCCGCTGTTTTCAGCTGCGGGGCCTGCCGGTGTGGTGGAAGGCCACCGCCGGCAGCCTGCAGAAGCGGGAGGGAGAGGAAGGGGCGGCGGGCCCCCATTCGGTGACCCGGCTGCAGTCTGCCTGTACGGCCCTGGCGGCCACCATCGGCACCGGCAACATCGCGGGGGTGGCGACGGCTCTGGCCGCCGGCGGGCCGGGAGCCATATTCTGGATGTGGGTATCGGCGTTTTTCGGCATGGCCGCCGCCTACGCGGAAACCAGCCTGGCGCTGCGCTGCCGGTACCGCAGCCGCCAGGGGCGATGGATTTGCGGGCCGGTGGTGTACCTCAGCCGGCAGCTGGGAATGCCTGCCCTGGGCATTCTGTACGGCGGGCTGTGCCTGCTGGCTTCCCTGGGAATGGGAAGCATGGTCCAGGCCAACGCCATTGCCCAGACCCTCCGGCACAGCGCCGGGATACCGCCGGCGGCCGCGGCCCTGACGGTGTCGGCGCTGGTATTCGCGACGGTTTCCGGCGGCGCCGCCCGGATTGGAAAGGCGGCGGAGCGGCTGATTCCGGTATCCGCCGGGCTTTATATGGCTTTTTCCCTGACGGTGCTGGTGCTGTGCAGGCGGGAGATCCTGCCGGCGCTGGGAGAGATTTTTATCTATGCCTGGAAGCCGGAAGCGGCGGCCGGCGGGGCCGGCGGATACGGGCTGGCGCTGGCGTTCCGCTACGGGCTGGCCAGAGGCGTGTTTTCCAACGAAGCGGGGCTGGGGACCCTGGCGGGCCTCCACGGCGCCGCGCAGCGCACCACCCCGGAGGAACAGGGCATGTGGGCCATGTTTGAAGTGTTTTTTGACACGGTGGTGCTGTGCACCCTGACGGCGCTGGTGATTCTGTGCGCCGCGGGAGGCGCCCGGGGGCTGGCGGCTTCCCCGTGGGATGGCGCCGTGCTGGCGTCGGAATGTTTCCGCCAGGTACTGGGGGTGCCGGGGGCCGGCCTGATGTCCGCGGCCATGGTGCTGTTTGCCTTCGCCACCATGATCGCCTGGCATTTTCTGGGCCGGCAGACGCTGGAAGCGGTGTGGGAGCAGCTGCCGCTGCCGGCGCGGCGGCGGACCCGGCTGCGCCGGCGGACGGGGACGCTGTACCTGTGGCTGTTTGCCGCCGCGGTATTTGCAGGGAGCCTGGGCAGCCTGCAGGAGGTCTGGGAACTGTCCGATGTGTTCAACGGCCTGATGGCCTTTCCCAACCTGTTTGCCCTTTTTTTGCTGCGGGGACAGGTGGTGTTTCCGGAAACACGGGGATCCGGACAGACAAAGAACCGGAACATGCGCCGCAGCTGACGCATGTTCCGGTTCCCGCAAATTCATAAGGGATAAAAGGGAGGAGAGCTGACGGCCATTCGGCCATCAGCCCGAGTATTATGAAAAAAATCTTATAAGCACCTGCATAAACAACGCTCTGTTGTCTACAGTTATGAGTATAAATGGGAATCGTGAAGAAACCATGTGCAGTGTGTAAAAGGATTTTGAATGTTTTTTGAATAAAATATGAACAGCCATCCAGGATTTTGTAAGAGAAATCACAGGAGAAAAGACCGGAAAACACAAGATTTGCGTGCTATAATACAGGGGAATCAAAAAAGGAGGACACAGGATATGAACAACCGAAGAACATGGAAGGCTCTGCCGGCTGCTGGCGCCGTATTGGCCGCCGCCGCGGCTCTGACTGCCTGCAGTCCCCAGGTAACGACGCAGATGCCGGATGTGATACAGGTACAGAATGTGGAGAACCAGGACGGACAGATCTCCCTGTCCGCCAGCGAGACGGTGAAGGTGACGCCGGACATGGCCCGGATTATTTTTGCCATTACCACGGAGCATGCGGACGCCGCCCAGTGCCAGCAGGAAAATAGCCGGCGGCTGGACCAGGTGCTGGCGTTTTTAAAGGAGCAGGGCTTCGCGGACAGTTCCATAAAGACGTCGGATTTTTCCCTGACGCCGGAATACGACTGGAGCGGCAATACCCAGACCCTGGTCGGCTATTCCATGACCACGGAAGTGACGGTAAGCGACGCGGCTCTGGATCAGGTGGGCGGCCTGCTGTCCCAGGCAGTGGAAGCCGGGGTCAATGAAATCCGGGACGTGTCCTATTATTCCAGCCAGTATGACCAGGCCTATGAAGAGGCGCTGGCGGCGGCGGTGGAACTGGCGCGCCAGAAGGCGGAAGTGCTGGCGGAGGCCGGCGGCCGGGATCTGGGCGAGGTAATCCGCATCGAAGAGCATACCGACGGCCAGCAGGGACGCTATGTCAGCAACGGCGTCAGCCGGCAGACGGCGGTGATGGAAGCCGCGGCGGCGGATATGGCGGTGATGCCGGGAGAAATGGAAATCGAAGCGTCGGTAACCGTGGTGTACGCCTCTTATCTGAAGCAGTAGCGGGACTTGCGGCCGGCGGGCCGTTGTGCTACAATATGCAGGAAGCCGGCGGTCCGCGATGGCCGCCGGCAAACTGAAAAGAAGAGAGGACATAGTATGAAGAATCCCCAGGTTACCATTGAGATGGAAAACGGCGATACCATGGTTGCCGAACTGTATCCGGAAATCGCGCCCAACACCGTAAACAACTTTATCAGCCTGGTCCAGAAGGGATTTTATGATGGACTGATTTTTCACCGGGTCATCAGCGGTTTTATGATCCAGGGCGGCTGCCCCGACGGCACGGGCATGGGCGGTCCGGGATACTCCATTAAGGGAGAATTCCTTCAGAACGGTTTCCCCAACGAGTTAAAGCATACGGAAGGCGTGCTGTCCATGGCCAGAGCCATGCACCCGGATTCCGCCGGTTCCCAGTTCTTTATTATGCACAAGGATGCGCCCCATCTGGACGGCGCCTACGCGGCTTTCGGCAAGATCGTGGAAGGCATGGATGTGGTAGATAAAATTGCCGGCGTGCGTACCGACTACAACGACCGTCCCATGAAGGAACAGAAGATCCGCAGAATGACGGTGGATACCTTCGGTGAGACCTATCCGGAGCCGGAGAAACGGTAGGAACCGGAAACGAGATGACAGAGGAAAAGACCATACAGGTGGAAAACCGTTTCTGTACCATTGTCATATCGGATGAAGCAGAGGCTCTTCTGGCGGCTGCGGCCGCCGGAAGGGCCTCTGTCGGCCTGTGGCGGCCGGGAGGCGAAGACCTGCCGGGCACTGCGTATCTGGCGGAACCGGAGGCCGCCGGAGATCCGGTGTTTCTGGAGCGGGTGGCCCGGCGGGTTCTGGGGCTGCCGTGGGTGATCGCCCAGACGGACCGCCTGCGGATCCGGGAGTTTACGGAGCAGGACTGGCGGCAGGTGCCGGCGGATGAGTGCCAGGAAGAGGCGGACCAGGTGTTTTGCCGGCCGGAACTGCTGCGGGCCTATATCCGGTCCCAGTACCGGTTTTATGAATACGGCATCTGGGCGGTGGAGGAACGGGATACGGGCAGGCTGGCGGGAAAGGCCGGCGTGACCAACCCGCAGGGGCTTCCGGAAGGGGAAACGGCGGTTCTGGAACTGGGATACCACATATTCCGGCCGTACCGGCGCAGGGGCTTCGGAACGGAGGCCTGCCGGGCCATAGAAGCCTATGTGAGAGAAGAGATGCCCTGCCGGGTATGCGCAAAAATAGACGCTTCCAATGAAGCGTCTATCCGGACAGCCCTCTCCTGCGGCCTGCAGTTTACGGGGCAAATATATAGCGAAGCAGGGCGGCGCATGTGTCTGTATGCCGGGAACTGGACAGCACGCTGAGGTAGGCCGGTTCCAGGCCGATGCCCATGGCCTCGGCAAAGGAAGTGCCGCTGATGTCGATGGCGTAGACGTGAGAGACGCCGGCGGAATCGGTGTTCATGCAGTAGCGGTCCTGCAGCTGGCCGGCCAGGTCTTCGGGAACCAGCGTTTCCAGGTCCACGTAGCCGTCCATGTGGGAGTGGCGGTCAAAAATCTCCTGGTCGCTGATGATGACGTCCAGTTCCCGGGCGGCAATCAGGGCCGAGAGCTTGGCCATGGAGGCGTACTCGTATTCCGAAGCGGTACCGCCGTAGGAGACGTACATGTTTTCCATGTAGATCCGGTCCTTGTTTCCGAAGCCCATGTATTCCCGGAAGCCCTCGTCCAGAGGGGCGGAGGAGACGTCGTCCAGGCCCGCCGGGTTGTTGATCACGGCACAGTAGAATACGGTTTCAAAGGTGCTGCTGTATATAGAACTGGCGACTACCGAGATCAAAAGCACAACCCCCAGCACCACCAGCATGTGCAGTTTGTAATACTCCCAGATGTACCATAGCTTGTCCCGGAAGGACATATCCTTCAGTTTCTTGCGCTCCTGCCGGACTTCCTGCCGGATTTCTTCTTTCAGAGACATTGAAACACCCTCGCTTTTCGATGATTTCCAACGGTATTATACTACAGAATCCCCCATCAGAGTATGAAAATTCTATGAAATCCCCATGAAAAATTGATTTTTCGCCGCAGGTTCGATATAATGGAGAGTAACGCGGAAGCGAAAACGGAGAAAAGAGGGTTTTTCATGTTATCAGGCTTATTCAACTATGACAATCCGGTGTGGCGCTTTATCGGCAAATTCTGGGATGTACTGATTCTCAACGTCCTCTGGCTGGTGTGCAGCATTCCCATCGTGACCATAGGCGCGTCTACCACGGCGATGTACTATGTGACGCTGAAGCTGGCGCGGGACGAGGACGGGTACACCATCCGTTCTTTTTTCAAGTCGTTTAAGGAAAATTTCCGGCAGGCTACGGTGATCTGGCTGATCTTCCTGGCAGTGGTGTTCCTGCTGGGCTTTGATTTGTATTTCTTCGTGGCGGGGCTGACGGAGCCTTCCACCTTCCGGACGGTGATGACCACGGTGTTTCTGGCCTTCCTGTTTGTCTGGGCGGGGATGTTTACCTTTGTGTTCCCCCTGCAGGCCCGGTTTTACAACCCGGTGAAGAAGACCATATTCAACGCGTTCTTCATGTCCATCCGCCACATTTTCCACACCATTGGCATGATCGTCATCGACCTGGCGCTGATTTTTCTGTCGCTGTCCTATCTGCCTCAGCTTATGGTGTTCGGAGTGGCGCTGATCGCCTTTGTCAACTCCTATTTCCTCAACGCCATCTTCAAGCGTTATATTCCGGCTCCTGACCGGGATATCCACGACATGCGGCCGATCTTCGCCGAAGAAGACGCCAAGGAAGCGGCGGGACAGGAAGCGGCGGCTGCGGGAGCCGGAGAAGCGCCGGCCTCTCAGGAGGAAGCGCCGGCGGAAGGAACCGGACAGTCGGAAGACGCCAGATAGGCGGAGCCGTTCTTTTACAAGGAAAAAGGATGCCGGAAACGGCATCCTTTTGCTGCAGATGGGAATGGGACGGGCGTCAGGCCACGAAGCGGTACATGACGATGTAGTGGCAGAGGCTGCCGCCCATGACGAACAGGTGAAAGATCTCGTGGGAGCCGAAGCGCCGGTGTCTGGAATTGAACACCGGAAGTTTCAGCGCGTAGATGACGCCGCCGATGGTGTAGATGATGCCTCCGGCCAGCAGCCACCCGAAGGCGGCGGTGGGAAGCGCCTGCACGATGCGGGTAAAGGCGAGGACGCAGACCCAGCCCATGGCGATATACAGCACGGAAGAAAACCATTTGGGGCAGGTGATCCAGCACATCTTGATCAGAATGCCGGCAGCGGCGATGGACCATACCAGCGCCAGCAGCATCCAGCCGGTCTGATCTCCCAGAACTACCATGCAGACCGGCGTATAGGTGCCGGCGATCAGGATAAAAATCATCATGTGGTCGATTTTCTTCAGCGCCCGGTTGACCTTTGGAGAAAT
Source organism: uncultured Lachnospiraceae bacterium (assembly GCA_944380605.1). GTDB lineage: Bacteria > Bacillota > Clostridia > Lachnospirales > Lachnospiraceae > UBA3402. The sequence goes on along the minus strand of CALWIA010000015.1, from coordinate 113,942 downwards.
ATCCAGGGTGTGGTACAGGGTGCTGGCCGCGTACAGCAGGATCATGCTGGTGATGAAGACCGCCAGGGAGATCACCGTCAGACGGCTGTCGTCGCGGTATGCCTTGACCAGCAGAGGCGCCGCCGCCAGCATGGCGGCTACCATGCCGATGAAATGGGTAATGGCGCTGCCGGGATCTTTGATATGGAATTTTGCCATGGAAATCTGCCTCCTTTATACAAAACAAATTACGATATTTCGACATGTAGTTTTGAAAACTACATAGCATCTTTTTATATACTATACTACTGAGAACTGAAAAATGCAAGGGGTTTTGCATGCCGTTTTCTGGAGGTTATGAAAATGCGGATTTTTTATGAAGACAAGGACCTGATCGCAGTGGAAAAGCCGCCGGGCATGGACGCCCAGTCGGTGCATTCCTTCGCGCCGGACATGGTCAGCGAAATACGGAAACATATACACATGTTATCCACAGGAGGCGGCGAGCCCTATGTGGGAGTTATCCACAGACTGGACAAGCCGGTGGGGGGCGTCATGGTGTACGCCAAGAATCCCAAGGCCGCGGCTGCGCTCAGCAGGCAGGTACAGAATCACGAATTGCGGAAAATCTATGCTGCCGCGGTCTGTGGAAAACCGGTGGACAACTCGGGTGTTTTTGTGGATTATCTGTTGAAAGATCCGAGAGAAAACAAATCCAGGATTGTGGATAAGGGGATAACCGGCGCCAAACGGGCGGAGCTGCGCTACCGGACGGTGCAGACGCGGCTGCTGGAGGGAGAAGAAGTCACCCTGGTGCAGGTGGAACTGGTCAGCGGACGGCACCATCAGATCCGGGTGCAGTTTGCGGGACACGGTCTGCCGCTGTGGGGCGACGGCCGCTATCATCCGGCCTTCGGTCCGGGAAAGAGGCGGGGAACACTGGCGCTGTGGGCCTGCGGCCTGGCGTTTCGCCATCCGGTCTCCGGAGAACTTCTGGAATTTTTTTCCGCTCCGGAGGGAAGCGTCTTTCCAGAATTTGCAGACGCGCCGCTACATAAGACCCTGGAATCGGGGGCATACTGATTTCTGTACAAAGGAAGTACAAAGCAGAAAACAGGTGATCCATGGTTCAGCCGGGGAAGGAACTGAAGATAGAATCACGCGGGGGCCATCATGGCCCCCGTTTTCCGGCTATGGGAAAGAGGGAGGCAGAGTATGGTTTTAAGCAGAAAAGGCCGGAAGGCGCTTCGGATCGCGGCGGTGTCGGCGGCGGTCTATCTGGGGTTTTCCTGGCTGCTGCCGCTGACGGCGCCGTTTCTTCTGGCATTTCTGACGGCGCTGGCGCTGCGGCCTTCTTCGGTGTGGATATCGGGGAAACTGCGGATGGAATGGAAGGGACGCCGCTTTCAGCTGCCGCTGTGGGCCGCCGGCATGTTCCAGCTTCTGCTTCTGTCGGCGGCGGCGGGAGCGCTTTTGTACCAGGGCGGACGCAGAGCCGCCAAGGAGCTGGCCCTTCTGGCGGAGCGGGCGCCGCTGTACGTAAAGCGGCTGGATACGTGCCTGACCGGCGCGTGCCTGCAGGCGGAGGAATTTCTGTCCCTCCGGAAACATACGGTAACCGCGCTGACCCGGGACGCCATACGGGGGCTGGGCGATACGGTGAAGCAGCGGGCCGGGGCATGGGTCGTGGAGTGGACGCCGGAGGCGGCCCGATGGCTGGCCCAGGCCTTTGTGCTGACGGTGCTGTTTGCCATGGGGGTGATGCTGTTTCTGCAGGAAATGGACGCCTGGACGGAGAAGATGCGCCACTCCCTGTTCCAGCAGGAGTTCGCCAGGCTGGGAAGGCTGCTGGCCGGCGCGGGAAACGCCTATCTGCGCACCCAGGGCCTGATTATGGCTATGACCATGGCCATCTGCACCGCGGCGTTTTTTCTGATGGGCAGTTCCTACGCGCTGCTGGCCGGCATCGGCATCGGCCTGCTGGACGCGCTGCCGGTATTCGGCACCGGGACGGTGCTGATCCCCTGGGCCCTGCTGTCGGCGGTGCAGGGGCATCCGGGAAAGGCGGCGGTGTTGGCGGCGCTGTATCTGGTCTGCTACTTCCTCCGGGAGATTCTGGAGGCCCGCATGATGGGCGGTGCGGCGGGGCTGTCTCCGCTGGAGACGCTGATGGCCATGTACGCGGGCCTGCGGCTGTTCGGCCTGGCCGGCCTGTTTCTGGGGCCGGCGGGGCTTCTGATCATCCGGGAATTTGCCCTGAAAACGTCTTGACAAGAAGGAAAAATTGACGTAGAATCAGCATACATCAACGGATGACAGACGGTGAAGAGGAACAGTACGCGGACATACATGACAGAGAGGGAAGACAGCTGAGAATTCCCATGTCCCTGGAAGCGGAACCCGCCTCGGAGTCTCCGCGTGAAAGCGCGGCGCGGTTCCGGCGTTAATGGAAAGAGAGAGAGCCGTATCCGGCGCGGAGGTTCCGGAGCTGGCTAAGCAGGGTGGTACCGCCGAGACGACCAGCCGTTCGGTCCCTGTTCCTTGTGCGCAAGGACGGGGAGCGGACGGCTGTTTTGCGTTTTGAGAACAGAAAAAGGAGAGTTTACAAGTATGGCAAACGACAACAAGAAGCTGGTGGAATCCATTACCGCCATGGACGTGGATTTTGCCCAGTGGTACACGGATGTGGTGAAAAAAGCGGAGCTGTGCGACTACGCCAGCGTCAAGGGCTGCATGGTGATCAAGCCCGCCGGCTACGCGCTGTGGGAGAACATTCAGAAGGAGCTGGACGCCCGCTTCAAGGCTTCCGGCGTGGAAAATGTGTATATGCCGGTGTTCATTCCGGAGAGCCTGCTGCAGAAGGAAAAAGACCATGTGGAAGGCTTTGCGCCGGAGGTGGCTTGGGTGACCCACGGCGGCCTGGAAGAACTGCAGGAGCGGCTGTGCGTGCGTCCTACGTCGGAGACGCTGTTCTGCGATTTCTACGCCCGTGACATCCACTCCTACCGGGATCTGCCCAGACTGTACAACCAGTGGTGCTCCGTAGTGCGCTGGGAAAAGACCACCCGGCCGTTCCTGCGTTCCCGGGAGTTTTTGTGGCAGGAGGGCCACACGGCTCACGCCACGGCCGAAGAGGCCCAGGAGCGCACCGAGATGATGCTGAACCTGTACGCGGATTTCTGCGAAGAAGTGCTGGCGATTCCGGTGATCCGGGGCCGCAAGACGGACAAGGAAAAATTCGCCGGAGCGGAGGCTACCTATACCATCGAGGCGCTGATGCACGACGGCAAAGCTCTGCAGTCCGGCACCAGCCACAACTTCGGCGATGGATTTGCCAAAGCCTTTGAAATTCAGTACGCGGACAAGGACAACACGTTAAAATACGTTCATCAGACGTCCTGGGGCTTAAGCACCCGGATCATCGGCGCCATTATCATGGTCCACGGCGACGACAACGGACTGGTGCTGCCGCCGCGGATCGCGCCGGTGCAGATTATGATCGTGCCCATTCAGCAGAAAAAGGAAGGTGTGCTGGACAAGGCCTTTGAACTGAAAGACCGTCTGGCGGCTGCCGGCTGCCGGGTGAAAGTGGACGATACGGACAAGAGCCCGGGCTGGAAGTTCAGCGACTGCGAGATGCGGGGCATTCCGCTGCGGGTGGAGATCGGACCCAAGGATATGGAACAGAACCAGGCGGTGCTGGTGCGCCGGGACACCCACGAAAAGACCGTGGTTTCTCTGGACGAGCTGGAAGAGAAGGCAAAGGAAATGCTGGACACCATCCAGAAGGATATGTTTGAGCGGGCCAGAGCCCACAGAGACAGCCATACCTATGAGGCTGTGACCTACGAGGACTTTGTAAAAACCATCAATGAGAAGCCGGGATTTGTCAAAGCTATGTGGTGCGGCTGCCGGGAGTGCGAGGACAAGATCAAGGAAGAGACGGGAGCCACGTCCCGCTGCATGCCCTTTAAGCAGGAGCAGCTGTCCGACCGCTGCGTCTGCTGCGGAAAGCCGGCGGCCAAGATGGTGTACTGGGGCCGGGCGTATTGATCCCCTTTAAAAGACAGACGAAAGGAAACACCATGGAGATCCGGATCGAAATGCCGGTGCAGGCAGAGGAAATTATAGAAAAACTGAACCGCCGGGGCTTTGAGGCCTATGCGGTGGGCGGCTGCGTGCGGGACTCCCTGCTGGGGCGGACGCCGGAGGACTGGGATATCACCACCTCCGCCATGCCCTGGCAGGTCAAGGAGATTTTCGGCCGCACCATCGACACCGGCATCCGCCACGGCACCGTCACCATTCTGCGGGACGGCGCCGGCTACGAGGTGACTACGTACCGGATCGATGGCGAATACGTGGATGGCCGGCACCCCAGTTCGGTGGCCTTCACTTCCAACCTGACGGAAGATTTAAGGCGGCGGGATTTTACCATGAACGCCATGGCCTACAGCCCAAAAGAAGGGCTGGTGGACGTCTTCGGAGGCCTGGAGGATCTGCGGGCGGGGATCATCCGCTGCGTGGGAAGCGCCTCGGAGCGGTTTACCGAAGACGCGCTGCGGATTCTGCGGGCCATCCGCTTTGCCGCGCAGCTGGATTTTGTGATCGAAGAAACCACGCGGCAGGCCATTTCCCAGGTGGCGCCCAACCTGGTCCACGTCAGCCGGGAACGGATCCAGATGGAACTGACCAAGCTGCTTTTGTCCGACCATCCGGAGCGCATGGTGGAGGTGTTTGAAAGCGGGGCGGCAGAATACCTGTTTCCGGCGTTTGCCCGGATTCCCTGGAAGCGCATGGCGCCCGGCGCCGGGCTTCCCGCCCGGAAGCACCTGCGCTGGGCCATGTTTTTAAAGGATTTGCAGCCGGAGGAGGCGGCCGCCGTTCTGCGGGAACTGAAAATGGACCGGGACACCATTGTCCGTGCGTCCCGGCTGCTGACCTGGCTGCGCCGTCCCGCCGGCCTGGAGGAAGAAGAAATCCGGCGTACCATGAGCCAGATGCCGGACGAGGCCTTTGACGATCTGCTGCTTCTGAAAGAAGCGCTGGCGGCGGATAAACAGGAAGGGATTCCAGAGACGGAGGCGCAGCTGGCCCGGATCCGGCTGGAGGCGGAAGCCATCCGCCGCAGGGGCGACTGCCTGCGGATCGCCGATCTGGCGGTGACGGGAAAGGACCTGATGGAGGCCGGTATGAAGCCGGGACCTCAGCTGGGAGAGACCTTAAACCGCCTGCTGGAGCTGGTGCTGCACCAGCCAGAGCGCAATGTAAAAAAAGAGCTTCTGGAAGAGGCGGCCCGGATATCATAATCCAGACGCCCTCCACATACCCTAGAAGTAGTTACGATAAGGGCGTTTGGAGGGGTGGAAGTGAACGAAAAGTATATGGAAGTTCTGGAGCGGTATGACCTGACGGCGGACAGCGTCCGGCGGGGCCGCAGCGGATGGATCTGCCAGACCGGCCAGGGAATGGTTCTGCTGAAGGAGTACCGCGGTACCCAGAAGCGCCTGGAGTTTGAAACGCAGGTTCTTGAACAGGTGGGCCAGACGGGAGGCATCCGGGTGGACGACTATCTGCGGACCGCCGACGGCCAGCTGTGGGCGGCGGGAGAGGATGGGACCCGGTATGTGCTGAAGCACTGGTTTGCCGACCGGGAGTGCAGCCTGCGGGACCGGAGCGAGGCGCTGTCGGCGGTGCGGCGGATTGCCGTGCTGCACAAGGCGCTGCAGGCGATTCCGGAAGACCCGGAGTGGAATCTGGGCTCGATCCGCACGGAACTGCTGTGGCGGGAAATGGAGCGGCACAGCCTGGAAATCAAGCGGGCTCGCGGGTATATCCGGGGCAAGAAGCGGAGAAATGAATTTGAATTCTGCATCATGAACAATTACCAGAGGTTTTATGAGCAGGCGGTGCAGGCCTGTGAGGGGATGAAGCGGCTGAACCGGCCGGAAGCTCATGCCCCTCTTTTTTTATGCCATGGGAACCTGGATCACCACCATATTCTCATGGGAACCGGCTATACGGCGTTTATTGAATTTCACAAAATGCACCTGGGAGAGCCCATGGCGGACCTGTACCACTTCATGCGCAAGGTGCTGGAAAAACACAGCTGGGATCTGGAACTGGGGCTTGCCATGCTGGAGGCCTATGACCGGGTGCTGCCGCTGGGAAACCGGGACCGGGACTGCCTGTACTGCCTGTTTCTCTATCCGGAAAAGTACTGGAAACAGATCAATTTTTACTTTAACGGGAAGAAGAACTGGATTTCCGCCAGGAACATCGAGAAAATTCACGGACTGGAGCAGCAGGAGGCCGGAAGAAACCGTTTTCTGTCCAAGATAAAATAAAGGAGAACCTTCCTTTTTGGCGTCTTTTGAAGTATAATAGATGCAAGCAAAAACAGGAAGGGAGTTTTACCATCATGAAGGATTATAAAAAAATTTATGATGAGTGGCTGAGCAATCCGTATTTTGACGAGGCCACAAAGGAGGAGCTTCGTGCCATCGCCGGGGACGAAAAGGAGATCAAGGAACGTTTCTACATGGACCTGGAATTCGGCACCGCAGGTCTGAGGGGCATCATCGGCGCGGGCATCAACCGGATGAACATCTACGTAGTCCGCAGAGCCACCCAGGGCCTGGCCAATTACATCATCAAGCAGGGCGGCGCCTCCAAGGGCGTGGCCATTGCCTACGATTCCCGCCACATGTCTCCGGAATTTGCCGATGAGGCGGCACGGACGCTGGCGGCCAACGGCATCAAGGCCTACAAGTTTGAGTCCCTGCGCCCCACGCCGGAATTGTCCTTCGCTGTCCGGGAACTGGGCTGCATCGCCGGCATCAACGTGACTGCCAGCCACAACCCGCCGGAGTACAACGGCTACAAGGTATACTGGGAAGACGGCGCGCAGTTTACGCCGCCTCATGACAAGGGAGTCACCGAGGAAGTGCTGGCCATTGAAGACCTGTCCAAGGTGAAGACCATGAGCGCGGAAGACGCCAAAGCCGCCGGCCTGTACGAGATCATCGGCGCGGAGATCGACGACAAGTACATCGCCCATGTAAAGGCGCAGGTGGTCAACCAGGACGCCATCGACAAGATGCAGGACAGCATTACCATCGTTTATACGCCGCTCCACGGCACCGGCAACATTCCTGTGCGCAGAGCGTTAAAAGAAATCGGCTTTACCCATGTACACGTGGTTCCGGAGCAGGAACTGCCCAACGGAGACTTCCCCACGGTCAGCTATCCCAATCCGGAAGCGGCGGAAGCCTTTGAACTGGGCCTGAAGATGGCCCATGAGCTGGACGCGGACCTGGTGCTGGCGACGGATCCCGACGCGGACCGTCTGGGCGTCTATGTAAAAGACACCAAATCCGGCTCTTATATTCCGCTGACCGGCAACATGTCCGGCTCCCTGCTGTGCGAATACGTACTGAGCCAGAAGCAGGAAAAGGGACAGATTCCGGCGGATGGACAGGTTGTCAAATCCATCGTGACCACCAATCTGGTAGACGCCATCGCCAAGGGCTACAACGTGGAGCTGGTGGAGGTGCTGACCGGATTCAAATACATTGGACAGCAGATTCTGAAGGAAGAGCAGACCGGCAAAGGCCACTATATGTTCGGACTGGAAGAGAGCTACGGCTGCCTGATCGGCACCTATGCCCGGGACAAAGACGCGGTATCCGCCAGCGTGGCGCTGTGCGAGGCTGCCGCTTACTACAAGACTAAAGGCATGACGCTGTGGGATGCCATGGTGGCGGTATATGAGAAGTACGGCTACTACAAAGACGCGGTGAAGTCCATTGGACTGAAGGGCATCGAGGGACTGGCCAAGATCCAGTCCATTATGGAGACCCTGCGCGCCGAAGCGCCCGCGGAAGTCGGCGGCTACCATGTAGTCTCCGCCAGAGACTACAAGATGGACACTATCAAGAATCTGGCCACCGGAGAGGTAAAGCCCACGGGCCTGCCTTCCTCCAACGTGCTGTATTACGATATGAACGACGACGCGTGGCTGTGCGTCAGACCTTCCGGCACGGAGCCCAAGATCAAATTCTACTACGGCGTCAAGGGCACTTCCCTGGAGGACGCGGATCAGAAGTCCGCGGCGCTGGGCGAAGCGGTTATGGCCATGGTGGACAAGATGCTGTAAAGCACAGGCAGAAGAGGATGCAAAAAGAGGCTGTGAGAAGCAGGATCTCCTGCTTTCACAGCCTTTCCTTGTTATATGAGGCCCCGCAGGTATTCTTCCACATTCCGATACGGGATGCCCTCAACCACTTGATTTTCCCCTCGGTAGAGGACGAACTTTCCGGTAATGGGACCATAACGATGCTCCGTCTGGGCGCATTTTTCTTCGTCTATCAGATGACGGTACTGCTGCGGCGCAATTTCCGTGCTGTGCTTGATCTCGCAGATCTGGCAGGAAGCGGCGACAGGGTCAAATATTACCATGTCGAACTCGCCTACGGGAAATTGCAGGACAAATACCTGCTTTTGGGGGTTGGCTAGTTTCGTTTCCAGTAGAACAATATCTTCCAGCATCCGGCCGCGGATCTCGGACAGAATACGTTCCTGAACAGCGGTGCGCTCCGGCAGAGATAAGGCGCTGAATGTCTCATCCAGCATCAGGCTGCGGATCAGCGCATCGGCCTGCGCGTAGCGGAGACCTGGTTGGGCGATCACCGTCCGGCTGGATTTTCGGCTGACATCCGGCAGATACCGCACATCTACATCCTGCGTTAAATCCAGCAGATCTAAATATTCCTTGATCTCTGCCGCATGGACATCGTCCAGCGCAACGGTCTGCTCCGATTTGTTCCGGATCTCCAGCAATTTCCGCAGGCTATCTGTGACAGCTGCAAGATCGATCCGATCCAGAATATCAGTCGGGTGTTCACGGTCCCGCCGCAGGTTGCTGGCAGAAATACCAAGATCATGAGACTTAAAGTCCTGTGTCAGCACCTCCAGCGTAAAGCGGTGGTTGATGTCCTCCACCACCCGGTTGATGGCGCTGGTCAGTTCGTTTCTCTCATACAGGTCGCGCAGATGGCGGAAATGTCCCTCGTACTGATAGCAGCGCAGAGAGTGCTGGATGTTGCGTGCAATAGCCGTGTCCACATACTCGTCCGCGCTTTTTTTGCTGGCAAACGTAGAGGTTTCGTTGTAGTGAACGCCGCCGAGACTCATCGTGCCGCCGTAGCGGATATACGCATCGATGCCGCGAATGCCGAGCACGGACTCAAACTCCCGGTAAGGAATAAAGGTAGTGTGCAGCAGAATACAGCGGTCGTAGAGCTGCTCATCTTCTGTGAAAAGGAAACCCAGCGAGTCCGTGCCGGAGAGCACGATTTTCATACCGCAAGCCGCGAACACGTCAGAGAACAGCGCCGCCCCCTCGATGAAATCCTCCATCAGCGTCACTTCATCGAGAAACACATAGCGGAAGCCCTGCTTCTCCAGTTCTTTGAGATCACGGTTCACATTGGCCAGTGTGTCTCTGGCTGTAATCTGAATGAAAGCTGCTTTCGAAAGTTCAGCATCGCTCATCTCTGCAAAGATCTGACGGATCATGGTTGTTTTTCCCGTCCGGCGCAAGCCATAGAGGATGAACACCTTGTCCTGCGGCTCGCCGTAAATATAGTCATGGAGCTGCCGGAAGCACTCACGCCTGCGATACCGGCGGATAGAGGCAGAAAAGGTACGCAGGGCCTCGCCAGCGAGGATATTCGATGCAAAGGTATGTGCAGAGGCAGCAGATACGGATTTCCTGGGCAGCTGCTTCTGCAGCGCCTTCCATTCTTTTTCCAGTTCCTTTCGGCGCTCAATCTGCTTCCGGAAAGAATCCACCTCTTCCGCAGGAATATACTTTTCCCGGCGTTTCTTGTTTTCCGTCCAGCGGTGATAGAAATACACATTGCCGCCGATGGTCTTTTTTGTAACAGACCCGGCAGGCAGCTTCCCAATCTGCTGTTCCAGGTCAGCAATCTTCGCTTGAAGTTCAGACAGTTCCATGGTACACCTCCCCGGTGAAATGATTCTATATCGAATTATACCCCATTATACCCGTGAAATCAAGGGTATAATGGGGTATATGTCAGAACCAATGCGTGGGTCAGCCTTCGCTGATCCAGTCGTTCAAATGGAAGATGCCGTCCTTGCTGCCGGAAAGCACCAGAATGTCGTGGGCGCAGAAGGTGTAGTCCGGCCGCACGTTTTCGATGACGTTTCCATCGCTTTCAATGGCGATGATGTTTAGGCCGAAGCGGGCGCGGATATCGCATTCCAGCACGGTTTTGCCTACCATTTTCTCCGGCACCTGCAGCTTGGAAATGTTGATCTGCTTGCTCAGCTGGATGAAATCCAGAACTTTGGAGCTTTCCAGCCGGTTGGCCAGCCGGATGGCCATATCCCGTTCCGGATACACCACCTCGGCGCCCAGCTTGGCCAGAATCTCGCCGTGATCGGCGCTGGTGGCCTTGGAGATGACGGTGGGGATGCCCAGCGCCACCAGGTTTAAGGTGGTGAGAATCGAGGTGTCCAGCTGCTCGCCGATGCAGACGATGGCCACGTCGCAGTTCTGGATGCCGGTCTCCTGCAGAGACTTTTTGTCCAGAGAGCGGATGACGATGGCGTTGTCCGTCAGTTCCCGCATTTCCCGGACCTTTTCTTCATCTCGGTCCAGGACCAGCAGTTCGGCGCCGGACTGGGCCAGTTCCAGAGCCAGGGCGGTGCCGAAGCGGCCCAGGCCGATGATGCCGTATGTGGTTTTGTCGGTTTTGCGTTTGCGAAACATAAATCAATCCTCCTGTATCTTAGCCGATGGCAATATTTCCTTCCGGATAACGGGTGCGCTCGCCTCTGGTGAAGTACCAGAGAGAGGCGATGGTCAGCGGGCCAAGACGGCCGATGTACATAATCAGGATGGAAAGCAGCTTGCTTCCATCGCACAGGTCCGGCGTAATGCCGGTGGACAGTCCCACGGTGCCGAAGGCGCTGGTGATCTCAAACAGCGCGGCCATAAGGGAAACGTCCGGTTCCATAAGCTTCATCAGATAGGTGCCCATGACCACCACCGTCAGCGCCAGCAGGGTGATGACGGAAGCCTTGCGGAAGGCTTCCCGGGGGATGGAGTAATGGAACGCCTTTTCCGTCCGGTTGGTGGCGGCGCCGATGATGCCGTGGATCAGGGTGAAAAAGGTGCTGGTCTTGATACCGCCGCCGGTAGATCCCGGAGAAGCGCCGATAAACATCAGCACCGTCAGCACCAGCAGTCCGCAGTCGGAAAACTCTCCCAGGGGATAGGTGGAAAAGCCGGCGGTACGGGCGGAAACGCTGTGGAAAAACGCGCCCAGCCAGGTGACGTCTTCCGTAAGCTTGATCAGCACGCCGCCGATCACAATCAGCACAAGGCTGACGGAGATGACCACTTTGGCGTGCATGGACAGCTTCTTCCAACGGAAGCGGCCCACCCGCAGCTCCCGGATCACCAGGAAGCCGATGCCGCCGAAGAAGATCAGCAGGCAGGTCACCAGATTCAGCATCACATTGTCCCGGTAAGGGATCAGGTTCTGAAAATTGCCCAGGATGTCAAACCCGGAGTTGTTGAAGGCCGCTACCGAGTGGAACAGGCTGATGCCCAGCGCTTTTAACGGCGGGTAGTCCTGGACAAATACGGTAAAGCTCAAAAGAGCGCCGGTCAGCTCGATTACCGCGGTGGTCATCAGGATTTCCCGTACAAAGGTCACCAGCCCTTTTCCGGAATCCAGGTTCATGGCCTCCCGGATCAGGCTGCGGCCCTTTAAGTTGATTTTCCGTCCCATGGCCACGATGATGCCGGCGCCTACCGCCGTTACGCCCAGGCCGCCGATCTGGATCAGCATCCCCAGGAAAAACTGGCCCAGAGGCGTGAAGGTGTCTCCGGCGTCAATGGCGATCAGGCCGGTGACGCATACGGCGCTGGTGGACGTGTACAGGGCGTCGATGTAGCGGACCGTGACGCCGTCCTGGATGCTGCAGGGCAGCATCAGCAGAAGGGAACCAATGAAGATCACCAGGGCGAAGCCCAGCGCGATGATGCGCCCCGGCGACTGTTTTTTAATCAGATTCAGCATGTCTTTAACCTCAGTTTCTTTACATTTCCTGCGGGTAGACCAGACGCTCATCGGAAATGCCGTCCAGCACTTCGGTGAGATACCGGCCCGCCAGGTACCGAGCCATAGGCAGGTTCATGTCCAGATAGTTGCCGCAGTCCCGGGCGGCGGCTCCAGGCACGTCTCCTTCGTAGTCCCGGATGAAAGAAAACATCTCCCGCATCAGCGGCACAATGTCCCGGGATTCATAATCGCCGGCCAGCAGCAGGTAAAACCCGGTGCGGCAGCCCATGGGGCCGAAATAGAGCACCTGTTCTTTGAACTGCGGATGATTCCGCAGGAACGTGGCGCCCAGATGTTCGATGGTGTGCACCTCCGCCGTGTTCATCACCGGTTCGAAATTGGGGCGGGTCATGCGGATGTCAAAGGTGGTGACGGCGCAGTCTCCGGCCAGGTCTTTTCTGGATACGTAAACGCCCGGAAGCAGCTTCAGATGGTTAATGGTAAAACTTGTGATTTTTTCCATAGATACCGTCCTTTCTGTTTCTTTGGGAAGTGCCCCGCCAGGGGTGCACTTGATATAAATGTAATGCAGTTCCCGGTTTTGGTCAAGCATTTTAGCGGTGTTTTAGCGGGGCGGGAATATTTGACAAAATCGGAGAAATGGGTCATGATAAGGGAAAAGACAGCATAAAGGAGGACGTCAGATATGGACGTGAAAGAACCGATGATCAATGAGACTATGGAGTATGTGATTTCCTTTCTGGAAAAGCTGGTAAACATTCCCAGCCCCAGCGGATATACGGACGCGGCGATGCAGGCAATGGAACAGGAAGCGGCCTCCTGGGGATACCAGAGCACATACAACCGGAAAGGCGGCCTGGTGATTACGGTGCCCGGACGGCAGAAGGAGGCGCTGTGCCTGTCAGCCCATGTGGACACCCTGGGAGCCATTGTCCGCTCCATTACCGAGTCGGGAATGCTGAAATTTGTTCCGGTGGGCGGATTTATGATGGAATCCATTGAAGGCATGTACTGCAAGGTCCACACCCGCGGCGGCAGCGTATACACCGGCACGGTGCTGACCAAGGCGCCGGCGGTGCACACCTATGACGACGCCAGATCTATGGAGCGCGTGGTGAAAAACATGGAAGTGCGGCTGGATGAAGAGGCGGACAGCCGGCAGGCGGTCAAAGACCTGGGCATCGACGTGGGCGATTACATCAGCTTCGATCCCATGTTTGTGCGGACCCCGTCGGGATTTATCAAATCCAGGCATCTGGACGACAAAGCATCGGCGGCGGTGCTTATGGGCCTGTTAAAAGATCTGTCGGAGGCGGGATTCGTGCCGGAAAAGACGCTGAAGCTGATGATTACCAATTATGAAGAAGTGGGATTCGGCGCCAGCTGGGTGCCGGAGGATACGGAAGAGATTCTGGCGGTGGACATGGGCTGCGTCGGCGACGACCTGCAGGGCGACGAACACAAGGTCAGCATCTGCGCCAAGGACGCCAGCGTTCCCTATGATTACGGCATGACCAGCCGCCTGGTTCAGGTGGCCAAAGAGCGGGGCATCGACTACGTGATAGACGTCTTCCCCCACTACGGTTCCGACGCGGGCGCGGCGCTGAAAGGCGGCAATGACGTGCGGGGCGCGCTGATCGGACAGGGGGTGCACGCTTCTCACGGAACGGAACGGACCCACATCCGGGGCATCTGGCAGACCCTGCGGCTGATCGAAGGCTACATCGGATTCTGACGTCCCTTTCCTGCCCTGGACGGAAATTCCGGGCATATTCCCTTCCGGCTGCGGCATACACATGGAGGGAGAGAACCTGGGAGCGTCTGGGATGAAGGAATGGTATCAGTGCGCGGCGCAGGAGGCGTTAAACCGGCTGGGTTCCGGCAGGGAAGGGCTGACCGGGGCGCAGGTGAAAGAGCGCCGGAGCCGGTACGGGGAAAACCGGCTTGCCGGGCAGAGAAAGAAGCCCTGGCAGAAGGTATTTCTGGAGCAGTTTCAGGATCTGCTGGTGTGGATCCTTCTGGGAGCGGCGGCGGTATCGGCAGTGACAGACAACGTGGAGAGCACGGCGGTGATTTTTGCCGTCGTGCTTTTAAATGCCGTTTTGGGGACGGTACAGCACCAGAAGGCCCAGAAATCCCTGGAAAGTCTGAAAAATCTGTCCGCGCCGGCGGCGTCGGTGATCCGGGACGGGACAAAACAGAGGATCCCCGCGTCGGAAGTGGTGCCGGGGGACATTCTGTGCCTGGAAGCCGGAGATCTGGCGGCGGCGGACGGACGGGTGCTGGAAAGCCAGTTCCTGGAAATGAATGAAAGTTCGCTGACAGGCGAAGCCCATCCGGTCTCCAAAAGCGCCGGAGCGCTGCGGGGGACGGTGCCGCTGGCAGACCGGAACAATATGGTGTACGCGGGAACTCTGGCGGCCGGCGGACGGGGAAGGGCGGTGGTCACCGCCACCGGTATGGATACGGAAATCGGCAGGATTGCCGGGCTGATGCGGGGCGCCGGGGAAAAGAAAACGCCGCTGCAGGTGAGTCTGGACCAGTTCGGAAGCCGTCTGGCCGCCGGAATCCTGCTGATCTGCCTGGCGGTGTTTCTGCTGAGCCTGTACCGGCAGATGCCCATGCTGGACGCGCTGATGTTTGCCGTGGCCCTGGCGGTAGCGGCCATACCGGAGGCCCTGGGGTCCATTGTGACCATCGTCCAGGCCATGGGCACCCAGAAAATGGCCAGAGAGCAGGCCATTATCCGGGATCTGAAAGCGGTGGAAACACTGGGCTGCGTGTCGGTGATCTGTACGGACAAAACCGGCACGCTGACCATGAACCGGCTGAAGGCGGAAGAAGTGCTGGAAGCCGGTTCGCCCCGGAGGTTTTTCCAGGCCTGCGTGCTGGCCAACAACGCGGTGCGGGTCCATGGCGCCGAGGGGGAAGAAGGCATCGGCGACGCGGCGGAACTGGCGCTTCTGGAACTGGCTGGTTCCGAAGGCGCAGAGCCGGAAGAGATCCGGCGGCGGTTTGCCCGCCTGGCGGAACAGCCCTTTGATTCCCGCAGCAAAAAGATGAGCGTGCTGTGCAGAGAGGGAAACCGGCGGTTTCTGGTGAGTAAAGGGGCTCCGGAAGTGATCCTGGAGGCCTGCAGCCATCGGCAGGCGGGAGAAGAAACGGCGCTTCTGACGGTCGGGGAAAAGCGGCGGATTCTGGAGCGGAGTCTGGCCGAATCCCGGCGGGGTCTCAGGCTGCTGGCCCTGGCCTGGCGGCCGGTTTCGCCGGCAGAGACGGATCCCTTTGCCCGGCCGGCGTCGGTATTTTTAGGCATGGCGGCGTTTGCGGACCCGCCGCGGCCGGAAACCGCCGGTGCGGTGGCGGACGCAGGACGGGCCGGCATCCGTCTGGTGATGATCACCGGAGACCACAGAGAGACCGCTTCCGCGGTGGCAGAAGCCATTGGCATGAAGGGGCCGGGCGATGAGACGGTGACCGGACCGGAGCTGGACGCCATGGGAGAAGCGGCGCTGGCGGAGCGTCTGGAGCGGATTGCAGTCTATGCCAGAGTGTCGCCGGAGCACAAACTGCGGATTGTGAAGGCCTGGCAGAAAAAGGGCTGCATCGTAGCCATGACCGGCGACGGCGTCAACGACGCGCCGGCCCTGAAGCAGGCGGACGTGGGCATTGCCATGGGAAGAAACGGAACGGAAGTGTCCAAGGACGCGGCGGCTATGGTACTGGCTGACGATAATTTTGCCACCATTCTGAAAGCGGTGGCCAACGGCCGCTGCGTCTACCGAAACATCCGCAGCGCCATAGGTTTTCTGCTGTCCGGAAACATGGCGGGAATTTTCTGCGTGCTCTATACCGTGTTCGCGGCGCTGCCTATGCCCTTTGCCCCGGTGCATCTGCTGTTTATCAACCTGCTGACGGATTCGCTGCCGGCGCTGGCCATAGGAATGGAGCCGCCGGAGCCGGATCTGCTGGACGGCCCGCCCCGCAGCCCCAGACAGGGGATCCTGACGCCCGGATTTCTGGGAAGTCTGCTGTGGCAGGGCGGCCTTATGGCGTTTTGTACGCTGCAGGCCTACGGCGCGGGGCTTTCCTGCGGAGCGGCCGCCGCCAGCACCATGGCGTTTTCCACTTTGACCCTGACCCGGCTGCTCCACGGATTTAACTGCCGGGGCAAGGGCAGCCTGCGGCGGCTGGGCCTTCTGAAAAACCTTTATACGGTTATGGCGTTTGAAGCCGGGGTGCTGCTGCTGGCGGCGGTGCTGTTTGTGCCGGCGCTGCAGATCCTGTTTGCCGCCGCGGACCTGACCGGCAGCCAGCTGACGGCGGTGGCGGTATGGGCCGCGGTTCCCACGGCGGTGATTCAGGGGGTGAAAATGCTGCGGGAGGCATTTTTCGGATTGCCAGACAGGGGCGCAGACAGTATAATATAAGAATAAGAAAGACAGATACGGGGTATATGGGGAAAGGAAAGAAAAAGGAGAAGGATACTATGGCAAAGTATGTAATGGCACTGGATTCGGGGACTACCAGCAACCGCTGCATTCTGTTTGACCGGGAGGGAAAGATATGCAGCATGGCGCAGAAAGAATTTACCCAGTATTTTCCCAAACCGGGCTGGGTGGAGCACAACGCGGATGAGATCTGGTCTACGCAGCTGGGGGTGGCTGCGGAGGCTATGGCCCACATCGATGCGTCGGCGGAGGACATTGCCGCCATCGGCATTACCAACCAGCGGGAGACGACCATTGTATGGGAGCGGGAGACCGGCCAGCCCATCTGCCCGGCCATCGTGTGGCAGTGCCGCAGAACGTCGGCTTACTGCGATGAGCTGAAAAAGAGAGGGCTTACGGAGACCTTCCGCCAGAAAACCGGACTGGTGATCGACGCGTATTTCTCCGGCACCAAGCTGGCCTGGATTCTGGAACATGTGGAAGGCGCCAGAGAGCGGGCGGAAAAGGGCGAGCTGCTGTTCGGAACCGTGGAGACCTGGCTGATCTGGAAGCTGACCAAGGGCAAGGCCCATGTGACGGACTATACCAACGCTTCCCGTACCATGCTGTTCAACATCCACACCCTGACCTGGGATGAGGACATACTGAGAGAGCTGAACATACCGGCCTGCATACTGCCCAAGCCCATGCCTTCCAGCTGCGTATACGGCGTGGCGGACGCCGGATTTCTGGGCGGGGAGATTCCCATTGCCGGCGCGGCCGGCGACCAGCAGGCGGCGCTGTTCGGACAGGCCTGCTTTACGCCGGGAGAGATCAAAAATACATACGGAACCGGCTGTTTTATGCTGATGAATACCGGCCGGCGTTCCGTGGTTTCGGAACACGGTCTGGTGACCACCATCGCCTGGGGTTTGAACGGGGAAGTGACCTACGCGCTGGAAGGCTCCATCTTTGTGGCAGGGGCTGCTATCCAGTGGCTGAGAGACGAGATGAAGCTGGTGGAATCGGCGGCGGAGTCGGAAGCGGAGGCCATGAAGGTGCCGGATACCAACGGCTGCTACGTGGTGCCTGCTTTTACGGGGCTGGGAGCGCCCCACTGGGACCAGTACGCCAGAGGAACCATTGTGGGCATTACCAGAGGCGTCAACCGCAGCCATATCATCCGGGCCACCCTGGATTCCCTGGCCTATCAGACCTATGACGTACTGAAGGCCATGGAGGCAGACGCCAGCATGCGCATGAAGTCCCTGAAGGTGGACGGCGGCGCCAGCGCCAACAACTACCTGATGCAGACCCAGGCGGATATCATCGACGGCACGGTGTACCGGCCCAGGTGCGTGGAAACCACGGCCATGGGAGCGGCGTATCTGGCGGGACTGGCAGTAGGATACTGGAACAGTCTGGATGAGATCCGGGACAACTGGGCGGTAGACCGGGTGTTCCAGCCGCGGATGGAGGACGCGGTCCGGGAAGAGCGGATCCGGGGATGGAGAAAAGCGGTCCGGTGCGCCTATGGATGGGCAAAAGAGGATTAACGGAGGCACAAAAGGCATGAAGATTGTGACATATGAGGTAGAAGGAAGACGGAAACTGGGAATCTTAAACGCGGGAGAGCAGTGGGTGTATCCGCTGGAGTGCTTCGGCATGGATTACCGGGATATGGAAGAGGCCGTGACGGGCATGAGCGAATCGGAAATCCAGCTGTTAAACGCCAAGGCCGGCACGGATCCCTATGAAATTCCGGGAGCGGCGCAGCTTTCGGAGGTGAAGCTACTGGCGCCGATTCCCTGTCCCCGGCGGGACGTGATCTGCCTGGGGGTCAACTATATGGCCCACGCGGAAGAGTCCGCCCGGTACAAAAAGCAGGAATTCAGCGGGGAACGGCCCTATGCGGTGTATTTTTCCAAGCGGGTTCACCAGGCGTCCGGACCGTTTGACGGGATACCGGCTCACCGGGATCTGACGGAAAAGCTGGATTATGAAGTGGAATTGGCGGTGATTCTGAAAAAGGACGCGTTCCGGGTCAGCGAGGCGGAGGCCAGGGATTACATCTTCGGCTATACCGTGATCAACGACGTCAGCGCCAGAGATCTGCAGAACCGCCATCACCAGTGGTTTTTCGGCAAGAGCCTGGATGGTTTTTTCCCCATGGGTCCCTGCATCGTGTCCGCGGACGAGATCTCCTATCCGCCCAAGCTGGAGCTGCGTTCCCGGGTCAACGGGGAACTGCGGCAGGACAGCAATACGGAACTGCTGATTTTTGGCATCGACCATGTGATTCACGAACTGTCTCAGGGGATGACGCTGCAGGCGGGAACCATCATCGCCATGGGAACGCCGGCAGGGGCCGGCCTGGGATTTGACCCGCCGAAGTTTTTAAAGCCGGGAGACGTGGTGGAGTGCGAGATCGAGGGCATCGGAACGCTGCGCAATCCGGTGGTGGAATAAGAGATTTTGAAAAAGAAAACGCCGTCCGGGCATTGGGCCCGGGCGGCGGTTTTGTTTCTCGGCATAGAGCCGGTCTGTGCTTTAGTAGTTTTCTGCCTTCCGCTCGAAATACGCTCTGGGATGGGCGCATACGGGACATACTTCCGGCGCTTCCGGTCCCTCGTGGATGTATCCGCAGTTGCGGCACTTCCAGCCGAGAGGCGCGTCGCCCTTGAAGGTCTCGTCCTTTTTCAAATGGTCCAGAAGCTGCAGGTAACGTTTTTCATGAGCAGCCTCTACTTTCGCTACCATGAGGAACTTGTGGGCCAGCTCCGGGAAGCCTTCTTCTTCAGCGGTTTTGGCCATCTGCACGTACATGTCGGTCCATTCGTAATTCTCGCCGGCCGCGGCGTCCGCCAGATTCTCTTCCGGCGTTCCGATGCCGTGGAGTTCTTTAAACCACATCTTGGCGTGTTCCTTCTCCTGATCCGCGGTTTCCAGATACAGAGCGGCCATCTGCTCATAGCCGGCCTTCTTGGCGGCGGAAGCGTAGAAGGTGTATTTATTTCTGGCCTGGGACTCGCCGGCAAATGCAGCCTTTAAGTTTTCTTCGGTTTTGGTTCCTGCGTATTTGGACATTCTGCACTCTCCTTTTCAATCAAAACGGTTTTGGGGCAGCAAACGGGAAATGGCAATCAGCCGAAATATCTCTTCAGCAGACCTTCGAATGCCTTTCCGTGACGGGCCTCGTCTCTGGCCATTTCATGAACGGTGTCATGGATGGCGTCCAGGTTCAGAGCCTTGGCTCTCTTTGCCAGGTCGAACTTGCCGGCGGTCGCGCCGTTCTCAGCGTCTACCCGCATCTCCAGGTTCTTCTTGGTGCTGTCGGTTACCACTTCGCCCAGCAGCTCCGCGAACTTGGCAGCGTGCTCTGCCTCTTCGTAAGCGGCCTTCTCCCAGTACAGGCCGATTTCGGGATAGCCTTCTCTGTGGGCAACTCTTGCCATAGCCAGATACATGCCGACTTCGGTGCACTCGCCTTCAAAGTTGGCTCTCAGATCTTTCATAATATCTTCCGGAGCGCCCTGCGCTACGCCTACTACGTGCTCAGCGGCCCAGGTCTTCTCGCCGGCCTGCTCTTTAAACTTGGAAGCGGGAGCCTTGCATACCGGGCAGAACTCCGGAGCCGTTTCTCCCTCGTGAACGTAGCCGCATACTGTACAAACCCATTTTTTCATAGCTGATGTCTCCTTTTCTTTTTATATGAATTGTATTGTAACCATGTCCGTAACAATAATAGTAATTGTTACTGATATCAATTTAGCACATCCAATTCGGAATGTCAAGCGGATTGTGCTGATTTTTTTGAACAGTTTTCACAGGTTCCATAAAAATATGTGGCGTGGCTGTCGATCCGGCCGGAACAGTACCGCTGGGCGGCCTGGTTCAAATCCTGAAAGGCTTCCATGGGCAGATCTTCGACTTCGCCGCATTCTCTGCATACAAAGTGGTAATGGGGGCTGGTATCTCCGTCAAACCGGTCCGGTCCGCTGCCGCAGCTGAGCTTGCGGATCTCTCCCAGATCCACCAGCAGGTTGAGATTGCGGTAAACGGTTCCCAGGCTGATATTAGGAAACTCCTCCCGGATGCTCATATACAGAGTATCTGCCGTGGGGTGGTCGTGCCGGCGCATCAGACAGTCTTTGATACATTCTCTCTGTCTGCTGTACTTCAGTGCTTTCATGGGCATCTCCTCACTATCTAATAACAATAACGATTACTATTTTATTATAACAGAAATGGAGAAGATGTCAAATGGTTTCTTTGGCAATTCGTATGAATTCCCGGGTGGCCTGAGACATATAATGTCCTTTGTGATAGCCGATGCCCAGTACGCCGCGGGCGCGGGGAGAATTGAGGGAGTAAAAGGTGATGCCGCCCTGGCGCATCTGGTCGGAGAAGGCTTCGGAGCCGGAAATAAACATCCGGGGATAAAAGGTGATGCCCATGCCTTTGATGGCCAGTGCCATGACGGTCTCGATATTTTCCGTTTCCAGAACGACGCGGGGCGTGATTTGGGCTTCTTCAAACATCTCGTCTGCCAGGGTGCGGACCCGGTTGCCTTTGTGGATCAGCAGGAAGGGGCAGTCCTGTACCAGCCGCAGGTCCGCGCACTGGGAAAGCTGTTTTTTTACCTGGGCGGCCTGGCCGGGATAGGTCTTTTCCAGTACGGAGTCCGGCACCGCCAGCAGGATTTCCTCGTCGCACAGCGGCACGGTTTCGATGTTTTCCACCCGGAAAGGCAGCATGCCGATGATCAGGTCCACGTCGCCGTGGATCAGGTCCGCGTCCAGTTCGGAGGAATTGCCCTCTTTTAAATGCAGTTCAATGTTGGGAAACTGTTCTTTGTAAACCGGCAGGATTTCCGGCAGAACCCGCCGGCCCCGGGTATGGGACATTCCGATGACCAGCTGTCCTTTGGAAAAATCTTTGATGTCCGCGATTTCCCGGTAGGTTTCTTCCCGCAGCTGCAGCATCTGGCGGGCCCGCTCCTTTAATACCTGGCCGGCATAGGTCAGAGTCAGCGGCGACGTGCGATGGAACAGGGCGATGTCCAGCTCCTTTTCCATATTGGCGATGTGGCTGCTTAAGGACTGCTGGGAGATAAAAAGCCGCCGGGCGGCTTTGGTAAAGCTCAGCTCCTCTGCCGCCACAAGGAAGTATTCCAGATTCAGAAAATTGATCATAAGGCCTCCTGAAGCACGGGGAGAAAACGGGCCAGCTTCTCAAGAGAAGTATTGACCACCAGGTCTTCGGGGAACCGGACCTCTTCCAGCAGCCGCAGGGCTTCCCGGTGGTTACCGGCGTCCGGCGCGGCGTGGGCGTCACTGCTGAGCAGGACCGAGGTTCCGTAATGGACGCAGCGCTCCAGCATGGCCTGGTAATTGGCTCTGGCTCCCTGGCGGGAAGAATGGGGAGACAGAGACGAACTGTTGACCTCCAGCAGCACATGGTGCCGGGCGGCGGCTGCCGCCAGCGCGTCATAGTCCACGGGGAAGCGGCCGTCGTCCGGATGCCCGATGATGTGAATATACGGGTTTTCCATGGCCTTTATATAGGCCGCGGTGTTCTGGGAGACGGTGCCGCACCGGAAACAGGGCGGGTGGATGCTGGCAATGGCATAGTCCAGCTTTTCCAGAATCCGGGGACGCAGGTCTACGGAACCCTGGTAGTCCAGGATGTTTACCTCGCTTCCCATAAGCAGCCGGACGCCGAACAGTTCCTTTGGAAGCACCTTGAAGTTCATAAAATACATTTCCGTGCAGCAGCCGGGCAGGCCGGGGGCGTGGTCGCTGGAACCAAACAGAGAAAGACCGGCGCCGGCGGCCGCCTGCACCATTTCATAAAGGGTGTTGTAGGCGTGGCCGCTGGCGATGGTGTGGGTGTGCAGATCCATAATATCCTTCATACATCAAACCTCCTGTATGCGAAAAAGGCTCGCATTCAAAAAAATAATCCTGACACTACCATACCACAATTTGCCCCGGAACACCACAAAGAAGTTTGGAAGAAACACCGGCCCGCGCCGCCCTGGCGGCTTCATTGCTGCCGCCTCATAATATGCTGACAGCCCCCCAAAATTGTGGTATAATGTCCACGAAAGCATTAAGCAGTGCGGCAGATGACAGCGGTCGTGGATGCGTCGTGCTTGCACGTAAGCATCCAGACAGCTGGCAGATGCTATAGGGCGCAAGCCCGTGAGCGAGGGAACGAAGTTCCCGAGCGCGCACTGCGCAGGAGGCGAGAGGCGCAAGCCCGTGAGCGAGGGAACGGCGTTCCCGAGCGCGCACTGCGCAGGGTGCGGAAGGCCCGCACTGCATGCAAATCAGCCCAGGTTCCATCCGCGCAAAGCAGGGGCCGGCCGGGCGTAAGAAAGGAAGGAATACAGCCATGAGTGAAGAAATCAAAAAGGATGGACAGGAAGCGGCGCTGGAGAGCCAGGAGCCTGTCCGCGAGGAACGCCAGGAGACCATGGACGATTATGCCGCGGAACTGGAGGCATCTTATAAAGAATACGACCAGCGCCGGAACCAGACGTATGTGGAAGAGGGCACGCCGGACGCGGAAAAATGGCAGGAACTGAAGCAGATGCAGGCAGACAAAACGCCGGTGAAGGTCAAGATCAAAGAGGCGGTCAAGGCCGGCGTGGTGGCCTATGTAGACGAGATCCGGGCCTTTATCCCCGCTTCCCATCTGTCTCTGGAATACGTGGAGAAGCTGGAAGACTGGGTAGGCAAAACGGTGGAAGCCTACATCATCACGGCGGAGCCGGAAAACAAGCGCCTGGTACTTTCCGTCCGGGAACTGTTAAAGGAGCGCCGGGAAGAAGAGCGCAAACAGAAAATGGCTGCCTTTAAAGCCGGAGACGTGGTAGAAGGCACCGTGGACAGCCTGAAGAATTATGGCGCTTTTGTGGATCTGGCCGATGGCGTTACCGGCCTGCTGCACGTATCCCAGATCAGCCGGCAGCGGATCAAGCATCCCGGCGTGGTGCTGAAAGAGGGACAGAAGGTAAAGGTGAAAATTCTCTCCATCGAAGATGGAAGAATCAGCCTGAGCATGAAGGCGCTGGAGCCGGAAGAGACGGAAGAGCCTTCGCACTACGAATACAAGAGTTCAGGAGAGGCATTTACAGGACTGGGAGATCTGCTGAAGAACCTGAAATTATAAACGGCATGAGGAGGGATACGCATGGCTAATATCCCCAGGACGTTTGACCAGATCGATCAGTGGAAATCGCTGATGTTTCTGTATGGATCCGCATTGAAGGAAATCAATGTGAAGATCGAAATTTTAAACGATGAGTTTATACAGATTTACAAGTATAATCCCATCGAGCACGTAAAGGCCAGGCTGAAATCTCCGGAGAGCATTGTCAAGAAGCTGAAGCGGTATCATTACGACGTCAACGTGGTAAACATGACGGAAAAACTCAACGATATCGCGGGAATCCGCATTATCTGTTCTTTTACTTCCGACATTTACCAGATTGCCGATATGATTTCCCGGCAGAAGGACGTGACGGTGCTGTATGTCAAGGACTATATCAAAAATCCAAAGCCCAACGGATACAAAAGCTATCACATGGTGGTGACCATACCGGTATACCTGTCGGAAGGGCCGGTGGAAACCAAGGTGGAGATTCAGATCCGGACCGTGGCCATGGATTTCTGGGCCAGCCTGGAGCACAAGATCTATTACAAGTTTGAGGGAGACGCGCCGGATTATTTTCAGAAAGAACTGAAGGCCTGCGCGGATGTGGTGGATATGCTGGACGCCAAAATGTATTCGCTGAATGAGGCGATTCTGGCATGGAACAGCCGCGACCAGGGAACAACAGAAGAAAAAGGACTGCAGGATGCATGAAAACTCTGGTCAGAGAGACATATCAGATCATAAAACTCAATGGAAGAAACCTGCTGCTGTTTGAAGCGCTGTACCGTCTGCTGACGGGGATTCTGTATCTGCGGCTGGTCAACGCGGGACTGAAATTTTCCCTGGACAGGGCTGGCTACACCTATCTGACCGCCGGCAATGTCTGGGATTTCCTGCTGAAGCCATGGACGCTGGCGGTGTTTGTGCTTCTGGCGGCGGCGGGACTGCTTCTGATTATGATAGAAATAGGCGGCCTGCTGACGGTGTATTCCGGGGCCGCCTATTCTCTGCGGCTTTCGGTGTTTGAAATCGGAGCCGGGGCGCTGCAGACGGCCTTTACCCAGCTGGTGCGGAAAAACTTCGGGATTTTTGCCGTGGGTCTGGCCCATCTGCTGCTGATGGACAGCCTGTTTCTGTACCGGATTCTGGCGCAGATCCGGCCGGTCAACTTTTTGCTGCAGGAGGCGGGACAGCTGCCGTGGATGCCGGCGGCTCTGGGCGCGGCAGTCTGCGTACTGCTGCTGGCGGTGGTTCCCACGGCATTTCTGTTTCACAGCTGCCTGATCGAGCAGAAGTCGTTCCGGGATGGCCGGCACCGCAGCATGGAACTGCTGAAGGGGCGGCTGGGAAAGACCCTGTTTCGCATGGCGGCGTGTCTGGCGGCCTGCGCGGCAGCAGCGGCGGTGGTCTATGGAATCTGCGTATTTCTGGCGGCGGCGCTGACGGTGGTGTTTGTGGAACGGGACCTGCAGCTGGCGTTTCTGATGCAGACCGCGGACCGGATCGAAGCGGCGGTGCTGATTCTGGCGTCCATAGCCGTTCCGGTTCTGTATTTCGCGGTGCTGACGGTTCAGTACTACCAGTACAGCAGCCGACAGGCCGGCGCTGCCAAACGCTGGGATTTTTTCTATACCCGGAGCCGTCTGGTCAGCGGCAGAAACGGGCTGGCTCTTTTGTGCGTCGCCGGTGCGGCGGCGGCTTTCTGCCTGTTTGACACGGCTTACAACGGCAACCTGATCACCAAGTCGGTGGCGGCGCAGACCCGGATCACCGCCCACAGAGGCAGTTCCGCTTCCGCTCCGGAAAACACTATGGCCGCGCTGCAGGCCGCGGTGGAGGAAATGGCGGACCGGGCGGAAATCGACGTGCAGGAAAGCGCCGACGGGGCGCTGGTGCTCTGCCACGACGAAACGCTGCGGCGGGTGGCGGGGATCAGCCGCAAGGTCAGCGAACTGACGCTGGAGCAGCTGCGGCAGCTGGACGTGGGTTCCTGGTTTTCCCAGGAGTTTGCCGGGGAAGGAATCCCCACGCTGGAAGAAGCCATGGAATTTGCCAAAGGCAGAATCGACTTGAATATTGAAATCAAAAATATGGGGGACGGCAGTTCCCTGCCGGAGCGGGTGGCGAAGCTGGTGGAAGAATTTGAAATGGGAGAGCAGTGCGTGATCACTTCCACCAACCTCAATTACCTGCGCCGGATCAAGGAGGTCAGTCCCCAGATCCGCACCGGCTATATCCTGTCCGCGGCCTACGGCAACTACTATTCTGACGAGGCGGTGGACGCCGTAAGCATTCGCTCGTCCTTTGTGAACCGGAGGCTTCTGGACGCGGTGCATCAGGAAGGCAAGACGGTGTACGCCTGGACGGTCAACAGCCGGGTGGAACTGGAGCGGCTGCGGATGCTGGATGTGGACGATATTATTACCGACGACCCGGTGTACGCCAGGGAAATCCTGTACCGGGAAGAGGTGACGGAGACGGTGCTGGAATATTTGCGGCTGCTGTTTTCCCGCAGATAGAGGCACGGGCCTAAAACCGACAGAGAAGGAGAAAAGCGATGAAAGTAGTGCTGCAGAGAGTGACAAAGGCCAGCGTTTCCGTGGATGGAAGCGTGGTGGGAGAAATCGGCCAGGGGTATCTTCTGCTTCTGGGAGCGGAGGATTCGGATACCGAAGAAATCGTGGACAAAATGATGGACAAGATCTGCAGGCTGCGGATTTTCCGGGACGAGGAAGGCAAGACCAACCGGTCTCTGGCGGATGTGGACGGAGAGATTCTGGTGATCAGCCAGTTTACGTTATACGCGGACTGCCGCAAAGGCAACCGGCCCAGCTTTATCCGGGCCGGCGCACCGGAAAAAGCCGAAGCGCTGTATGAGCGGGCGCTGGAGCGGTGCTGCCTGCACGCCCGCAGAGTGGAACACGGCGTGTTCGGGGCGGAGATGCAGGTGTCCCTGATCAACGACGGACCTTTTACGCTGACGCTGGAAAGCGGCGAACTGGGAATCCGGTAAGATAAATCAAATAAAAGGAGAGCAAAGACATGAGTGGAAAAGAACTGCAGAAACAGCTGACCTGGGAATTTCCCCATATCGGGAAAGAAAAACCGCAGCAGATAGAAGAAGCGGCGGCATTCTGTGAAGGGTACAAGACGTTCCTGAACCGGGGCAAGACGGAGCGGGAATGCGTGAAAACGGCGGAGGAACTGCTGAAGGCGGCGGGCTACCAGGTCTACGACGAGACGAAGACCTATCAGCCGGGAGACAAGGTATATCAGATCAATCGGGGCAAATCGCTGATTGCGGCTACCTTCGGCAAGCGCCCGGTGAAAGAAGGCGTGCGCATCAACGGCGCCCACATCGATTCTCCGCGGCTGGATTTAAAGCCCATGCCGCTGTATGAGAAAGACGAGATGGCGCTGTTTAAGACCCACTATTACGGAGGTATCCGCAAGTACCAGTGGACGGCCATTCCTCTGGCCATGCACGGCGTTGTGATCAAAGCTGACGGAGAAGCGGTGGAGCTGAATCTGGGCGAAAATCCCGGCGACCCTGTATTCTGCATCACAGATCTGCTGCCTCATCTGGCGGGAGAGCAGAATGAGCGGAAGTTAAAAGACGGCGTCCAGGGAGAGGAACTGAACATCGTGGTGGGTTCCCTTCCCTTTGTATGCGAGGAAGATATAAAAGAAGCGGTGAAGCTTAACGTGCTGCAGATTCTCCATGAGCAGTACCAGATAACGGAGAAGGATTTCCTGCGGGCGGAAGTAGAATTTGTACCGGCGTTTAAGGCCAGCGACGCAGGTCTGGACCGCAGCATGATCGGCGCTTACGGCCAGGACGACCGGGTCTGCGCCTACACGGCCCTGATGGCGGAAATCGACGAAAAAGAACCGCTGTACACCACGGTAACGGTGCTGACGGACAAAGAGGAAATCGGTTCCTGCGGCAACACCGGCCTGGATTCCAACTACGTCGGCGACTTTATCATTTGGCTGGCCCAGGGACAGGGGGCGGATCCCAAGGAGGTGTTCCGCAATTCCATCTGCCTGTCTTCCGATGTGAACGCGGCGTATGACCCCACCTTCCATCAGGTGTACGAGCCCAGAAACTCCAGCTATATCAACAAGGGCTGCGTGCTGACCAAGTACACCGGCTCCCGGGGCAAATCCGGCTCCAATGATGCCAGCGCGGAGCTGATGGCCAAAATCATCGGCATCATGGACCGGGAAGGCGTCTGCTGGCAGATCGGAGAACTGGGCGCCGTGGATGCCGGCGGCGGCGGAACCATCGCCAAGTTTGTGGCCTCGCTGAACATCGACGTGGTGGATCTGGGCGTGCCGATTCTGTCCATGCATTCGCCGTTTGAACTGGCGTCCAAACTGGATGTGTATCATACATACAAGGCGTTCCGGGCATTCTGCAGAGGCTGAGCCTGCGGGAAAGCTGAAAATTTTATGAAATCCGCCCAATCCCTTTATTTTGAGGGCCAGTCATGATATAATTGGCCCATTGCGGACGCTTCGCCCGCAGGAAACAACAAAAAAGGAAAAGGAATGTATGATGAAAAAAACAGCAAAAGTATGGGCGTACGGCCTGATGGCGGCAATGCTGCTGGCGGGCTGTTCCGGGAAAACACAAGACGAGAGCGCCGCGGCCGGCAGCAGCGCGGAAGCGGTTACAGACGCTTCCGGCACGACGGTGGTGCTGGGAACTTATAAAGGCGTGACCTATACGCCCATGTCCACGGAGATTACCGACGAACAGGTGGAAGCGGAGATGCAGGCGCTGGTGGACGCCAACCCGGTGATTTCGGAAGTAGACCGGGCGGCGGAAGACGGCGACATTGTCAACATCGACTATGTGGGCATGAAGGACGGCGAGCCCTTTGACGGCGGCAGCGACGACGGCTTTGACCTGACTCTGGGCTCCAACCGCTTTATCGACGGCTTTGAGGAAGGCCTGATCGGCGCGGTGAAGGGACAGGAACTGAGCCTGAACCTGACCTTCCCGGAGGACTATGGCAGCGAAGAGCTGGCGGGCCAGGCGGTGGTGTTTGACGTGACGGTCAACGCCGTGAAGGAGTCGGTCCCGGCGGTGCTGGACGACGATTTTGTGAAGGAGTACACGGACTACGAAACGGTAGACGCCTATCGGGAGGCCACCAGAGAAAACCTGGAGTCCTACGCGGAGGCCAGCGCACTGGTGGACATGCAGAACCAGGTGTTCAGCAAGGTCATGGACGAGGCCCAGGTGACGGTTACCGACGAGGCGGTGCAGGATTATTACGACGACCAGATGGCCGGCTACCAGACTCAGGCGGAGACCCTGGGCATCGACCTGGAGACCATGGTCAGCTTTTACGGCATGGACATGGAGACCTTTGAAGAGCAGCTGCGGGAAATGTCCGAAGAGGCGACCCGGCAGAACGCGGTGATCCGTGCCATTGCCGATGCGGAGGGCATGACGGTCAGCGACGAGGATATGGAGCAGACCGCTTCCGATCTGGGATATGAGGACGTGGACGCCATGCTGGAAACCGCGGGTCAGGACGTGGTGGACAACTACATTCTGGCGCAGAAGGTCATCAATTTTCTGACGGACAATGCCGTAGCGGAATAACGCGGCGGTACAGACGATAAAACCACAGGGAAAACAGCAGGGGGACGCGTGTATGAAGCTGTTGGAAGACAGAATACGCAGAGATGGAAAGATCAAAGGCGGAGACGTGCTGAAGGTGGACAGTTTTCTGAACCACCAGATGGATATCCGCCTCTTCGGCGAAATCGGCGCGGAGTTCAAGCGGCGGTTCGCCGACGTTCCGGTCAGCAAGATCCTGACCATAGAGGCTTCCGGAATCGGCATCGCCTGCATTGTGGCCCAGTATTTTGACGTGCCGGTGGTGTTTGCCAAAAAGAACAAGACCAAAAACATTGCCGGAGACGCGTACACCACCCAGGTAGAGTCTTTTACCCACGGGAAAACCTACGATATTATGGTATCCCGTGAATTCCTGGGAAAGGGAGACCAGGTGCTTCTGATCGACGATTTCCTGGCCAACGGAAAGGCGCTGGAGGGACTGGCCAGACTGGTGCGGGAATCCGGCGCGCAGCTGGCCGGCGCAGGCGTGGTTATTGAAAAGGGATTTCAGCCGGGCGGCGACAACCTGCGCAGGCAGGGGATCCGCCTGGAATCTCTGGCCATTGTGGACTACATGGATGAAAAGACGGGCACCATCGTGTTCCGGGGAGAAAATCCATGAGCAGAAAGGCATTGTTTTTTGACGTAGATGGGACGCTGCTCAGCGAAAAGACCCGCCGGGTGCCGGAGAGCGCGGTGCAGGCGCTGCGGCAGACCCGGGAAAAAGGCAATCTGGTCTTTATCAATTCCGGCCGCACCTTCTGCCTGCTGCAGGAGATCCGGCGCCTGGTACCTGCGGACGGCTTTCTGTGCGGCTGCGGGACTTGTGTGATTCTGGATGGCGAAACGGTGTATCACCGCCGGATTCCTGCCCAACGGGCCCGCCAGATCAAGGCGGCCATACCGGAGTATGGGTTTGACGGCGTGCTGGAAGCCATGGAAGGCATTTATTTCCGGAAAGAACGGCCCTGGATCCGGCCGTTGGCGCAGTTAAAGGACCGGCTGGCGGAAGAGGGCGCGGTTTCGCCTCTCACCTGGGAAGACGGCGGATACGCCATTGACAAGTTCTGCGTGTACGCCGACGCCGACAGCCGGCGTCAGGAATTTTTCGATTTTCTCCAGCCGGATTTTCAGGTTATCGACCGGGGCGGGGATTTTTATGAATGCGTGCCGGCAGGCTGCAGCAAGGCGACGGCCATCGAATGGACCCTGAAGCGCTGCGGGATTCCGAAAGAGGACGCGTATGTGTTCGGCGACAGCAGCAACGATCTGCCTATGTTTGAGTACGCGGAAAACACGGTGCTGATGGGCAGCCATGACGCGGTGCTGGAACCGTATGCCACCTTTGTCACCAGGACGGTGGAAGAAGACGGGATTGCCTATGCCTGTCAGCAGCTGGGGCTTTTGTAGAAGAAAGGGGCGAAGGTTATGGAGATGAGACCCATTGGACGGTCCGGCATCCAGGCCAGCGGGCTGGCGCTGGGCTGCTGGGCCATTGGAGGCGGCGAATGGTGGGGAGACAACGACGACCGGATGTCGGTGGAAACCATTCACCGGGCCCTGGAACTGGGCATCAACTGGGTGGATACGGCCCGGGTATACGGCTTCGGCCACAGTGAAGAAGTGGTGGGCCGGGCGCTGAAAGAAATTCCCAGGGACCGGATAATCATATCGACAAAGTGCGGCATTCAGTGGTATGATAAAAACGGTGAGCCGCATTTTACAAAGGAAGGCCATGAGGTGCGCCGAGATCTGTCTCCGAAGGCCATCCGCAGAGATCTGGAACTGAGTCTAAAGACCATGGGAACCGATTATGTGGACGTGTATTACACCCACTGGCAGTGCCGGACCTACGGACTGGTGCCGGTGGCGGAAACCATGGGAGAACTGATGCGGATGAAAGAAGAGGGCAAAATCCGTGCCATCGGAGCGTCCAACGTAGATCTGCGGATTCTGAAGGACTATACCGAGGCGGGCCAGCTGGATGTGATTCAGGAGAAACTGAGTATTCTGGACCGGCGGCCGGAGGCGGAGCTGCTGCCTTTCTGCGAGGCCAACGGCATTACGCTGCAGACCTATTCGCCCATCGAGCAGGGACTGCTGGCGGGAAAGGCGCCCGACGACTACGTGCCGGCAAAAGGCGAGGTGCGGGAAGGCAAGGCATGGTGGCGGCCCGGCAATATCCGGATTGCCAATGAAATGCTGGCCGGATGGAAGGATCTGACGGAGAAGTACGGCTGCAGCCTGGCCAATCTGTGCGTCAAATGGAATTCCATGCTGTCGCCGTCAGTCAATGTGCTGTGCGGAGCCAGAAAGCTGTCCCAGATCGAGGACACGGCCCGCTCCCTGGACATCCCCCTTTCCCGGGAGGATTTCCTGCGGATGAAGGCGGACGCGGACCGGGCCATAGCCAGACAGGTGCCGTAAGACAGCGGAGCACCAAAGAAAATTAAGAAAAGAAAAGAGGAGAGACTCATGAAAATTGCATTGTTGAATGAATTCAGCCAGGCGCCGAAGAACGAGATTATTCTGAACGAACTGAAGAAGGTCGTGGAACCGATGGGGCATCAGGTGTACAATGTGGCCATGGCAAAACCTCTGGTGGATAAAGACGTTCCGGAAGCCTATACCGAAGACAATCCCAGACTGACCTATCTGCATCTGGGCATTCAGGCGGCGCTTCTGTTAAATTCCGGCGCGGTGGACTTTATAGTGACAGGCTGCGGCACCGGCCAGGGTGCGCTGATGTCGTTAAACGCCTGGCCCGGCGTGGTCTGCGGCTACTGCATTGAGCCGACGGACGCGTATCTGTTCCTGCAGATCAACAACGGCAACGCCCTTTCCATTCCCTATGCCAAGGGCTTCGGCTGGGGCGCGGAACTGAACATCAATAACATCTTCACCAAGGCCTTCGGCTCTCCCAAGGGAATGGGCTATCCGGCCAGCGGTAAGGAAAGCCAGAACCGCAACGCCCGGATTCTCAACGATATCAAGAAGCAGGTGGCCAAGCCTCTGCTGGACGCGCTGAAATCCGTGGATCAGCAGATGGTTAAGGAGTGCATGATTCCCAGATTCCTGGACTGCTTCTACGCGGGATGCCAGGACGCGGAACTGAAAGCGTACGTAGACAGCGTGGTTGGAAAGTAATAATCAATAGGACAAAACGAGGATGCCCGGATCCGGTCTGGAAACGGGCTCCTTTTGTGCGATACGCCGGTCGGGCGGATATTCGACGGGCAACGGTCATCGAGCGGCAATGCCGCGAGGTGAGCGAGATATCGCGCTCACGGAAAAGAGGAATGTATGGGTTTTTCACTGGATGTCAGCGTATCGGTGCTGACTGTGTTTCTGCAGGGGATTCTGAGCTTTTTCTCTCCCTGCGTGCTGCCGCTTCTGCCGCTGTATCTGGGATACCTGTCCGGCGGCGCTTCGGGGGCGGAAGAGGAAGACGGCCGCAGGCGCCAGGCCAGAACGGCGCTGCACACTTTCTGCTTTGTGCTGGGCATCAGCTTCGCGTTTTTTGCCCTGGGTCTGGGCGTTTCCGCGGCGGGGACCTTTCTGCGGAGCCATCAGGTGCTGTTTTCCCGGATCGGCGGCGTTCTGATCGTGCTGTTCGGTCTGTACCAGCTGGGGGTATTCGGCAGTTCCCGCCTGCTGGGGACGGAACGGCGGCTGCCTTTTTCGCTGGAACGGTTTGTCATGTCGCCGGTGACGGCGCTGATCATGGGCTTTACCTTCAGCTTCGCCTGGACGCCCTGCGTGGGACCGGCTCTGACCAGCGTGCTGCTTCTGGCGGCGTCGGCAGGCACCCGGGGCACGGGCTTTGCGCTGATCGGCGTCTACACACTGGGGTTTGTGCTACCGTTTCTGGCGGCGGGATTTTTTACCACGTCGCTTCTGGGCCTGTTCCGGAAGCACATGGGAGTGGTGCGCTACACGGTGAAAATCGGCGGGGTTCTGATGATCCTCATGGGCGTATTTCTGTTTACCGGCCGGATGAATGAAGTGACGGGCTATCTGTCCCGGCTGGGGACCTCTGCGGGAGGGACGGAAACCGTATCGGAAACCGCCGGAGCGGATGAGACGGAAGGAACCGCCGGAACGGATGCGGAGACAGAAACCGCACCGGAAACCGCCGGGGACGGCGGGGAGACGGAAGCCGATGGCGGCGCCGGACTGCCGGAGGAAAGCGGGGAAGAGACCGAGACTGCTCTGATGCCGGCGCTGGACTTTGAACTGAAGGATCAGTACGGAACGGTGCACCGGCTGGAAGACTATGCGGGCAAGACCATTTTCCTGAATTTCTGGGGAACCTGGTGCCCGCCGTGCCGGGCGGAGATGCCGGACATCCAGAAACTCTACGAAACCTACGACACGGAAGGCGACGACGCGCTGATTGTGCTGGGAGTGGCCGCGCCGCTTATGGGGCAGGAGACTTCCGAGGAGGGCATCGCCGAATTTCTGGAGGAAAACGGATACACCTATCCGGTGCTTATGGATACGGAGTGGGAACTGTTTGAAGGGTACGGCATCTATTCCTTCCCTACCACGTTTATGATCGACCGGGACGGCAATGTGTTCGGATACGTGTCCGGCATGCTGACCTATGAATTTATGGAAGACATCATAAGCCAGACCATGGAGGGAGTTCGAAGATGAACAGCCGGATGTACCGAAAAGGAATGAAGGACGGAATTCCGGTGGCGCTGGGATACTTTGTGGTATCCATTACCATCGGAATTGCCGCCAGAGGCGCCGGGCTCTCCTGGCTGCAGGCGGCGGTGATGTCTTTTACCAACAATACGTCTGCCGGCCAGTTCGCTTCCTTTGCCCTGATCGCCTCGTCGGCTCCCTACGCGGAGATGGCGCTCTCCCAGGCGGTGATCAATCTGCGGTACTGCCTGATGTCCTGCGCCCTGTCCCAGAAGCTGGACGCGGACCTGCCGTTTTACCACCGGTTCTTTCTGGCTTTCGGCGTAACCGATGAGATTTTCGGCCTGTCGGTGACGCAGAAAGGCCGGCTGAATCCCTGGTATACCTACGGCATTATGAGCGTGGCCGTGCCGGGGTGGTCTCTGGGGACCATCACCGGCATTCTGTCTACTGGCGTGCTGCCGCAGACCTTTTTAAATGCCATGAATATGGCGCTGTACGGCATGTTTATCGCTGTTTTTATGCCGGCGGCCAGGGAAAACCGGCTGCTGCGGCCGATTCTGGCGGTTTCCATGGCAGGCAGCGCCGCGTTTCATCTGCTGCCCCAGTTTGATTTCCTTTCTTCCGGCATGAAGATCATCGTGCTGACCCTGACGATTTCTCTGGGGGCGGCGGTGCTGTTTCCCATAGAGGAAGCGGCGGAAAAGGAAGAAAAGCCGGAGGCAGAAACAGGGGGAAGCCGCGTATGAGAACATATGGATACATTCTGGTTATGGCTCTGACCACCTATCTGATCCGCGTGGTGCCGTTTACGATTCTGCGGAGGGAAATCCGGAACCGGACGTTCCGCTCGTTTCTGACCTACGTCCCGTATGTGACGCTGTCTGTCATGACCTTTCCCGCGATTCTGGAGACCACGGAAGAGACGTGGATCTCGGCGGTGGGATTTCTGACGGCTATGGTGCTGGCATACAACCGGGTCAGTTTGTTTCTGGTGTCCATGGGATGCTGTCTGCTGGTGTTTGTCCTGCAGTATCTGCCGTGACGTCCGGGTGAACATGGAATAGAAGGAGGAGAAGACAATGCGTCTGCTGATTATCATTGTACAGGAAGTGGACTATCCGCGGCTGTCGGATGCTTTTGTGGCTCATGAAATCCGGGCCACCAAGTTCCTGACGGAAGGCCTGTACCTGAACAAGAAGAATATTACGCTGATGGTGTGCATCCAGGAAGACCGCCTGGAAGAGGTATTTGGCTACATACGGGAAAGCTGCACGGAACGGATTGAGGAGCGGGAGGTTTCCGAGTACAACGGACAGTATTTCGTGGACGTGGTGCGGGGCATCAAGATCGGCGGCGCCACGGTATTTAACATCGGCGTAGATGAAATCCTGAAGTTTTAAATGGGAGATTTCGATGGAAGCATACGAGATATGGAAGATCCGGGAACACGGCGAACTGGCGGAGCAGGCCGCGTCCTGGTTCGGTGAAAAATGGGGCATTCCCAAAGAAGAATACCGGGAAAGCATGGAAGCCTGCCTGCGGGGGACTTCGCCGGTGCCGCAGTGGTATGTGGTGATGGACGGAGAACGGATCGCGGCCGGTATCGGCGTGATTGAAAACGACTTTCACGACCGGCCGGACCTGACGCCCAACGTCTGCGCCGTATACGTGGAAGAGGCGCACCGCTGCCGCGGCATTGCGGGACAGATGCTGCAGTTTGTCTGTGCGGACATGAAGAACATGGGCATCGATACGCTGTATTTGGTGACGGACCACACGTCCTTTTATGAACGGTACGGCTGGGAGTTTCTGTGCATGGTGCAGGACAGCGCGGAAGGCACGCCGATTCGGATGTACGTGCACCGGGGATGAGAAGCTTCCCCGATCTCATCGGATTACCAGATGGAAGCGATGCCGGAGGCCAGGGCCAGCAGGACGATGGTCCGCTGCAGCCAGCTTTTTTTCAGTATGGAAAACGGCAGCAGATTGACGAGGATAATGGCAATGGCCACCGGATAGATGACGCTTAAAATCGGTGAGGAAATGGCCAGTATCAGGTTGAGGCCCAGGATGGATACGACGAAGCTCCAGGCGGTAATGCCGAGTTTCCACTGCCGGAAGGACAGCGCCGGAAACTGTTCCGCGAAAAACCGGGAACAGCTGCAGATCAGGCCGACGCAGACGTTGAAGCAGGCGATAAAAAAGATCAGGGCCAGGAGCACGGCTCCGGTGCCGCCGAAAAATTCCCGGCACAGCGCGGTGAGGATCTCGGTTCCGTTCTGGGCGCCCTGTACCAGGCTGCCGCTTCTGGCACCCAGAAACGTCAGCATGCCGTAGACGCCGCAGAGAAACAGGCCGGCGATGACGCCGCCCCGCATGGTTTCCCGGACGACAGAAGAATTTTCTTCTACGCCCAGGGCGCGGATGTTGATGGCAATGATGATGCCGAAGACCACGGCGGCCATGGTGTCCATGGTCTGGTAGCCTTCGGTAAAGCCCCTCAGAAACGGCTGGCGGTTCCAGCCGTCTGCTGCCGCTGCCGCGGGCAGGGCTGGGTGAAGCAGACCGGCGGCAAAAAGAATCAGAATCAGAACCAGAAGCACCGGCGTCATATGCCGGCCCAGCAGGTCTTTCAGCCGTTCCGGCCGGTTGGCAGCCGCAGCCGCTGCCGCAAAGAACAGCAGAGAGAACAGGACCTGCGCCAGCATCGGAACCGGAATGCCCAGGAAAGAGCCGTGCAGCCGGTCTGTGAGAAACGTGAACATGGAATAGCTGGTGCTGGCCGTTCGGGGAATGGCCAGCATGGGCCCGATACAGAGATAGATGATAATGGAAAACACCTGGGAGAAGCGGGGGTGCACCCGTTCACATAGGCGGTCCAGACCGCCGCAGCGGGCCACGGCGGCGACGCCCAGCACCGGCAGCACCACTGCGGACAGGGCAAAGCCGGCAAACGCGAAGGGCGCGGAAGTTCCCGCCTGATATCCGATATAAGAGGGGAAAATCAGGTTGCCGGAACCGAAAAACATGGAAAACAGCGTAACCCCGATCAGCAGAAGGTGCCGCGGGCAAAGTTTTTGTACGGTATTTGACATAAGGCAGTCCCTCCTTCCCAACATTATAGCAGAAGGAAAAGGGAAATGCCATAGAAAGGGGAAGGGGAATATGAGCGTATCCCAATGGCCGGATGGCAGGCAGCGCTGCTGCTGGGCCAATCCGAAAAATGAACGGTATGTGCAGTACCATGACCGGGAATGGGGCGTCCCGGTGCGGGACGACGGGAAACTGTTTGAGATGCTGGTTCTGGAATCGTTCCAGGCAGGGCTGACCTGGGAATGCGTGCTGAACAAGCGGGAAGCGTTCCGGGAAGCCTTTGATGGGTTCGACGTGGAAAAGGTCTGCGGCTATAAGGAAGAAAAAATAGAAGAACTGCGGAACAATCCCGGGATTATCCGAAACCGGCTGAAAATCCGGGCGGCGGTGAACAACGCCGGGATATTCCGGAAAATCCAGCAGGAATACGGAAGTTTTTCCCGCTATCTCTGGCACTGGACGGAAGGCGAACCGATTCTGGAAACAGGAAGAACCTGTTCGCCTCTGTCCGATGCGGTATCGTCAGATCTGAAAAAGCGGGGAATGAAATTTACGGGCACGACGATGGTCTACGCCTATCTGCAGGCCGTGGGCGTGATCAACTCCCACGAGGAAGGGTGCTTTCTGGCGCAAAAGTGAGGCCGGGCCGCTCAGCGTCCGTCTGCCGGCGTCATGTCCAGAAAATCCGGCTGCCGCGAGAAGGGAACCGTCAGCGGTTCCCGGCGGTCCAACAGGGCGGAAAGATCCAGGAAACGGATCCGCTGGTCTTCATAGGTGGTCCAGTAAGCCCGCAGGGATTCGGAACTGTATACCGTGGAATAGACGGTGTAGTCATAGGGAACCACATCTTTGTCCAGCTCCGTGACATGGCTGACGTGGCTGACTTTTACCATACCCAGCGGGAAAGCGGCGCTCTGGAGCAGATGGAACATGCGGCTGACGCCTTCGGACTCATTTCTGCCGGGAAGGGCGTATTTTTTCAGAAAGGCCAGCCGGACAAAGCGGGACGGGGAACTGAAGTCGCCGGGCAGTCCCTGGGCGCCGCTGCCGGAAAAGCACTGGTCCAGCGTTTCCCCCATGAGTTCCACGGAAGCATAGTCCTGATCCCGGATGCCGGCGTAGTTCAGCAGGTTCAGCCGGTGCCAGGGATAGCCGGGGCTGTTGGTCATGACGCCTAAGGTGTTCCGGTAGATGTGGACGCCGTCGGCGTCGGGTTCGACCACCATGGTCTCTCCGGTCCGGTCGTGGAACGACCAGTGCAGAGGCGCTACGGTACCCATCATGGGAATGGACACAAGGGTCAGGTGCTGTTCCAGATATCGGGCGGCTTCCTCGACGGAAGCGCACTGAGACAGCAGATGAAATACCAGAAACGGCGGCTGTATGGGCTCCGTGCCCGGCTGGTTTTCCGCGGCATACCGGGCAAAGTTCCGGTAGTAGAGCTGCCCGCCGGCCAGTCCTTTTTCGTTGATGCCCTCGTACAGAACGGGGGTAGGGGAAAGCAGCAGGCCGGTTCCCGCGCAGGCGTACCGGGAAGTCTGAGGAGACTGGGGGCCGTCGGGGCCGCAGACGCAGAAATAGGAAGTGTTTCGAGGCAGGAATGTCATGCCGCTGCCCTGGGCGAGGCGGTCAAAGTCGTAGTTGCGGCCCCAGAGCCGGCATCCGTCTTCCGTATGCCAGGAAATGGCGCTGCACCCGGCCTCGGCGGGGGATGTTTGCAGATGGTTCATATAAGTCTCTCCTTTCGTCTGTTTTTATGGGATCGTCTGAAAACAGTATATCCCAAAGGGGAGATTTTGAAAAGCGGCGGGGCGCTTTCAGCGCCTGTCCGAAGCGGAACCGCACGGGAAAGGGGACGAGGGGAATGAGACTTTTTATCGCGATTTTGCTGTCAGAGGAAATGAAGAAGGCCCTGGTGGCCTGCATGCACGATCTGAAAAAGAAGGGAGTGGAAGGAACTTACGTGCCGGTGCAGAACCTGCACCTGACCCTGGCATTTATTGGAGAATATGACCATCCGGCCCGGGTGAAGGAGGTCCTGGAGCGCGTGCCGATGCCTCCGCTCCGGCTGAGCCTTTCCGATCCCGGGAACTTCGGCAGTCTCCTCTGGGCAGGGGTGAAGGGAAATCAGAAGCTGAAGACCTACGTGAAAGACCTGCGGGCGGCGCTGAAGGCCGCGGAGATTCCTTTTTCCGACGACGCATTTGTCCCTCATATTACGCTGGTTCGGAAGGCGTCGTGCCGGAAGCCGTATCAGCTGCATCTGCCGAAGGCGGAGATGACGGCCAAGGGGGCGGCGCTGATGCGGTCGGAGCAGAAAGAAGGAAAGCGGGTGTACCGGGAGGTATGAGACCGGGGACCGGGCCGCAGGGGGAAGACAAAATGAGAGAACGCATATTCAGGTATGTAAAGGAAACATACGGGACAGAACCGGATTATCCGTTTTCCGGCTTTCCGGATTATGCCGTCCTGCGCCATGGGGACAGCCGGAAGTGGTTTGCGCTGATTATGAATGTGCCCGGGGAGAAACTGGGATGGAAGGGAGCGGAACGGATAGAAATTGTCAATGTGAAGCTGGGGGACCCGATGCTTGCGGATATGCTGGTCCGGCAGCCGGGCTATTTTTATGGATACCATATGCGCCGCGGCAGCTGGGTTTCCATTCTGCTGGATGGCACCGTTTCCCTGGAAGAAGTGTGCCGGTGGGTGGATGAAAGCTATGTGGTGACGGCGCCCCGGAGGGGGAAGAAGGGGAAAAACGGCGGTTCTCGTCTGAAGAGTACCTGATGGAGGATGGATATGAAGACAGTAAAGGTTGTGGCGGCAATCATTTGCCATGAGAACCGGATTTTCGCGACGCAGCGGGGATATGGAGAGTTTAAAGATGGATGGGAATTCCCGGGCGGAAAGATCGAACCTGGCGAAACGCCTCAGGAGGCGCTGGTGCGGGAAATCCGGGAAGAACTGGATACGGAGATCGAAGTGCAGGAGCTTTTTGAAACGGTGGAATATGACTATCCGACGTTTCACCTGTCTATGGACTGCTTCTTCTGCACCGTTAAGTCCGGAGCACTGGTGTTAAAGGAGCACGAGGCGGCGAAGTGGCTGACGGAAGAAACACTGGACAGCGTGGACTGGCTGCCGGCGGATGAGGGACTGGTGGAGAATATCCGGAGCTATCTGCGGGAGGAGAGGAAATTCCGATGACAATGCAAGAAGCGATAAGAGAACGCCATTCGGTGCGTAAATATCTGGATAAACCTATTCCAACGGAAATTGCAGCTCAATTACAGCAGCGGCTGAAGGAAAATAATCATGCCAGCGGCTTGTGCCTGACTCTGGTTACCGGCCGTTCCGATGGCCTGGGGGCAATGGCGAAGCTGATCAGCAAACATGTGAATAACTATATAATTCTTGCCGGACCGGATACCCCGGAGTTAGATGAAAAACTGGGGTATTGGGGCGCAGACGCCATGCTTTTTGCGCAGACTCTGGGACTGAACAGCTGGTGGGTCGGTGGCATGTTCAGCGCCAAAGGTTCGGAAAAGCATCTTGCATGCACCGGCCTGCGGGTCAATGGCGTTATTGCATTAGGTTACGGGGTGACCCAGGGCCTTCCTCATAAATCGAAAACGGCGGCAGACATCAGCTCGTATGACGGAACTGCGCCACAGTGGTTTCAAGACGGTGTGTCGAGCCTGCTTTTGGCTCCCACAGCACTGAATAAACAGGCATATCGTGTTTATGGAAAGGGAAATAAAGTCGTGCTCATCTGCGATAGCGGACACTTTGCGGGAATAGATCTGGGGATTGGAAAATATCATTTTGAAGCAGGCGCCGGGAAAAATAATTTTGAATGGGTAAGATACCTGTAAGACAGTAGAGGAAGAGGGCATTCTGCTGAGAGTGAACGGGATGTCTTAAAAGACATATTGAGGAAAATCCGATTTATCGGGATAGAGTACTGTTGTCATAAGAGGAATGAATAGGGAATATGATGTAAAAAACGTTCTCAGGGGCAGACCCATGAAGGAATATATTGAAGAACGGGCAGTAGCCATAGCCAATTACATCATAGACCACAACGCGACGGTGAGGCAGACGGCGAAGAAATTTGGAATCAGTAAGTCTACGGTGCACAAGGACGTGACAGACCGTCTGGAACACATCAACCCTTCTCTGGCAGCCAGGGCAAGGGTAGTCCTGGACATCAACAAGTCGGAGCGCCATATCCGGGGCGGCCTGGCCACCCGGGAGAAATACCAGCACCGGCTGGCCATGTGCAGCAGAGACGAATGACGGAAGAAGCGTAAGGATGGTAAAACCCGCCGGCCGCTGAAAAGACAAAGCAGAACTGTCTTTTCGGGGGCCGGCGGGTTTATCTGCGGGAAAAGGAATAAAAAAAGTAAAATTCCCCGGCTCCGGTTCATAGACTGTATCAAAATTACGGTAGAATTTTGAGGTAGCAGACTGTGAAAGAGAGAAGTGAAGGAAAAAGAAAGCGGCAGAGCCGCAGAGGCGCGGCGGCCTGGCTGGCGGCAGTATTGTGCGCACTCTGTCTGTGCCTGGCTGGATGCAGCGGCAGGACCGGGGAGGAAAAGGTACGGGATCTGGAATTTACGGTGGTAAGTGAAGCAGACGTGCCGGCGGAGCTGGCGGAACTGATTACCGAGAAAAAGACGTCGCCGTTTAAACTGACCTTTTCCGACGCGCAGAATCTCTACATCGTCATCGGCTACGGCCCGCAGGAAACCGGAGGCTGCAGCATCGCGGTGCATGAACTGTACCTGACGGACAACGCCATTGTGGTGGATACGGAACTGCTGGGGCCGGAAATCGGGGAAAATCCGCCGGCGGAGACTTCCTGGCCGGTGGTAATCATCCGCACGGAACTGCTGGAGCAGCCGGTGATTTTTCAATAAGTTCTTTTTTCGGAAGAAGACATATGCTATACTATGAAAGTACGGGCCTGAAAGCCGGCGCATGCCGGTTCGGCTCCGTGCGCTTGCAGAAAAAGATTTTGCGGAAAATCCGCTGCAGAAAGGAACAACACGATGATTCTGAAAGATATATGGCTGGATATCAAGGCCGTGCAGGAACGCGACCCGGCGGCCCGCAGCGCGCTGGAGGTGCTTCTGCTGTATCAGGGAGTGCACGCCCTGATCTGGCATCGGTTTGCCCACTGGTTTTACCGGCACCGGCTTTTTTTTATTGCGCGGCTGCTGTCGCAGATCGCCAGATTCTTTACGTTGATTGAGATTCATCCCGGCGCGCAGCTGGGCCATGGAATTTTGATCGACCACGGCTGCGGGGTAGTGATCGGAGAAACCGCCGTAGTAGGTGACAACTGCACCATTTACCAGGGGGTTACCCTGGGCGGCGTAGGCACCCAGAAGGGAAAGCGTCACCCTACGCTGGGCAACAATGTGACGGTAGGGGCCGGCGCCAAGATCCTGGGTTCGTTTGAGGTAGGTGACAACTGCACCATCGCCGCCAACGCGGTGTTGTTAAAACCCCTGGAAAACAACATCACCGCCGTAGGCGTCCCCGCCCGCCCGGTGAAAAAAGATGGCGTGCGGCTTCCGAAGGAAGAACCGCAGGTGGTTTCCATGGACCATTACTGCAAGATGGAAGCCCGGGTGGCGGAGCTGGAGGCGCAGCTGCGGCAGCTGGAAGAGCGGCTGGGCGCCGTTTCGGGGCCGGAGGATCGGCAATGACGCAGAAAGAGATTGAGCGCAGCATCATCAAGACCTATCGGAAGACCATCTGGCGGCCGTTTGTGCGGGCGCTGAAAGAATACCAGCTGATTCGTCCGGGCGATCATGTGGCGGTCTGCGTCTCCGGCGGCAAGGACTCCTTTCTGCTGGCCAAATGTATGCAGGAAATCCTGCGCCACGGAGAATTTCAGTTTGGCCTGCAGTTTCTGGTCATGGATCCCGGCTACCACCCGGACAACCGGCGGCTGATTGAGGAAAACGCCGCCCTTATGGGGATTCCGGTGCAGATTTTTGATTCTGACATCTTTGAGGTGGTGACAGACGCCGGCGGTTCGCCCTGTTATCTCTGTGCCCGGATGCGCCGGGGCTGGCTGTATGCCAAGGCCAGGGAACTGGGCTGCAACAAAATCGCTCTGGGCCACCATTTTGACGACGTGATCGAAACCATTGTCATGAGCATGCTGTACGGCGCCCAGGTCAACACCATGATGCCCAAGCTGCACAGCACCCACTTCCCCGGCATGGAACTGATCCGGCCGCTGTACCTGGTAAAAGAGACGGATATCCTTTCCTGGAAAGAGGCCAACCAGCTGCGGTTTCTGCAGTGCGCCTGCCGGTTTACCGAACGGATTGCCATGGAAAAGGCCATGGAGGAAGAGGTGCACAGCTCCAAGCGGCAGGAGGTCAAAGAACTGATTGCTTCGCTGCGCAGGGTGCATCCGGGCATCGACATGAATATTTTCCGAAGCGTGGAAAATGTCAACCTGGATGCCTGCATCGGCTACGTACAGAATGGAAAACGGCATCATTTTCTGGAAGAATACGACGGCCGGTCCTGAAAAAGGGCCGGTCGTTTTTGGGTCAGGAAAAATCCCTGTTTCCGGGCACATAAACGCCGCCGCTGGCGCATACACTGTCTTGAAAGAGCAAAAAAAGACAGGTAGGTGGCTGTTATGGTGGAACTGATAAAGAGAAACATACATATGAACCGCTGGAAAGGCAGCGCGTCCACTCAGGTGACCCTGGACGACGATTTCATCGTGCCGGATACCATGGACGACCTGGCCCGGATTGTCATAAGCTCCGGCGACATACAGGTGGAATCCGTGAAAAACCAGGGGGAGAAAGTGCTGGTAAAAGGCCGGCTGGTGTTTCAGGTGCTGTACCGCAGGGAAGAGGGCGGGCTGCAGACCATGGCGGGGAGCATGCCCTTTGAAGAGCCGGTGAACATGCCGGGGCTGGAAGAAAAAGACTATCTGAGCGTTTCCTGGGAACTGGAGGACTTCCGGACGGAAATGATCAACTCCCGCAAACTCAGCGTCAAGGCGGTGATTACGCTGCAGGTGCGGGCGGAAAGCCTGTACGACGCGGAGGCGGCGGAGGACGCGGCGGTAACCGGAGAAGAAGGCAGCGCCGCGGTGGAGACCCGCAGACAGGAAAGCGAGGCGGCGGCCATTGCGGTGCGGCGGAAAGATACCTGCCGCATCCGGGAAACCCTTGCCCTGCCCGCCAGCAAACCGGAAGTGGAACGGGTGCTGTGGAGCGAACTGCGCCTGCGGGATGCCTCTGCCCGGCCAATGGATGGACAGGTGCATACCGAAGGAAAACTGGAACTGTTTATGCTCTACGAAAGCGGAGAAGACGGGGCGC
Source organism: uncultured Lachnospiraceae bacterium (assembly GCA_944380605.1). GTDB lineage: Bacteria > Bacillota > Clostridia > Lachnospirales > Lachnospiraceae > UBA3402. Next base: position 69,493 of record CALWIA010000015.1, on the reverse strand, counting down.
CGGTGCAGTGGCTGGAAGAATCCATTCCCTTTTCCGGCGATGTGGAGCTGGCAGAGTCCACCCAGGACCGGATTCCTTCGATTTCCCTGCGGCTGGTGCACAAGGAGGCGGAGGCCAAACCCGATGCCGACGGGGAAATGCGGGAACTGGAGGTGGACGCAGTGTTGGAACTGGACATCCGGCTCTATGAAGAACAGCCGCTGCAGCTGCTGACGGACCTGTACGCTCTGGATCGGGAGCTGGAAACCGATATGGGGCAGGTGTGCTTTGACCGTCTGCTGGCAGTGAACACAGGCGAATGCAGGATCGCGGAAAAAATTCAGCTGGAAAAACAGAATCGGGTGCTGCAGATCTGCCACGCCGACGGCATGATCAAAATCGACGAGACGGAACCGCAGAAAGACAGCCTGCTGATCAGCGGCGTCCTGGAAGCTTCGTTTCTGTATCTGACTTCCGACGACGAAGAACCGGTCCGGTCCGTTTCGGAAGCCATTCCGTTTCAGTATACGGCAGACGCGCCGGGAATCGGTCCCGACAGCGTATACCAGCTGAATACCGGGGTGAAACAGCTGTCGGCGGTGATGGCAGGGGCGGATACCGTGGAACTGAGGGCGGTGCTGAGTCTGGATATTCTGGTACTCCAGCCGGTCTGCGAGCCGGTGATCCGCGGGGTGCGGGAACTGCCGCCGGATATGGAAAAGCTGCAGAGGATGCCGGGCATCACCGGCTATGTGGTGCAGCCGGAAGATACGCTTTGGGATATTGCCAAAACATTCCATACCACCCGGGAACAGGTAATGGCGTTTAACGGCATGGAACAGGAAGAAGTCCGCGCCGGCGACCGGCTGATCCTGATCAAACAGCTGCCGGCGTCCTGACGGTCTGGCAGAACTTTCATTGCACAAATCGGGCCGGGTGGGATATAATAGTATATAAGGTTCTCGAACGTCGGCAGTACCGTATCCGCATACAGCTGGTGCTTCAGATAGATTCAGGGAAACCTGGGCGAGTCCGTGTTCTGCAGGCGCGGACGGCGCCTACATAGGCTCCGGCAGATGAGGAGGCAACCAAAGATGAATTATACATACCTGGTGCGGTGCGCGGACGGAAGTCTGTACTGCGGCTGGACCAACCGGCTGGAGGAACGGGTCCGGGCCCACAACGAGGGAAAAGGCGCGAAATACACCAAAAGCCGGCGGCCGGTGGAGCTGGTCTATTACGAAACATTTGCCACAAAAGAGGAAGCCATGCGCCGGGAAGCGGCCATCAAGCAGATGACCCGAAAAGAGAAGCTGGCTCTGTTTTCTGGCAAAATCTGCGGCTTTTGAGAAAAAGTCAGACTTGATTTTTTGTGTACAAAGTATATAATATACTGTATACAAAAACCAAAAACATGCACGCAGGAGCCAGGCCGCGGACCGGCGGAACGATACGGAAGAATCCACGCATCCGGCAGGGTTTCTGCCGGATTTTTTATACGACAGGAAATTTCATTTCGGGAGAGTACAATATGATTAAACATCTGAGCCTGAAGGCCTATGGAAAGATCAATCTGGGACTGGATGTGCTGCGCCGCCGGGAAGACGGCTATCACGAGGTACGGATGGTGATGCAGACGGTAGGGCTGTATGACCGGATCGATCTGGTCCGGAAGGACGCGCCGGGCATTGTCGTGGAAACCAATCTGCACTATCTGCCGGCCAATGAAAACAACCTGGCCTGGAAGGCGGCGTCGCTTCTGATGGAAGAGTTCCGGGTCAAGGAAGGGGTGCAGATCCGCCTGCGCAAGTTCCTGCCGGTGGCTGCCGGCATGGCCGGCGGCAGCAGCGACGCGGCGGCGGTGCTGTTCGGCGTCAACAAGATGTTCGGCCTGGGGCTGACCCGGCGCCAGCTGATGGAGCGGGGCGTGGCCATTGGCGCCGACGTGCCCTACTGTGTGCTGCGGGGGACGGCGCTTTCCGAAGGCATCGGAGAAATTCTCACGCCGCTGCCTCCGGTTCCCCAGTGCCAGGTGCTGATTGCCAAACCGGGAGTCAGTGTGTCTACGCGGTTTGTCTATGAGCATCTGAAGGCAGATCAGCTGCGCCCAGACCAGCATCCGGATATCGATGGCATGCTGGAGGCCATCCGGCGGGGAGATCTGTACGGTATCGCCGGATGCCTGGGCAATGCCCTGGAGACGGTGACCATACCGGCGTATCCGGTGATCGGGCAGATTAAAGAACAGATGATGGAGCGGGGCAGCATCGGATGCCTGATGAGCGGAAGCGGACCGACGGTATTTGGACTGTTTTCCAGTCCCAGAGCGGCGGCGGACGCCTATGAGGCATTTCGTTACGGGCCGGGAAGAGAACTGGCCAGACAGGTCTACCTGACCAGCTTTTACACACCCCGGAAGCAGGAGGAAGCATGAAGGAACACGATTTGAAAGTCAATGTCAATGAATATCTGCCGCTGCGGGACGTGGTGTTCAATACGCTGCGTCAGGCGATTCTGAAAGGAGAACTGGAGCCGGGAGAACGGCTTATGGAAATTCAGCTGGCGGAACGGCTGGGGGTCAGCCGCACGCCGATCCGGGAAGCCATCCGGAAGCTGGAACTGGAGGGGCTGGTGCTGATGATTCCCCGCAAGGGAGCGGAGGTGGCCAGGATTTCGGAGAAAAATCTCCGGGACGTGCTGGAGGTGCGCCGGTCTCTGGAAGAACTGGCCATTGAGCTGGCCTGCCAGCGCATGGACGACGAGCAGATCCAGCAGCTGGAGGAGGCGCAGAAGGCATTTGCCCAGGCGATCCAGAAAGGCAGCGCCATGGAAATCGCGGAAAGCGACGAGCATTATCACGACGTGATCTATCAGGGGACGGACAACAGCCGTCTGGTGCAGATCCTCAACAACCTGCGGGAGCAGATGTACCGCTACCGCCTGGAATATATCAAAGACGCCGACAAGCGCCAGATTCTGCTGGCGGAGCATGAAAACATTCTGAAGGCGGTGAAAAACCGCCGTACGGCAGAGGCCAAGGAAGCGATGCGGATTCACATCGACAATCAGGAGATTACCGTATCCAGAAATATAAGAAGTTTGTGAAGCATTTCTTAAAAATCTGTAACCGTATTGACAGGGTGACAGCGGGTCATTATAATGATGACAGGTTGTCACTTTTTGTTTTTTGAAGCAAAAATCCAAACAGATTCGTTTGATTTGCAGAAAGGTTTGCAGTAAGGAGGAACGTTATGAAGCGAAGGAGTTGGACCCTGTGTCTGGCGGCCTGCCTGGCCTTTGTGTCCGCGGCGGCCCTTCCCCTGGAAGCGGCTGCGGCCAGCCCGGAATTTGCCAGAAGCGAGGAAGAGTGGGCCAGACTGCGAGACAATGTTCTGGAATACGAAGAGATCGAAGATCTGATTCACGAGTACAACACCACGGTGCTCAACAATGAGCAGCAGTACCGGAGAGATACCGGCAAGACGTCGGAGGACATTGTGGAAGAATATCTGGAACAGGCGGAGAACCTGTACCAGGCCGCGTCCGACGCGGAGGATGACATTACGGCCATTACCAGCGAGGCCAGTGCGCGGCAGGCGGAGATCAACGCGGAGAACAACGTGGACGATGGCACCAGCCGGTGGCTGGAATACGTGCAGATCGAAAAGGGACTGGCGGTTCAGGCCCAGACGGCCATGAACACCTGGTACCAGCTGCAGCACCAGCGGACGTCGCTGCAGGCCAGCCGGGATCTGCTGGCGGTTTCCCTGGCGGCGGTCCAGAGCCAGCAGGCCCAGGGCATGGCCACTTACAGCGACGTGCTGACGGCGCAGCAGAGCCTGCAGGAGATGGACGCCCAGATCATCGCCATGGACAGCCAGATCGATAGCACCCGGAAGAACCTGATCGTCATGCTGGGGTGGAGCCAGGACGCGGAGCCGGAGATCGGCCCCATGCCGGAACTGGACCTGAATCGTTTCGCGGCCATGAACCCACAGGAAGACCTGCAGAAGGCATATGAAGCCGACTATACGCTGCGGATCGACCAGCGGCGTTTTGACAACGCCACCAATGAAGCCAACCGCCAGATTTACGCCCAGACGGTGGAAAACGACCGGCAGCAGATTGCCGTGGCGGTAAACAGCGCCTACAGCGCGGCGCAGCAGGCGAAAAATGACTATGACGAAGCGGCGCTGAACCTGCAGGTGGCGGAGACGGACCGTGCTGCCGCCGCTGCCCGGTATCAGCTGGGCCTGATCAGCCGCCTGGAATACCAGCAGGCGGAGACGGCCTATGTCAGCGCCCAGGCAGATCTGGAAGTGAAAAAGCTGGCGCTGCTTGCCGCCATGGAGACGTATGACTGGACCATTAAGGGAGTGAGAGCATGAGAAAAGGAAAGGGACGCGCCGCGCTGGCGGCCTGCTGCCTGGCCGGCGCCATGGTTCTTGCGGTTCCGGCGCGGGGGCTGGCGGATACGGGAGGCGGCTACGGCCCCGGCGCGGAGGCCGCGTCGGAAAAACCGGAAGATATGGACGATGAGACCTGGAACCGGCTGCAGGACGACGTGCTGGAATACCAGGAGATCCCGGCGCTGGTGGAGCACTTCAGCCCGGTGTACCGGCAGGTGCTGGACAACATCGCCCTGAACGCTCAGCCATATGCGGACGCTGCCGCCCGGCTGCGGGAGTCGGCCCTGGAACTGAGAAATGACGCCAGAGCCGCCAGGGATGACGGTGATCAAATGGGGTATCAGGTGGCGTCTATGACGGCGGATATCCAGACAGAGACGGCCAAAACCTTTGAAAAAGTGGTAAAGAGTATAGACGGGGCTTCCAGAACCACGAAAAACAGCACCCGCAAGCAGCTGATCCAGGGCGTGCAGCAGCTGATGACCGGCTACTGCCAGGCCCGCGCTTCCAAAGAGCTGACGGATACGTCTGTGGAACTGGCCCAGGCGGCCTATGACACGGCGCTGGTCCAGCGGCAGACGGGCATGGCCACGGACGGAGACGTGCAGACCGCGCAGAAAAATCTGCTGACGGCGCAGAAACAGCAGAAGGCGCTGGATGACAGCATGACCACCATGCGGCAGAATCTGGCGTATCTGACAGGGCGCTCCTATGACGCCCCTCTGGAAATCGGCGCGCTTCCTTCGCCGGATGTCAGCCGCATCGATGCCATGAATCCGGAGGCGGATTTTTCCACGGCACTCAGCTACAACTATACGTATATCGGACAGAGAAGTACGTCGGGCAAGGGTACGGCCAATCACGACGTCAAATTCCGGACCATGGAAGAGACGGAAGAGAAGCTGAAGATCCGTCTGGATGCGCTGTACCAGACGGTGCTGCAGAGCCGGACCGCCTATGAAGCGGCGGGGAGCGCGTATGAAAGCGCGGCAATCGAGATGAACGCCAACGAACAGCGGTATGCCATGGGCATGCTGAGCCGCCTGGGATATCTGCAGGCCCGCGCGGCGTTTCTGCAGCAGAAAGCGGCATATGAAACCGCGGCCGCCGGTCTGCAGCAGGCTATGGATACGTACGACTGGGCGCTGCAGGGCATCGTGGACCTGGATGCCTGATGGCTGCATCGGAATAGGAAACGGGGACTGCCGGCCGGCGGTCCCCGTTTTGCTGCGCTACCAGGTGACCAGGCGGTCGATCAGCATCCGCTGCTCTTTGGAGGAGCGGGTCAGATAGATGCGGGTGGTTTCCACTTTGTCATGGCCCAGCAGATCCGCCAGCAGAGAAAGGTCGTTGCACCGCTTCAGAAAATTCAGGGCGAACCGGTGACGGAAGGCGTGGGCGTGAACCGCGGCCGGGTCGAGGCGGTACCGCAGGGCATAGTGTTTCAGCATGGCGTTGACGCCCCGGGCGGTCAGCGGTTTGCCCTGCCGGTTGACAAACAGCGGTCCGCTCTGCAGCTGCCGGCGGCCGCACCAGGCGGCGGCTTCCCGGCACAGCGCTTCGGGAATGTAGATCCGGCGCATTTTGCCGCCTTTGGAGTACAGATCCATGTAGCCGGCCGGCAGGTGTTCCGCCTTGAAGCACAGCAGCTCGCTGACCCGGGCCCCGGTGGCGCCCAGAAACCAGACGATAAAATACCACTTTTCCGCTCCGTCTTTTTTCAGCCGCCGCTTCAGCGTCCGGTAGTCCTGATCGGAAATCACCCGGTCCTGGAAAGAGACGCCCCGGGGCCGCACCGGCGCCAGGCGAAGCTCCGGCATGTTCTGGTATTCCAGGAACCGGTTGATGCCGTGGATCCGCTGACAGGCGGTAGACGGTTTGTAATGCCCGAGCAGGTAGCCGCGGTACTGCTTCAGAAACCGGCGGCTGATGGCGGGATACAGAGAGCGGTACAGCCGGACGCTGCCGCAGTAGGAGAGAATGGTGTTGTCTGAAAGCCTGCGTTCCCGCAGAAATGTCTGGAATTCCGTCAGTTTCTGGTCTTCTGTTTTCTCTTTTGTTTTTTCCATAGAATCCTCCTTTGCCGCCGGCGGCGGTTTTACCAGTTGACAATGCGGTTGACCAGAGCCTGCTGTTCCGCGGCGGTGCGGTGCAGGTAGATGCGGGTAGTCTCAATGCTCTGGTGCCCCAGCAGGTCGGACAGAAAGGAAAGATCGCCGCAGGCGTCGATAAAATTTTTGGCAAACCGGTGGCGGAAGGCGTGGGGGTGCATGACTCTGGGATCCAGGCCGTACAGAACGTGAAATTTCCGCAGCTGTCCGCGGATGGCCGCGGGAGTCACCGGCTCGCCGCGGCTGCCGGGGAACAGGGCGCCTTTGCTTCGGCCGGATTCCTCCAGCCAGGAAAGGGTATCGGCCTGCAGGCCCACGGGAATATAGACCCGCCGCGTCCGGCTGCCTTTGGACGTGATGTCGGCGTATCCGCGGCGGGCGTCGGAAACCGTAAGCAGCACCAGTTCGCTGACCCGCACGCCGGTGGCAGCCATATAGCGGATGATGAAATAGTACAGGCGGTTTCCGTCCCGGAGCAGGCACTGCTTCAAGTATTCATAATCCGCCTGACTGATGATGTGCTCCAGAAACGTCTGCTGCTGGATCCGCAGCATGGACAGCCGCTGCTCTCTCATGCCCAGAAATTCCAGGTAGCAGTTGATGGCGCGGATCCGCAGATTGACGGTTCTGGGTTTGTAGCGTTCCAGCAGAAAGCATTTGTACAGACGGAGCGCCTCCGGAGTGACCGATAGATACCGGCCAAGAAACTGCTCCGCCGCGCAGCTGTAGGCCTGTATGGTCCTGGGAGACAGGCGGCGGCTCTCCAGCCACTGCCGGAAGGCGGACAAGGGGTGTTGGTCTGCGTCATACATAAAAATCCTCCTTTCAGGACGCGGAAAGGCGGCAGCCGGTGCGGCATTTCCGCCTTTCTGTAAAAAAATTTTGCGGTTGTAATTGAATTATACAGACAAATAGACTAAAATAGTGTATATATGAGGCTTTCCGGTTCCGGCAGGTGCCGGATGCCTTTCTTTGATAAACCTACATATATGAGGAGGTCCACATGCAGCATTTCAATCCCTTATTGTCCAACACCAGTGATCACAAGTTTATTACCATCGGCGAGATTATGCTTCGGCTGACCCCTCCCAACTATGAAAAGATCCGTATGACGTCTTCTTTTGAAGCCAGTTACGGCGGCAGCGAGGCCAATATTGCGCTGGCGCTGGCCAACCTGGGAGTGGACAGCACATTTTTTACCGTAGTTCCCAACAACAGCCTGGGCAAGAGCGCGGTCCGCATGCTCCGCAGCAACGACGTGCACTGCACGCCGGTGATTCTGACGACACCGGAAGAGACGCCTACCCATCGGCTGGGCAGCTATTATCTGGAAACCGGATACGGAATCCGCGCCAGCAAGGTGATTTACGACCGGAAGCACAGCGCCATTACCGAATACGACTTCAGCAGAGTGGATATCCATCAGCTGCTGGAGGGCTTTACCTGGCTGCATTTGAGCGGCATCACGCCGGCGCTGGCGCCCAACTGCGCGGAGTTTATTATGGAGTGCATCCGCGCGGCCAAGGAGATGGGCCTGACGGTCAGCTTTGACGGAAACTTCCGCAGCAAGCTGTGGACCTGGGAAGAGGCCCGGGATTTCTGCACCCAGTGTCTGCCCTATGTAGACGTGCTGCTGGGCATCGAGCCCTACCACCTGTGGAAGGACGAGGAAGACCACAGCAAGGGCGACTGGAAGGACGGCGTTCCGCTGCAGCCCAGCTACGAACAGCAGGACGATATTTTCCAGCGCTTTGTAGAGCGCTATCCCAACATCAAGTGCATCGCCCGCCACGTGCGCTACGCCCACAGCGGTAGCGAGAACAGCCTGAAAGCCTTTATGTGGTACGAGGACCACACCTTTGAAAGCAAGCTGTTTACCTTCAACGTGTTAGACCGGGTAGGCGGCGGCGACGCCTTCGCCAGCGGACTGATTTACGCCATGATGCACGACTACCGTCCCATGGACATGATCAACTTCGCGGTGGCCAGCAGCGCCATTAAGCACACCATCCGCGGCGATGCCAATATCACCGACGACGTGTCTACTATCCGGGACCTGATGAACATGAGCTACGATATCAAACGGTAACCTCGTTTTTGCCTGCCGCCTCCGGTATGCCGGCTGCGCGGCAGGTTTTTTGCGCGATACGCCGGTCGGGCGTTCGATCGAAAAATCAAACAAACAGGAGAATGGATTATGGAAACGGAAAAGAAAAAACGACTGGCCCTGGTGGGCTGCGGCAAACTGGGCCGTCTGTTTGCGGAGGCTTACTGCATGGGACTTCTGCCGGACTATGAACTGGCGGGGGCGCTGAGCCGGCGGCCGGAACGGGCGCGGGAACTGGCCGGCATCGCGGGCTGCAAGGCCTGCAAGACTCTGGATGAGCTTTTGGATCTGAAGCCGGACTATGTAGTGGAGATGGCATCGGTGGCCGCGGTGAAGGAGATGGCGGAAACGGTGCTGTCCCGGGGAGCCGATCTGATTGTGCTGTCCATAGGCGCTTTTGCCGACGGCGCGTTTTACCGGCAGGTCCGGGAAACGGCTGCCCGCAGCCATACCCGCGTCCATATCGCTTCCGGCGCGGTAGGCGGTTTTGACGTGCTGCGCACCGTGACGCTGATGGGCGAGGTCGGCCGGCGGCTGGACAAGTCCCTGGAAGGATCCGGGACGGAGGAGGCGCCGGTGCGGGCCTCTATGGAAACCCGTAAAACTCCCTGCTCTCTGAAGGGTTCGCCGCTGTACCGGGAAGCCATGGAAACGGAAGAGATGGAGGCGTTTCGCGGCAGCACCAAAGACGCCATCGCCATGCTGCCCACCCACGTCAACGTGTCGGTGGCGGCGTCGCTGGCCACATCCGGCACAGACCACCTGAAATACCGCATTGTCAGCGTGCCGGACATGACGGGGGACGATCACCGGATCACCGCTGAAATTGACGGCGTGAAAGCGGTGGTGGACGTGTATTCCGCGTCCGGCGATATTGCTGCCTGGAGCGTGGTGGCACTGCTGCAGAACCTGGCGTCGCCGATTGTATTTTAAACATATAAAAGGGGGAACGGTTATGATCAGCCGACTGAAAAAGATTGTCGCGGTGGAGCCGGTCAGCCTGGTGGGCTGGGCGGAAGAAGAACTGAAGCAGTACGCGGAGGAAATCCGGCTGTATCCGGACATTCCGGACAGCGAAGCGGAGATAGTCCGGCGCATAGGAGACGCGGACGGAGTTCTGGTCAGTTATACTTCGCAGATCACCGCGGACATTCTGCGGCAGTGCCCGCAGGTCCGCTACATCGGCATGTGCTGCAGCCTGTATTCCGAGGCCAGCGCTAATGTGGACATCGCCTATGCCAGAGAACACGGCATCCGGGTGCTGGGCATCCGGGACTACGGCGACCGGGGCGTGGTGGAGTATGTGGTATACCAGCTGATCCGGATCCTGCACGGATTTGATTTTCCCATGTGGCAGAAAGAGCCGCTGGAACTGACCGGGCTGCCGGTGGGCATTGTGGGCCTGGGTGTATCCGGCGGCATGATTGCCGACGCGCTGCAGGCGTTCGGGGCAAAGGTTTCCTATTACAGCCGCACCCGGAAGCCGGAGAAGGAAAAGGCCGGCATTTCCTACCTGCCGCTGGAGGAACTGCTGGAAACCAGCCAGGCGGTGATCACCTGTCTGAATAAAAATGTGATTCTGCTGCACGAAGAGCAGTTTGAAAAGCTTGGGAGCAAAAAGATCCTGATCAATACGTCCATTGGACCTTCCTTTGACCTTCCAGCGCTGGCACAGTGGCTTGCCTGCCCGGACAACCTGTTCTGCTGCGATACGGAAGGCGCCCTGGGCGACGCTTCCGGCCGTCTGCTCCGGCAGGACAACGTGATCTGCATGGGGGTTTCCGTAGGGCGGACCAGCCAGGCCTTTGAACTGCTCAGCAGAAAAGTACTGGACAACATTCAGACCTATCTGAAGGAGGCATGAGAACATGAACGGATTTACGTATTACACGCCTACCAAAGTGGTGTTCGGCAGGGGGACGGAGTCCCAGGCGGGGGCTCTGATCCGGGAACACGGCGGCAGCCGGGCGTTGCTGCACTACGGGGGCGGCAGCGCGGAGCGGTCCGGCCTTCTGAACCGGGTGCGCCGTTCTCTGGAAGAGGCGGGGGTCACCTGGGTGGAGCTGGGCGGCGTGGTACCCAACCCGCGGCTGTCTTTGGTGTACCAGGGCATTGACCTGTGCCGGAAAGAAGGCGTGGACTTTATTCTGGCAGTGGGAGGCGGAAGCGTCATCGATTCCGCCAAGGCCATTGGCTACGGCATGGCCAACGAAGGCGACGTCTGGGATTTCTATGAATTTATCCGCAAGCCCAAGGCCTGCCTGCCGGTGGGCAGCGTGGTCACCATCGCGGCGGCGGGTTCGGAGATGTCCAATTCTTCGGTGATTACAAAGGAAGAGGGCGGAATCAAGAGAGGCTGCAACAACGACGCGGGCCGGCCGGTATTTGCCATTATGAATCCGGAACTGACCATGACGCTGCCGCCGTACCAGACCGCCTGCGGCTGCGCCGACATTCTGATGCACACCATGGAACGGTACTTCAACCATGGAGCCAATATGGAACTGACCGGTGGGCTGGCGGAAAGCCTGATGCGCACCGTTATGCGCAATTCCCATATTCTTATGGAAGATCCCGGCAATTACGACGCCAGGGCGGAAGTGATGTGGGCCGGCTCTCTGTCCCACAACGGCCTGACCGGCTGCGGCACCGACGGCGGCGACTGGGCCACCCACCGGCTGGAGCATGAACTGGGCGGCATGTTTGACGTGGCCCACGGGGCCGGGCTGACGGCGCTCTGGGGCACCTGGGCCCGGTACGTATACAAAGAGCGGCCGGAGCGGTTCGTACGGTTTGCCCGCAATGTCCTGCAGGTTAAGCCCGGGGCCGACGACGAGGAAACCATTTTAAACGGCATTTCCGCCATGGAAGACTACTACCGTTCCATCGGCATGCCGGTGAATCTGCGGGAACTGGGCGTCCATCCCACGGACCAGCAGTTCCGGGAACTGGCCAGAAAATGTTCCGTGGCCGCCAACGACAGCCTGGGCGTGGTGAAAAAACTGCACCAGGCGGACATGGAAGCGATTTACCGGGCCGCGCTGTAGGCGGCCCGCAGGGTTTCCAAAAGCTGAGGGAAGAAAAAGCGGATTTCCAGCCGGTCCTCCGGATGGGAAAAGAGCGCCTGATAATCTTCCGGCGTCAGAAGCTGACGCAGCTGTTCTTTGGACGCTTCCGGCAGAACGGCGTGGAGGGAGTCGGCAAAGCAGAGGCGGGGGTAGAGCACGCACCACCAGTTGCGTCCCCGCCCTTCTCCCAGCCGGACCTGCACCGCGTCGTAGACGCCGGCGGGCAGCACCAGATCCCCGTAGGCTTTGGAAGGAAAGCGGCTGGAGCCGGTGCGGATATCCACGGCGCAGGAAGCGCCAAGGCTCTGAAGAAAGGTTTCGGTCTCCTGTTCCAGGAGGCCTTTTTCTTTGTCTACATAATCCAGAAGCTGCTGTTTGGTCTCGGCGCCGCAGGCGGACAGCCGTTCCAGCAGAAAATCCCGGACTTCCAGCTTTATTTTCTGGTCGGCAGCGGAATTGCTGACGGCCTGTATGTGAAAACGGAGGATCTCCGGCGCCACCCGGGCGGCCAGGGCGCTGTCCTGCTGCCGGCTCCACAGCACGGCGCAGAGGAAGGCCATGAGAAAACAGACGGCGGACAGTACCAGTTCTTTCCGATATTTCATACTTTTGCACCCCTTTTTCGATTTCTGATTGTAATTGTAACCAGGTATGCTATAATTAAACACGAATTCGGCCGGAAAGGATGAAAGGATAGTTATGAAAGAGACCATAGCGGTACTGTTTGGGGGCCAGTCATCGGAACATGAAGTTTCCTGCATGTCGGTGCTCAACATCATAGAACAGATAGATAAAGAAGCGTACGACCTGCTGCTGATCGGCATTACCAGAGAAGGAAGGTGGCTGCTGGTGCCGTCACAGGAGGAGATCCGCAGCGGCGCCTGGCGCCAGGGCAGCGTCCAGGCGGTGATTTCGCCGGACGCCCAGGAGCGGTGCGCCATCATCACCCAGGACGGACAGGTGCGCAGACAGCGGGTGGACGTGGTGTTCCCCGTGCTGCACGGACTGTACGGAGAAGATGGAACGGTCCAGGGCCTTCTGGAACTGGCCCGGATTCCCTATGTGGGCTGCGGCGTGCTGGCTTCCGCGGTGTCCATGGATAAGGCCTATACCAAGGTGATCGCGGATCATCTGGGAATCCGGCAGGCCCGGTACCAGCTGATTTTCCGCCAGGAACTGGAGCATATGGACGGGGTGCTGGACCGGATCGAGGAGCGCCTGCCTTATCCGGTGTTTGTAAAGCCCTGCAACGCCGGTTCCTCTCTGGGCGTCAGCAAGGCGTCGGACCGGAAGGAACTGGCGGAGGCGCTGCGGGAGGCGGCCCGCCACGACCGGAAGATTCTGGCGGAGGAGACGCTGGTGGGCCATGAAGTGGAATGCGCGGTGTTCGGCGGCGGCCGGCAGCCGGCGGAGGCTTCCGGCGTGGGAGAGATCCTGGCGGCCGGTGAGTTTTACGATTTTGAAGGCAAATACTACAACCCCCAGTCCCGCACTGTGACGGATCCGCAGCTGCCGGGGAATGCGGCGGAGATCATCCGCCAGGAGGCGAAGGTCATTTTCCAGGCGGTGGACGGATACGGACTGGCCCGGGTGGACTTCTTTGTGACGGAGCAGGGCGAGGTGGTGTTTAACGAGATCAACACCATGCCCGGCTTTACGGCCATCAGCATGTACCCGACGCTGTGGGAAGCCAGAGGCGTCACCAAGGCGCAGCTGATCCAGAAACTGATCGACAGCGCCAAGGAGCGCTGGAATGGGTAGCGGCGCCGGAGCGGACCGAAACGCTCCCATAGGCGTATTTGATTCCGGTGTCGGAGGCCTGACGGTGGCCAGGGAGATCATGCGGCAGATGCCCCAGGAGCGGATTGTGTATTTCGGCGATACGGCCCGGGTGCCTTACGGCAGCAAATCCCGGGAGACCATTCTGCGGTATTCCCGCCAGATCATCCGCTTTCTGATGACCCGGCAGGTGAAGGCCATTGTCATCGCCTGCAACACGGCCAGCGCCTATGCTCTGGAAACTGTGGAGCAGGAATTTGACCTGCCGGTGATCGGCGTCATCAACGCGGGGGCCCGCACGGCGGTCCGCGCCACCAGAAACGGCCGGATCGGCGTCATCGGAACGGAGGGCACCATAGGAAGCGGCATTTACACGGAAGTGATGCAGCGCATGCGGCCGGACATCCAGGTCATCGGCAAATCCTGTCCCCTGTTTGTGCCGCTGGTGGAAGAGGGGCTGTTGCACGATTCGGTGACGGATGAGATCGCCTCCCGTTACTTGGCGGAGCTGAAGCGGCATTTCATCGATACGCTGGTGCTGGGCTGTACCCACTACCCGCTGCTGCGGTCCACGCTGGGGCGGCTGATGGGAAACGACGTGGTACTGGTGAACCCGGCGTATGAAACGGCCATAGAGCTAAAGCAGCTGCTGGAGAGCCGGGGCCTTTCCTGCGAGCCGGGAGGCGGAGAGGGAGAAAAGTACCAGTTTTACGTCAGCGACCTGGCGGAAAAATTTACGGCCTTTGCCACGTCCATACTGCCGGACGCGGTGCGGGAAACCAGAAAAATCAATATAGAGGAGTTTTGAAGCCATGACCCGAGACGTAGTGATCAGCATCAGCGGCGCCCAGTTTTCGGAAGGCGATCAGGAAGATGTGGAACTGATTACCACAGGCGATTATTTTCTGAAAAACGGAAAGCATTATATCATATATGATGAGATCGAAGAGGACGGACAGGACGTAATCCGCAACACCATAAAGGTTCTGCCGGATTCCATTGACATTATCAAAAAGGGAAATGTAAGCGCCCACATGGTGTTTGAGCGGAACAAGAAAAACCTGGCCTGCTATATGACGCCCTTCGGAGAACTGATGGTGGGGATCGACACCAGCGACATCCGGGTGGAAGAAGAAGAACAGCTGCTGCGGGTCAATGTGGACTATTCGCTGGATATCAATTACGAGCACGTGTCCGACTGCAGCATCACCGTATCGGTGCGTCCCCGCGGCTGACTCCGCAAAAAAAGGCCGGAACCTTCTGCAGGTTCCGGCCTTTGCGTCTGTCTGGCCAGATCAGTTCTTTTTCTCTTTGCGGAAGCGGTCCCAGAAACGTTTTTTCTTGGGAGGCGTGGGCACCGAACCGCCGCGGACGCTTTTGATCGCCGTGATGTAGATGCCGCTGACCACGACCTTGACTTCCGCTTTAACGGGAAGGGCCGCGAACACCCGCTCGTCAGCCATGAGGGTCATGACTCTGGGACCGATTTTGGCCTTTACCACCGGCACCTTGGCCCAGCGCATGTACTTGGGGGTCTTTTCATAGACCAGCTTTGGAAGTCCCGCGTCTTTGAGCTTCAGTTTCTTTTTGTCGATGACCAGCATGGACACGGTCTGCGCCGCTGCCTCCAGCATGGCCTGCTGTTCTACCTGCCTCTTTTCCAGCCTTCTTCCCAGAAAGTATAAAACGGCGGCTGCCGCGGCAAGAATAATGAGAATGACCAGTACTACGTTTAAAAATGTGTTCACAGGGAATACCTCCAATAGTACGATTGTGCAGGCAGAGCCTACTTACTCACAGTATAGCATTTCATGTAAAAAAATGCAAGAAAAAATCCTTGACACCTTGAAATCGCTGTGATAAGATGGAATGTGCACTATTGTGGCATCGTGTGCGCATGTGGGATTCGTGTGCCCAAAATCAATCGATCATGAAAAGAAAACAGGGGTGAAACGTCAATGGAGAAAAGCAGAATGCGTCCTGTAAAAGCAGGGAAAAACGTAAGAATGAGCTACTCAAGACAAAAAGAAGTGCTTGAGATGCCGAATCTGATTGAGATTCAAAAGACTTCCTACCAATGGTTCCTCGACGAGGGATTGAAGGAAGTATTTGATGACATCTCTCCGATCGCAGATTTCGCTGGCCACTTGAGTCTGGAATTTGTGGATTTTACATTATGTAAAGACGACATCAAGTATACCATAGAAGAGTGCAAGGAAAGAGACGCGACCTACGCGGCTCCTCTGAAAGTGCGGGTAAGACTCTGCAATAAGGATAAAGACGAGATCAACGAGCATGAGATCTTCATGGGCGATCTCCCCCTGATGACGGATACCGGTTCTTTTGTGATCAACGGAGCGGAGCGGGTAATCGTCAGCCAGCTGGTACGTTCCCCGGGCATCTATTACGGCATCGGACACGATAAATTAGGAAAGGAACTGTACACCTGCACGGTGATCCCCAACCGCGGCGCGTGGCTGGAATATGAGACGGATTCCAACGACATTTTTTATGTCCGTGTGGACCGGACGAGAAAAGTGCCGGTGACGGTGCTGATCCGCGCCCTGGGATACGGCACCAACGCGGAGATTATCGATCTGTTCGGTGAAGAGCCCAAGCTGCTGGCCAGCTTTGGCAAGGACGTTTCCGATAACTATCAGGACGGCCTGCTGGAACTGTACAAAAAGATCCGTCCCGGCGAGCCGCTGTCGGTGGACAGCGCGGAGAGCCTGTTAAACAGCATGTTCTTCGACCCCCGCAGATACGATCTGGCCAGAGTGGGCCGGTATAAATTCAACAAAAAGCTGGCGTTCCGCAACCGGATCGCCGGACATACGCTGGCGGAAGACGTGGTAAACGTGGAGACCGGCGAGATTCTGGCGGAGGCCGGAACCTCCGTGGACAAGAAGCTGGCGGATACCATCCAGAACGCGGGCGTTCCCTATGTGTGGATTCAGGGCGTGGACCGCAACGTCAAGGTGCTTTCCAACCTGATGGTGGATCTGTCCTGCTATGTGAAGTTCGATCCGTCGGAAGCCGGCGTTGTGGAGTTAGTATACTATCCGGCGCTGCAGTCTATCCTGGCAGAATATGCCGGCGCGGACGAAGAAGAATTAAAGAGCGTGATCCGCAGACATGTCAGCGACCTGGTGCCCAAGCACATCACCAAGGAAGACATCATTGCTTCCATCAACTATAATATGAACCTGGAGCAGGAAATCGGCACGTCCGATGACATCGACCATCTGGGCAACCGCCGGATCCGCGCCGTAGGCGAACTGCTGCAGAACCAGTACCGCATCGGCCTCTCCCGTATGGAGCGTGTCGTGCGGGAGCGTATGACCACCCAGGACATGGACGGCATTACGCCCCAGTCTCTGATCAATATCAAGCCGGTGACGGCGGCAGTCAAGGAATTCTTCGGAAGTTCCCAGCTGTCCCAGTTCATGGACCAGAACAACCCGCTGGCGGAACTGACCCACAAGCGGCGTCTGTCCGCCCTGGGCCCCGGCGGTCTGTCCAGAGACCGGGCCGGATTTGAGGTCCGTGACGTACACTATACCCATTACGGCCGTATGTGTCCCATTGAGACCCCGGAAGGTCCCAACATCGGTCTGATCAACTCCCTGGCGACCTATGCCAGAGTCAATATTTACGGATTTGTGGAAGCCCCCTACCGGGTGGTGGATAAGACCACGGATCCCAAAAACCCGGTGGTTACCGACGAAGTGGTCTATCTGACCGCCGACGAGGAAGACAATTTCATCGTGGCCCAGGCCAACGAGCAGCTGGATGAAGAGGGACATTTTGTCCGCAACAACGTATCCGGCCGCTACCGCGAGGAGACTTCCGAATTCCCCAAGGCCAGCATCGACCTGATGGACGTGTCTCCCAAGATGGTATTTTCCGTAGCGACGTCCATGATTCCGTTCCTGGAAAACGACGACGCCAACCGCGCGCTGATGGGTTCCAACATGCAGCGTCAGGCAGTTCCGCTGCTGACTACGGAAGCGCCTGTGGTGGGAACCGGTATCGAGGCCAAGGCGGCGGTGGACTCCGGCGTCTGCGTGCTGGCGAAAAATGCCGGCGTGGTGGAGCGTTCCGCTTCCAATGAAATCATTGTCAGACGGGACAGCGACGGAAACCGGGATGTGTACCACCTGACCAAATTCAAGAGAAGCAACCAGTCCAACTGCTACAACCAGAAGCCCATTGTTTTCAAAGGCGACCACGTGGAAGCCGGGGAAGTCATCGCGGACGGCCCCTCCACCCAGAACGGCGAGATCGCCCTGGGCAAGAACCCGCTGATCGGATTCATGACCTGGGAAGGCTACAACTACGAGGACGCGGTTCTGTTAAGCGAGCGCCTGGTGCAGGAAGACGTGTATACGTCCGTGCACATTGAGGAATACGAGGCGGAAGCCAGAGACACCAAGCTGGGGCCGGAAGAAATCACAAGAGACGTGCCCGGCGTCGGCGAAGACGCCCTGAAGGATCTGGATGAGCGGGGCATTATCCGCATCGGCGCTGAAGTCCGCGCCGGAGATATTCTGGTGGGCAAGGTGACGCCTAAGGGCGAGACGGAGCTGACCGCGGAAGAGCGGCTGCTGCGGGCGATCTTCGGCGAGAAGGCCAGAGAGGTGCGGGATACGTCCCTGAAGGTACCTCACGGAGCTTACGGCATTGTGGTGGACGCCAAGGTGTTTACCAGAGAGAACGGCGACGAGCTGTCTCCCGGCGTCAACGAGACGGTGCGCATCTATATTGCCCAGAAGAGAAAGATTTCCGTAGGCGACAAGATGGCAGGCCGTCACGGAAACAAGGGTGTGGTTTCCCGGGTGCTTCCGGTAGAGGATATGCCCTTCCTGCCCAACGGCCGGCCGCTGGATATCGTACTGAATCCGCTGGGCGTGCCGTCCCGTATGAACATCGGACAGGTGCTGGAAATCCATTTAAGCCTGGCGGCCAAGGCCCTGGGCTTCAACATCTCGACGCCGGTCTTTGACGGCGCCAACGAGGTGGATATCATGGACACGCTGGAAGTGGCCAATGATTATGTCAACACCTCCTGGGAAGAATTCCAGGAAAAATATAAAGAGATTCTGCGGCCTGAGGTTATGGAATACCTGGGACAGCATCTGGAGCACAGAGAGCTGTGGAAGGGCGTTCCCATCAGCCGGGACGGAAAGGTGCGCTTAAGAGACGGACGCACCGGCGAGTATTTTGACAGTCCGGTTACCATTGGCCACATGCATTACCTGAAGCTGCATCACCTGGTGGACGACAAGATCCATGCCCGTTCCACCGGCCCATACTCCCTGGTGACGCAGCAGCCTCTGGGAGGCAAGGCGCAGTTCGGCGGCCAGCGTTTCGGTGAGATGGAGGTGTGGGCTCTGGAAGCCTACGGCGCGTCTTACACGCTGCAGGAGATCCTGACGGTGAAGTCCGACGACGTGGTGGGCCGTGTCAAGACCTACGAGGCGATTATCAAGGGTGAGAATATTCCGGAACCCGGCATTCCCGAGTCCTTCAAAGTTCTTCTGAAGGAACTGCAGTCGCTGGGACTGGATGTAAGAGTATTGAAAGACGACAACACGGAAGTGGAACTGACGGAAAGCTCTGATTACGGCGATACGGATCTGCGCTCGATCATTGAGGGCGACAGACGCTATGACAGGGAGGAATCCTTCGGCGACTACGGCTATCAGCACCAGGAATTCCAGAACGGAGAACTGGTGAACGTGGATGAAGGGGATGATGACATCGGCATGGACGATTATGCCGGTGCGGATGACGATTTCTCTGACGAAGAATAAAAGAAGGGAGTATCACTCATGCCTGAGACGAATGAAACCTATCAACCATTGACATTCGACGCGATTAAGATTGGCCTGGCTTCTCCGGAGAAGATTCTGGAGTGGTCTCATGGAGAAGTGAAGAAACCGGAGACCATCAACTACAGAACCCTGAAGCCGGAACGGGACGGCCTGTTCTGCGAGAGAATTTTCGGACCCAGCAAAGACTGGGAGTGCCATTGCGGCAAATATAAGAAAATCCGCTACAAAGGCGTGATCTGCGACCGCTGCGGCGTGGAAGTGACCAAGGCCAGCGTGCGCCGGGAACGGATCGGCCATATCGCCCTGGCGGCTCCGGTGTCCCATATCTGGTACTTCAAGGGCATCCCCAGCCGGATGGGACTGATTCTGGACATTTCTCCCAGAGTGCTGGAGAAGGTGCTGTACTTCGCTTCTTATATTGTACTGGATCCCGGATCCACCGGCCTGCAGTACAAGCAGGTGCTGTCGGAGAAAGAATACCGGGAAGAACTGGAAAAGTACGGCGCGGGCGCGTTCCGCGTCGGCATGGGCGCGGAAGCGATTCTGGAACTGCTGCGGGCCATTGACCTGGAAAAGGATTCCGCGGAGCTTCGGAAAGGCCTGGAAGATTCCACCGGCCAGAAGCGCGCCCGCATCATCAAGCGCCTGGAAGTGGTGGAAGCTTTCCGCAGCTCCGGCAACAAACCGGAGTGGATGATCATGACGGTGATCCCCGTGATCCCGCCGGATCTGCGTCCCATGGTACAGCTGGACGGCGGCCGTTTTGCCACCTCCGACTTGAACGACCTGTACCGGAGAATCATCAACCGGAACAACCGTCTGGCCCGCCTGCTGGAACTGGGCGCGCCGGATATTATCGTCCGCAACGAGAAGCGCATGCTGCAGGAAGCGGTGGACGCGCTGATCGACAACGGCAGAAGAGGCCGTCCTGTGACCGGCCCCGGCAACCGCGCCTTAAAGTCCCTGTCCGACATGCTGAAAGGAAAACAGGGCCGGTTCCGTCAGAACCTGCTGGGCAAGCGTGTGGACTATTCCGGACGTTCCGTAATCGTGGTGGGTCCGGAACTGAAGATCTATCAGTGCGGCCTGCCCAAGGAAATGGCCATCGAGCTGTTCAAGCCCTTTGTGATGAAGGAGCTGGCGGCCAACGGCACGGCCCACAACATCAAGAGCGCCAAGAAGATGGTAGAACGTCTGCAGCCGGAAGTCTGGGATGTGCTGGAAGACGTAATCAAAGAGCATCCGGTTATGCTGAACCGCGCTCCTACGCTGCACCGTCTGGGCATTCAGGCATTTGAGCCCATTCTGGTGGAAGGCAAGGCCATTAAGCTGCATCCGCTGGTATGTACCGCGTTTAACGCCGACTTCGATGGAGACCAGATGGCGGTGCACCTGCCCCTGTCCGTCGAGGCCCAGGCAGAGTGCCGTTTCCTGCTGCTGTCTCCCAACAACCTGCTGAAGCCGTCGGACGGCGGCCCGGTGGCGGTGCCTTCGCAGGATATGGTACTGGGTATTTACTACCTGACCCAGGAACGCCCCGGCGCCAAGGGCGAGGGCATGTGCTTCAAGAACCCCAACGAGGCGATTCTGGCGTACGAAAACGGAGCGGTAACCCTGCATTCCAGAGTAAAAGTGCGGGTGCAGAAGACCATGCCCGACGGCACGGTAAAGAGCGGTGTCATCGAGTCCACGGTGGGACGGTTTATTTTCAATGAGATCATTCCCCAGGACCTGGGTTTCGTAGACCGTTCGGTGCCCGGCAACGAACTGCTGCTGGAGGTGGATTTCCACGTCGGCAAGAAGCAGTGCAAGCAGATTCTGGAAAAGGTCATCAATGTGCACGGCGCCAGCAAGACGGCGGAGACGCTGGACGACATCAAGGCCATTGGCTACAAGTACTCCACGAGAGCGGCCATGACCGTATCCATTTCCGATATGACGGTTCCGCCCAGCAAACCCAAGCTGATCGCCGACGCCCAGGAGACGGTGGACCGGATCGCCAAGAACTTCCGCCGCGGCCTGATTACAGAAGAAGAGCGCTACAAAGAAGTAATTGAAACCTGGAAGAACACAGACGAACAGCTGACCCACGATCTGCTGACCGGTCTGGACAAATACAACAACATCTTTATGATGGCGGACTCCGGAGCCCGAGGCTCTGACAAGCAGATCAAGCAGCTGGCCGGCATGCGCGGACTGATGGCGGATACCACCGGACATACCATCGAACTGCCCATCAAGTCCAACTTCCGTGAAGGCCTGGACGTACTGGAATACTTCATTTCCGCCCACGGCGCCAGAAAGGGTCTGTCCGATACGGCTCTGCGTACGGCGGACTCCGGATACCTGACCAGACGTCTGGTAGACGTTTCTCAGGATCTGATCATCCGGGAAGTGGACTGCTGCGAAGGCCAGGAGCCTCCCTACATGGAGATCAAGGCGTTCCGGGACGGCGACGAGACCATTGAGACGCTGCAGGAGCGTCTGACCGGCAGATACATTGCCGAAACCATTACGGATCCGGATACGGGCGAAGTGGTGGTAAAGGCCAACCATATGTGCACGCCCAAGCGGGCGGTGGCGGTGGTGCAGGTGCTGAAGAAGCTGGGACGGGATTCTGTAAAGATCCGTACCGTGCTGACCTGCAAATCCCATATCGGCGTATGCGCCAAGTGCTACGGAGCCAACATGGCCACGGGCCAGGCGGTGCAGGTAGGCGAAGCTGTGGGTATCATCGCGGCCCAGTCCATCGGCGAGCCCGGTACGCAGCTGACCATGCGTACTTTCCATACCGGCGGCGTGGCCGGCGGCGATATCACCCAGGGTCTTCCCCGTGTGGAAGAGCTGTTTGAGGCCCGCAAACCCAAGGGCCTGGCGATTATTTCCGAGTTCGGCGGCCAGGTCAACATCAAGGATACGAAGAAGAAGCGCGAGATTATTGTGACGGATATGGAAAACGGCAATTCCAAGACGTATCTGATCCCCTACGGTTCCCGGATCAAGGTGACGGAGGGACAGGTGATCGAGGCCGGAGACGAGCTGACGGAAGGAAGCGTCAATCCCCATGATATCCTGAAGATCAAAGGCGTCCGCGCCGTACAGGACTACATGATCCGCGAAGTACAGCGGGTATACCGTCTGCAGGGCGTGGAAATCAACGACAAGCACATCGAGGTGATTGTGCGCCAGATGCTGAAGAAGATCCGCGTGGAAGAAAGCGGCGACAGCGATATGCTGCCCGGCGTATCCATGAACGTGCTGGAGTTCAACGACATGAACGAGAAGCTGATTCAGGAAGGCAAGCGCCCGGCGGAAGGCCGCCAGGTGATGCTGGGTATCACCAAGGCCTCTCTGGCTACGGATTCCTTCCTGTCGGCGGCGTCCTTCCAGGAGACCACCAAGGTTCTGACGGAAGCGGCTATCAACGGCAAGGTGGACCATCTGATCGGTCTGAAGGAAAACGTGCTGATCGGAAAACTGATTCCTGCCGGCACCGGCATGAAACGGTACCGTTCCGTCCGCCTGAACACGGATGTGAGCATGGAGGACGAGATCGAACTGTCTGAGGACGAGGATGGCGTGCTTCCCGAAGAGGAGAGCATGGAGCCGGAGATGTCTGCAGAGACGGCGGACGCTTTTGAAGCCGACGAGGCGGATGAGGACGTTCCGATGGATGACGGAGACGGCGCGTTCGAAGGAACGGAAGACGATACAGAGAACGAGTAGTTTGACCGGAAATAAAATACGTGTAAGAACGGCCTGATGCAGGCGGCAGTATTTGATTTGGCATGACAAAATCAAATACTGCCGCCTTTTTGTATTTATACAATAAAAACAGAACGATTCCACAAAGTGCATACAAATTTTCCTTTGTTAAAAAAATAATTAGTGAATATTCACATAATTCTCGTTGAAATGGGTGAAAATACGAGGTATAATTTACCTATATTACGCAAAAACAAGATCTCCGAAAGGGGAAAGGAGATGACGTAAATGGAAATCCAACTGCAGGAACTTATTGACCAGATTAAAAAGGATGGCGTAAAAGCCGCCGAAGCGGAGGCGGCTTCTATTTTGGAATCCGCGAAAGCAGAAGCGGAAAAGATCGTTTCCGACGCGAAGGCGGAAGCGGAGCAGACCATGCGGGACGCCCAGGCGCAGAATGAGCGTTTTGTGCGCGCAGGGGAAGATTCCATCCGCCAGGCCGGAAGAAACCTTCTGATTTCCTTCAGGGAAAGCGTCGCGAAAGAACTGAACGTGATTGTAGGGGACAGCGTGAAAGAGGCACTGTCTCCGGATGTTCTTCCGCAGCTGATTCTTACGGCGGTAGAAAACTGGACCAAGAATACGGAGGCGGAGGACCTCTCCGTTCTGGTGGGAAGCCGGGAACTGGCCTCCATGGAGGCGGAACTGCTTGCGGGGCTGAAAAAACGGATGTGCGAAGGCGTTACGCTGAAAGCAAGCGATAACTTTGAAGGCGGGTTCCGTATTTCGGTGCAGGACGGACAGGCATACTATGACTATTCGGCAGAAGCCGTTACGGAGCTGCTGTCCGCGTATCTGACTCCCAAACTGATTTCTTTGATGAAAGAGGCTGAGAATGTATGAATCAATACTATCTGATCGCACAGCTGCCCTCTTTGGAAATTGCCAGTGAAACAACGGCGCTGCCCATTACAGAGGAACGATTTTATGAACTCTGCAGAACCAACCTGGGGAAAAAGGCATGGAACGCCTTAAGCGGGCTGACCCTCGTCCCTGACAGGCAGAATAAAAAATCGGGATATTCGTTTATCGACAAGTGGAACGAGTGGGAAAAGAATTTCCGCCTGGCACTTGCCGCCGCCCGGGCAGAGAAGCTGAAAAAGCCGTTTGAAGGAGAAGCCGGAGCGTGTTCCGGGCACCTGCTTCAGACGGTACGTCAGGCAGTGGAGATGGAGGATCCTTTGGAGGCAGAGCGGTATCTGACCCGCGTCCGCCTGGATTTTTTGGAAACGCTGCGCCCTGCGGATGCCTTCAGCGAAACGATGCTGTTTTATTACGCGCTGAAGCTGAAGCTTCTTTTGAGAATTCAGCAGTTTGATACAAGCAGGGGCGAAGACGCATATCGAAACATATACGGCTCAATTATGAATGGGGGCGCTCAGGAGGTTAAAGAATGACCGGAAACAATCAAAACACAGGGCGAGTTGTAGGTGTGAACGGAAATATGGTATCCGTGGAATTTGAAGGCAACGTCTCGATGAACGAGATCTGCTATGTAAACGTGGGGCACACCTCTCTCAAAAGCGAAGTGATCCGTATCCGGGGCAAGATTGCCCAGATACAGGTTTACGAAATGACCAACGGAATCCAGTGCGGAGACGAAGTGACGTTCACCGGAGACATGCTTACCGCGGAGCTGGGTCCGGGTCTTCTGGGCCAGATCTACGATGGCCTGCAGAATCCGCTTCCGCTGCTGGCGGAACGGGCGGGGTGGTTCCTGGAACGGGGCGTTTATACAAACGCGCTGGACGACCAGAAGAAATGGGAATTTACTCCCGTTGCAAAACCGGGCGATCGGGTGAAAGCCGGAGAATATATAGGAACCGTTCCCGAGGGTTCCTTCGTCCATAAAATCTTTGTTCCCTTCTACCTGCTGGGAAATTACATGGTAAAATCCGTGGCGCAGAAGGGAGAATACACCATTAAAGAGACCATCGCGGTTCTCGCTGATGAACGGGGCAATGAGATTCCCCTTACCATGTCTTTCAAATGGCCGGTGAAGCGCGCGGTTACCTGCTACAGCGAACGTCTGGCGCCCAGGGAAACCATGGAGACGAAGGTTCGTCTGATCGATTCCTTCTTCCCGGTGGCAAAGGGCGGGACTTACTGTATTCCCGGGCCCTTCGGCGCAGGCAAGACGGTGCTGCAGCACACCACCTCAAAATACGCGGACGTGGATATTGTGATTATAGCCGCCTGCGGAGAGCGGGCCGGAGAAGTGGTGGAGACGCTGACAGAGTTCCCGGAACTGATTGACCCCAAGACCGGGCGTTCTCTGATGGAGCGTACCATTATCATCTGCAATACGTCTTCCATGCCGGTTGCCAGCCGCGAAGCCTCGGTTTATACTTCTGTAACGCTGGCGGAATATTACCGCCAAATGGGACTGCACGTCCTGCTTCTGGCAGATTCCACTTCCCGCTGGGCTCAGGCGCTCCGGGAAATGTCGGGACGTCTGGAAGAGATTCCGGGAGAAGAGGCGTTCCCGGCTTATCTGGAGTCCTATATCGCGGCGTTTTATGAGCGGGCCGGCTATGTGCGCCTTCCGGACGGTTCTAAGGGTTCTGTCACCATCGGCGGCACGGTTTCGCCGGCAGGCGGCAACTTCGACGAACCGGTGACCCAGGCGACTTTGAAGGTGGTGGGCGCGTTCCACGGCCTGTCCAGGGAGCGTTCGGACGCCCGTAAGTATCCGGCCATCGACCCGCTGATTTCATGGTCTAAATACCAGGGAGTGATTGCGCCTGAAAAAGCGGCGTTCCTGCGGAATATTCTGCTTCACGGCAACGACATCGGTTCCATGATGAAGGTAGTCGGCGAAGAGGGAACGAGCCTGCCGGATTACATGGTCTACCTCAAAGAAGAAATGCTGGACGCGGTGTACCTTCAGCAGAACTCCTTTGATCTGATTGAAGCGAACTGCGGCGCCGAGCGTCAGCGCTATGTCATTGACAAGCTGATCCGCGTTCTTGGTTCGGAATATGATCTGAGCGATAAGGACGAGGCGCGGGGCTTTTTCAACCGTATGCGCCAGAAATTCATCGACTGGAATTATACAGAATTTATGAGCGAGGCCTTCGGGGCCAGGGAAGCGGAAATCGACCGGCAATACGCGGAGGGCTGCGGCAGGTGCAGCTGCGAAGCAGAAGCATTGTGCAAAGGCGGTGAGCAAGGATGAACAAAGTATACAACCGGATCGAATCCATAACCGGAAACGTGATTACGGTCCGCGCCAAAGGCATTCGGAATAACGAGCTGGCGACCATCAGCACGCGTTTCGGCAAATCCCTTGCGGAAGTGAATAAAATCGACGGAGACCTGGTTTCCCTGCAGGTATTTGCAGGCGGCAAGGGCGTGTCCACAGGCGACGAAGTGCGTTTCCTGGGCCATGAGATGCAGGTGTCCTTCAGCGAGGATCTTTTCGGCCGGGTGTTCAACGGCTCCGGCGAGCCCATGGACAAGGGACCGGCCCTGACAGAAAATATGAAGCCCATCGGCGGCCCTTCCGTCAATCCGACGAAGCGGATTCTGGCCAACCGCATGATGCGTACGAACATTCCCATGATCGATATGTTCAACACGCTGGTGGTTTCCCAGAAGCTTCCGATTTTCTCCATTTCGGGAGAACCGTACAACGAGCTGCTGGCCCGTATCGCCATGCAGGCGGAGGCGGACGTCATCATTCTCGGCGGAATGGGACTGAAATACGACGACTACCTGTATTTCAGGGAGACCCTTTCCCAGGGCGGCGCCTTAAGCAGGACGGTGATGTTTATCCACACCGCCGCCGATCCCACCGTAGAATGCATGAAGATTCCGGATATGGCGCTGGCGGTGGCGGAACAGTTCGCGCTGCAGGACAAGGACGTGCTGGTGCTGCTGACCGATATGACCAACTATGCCGACGCGATGAAGGAAATCGCCATTACTCAGGAACAGGTGCCCTCCAACCGGGGATATCCGGGAGATCTGTATTCCCAGCTGGCAGCCCGCTATGAGAAGGCCGTTGACTTTGACAATTCCGGTTCGGTAACGATTTTGGCCGTAACCACCATGCCGGGCGACGACGTGACCCATCCGGTTCCGGACAACACCGGCTACATTACGGAAGGCCAGTATTATCTGAAGGGCGGACGGATTGAACCCTTCGGTTCTCTGTCCCGTCTGAAGCAGAATGTAAACGGCAAAACCAGAAAAGACCACCGCGCCCTTATGGACGCCATGATCCGTTTGTATTCCGCTTACAAGGATACGGTTGAAAAGAAGAACATGGGCTTTATGATGAACCGCTGGGACGAAAAGCTTCTCAAATACGGAAGTTTATTTGAGGAGAAGCTGATGAGCCTTTCGGTAAACCTTTCCCTGGAAAACGCGCTGGACCTGGGCTGGCAGATTCTTGCGGACTGCTTTGAAAAGGATGAAACCGGCATGCAGTCCGAGCTGGTTGAGGAATTCTGGCCTGAAAAATAAGGAGGGACAGGAACGTTGGCAAAGATTAAACTGACCAAAAATGAATTAAAGGTACAGAAAGACGCGCTCAAAATGTACCAGAGATATTTGCCTACCCTGATCCTCAAGAAACAGCAGCTGCAGTCCGAAATCCGTGCCATTGAAGCGAACGCGAAAGCCGTAAGGCAGCAGAAGCGTCAGCTGGAAAAAGAGTTTGAACAGTGGATTGCCGTCTTCAGCGAAGCGGACGCGTTCCCGAAGGGAGCCGTTGCCGTTGCCAATATCCGAAAGGGTACCGGCAATATTGCGGGCGTTCCGATTCCCACGTATGAAGGGGCGGATTTTTCCAGAGGGGATTACGATCTGTATGAAACCCCTCTGTGGGTGGATCTGGCTGCGGGTCATATGGAAAAGGCGATGGAACTTGACCTGGAAGCAGAGGTGCTGGAGGAACAGGTCCGGCTTTTGCAGAAGGAATTGCTCACCACTTCCCAGAGAGTCAATCTGTTCGAAAAGGTGAAAATTCCGGAAACCCAGGACAATATCAAAAAGATTTCGATTTATATGGCAGACCAGCAGGTCAGCGCAGTGGTCCGCTCCAAAATTTCCAAAAAGAAAATCGCGCAGGCGAATGAAGCTGCCGCTGGAAAGGAGGCTGCGGTTCCATGATTGTGCCTATGAAAAAAATTTCTCTGATCGTACTGGATGGAGAGAGAGAAGACGCGCTGATAAAGCTCCGGAAGCTGGGGCTTGTGCACATTGAAATCAAAGAAGGAAAAGGGCCGCGGCTGGTGCAGCTGAAGGAGCAGATCGCTTTCCTGGAAAAAGGGATGTTCGCGTTGGCGGACAAAGCGGCTAAAGGCATGGAGCAGAAAGAAGCGGATACCCAGAAGGCGCTTTCCATAGCCGGAAGGATAGAGTCCCTGCAGGAAGAACAGAAGAAATGCTACGCGGACTCTGCCGCGTATCAGGCGGAACTGGAGCGGATCAAAGCCTGGGGCGACATAGAACCGGCAGAAATCCGTTTCCTGGCGGAAAAGGGGATTCCTCTTTCCCTCCACGAAATGAGCCCTTCCGGATATGACAGGCTGGGGGATTCCGTCCGGACGCTGGTGCTGGAACGCAGCAAAAACGTGGTACGGTTTCTGCTTCTGGATCAGGAAACGCCGGAGGAAGAAGATAGGCTCGCCCTGGAGCGCAGCCGGTTCAAGCTTCCGGATGTATCGACAGGAGAACTCCGAAAGAAGCTGGAAGACGCCGGCCGGAAGCTGCGGAGCATAGAGGAAGAACTGGCCGAACTGGCGGCTTACAGCCGAAGCCTGGAACAGGCCATTGCGGCGCTGAAAAAAGAGGTGGAGTTTGAAACCTATGCCAGCGGAATGGGAGAAGAGGACCTTTCGGAGGCATCGCCGCACAAGGTTTCGGTGGCGTATCTTGTCGGGTTCATTCCGGCGGAGGATCTGAGCAAACTGCAGGCCATGGCAGTGGAAAACGCATGGGGGCTTCTGGCGGAAGATCCTACCGAGGAAGATGACGCGCCCACCCAGCTGCGCAACAACAAATTTGTCAGCCTGGTGTATCCTCTGACCGATTTTCTGGGAAGCGTACCAGGGTATTTTGAACCGGATATTTCCGGCTGGTTTCTGGTATTTATTACCATATTTGTCGGAATCATTTTCGGAGACGGCGGCTACGGCCTGCTGATCTGCGGCATATCCGCCGCGCTGATCTTCAAGAGCCGTAAGGAGAACAAGCCGGTGCCTCCCCTGGCGTGGCTGCTTCTGCTGTTTGGCGGGATGACCATAATATGGGGAGCGGTTACCTGTTCCTGGTTCGGCCTGAGCCCGGAGGCGCTGCCGGAATGGCTCCGGAACCTGTCGGTGCCGGTGCTGTCCAATGTATATTCGGACAAGATCTGGTACCCGTTCTGGACAGGCGGGGAAGCGGGGCTTACCACAAGCCAGAACGTGCAGATTCTCATGTTTACCATTGCGCTGGTACATCTGCTGATCGCTCATCTGAGCGGCGCGGCAAGGAACCGGGGCTCCCTGAAAATGCTGGGCGATATCGGCTCCGTCCTGGAACTGGCGGGCATGTTTTATGTGGTTCTTTCCCTGGTGGTAAACAGCGCGGTATTCGGCCTGGATCTGGTGGTGTCAGGGATTCCGGTGGGTACCATTGCCGTGGCACTGGTCATCGTCGGATTCGCGGTGAACTTTATTTTCGGGAACTATGAGGAAAGCATCCGGCAGTCCATCCTGGACAGCGTCAAGGATATTGTTTCCATGCTGCTGGGGGTCGTCAATGTATTTTCCGACATTGTTTCCTACATCCGCCTCTGGGCGGTGGGACTGGCCGGAGCGGCAATCTCCGCGACCATCAACGACATGGTCAGCCCGCTGCTGGGACATTTTCTCCTGGTCCTGTTTGCCGTCATCGTGCTGGTATTCGGCCACGGACTGAACATGATTCTGAATGTACTGTCGGTGATCGTCCACGGCATCCGGCTGAACACCCTGGAATTTTCCACACATATCGGCCTGTCGTGGAGCGGCCATAAATATGAACCATTTGAGGAATAAAAATAAAAAAGAAAAGAAAAAGGAGATTGTATTATGGACATCGGATTAATTGGAACTGGCCTGTGTATGAGTATTGCAGCCATCGGCTCGTGTATCGGCGTTGTGATCGCGGGAACCACCTGTATCGGAGCGTGGAAGAAGTGCTATCTGAGCAATAAGGCAGCTCCGTTCATTCTGACTTCCTTTGCGGGCGCGCCTCTGACCCAGACGATTTATGGATTCCTGCTGATGCAGACCATGCAGGGATCCGCCGCGGATCCGACGATGAAGCTCTTTTTGGGGCTGGGCGCCGGCGTGGCGATTGCCTGCTCCGCGGTTATACAGGGAAAAGCCGGCGCAGCCGGCGCGGATGCCATGGCGGAAACGGGAAAAGGCTTTGCGCAGTACATTACCGTAGTGGGTCTTTGCGAAACCATCGCGCTGTTTGTGCTGGTATTCAGCATGGTTGCTCTTGGATAGCAGCCGCCTGGCCTGCCGGAGGCGGTGAAAAACCGGAGATTGGATGAAAAAAGGGCTTGCCGTATGGATGCGGCAGCCCTTTTTCGTACGTATGAAAACAGCAGAGGAAGCAGGCGCGGATATGGCGGGAATGAGAACGGTCATCCACATCGAAGGCATTGCGGCAGGGGATCCGGGCGGTTTGGCCTGCCCTGCGGGTGAAAATATTGACAGGACAGGGAAAAAGCTATAATATCTATAACAGCAAAAGAAAACGGGAGGATCTGTTCCCATGCAGACCAATATACTGGAGTATCTGGAAAAAACGGCGGCGCGGGTGCCGGACAAGACGGCGTACGCCGACGACAAAACGGCGCTTACGTTCCGGGAAGTGTATGAAAACAGCCGTTCCATAGGCAGCTTTTTAAGCGCCAGGGGAATTTACCGGGAACCGGTGGTTGTCTTTATGAAAAAGACGCCGGCGGCGGTGGCCGCCTTTTTCGGCGCGGTGTACGGCGGGGACTTTTATGTGCCGCTGGACGATGAAATGCCCCGGTACCGCATGGAACTGATTTTTGAAACGCTGCAGGCCAGAGCGGTGATCTGCGACGAAAAGACCAGAAAGGTCATGGAGCAGCTGCAGTTTGAGGGAGAAATCTTTCTGTACGAAGACATGATCCGGCATCCGGAGGATCCGGAGGCCCTGGGGCGGATCCGCAGCCAGGCACTGGACATCGACCCCATCTACGTGGTCTTTACTTCCGGCTCCACCGGCGTGCCCAAAGGGGTGGCGGCGTGCCACCGCTCGGTGCTGGACTATGTGGAAAATCTGTCTCAGGTGCTGGGCTTCGGGGAAGACACCGTATTTGCCAACCAGAGCCCTTTCTATTTTGACGCCTGCCTGAAAGAATTGTATCCTACGATGATGTTCGGGGCTACTACCTATATTGTGCCAAAAAGTCTGTTTATGTTTCCGGTGCGGCTGGTGGAGTTTTTGAACCGGCACCAGGTCAATACCATATGCTGGGTGGTGTCGGCGCTGACCATGATTTCTTCCTTCGGCACCTTCGATACCGTAAAGCCGGAGTTTTTAAGGACCATTGCCTTCGGCAGCGAAGTATTTCCCATCCGCCAGTACCGCCTCTGGAAGGAGGCCGTGCCGCAGGCCCGCTTCTTCAACCTGTACGGACCGACGGAGGCCACGGGCATGTCCTGTTATTACGAGGTAGACCGCGAGTTTGCGCTGGATGAGGCCATTCCCATTGGAAGACCCTTCAAAAATACGGAGATCCTTTTGCTGGACGAGGAGAACCGAAGGGCGGACGAGGGTGAAATCTATATCCGCGGAACGGCGGTGACGCTGGGCTATTACAATAATAAAGAAAAGACGGCGGAGGCTTTTGTTCAGAACCCCTTAAATCCCTGGTATCCGGAGATTGTATACCGCACCGGCGACATCGGCCGGTATAATGAGCGGGGAGAACTGGTCTTTGTATCCCGCCGGGATTTTCAGATTAAACACATGGGACACCGGATTGAACTGGGAGAGGTTGAGATTCATGCGGGCCTGGTAGAGGGCGTGCGCATGGCGGCCTGTATCTACGATTCGGAAAATTCTAAGATTGTGCTGTTTTACGTGGGAGAGGCGGATCCTTCTGCTGTTATGGCAAGTCTGAAGCAGAAGCTGCCCCGCTATATGCTGCCCAACCGGATTCGGCAGATCAGACAAATGCCTTTTACAGCCAACGGAAAAATCAACCGCATGGCTTTAAAAGAAATAGATCAGGAAAACTGAGAGAAAGACAAAGGAGAAAATGAGTATGGATGAGATTTTGGCAATTCTGCAGGATCTGCACCCGGATGTGGACTTTGAAACCTGTGACACGCTGATCGACGATGGAATTCTGGATTCCTTCGATATCGTCACCATTATCGCGGAGATCAGCGACGCGTTTGACGTCAAGATCGGAGCGGAGCAGATCGTTCCGGAGAACTTCAATTCGGCGGAGGCGCTGTGGGATCTGGTGCGCCGTCTGGAAGACGAAGATTAAGCGGCGGCAGGGACCATGCTGTTTACGTCCTATACGTTTATCGGATTTGTATTTCTGCTGTTTGCGCTCTATTATACGGTGCCGGCCCGGTGGCAGTGGCGTCTGCTGCTGGCGGCGGGGTACGTGTTTTACCTGGCCTCCGGCTGGAAAAACTGCGTGTTCATTCTGGTGACCACAGTCAGCACCTATGTGCTGGCCCGGCGCATCGGGGCGTACCACATGCAGCAGGAATCCTATCTGAAGGAACATAAAAAAGAAATGAGCCGGGAGCAGCGCAAGGACTACAAGGCAGGTATCAAGCGCAGGCAGCGCCGCCTGCTGCTGGCCGGGCTGCTTCTGAACTTCGGCATTCTGGCAGTGCTGAAATATACCAATTTTGCCATCCACAACGTGAACCTGCTGCTTTCGGCGGCAGGAAGCGCCAGGCAGGTTCCCACGGCAGATCTTCTGCTGCCCCTGGGCATCTCGTTTTATACCTTTATAACCATGGGGTATCTGATTGACGTCTACCGGGCCAAGTATCCGGCGGAACAGAGCCTGGGAAAACTGGCGCTGTTTGTGTCTTTTTTCCCCCAGCTGGTGCAGGGTCCCATCAACCGGTTTGACGACATGAAGGAGACGCTGTTTTCTCCTCATAAGCCGGATCGGCAGGAAATCGCCTTCGGACTGGAGCGGATGCTGTGGGGGTATTTTAAAAAGCTGGTGATCGCCGACCGGATGCTCACCGGCGTGACCGCCATTGTGGGAGATCCCCAGACCTACGGAGGCATCTATGTCTTCGTCGGCATGATGTTTTACGCGCTGCAGCTGTACGCCGACTTTACCGGCGGCATCGACATCACCATAGGCATTGCTCAGGTGCTGGGCATCCGCGTGAAAGAAAACTTCCTGCGTCCGTATTTTTCCAAAAACATTGCCGAATACTGGCGGCGGTGGCACATCAGCCTGGGTTCCTGGTTTACGGAATACATTTTCTATCCGGTGTCGGTATGCCAGCCGATGCTGAATCTTTCCCGGTTTAGCCGGAAGCATCTGGGCGATTACGTGGGAAAGCGGATGCCGGTGTACATGGCCAGCCTGGCGGTGTGGTTTACCACCGGCATCTGGCACGGCGCCAGCTGGAACTTTGTGGTGTGGGGCCTGTTAAACGGCCTGATTATCATTCTTTCCCAGGAGTGCGAGCCGCTGTATGCCCGGTTTCACCGCCGGTTCCATGTGGACGGCACCTTCGGATACCGGCTGTTCCAGGTGGTGCGCACGGTGCTTCTGATGAGCAGCCTGCGGATGCTGGACTGCTACCGGGACGTGCCTCTGACGTTTCGCATGTTCGGCGATATGCTTTTGCATTCCCGCCCTTCCCAGCTGTTTGATGGACGGCTGATGAGCCTGGGGCTGACGGCGGCGGACTACGGCGTGCTGACGGCAGGCACTGTTGTGCTGGTGGGAGCCAGCCTGCTGGGCAGAAAAGGAAGCGTCCGGGAAATGCTGTCCCGGAAGCCGGCGGCGGTCCGCTGGGCGGCGGTGTACGGGCTGTTTCTGTGCACCCTGGTCCTGGGCGCCTACGGCGTAGGCTACGATTCCAGCCAGTTTATCTACAATCAATTTTAGGAGAGGGAAGAGATGAGACGAAAACGGATGATGGCCGCGGTTATGGCGGCGATAGTCGTGGGGAGTCTGGCTTTCCTCACCCGCCTGCTGGAGCCCAAGTACATGGGCCGGATTGTGGAAGGCGCGCTGATTGCCGAGTACTACCAGGAGACCACGGACCACGATGTGATTTTCATCGGCGACTGCGAAGTATATGAGAATTTTTCTCCCATTACCCTTTGGGAGGAATACGGGATTACCAGTTATATCCGGGGCAGCGCCCAGCAGCTGATCTGGCAGTCCTACTACCTGCTGGAAGAGACGCTGCAGTATGAGACGCCGGAAGTGGTGGTGTTCAACGTCCTGTCCATGCAGTACAACGAACCCCAGAGAGAGTCCTACAACCGGATGACGCTGGACGGCATGCGCTGGTCCATGTCCAAGGTGCGGGACGTGCTGGCGTCCATGACAGAAGAGGAAAATTTCCTGGATTACGTATTCCCGCTGCTGCGGTACCATTCCCGCTGGAGCGAGCTGACGGCGGACGACTGGACCTATCTGTTTCACAAAGACAAGGTTTCCCACAACGGCTACTATATGCGGGTGGACGAAAAGCCTGCCGGCACCTTTCCCAAGCCGAAGAAGCTGGGAAATTATCAGTTCGGGGACACGGCCTACGCGTATCTGGATAAGATCACCGGGCTGTGCAGGGAAAACGGCATTCAGCTGATTCTGATCAAAGCGCCGTCGCTGTATCCGGCCTGGTATGAAGAATGGGACCAGCAGATGGAGGAATACGCCAGGGACAACCAGGTGCCCTACATCAACTTCCTGGATCTGCAGGAAGAAGTGGGGCTGGATTTTGCTACGGACACCTACGACGGCGGGCTGCATCTGAATCTCTCCGGAGCGGAAAAGCTGTCCCGGTATTTTGGAAAGATCCTGCAGCAGGAATACGGGCTGGAAGATCACCGGCAGGAGGCGGACCTGGCCGCCGTATGGCAGGAAAAGACGGAATTTTATCATCAGATGCAGGCGCAGCAGGAACAGGAGCTGCAGGAATACGGTTATATAAGAAAATTCAGTGAAGAAGAGGAGTAAACGACATGAGAAAGAAGTATTGGCTGGCGGCGGCGGTACTGGCGCTGGCAGTGCAGACGGCAGGCTGCTCCGGAACGGAAGCGGCGCAGGAGACGGCGCAGACCCAGGAGAGCCAGACAGAGGCGGAGACGGAAGCCGCGGCGGAAGAGACGGAGGCGGCAGCGGAAGAGACGGAAGCCACGGAGGAAGAGACCGAGGCGGCAGCGGAAGAGACAGAGGCGGCTGAGGAAGAGACGGAAGCGGCCGCAGAGAGTCAGGAGAGCGGCGAGGCGGAGACCGAAGCGGAAAGTTCTGCCCAGGCCGCGGAAACGGCTGCGGCGGCAGACCTTGCCGGATTTGTATTCCAGTCCGGCGGCGTGGCCATCGGCATGAACCAGGAAGCGGCTCCGGTGGTGGCGGCCCTCGGCGGCTGGGACAATTATATAGAGACGGAGAGCTGCGCGTTCCAGGGGCTGGACAAGATCTACAGCTATGCCGGATTTGACCTGTACACCTATCCGAAGGATGATGTGGACTACGTAAATTCCATCTACTTTACCAGTGACGCCGTATCGACGCCGGAGGGCATCCGCATAGGCTCCTCCCTGGACGAGGTGCTGGCGGCCTACGGAGACCAGTACACAGAAGAATTCGGCGTTTATACCTATACGAAAGACCAGTCCACGCTGTCCTTTATTGTAACGGACGGCATTGTGGAATCGGTAGAGTACACGGCGATTACAGAATAAGAAGCCGCGGAAACGGGCGGCGGGCAAAGGAGGTCAGTATGATGAAAAAGAGAAACATGGTTCTGCTGGCAGCGGCGTTTCTGATGCTGTGGACCGTGCCGGCGCAGGCAGAGGAAATCGGACCCGGCGTTACGGACCGGTGGATGCAGGAAGAAGATGGAAGGTGGTATTACATCAATACCGACGGATCCCATCCCATTTCCTGCTGGAAGGAAATCGAAGACAAGTGGTATTACTTTGACGCCGACGGCTATATGGTCACCGGCTGGATCAACTGGAACGGACAGAAATACTGGACCGACGACAGCGGCGCCATGGCGGCGGACACGACGCTGACCATTGATGGCCTGCAGTACACCTTCGGCCCCGGCGGTGTCTGTCTGACTTCTTACAAGGCGCCGACGGAGATTCCGCCGGAAGAAGAAAAGTCTGAAATGCACCACAGCGTGGACGCCATGGCCGACGAGGTGCTGGCGGGCATTACCAACGACTCCATGAGCCTGGAAGAAAAGGCCAGGGCCATCTATTCCTGGGTGCGGGGAAATCTGCGCTATGTGAACCGGTCGGAAAAGGGCGACTGGGTGAAGGCGGCCTATGACGGATTCCGAAGAAAATCCGGCGACTGCTACACCTATTATTCCGTTTCCCTGGCGCTTTTGAGCCGCGCCGGCATTCCCAGCATCGAGGTGGTGCGGCTGGACGGCCATCACTGGTGGAATCTGATCAACTGCGGAGACGGATGGTACCATTTTGACACCACGCCCCGTTCCGCCGGCGGCACTTTCTGCCTGCTGACGG
This sequence comes from uncultured Lachnospiraceae bacterium, assembly GCA_944380605.1. GTDB lineage: Bacteria > Bacillota > Clostridia > Lachnospirales > Lachnospiraceae > UBA3402. The sequence goes on along the minus strand of CALWIA010000015.1, from coordinate 32,704 downwards.
ACCAGGAACTGCTGGACTATTCCAACCGCCATGTGACTTCCGGCATGCCCTACGGCAGCCATGGATTTGACCGGTCCATTTATCCGCCGACGCCGGCAGAATAAGGCTTTTTGGCGTCTTCCGCTGTAAAAATTAGCTCTTGACACACGGCGGGAATCCATATATAATGAGAAAGCGCGCAAAAAACGTTGTTTTTTGTGTGCAAAAAAGCTGATTTACAGCAACCGCAGACAATATCACAGGAGGTGAAACAAATGCCAACATTTAACCAGTTAGTGAGAAAGGGAAGACAGACTTCCGTTAAGAAGTCCACGGCTCCGGCTCTGCAGAGAGGCTACAACTCCTTACAGAAGCGCGCGACCAACATTTCTTCTCCTCAGAAGAGAGGCGTATGCACCGCAGTAAAGACCGCGACCCCGAAGAAGCCTAACTCTGCTCTTCGTAAGATCGCCAGAGTACGTCTTTCTAACGGCATCGAAGTGACCAGCTACATTCCGGGTGAGGGACACAACCTGCAGGAGCACAGCGTTGTTCTGATCCGCGGCGGAAGAGTCAAAGACCTTCCCGGTACCAGATACCACATTGTAAGAGGAACTCTGGATACCGCAGGCGTGGCCAACAGAAAGCAGGCCCGTTCCAAGTACGGCGCCAAGAGACCGAAAGACAAAAAGTAAAACCAGTACTACTAACAGCAGTAGAATGTTAGTGCCGGATTCGTGATATTGACCTGTAGGTTGCAGGAATATAGAAACAATGCCGTGCACGCACACATTTTATGGAAACATGTGAGTACCGATGAATTAAACTTCGCGGGTTTCATGCCTGCGATATAGTTAAGGAGGGAAGTAACGTGCCGCGTAAGGGACATACTCAGAAAAGAGACGTATTGGCAGACCCGATTTACAACAACAAGGTTGTAACCAAGCTGATCAACAACATCATGCTGGATGGCAAGAAGGGTGTTGCCCAGAAGATCGTATACGGCGCTTTTGAACGGGTCGCTGACAAGACCGGCAAAGAAGCCGTAGAAGTATTTGAAGAAGCAATGAACAACATCATGCCTGTTCTGGAAGTAAAGGCAAAACGTATCGGCGGTGCCACCTACCAGGTGCCCATCGAGGTAAAGCCGGAGAGAAGACAGGCGCTGGCTCTTCGCTGGCTGACCGCCTACTCCCGCAAGAGAGGCGAGAAGACCCAGGAGGAGAGACTGGCCAACGAGATCATGGATGCCGCAAACAACACCGGCGCTTCTGTAAAGAAGAAAGAAGACATGCACAAGATGGCAGAGGCAAACAAGGCATTTGCGCATTACAGATTCTAATAGGAGGAACCACAATTGGCTGGAAGAGAATATCCGTTAGAGAGAACCAGGAATATCGGAATCATGGCTCATATCGACGCGGGCAAGACCACGCTGACCGAGCGGATTCTGTACTATACTGGCGTAAACTACAAAATCGGTGATACTCATGAAGGTACGGCCACTATGGACTGGATGGAACAGGAGCAGGAGCGAGGCATTACCATCACTTCCGCTGCGACCACCTGCCACTGGACCCTTCAGGAGTTCTGCAAAAAGAAACCCGGCGCGCTGGAGCATCGTATCAATATTATTGATACTCCTGGACACGTTGACTTTACGGTAGAAGTAGAGCGTTCTCTGCGTGTTCTGGACGGCGCGGTAGGCGTCTTCTGCGCAAAGGGCGGTGTGGAACCTCAGTCTGAAAATGTATGGCGTCAGGCGGATACCTACAACGTACCCCGTATGGCGTTTATCAACAAGATGGATATCCTGGGCGCTGATTTCTACGGCGCCGTAGAGCAGATCCGCACCCGTCTGGGCAAGAATGCCATCTGCCTGCAGCTGCCCATCGGCAAGGAAGATGAGTTCAAGGGAATCATCGACCTGTTTGAGATGAAGGCTTACATCTACAACGATGACAAGGGCGAGGACATCTCCGTTGTGGACATTCCGGATGATATGAAGGACGACGCGGAGCTGTACCGGACCGAGCTGGTAGAGAAGATCTGCGAACTGGATGACGATCTGATGATGCAGTATCTGGAGGGTGAGGAGCCATCCGTAGACGACATGAAGAAGGCCCTGAGAAAGGCCACCTGCGAATGCAAGGCGATTCCCGTATGCTGCGGTTCCGCTTACCGGAACAAAGGCGTACAGAAGCTGCTGGACGCGGTTCTGGAATATATGCCTGCTCCTACCGATATTCCGCCCATCAAAGGCGTGGATATGGAAGGCAACGAGGTGGTGCGCCACTCTTCCGACGAAGAGCCCTTCTCCGCTCTGGCCTTCAAGATCATGACCGACCCCTTCGTGGGTAAGCTGGCATTCTTCCGTGTGTACTCCGGTACCATGAATTCCGGCTCCTACGTGCTGAACGCCACCAAGGGCAAGAAGGAGCGTGTGGGCCGTATTCTGCAGATGCATGCCAACAAGAGACAGGAACTGGAAAAGGTATATTCCGGTGACATCGCCGCTGCGGTAGGTTTCAAGACCACCACCACCGGCGACACCATCTGTGACGAGCAGCATCCGGTTATCCTGGAATCCATGGAATTCCCGGAGCCGGTTATCGATATCGCCATCGAGCCCAAGACCAAAGCCGGTCAGGGCAAAATGGGCGAGGCGCTGGCGAAGTTGGCGGAGGAAGATCCCACGTTCCGCGCCAAGACCGATCCGGAGACCGGCCAGACCATTATTTCCGGTATGGGCGAGCTGCATCTGGAAATCATCGTAGACCGTCTGCTGCGTGAGTTCAACGTGGAAGCCAACGTAGGCGCTCCGCAGGTTGCCTATAAGGAAACCTTTACCAAGGCGGTGGATGTGGACAGCAAGTACGCCAAGCAGTCCGGCGGCCGCGGCCAGTACGGTCACTGTAAGGTACACTTCGAACCCATGGACGCCAACGCGGAGGAGACCTTCAAGTTCGATTCCACCGTTGTGGGCGGCGCGATTCCCAAGGAATACATTCCGGCGGTCGGCGCAGGTATCGAAGAGGCGTCCAAGGCCGGTATCCTGGGAGGCTTCCCGGTATTGGGCATCCATGCTACCGTATTTGACGGATCTTACCACGAGGTAGACTCCAACGAAATGGCATTCAAGATCGCCGGTTCTCTGGCGTTCAAGGACGCTATGCAGAAGGCCAACCCCATTCTGCTGGAACCCATCATGAAGGTGGAAGTAACCATGCCTGAGGAATACATGGGCGATGTCATCGGCGATATCAACTCCCGCCGGGGCCGCATCGAGGGTATGGACGACATCGGAGGCGGCAAGATGATCCGCGCCTATGTTCCCCTGTCCGAAATGTTCGGCTATTCCACAGACCTTCGTTCCAGAACCCAGGGCCGCGGAAACTACTCCATGTTCTTTGAGAAATACGAGCCGGTTCCCAAGTCCGTTCAGGAAAAAGTTATTGCTGAAAGAAAAGGCAAATAATGATTACAGGCTTGAAAAATAAGTGCAAATCGCATATAATAAACTCTAGCCTGGTGTAAATGTATGGCCGGGCGTCCCCCTATGGGCGCCGGTCACAAAGAAAAGCCCAGAGGGGCCAATTCAAGGAGGACGTTTTAAAATGGCAAAAGCAAAGTTTGAAAGAACCAAACCGCATTGTAACATCGGTACCATCGGCCACGTAGACCATGGCAAAACCACGTTAACTGCTGCGATTACCAAGACTCTGCACGAGAGATACGGTACCGGCGAAGCCGTTGCTTTCGAGAACATCGATAAGGCTCCGGAAGAGAGAGAGCGTGGAATCACGATTTCTACCGCTCACGTTGAGTACGAGACTCCCAAGAGACACTATGCGCACGTTGACTGCCCCGGCCATGCGGACTACGTTAAGAACATGATCACCGGCGCTGCTCAGATGGACGGCGCGATCCTGGTTGTTGCCGCTACCGATGGCGTTATGGCTCAGACCAGAGAGCACATCCTGCTGTCCCGTCAGGTAGGCGTTCCCTATATCGTAGTATTCATGAACAAGTGCGATATGGTTGACGATCCCGAACTGCTGGAGCTGGTTGATATGGAAATCCGTGAACTGCTCAACGAGTACGAGTTCCCGGGCGATGACACTCCCATCATTCAGGGTTCCGCTCTGAAGGCTCTGGAAGATCCCATGGGACCGTGGGGTGACAAGATCATCGAACTGATGGAAGCTGTTGACGAGTGGGTTCCGGATCCTGTTCGTGAGACGGATAAGCCCTTCCTGATGCCTGTTGAGGACGTGTTCACCATCACCGGCCGTGGTACGGTTGCTACCGGTAGAGTAGAGCGCGGCGCTCTGCATCTGAACGATGAAGTTGAGATCGTTGGTATTCACGAGGATGTCCGCAAGACCGTTGTAACCGGTATCGAGATGTTCCGCAAGCTGCTGGACGAGGCTCAGGCCGGCGACAACATCGGCGCTCTGCTGCGCGGCGTACAGAGAACGGAAATCGAAAGAGGACAGTGTCTGTGCAAACCCGGCTCTGTAAAGTGCCATAAGAAGTTTACCGCTCAGGTATACGTTCTGACCAAGGACGAGGGCGGCCGTCATACTCCGTTCTTCAACAACTATCGTCCGCAGTTCTACTTCAGAACTACCGACGTTACCGGCGTTTGCGAACTGCCGGCCGGCACTGAGATGTGCATGCCTGGTGATAACGTAGAGATGACCGTTGAACTGATCCATCCCGTAGCTATGGAGCAGGGTCTTCGTTTCGCTATCCGTGAAGGCGGCAGAACTGTTGGTTCCGGAAGAGTTGTTTCCATTATCGAATAATTGAACCAAAATCAGGCTTCCAGGTTTTCCTGGAAGCCTTTTTCTTTCGCGGAAGACGCGGATGGAGAGAGGGGCAGGAGGCCGATATGAAACATTACGATGTACTGCTGTTTGACGTGGACAACACGCTGCTGGATTTTGACGCCAATGAGAAAGAATCCTTCCGGTGCCTGATGCGCGACATGGGAGAGGACTGGACGGAAGAACGGTATCGGACGTATAAAACCATGAACGACGCACTGTGGAAAAAGATCGAACGGCGGGAGATTTCTGTGGAAGAAGGAGTAAATACCCGGTTCGCCGCGTTTATGGAACGGTATGGAAAGCAGGTGGACGGCCGGGCGTGGGAACGGGTATACCGGTCCTATCTGAACCGGGGCACCCAGGAAATGCCGTATGTGCACCAGGTTCTGGCGCGGCTGCAGAAAGAGTTCCGCCTGTATGTGATTACCAACGGCGTGGAAGAAACCCAGGTGTTCCGCATGAACGGCGCCGGGCTGACGGGATATTTTCAGGACATGTTTATTTCCGAAAGAATCGGCTGCGGAAAGCCGTCCCGGGAGTTTTTTGTCTATGTGGAGGCTCATATTCCGGATTTTCGAAAAGAAACCGCCCTGGTCATCGGAGATTCGCTGACCTCCGATATCCAGGGCGGACATGACGCGGGGCTGGATACCTGCTGGCTGGTCCGGCAGCGGGACGCGCGGCCGGAAGACGTGCATCCGGATTATATCATTCACAGCCTTCTGCAGCTGGCGGACGTGCTGGGCATTGCGCCCTTCGCCGTCTGAAACCGGGCCGGGAGGGCCTAGGCTTCCCAGCGTCCGGAGGCGCCGCAGGGCAGCATCAGGCCGCTTTCCGTCACCGGAAGGCCCACTTCCTCGGAAGATACGGTTCCGCCGTGGCGGCGGGCCACCTCCGTGGAAAGCATATAGGTCAGAACCGAAGGCGCCAGTCCGGTGGTATAAGAGTTGATCAGGAAGAACAGCGGCCGGTCGGACAGCAGGCCGGCGCACAGCCGGATCAGCGGATGGATGGCGTCTTCGATTTTCCAGATCTCGCCTTTGGGGCCGCGGCCGTAGGAGGGCGGATCCATGATGACGGCGTCGTAGCGGCTGCCCCGCCGGATCTCCCGCTCCACGAATTTGACGCAGTCGTCTACGATCCAGCGGATGGGAGCGTTTTCCAGTCCGCTGGCTTTTGCGTTTTCCCTGGCCCAGGTGACCATGCCTTTGGAAGCGTCGATGTGGGTCACGGAAGCACCGGCTTTGGCGGCCGCCAGCGTGGCGCCGCCGGTGTAGGCGAACAGGTTCAGCACTTTTACCGGCCGGCCGGCGCTGCGGATCTTGTCTCTGAACCAATCCCAGTTGGCGGCCTGTTCCGGAAATAGGCCGGTGTGTTTGAAACTGAAGGGTTTTAAATGAAAGGTCAGATCCCGATAGCCGATGCTCCACTGCTGAGGCAGGTCAAAAAACTCCCACTGGCCGCCGCCTCTGGCGCTGCGATGGTAATGGCCGTTGGGGTATTTCCAGCCGGGGTGCCGGCGGGGCGTGTCCCAGATCACCTGCGGGTCCGGCCGGATCAGCAGATAATCCCCCCATCGCTCCAGTTTTTCTCCGTTGGAGCAGTCGATTACTTCATAGTCTTTCCAGTTGTTTGCCGCCCAGATCATGCGCGCACCAGCCTTTCTTCTGACAGATTCCTGTATTCATCACTGCCGATTATAGCCGAAGGGGCCGGAAGCGTCAATAAAAACAGCAAAAATCCCCATTTGTAATAGAATTGAAAGATATTTCTGATTGAATAAATACGGTTGTCCTGCTACAATAAAAGATAGGAAATTGCACCATACGAAGGAGAGGACAATATGAAAAACAAGGGACTGGCCATACTGGCGCTGACCGCGGCGCTGGCTGCCGGAAGCTCCATGGCGGCATACGCGGCGGGCTGGGCGTCGGAAGACGGCAGTTGGGTGTATTATGATTCGGACGGATACCGGGTGACCTACGAGTGGAGACGGGGCAATGACAATCTCTGGCGGTACCTGGACGGCAGCGGCCGTATGGCGGTGAGCAGCTGGGTGGACGAGTACTACTACGTGGATGAAAACGGCATTATGGTTTCCGGAAAATGGATGGAGCTGGATACCAGCCCCAACGGAAGAACCGACGGCATCTACTGGTACTACTTTAACGACAGCGGCAAGGCCATGATGGACGGCTGGAAAAAGATCAGCGGAAAGTGGTACTACTTTGACGAAGAAGGCATGATGCAGACCGGCTGGGTGGATGACAACATGTACTTTGCCGGTTCCGACGGCGCGGCCCTGGTGGGCTGGCACAAGCTGGAGCCGCCGGAAGACGAGAACGATTACGAGTGGGAGCCCTACGGCGACTATGACGGCAAGTGCTGGTACTATTTCAACTCCAGCGGAAAGAAGTACGTGCCGGATGAAGAGGACGACGGGGACTACGGAGAAAAGCGGATCGACGGCACCTATTACTGCTTCGACGAGTACGGCGCCATGCAGACCGGCTGGGTCAATCTGGAGGACAATGACGACGGAACCCTGGAAGGCTATCGTTTCTATGGAAGCGACGGCAAGGCGGTGACCGGCTGGTATTCGGCGGAGCCGCCGGAAGAGCTGGCAGGATATGCCGACGACGTGGACTGGTTCTATTTTTCCAGAGATGGAAAACCCAAGGTGGGACCGGTCAAGGGCGAAGCGACGGTGAGCGATTTTGACCGGATCAACGGCAAGACCTATCTGTTCGACGAACTGGGCAGTCCGGTCTACGGCCTGATCAAGGTCTATTCCAACAGCAGCATGGAAGAGTACACCGCGTATTTCTTTGACGTCAACGACCGCACGCCTCTGAAAGGCAAGGAAGACATCGAGGAAGGCGACGGCAATGTGACTGAGTACTACTTTACTTCTTCCGGCAAGGGCTATACGGGAGTGGAAAACAGCAAGCTGTATTATATGGGCAAGCTGCAGAAGGCGGAAGACGGAACCAAGTACCAGGCCATTACCATACCCGGCGGCAAGACCTATCTGGTCAACACCTCCGGCAAGATCAAAAAGAACGCGTCCGGCACCAAAGACGCGGACGGCACGGAGTACACCACCAACAGCACCGGCGAGATCACGGCGGTCAACGATATGGCGGTGGGCGCCGGTGAGGTGATCGGCAGAGAAGCGGAAGAGCCGATCTGGTGGGACTAATGGGTTCTCTCCTATATTATAAGAAGAAATGACGCAGGCATCCGGGACGGCGGGAAACCGCGGCGGTTCCGGATGTTTTTTGCGCGATATGCCGGCCGGGCGGCCGCCGCGCCTGCGCCGGCGGGCATCCGGATAAAATCAGAAAAAAGTGCTTGCAATACCAAGAAAAATATGCTATGCTTACAAGGCTGTGACATGATAGCGTTGAAGCGTGAGGTTGCTGCCCGCCGAGGCAGGTTTTCCGTGGAGCGAATGTCAAGTTAGAAAACTGGCGACAAGTCACTGTACAAACAGATATTCTGCAGGCAAGATGTAGAAACGGTGTGCATTGAAGAAGATGATACACCCGGAAACGTGTACAGTCACCGCTTGTCGTACTTCATGTAAAAGTGCGAAAAGGAGGCGACTTTTTTTATGGCAAGTCAAGTAATGAGAATCACACTGAAGGCGTATGATCACCAGCTGGTGGATCAGTCGGCAGGCAAAATCATCGACACTGTGAAAAAGACGGGATCTCAGGTGAGCGGACCGGTGCCGCTGCCCACGAAGAAGGAAGTTGTGACGATTCTGAGAGCCGTACACAAGTACAAAGATTCCAGAGAGCAGTTCGAGCAGAGAACCCACAAGAGACTGATCGACATCATTTCCCCCAATCCCAAGACGGTGGAAGCGCTGTCCAGACTGGAGATGCCGGCAGGCGTATTCATCGACATCAAGATGAAGAACAAAAAGTAATTAATTTTGAAATCCAGAAAAGGTTAATATAGAGCCTGTTCTAGGATGAACGCAGATGCGTTCCGCTGTAGATTCAAAACAGGAGGTTAAAAGGAATGAAGAAAGCGATTTTAGCTACAAAAGTCGGAATGACTCAGATCTTCAACGACGAAGGAGTTTTGACTCCCGTAACCGTTCTTCAGGCTGGTCCCTGCGTGGTGACCCAGGTTAAGACTGTGGAGAACGACGGATACAAGGCCGTACAGGTCGGCTTTGTGGACAAGAGAGAAAAGCTGGTTACCAAGCCGTTAAAGGGCCATTTTGACAAGGCTGGCGTTTCCTACAAGAGATTTGTCCGCGAACTGAAGTTTGACAACGCGGAAGAGTATTCCGTAAAGGATGAGATCAAGGCTGACATTTTCGCGGCCGGCGACAAGATCGACGCGACGGCGATTTCCAAAGGAAAAGGTTTCCAGGGCGCGATTAAGAGACACGGACAGCACAGAGGACCCATGGCTCACGGTTCCAAGTTCCACAGACATCAGGGTTCCAACGGCGCCTGCTCCGATCCCAGCAAGGTATTCAAGGGAAAAGGAATGCCCGGACACATGGGCCACAAGAAGGTTACCATTCAGAATCTGGAAGTGGTTCGCGTGGATGCTGAGAACAACCTGATTCTGGTCAAGGGCGCGGTTCCCGGACCGAAGAAGGCCTTAGTAACGCTGAAGGAAACGGTAAAAGCAGTTTAATGCTTTTACAGGAAAGGAGGAATACTGAAATGGCAAACGTAGCTGTTTACAATATGGAAGGTAAAGAAGTAGGTACTTTAGAACTGAACGATGCCGTGTTCGGCGTAGATGTCAACGAGCATCTGGTTCATATGGCTGTCGTTGCCCAGCTGGCCAACAAGCGCCAGGGCACCCAGAAAGCCAAAACCCGTTCTGAGGTATCCGGCGGCGGCAGAAAGCCCTGGAGACAGAAAGGAACCGGCCACGCGAGACAGGGTTCCACGAGAGCGCCCCAGTGGAAGGGCGGCGGCATGGTATTTGCTCCCACTCCCCGGGATTACACCATTCGCCTGAACAAGAAAGAAAAGAGAGCGGCTCTGAAGTCCGCGCTGACCAGCAGAGTCAACGAGAACAAGTTCATCGTTGTGGACGAGATCAAGTTTGACGAGATCAAGACCAAGAAGTTCGTAAACGTGATGAACAACCTGAAGGTTTCCAAGGCCCTGGTGGTTCTGGACGAGGGCAGCACCAACGCGGCGATTTCCGCCAGAAACATTCCGGATGTGAAGACCGCGGCGGTCAACACCATCAATGTATACGATATCCTGAAGTACAACACGGTAGTCGCTACCAAGGCGGCCGTTGCAAATATCGAGGAGGTGTACGCATAATGGCTACCATTCAATATTACGACGTAATCCTCAAACCGGTTATTACCGAGAAGAGCATGAACGCTATGGCTGAAAGAAAATACACCTTCCTGGTGCATACGGAAGCCAACAAGAGCCAGATCAAAGAAGCTGTCGAGAAGATGTTCCCGGGCACCAAGGTGGCTCGTGTCAACACCATGAACCTGGATGGCAAGAAGAAAAGAAGAGGCATGACCGTGGGCAGAACGGCGAAGACCAAAAAGGCCATCGTGCAGCTGACGGAAGACAGCAAAGAGATCGAGGTATTCAGCGGACTGTAAGAGCCGTCTGAAACCCGTATAAGAAGCTATACGGCCGTATGAGCCGTGATAAACGAAACACGCGGATGCGTTGAAATGAGAAGTTGAAAGGAGTTTCACCATGGGAATTAAAACATACAACCCATATACACCTTCCAGAAGAAATATGACTGGCTCCGACTTCAGCGAGATTACGAAGAAGGCTCCGGAGAAATCTCTGGTCGTTTCTTTAAAGAAGAATGCCGGCCGCAACAATCAGGGCAAAATCACTGTAAGACACCGCGGAGGCGGCAACAGAAGAAAATACAGACTGGTGGATTTCAAGAGAAATTCCAAAGATAATATCCCGGCAACGGTTATCGGAATCGAATACGATCCCAACAGAAGCGCCAACATCGCGCTGATCTGCTACGAAGACGGAACCAAGTCCTATATCCTGGCTCCCGAAGGCCTGACCGACGGCATGAAGGTTATGAGCGGCCCTCACGCAGAAGCCAAGGTAGGCAACTGCCTGCCCTTAAGCGAGGTTCCGGTAGGTGCGCAGATCCACAACATCGAGCTGTATCCCGGAAAGGGCGGCCAGCTGGTTCGTTCCGCCGGCAACGCAGCGCAGTTAATGGCTAAAGAAGGCAAATATGCCACTTTAAGACTTCCTTCAGGCGAGATGCGTATGGTTCCCATTGTCTGCCGCGCCACCATCGGCGTTGTGGGCAACGGCGAGCACAACCTGATCAACATCGGTAAAGCCGGAAGAAAACGTCATATGGGTATCCGTCCTACTGTCCGCGGTTCTGTTATGAACCCCAACGACCATCCGCACGGCGGCGGCGAAGGCAAGACCGGTATCGGCCGTCCGGGTCCCAGCACTCCGTGGGGCAAGCCTGCTCTGGGTCTGAAGACCAGAAAGAAAAACAAGCAGTCTAACAAGTTGATCGTAAGAAGACGCGATGGCAAGACCATCAAATAGTTGAAGGAGGAAAAACCATATGGGACGTTCACTTAAAAAAGGACCATTTGCAGATGCACATCTGCTGAAAAAGGTAGATGCGATGAATGCAGCCGGACAGAAGCAGGTCATCAAGACCTGGTCCCGCCGTTCTACAATCTTCCCGCAGATGGTTGGACATACAATCGCAGTTCACGACGGCAGAAAGCATGTTCCGGTATATATCACCGAAGATATGGTTGGACATAAGCTGGGTGAATTCGTGGCTACCAGAACCTACAGAGGCCACGGCAAAGACGAGAAGAAGACCAAACGTTAATCGTCAGAGTTGAAAGGAGGTTATAGCAATGGCTAAAGGACATAGAAGTCAGATTAAGAGAGAAAGAAATGCTCAGAAGGACACCAGACCCTCCGCGAAGTTATCCTACGCCAGAGTATCTGTCCAGAAAGCATGCTTCGTATTAGATGCCATCAGAGGCAAAGACGTGCAGACAGCACTTGGTATCGTAACCTACAATCCCAGATATGCTTCTTCACTGATCAAGAAACTGCTGGAGTCGGCAATCGCCAACGCGGAGAACAACAACGGCTTAAGCAGAGACAACCTGTATGTGGAAGAGTGCTATGCCAACAAGGGACCGACGATGAAGCGGATCAAGCCGAGAGCGCAGGGCAGAGCGTACAGAATCGAGAAGAGAACCAGCCATATCACGGTTGTGCTGAATGAGAGATAGGAGGCAAATATGGGACAGAAAGTGAATCCACACGGCTTAAGAGTCGGTGTTATCAAAGACTGGGATTCCAGATGGTACGCGGAAGCGGATTTCGCGGACAATCTGGTGGAAGATTATAAGATCAGAAAATTCCTGAAAAAGAGACTGTACAATTCCGGTATCTCCAAAATCGAGATCGAAAGAGCTTCCGATCGGGTAAAGGTGATCGTTTATACGGCGAAGCCCGGCGTGGTAATCGGCAAGGGCGGCGCGGAAATCGAGAAGCTGAAAGCGGAAGTCCAGAAGATGACCGCCAAGAAGCTGTTCATCGACATCAAAGAGATCAAGAGACCGGACCGGGATGCGCAGCTGGTTGCCGAGAACATCGCGCAGCAGCTGGAGAACCGTGTTTCCTTCCGTCGGGCTATGAAGTCCAGCATGGGCCGTTCCATGAAGGCTGGCGTAAAAGGCATCAAGGCTGCCTGCGCAGGCCGTCTGGGCGGAGCGGATATCGCCCGTACCGAGTTCTACAGCGAGGGAACCATTCCGCTGCAGACACTGAGAGCAGATATTGACTATGGATTCGCTGAGGCAGACACCACCTACGGCAAAATCGGCGTAAAGGTATGGATCTATAAAGGCGAAGTACTTCCAACTAAGGGAAACAAGGAAGGGAGCGATAAATAATGTTAATGCCCAAGAGGGTAAAGCGTCGTAAACAGTTCCGTGGAAGCATGGCTGGCAAAGCCTTAAGAGGCAACACCATTTCCAACGGTGAGTATGGTTTAGTCGCTCTGGAGCCGTGTTGGATCAAGTCCAACCAGATAGAAGCAGCCCGTATCGCCATGACCCGTTACATCAAGCGTGGCGGTAAAGTTTGGATCAAGATTTTCCCGGATAAGCCCGTAACCGCGAAGCCCGCGGAAACCCGTATGGGTTCCGGTAAAGGCGCGCTGGAGTACTGGGTAGCGGTAGTAAAGCCGGGCCGTGTGATGTTCGAAATTGCCGGCGTACCGGAAGAGACTGCCCGCGAGGCGCTGCGTCTTGCCATGCACAAGTTGCCCTGTAAATGTAAGATTGCTGCTAAGGCAGATTTAGAAGGCGGTGATAACAGTGAGAACGAATAAGTACGTAGAAGATTTGAAGGCAAAGACCGCTGCGGAGTTAAACGAAGAACTGGTAGCAGCGAAGAAAGAACTTTTCAATCTGAGATTTCAGAATGCGACGAACCAGCTGGACAACACCAGCAGAATCAAAGAGGTTCGCAGAAACATCGCCAGAATTCAGACTGTTATTACGGAAAAGTCCAAAATGGCGTAATGCTCCTGCGGCCGGCGCTTTAAGCCGGTCCGGAGACTGTCACCGCAGAATATGAGAGGAGAAAAAAAGTCGTGGAAAGAAATTTGAGAAAGACACGTACCGGTAAAGTCGTAAGCGACAAGATGGACAAGACCATCGTTGTGGCAATCGAAGACCACGTAAAGCATCCTTTATACGGCAAGATCGTAAAGAGAACCTATAAACTGAAAGCACATGACGAAAAGAACGAGTGCGCCATCGGAGATACCGTAAGAGTTATGGAAACCAGACCGCTTTCCAAGGACAAAAGATGGAGACTTGTGGAGATCGTTGAGAAAGCGAAATAATCAGTGCCGCGGCAGCCGCGGTGAAAGAAAGGGGTATCAGGCATGATTCAGCAGGAAACCAGACTGAAGGTTGCTGATAATACCGGTGCGAAAGAACTGCTTTGCATCCGTGTTATGGGCGGCTCTACCAGAAGATATGCGAATATTGGCGATATTATCGTTGCCAGCGTCAAAGATGCAACGCCAGGCGGTGTTGTAAAGAAGGGCGACGTTGTAAAGGCAGTTGTGGTCCGCACCGTAAAGGGCGCGCGCCGCAAAGACGGTTCCTATATCAAGTTCGATGAGAACGCAGCAGTAATTATCAAGGACGACAAGACTCCGAGAGGCACCCGTATCTTCGGACCGGTTGCGAGAGAGCTGAGAGAGAAGCAGTTCATGAAGATTGTTTCCCTGGCTCCGGAAGTACTGTAAGGAGGTGTGCACTGTGCATAAAATCAGAAAAGATGACCTGGTAAAGGTTATTGCGGGAAAAGATAAAGACAAAACCGGCAAAGTGCTGCATGTGAGCACCAAGACCGGCAAGATCCTGGTGGAAGGCTGCAACATGGTAACGAAGCACGCGAAACCCAGCGCTTCCAATCCCAACGGCGGCATCATCAGCAAGGAAGCCCCGATTGACATTTCCAACGTAATGCTGGTTGTAGACGGCCAGGCGACTCGCGTCGGCTTTGAGATCAAAGACGGCAAGAAGGTCCGCGTTGCCAGAAAGACCGGCAAGGTAATTGACTGATTCAGGAGAGGAGGAAAAAAATCGTGGCCAGATTAAAAGAATTATATCAGAATGAAATCGTAGACGCTCTGATCAAGAAGTTCGGCTACAAGAACATTATGGAAGTTCCGAAGCTGGATAAGATCGTTATCAACATGGGCGTCGGCGAAGCGAAAGAAAATGCGAAAGTCCTGGACTCCGCAGTCAGAGATCTGGAGATCATCACCGGCCAGAAGGCTGTGACCACCAGAGCGAAAAAATCCGTAGCAAACTTCAAAATCCGTGAGGGCATGCCCATTGGCTGCAAAGTGACTCTGCGGGGTGAGAAGATGTACGAGTTCGCGGATCGCCTGATCAACCTGGCGCTTCCCCGCGTACGTGACTTCCGCGGCGTGAATCCCAACGCCTTCGACGGAAGAGGAAACTACGCGCTGGGCATCAAGGAACAGCTGATTTTCCCGGAAATCGAATATGACAAGGTAGACAAGGTAAGAGGCATGGATATCATCTTTGTCACCACTGCCAAGACGGACGAAGAGGCCCGTGAACTGTTGACTTTATTCAATATGCCGTTTCAGAAATAAGTAGGAGGAAAATTCCATGGCTAAAACTTCAATGAAGATTAAGCAGCAGCGTCCGGCGAAATTCTCCACCAGAGAGTATAACCGCTGCAGAATCTGCGGTCGTCCGCACGCATATCTGAGAAAGTACGGCATCTGCCGTATCTGCTTCCGTGAGTTAGCGTACAAAGGCCAGATTCCGGGTGTCAAGAAAGCCAGCTGGTGACCGAAAGCAACTTGGCGAATTCAAGCCGCAGGCGTAGAATGAGCCTAGTGCGAGGTCGTTCGCGCACCTTAATGAGCAGGAGCGGAAGCGAGTGCGAATTTAGTTAAGCGAACAAACCGCATGAAAGCAACTTGGCGAATTCAAGCCGCAGGCGTAGAATGAGCCTAGTGCGAGGTCGTTCGCGCACCTTAATGAGCAGGAGCGAAAGCGAGTGCGAATTTAGTTAAGCGAACAAACCGCATAAAGCAACTTGGCGGCGCATGGAGTACTTTGCGAAGCCAGGCAATGCTGTTCCGCTTGAAATAGAATTAGGAGGAAGAATATCATGACAATGAGCGATCCGATTGCAGATATGCTTACAAGAATCCGTAATGCCAATACTGCGAAACATGATACAGTAGACGTTCCGTCTTCCAAGATGAAACTGGCCATTGCCGACATCCTTGTGAAAGAGGGATATGTAAAGAAGTATGATCTGGTTGAGGACGGCGCGTTCCAGACCATCCGCATCACCCTGAAGTACGGCGCGGACAAGAACGAGAAGATCATCACCGGTCTGAAGAGAATTTCCAAGCCCGGCCTGCGTGTATACGCCAGCAAGGAAGACCTGCCCAAGGTACTGGGAGGACTGGGAACCGCGATCATTTCCACGAACCAGGGAGTGGTAACCGATAAAGAAGCGCGTCAGCTGGGTGTCGGCGGCGAAGTACTGGCTTTCATTTGGTAACACGGCAAAGCGAGATCTATCTTCTGCAGGCGCAGAAAAAACAGGACTGAAAACAGAAGAGGCGCAGACGCCTTTTCCGAAAATTTAAGGAGGTAAACGGCATGTCACGTATAGGAAGAATGCCTATCGCGATCCCGGCAGGCGTAACTGTCACGATTGCAGAAAATAATAAAGTGACTGTAAAAGGACCCAAGGGAACTCTGGAAAGAGTGCTTCCCGCGGAAATGACCATCAAAGAAGAAGATGGCCACGTGGTCGTAACCAGACCCAATGATTTAAAGAAAATGAAATCCTTACATGGATTGACCAGAACCCTGATTAACAACATGATCATCGGCGTAACCAACGGATATGAGAAAGTGCTGGAAGTCAATGGTGTTGGTTACAGAGCGTCCAAGCAGGGCAAGAAGCTGATTTTGAACCTGGGCTATTCCCATCCGGTAGAGATGGAGGATCCGGAAGGACTGGAGTCTGTACTGGACGGTCAGAATAAAATTACTGTAAAGGGCATTGACAAAGAGAAAGTCGGCCAATACGCAGCTGAAATCAGAGACAAGAGAAGACCTGAGCCGTACAAGGGCAAGGGCATCAAATATGCTGATGAAGTGATCAGACGTAAAGTTGGTAAGACTGGTAAGAAATAAGTAAGGAGAGTGTAAAAATGGTTAGTAAACAGTCAAGAAGCGAAGTTCGCGTAAAAAAGCACACCAGAATGCGCAACCGTTTTGCCGGCACTGCCGAAAGACCGCGTCTGGCCGTGTTCAGAAGTAATAATCATATGTATGCTCAAATTATTGATGACTCAGTCGGCAACACGCTGGTAGCTGCCTCCACCACGGAAAAGGCTGCCAGAGAAGAACTGGAGCATACCAACACCGTTGAGGCTGCCGCATATGTAGGCACCCTGATCGCGAAGAGAGCACTGGAAAAAGGCATCGATACGGTTGTCTTCGACAGAGGCGGCTTTATCTATCACGGCAAGGTTCAGGCGCTGGCCGACGCGGCCCGTGAAGCCGGCCTGAAATTCTAACAGAGAGGAGAATACGGCATGAAACGTACAATTATTGACCCGAGTCAGTTTGAGTTAAACGACAGAGTTGTGGCCATCAAGCGTGTATCAAAGACCGTAAAGGGCGGACGTACCATGAGATTCTCCGCTTTGGTAGTGGTAGGCGATGGAAATGGACACGTAGGAGCAGGCCTTGGAAAGGCAGGCGAGGTTCCGGAAGCGATCCGCAAAGGCAAAGAAGCTGCCATGAAGAATCTGGTGGAGATTCCGGTAGATGAGAACAAGAGTATCCCCCACGATTTCCTGGGCAAGTACGGCAGCGCTACGGTGCTGCTGAAGAGAGCTCCCGAAGGTACCGGCATCATCGCCGGCGGCCCCGCCCGTGCGGTGGTAGAGCTGGCTGGCATCAAGAACATCCGTACCAAGTCCCTGGGTTCCAACAACAAGACCAACGTGGTTCTGGCTACCCTGAAGGGCCTGTGCCAGATGAAGACTCCCGACGAGGTCGCCAGACTTCGCGGCAAATCGGTAGAAGAGATTTTAGGCTAAGGAGGGTGCAAAAATGGCTGAAAAACTGAAAGTAACCCTGGTCAAATCCCCCATCGGAGCCATCCCCAAGCAGAGGGCTACCGTAGAGGCTCTGGGCCTGAGAAAGCTGCATAAGACTGTGGAACTGCCGGATAACGAGGCTGTAAGAGGCATGATCTGGCATGTGAAGCATTTGGTAAAAGTGGAAGAAGTTTAATCGGAGAAACAAGGAGGTGCGGACATGGATTTGTCAAATTTAAGGCCTGCGGAAGGGTCCAAACACAGCGATAGCTTCAGAAGAGGACGCGGACATGGTTCAGGCAACGGCAAGACGGCCGGCAAGGGACATAAGGGCCAGAAAGCCCGTTCCGGCGCGACCAGACCCGGATTTGAGGGCGGCCAGATGCCTCTGTACAGACGTCTGCCGAAGAGAGGATTCACCAACCGGAACAGCAAGGAAATCGTAGGTATTAACGTAAGCGCTCTGGAAAGATTTGACAACGATACGGTCGTAACGGTAGAGACTCTGCTGGAGACCGGCGTGATCAAGAATCCGAGAGACGGCGTCAAGATCCTGGGAGATGGAGAACTGACCAAAAAGCTGACTGTTAAGGTTGACGCATTCAGCGAGGGAGCAAAGGCCAAGATTGAAGCGGCTGGCGGAACCTGCGAGGTGATCTGATATGCTGAAAACACTCCGAGATGCATTTCGAATTAAGGATATCCGAAAGAAGCTCCTGTATACCTTCATGATGCTGGTAGTGATCCGTTTCGGTTCCGAATTGCCGATTCCTGGAGTTAACACAAGTTATTTTGCTGATTTTTTCGCAAGACAGAGCGGAGACGCATTTGGGTTTTTTAACGCCATGACTGGTGGATCCTTCACCAGCATGTCCGTCTTCGCCCTGAGCATTACCCCTTATATTACTTCTTCCATTATCATCCAGCTGATGACCATCGCCATTCCGAAACTGGAAGAGATGCAGAAAGAGGGAGAGGACGGAAGAAGAAAAATAACGGAGTATACCCGTTATCTGACAGTGGCTCTCGCGCTGGTGGAGTCCATCGCCATGGCGGTGGGATTCGGCGGCCAGGGCCTGCTGCTGGAATTCAATGCCTTAAGCGTTGTAGTGGCAGTGGCCACCATGACGGCGGGCAGCGCTCTGCTGATGTGGATCGGCGAGCGGATTACAGAAAACGGCGTGGGAAACGGAATTTCCATCGTACTGCTTTTCAACATTATTTCCAGCCTTCCCAATGACATCAATACGCTGTACACCCGATTTATCGCGTCGGCGCAGAACATCCCTGTAGCGGTGGTCAGCGCCCTGGTGATCCTGGCGGTCATCGCGGCCATGGTGGTCTTTGTCATCGTGCTGCAGGACGCTCAGAGAAAGATCCCGGTGCAGTATTCCCAGAAGATGCAGGGCCGCAGAATGGTAGGCGGACAGTCCTCCAGCATTCCGCTGAAGGTCAACACCGCCGGTGTCATTCCCGTGATCTTCGCGTCTTCCCTGATGTCGTTTCCGGTTGTGATCGCCCAGTTCTTTACCGTGGACTACACCTCCATAGGCGGAAAAATTCTGCTGATGCTGAACTCTTCTTCCTGGTGCAGACCGGAAATGCCGGTGTATTCCATCGGCCTGGTAATCTACCTGGTGCTGATCGTGGTGTTCGCGTATTTTTACACGTCCATCACCTTCAACCCGCTGGAAGTGGCCAACAACATTAAAAAGCAGGGCGGCTTTATCCCCGGCATCCGTCCGGGCAAACCCACATCCGATTATCTGAACAGCATTCTGAACTACATTGTTTTTATCGGAGCCTGCGGTCTGATCATTGTCAGCATCGTTCCGATTCTTGTTTCCGGACTGTTCAACATCAGTCAGCTGTCCTTCGCGGGCACCTCCCTGATTATTATTGTCGGTGTTATCCTGGAAACCATCAAGGCAATTGAATCACAGATGCTTGTGCGCAATTACAAGGGATTCCTGAATGATTGACGCGCTTGATGAAGGGGAGATGCAGCTGCTTAAAAACGCTGCATCCCCTTTTGGTCTTTGTGAAAGGAATGAGAAAATGAAGATTATTATGCTGGGAGCCCCGGGAGCGGGCAAGGGAACACAGGCGAAAAAAATCGCGCAGAAATACGGAATCCCCCACATTTCCACCGGAGATATTTTCCGCGCCAACATCAAAGGCGGCACGGAACTGGGAAAGAAAGCCAAATCCTATATGGATCAGGGCATGCTGGTGCCGGATGCGGTGACCATTGAAATGCTGCTGAACCGGATTCAGGAAGCGGACTGCCGGGACGGCTATGTGCTGGATGGATTCCCCAGAACCATTCCCCAGGCAGAGAGCCTGACGGAGGCGCTGAACGCCATGGGAGACGCCATTGACTATGCCATCGACGTGGCGGTGCCGGACGAGGCCATTATCACCCGTATGGCCGGCCGGAGAGCCTGCCTGGGCTGCGGCGCTACATACCACATTCAGTACAATCCGCCGAAGCAGGAAGGCGTCTGCGACGTGTGCGGCCAGGAACTGGTGCTGCGGGACGACGACAAGGCGGAGACGGTGAAAAAGCGTCTGGACGTATACCATCAGCAGACGCAGCCGCTGATCGACTACTATAAAAAAGCGGGAGTTCTGGCTGCCGTGGACGGCACCAGAGACCTGGAGGAAGTCTTCCAGGAAATCACTGCCGTTTTGGGAGACGCGTCATGTCAGTAACCATCAAATCCCCGCGGGAAATTGAGCTGATGCGGGAAGCCGGAAGAATCCTTGCCATTACCCATGAGGAACTGGGCAAGGCGCTGCGGCCCGGCATGTCCACGCTGGATATCGACCGGCTGGGGGAAGAGATTATCCGCAGCCACGGCTGCATCCCTTCCTTTAAGGATTACAACGGCTATCCCGCCTCTATCTGCGTATCCGTCAACGATGAGGTGGTGCACGGCATTCCCGACCGCCATCACATCATTCAGGAAGGCGACATCGTCAGCCTGGACGCCGGCGTGATCTACAAAGGCTATCATTCGGACTCCGCCAGGACTCACGCGGTAGGCGAGATCAGCCCGGAGGCGGCAAAACTCATCGAAGTGACGAGAAAAAGTTTCTTTGAAGGTATAAAATACGCCAAACCCGGGAATCATCTCAACGATATTTCCCAGGCGATCCAGGCGTACGCGGAAGCCTTCGGATACGGCGTGGTTCGGGATCTGGTGGGACACGGCATCGGCGAACATCTTCATGAAGATCCGGAAGTGCCCAATTTCGCCCAGAAACGGAAAGGAATCCGCCTGCAGGCGGGCATGACCCTGGCAGTGGAGCCCATGATCAATATGGGGCGGCCGGATGTCTGCTGGCTGGATGACGACTGGACCGTTGTGACGGAGGATGGTTCCCTGTCCGCTCATTACGAAAACACCATTCTGATCTGTGAAAACGGACCGGAGATTCTGTCGATGCAGGATTCGGAAAAAGAAGAAATGCGTCGGCTGGGGCTGCTGTAATGAGAAGCGGGTGCACCGGGGCTCTGGCCAGGTCCCTGGCCGGCCATGACCGGGAAACGCTGTATATCATAATCCGGGAAGAGGGAGAATATGTTTTCTTAGCGGATGGAAAGATCCGGCCGGTGAGCCGCCCCAAACGCAAAAACCGGAAACACATTCAGATCATCCACGACCGGGAGGAGACGGACCGGGAAGCGCTGCTGGCAGCCGGCCATCTCAGCGATGACGCCGTGCGGCAGCATCTGAAACGCTACAGGAGAGAAAGTCAGCCATAAGGAGGTAGACGCCATGTCAAAGGCGGATGTGATTGAGATCGAAGGCGTTGTGGTAGAAAAGCTGCCCAATGCCATGTTCCAGGTGGAACTGGAAAACGGACATCAGGTTCTGGCCCATATCAGCGGCAAGCTGCGCATGAATTATATCAAGATTCTGCCGGGCGATAAAGTGACCATTGAACTGTCCCCCTACGATCTTTCCAAGGGAAGAATTATCTGGAGAGATAAATAGAAAGAAAAGGGAAAAAGCACTTGCTTTCCCTGGGGAAAGGTGTTATAATGCTCTAGCGACTTTGTTGAAGTGCCAGGTGAACTTTGCCCAAAAGCAGCCCTGGCTGATCTGTATATCTAAGCTGTTTTTAGATATATAAGCGGATACGCCCGGCCGGGTGTACCGGGATTTGAAAGGAGAATTGCTGTGAAGGTTAGATCATCAGTAAAACCGATTTGCGAAAAATGCAAAATCATCAAGCGCAAGGGCAGCATCAGAGTAATCTGTGAAAACCCGAAGCACAAACAGAGACAAGGTTAAAAAACAAGGAGGTGTACTACACACATGGCTCGTATTTCAGGTGTTGATTTACCAAGAGAAAAACGTGTTGAGATCGGTTTGACCTACATCTACGGGATCGGAAGAGCCAGCTCGAACCGCATTCTGGCGGAGGCCGGCGTAAATCCGGACACCCGCGTCAAGGATCTGACGGACGATGAAGTGAGAAAGATCTCCGCAGTGGTAGCCGATACGCAGATGGTGGAAGGCGATCTGAGAAGAGAAATCGCCATGAACATCAAGAGACTGCAGGAAATCGGATGCTATCGCGGAATCCGTCACAGAAAGAGCCTGCCGGTCCGCGGTCAGAAGACCAAGACCAACGCAAGAACCCGCAAGGGTCCCCGCAAGACCGTTGCCAACAAGAAGAAGTAATTAGGAAACTTTGAAGTAGAATCACGTTGCATGTTTTAAAAACAGGAAACAGAGATTCGAGCAATTCGGAAGAAAGTAGGTTAGTTTAAAATGGCTAAAAAAGTGTCCACTGCAAAGAAAGTGACAAAAAAGCGCGTAAAGAAAAACGTTGAACGCGGACAGGCACATATCCAGTCATCTTTCAACAACACCATCGTGACGTTGACGGATACGCAGGGTAACGCTATTTCATGGGCAAGTGCCGGTGGTCTGGGATTTAGAGGTTCAAGGAAATCTACTCCGTATGCAGCTCAGATGGCTGCAGAGACGGCTGCCAAAGCAGCAATCGTACACGGCTTGAAATCAGTAGACGTTATGGTTAAGGGACCCGGATCCGGACGTGAAGCCGCAATCCGCGCGCTTTCCGCATGCGGTATTGAAGTAACCAGTATCAAGGACGTAACACCGGTTCCCCACAACGGATGCCGTCCGCCCAAACGTAGAAGAGTGTAATTTAGGAGGTACGAAAAGTGGCAGTTGATAAGACTCCTGTTCTTAAAAGATGCAGATCTCTTGGCTTAGACCCGATCTATTTAGGAATAGACAAAGAATCAAACAGAGAATTAAAAAGAGCGAGCAGAAAAGTGAGTGAGTACGGCCTTCAGCTGAAAGAAAAGCAGAAAGCCAAATTTATCTATGGCGTACTGGAGAGACCTTTCCGCAACTACTACGCGAAAGCGGAGAAGATGGAAGGCATGGTAGGCCAGAACCTGATGATCCTTCTGGAGAGAAGACTGGACAACGTAGTGTTCCGTCTGGGCTTCGGCCGCACCAGAAGAGAAGCGAGACAGATCGTTGACCACAAGCAGATCCTGGTAAACGGCAAGTGCGTAAACATTCCGTCCTACCTGGTGAAAGCCGGCGACGTAATCGAGATCCGCGAAAAATGCAAATCTTCACAGAGATATAAAGACGTGCTGGAAGTAACCGGCGCGAGAATGGTTCCCGCCTGGCTGGAAGTTGACCAGGAAAATCTGCGCGGCACGGTAAAAGAAATGCCCACCAGAGAAGAGATTGATGTTCCGGTAAATGAAATGCTTATCGTCGAGTTGTACTCCAAATAATCCGTAAGGATGTGAGCAGGAAGCCTCGACAGTATAACCCAAAGGAGGGGCTAGAGTAGTGTTCGATTTCGAAAAACCAAACATAGAGATTGCAGAGATCTCCGAAGACAGGAAATACGGAAAATTTGTAGTAGAACCGCTGGAAAGAGGTTATGGCACGACTCTGGGCAATTCCCTGAGACGGATCATGCTCTCTTCTTTACCGGGCGCTGCAGTCAGTCAGGTGAAAATCGACGGCGTTTTGCATGAATTCAGTTCCGTTCCCGGCGTCAAAGAGGACGTAACTGAAATTGTGATGAACATCAAGAGCTTAGCAATTAAAAACAACAGCGACAGCAACGAGGTGAAGACCGCCTACATCGAATTTGAAGGTGAAGGCGTGATCACCGGCGCGGACATTCAGGCGGATCCGGACATTGAGATTCTCAATCCGGAGCAGGTGATCGCCACCTTAAGCGGCGGCACGGACAGCAAGTTTTATATGGAACTGACCATCACCAAGGGCCGCGGCTATGTCAGCGCGGATAAGAACAAGCGGGAAGACCTGCCCATCGGAGTCATTGCCATTGACTCGATCTATACGCCGGTGGAGCGGGTGAACATGACCGTGGAAAACACCCGTGTGGGACAGGTTACGGACTACGATAAGCTGACCCTGGATGTGTACACCAACGGCACTCTGGCTCCCGATGAAGCGGTGAGCCTGGCGGCAAAGGTTCTCAGCGAGCATCTGAATCTGTTCATTGACCTTTCCGAAAACGCCAAGACGGCAGAAGTCATGGTGGAGAAGGAAGACAATGAAAAAGAGAAAGTGCTGGAGATGAACATCGACGAGCTGGAACTGTCCGTACGTTCTTACAACTGCCTGAAGAGAGCCGGCATCAATACCGTAGAGGAGCTGTGCAACCGCACCTCTGAGGATATGATGAAGGTCCGCAACCTGGGACGCAAGTCTCTGGAGGAAGTGCTGGCGAAGTTAAAGGAACTGGGACTGCAGCTGAATCCCAGCGACGAGTAATCGAAACCGGTTGTATGTGGCGGCTTCCGTAAGTCCGATGAGCGGGAAGCCGGTACAATAAATGGATGATGCGGCCTGGTAAGACCATACGGCGCGTGGCTGCACTCCGGATTTTATGGAGGAAAATCACATGGCAGGATACAGAAAGCTGGGCAGAACTTCTGACCAGAGAAAAGCGCTTCTGAGAAACCAGGTAACCAATCTGCTGTATCACGGCAAGATCGTTACCACGGAAGCAAGAGCAAAAGAAGTACGCAAGATCGCGGAGAAGATGATTGCTCTGGCTGTAAAGGAAAAAGACAACTATGAGACGGTAAAGGTTACCGCCAAGGTTGCCCGCAAGGACAAAGACGGAAAACGGGTAAAAGAGGTTGTAAACGGCAAGAAAGTTACGGTTTACGACGAAGTAGAGAAAGAGATCCGCAAGGATCTGCCCTCCAGACTGCATGCGAGACGGCAGATGCTGAAGGTGTTCTACGATATTACGGAAGTGCCCTCCGCTCCCGCGGGAAAGAAGAAAGGCACCAAGAAGGTAGACCTGGCAGCCAAGATGTTCGATGAGATCGCTCCCAAGTATGTGGGCCGCAGCGGCGGTTATACCAGAATCGTCAAGATCGGTATGCGCAAAGGCGACGGCGCTATGGAAGTGCTTCTGGAACTGGTATAAGACAGATAAGAGAGCGTCGGAAAGAGATTTCCGGCGTTCTTTTGTTTTGGGGAAGTTCCTGGGGAAATTCCGGCCGGCTCTGTCAGCGAAAAGAAAGAATATCGTAAGTTGACGCTGGTTTGCCCATTGCTTATAATAAAAATACAGAAAGTGTACAAAAACAAGCAGGGAGGGACGCAGATGATGAAACACAGAGGGAAAAAGGTTCTGGGAGCACTGCTCGGCGCCTGCCTGATGTCCGTGCTGGCGTCCGGCGCCGCTTTCGCGGCGACCAAGAGCATTACGTCCGTATCCATCCGCGTCGGAACCAATGCGGAAGCGGGAGATACGCTGGACAGCATAACAATTATTGAAGATTCGCTGGAGCCGCAGGAGGACGAGACCTATGCCGCTACCAACTCCACCAAGTACTACATCCGTGACGCGGAGTGGATTACCTCCGAGGACCGGTATCTGTCCATTGGTGACGAGCCCAAAATGCGGCTGTATCTGTATGTGGCGGATGACGATTACGCCTTCCGGGGCAGTTACGGCTCCCGCAATGTTTCTGTAAAAGGCGGGACGTACGTCAGCTCCAGAAGGAGTTCGGATGAACTGGAAGTGGTGGTCCGCTTAAACGGCATCAAAGGCGAGTACGCGGCGCCGTCGGACGCTTCCTGGAGGGATTCCGGGTACGGAAGAGCCGTCTGGAACCAGGATCAGGACGAAGACGACGATTACTACAAGGCGGTTTCTTCGGATTATTACGACGTGTACCTGTACCGGGGCAGTACGAAGGTGAAGGAACTGGAGGACTACAAGGGAACGTCCTACAACTTTTATCCGTATATGACCAAGAAAGGCACCTACTACTACAAAGTGCGCAGCGTGCCCCATACGGAAGAGGAGAAGAAGTACGGCAGGAAGAGCGAGTGGATGGAATCCGATGAGATGTACATCGACGAAGAGCATGTATCCGACGGTACCGGCCAGGTGAACGACAGCGGGATTGGCGGCGCGGTGGGAGCCACCGGCCAGGTAGGCTGGATCCAGTCGGGGAACACCTGGTACTACCGGTATCCCGACGGCACCTATCAGCAGGACGCCTGGCTGAAGCTGGGAGATATCTGGTATCTGTTTGACTCCTCGGGGGCTATGCTGACCGGATGGCAGACGAAAAACGGCTATACCTATTATCTGCAGGACAGCGGCGCCATGCTGACCGGATGGATCAAGGCGGGGGATTACTGGTACTATCTGAACACGCTGCAGGACGGCGGCGTGGAGGGAGCCATGCGCACCGGATGGCTGAACTACAAAGACAAGATGTACTATCTGCTGAGCAGCGGCGCCATGGCGGAAGGATGGACGCAGGTGGATGGAAACTGGTACTATTTCTATCCGGGCGTGGGCTACAAGGCGGTGGACACCTATGTGGACACCTTCTACGTCAATGCCGACGGCATTTGGAAGAAGTAACGGGCCGGCGCGGAGGAAACGTTTTGAAAGCAAGGTTCTGAAAATCAGAAAGAAGGGTGTACAGTCTTATGAAACACTGGAAGAAATATGCGGGCGTTCTGGCCGCGGCGCTGATGGTCTGGCTGACGGCCATGACGGTTTTGGCGGCGGAGTACCGGTATCTGGATACGCCGGCGGACGTTCGATGGACCGATACCATGGGCGTGGGACGCTGGGACCGGGTTTCCGGTGCCGGCCGGTATGAGGTGCGTCTGTATGAGGGAGAATATCTGGTGAAGCGGGTCTATGTGACCAGGAACCAGGTGGACTTAAAAGAATATATGTCCGAAGGGCAGCTGTACTTTTTCTCCGTCCGGGCGGTTCCGGATGAAGGGGAGAAACGGGTCAAGGACAGCGAATGGGCGTCTTCGGAGGCGGTTCGGGCCGAGGGCCTGGGCGATACGGAGGGCCGCTGGAGAAACTACGTAGGCGGCAGCAAATACCAGTTTGCCGATGGCACTTACGCATCCGGCGGCTGGCAGATGATCCGGGGAATCTGGTACTATTTCAACACGGAAGGGTATGTCCAGACCGGATGGCAGAGGCTGGACGGCAAATGGTATTATCTGGAAGAAGACGGCGCCATGGCTACCGGCTGGAAAGAACTGGACGGCAGCTGGTACTATCTGAACCCGGATGGCTCCATGGCTACCGGCTGGGTGGAAGGTGCGCCCGGCCAGTGGTATTATCTGGATGAAAGCGGCCGGATGCTGACCAATACGGTGGTGGACGGCTGCCAGCTGGACGCTTCTGGACTCTGGATGGAATAACGAAATGGAACAGGCAGCAGACAGGCGGCGGATCCGCAGCGGGTCAGCCGCCTGTTTTGGTGTACCCGGAGGTATCCGATCTTGACGAACCGTCGGAATTCAATTAAAATGAGACAATATGGTGCCGCATGGCGCGGCGCCGGTTCGCGAAGGCGTGTTTCCACAGGAAGATGGGTTTGAAATCATGGGAATTATCAAGGCAAGCCGGCTGATTTTTGACTATATCCGCCGGGATGAGGAAGAAAATATACAGGAAGTGGACCGGGCCATTGACAATCTGAACGTAGATATTCAGAAAGGCAGTTTTGTGGCGATTCTGGGCCACAACGGCTCCGGAAAGTCCACGTTTGCCAAGCAGATCAACGGAATTCTGACGCCGACAGAGGGTACGGTATGGGTTTCCGGCATGAATACCGCCGATGAGAACGCCATATGGGAGATCCGGAAAAAGGCCGGCATGGTGTTCCAGAATCCGGATAACCAGATCATCGGCAACGTGGTGGAAGAGGACGTGGGATTTGGACCGGAAAATATCGGCGTGCCGACGGAAGATATCTGGAAGCGGGTGGATGAGAGCCTGGAAGCGGTGGGCATGACGGCATACCGGTACCAGTCGCCCAACAAGCTGTCCGGCGGCCAGAAGCAGCGGGTGGCCATTGCCGGCGTTATGGCCATGAAGCCGGAGTGCATTGTGCTGGATGAGCCGACGGCCATGCTGGACCCCAATGGCCGCAAAGAGGTCATCCGGACGGTGCGGGAGCTGAACCGGAAAGAGGGAATCACGGTGCTTCTGATTACCCACTATATGGAAGAAGTGGTATCCGCGGACCGGGTGATCGTTATGGACGATGGAAAAATCGTTATGGATGGAACGCCGCGGCAGATTTTTTCCAGGGTGGAGGAACTGAAGTCCTACTCGCTGGACGTGCCGCAGGTGACGGAGCTGGCCTATGAACTGCGCAGAAGCGGCCTGGAGATCCCGGAGGGCATTCTGTCCCAGCAGGAGCTGCTGGACTGTCTGCTGCCGCTGTTTGCGGAAAAGTTTCCGGGGAAAATCACCCTGGATGCGAAACAGTAAGGAGAGAATATGTCAATTCGAGCGGAACATCTGACGCACATCTACGGGCAGGGCACGGCTTTTGAGCAGTACGCGCTGAAGGATGTGAATTTTGAAATCCCGGACGGGCAGTTTGTGGGCCTGATCGGCCACACCGGCTCCGGAAAATCCACGCTGATTCAGCATCTGAACGGCCTGCTGAAGCCCACGTCCGGCACGATTTATTACAATGGAGAGGATATCCACGGAGAGGGATTCAGCCTGAAGCGCCTGCGGGGCAAGGTGGGGCTGGTATTCCAGTATCCGGAGCACCAGCTGTTTGAAACCGATGTATTTGCCGACGTGTGCTTTGGTCCCAGAAACCTGGGCTTTACGGAAAAAGAGGTGTGGGAACGGGCCAAAGAGGCGCTGGAACTGGTGGGCATGGACCGGAAATACTGGGAGCAGTCTCCCTTTGAGCTGTCCGGCGGCCAGAAACGGCGGGTAGCCATTGCCGGTGTGCTGGCTATGGGGCCGGAAGTGTTGATTCTGGACGAGCCGACGGCGGGGCTGGATCCCAGAGGCCGGGACGAAATCCTGGACAAGATCCGGGATCTCCATGACCGGAAAGGCATGACCATTCTGCTGGTTTCCCACAGCATGGAGGACATTGCCCGGTACGCGGACCGGCTGATGGTGATGAACCACGGTGAAAAGGTGTTTGACGGCACGCCCAGGGAAGTGTTTGAACATTACCGGGAACTGGAGGCCATGGGGCTGGCGGCGCCGCAGGTAACGTATCTGACCCATGCGCTGAAGGAACACGGCGTGCCCATTGACGAGGAACTGACCACGGTGGAAGAAGCCAGAGACGCCATTGTACGGCTGCTGAAGCCGGAGCAGGCCGGAAGTACAGGGAGGCAGGCATGATCAGAGATATTACGCTGGGACAATATTATCCCGTAAAATCGGTGCTGCACCAGATGGATCCCCGGACCAAGCTGTTCGGGACCATGGTGTTTATTATCTCCCTGTTTCTTGCCGACGGCCTGTGCGCCTATGCGGCGGCTACGGCGTTTCTGGTGCTGGCGATCCGGCTGTCCCGGGTTCCGTTTTCCTTTATGGTCCGGGGACTGAAGACCATCTTTTTCCTGCTGCTGATCAGCGTCAGCTTTAATCTTTTCCTGACGGACGGAGAAGTGCTGGCGCAGCTTTGGTTTTTAAAGATTACCCGGGAAGGGCTGCGGATGGCCTTTTTTATGGCGCTGCGGCTGATCTATCTGGTGATCGGCTCGTCGGTGATGACCCTGACCACCACCCCCAATGAACTGACGGATGGACTGGAAAAAGGACTGGGCTTTCTGAAGGCAGTGAAGGTGCCGGTACATGAAATTTCCATGATGATGTCCATTGCGCTCCGGTTTATCCCTATTCTGGTGGAGGAGACGGACAAGATCATGAAGGCGCAGATGGCCAGAGGCGCGGATTTTGAAAGCGGAAATCTGATCCAGAAGGCCAAAAGCATGGTGCCGCTGCTGGTGCCGCTGTTTATCTCCGCGTTCCGGCGGGCCACCGACCTGGCCATGGCCATGGAAGCCCGGTGTTACCGGGGCGGAGAGGGACGGACCAAGATGAAGCCGCTGCACTATGAACGCAGAGACCGCCTGGCCTATCTGTTTTTTGCCCTGTATCTGGCGGCTATGGCGGCGGCGCGGATCTGGCGGCTTCCGTAAAGGCAGATGACGTAAGAAAGGTATGAGAAGAGAAACATGAAACGGGTGAAGCTGGTGGTGGCCTACGACGGCACCCATTACTGCGGCTGGCAGTATCAGTCCAACGGAATTACCATTGAAGAGGTGCTGAACCAGGCGCTGACGGCGCTGTTGGGGGAGCCGGTTGCCGTGATCGGCGCCAGCCGGACGGATTCCGGCGTCCACGCGGAAGGAAATGTGGCGGTTTTTGACACGGAAAGCCCCATGCGGGCGGATAAAATCTGCTTTGCCGTCAACCAGCGGCTGCCGGAGGACATCCGGGTGCTGGAATCGGAGGAGGTCCCGGCGGGGTGGCATCCCCGGAAGCAGAACTGCGTCAAAACCTATGAATACCAGATTCTGAACCGGAAAATTGCCATGCCTACCCGCCGGCTGTACGCCTATTTCTGCTATTTTCCTCTGGACGTGGACAAGATGCGGCAGGGGGCGGCGTATCTGCTGGGGGAACATGATTTTAAAAGCTTCTGCACCGCCAGAGGGCAGGCGGAAGAAACGG
The DNA here is from genome assembly GCA_944380605.1 of uncultured Lachnospiraceae bacterium. GTDB lineage: Bacteria > Bacillota > Clostridia > Lachnospirales > Lachnospiraceae > UBA3402. Next base: position 2,156 of record CALWIA010000015.1, on the reverse strand, counting down.
TGCGGACCATTTACAGCCTGGATGTGGACCGGGATGGGGATCTGATCCGGATCCGGGTTTGCGGAAGCGGTTTTCTGTACAACATGGTGCGGATCATTGCCGGCACGTTGATGAAGGTGGGAATGGGCGTGTATCCGCCGGAGCATGTGGAAGAGATTCTGGAGGCCAGGGACCGGAAGCAGGCAGGGCCTACGGCGCCGGCCAGAGGGCTGACGCTGAAACATATGGAATATGAGACAGAACTGCGGGATTCCATTCGGGGTGAAAACCGCCACTGGGCCTATGAACTGTTTCAGACGGAAGTCCGGGAAAAAGGGAAGGCGTATCTGGTCATTGAACGATGCAATGACGATGCCTTTGACGGCCTGGTCAGCCGCGTGACCCACCAGGCGGTGCGCAACGGCGCCAGACAGGTGTTGGTGTGCGACCGGGGGGGAAGGCTGCGGACGGACCGGAATTACGGCTATTACCGGTTTCGCTATTCCCATGATATGGCGGTGATGGAGAAAGCGGTTTGCCAGGCGGCGGATCCGGTTTCCCTGGATGTGTCGCTGGCGGCAGTGGGCCCGGGAGAGGAAGAAGCCTTCTGCCGTCTGTACAATCAGGTATTCTGGGCGGTGCCCAATTCCGCCGTTCTCACTGCCGGCGGAATGAACAAGCGCCTGGCGTCCGGCAAAGAAGGGTTTTATTATGTAAGACTTGGGGAAGAAACCGCCGGCTTTTTGATCCTGAAACAAGGCCAGGACTGCATGGAGGTGGATTCCCTGGGCATTCGGGAGGAACTGCGGCGCAGAGGCGCGGCGCGGGCAGCCCTGACGCTGGCGGAAGCCATGGCGCGGGAACAGGGGCTGGGCCGGATGCGCCTAACGGCGGCGGACAGCAATGCGCCGGCGGTCCGCCTGTATGAATCTATGGGCTACCAGCGGATCCCGCAGGAGCGGCGGACCTCTTCCTGGTATGAAACAGATTCCGCAGGATATCCGGGCTGACCGCGCAGAAAAGGGAAACCGCCGGAAGTTTTGGGCAGGAAGCCGGAAAAAGCCTTGTTTTTTCACGGTTTTTGAGGCAAAAAGAGGTTGACACACCAGAATCCGTGTTATATAATGTATAACTGTGACGTTAGGCGAAAATGCTTTAGCCAAAGCCCCGGAGACAGCATTTGACCATAAATGTCGTAAGCAGAATCATTGAAAATCAAGGGAAATCATACAGGAGGTTGACCAATGAAGAGTTTTATGGCGAGTCCAGCGACGATTGAGAGAAAATGGTATGTAGTAGATGCTGCCGGATGTACGTTAGGACGTTTGGCTGCTGAAACGGCAAAAGTGTTGAGAGGCAAGAACAAGCCGATCTTTACGCCTCATATGGACTGCGGCGATTACGTGATTATCGTAAACGCGGATAAAGTGAAAGTAACCGGCAAAAAGCTGGATCAGAAAATTTACTACCGTCATTCCGACTACGTGGGCGGCATGAAAGAGACCACACTTCGGGAGATGATGGCCAAGAAGCCGGAGAAGGTTGTGGAACTGGCGGTAAAAGGCATGCTTCCCAAAGGCGCTTTAGGTAAAAGCATGATGACGAAGCTTCATGTCTATGCGGGCCCGGATCATGAGCAGGCTGCGCAGAAGCCGGAAGTTTTAGAATTCAAGTTTTAATAAAGGGACTGGAAGGAGGAAAATACAATGGCGAATACGAAATTTTACGGAACAGGCAGAAGAAAAAAATCCATTGCCAGAGTGTACCTGGTACCGGGCACCGGCAAGATCACCATTAATAAGAGAGACATTGACGAGTATCTGGGTCTGGAGACCCTGAAGCTGATTGTTCGTCAGCCGCTGGTAGCGACGGAGACGGCAGACAAGTTTGACGTTCAGGTCAATGTGCACGGCGGCGGCTTCAGCGGCCAGGCCGGCGCGATCCGCCACGGCATTTCCCGCGCCCTGCTGCAGGCAGACGCGGAATATCGTCCGATTCTGAAGAAGTCCGGCTTCCTGACCAGAGACCCGAGAATGAAAGAAAGAAAGAAGTACGGCCTCAAGGCTGCCCGTCGCGCGCCGCAGTTCAGCAAGCGCTAAACTTTATCAAAAGTGGTCAAAAACCCCGGAACTACGCGGTTTCCGGGGTTTTTCCTTTTCAAATGGTTTGACGCAATT
>CALWIA010000014.1 GCA_944380605.1 uncultured Lachnospiraceae bacterium | reverse complement strand
ACAGGACGATTTTGCGCAGAAGCGCAGGGTCGGTGATCTGGCGCTGACCGCGCCGTTTTTCCCGTTCCAGGATATCCCGCACCACCACGGTAGAGTAAATGCCTTCCAGAAGGGACAATGCTTTTTCTTGGTCCAGTCCGATGTCCGCGATCCCAGGCATCCCGCCAAAACGCATATAGGCGTCAAACACCTCCCGCAAGTCATAGCGTTCGCCGTTTTTATCAAACACTTGCCGGTGAGTTCCGCCCAGGGCATTGCTGGTTTCCCGCACTTCAAAGTTGTGGAAGTCCAGGAACTCCCGGAAAGAGAGCGGCAGCATTTTGATCTCCACGCACCGGCCGGAGAGATAGGTGGAATACTCGGAGGACAGCAGGCAGGCGTTGGAGCCGGTAATGTAGATGTCGCAGTCCAGATCCACCCGGAAGGAATTGACTGCGTCTTCCCAGGCGTCGATCCGCTGCAGCTCGTCAAAGAAGAGGTACATCCGCTTGCCCGGAACGGCTCGCTCTTTGACATAGTGGTACACCTCATCCGAGGTCATGCTCCGAAAATCGTGGGATTCAAAGTTCATCTCCACGATCTGTTCCTGCCCTATGCCGGTTTCCCGCAAATGCCGAATCATCAGCTTCAGCAGGCTGGATTTGCCGCAGCGGCGGATACCGGTGATGACCTTTACCGGTTCCGTGTCCTGGAAACCGATCAGCTTTTTCAAGTATCGATCCCGGTTTTTCAGTTCGTGTGATTCTATCATGGCGCATTCCTCCTGTCGTTCCTATCGTAGCACAAATTTCATGAGAAATCAATTTTATGCTGTTGAAAGCACAAACTTATCATTTTCGACAAAAAATGCACTGTCAGACACACAACAAGTGCTGGTCAGAAGGCTCGTTGAGAAAATTGTGGCGTACGATGAAAAACTTGTAGTTGAATTTAAGTCAGAGCTGAGCGTAGATGTGGATGCCTGATAGTAAGAGAAAGAACGTATTATCCACTTTATTGCCCGCATTATTACTCACATGTGATATAATGCGTGTGGGTAATAAAATTTTGAGGTGATAAAAATGATGACTTTTGAGACGGTCGTTTTATTAACTTAACGAGAATCATCCGCTTCATAACCGGACATTGAAACAGAAAAACCGGACATTGAAAAATGGTTCCAGCCGAAAACGGCAAGTCATATTTTGAAGCTTTGTGAAGTATTTCCGGGTCAGACGATCTTTGGGCGGTCAGATGTAATGAAAGTGATTGATATTAAAGCATCCAGAGCCTCTGATCTTCTGAGAGAAATGGTGGAACATGGAGTCATCGAGCCGGTGTCGGGACATGGCAAAGGTAAATACAGATTTAACCAGCAATGGAGTTAGTGATCTGCGGTTTGCTGCGGGGAGGGGACTGCTTATGAAATTGAAGAATGTTTTGATTGCCGTGAGGGATATGGAAAAATCAAAGCGGTTTTACCACGACCTGTTTGGTCTTGACGTGGTGCTGGACAACGATGGCAATGTGATTCTGACGGAAGGTCTTGTGCTTCAGGATGCCAGAATCTGGAGAGAGTTCCTGGGCAGAGAGATTGTCTGGGAGCATCATGCCGCTGAACTATATTTTGAGGAAATGGATATAGAGGCATTTGCCGAAAAGCTGGAGCGCATGTATCCGGAGATCCGGTATGTGAACCGGCTGACAACCCACAGCTGGGGGCAGAAAGTCATCCGGTTTTACGATCCGGACGGCAACTTGCTGGAAATAGGGACGCCTGCGTCCGCATGGGAAACCGGTTCGGATGGTGGAGAATCATAGAACAGGAGGGCAATTTGGAACTTCGCACACTTCGTTATTTTTTGGCGGCGGCGCAGGAAGAAAATATGACAAGAGCTGCAGAACTTCTGCATGTGACGCAGCCCACCCTGAGCCGGCAGATCATGGATCTAGAGCGGGAACTGGGCGCGACGCTGATGCTGAGAGGCAAAAACGGCCTGACGCTGACGGACGACGGCCTGTATTTCCGGCAGCGGGCTCAGGAGATTGTCGAGCTGGCGGACCGTCTGGAGCAGAATTTTGCTGAAAAACAGAACGACATCAGCGGCATGGTGGTGATCGGCGCGGCTGAGGCGGGCGGCAGCCAGACGCTGGCTAAGCTGATCAAAGAATTTTCTGAAAAATATCCGGCAGTACAGTTTACGCTTTACAATGAAACGGCGGAGCATATCAAGGACCGGCTGGACAAAGGGCTGGCGGACATCGGCCTGCTGCTGGAACCCATCGACGCGGCGAAATACGATTATGTCCGCCTGGACCGGCAGGATACCTGGGGACTTCTGGTGCGGGACGATCATCCGCTGGCTGAAAAGGCGTCGCTTACGGCGGAAGACGTGGTCTCCTGTCCGCTGCTTCTGCCGGTGCGGGAGAATATCCGGGCGGAGATTCTCCACTGGCTGGGTCGGGAAGAAAAGGATCTGAAGATTCCGCTTTTTTATGCGCTGCTTTCCAATGCCGCGCTGCTGGCGGCGGAGGGACTTGGCTGTGCCTTCTGCATGGATGGGGCGCTGGCCATTCGCAGCGATCCCCGTCTGCGTTTTATTCCGCTGGAGCCGCGGCGGATGACCCACAGCGTGCTGGCGTGGAAGAAAAACAACCTGTTTTCTCCGGCGGCTTCCCTGTTTATACAGGAAATAAACCTGCTGCGGACAAAAATAGAATAGCGGTTTCGGTTCGATCCCTCCGGGGCAGGTCCCCCGGAGGTTCTTTTTATCTATATTCATACACTTTTTGTATCGATACGGATAAAATATAGGTATTAGACATTTAAAACAGGCACGCTTATAATAAAAACAGAAAACGGATCTATGCTTTAAGCGGAGGATGTGGACGCGGTATCTTCCCCCAGCGTCGTTCCTCCGGGAAACGTGCAGCAGCTGGCGGGCTGGGTCCAGGAAGAAACGGGAGGCGACTTATTCTCTATCCGAGTTACGGATCCTTATTCCAGCGACTGGGATGCATGCCTTGAGAGAGCGAACGAAGAGCGGGGAGCAGATGCCAGGCCGGAACTTATGGAGAATGTTGAAAATCTTGATCAATATGACACCGTGTTTTTGGGTTACCCAAACTGGTGGTATGGCGTTCCCATGGCTCTGCTTTCATTTTTGGAACAAAACGACCTTTCCGGAAAACAGGTATATCTGTTCTGTTCCCATGGCACGGGAGGTCTTGCAGGCAGCGTAGAGCAGATCGCCGAAGCGGCTCCGGGAGCTGTGATCTCCGATCATATTTTTGATTGTTATGAGGAGGAGGCGGCATCTTCAGAAGAAGCCGTAAAAGCCTGGATCGATGAACTTGGCTATGGCAGTCAGACAAAGGAGGAGACAGATATGCCGGGAAAACAGATATCGGTACAGTTTGGAGACGCGGAAGTGATTTATGAACTGAACGGCAGTATAGCGGCAGACGCGCTTTATGAGATGCTGCCGCTCACCGTGAATGCGGAAGATTTCAGTACCAACGAAAAGATTTTTTATCCGCCGGAAGCGCTGGCATGTGCGGAAACACCCCTCGCTTCGTCCGGCACAGGCGCCGGGACGCTGGCTTATTATGAGCCTTGGGGCGATGTTGTGATGTTTTATGATAATTTTAACGAAAATCCTTCTTTATATGAGTTAGGGCACGCAGTTTCAGGCGCGGAGCAGATTCGCGGGATGTCCGGAACCATCACTGTAGAAGCGATCGAATAGACAAAATCAGGAGGGAAGATTTATGAACCGAGAAGAAAGAACCGAACAGAAAATGCAGGAACTGTTTCACAGCCATGCTGCCGGAGACGAGGGCAGCGACGGCGAATTTATGCAGATCCTTCAGGGCTATATCTTTGGAGATGTGTGTTATACCGGAAGTCTGGACAACCGGATGCGGGAACTGGTGACGGTCACGGTGCTTACCGTGTTAAGCGCCCTGCCGCAGATCAAGGCCCATGTAGGGGCCAGCCTCAACGCGGGCTGTACGCCGGTGGAGATCCGGGAAGCCATCTATCAGTGCGCGCCCTTCATCGGCTTTCCCAAGACCCTCAATGCCATTGCTGTCATGAATGAGGTGTTCGTGCAAAATGGCGTGGAACTGCCTTTGCCCAAACAGAAGACGCTGGTCTCTGCGGAGGAGCGGTATGAAAAGGGCCTGGCGATTCAGGCTCCGATCTATGGAGATGAGATCCAGGACCGCTATACCTGGCTGCCGAAGCCTTTTGATGAGGCAGTGCCCCGGTTTTTGACGGAACTTTGCTTCGGCGACTTTTATACCCGCACCGGATTGGACTGCAAGACCCGGGAACTGCTTACGGTGGTGCTGCTGGCGGCCCTGGGAGGCGCGGAAGCACAGGTAAAGAGCCATGTGGAGGGAGCCCTGAAAGCGGGAAACACCAGAGAGGAAATTGTCTGCGCTCTGGTACATGCCGGCGGCTATATGGGGATTCCAAGGCTGTTCAATGCCCTGAATGCCTGCAAGGATTTGCTGGCAGATGAGACGAGGCAGGAAAGAAAGTAAGGAGGCTTTGGGATGAAGATCGTTGTTTTAGAAGGCAGCCCCAACAAAAACGGCTCCACCCACATCCTGGCAGACTGCTTCCGGCAGGGGGCCGAAGGAGCGGGCCATACTGCAGAGCTGATTGATGCGGCCCATGCGGATATCCATCCCTGCATCGGATGCATCCACTGCGGTTATGAAGGCCCCTGTGTGCAGAAGGACGACGTGGAGACCATACGCGAAAAGATTCTGGATGCGGATATGCTGGTGTTTGCCACGCCGCTTTATTACTATGGCATGTCTGCCCAGCTGAAAAAAATGATCGACCGGTTTTGTGCCTTCAACAGTTCCATCCAGAAAAAACATATGAAGTCGGCATTGCTTGCCGCGGCATGGAACAGCGACAGCTGGACCTTTGAAGCGCTGGAAGCCCACTATAAGACCCTGGTGCGGTATCTGAACCTTCAGGATATGGGCATGGTGCTGGGCTATGGCTGCGGTACCCCTTCCATGACGGAGCATTCGCAGTTTCCTCAGCAGGCCTATCAGTTGGGAAATTGCTTGAGATGACGAATTACAAAGTTCGAGGAGGAAGACCCTGGCCTGACCGTGTAAGCCGGGAAAGGAGGAGGCTTTGTGAAGCCGAAGGCGAGAGTAAAAGTCGGAATCGATATCCTGATGACGCTCCTGCTGCTCTTTTTAATGGGATACCAGTTCTGGGGAGAGGCAGCTCACGAATGGGCGGGGGCAGGGATGTTTGCCCTATTCATTGTCCATCATCTGCTCAACGGCAGCTGGCATAAAAATCTGTTTCGGGGGAAATACAATCTTTTCCGCACCTTTATGCTCATCATAGATGTTCTGCTGCTTGCTGCCATGATCGGCCTTATGATAAGCGGAATCCTGCTTTCCAACCATGTATTTGCCTTTCTTGGAATGCATGGCAGCCTGTCTTTTGCAAGGCTTCTGCACATGGCTTCTTCCTATTGGGGATTTGTGCTGATGTCCCTGCATCTGGGACTGCACTGGGGAAAGATCCTTGGTATGATAGGGCGGGCAGTCAATGGCGGACAGGCGGTTTCAAAGACACGGAAAATGCTCCTGCGCATCCTCGGAGCGGCGACAGCCGTTTACGGTTTGGCTGTGTTTATACGCAGGGATCTTCTCACCTATATGTTCCTGCGCACCCAGTTCGTATTTCTGGATTTCAATGAACCGGTGCCGCTGTTTTACATTGACTGCCTGGCCATGATGGGAACATTCATATGAATCGCTTACTGGTTTTCGGTACTTACCCGCGGCAAACGCGGCAAAATGAATGGAGGTATGAAATCATGAAAAAGAAGATTGGAAACGCACTTGCACTTTATCCTACCCCCTTGGCAGTAGTTGGAGCCATGGTAAATGGAAAACCCAACTGGCTGTTAGTCGGACACTTAGGAATTATCGGTCATGACCATGTGATGATAAGTTTAGCGGCAGCCCATTATACGAATCAGGGCATTAAAGAGAGCCGGAAGCTCTCCATCAACATCGTGGATGAGGCCCTGCTTCCCAAGGCGGACCGTTCCGGCTGCGTAAGCGGAAGCAGGGAGGACAAGTCCCAGCTTTTTGATTATTGTTTGAGCGAGGCGGGAGTGCCTATGATCAAGGAGGCCCCGGTAGTGATGGAATGCAGCGTGGAGGATATCTACGAGACAAAAGGCTTTGAGAGCTTTATCTGTACCATCGACAATACCTATGCGGAGGAAAATATGCTCACTCCGGAAGGGAAGGTAAACTATCATGTCCTGAAGCCGGTGCTCTTTGAGATGCCCACCTATGAGTATCTGAGGACGGGAGATGTGATTGGAACGTGCATGTCCTTTGGAAATGACAAGTAAGCAGAGGGGCCTGGATCCTCAGCCGCTGATCGTTTCCTATTCTTATTCGGGAAATACTCACCGGATCGCCAAGAGCATTCAGGAGCTTACAGGGGGAGACAGATATGAAATATATCCCTGGCAGCCCTACCCCATGGCATTTCCGGAGCTCCTTAACCAGGTAAAAAAAGAAGTGGAACATGGATATCATCCCATCTTACTTCCGGGTGCGCCTTCACCGGTTTCTTATCAAGTAATTTTTGCAGGTTCTCCCAACTGGTGCGGGACCGTCGCACCGCCGCTGGCATCCTGGCTTTACAAAAATGACCTTTCCGGAAAGATTCTTCTTCCATTTGATTCCCACTGCGGAGGTGTGCCGGCAGATTTCAGAAAGGATATTATGAAGTTATGTCCCAAAGCGGATGTGAGAGAGCCGTTGGAAGTGATTGGGGATGGAGGTGGATTGGTCAAGGAACGGATCAGAAAATGGATACAGGAAAATTTGATTTTCAATGGATAACAGGAGGAGAAAACCATGCGTATCAACGAAAAAGAACTATTTGACAGAGAAAATGTATTCGGCCTTGGAAATGCCAACACGGCCTATGCCCAGTATTTCATCGGAAATTCCTATCTGAACCCGCTGACGGAAGCGGGCAAATGCCCGGTATTTCTGGCCAACGTGACCTTTGAACCGGGCTGCCGCAATAACTGGCACATCCATCACGCCAAAAACGGTGGGGGACAGATCCTGATCTGCACCGCGGGAGAGGGCTGGTATCAGGAGGAAGGTAAGCCTGCTCAGAGCCTGACACCTGGTATGGTCATCACCATTCCAGCGGGGGTCAAGCACTGGCACGGGGCCAAGAAGGGCAGCTGGTTCTCCCATATTGCGGTAGAGGTACCCGGCGAGGAAACTTCAAACGAGTGGTGCGAGTCGGTGGAGGATGCGGCATATAATGGGCTTGAGTAATAAAGTCTCGGTATATAACAGGCTTGAGAAGAAGAGTCTGAGGACAGGAGAATAGATGTATGAAATATACAAAATTAGGAAATTCAGATCTTAATGTATCCCGCATCTGCATGGGCTGTATGGGCTTTGGAGATCCCAATAACGGGCAGCATAGCTGGACCCTTGATGAGGAGCATTCCAGAGAGATCATAAAGCGTGGACTGGAGCTGGGAGTAAATTTTTTTGATACCGCCGTGGGCTATCAGAGCGGCACCAGCGAGCAGTATCTGGGGCATGCCATCCGTGACTTTGCAAAGCGGGATGAGGTGGTGATTGCTACCAAATTTCTGCCTCGCACGCAGGAAGAGATCGGGGCTGGCATCAGCGGACAGCAGCACATCCAGAACATGATCGATACGAGTCTTCGTAATCTTGGGACGGACTACGTGGATCTTTACATTTATCATATGTGGGATTATGAAACGCCGCTTTATGACATCATGGATGGTCTGAACCGTATTGTGAAGGCGGGAAAGGCGCGCTGCATCGGCATATCCAACTGCTTTGCTTATCAGCTGGTCAAAGCCAATGCGCTGGCAGAAAAAGAAGGCTTTGCAAAATTCATTTCCATACAGGGCCACTACAACCTGATTTTCCGGGAGGAAGAACGGGAGATGGCAAAGCTCTGCGCCGAGGACAACATCGCCATGACGCCATACAGTGCTTTGGCTGGAGGCCGTCTTTCCAAGCATCCAGGAGAAACGTCCAAACGCCTGGAAGAAGACAGTTATGCGAAGCTCAAATACGATGCTGCAGCCAAACAGGATCAATTTATCATCGACCGTGTGGCGGAACTGGCGGAAACGCATGGCGTATCCATGACAGAGATTTCTCTTGCCTGGCTGCTTACAAAGGTGACGGCTCCGGTGGTCGGCGCGACAAAGAAGCAGCATATCGAAGGTGCTGCAAAAGCCGTGGAGCTTACGCTTACGAATGAAGAGATCACTTATCTGGAAGAGCCCTATGTGCCCCATAAACTGGTGGGAGTTATGGCTCAAAACACTCCTCAGGCTGCTAAGGAGCGGCATGTTTGGAGCACCGGCAATCAGGAAATACAGGGCGGAACATTTTCGCGCTCCTGATGCTGTCAGTCTGACGCCGGCATGGCCATTGCCATAGCGGCGTCAGACATTGGCATGTATGCCCCAATGTGCGGCCGGAAATTCAGATTTTTCTAAACCAGCGCGGCTCCCAGTCCGCGGCACGCCGACAGCGCTTCGTCGTCGGGAGCCTCGTTGCAGATGACGCTGTCGCAGACCAGAACGGCTCCGTCGTCGGCACAGCGGGATTCCCAGCTGCGCATCCACTCTCCGTCGCCCCATCCATAGGAGCCGAACAGAGCGATGTTCTTTCCGCGCAGGCTTCCTTCGCAGGCAAAGAACATGGGTTCAAACTCGCTTTCTTCCAACTGCTCCGATCCCATGGAAGGACAGCCGAAGGCAATGGCGTCATAGCCATTGACCTGATCCGCGGAAAACTCGGCGGCGGTGAGCAGGACGGCGTCTGCGCCCTTTTCCTTTGCGCCTTCGGCGACGGCGGCGGCCATGGCCTCCGTATTTCCGGTGCCGCTCCAGTAAACAACTGCGATTTTGCTCATAAACAAATATCCTCCAATTCTTTTTTGATCTATTGCGGAAACATCAGCCAGCTACGGTGAGCTGTTCGATGGATTTCCCCTGTTTCCACTGCTGAATGTAAATCCGGCTGCACCGCCGGTATTTTTCAAAGGTGTTCTTGGCTTCCTGCTCATTTCCGTATACCTTCCAGCAGCCCTGGCACTTGTGGCTGCATGCATGATGCAGGATGAATCCGAGCACGTCTTCCGGCGGATAGCTTAAAAACAGTCCGATCTCATGGGGAAATTCCTCACAGGACCGGAGACGGTGCATCAGGTGCCGTACGCAGGCGCCGGGATCTTCCGGCGGATAGCCGTACTGCTGCAGCAGATCCCTGGCGCGGCGGTCCGCCAGATCCTGCTTTAGCGCATGGGGACGGTAGGCGTAAATCAGGGCCCGCCCCTGGCAGACCTTAAGCGGCAGGATGCGGATCCCCTTGGGAACCAGCTTCCGGTTTAAGCGGGATAAGGCCTTTGTCAGCTCTTTTCTGCAGGGACAGCTGCAGGAAAAAAGATTGCCGGACTTGATTCCTGCCAGGGTGGGGGAGCAGTGACGAATTACCAAATCTTCAGACATAGCCGTGTTCCTTTCCAACAGGATGAAAACCATAAAATTCTCAACAATATTAGTTAAAACTAACTTACAGCAAAAAAGAAAATGCCGTTGAGGCAATTGGAGTTAGAAACAACTAACTCAATAATGCAATTATATCTGGAAACTTTATATTTGTCAAGAAAATCCGGAAGAAGAAAATGAGAAAAACAGAACCGCCCGGGAGCCGCCGGGTATACAGCGGGCTGCGGCTGTGATACAATGCGTGGTAATTGGAAAAGGAAACCGGCAGCTGCAAAAGGGAGCCGCCGCGAAAGACAGGAGGAAACGATATGGAAATACGGAAACTGCAGACAGCGGATTATGACAGTATCTACAAACTCTGGCTGAGCTGTCCGAACATGGGTCTGAATAATCTGGACGATTCCCGGGAAGGCATTGCCAGGTATCTGGCCAGAAATCCGGATACCTGTTTTGCCGCTGTCAAAGAAGGGCGCGTTGTGGGCGCGATTCTCACCGGCCACGATGGGCGCCGCGGCTACATCAGCCATACGGCGGTTTCTCCTGCCTGCCAGAGACAGGGCATTGGCAGGCAGCTGGTGGAAACCGCCCTGGAGGCGTTAAAAGAACAGGGCATTCACAAGGTCAACCTGGTGGTATTTGCCCGCAATGAAGCCGGCAATGCTTTCTGGGAAGCCATGGGCTTTACTGAGCGCTTCGATCTGGTGTACCGGAACCGGGTTCTGACGGAAATGACCCGCGTGGAGACATGAAAAGGAGAACCTGGTATGCGGTTATTTTTCAAAGTATGCCGCAATGGTTTTCATCCGTTGGGACTGAGCCGCATGGAAAGGACAGCGGCGGTCACAGTGGCCGCAGGAAATACAGTCAGAAGCCTTTTTCTCCAGCTTCTCATAATGATCCGCCGCCATGGTATCGCCGATCACTGCCAGGTCGTAGTATTTGTTGATCAGCCCAATATTCAGACCCGCCGGACAGGGCTGGCAGTGATTGCAGTATACGCAGACGCCTGCCGCGTCTTTGGGGGTCAGGGCGCTGATGACGGAATAATCCCGTTCCTCGGCAGACGCGTCAAAGAATCCCAGCAGGTCCCGGACGTCTTCCTGGTTCCGGACGCCGGGCAGCACCGTCAGTACGCCGGGTTTGTCCAGCGCGTATTGGATGCACTGATACCGGGTCAGCGCCTTTCCGAAGGGAGAGGTTTCTTCATTCAGCAGCTGCCCGCCGGAAAAGGGCTTCATGACGGAGATGCCGATACCTGCCGCTTCGCAGCGCCGGTACAGTTCCATGCGCTCGCTGGCGCTGCCTCTGGCATATTCGCCGTATTGGCAGTCATAAGAGGGGTTGATGGAAAACATCAGCTGATCCAGCAGGCTGGTTCCCGCAGAGTCCAGGACTTCCCGGACCAGCGCCGGCGTATGGGAAGACAGCCCGATATGGCGGACGGTTCCGTTCTTTTTCATTTCCAGCAGATAATCCAGTACGCCGTTGGCCTGATAGGCCTTCCAGTCGGCGGAGGTGTCCAGGCAGTGAATAAAGCCGTAATCGATGTAATCCGTCCGCAGTTCTTTTAACTGCCAGTCGATCTGGTGTTTGATGGTGTCCAGATCCGTGGTCCATCCGTATTCTCCGGTTTCATAGTTTGCCCCAAAGTGCACCTGATAAAACATCTCATTCCGTATGGAGGCAAAGGCCTGTCCCGCGTAGCGGAAGGTCTGGGGGCCGGCGGTGGCAAAATCCATATAGTTGACGCCCTGTTCATGGGCATACGTCATGGCGCGGATGGCTTCGGTTTCCTGGGTTTCAAAAATATAGGAGGATCCCAGCCCGATGACGCTGATCCGGTCGCCGGTTTTTCTGTGTACTCGGTATTCCATATGTATCACCTGTCCTTCTGAACATGAACGGCCGCTAAGCGAAAGACAGCAGCAGCCGGAAGATAAAGGGTCTGGCAATCTGGCTTATGGTATAGCGCGGGTAATCCAAATGTGCCTGTTCCATGGCCTGTTTCTGTTTTTCTGTGGCGTTGGTATAGGGGTAGATGCCGAACAGAAACGGGAAAAAGGCGTACAGAAATTCCTGAATGTCTGCCGCAGTCATCTTTGGGAAAAATCGCTCCAGACAGCGGGAGAGGGTCTCCAATGCCTGCTTGTAGACCTGTTTGAACGCCGTCAGGTTTTCCAGACGGCAGTTCCCTTCGATGTCGTAGAGATTCATGGCCAGCAGCTTCAGCATGCAGCCGCGCCGCTCCAGCGTGGCCGCCAGAGCGTCTGAGAAGTGGGCCGCGTCCATGGGAAGGGAACTGCGCAGAAGCCCTTCCAGATCCTGGACCCAGCATTGGTATTCCTGCTGCAGCAGCGCCAGGAAAATTTCTTCTTTGGTCTGGAAATAGTTGTAGATGGAGGTACGGGTAAAGGAGGTGCCGACTCCGATGTCCCGGATGGTAATATCGTTAAAACCAGTGGTTTCATACAGAGCGGCACAGGAACGGATAATTTCCTCTTTCCGTGCCTGCGTCAGTTCTTCTGAACCTTTCGGCATGCGAGTTCCTCCTTTCTGTTTCCGATTACAGTTCCGTCAGTTCATACTCCCGGGAACCAAACCCCAGGCTGGCAGCGGTTTCAATGGTGTGGATACCGTTGCGGCTGTTGACCCGTTCCATAAAGTGTTCTTTTCCGGGATCGTCCGAGCGCAGCACCAGATCGATGCAGGCCTGGTCGATGGCTACCGGATCCAGAGAAGCCAGAATGCCGATGTCTTTCATGCAGGGATCTTCGGCCACCATGCAGCAGTCGCAGTCTACCGACAGATTTTTCATGACGTTGATATAGGCGATTCTGCCTTTAAAATGCTCGGCCACGCTGAAAGCGGCGTCTGCCATGGCCTCGGGAAACTGGACTTTATCCGCGTGCTGCTGCCAGGTCTGGAAACGGTCGTCCGTCTGGCCGGCGGAATGAATCAGGGCTTTGCCGGCCCGGGAAGCGCAGCCGATGGCAAGCTGCTTTAAGGCTCCGCCGTAGCCGCCCATGGGGTGGCCTTTAAAATGGGCCAGAACCAGCATGGAGTCATAGTTGACGATGTTTTTGCCCAGATGATTTTCCTTCAGGACCTTTCCCTGCGGAATGGGCCAAACCACGTCCGGGCCTTCCGCGTCCATCAGATCTACGGGGAAATACCGGGTCCACCCGTGTTCCTCCATCAGCTTCCAGTGAGAGTCCGTATGGTCCCGCACGCCGCCGCTGGCGTCGCCGTAGGCGGTGTTGCATTCTACGATGGTGCCGTGTACTTCCTCCACCATAGGTTTCCAGAATTCCGGATGGAGAAAATTCTGGTTGCCCTTTTCACCGGAATGCACCTTGACAGCCACTTTCCCCGGCAGCTGAATCTGAAGGGCATGATACAGCTCTACTACTTGTTCAGGGGTGATTTCTCTGCTGAAAAAAACCTTTGCTTTCATGATCTTGGCTTCCTCCTTGCAATGCAGTGATTCTGACACCGTGTCAATATAAAAACCATACCACAATTCTGACACTGTGTCAATATATGGCCTTTCAGGAAAGAAAACGCTCCTGCCGCAGCGACAGGAGCGTTTTTTTGAGAGGAAGATCCCGCTACAGAATCCCAGGATTTTTGGTCAGCAGTTCTTCTCCGGAAATGCCCGGTTCCGTCATGGAATAGGGGTCCAGAATGGTATCCAGTTCCTGTTCCGTCAGAAGGCCGTCCCGCAGGATCAGATCCCGCACGGAAGCGCCGGTGTGAATGGCTTCTTTGGCCAGCACGGCGGCCCGGTCGTAGCCCACGTGGGGGCAGATGGCGGTGATGATGCCTACGCTGTTGAGCACTTCATTGCGGCAGGTGTCCACATTGGCGGTGATGCCGGAAATGCAGTTGTCCACCAGAGTCTGCACCGCGAAGGACAGGGTTTCGATGGACTGGAACAGGTTGTAGAAAATAATAGGTTCAAAGGCGTTGAGCTCCAGCTGACCCGCTTCCGTGGCCATGGCGATGGTCATGTCGTTGCCGATGATGTTGAAGGCCACCTGGTTGACCACTTCCGGAATTACAGGATTGACCTTGCCCGGCATAATGGAAGAGCCGTTCTGCTTCGGCGGCAGGTTGATTTCGCCGAATCCCGCCCGGGGACCGGAGGACATCAGCCGCAGGTCGTTGGACATCTTGGACAGGTTGATGGCGCAGGTCTTGACGGTGCCGGAAACAGAAGCGTAGCCGTCCAGGTTCTGGGTGGCGTCGATCAAGTCAAAGGACTGATAGAGGTTTAAGCCGGACACCAGCGCCAGGTTTTCCACCACCTTCTGGAAATACTGCACGTCGGCGTTTAATCCGGTGCCGATAGCGGTGCCGCCGATGTTTAAGGCGCCCATCTCGTTTTTGGCATGTTCAAACCGCCGGATGTCCCGCTGAATGGCGGAACTGTAGGCGTGAAATTCCTGTCCCAGCCGGATGGGGACGGCGTCCTGCAGCTGGGTGCGCCCCATCTTGATTACCGAGTCAAATTCCTCGCTCTTTTTCATCAGCGTATCGTGAAGCCGTTCCAGCTGCTTTCTGGCTTTTTCCAGCAGCTTGATGGCGGTCATCCGTCCGCAGGACGGGAATACGTCGTTGGTGGACTGGCCGTAGTTGACGTGGTCGTTGGGGTTGACCAGGGTGTAGTCCCCCTTCTGGCCCCCCAGCAGTTCGATGGCCCGGTTGGCGATGACTTCGTTGGCATTCATGTTCAAAGACGTGCCGGCGCCGCCCTGAATGGGGTCTACGATAAACTGGTCGTGAAGCTTTCCTTCGATAATTTCCTCGCAGGCTTTGACAATGGCGGTGGCCCGCTTTTTGTCCAGCCGTCCCGCCTCAAAATTGGTGATGGCGGCGGCTTTTTTGATCTGAGCGATGCTGATCAGCATCTCCGGATGGGTGTACAGTCCGGTAATATGAAAATTTTCCGAGGCCCGGAGGGTCTGTACGCCGTAGTAGGCGTCCGCCGGTACCTGTTTTTCGCCGATGGAATCGTGTTCCAGGCGGTATGTAGTCTTCGTTTCTTCCATGGTTCCATTCCCCTTGTCTGAGTCGTATGCGGGAACCTGCGTTCCCTGTTGCGTTTATTATAGAACCGTGGTACGATTAGTTCAAATATAAATACTGATATAATAATTATAGACGTATGACTATAACAAGAGGGGGGATGCAGCGATGTTTGAAGGAAAGGAGTATGTGTACGAGGTATACAAGACCGGCAGCTTTTCCAAGGCGGCGGAAAAGCTTTACATCACCCAGCCTTCCTTAAGCGCCATGGTGAAAAAGGTGGAAAAAAAGCTGGGGGCGCCGATTTTTGACCGGAGCACGTCGCCGCCGGGGCTGACCCAGTGCGGCGAGCGGTATATCCGCTGCGTGGAACGGCTGATGGATATGGAAAATGAGTTCGGCAACTATCTCAACGACCTGGAAGGGCTGCGGGCGGGCCACCTGGCCATAGGGGGCAGCAACCTGTTTACTTCCTACATCCTGCCGCCGATTCTGCAGCGGTTTATGAAGGACTACCCGGGGGTGGAGGTCAACCTGGTGGAATCCAACACCAAACAGCTGGAGCGGCAGCTGCTTTCCGGTTCTCTGGATCTGGTGATTGACAACTATCTGTTTTCCGAATCCATCTATGAGCGGAGAAAGTTCTCGGCAGAACACCTGCTGCTGGCGGTGCCCCGGCCCATGCTGGCGGGAAAGGAAGAAGCCCTGGCCGGCGCCATGCTGGACGCGGCAGGGGTGCGGGAGGGCCGGCATCTGCCGGAGACGTGGCCGGCGGTGGATCTGGGGTGGTTTGAAGAAGAGCCGTTTCTGCTGCTGAAGCCGGGCAACGACACCCGGGAGCGGTCGGAGACGCTGCTGGCGGAAGCCGGCATCCGACACCCCCGGATTCTGCTGGATCTGGACCAGCAGATGACCGCCTACCATCTGGCCTGCTACGGCATGGGGATTGCCTTTGTCACCGACACGCTGATCCGCAACGTGCCTTCGGATTCCCGCATTGTCTTTTTCTGCCCGAAGGGAAGCGTCAACCAGCGGAATATCTATTTTTACTACAAGCGCAGCCGCTACATGACCCGGGCCATGGAGACTTTTTTAAACCAGTACGGCACCGGGCGGTGATCCGTCCGATGCCGTATCTGAAGGGTATTATTTGAATTTCAGGCCGTCCTGGAAGGCGTTTCCGGCCTTTTCGCCCAGCTTCCGGTAGGTGTTGTGAACCGGGTCGAAGGTGATGGGCTGCAGCAGGTCGGGATCGATCTTCCCTTCGGCGTCCAGGATCCGCTCATCGGCGCTGACGTTGACGATTTCGCCGGTCATGCGGCAGGAATCCGGGTCGTAGTTGATCAGGCGGCATTCCAGGGCCATGGGCAGTTCGTCGATCAGCGGCGCGTCCACAAACTCCGACCGGGTGGTGTGGAAGCCGGCCCGGGCCAGCTTGTCCGGCACGTCGTTGGCGGAGACGATGCCTACGTAGTCGCATTCCGCCGTGTGAGCCGCGTCGGCCATGCTGACGGTAAAGGCCTTGCGGGCCAGGATGTTTTTCACGGTCTTGTGGCCGGCGCTGAGGCACATGGAGATCTGGGTATCGTCGCTGATGCCGCCCCAGGCGGCGTTCATGGCGTCGGGCGTGCCGGCTTCATCGTAGCTGGCGATGATCAGAACCGGCTGGGGATATGTGTATGGTTTGGCTCCGAAATTTTTTCTCATAAAAGGATCCTCCTTATTTGAATGAGTCCGACAGGCTTCTTTTTCATAGTAGCACGGAAACGGAAAAACCGCAAGGAAGCGGGGAAAGGGAAGAGAGATGGATTTTTATAAAAGAGCGGCCATTGTCTGCGCCAGGATTCCGGAAGGGAAGACCGCTTCTTACGGGCAGATCGCCCTGTTATGCGGGGCGCCGAGCCACGCCAGACAGGTGGGGTACGGCCTGCGGCAGGGGCTGCTGGGCCCGGAAGTTCCGGCCCATCGGGTGGTCAATGCCGCCGGCGTATTAAGCGGAGCCGCCTCCTTTGAAACCTATGACATGCAGAAGCTGCTGCTGGAGGGAGAGGGAGTAGAAGTAAGCCCGCGGGAAGGCGCCGGCCCCGGCTGGCAGGTAGATCCAAAGCGCTGGGGCTGGCGTCCTTCCCTCAAAGAAGCAGAAGAACTGCGGGCGTTGTTTGAACAGATGGGAATCTGAACGGTCAGTCTTTGTATTCCAGGTAGGCGCCCTTCATGGGGCTGGCGGCCAGTTCGCCAAACAGCCGCATGACGCCGGTCTGGTACCGGCGCTTCCGGGGTTTCCACGCCGCGCGGCGCTCGGCCAGAATCTGTTCCATTTCTTCCGGCGTTTTTCGCTGGCCCTGTACGCCGATGATGTTCAGCTTCCGCCCGGGCACGTCGATTTCGATCAGGTCCCCTTCCTCCACCAGGGCGATGGGGCCGCCGTCGGCGGCTTCCGGACTGCAGTGGCCGATGACCGGGCCGGTGGAGGCGCCGGAGAAGCGTCCGTCGGTGATCAGGGCAATGCTGCGGCCCAGTTCTTTGTCGCTGCTGATGGCTTCCGAGGTATAGAACATTTCCGGCATGCCGCTGCCTTTGGGGCCTTCGTATCGGATAAAGACGGCGTCGCCTTTTTCCACCTTATGGTGCAGCACGGCGTCCAGGCATTCCTCTTCGCTGTCGAAGGGGCGGGCCCGCAGCACGGCGGTGAACATCTCTTTGGGGCAGGCGGTGTGCTTGATTACCGCTCCATCGGGGGCCAGGTTGCCCCGGAGGATGGCGATGCTGCCATCGGTGCCCAGCGCCTGGTCATAGGGGCGGATGATGTCTTCCCGGGTCAGATGGCTGCCGTACCGCTGATTGAAGGCTTCCAGCCAGCGGCCGCACCGTTCATAAAAGCCGTTCCGCTTCAGTTCGTCCAGGTTTTCGCCCAGGGTGCGTCCGGTGACGGTCATCACGTCCAGATGCAGGTGGCGGCGGATTTCTTCCATAATGGCGGGCACGCCTCCCGCGTAGTAGAAGACTTCCGCGGGCCAGCGGCCGGCGGGGCGCACATCCAGCAGATACCGGGCGTTCCGATGGAGACGGTCAAAGGTGTCTCCGGTGATGACAAGGCCCAGTTCATGGGCGATGGCCGGCAGGTGCAGCAGGCAGTTGGTGCTGCCGGAAATAGCGGCGTGCACCAGAATGGCGTTTTCAAAACTGTCCATGGTGACGATGCGGCTGGGACGCATGGAATCGTCCCCCGCCATTTCCACGGCCCGGCGGCCGGCTTCTCTGGCGTAGGACAGCAGGTCCGGGCTGGTGGCCGGCATCAGGGCGCTGCCCGGCAGGGCCAGGCCCAGGGCCTCGGCCATGATCTGCATGGTGGAGGCGGTGCCGATGAAGGAGCAGGCGCCGCAGCTGGGGCAGGCGTTTTCCTTGGCCCAGTTTAAGGCGTCCTCGTCGATTTCCCCCCGCTCGTACCGGGCGCTGTACATGCCCAGCTGTCCCAGGGTCAGCATATCGGGACCGGCATTCATGGTGCCTCCGGACACCACCACCGACGGGATGTCTACCCGCATCAGGCCCATAAGGTTGCCGGGCATGCCCTTGTCGCAGCTGGCCAGGTAGACGCCGGCGTCAAAGGGCGTGGCCTTGGCCTGGATTTCGATCATGTTGGCGATGATTTCCCGGCTGACCAGGCTGTAGTTGATGCCGTCGGTACCCTGGCTTTCGCCGTCACAGATATCGGTGCAGAAGTACCGGGCTCCGTGGCCGCCGGCCTCGGCGGCGCCGGCCCGCACTTCCTCCACCAGCCGGTCCAGATGGCCGCTGCCGGGGTGGCTGTCGCCGAAGGTGCTTTCAATAAAAATCTGAGGTTTGGACAGATCTTCCGGCTTCCAGCCGGTTCCGATGCGCAGCGGGTCCATTTCCGGAGCCAGCTGGCGCATTTTCTGACTGATGAGACAACGCATGTCTGTAAATCCCCCTTTGTATAATAGTAAAGATGAACCGCCGCGGCCCGGGTTGGGACGGCGGCAAAAAACAGGCGGTTAAAGGTCCGGCTGGGCCAGAAATTCCCGCAGATAGGGAATGGCGGCGCCCAGGGCAATGGCGCAGGGCTTCTGCACGCCGGTGAGCAGGAAATTGTCCGGTTCCGGAAACGCGCTGCGCTGCTGAATCAGCGTAAACAGCCGGTCCAGGTCTTCCGGAAGCAGGTAGGGCGCGATGTGGCCCCCCAGAATCACCAGAGTGTCCATGACCATCCGCAGGTTGTTGACCGCCTGGGCCAGCCGGCGCAGATACCGGTCCCAGCGGGCGGCATGGTCCGGATCCCCGCCGCGCAGGGCGCCAAAAAACCCTTCCAGGCTTTCGCCCCCGGTCAGGGCCTCGGCAGAACAGTAGCATTCCAGGCACCCCCGCTTTCCGCAGTAGCACAGCGGGCCATCTTCTTCCAGGGTCATGTGTTCAAAAACCCCCCAGCGCCCCTCCTGAATGGAGCCGTTTAAGAGAATGGCGCCGCCCAGGTGCATGCTGAGAGACAGATAGATGGCGTCGGTGCAGGCAGGCCGCTCCCACAGTTCCAGGGCGGCGGCGCATTCGGCGTCGTGGCGGAAACGGCAGGGAAAAGGCAGCCGCTTCTGCAGTGGATCCGCCTTCATGCCGGTGCAGTTGGAAATGCGGCCGTAGATCACTTCCTGTCCGTCGGGAGACACCAGGCCCTGGAGGCCGATGCCGGCGCCCAGCACGTGTTCCGCCGGGACAGACAGGCGGGACAGCAGGCCGAGAATGGCCTGAGCCAGGGATTCAAAATAAGAATCACCGGGGTGAAAATCCAGCGGGCAGGATACGGATCCGAGAATTTCTCCGTCCAGACCGGCGGCGGCTATGGTCAGCTGATGGGGCAGAATCTCCGCGCCCACGGCCGCCCGGGCGGAAGGACAGGGCACGTAGGCCGCCGCCCGCCGCCCGATGGAAGAAGCCATAAAGCCATCCTGCCGGATCAGGCCGCTTTCCATCAGGGTTTCCAGATGCTGCGTCACCGTAGGCAGGCTCATGCCCAGGGCGGCGGCAATCCGGGAACGGGATATGGGGTGAGATCCGCAGATCAGCCGGTAGACTCTCCGCAGGTTCTGCTGCCGGATTTCTTTCAGAGAAAAAGGTTCCATAGGTTTTGCCTCCTGATACCTATTCATTATACTGAACCGGCGTAAAAAAAGCAACGGAAAGGATTGCGTTCCGCCGCCGTGCGTGGTATTATGAAATTACATTATATAAAATGACTTTATAAAACTAAACAGCCGCCATCGAAAGAGGGCGGCGGGACGCGAAAGGAGAGAACTCTATGGGAATTCTGGAACAGATGAGCCTGAAGGGAAAGGCGATCTTTGTCACCGGCGGCGCCAGGGGCATCGGAAAAAGCGTGGCAGAGGCCTTCTGCCAGGCGGGCGCCGACGTGGCCATTGTGGATCTGGATCTGGAGACCGCGAAGGAGACGGCAGAACAGCTGCGCCGGGACACCGGCTCCGACACCCGGGCCTACGGGGCGGACGTGACGGATCCGGAACAGGTAAACGCCATGATAGAGGCGTTTTTAAAGGATTACGGAAAACTGGACGCCGCCTTCTGCAACGCGGGCATCTGCCTGAACGTGCCGGCGGAGGAGATGACCTTCGCCCAGTGGAAGAAGGTGCTGGACGTCAACCTCACCGGCGTGTTTCTCACGGCACAGGCGGCGGGAAAGGTGATGCTGAAACAGGGGTACGGCTCCATTATCAACACCGCTTCCATGTCGGCCCACATTGTCAACGTGCCGCAGCCACAGTGCGCCTACAACGCCTCCAAAGCCGGCGTGATTCAGCTGACCAAATCCCTGGCCATCGAATGGGCCAAGCGGGGCGTCCGGGTCAATTCCATAAGCCCGGGCTATATCGGAACGGACCTGACCCTGTCGTCTCCGGATCTGAAGCCGCTGATCGCCCAGTGGAACGCCATGGCGCCTATGGGGCGGCTGGGAAAGCCCAGCGAACTGCAGGGCATCTGCGTGTATCTGGCGGGAGACGCTTCCAGCTTCACCACGGGAGCGGATTTTGTCATTGACGGCGCCTTTACCTGCTTCTGACGTTGAAATTTCTCCTTTGCCGTGATAGGATAAGCCTGTTGGACAAAGAGACAGACGGTGCCGCGTAAAACGCGCGGGTAAAAGGGAAACAGGTGCAAAACCTGTGCGAGCCCGTCACTGTGAAACCGGAGTCCGCGGCCGGGTCGCAAGACAGCCACTGGTCAGCCAGACCGGGAAGGCGGCCGCGGGCGGAGATGGAAAGCCAGGAAACCTGCCGTCTGTATTCTGCCGGGAACTCCCGGCGTCCCAAAATTAAAGACAGGAAAAGGAGAAGTGCCATGAAAAAGAACAAGGCGCTGCTGGCTTCTTTCCTGCTTTCGGCTGCGGTGCTGGCCGGATGCGCGGGAACAGAGACGGCAAAGAGTGAAACGACGGAAACACAGACGGCAGAAACACAGATGACGGAAACACAGGCGGAAGAACCGGAGACCGAAGCCGCAGAGACGGAGGCCAGAGAACCGGAAGCATCCGGGGAGCGCAGGCAGCTGGAACTGCTTTACGCGGACCAGTTTTCCGTGGAATACGATGAACAGGGACGGGCCTGGATCGACGTCGCCGACGGGAACCGGTATGTAACCGTGCCGGAGGGGGCCGGGGTGCCGGAGGATCTGGAGGCGGAGGTAACGGTGATCCGCCAGCCGGTGGAACACGCCTATCTGGCGGCGTCTTCGGCGATGGATCTGATCTGCGGCATCGGCGGCCTGGACCAGGTGACCCTGTCCGGCCAGGAGGCGTCCGGCTGGCAGATCGACGAGGCCCGGGAAGCCATGGAGCAGGGGACTTTAGTCTATGCCGGCAAGTACAGCGCCCCGGATTACGAGATGCTTCTGGAAGAGTCCTGCGGCCTGGCCATTGAGTCCACCATGATTTACCGGGCGCCGGAGGTACAGGAGCAGCTGGAGCGGCTGGGGATTCCGGTGTTTACGGAACGGTCCAGCTATGAAAGCCACCCGCTGGGGCGGATGGAGTGGATGAAGCTGTACGGCGTGCTGTTTGGCCTGGAGGACGAGGCGGAGCAGTGCTTTGCCCGGGAACTGGAAAAGCTGGAGCCGGTGATGGGCCAGGCGTCCACCGGAAAGACGGCGGCGTTTTTCTATATCGGCGAAGGCGGATACGTCAATGTGCGGATGCCGGACGACTATATACCCAAGATTATTTCCATGGCGGGCGGGCAGTACGTGCCCTCGGATCTGGATCCGGACGCCGGGTCTTCCACCATGAATATGGAAATGGAAGCGTTTTATGAGGCGGTAAAGGACGCGGACTATCTGATTTACAGCGGCACCATTGAGGGAGAACTGGAGAGTCTGGAGCAGTTTCTGGACAAAAGCAGCATTTTAAAGGAATTTAAGGCGGTGCAGGAGGGCAATGTCTGGTGCACCGGCAAAAAGATGTTCCAGGAGACCATGGGACTGGGGGATCTGATTCTGGATTTGAACCGGATGTTTACAGAGGAAGAGCCGGATCCGGGGCAGATGGTATATCTGCCCCATCTGCAGTGATGGCCGCCGGGAACCGGGATAGCCGGAGCCGGTATCTGCTTTCCTTCGGACTGCTGCTGGCGCTGTTTGTCCTGCTGTTTCTGTGGAATCTGAATTCCGGAACGGTACAGCTGACGCCGGGGGAAATCGCAAAGATTTTATTTACGGAAGGCGGAGACCGGACGGCCCGTCCCATCGTCTGGGAAATCCGGCTGCCCCGGATTCTGGCCGCCGCGATTCTGGGCGGAGCACTGGCGGTGTCCGGCTTCCTGCTGCAGACCTTTTTTGCCAATCCCATCGCCAGCCCCTTTGTGCTGGGGATTTCCTCCGGGGCCAAGCTGACGGTGGCCCTGGCCATGATCGTGCTGCTGGAACGGGGGCTGACCATAAGCTCCGCCGGCATGGTGCTGGCGGCGTTTGCCGGCTCCATGATTTCCATGGGGTTTGTGCTGCTGATTTCCGGCCGGGTGCGGCAGATGTCCATGCTGGTGGTCTGCGGCGTGATGATCGGCTATATCTGCTCGGCGATAACGGATTTTCTGGTGACGTTCGCGGAGGACTCCGATATCGTCAGCCTGCACAACTGGTCTTTGGGCAGCTTTTCCGGCACCTCCTGGGAGCAGGTAAAGCTGTCGGCGGCCATTGTTTTTGCCTGCCTGGTGCTGACCCTGTTTATGGCCAAGCCCATGGGCGCGTACCGGCTGGGAGAGGTCTACGCCCAGAACATGGGGGTGAACCTGCACCGGTTCCGGGCGGCGCTGATTCTGGTATCCAGCGTGCTGTCCGCCTGTGTCACGGCTTTTGCCGGGCCGGTGTCCTTTGTGGGCATCGCGGTGCCGCATCTGGCCAAACGGCTCTTTGGCACCTCCAGCCCGCTGGTGCTGATTCCCGGCTGCTTCCTGGGCGGCTCGGTTTTCTGCCTGTTCTGCGACCGCATTGCCAGGACCGCCTTTTCGCCGGCGGAACTGAGCATCAGTTCGGTGACGGCGGTGTTCGGCGCGCCGGTGGTGATCCTGATTATGGCGGGACGGCGCAAACAGGCGGCATAAGGAGGCGGAGCCCATGAGAGAAGACTATATCCGTACGGAACAGCTGGCGGTAGGCTACGGCTCCCAGGTGCTGATCCGCCAGATCGAACTGCATGTAAAACGGGGGCAGATCGTGACGCTGATCGGACCCAACGGCTCCGGCAAATCCACGATCCTGAAAAGCATCATCCGCCACATCCGCCCGCTGGGCGGCGCGGTCTGCCTGGACGGCCGCTCCATGAAGGATATGACGGAGCGGGAAATCGGCCGCCGGATGTCCATTCTGATGACGGATCGGGTCCGGCCGGAAGCCATGACCTGCCGGGAAGTGGCGGCGGCGGGGCGGTATCCCCACACCGGCCGTTTCGGCATTCTGAGCCGGGAGGACCGGAAAAAGGTGGACGAGGCGCTGGCGATGGTGCAGGCGTCGGACCTGGCGGACCAGGAGTTTGCCAGAGTCAGCGACGGACAGAAGCAGCGGGTGCTGCTGGCAAGGGCCATCTGCCAGGAACCGGAGGCCATTGTGCTGGACGAGCCCACGTCGTTTCTGGACATCCGGCACAAGCTGGAATTGCTGGAAATTCTGAAGGAACTGGTGCAGAAGCGCCGGGTGGCGGTGCTTTTGTCCCTGCACGAACTGGATCTGGCCCAGAAGATTTCGGATTACGTGGTCTGCGTCAACCGGGGCGCCGTGGAGCGGTGCGGAACGCCGGAAGAGATTTTTACGCCGGACTATATGGAACGGCTGTACGGCATCGAGGCGCGGCGGTTCAACGGAGCCTTCTGCAGCGCGGAACTGGAGCCGGCGGCGGGAAAACCGGAAGTGTTTGTCATAGGCGGGAACGGTTCCGGCATCCCGGTGTACCGGCGGCTGCAGCGGCAGGGGATCCCCTTCGCGGCGGGGGTGCTTCATGAAAATGACGGGGAATATCCGGTGGCCCGGGCGCTGGCGGCCCGGGTGATCGCAGAACGGCCGTTTGAGCCCATAAGCCGGGAAGCGTTTGAGGAGGCGTCCCGGATTCTGCAGACCTGCAGTCAGGTGATCTGCTGCCTGACGGAATTTGGCACGATGAATGAAAAAAACCGGCAGCTGGCGCGGATGGGGGAAGAACAGAACCGCCGCCGGAGCCGGACAGAGGAGGAAAACAGAACATGAAAAGCGCGGTATTTTATGGAAAACATGATCTGCGGGTGGAAGAACAGCCCATGCCGGAAGTGGGGCCGAAGGACGTACTGATTCAGGTGAAGGCCTGCGGCGTCTGCGGTACCGACGTCCATATCTACGAAGGCGACAAAGGGGCTGCCGAGGTGACGCCGCCGACGATTCTGGGCCATGAGTTTGCCGGAGTCATCACCCGGGTGGGATCGGAAGTCGTACAGTTTCAGCCGGGAGATCGGGTCTGCATCGACCCAAACTGCTACTGCGGCGCCTGCGAGCCCTGCCGGAACGGCGTGGTGCATTTCTGCGAGCACATGATCGGATACGGCACCACCGTCAACGGAGGATTTGCCCAGTACTGCGCCGTCCATGAGCGGCAGGTGTACCGGCTGGGAGAACGCACCTCCTTTGAGCAGGGCGCCATGACGGAGCCGGTGGCCTGCTGCCTCCACGGCATCGATCTGTGCAATATCCGGCCGGGCCATCAGGTGGCGGTCATCGGCGGCGGCATGATCGGCCTTCTGATGGTGCAGCTGGCCAGACTGGCAGGCGCGGCGAAGGTGGCGCTGTTGGAACCGGTGGAAAGCAAGCGGGAAGTGGGAAGAAAGCTGGGCGCCGACGTATGCATCGACCCGCTGAAGGAAGACGTAAAGGCCCGCCTGCGGGAAGCGGGGCTGACTTGGATCAACACGGTGATCGAGTGCGCCGGCCGTCCTTCCACTATGGAACAGGCCATTGACATCGCCGGAAACAAGGCGGTGGTCATGATGTTCGGCCTGACCAAACCCGATGAGACCATCGCGGTGAAGCCCTTCCAGATCTTCCAGAAGGAACTGGAACTGAAGGCTTCCTACATCAATCCCTGCACCCAGAAACGGGCGCTGGACCTGATCGATTCCGGCCGCCTGGACGTAAGCAGCATGGTCTGCGAGGTCTGCGGACTGGACCAGCTGGAGGACATTTTAAGCAGTCCCGCCCGCCGGGCCATGGGCAAATACATCATTTCCCCGGAGCGGTAATTAAAAAAAAGATAAGAAAAGTGAAAGCCTCCCGTGCTTGCCAACCGGCTGAATCTGCGGTACAATGAGCAGATAGCATAGGAGGCTTTTTTATGGACGTAAAACAGAAAAAGGGACTGCAGCGGCTGGTATTCGGACGGACGACATTTGTCATTCTGTTTTTGCTGATCCAGCTGGGCATTCTGCTTGGCATCGTCAAATACATATCGGAATATTCCCTGGCGGTCTACATGATGTTCGACCTGCTGGGCGCCGTTACCTGTGTATACATTATCAATAAACCGGAAAATCCAAGCTTCAAGCTGTCCTGGATGTTCCCCATTCTGGTTTTTCCGGTGTTCGGCACCCTGCTGTACTTCTTTGTGGAACTGCAGGTGGGACAGATCGTCATCGCCAGAAGAAGCCGCCGGTTCGCGGACGAGTCGGCCCGCTTTCTGGAACAGGATCCCGGAACGGTCCGGCGGCTGGAGGCCCAGGACGGCCAGGCGGCCAACCTGGCGGCCTATGTGAAAATCCAGGGCGGCTTTCCGGTGTACCAGAACACTTCCGCCCGGTATTTTTCCACCGGCGAGGAGATGTTTGAACAGCTGAAGGCGGAGCTGGAAAAGGCGGAACGGTTTATTTTCCTGGAATACTTTATCGTAGAGCGGGGCGAGATGTGGAACGCCATTCTGGAGATTCTGGAGCGGAAGGTCCGGGAAGGCGTGGAAGTGCGGTTTATGTACGACGGCATGTGCTCTTTGGTGCTGCTGCCCTGGCGCTATCCGGAAGAAATGGAGGCGCACGGCATCCGCTGCCGGCAGTTCGCGCCGATCCGGCCGGCGCTGTCCACCTACCAGAACAACCGGGACCATCGGAAGATTGTGGTGATCGACGGACGCACGGCGTTTACCGGCGGCATCAATCTGGCGGATGAATACATCAACCGCAAGCTGCGGTTCGGCTACTGGAAGGACGTGGGAATCCAGATACAGGGCGACGCGGTGAAAAATTTCACCGTCATGTTCCTGCAGCTGTGGAACCTCTGGGAGAAGCAGCCGGTTCCCTATGAGCCCTATGTCCGGGCCGGCGAAGAGGAACGGCAGGAAGCCGGCGGACAGGGGTTTGTGCTGCCCTTCGGCGACTCGCCGCTGGATCACGAGCCGGTGGGCAAGCGGGTCTACCTGGATATGCTGAACACCGCCAGACGGTACGTGCACATCATGACGCCCTACCTGATTCTGGACGATGAACTCATCGGAAGCCTGGTGTTCGCGGCCAAGCGGGGCGTGGACGTGTCCATTCTGATGCCCCATATTCCGGATAAGAAGTACGCCTTTATTCTGGCCCATACCTACTATCCGCAGCTGCTGGCCGCCGGCGTGAAGATCTACGAGTTTACCCCGGGATTTATCCATGCCAAAGTCTTTGTCAGCGATGATGAAAAGGCGGTGGTGGGGTCCATCAACCTGGACTTCCGCAGCCTGTACCATCACTTTGAATGCGCGGTGTATCTGTACCGCAGCCCGGCCATTGCCGACGTGGAGCGGGATTTCCAGGACACCCGGAGCCTGTGCCAGCCGGTTTCCATGGAAGACTGCCGGCGCAGGCCGCTGCGCCAGAAGGCGGCAGGATGGGCGCTGCGGCTGATCGCGCCGCTGATGTAGTTTCTAAAGCAAAGGGTCCCCATGCGGGTCTGCAGGAATCTCTGCCTGCAGATCCGCATTTTTTATACGATAGGAAATTTTATTTTCCATCGTATAAATATGGATGTGCCTTTTTGAAAAATCCACAGAATGCACACAAAATGAACACAAACACCTGATATGTTTATAAAAGAAAAAATGGAATGAGAGGAGCAGACAGATGAATCGATACGGCGCAATGGCAGCGGTGCTGACCGCAGCCGCGGCCGCCAGCCTGGTGACGCCCATCACGGCGGAGGCCTCCGGCAATATGGAATTGAGGAGAAGGGTGATTCAGTTAAGCGGAATTTTAAATAATGGGATGGCAGGCACCTATGCCACCCGGGGGGAGTTTGCGTCCATGCTGGTCAACGCCACCAGCTACCGTTCGACGGCAGGGGGCGTCAGCTCCACGTCGGTGTTTGCCGACGTGCCGGCTTCCAGCCCCTATGCCTCCGCCATCCGGACGGCGTCGGAGCAGGGATGGATGAGCGGCTATCTGGGCGGCGTGTTCCGGCCGGACACGGAAATTACGGCCAGGGAGGCGGCCCGGGCGCTTCTGGCGCTGCTTGGCTATACCGACGAGGATTTTTCCGGCAGCCAGGTGGATGGCCGCTGGGCTATGTACAACTATCTGGAACTGGGGGAAAATGTGAACCGGCAGCCGGATGAGGTGCTGACGAAGGACGACTGCGTCAATCTGTTCTACAACCTGCTGCGGACGGAAAAGAAAGACGGCCAGGCCTACTGCACGGATCTGGGCTACGAACTGACTTCCGACGGCGAGGTCAACCCGCTGACCATTGCCGACAACGAACTGAAGGGGCCCAAGGTGGTAAAGCGGAACGAAGACCTGGACGACGCGGTGCCTTTCAGCCTCAGCGAAGCCTCCTTCTACCTGGACGGCGAATTTTCCACGCTGGAGCGGATCAAGCAGGAGAAAAACAACGGCGGGTTTGTGGTGATCTACTACAATACTTCCAGCAAGACCATCTGGGCTTACAGCTCGTCCGACGCAGGCGACGAAACCGGTTCTTCCCGGGTAGCCGTGCGGGGCGAGGTGACGGCCATTTACTATTCTTCCAGCGACGTGATGAATCCCAGCACGGTGATTCTGGACGATTATACCGATGTGGAATACACGCTGGCAGATTCCGACGTGCAGTTCGCCTTCTCCATTTACGGGGAATTTGAAGTGGGCGACGAGGTGATTCTGATCTGCGAGGCGGCGGCCGGAGCGGATGGCAATACCACTTACCGCGTCATCGATTATGTAGAATATTGATAGAGGAGCAGACCCATGGCAAAGTTTGACAGGTCCCAACGGAAGGAAGAACAGCTGAGGCAGGAAGAAGAAAAAGAAGCCAGGCTGGCGCAGGCGGAAGGCGGCATGGAAGGGGAGCCGGCGGCTCCGGATGCGGCGGCGCCTGCGGAGGCGGGAAAGAAGAAAAAGAGAAAGAAACTGGGGAAGATGACCAGAAAGCAGAAGCTGATCCGGGCCGGCGCGGCGGTGTTTGTGCTGGCGGCGGGGGCTATTGCCGTTCGGAGCCGTCTGGCGCGTCCTGCCGCGGCGGACGCGGTGCAGGCGGTCAATACGGCGACGGTGCAGCGGCTGGACATTACGTCCTCTCTGTCTTCTGCCGGAACCATTTCTCCGAAAGAGACCTACAATGTGACCTCTCTGGTTTCCGGAGAAGTGATTTCCGCGGATTTTTCGGAGGGAGACCAGGTGGAAGAGGGACAGGTGCTCTATGTCATCGATTCCTCATCCATGGAGACCCAGCTGTCTTCCGCCCAGCATTCGGTGGAGCGGGCCCAGAGTTCTTATGACCGGGCGGTGGAAGACTACAACCAGGCCCAGAGCGACTACAGCGGCAATACATACAAGTCCGGCAAAACCGGCTATATCCAGACTCTGTATATTTCCGCCGGCGACCGGGTGGGCGCCAATACCCAGATCGCCGACATTTACAACAACAGCGTGATGAAGCTGCGGGTGCCGTTTCTGAGCACCGACGCCGCAGGCATCGGCGTGGGCAGCCAGGGCACCCTGACTCTTACCAGCACCGGCGAGCAGCTGACCGGCACGGTGACGGCGGTGGCCAATATGGAAGAGACTCTGGCCGGCGGCCGTCTGGTACGGTACGTCACCTTTGAAGTGGCCAATCCCGGCGGTTTAAGCGAAAGCCATTCCGCTACCGCTCAGGTGGGCGGCTATCTGTCGGCGGGAGAAGGCACCTTTGCTCCCACGGTGGACACGGTGCTGACGGCGGATCTGCCGGTTTCCGTAGATGTGGAGGCGCTGCTGGTCAACGAAGGCGATTATATCAGCGTGGGAACGCCGCTGTTTCGGATGACCGCCGACACGGCCGAAGACCTGATGCTGAACTACGAAGACGCGGTGGACAATGCCCAGAGCAGTCTGGAAAACGCCCAGAGCAGCCTGGACAACACCCAGGACAACTACGACAATTACACCATTACCGCGCCGATTTCGGGCACGGTGGTGACCAAAAATGTAAATGCCGGCGAAAATGTCAGCACCGGCAATTCCGCTACCACCCTGGCAGTGATCTACGACCTGTCGGAGCTGACCTTTGAAATGTCCGTGGACGAACTGGACATCAGCAGCGTAAAGACGGGACAGGAAGTGAAAGTGACCGCCGACGCCTTTGAAGGCCAGACCTTCCAGGGCGTGGTGACCAGCGTCAGCATGGAAGGTTCCTACTCCAGCGGCGTGACCAACTATCCGGTGACGGTAACGCTGCTGGAGAACGGGGATCTGCTGCCCAGCATGAACGTGGATGGAGAGATCATCCTGGATTCGGCGGAAGACGCCCTGGTGATTCCCGCGGACGCTCTGATGCGGGGCAATCAGGTGTACGTAAAGGACGACTCCGTGACCGAGCCTCAGGGACCCGCCCCGGCGGGATTCCGGGCGGTGCAGGTGGAAACCGGCCTGATCAATGAAGACTACGTGGAGATCCTAAGCGGACTGGAAGAAGGAGATGAGGTCTACGTAGCGGAGTCCACCGTGTCCGATAGCTTTATGATGCCCGGCATGGGCGGCGGCATGGGAGGTCCCGGCGGCGGCATGGGCGGAGGTCCCGGCGGCGGTATGGGCGGCCCCGGCGGACGGCCGTAGGCAGGAGGCGCGGTATGGAACCTTTGATCGAGCTGAAGCACATTTACAAGATTTATCAGATGGGCGGCGAAGAGGTCCGGGCCAACGACGACATCAGCCTGACCATATTCCGCGGGGAGTTCGTGGCCATTGTAGGCAAGTCCGGCAGCGGAAAATCTACGCTGATGAACATCATCGGGGCGCTGGATGTGCCCACCGATGGCGACTACATGCTGGGAGGCGAGGACGTCAGCGAGATGACCGACGACCAGCTGGCCGCCATACGCAACCGGATGATCGGCTTCGTGTTCCAGCAGTACAACCTGCTGCCCAAACTGAATCTGCTGGAAAATGTGGAACTGCCTCTCCTATACGCCGGCGTGCCGGCGGGAGAACGGAAAGAGCGGGCCCTTGCGTCTCTGGAACGGGTAGGTCTGGCGGACAAATGGCGCAACCTGCCCAACCAGCTGTCCGGCGGTCAGCAGCAGCGGGTGTCCATCGCCAGGGCCCTGGCGGGAAACCCGTCGCTGATTCTGGCCGACGAGCCTACCGGCGCCCTGGATTCCCGCACCAGCCGGGATGTGCTGGAGTTTTTAAAGGAACTCAATGAGGAAGGCAATACCATTATCATTATCACCCATGACAATTCCATTGCCTTAAAGGCCCGGCGGGTGGTGCGGATCCACGATGGGAAAATCAATTTTGACGGAGATGTAAACGAATATGCTGCAATCCTTAAAGCTGGCTCTGAAAAGTATACGGAGCAATAAAATGCGGTCGTTTCTGACGATGCTGGGCATCATCATCGGCGTGGCTTCGGTGATTATCCTGGTCAGCATCGTCAACGCCTACATGTCCTATATGACGGAGAGCTTTGCCAGCCTGGGCACCAACCGGATTTCCGTCAATATGGTCAACCTGTCCACCCGTTCCGTGTCGGACGATGAGATGTACGAATTTTATGAAGAGCATACCGACGTGTTTGACAACCTGTCGCCGGTGGTATCGGTATCCACCCGGGTGAAGCACGGCAGCGATACCATGTCGTCCACCAGCGTTACCGGCGTCAGCGAAGAATACCTGGACATCATGGGCTACGATCTGGCGGCGGGGCGGAATATCCAGTATTCCGACCTGATTTCCCGCCAGAAGGTGTGCGTGATCGGATACTATGTGGCCAGCGAACTGTACGGTTCCGCGGAAAACGCTCTGGGTCAGACGCTGAAGGTAGGCGGCTACGCGTACCAGGTGGTGGGCGTGGCCCAGCGGCAGAGCGAGGACGCCATGGAAGACGGAGGAACCGACGACTTTGTGTGGCTGCCCTACAGTTGCGCGGTGAAGCTGACTCGGAATGCGGTGATCAACAACTACACCTTTACCATTATGGATCTGTCGGCGGCGTCGGACGCCTCGGAGCTGATCAGCGATTTTCTGCTGGAAACGTTCAAAGATGAAGATCTGTTTTCCGTGACGGCCATGAGCGAGATGCTGGATTCCTTAAATTCCATGATC
This sequence comes from uncultured Lachnospiraceae bacterium, assembly GCA_944380605.1. Classification (GTDB taxonomy): domain Bacteria; phylum Bacillota; class Clostridia; order Lachnospirales; family Lachnospiraceae; genus UBA3402. The sequence goes on along the minus strand of CALWIA010000014.1, from coordinate 28,598 downwards.
GCCATGGTATCGGCGGGACTGGGCGGCATCGCCGGCATTTCCCTGCTGGTGGCCGGCGTAGGCGTCATGAACATCATGCTGGTGTCGGTGACGGAGCGGACCCGGGAAATCGGCATCCGCAAGGCGCTGGGCGCCAGAAAAGGCGTGATTCTGCAGCAGTTTGTCATCGAGGCGGCGGTGCAGAGCGCCCTGGGCGGCATCATCGGCATCCTCATCGGCAGCGTTGCCACCACAGCGGTGGGGAAGATGGCGGGGCTGGACGCGTCGCCGACGCCGGGCGCGGTGCTGGTCTCTTTCAGCGTTTCCGTGGCCATCGGCCTGTTCTTCGGCTACGCCCCCGCCAGACGGGCGGCGGGCTTAAACCCCATAGACGCGCTGCGAAGCGAGTAGCGCGGGGGTTGCTTCTGCTGCCGGGAAGTGGTAAAATCGGGGCATCTGACATAGAATACGGAAGAAGAGAGGCCGGAGAACCGATATGAAAGTCGCGGATATGCACTGTGATACCATTTCTGAAATTTACAAGAGGCGGAAAAAAGGAGAAGAGATCTCCCTGCGCAGCAGTCTGCTGCACGTGGATCTGGAAAAGATGCGCAGGGGAGACTACGGGATTCAGAACTTCGCGCTGTACACCTCCCTGGAGCGGGAGCAAAAGCCTTTTGAATACGCCATGCTTCTGGTGGATACTTTCTATGAAGAAATAGAGAAAAACCAGGATCTGATCGGCGCGGTGCGCAGCTGGGCGGATATCGAGGCCAACTGGAAGCAGGGCCGGATGTCGGCGATGCTGACTCTGGAAGAGGGCGGCGTCTGCCAGGGAAGGCTGGAATATCTGCGGGATTTTTACCGGCTGGGCGTGCGCATGCTGACCCTGACCTGGAATTTTCCCAATGAACTGGGGTTCCCCAACCACATCAACCGGGGCGGAGCCGCCATTATGGGGACGCCGGATACGGAAAACGGCCTGACGGAGACGGGCATCTGCTTTGTAGAAGAGATGGAGCGTCTGGGGATGATCGTAGATGTGTCCCATTTAAGCGACGCCGGATTCCGGGATGTGCTGGCCCATACGACAAAACCTTTTGTGGCCAGCCATTCCAACGCCCGCGCCCTGGTGCCGTGCTGTCCCAGAGACCTGACCGACGACATGATCCGGCAGCTGGGAGAGCGGGGCGGCGTGGCCGGCATCAATTACTGCACCGATTTTCTGCGCAGTCCCGACAGCTGGGGACCGGGAGAAACCAAGCAGAGCCGGACGGAAGACATGGTGCGCCACATGAAGCATATGAAACAGGTGGGCGGCATCGGCTGCATCGGCCTGGGATCGGATTTTGACGGCATCGGCGGCTGTCTGGAGATCCGGGACGCGTCCTGCATGCCGCTTCTGGAGCGGGAAATGCGCCGCCAGGGTTTTAGAGAGTCGGAAATCGAGGCGGTATTTTATAAGAATGTGCTGCGGGTATACAAAGAAGTGCTGAAATAAAAAAGAAACAGAGCAAGGGGACCGTCTGCATCCGAAAGGGGAAATGTTTGGGATTGCTTTGATTTGGCAGAAATCAAAACAGCTTCGGGTGACAGACGGAGCTCTGTACAGAGGAAACCTCTGCATTACCATTGTACATGGCAGGCCTTCAAAGAACAAGTTTAGAAAACGTTACAATTTGCGCGATATGCCGGTCGGGCGGGCGCCGTGCTTGCACGAGCGGACATCCGACCGGTAACGGTCATCGAGTGGCAGAGCCACGAGAGGCTGATCGGCGCCGGAGCGGAAGTTCCGGCGCTTTATTGCTTTAAAATCCCATAAATTTAAAGCACCATAGAATTGACGGAGGGGAAATTTTGTAGTATGATACCAGTATGTTCTCAGGAACGAATCTGATATGAGGGAGATATGATTATGAAGAAAACAGCAAAAGCAGCGGCGCTGCTGCTGGCGGGCTCCATGGCGGTGCTGGCCGGATGCAGCAGTTCCGCCACGGAGACCACGGCGGCAGCCGGCACCACGGCGGCAGCGGCAGAAGAGACGGAAGCGGCAGGAACGGAGACGGAAGCGGAGGCTTCCGGAGAAGGAGAGACCTATACCGTAGGCATCTGCCAGCTGGTGCAGCATGAGGCGCTGGACGCGGCGACGCAGGGATTCAAGGACGCCATTACGGAAGCGCTGGGAGACGCGGTGACCTTTAAGGAGCAGAACGCCCAGGGCGATTCCAACACCTGCGCCACCATTATCAACAGCTTTGTATCTGAAGATGTGGATCTGATTCTGGCCAATGCCACGGCGGCTCTTCAGGCGGCCCAGGCCGGCACCAACGAGATCCCGATTCTGGGCACCTCCGTTACGGAATACGGCGTGGCCCTCGGCATTGACGGATTTACCGGAACCGTAGGCGGCAACATTTCCGGCACCTCCGACCTGGCTCCCCTGGACGAGCAGGCGGCGATGCTGCAGGAACTGTTCCCCGACGCGCAGAACGTGGGCCTTCTGTACTGCTCCGCGGAAGCCAATTCCCAGTATCAGGTGGATACGGTGAAAGCAGAACTGGAAGCGCTGGGCTACACCTGCGAGTACTACGCGTTTTCCGACTCCAACGACCTGGCTACGGTGGTGACCACGGCTTCCACAGCCTGTGACGTGATCTACATTCCCACCGACAATACGGCGGCTTCCAACACCGAGATCATCAACAACATCTGCCAGCCGGCAGGCGTTCCCATTATCGCCGGCGAGGAAGGCATCTGCGCCGGATGCGGCGTGGCGACCCTGTCCATTTCCTATTATGATCTGGGCGTAGGCACCGGCAATATGGCGGTGAAGATCCTGACGGGCGAGGCGGATATCTCCGAGATGCCCATCGAGTATGCTCCGGCGTTTACCAAGAAGTACAACCCGACCCTCTGCGAGGCGCTGGGCATTACGGTACCGGAAGACTATGTAGCGATTGCAACGGAATAAAACGGGAATCAAACCGGCTTTTTGCCGGCCCTGAGGGCAGCAGGAAGGACGTATCCTTTCCTGCTGCCCCCTTTGCCTGCCTGAGGCAAAAACATACCTGAGGTGAAGAAAAATGATGAGTTTGATTAACGCCCTGCCGGGAGCGGCAGCCCAGGGGCTGATCTGGGGAATTATGGCCATTGGCGTGTACATTACCTACCGGGTTCTGGACATTGCCGACCTGACGGTGGACGGTTCTTTGTGTACCGGCGGCGCGGTGTGCATTATGATGATGCTGAGCGGACACAGCGTGTGGGTGTCCATGCTGGGCGCGCTGATCGCGGGCATGGCCACCGGCCTTGCCACCGGTCTTCTGCATACGTTTATGGGGATTCCGGCGATTCTGTCGGGAATTCTGACCCAGCTGGGCCTGTGGTCGGTAAATCTGAAAATTATGGGAAAGGCCAACCAGGCCATCAACGTGGACAAGTACGATCTGCTGGTTTCCCTGCGGTTTATCCGGGACGTGCCTTTCTATCAAAATACAATCTTTCTGGTAGCGGTGGTGATTCTGGTGCTCATCGCCATCCTGTACTGGTTTTTCGGCACGGAGCTGGGCTGCTCCATCCGGGCTACCGGCTGCAACGACAAGATGGCCAGGGCCCAGGGCATCAACACGGATTTCAACCGGGTGCTGGGCCTGATGATCTCCAACGGCCTGGTGGCGCTGTCCGGCGCGCTGCTGGCGCAGTACCAGGGCTTCGCGGACATCAATATGGGCCGCGGCGCCATTGTCATCGGCCTGGCTGCCGTAATCATCGGCGAGGCGGTGTTCGGACGGATTTTCCACAACTTTGCCCTGCACCTGTTAAGCGTGGCGGTGGGCTCTATTATCTACTATCTGGTGCTGCAGGTGGTGATCTGGAGAGGCATCGACACCGATCTTCTGAAACTGCTGTCGGCTGTGGTGGTTGCTATCTTCCTGGCGATCCCTGTCTGGAAAGCCCGGTATTTTTCCAGACCCATTAAGAAAGGAGGCGGCCGCTGATGCTGCAGGTCAGTCATATTTCCAAAACATTCAACGCGGGAACCGTCAATCAGAAGCAGGCGCTGCGGGATCTGAGCCTGACGCTGAAAAACGGGGACTTTGTTACGGTAATCGGCGGAAACGGAGCGGGAAAATCCACGCTGTTAAACGCCATCGCCGGCACCTGGCTGGTGGACGAGGGCCAGATCCTCATCGATGGAAAGGATGTGACCCGGCTGCCGGAGCATAAGCGGGCGGCGTTTCTGGGACGGGTATTCCAGGATCCCATGAACGGCACGGCGGCGGCCATGGGCATTGAAGAAAACCTGGCGCTGGCCTTCCGCAGAGGAGACCGGCGGACCTTAAAGGGAGGCATAACCGCGGGGGAGCGGAAGCTGTACCGGGAGATGCTGTCCCGTCTGGGCCTGGGACTGGAAAACCGCCTGACCACCAAGGTGGGACTGCTGTCCGGCGGACAGAGACAGGCGCTGACCCTTCTTATGGCCACGTTAAAAAAGCCCAAGCTGCTGCTGCTGGATGAACACACAGCGGCGCTGGATCCCAAGACGGCGGCCAAGGTGCTGGAGACGACGGAAACTATTGTCAACCAGGACCATCTGACCACCCTGATGATTACCCACAACATGCGGGACGCCATTCACATCGGCAACCGGCTGATTATGATGAGCGAGGGCAGGATTATCTACGACGTGGCGGGCGAGGAAAAGAAGAACCTGACGGTGGAGGACCTGCTGCGCAAATTCGCGGAGGCCAGCGGCGAGGAACTGGCCAACGACCGGATGATGCTGGCCAACTGATACGGGCCGCGAAAAGGCGGAGAGGATAAGACATGGTAAATTTTGACAGCATGTTCAGCATGCAGGGGATGTTGTTTACGCTGATGCTTCTGGGATGGTTTCTGAAGCGGATCGGGGTCATTACGGACAGCGGCAAATCTATGCTTATGGATCTGGTGATCGACGTGACGCTGCCCTGCAGCATTGTGAAATCCTTCCAGATGGAATTTTCCGCGGAGGTGGTCCACAGCTGCCTGGTGATCTTCATTGTGGCGGTGGTGATTCAGATCGGCAGTTTCCTGCTGGGGTTTGTGCTGTATCCCAAGGCAGATCCCAGGCACAAGAAGGTGCTGCAGTACGCGACCATTTGCTCCAATGCCGGTTTTCTGGGCAATCCCATCGCGGAAGGCATCTTCGGTTCCCTGGGCCTTCTCTACGCCTCGGTGTATCTGATTCCCCAGCGGACCTTTATGTGGTCGGCGGGGCTGACCTATTTTACCACCAGCCCGGATAAGAAGACCCTGGCCAAAAAGGTGCTGACCCATCCCTGCATCATCGCGGTGTTCATCGGTTTTTTCCTGATGTTTACCCAGCTGCAGCTGCCGGCTTTCCTCAATGAGACCATTGCCTCCATAGGAAATGCCAACACCCCCATTTCCATGATGCTCATCGGCACCATTCTGGCGGGGGTGCCCTTCCGTTCCCTGGCGGAAAAAAGCGTCTGCTACTATTCCTTTGTGCGGCTGTTTCTGATGCCGCTTCTGGTCTGGGTCGGATGCCGGCTGTTCGCCCTGGACGCGTTGGTGACCGGCGTTTCCGTGGTGCTGGCGGCGATGCCGGCGGCCAGCGTTACGGCGATTATGGCGGCCAAATACGGGGCGGACGCGGAGTTTGCCACCCGCTGCGTGGTGTTTTCCACACTGATTTCCATGGCGACGATTCCGCTGTGGTGCATCTTTTTGGTGTCCGGCATGTAGGGGCCGGAGCGTAAGAATTTTGTCAGAATTTGTCAGAAAACGTTCGGAGAATATTGGAAAATAAGTAAAGATTTCTCACATTTTCTCTGCTATAATGGGTTCATGAAGCAGAGAAAGGAGCGGATGTTCGATGAAGGTTTTCAAAAGAGTCCTGAAAGGCATATTGGCCCTGGCCCTGACCGCGGCTGTCTGCTCCGGTCTGGCCGTTGCCGGCGAAGGCTGGCAGCTCTACCGGGAAGCGGTGGAGACTGTGAGCCTGGCGGACAAGGTGGCTTCGATTCAGGAAAAGGACGGATATACGGAGTATGAGGAACTGCCCCAGGTGTATGTGGACGCGGTGGTTTCCGTGGAGGACAAGCGGTTTTTCCGCCACGGCGGCGTGGACCCCATAGCGATCTGCCGGGCGCTGATTCACGATATACAGGCCGGCGCCTTTGTGGAAGGCGGCAGCACCATTACCCAGCAGCTGGCCAAGAACCTGTATTTCAGCCAGGAGAAGGAACTGACCCGGAAAGCGGCGGAAGTTTTTCTGGCCATGGATCTGGAGAGAAATTACAGCAAGGAAGAGATTCTGGAACTGTATGTCAACAGCATCTATTTCGGCGACGGATATTACAGTGTAGCGGAGGCCAGCGAAGGCTATTTCGGCAAGGAGCCGGAAGCCATGAGCGATTATGAGAGCACGCTGCTGGCCGGAATCCCCAACGCGCCTTCGGTGTACGCGCCGACAAAGAATCCGGACCTGGCGGCGCAGAGACAGCTGCAGGTGGTGGAACGGATGGAAGCCTGCGGATACTTTTCCAGCGAAGAGGCGGAAACCGTAGCAGAGACGGTGGCGGCACAGCTGGCGGCGGCTCCGTAAAGGATAAAGGTGATCGGCATAACAAAAAGCGGTACGGCATGTACCGCTTTTTTGTACGATAGGAAATTTCATTTTCTATCGTATGAAAAAGACGCTCCGCTGAGGACGCACACGTTTTTAATGCGGAGAAGACGGCGGCTTTCAGTGCAGATACGGCATTTCCACTGCCTGCAGGATGTCGATAAATTCTTTCATGTACCGGGTCAGATACAGGTCTTTGCGGTGGCAGATGTACAGGCTTCTGGGGTTTTCAATGCCGGTGATGGGGTAGATGCTGCAGCGGGGATAGAGTTCCGGCGACATTTCCACATAGTTGATGGGGCAGATCATCACGGCGTCGCAGGCGATGGCCGAGCGCTTTCCTACCTCGATGCTGATGGTTTCCATAAGGATGCGGGGGTGCATGTTGCGGGAGGCAAACAGGGCGTCCTGGGTAGCGCGGACGCTGTGCCCCGGCTTGCTGCAGATAAAGGTCTCATCCCTGGCTTCCAGAATGTCAATGGGGGTGCCGGAGGGGATCCGCTTCGCGATCCGGGAATCCCGGCTGGTCAGCAGCACCAGTTCTTCTTTTTCAATCAGGATATACGTCAGTTCCCGGTTGCGGGGATAGGTGGTCAGGCAGGCCAGGTCCACGCCGCCTTCCAGCAGCAGGGTTTCGGTCACGGCGGAGCCGTGTTCCTGCAGATCGATATCCACGTACGGGTAGCGGGTCTTGAATTTGGGCAGCACGTAGGGCAGCAGCTGCATGGCCCGCTGCACCGGAATGCCCAGGCGGATGGTGCCCTGTTCTTCCTGGTTGAGTTCTTCGATTTCCCGGGCCAGGTTGCGGTTGATGGCCAGCACCTGGCGGGCGGCGTCCATGTATTTCTGTCCGGCGTAGGTCAGGGAAATGGGGTCGGTGTTCCGGTTGAAAATCGGCGCGCCCAGCTGCTTTTCCACCAGCCGGATCATCTGGCTTAAGGACGGCTGGGAAATATAGAGTTTTCTGGCGGCGGCGGTGATGCTGCCTTCCTGCAGCACCGTCAGCATGTACTGCGCGTGTTTGGTATTCATGGTCTTTTCCCCCTGTTTTTTCTGGTTTCAGCATAGCACAACGGGTTTTGAAACGCAAGAAATCCGCCAATTTTCCATAGGTTTTTTCTTATAAAAAACATAATTGGAATTGTATTTGCCTTATAGTTTTTGGGGTGATACAATACCATCAAAAGGAAACCGTTTTCAACATTTACAACAAGCAGGAGGAGAATTTCTATGGAAATCAAGAAAGCCGCCATGGCGGGCACCCTGGAATCCAGTGATGCCCAGGTGACAGTGGAACCGGGCAGCGGATCCATTGATCTGACCATCGAGAGCAGCGTCATCCATCAGTTCGGCCGCCAGATCCGGGCGACGGTGCTGGAAACTCTGGACCGGCTGGAGGTCCGGGACGCGAAGGTAACGGTAGTGGACAAGGGGGCTCTGGACTGTACGCTGAAAGCCAGAGTGGAATGCGCCGTGTACCGTTCCAATGATATTACTGAAAATCTTCCGTGGGGAGGTGTAATACGATGATGCATCCCAATAAAAAACGGCTGAGAAGATCCATGATGTTTTTGAACTGCCAGAAGCCGGGCCTGATCAAGGACCCCTACATCTATAAGCCGGACTCCATTATGCTGGATCTGGAGGACGCGGTGGCGGAGAACCAGAAGGACGCGGCCCGCTATTCCCTGTATCACGCGCTGCAGGAGATCGACTACCGGGGCGTGGAGCGGGTGGTCCGCATCAACGGCCTGGATACGCCGCACTGGAAAGAGGATATCCGCGTATGCGTCGCCGGCGGAGCGGATACCATTCGTATTGCTAAGACGGAGAGCGCCCAGGACGTCCATACGGTAGAGGAACACGTGCTGGCGGCGGAGCGGGAATTTGGCCGGCCGGAAGGCTCCACCCTTTTGATGGCGGCGCTGGAGTCCTGCAAGGGCGTGCTCAATGCCCTGGAAGTTTGCCAGTCTTCGGAACGCCTTATCGGTATCGCCTTAAGCGGCGGCGACTACACCAAGGATCTGCAGACGACCATTACGGGAACCGGCGTGGAACTGCAGGGAGCCAGACAGCATATGATCATCGCGGCCCGTGCCGCCGGCGTGCAGTGCTGGGATACGGTATTTACCAATCTGGACGCCATGGACGTGTTTGAAGAAGAAGTGAAGATGATCAAGATGATGGGCTTTGACGGCAAATCCCTGGTCAATCCCAGACAGATCGACATCGTTCACAAGGTCTTTACGCCCAGCCAGAAGGAAATCATCTTCGCGGAGAAGGTGGTGCGCGAGATCGACGAAAAGAAGGCGCAGGGCATCGGCGTATTTACCGTAGACGGCAAGATGATCGATATTGCGTTTTATGACGGAGCAAAGAGAACCATCGCACTGGCCAAGGCATCGGGCGTATATGAGGGGGATTTGTAAGATGATCAACGCAGTAGGAAGAGAAATACCACAGGAAATACTGGACGCCACCGGAAAGAAGGTTTATGAGGGAGCGTACGCCTATGACAATTATGAATATACCAAAGCGGCGCCGACGGTACATGCCGTATGCGACCCCAAGAGAAGCAAACTGGTGGAAAACATCCATGAAGCCCTGGTTAAATGCGGCATCCGGGACGGCATGACCCTTTCTTTCCATCACCATTTCCGCGAAGGCGACTACGTGGTGAATATGGTCATGGAAGAGATCCATAACATGGGCATCAAGGACATTACCATCTGCGCCAGCTCTCTGGGCAAGGCTCACGATCCCATCGTTCCCTACATTGAAGACGGAACCATTGTGGGCATTCAGTCCTCCGGCGTCCGGGGAAAAATCGGAGAAGCTATTTCCACCGGCAAACTGCGGGATCTGGCAATTATGCGTTCCCACGGCGGCCGCGTGCGGGCCATCGAGTCCGGAGAGGTCCATATTGACATCGCCTTTATCGGCGCTCCCACCTGCGATGAGTACGGCAACATGCGGGCTGTAGGCGGCAAGAGCGACTGCGGCGTGCTGTCCTACGCCATGGTGGACGCGGAGTACGCGGACAAGGTAGTGGCCATCACCGACTGCCTGGTGCCCTTCCCCAACATTCCCGCCAGCATTTCCATGGTACATGTGGACTATGTATGCGTGGTAGACGAGATCGGAAACCCGGCCAAGATCGCCACCGGCGCGGCCAAGCCTACCACCGATGTGCGCAAGCTGATGATGGCGGAATACTGCACCCAGTTTGTGATTCACACGCCGTATTTCAAAGAGGGATTTTCCTATCAGACCGGCGCGGGCGGCGCTTCCATCGCTTCCGCCATTTCTCTGGGCAAGATCATGGAAGAGCGGGGCATTCATATGGGCCTGGGCCTGGGCGGCATCACCACGCCTCTCAGCGATCTGCTGGCCAAGGGACTGATCCGCAAGATTGTGGACACCCAGGATTTTGATCTGGGAGCCATTGAGTCTATAAAGAACAATCCCAACCACATTGAGATTTCCGCTTCCGAGTACGCCAACCCCTTCAACAAGGGCGCATACGTCAACAAGCTGGACTTTGTGATTCTGGCTTCCCTGGAAGTGGACGTCAACTTCAACTGCAACGTAGTGGTGGGTTCTGACGGCGTAATCACCGGCGCTCAGGGCGGCCATCCGGATACGGCGGCGGGAGCCAAGTGCACCATCGTCATCGCGCCGCTGCTGCAGGGACGGATTCCGGCCATCTGCACCAACGTGACCACCGTGACCACTCCCGGCGAGACGGTAGACGTGGTGATTACCGATTACGGCATCGCCATCAACCCCAGAAGACAGGATCTGATCGAGTGCATGAAAGGCGTGAACCTGCCCTTCTGTACCATTGAGGAACTGCGGGATAAGGCCTATGCCATGACCGGCGAGCCGGATCCGGTACAGTTCGGCGACCGGATTGTGGGCATCATCGAAGGCAGAGACGGCACTATTATGGATGTGGTAAGAGAGATCAAGCCCTACGAATTCAAATAAGATTCGGATACAGATGCGGGAGCCGCTGCAAAACAGATGAGAAATCTGCGGAGCAGCGGCTCCCGTTTTGTGTTCGATACGGTTGGAATTGAGGCACGGCGGTTTTGTGTACGGTTGGGAGCACAGTCCCCCAATCGTATCCGTGCAAAGTCAGTGTGTGTACGGTTAGCGGTGGTAGTTTACTGTTTTCGTGCGTGCAAAATACAGGCGGTACACGGTTGGCGACCCAGTTTTCGTGCTTCAACCGTGCAAAGATCGAGCCGTGTACGGTTACCAACCGTATGTCTCAATCTCAGCAGTCACTTTACTGCGGATGTACGGCTGCCAACTAAAAAATCTCAATTTCAAGGGTATTTATGCCAGGCATTGCACGGCTGCTGACCGCCGTATCTCAATTTCGCCCGTACCTGCCATGGATCCGGCATAAAAAAACGGAGCCATTGCTCCATAGATTCCGCATCTATTGCGCATGACTCCGCTTTGCGTTTCGAAAAAATGACCTCACCGGGAATCGAACCCGGGTTTACGCCGTGAGAGGGCGTCGTCTTGACCGCTTGACCATGAGGCCGTCTGTCCCTGCCCGTCATCGGACGGAACTTTGATAGTCTACCATGTTTTTTTCCAAAAAGCAAGAACTTTTATTCGTTTTATGGTATAATATCGAAAGATATTATACCAGCGCCGGTTCGGGCCGAGCGAAGCGAGGCAAACTCCGAACCGAACCGTGCGCAAGCCCGTAAGCGAACGAACGAAGTTCGTGAGCGCGCACTGCGCCAGGCAGCGAAAGGCGCAAGGAACACAGGCAGAAAACCGACAGGAGGCAGAGGGAATGAACGGGAGAAGACACAGCCGGCTGGCGGTTTACGGCATGCTTACAGGCCTGGCCTTTGTGCTCAGCTATGTGGAATCCCTGATTCCCGTCCCTATCCCCATTCCGGGGGTGAAGCTTGGGCTGGCTAATCTGGTGACCATCACCGGACTTTATACGGTCGGAGTCCGGGGAACGGCGGCAGTGTCTCTGGCCAGGATCCTTCTGGCGGGGCTGACCTTCAGCGGCCTGTCCGGCATGCTGTACAGCCTGGCGGGCTGGGGGCTGAGCCTGGGGCTGATGATCCTTGCCAGAAAGACCGGGTGGTTTTCCCAGACAGGTGTCAGCATCATCGGAGGCGTCGGCCACAATGTGGGACAGCTGGCGGCGGCGGCGCTGATTGTGGAAACCGCGGAAGTATTTTACTATCTGCCGGTGCTGCTGGCGGCAGGCTGTATCGCCGGCGCGCTGATCGGACTGTTGGCCGGTCTGGTGACGGCGCGGATCCAGACTGCGGCGCGGTGAGAAGCCGCAGGCCGCAAAACAGACCGTATGGAACAATAAAACCGGGAGGGAAGGTTATGATTTACGAAGCGATCAAACGACTGACAGACTATGGACTGGAGAAGGGACTGCTGGGAGAGGACGATCGGATTTATGCGACCAATCAGATTTTGGACGCGCTGCATATGGACGAGTACGAGGATCCGGGACAGCTGGAAGGAACGAAAGAACTGGAAGAGATTCTGAAGGAACTTCTGGACTATGCCGCGGAAACCGGCGTGCTGCCGGAGAATACCGTTACTTACCGGGACCTGTTTGATACCCGGCTGATGAACTGTCTGATGCCCAGGCCCAGCGAGGTGACCGCCGCGTTCTGGAAGCACTACGAAAATTCTCCGAAGGAGGCCACGGACTACTACTACAAGCTGAGCCAGGATTCGGACTACATCCGCCGCTACCGGGTCTGCCGGGATATGAAATGGACGGCGGATACCAAGTACGGAAAGCTGGATATTACCGTCAACCTGTCCAAGCCGGAGAAGGATCCCAAGGACATCGCGGCGGCGAAAAAGGCCAAACAGAGCGGATATCCCAAGTGCCTTCTGTGCATGGAAAACGAGGGCTACGCCGGCCGGCCCAACCATCCGGCCCGCAACAACCACCGGCCCATTCCCATCACCATCGAAAACAGCCGCTGGGGTTTCCAGTATTCGCCTTACGTATATTACAACGAACACTGCATCGTGTTCAACGGCCGCCACGTGCCCATGAAGATCGAGAAGGCCACCTTTGCCAAGCTGTTTGATTTCGTAAAGCTGTTCCCCCACTATTTCCTAGGGTCCAACGCGGACCTTCCCATTGTGGGCGGTTCTATTTTGAGCCACGACCATTTCCAGGGCGGCTGCTACACCTTTGCCATGGCTCGGGCCGGCATGGAGCAGGCCTATGAAAAGCCGGGATTTGAGGACGTGGAAGCCGGTATCGTGTACTGGCCTATGTCGGTGCTGCGGCTGCGGAGCCGGGATTCAGACCGGCTGGTGGAACTGGGAGATCAGGTGCTGCAGGCCTGGAGAGGCTACACCGACGCGGAGGCTTTTGTCTTTGCCGAGACCGACGGAGAACCGCACAACACCATTACTCCCATTGCCAGGAAAAACGGGGAGATGTATGAACTGGACCTGGTGCTGCGCAACAACATCACCACGGAAGAATTTCCCATGGGCGTTTACCATCCCCATCAGGAACTGCACCATATCAAAAAAGAAAACATCGGCCTGATCGAGGTGATGGGTCTGGCGGTACTGCCTTCCCGCCTGAAAGAAGAACTGGCGCTGTTAGGCGAATACATAACGGAAGGACGGGACATCGCTTCCTGCGAAGCCATTGCCAAGCATGCGGACTGGGCGGCCCAGGTGCTGCCGAAATACGATTCCATTACCAAAGAAAACGTCCAGGACATCTTAAAGTACGAGGTGGGTCTGGTGTTTGAACGAGTGCTGGAAGACGCCGGCGTCTTCAAATGCACGCCCCAGGGCCGGATGTATTTTGACCGGTTCCTGCAGTCGGCGGGATTTACGCGCCGGGACGTGTAAAAGGATTTGACGCGGCAGATGAGAGAAGGTGGGGAAACGCATATGGATTTTGAAAAACGGGCAAGAGAACTGGTAGAGCAGATGACGCTGGAGGAGAGGGCCTCCCAGCTGCGGTTTGATGCGCCGGCCATAGAACGGCTGGGAATTCCCAGATATCACTGGTGGAATGAGGCGCTGCACGGCCTGGCGCGGGCGGGTACGGCTACTATGTTCCCCCAGGCCATCGGACTGGCGGCTATGTTTGACGCGGAGGAGATGCGCCGGATCGGCGACATCATTTCCACAGAGGCCAGGGCCAAGTACAACCGGTATTCCGCGGAAGAAGACCGGGATATCTACAAGGGGCTGACCCTCTGGTCGCCCAACGTCAACATCTTTCGGGATCCCCGGTGGGGCCGGGGCCAGGAGACCTACGGGGAAGATCCCTATCTGACCGCGGAACTGGCGGTGGCCTTTATCAAAGGCATCCAGGGAGAGGGAAAATACTTAAAGGCGGCGGCCTGCGCCAAGCATTTCGCGGTGCACAGCGGGCCGGAAGAACTGCGCCACGAATTTGACGCGGAGGTTTCGGAAAAAGACCTGTGGGAGACTTACCTGCCGGCCTTTGAGGCCTGTGTGAAGGACGCTCATGTGGAAGGCGTCATGGGAGCCTACAACCGCACTAACGGGGAGCCCTGCTGCGCCCACAAGCGGCTGATGCAGGAAATCCTGCGGGGCCAGTGGGGATTTGACGGGTATTTTACGTCGGACTGCTGGGCGTTAAAGGATTTTCATGAAAACCATCACGTGACCAATTCGGCGGCGGAGTCGGCGGCGCTGGCCTTAAAGCGGGGCTGCGACATCAACTGCGGCAGCGTGTACCTGAAGGTGATGCAGGCGTACCAGGAAGGACTGGTGACGGAAGAGGACATCACCGAGGCGGCGGTGCGGGTGACGCGGACCCGGCTGCGGCTGGGCATGCTGGCAGAGGACTGCGAATACGATTCCATTCCCTATGAGGCGGTGGGCTGCCGGAAGCACCGGCAGGAAGCGGTAAAAGCGGCGGAAGAGTCGGCGGTGCTGTTAAAGAACACGGGTATTCTGCCTCTTGGCAAAGACCGGAAGAAGCTGGCGGTGATCGGTCCCAATGCCGACAGCCGCATGGCTCTGATCGCCAATTACCACGGTACGGCGCCCCGGTACGTAACAGTGCTGGAGGGCATCGAAATCACGGCGCCGGAGGTGGAGCTGGTCTATTCCGAGGGCTGCGCGGTGATGAAAAATCGGGTGGAGGATCTGGCTCTGCCCGGCGACCGGATCTCGGAAGCGGTGATTGCGGCAAAAGAAGCGGGCACCGCGGTGGTCTGCGTAGGCCTGGATGAGCGCTACGAGGGCGAGCAGCACGATACCGGCAACCCCTTCGGCGGCGACGTCACCATGGCGGACCGGCCGGCCACGGCGCTGCCGGACAGCCAGAAGGCTATGCTGGAGGCGGTTATCGCCACAGGGGCGGATATCATTCTGGTGAATATGACCGGAAGCGCTACAGAACTGAAGTGGCTGGAAGAGACGCCCAATGTCAAGGCCATTCTCCAGGCCTGGTATCCGGGAGGCGAGGGCGGCCTGGCGGTGGCCAGGATCCTGTTCGGGGACGTCAGCCCCTCCGGAAAGCTGCCGGTTACCTTCTATGAGTCGGAAGCGGATCTGCCGGAATTTACCGACTATTCCATGAAGGGCCGCACCTATCGGTATATGGAGCGGCCGGCGCTGTATCCCTTCGGGTATGGGCTGAGCTATACGGATTTTACCTACAGCGGCCTGACGGCGGAGCCGGAAGAAGACGGCGTCCGGATCCGGGCGCGGATTCGAAATACCGGGGCTCGGGAAGGCGCGGAAGCAGCGCAGCTGTATATCAAAGATCTGGATTCGCCCTTTGAAGTGCCCAATCACCGGCTGGCCGGCTTTACGCGGGTCTTTCTGCAGCCGGGAGAAGAACAGGAAGTGGAGTTTTTCCTGCCTCCGAAGGCGTTTATGATTGTGGACCAGCAGGGACAGAGACGGCAGGACGGCACCCATTTCGCGGTGTACGTGGGCGGAAGCCAGCCGGACGAAAGAAGCTGCAGGCTTATGGGGAAGCGGCCGCTGGAATTGCGGCTGGAACGGGAAAAAGCATAAAAAGAGGGTGTCCCGAAAGGACACCCTTTTTGATACGGTAGGAAATGAAATTTCCTACCGTATCAAAAAGACGCTCCGCTGAGGATGCGCACTCGCGCATGAGGCAGATGCTGCCTGACGGCAGCTACGCTCGGCGCAAGTGTGCGCCAAGGCGCGCACTTTTTACGAATCGGCGGTCCCGGCGTCAGCCCAGGGCTTTTTCCGCGGCCTTTTTCCGGGCGGCGTAAGGCATGCCGTACCCAAGAGGATAGAGGCCGTAGGCCATCAGCATGCCGCCCATGACATCTACGACGGAATGCTGCTTTAAAAATACGGTGGACAGGCAGATGAGCACTGCCAGAACCAGGGAGGCTATCCGGGTCCCCCGGCGGAAACGCTGGCTTTTGACTACGGCCGTGTGCACCATAATGGAGTTGAATACGTGGATGCTGGGGAACACATTGGTGGAAGTGTCCGCCTGGTGCAGAAAGGCCACCAGCCGGGCGCACAGGTTCCGGTCCGGATCCACAGCCACCCGCAGGTCCGTGCCGTTGTGAAATACGGTGCAGATCGCCAGACTCAGGGTCATGCCGGTAAACAGGCAGGTGCACAGCCGGTAGTAGTCTTCCTTGCTGTGCAGGAAGAAGTACAGGATCACGCCGCCCACGTAAGGGAACCACAGCAGGTAGGGGATAACAAAATACTCGTTGAAGGGGATCCAGTCATCCAGCCACGTGTGTATGATATAATAATCGCTGGTTACTGTCTTTTCCAGAAAACAGAACCAGGGAAGATAGATAAAAGCGTACAGAAGAATCCATGCGTGTTTATAGCGCGAAAGCCGCTGCTTCATGGAATGCTGTCCTCCCTTCCAACGCCCGATTCAAGAACTTTTTCGGATTATATCACAAGGCCGGGAAGACTACAAGGGGCTTTATAGAATGTTAAGAATCTTTTTGTCCGGAGCGCCGGCGGTTTGCACGGCGGCGGATTTTATGGTAAGATAGGTGGGATGCGGCAGTACACGAATGGAAAGGAAAAACAGGTGAAAAAGGGATGGATAGCGGCGGCAGCGGCGGCGCTTCTCCTGGCGGCAGTGTGCTTAAAGGACGCGGCGGGAAACCGCCTTGGCCGTTTCGATACGGAATTTCTGGGGCTGTTTGATACAGTCACCAGCATTACAGGATACGCGGAAGATGAGGAGACGTTTGACCGGTACGCCGGAGAGATACGGCGGCAGCTGGAGGAGTATCACCGGCTGTACGACCGGTACAACACCTATGAGGGAATCAACAACATTAAGACCATCAACGATCAGGCAGGGGTCGCTCCGGTGGAGGTGGATCCCCGGATCCTCGGCCTTCTGGAAGAGGCGGTTTCCATGTACGAGGAAACCGGGGGCAAACTGAACATAGCAATGGGAAGCGTGCTGACGGTATGGCACGAGTACCGGGAAGAGGGAAATGCCCACCCGGAGAAAGCGCGGCTGCCGGAGGAAGCACGGCTGCGGGAGGCCATGGAACATATGGATATCCGGGATGTGATCATCGACCGGGAGGCGTCTACGGTTTATCTGGCGGATCCGGAGATGAGTCTGGATGTGGGGGCCGTAGCCAAGGGCTATGCCGCGGAGCAGGTGATCCGGGACCTGGAACGGCAGGGGGCAGAACACCTGCTGTTAAATATCGGAGGCAACATCCGGGCGCTGGGCTGCCGGGGAGATGGAAGTCCCTGGACGGCGGGAATTCAGAACCCGGACACGGACAGCCCCGACCGGTATCTGCACATCCTGGAACTGGAGGACATGTCCCTGGTGACCAGCGGGTCTTACCAGAGGTATTATACGGTGGATGGGAAACCCTACCATCACATCATCGACCCGGATACGGGGATGCCGGAAAACCGGTATGTGTCCGTGACGGTGCTGTGCCCGGATTCGGGGATGGCAGACGCGCTGTCCACGGCGCTGTTCAATATGGAGCCGGAAGCGGGCAGACAGCTGGCAGAGCGGATGGGTGCGGAGGTTCTGTGGGTAGGGCCGGATGGGATGGAAACGGCTACGCCGGGCCTGGATCCATATCTGGCGGACCGGTAAAAAAGAAAAGACAGAAGAAAAGACAGGAGAATGGACAAGATGAAACGAAATAGTTTGCGGGCCAACGGGCTTCTGATGCTGGCGGCGCTGATCTGGGGCACCGCGTTTGTGGCCCAGAGCGTGGGAATGGATTACGTAGGGCCTTTTACCTTTAATGCCGCCCGGTTTCTCATCGGCGGAGCGGTGCTGATCCCTGTTTTGCTGGGGAGAGCCGGAGCGCTGGAAAACCGGCGCGCCGGGATATTCGGCGGAATCTGCTGCGGGGCGGCGCTGTTTGCCGGCAGTTCCCTCCAGCAGATCGGCATTGCCCAGACCACGGTGGGAAAGGCCGGATTTATTACGGCGCTTTACATGGTGCTGGTGCCGCTGCTGGAGATGCTGTTTGGGAAAAAGCCGGGCCGCGTCGTCTGGATCAGCGTGGCGGCGGCGACCCTGGGCATGTATCTGCTGTGCGTAACAGAAGGGTTTTCCATCGGCACCGGCGATCTGTATGTGCTGGGCTGCGCCGTGTGTTTTGCCGTTCATATTCTGGTGATTGATCACTTTTCGCCGAAGGCGGACGGCGTCTTTCTTTCCTGCGTCCAGTTTTTTACGGCGGGAGTGCTGGCGTCAGCCTGCGCGCTGACACTGGAGACGCCCCGGCTGTCTCAGCTGACAGCGGCGTGGGCGCCGGTGCTCTATGCCGGCGTGCTGTCCTGCGGCGTGGCTTATACGCTGCAGGTAGTGGCGCAGCGGCACACGGATCCGGTGCTGGCGTCCATGATCCTCAGCCTGGAATCGGTGTTTTCCGTGCTGGCGGGCTGGGCGCTTCTGGGAGAAGTGCTGTCGGCGCGGGAACTGGCCGGGTGCCTGCTGGTGTTTGCCGCCATTGTGCTGGTGCAGCTGCCGGTGCCGGAAAAGCAGGGGTAGAACGGCGCGTTTACAGGTTCAGCTTTAAATCGCCTTCCCGGATCCAACCGGCTTTGCGGAAGACCTGGCCGAAGATCCAGGTAAGGATGGCAGGAGCGAGAAAACAGACCACGGCGATGCCGGTCCACATGGCCGCGCCGCCGCCCATGGCGGTGTAGATGCCGATGGGGCCTACCAGGCCGCAGGTGCCCATACCGGAACCGGCGGGGATGTTTTCCAGATGGAACAGCACCGTGGCCATGGGGCCGGTGATGGCCGAGGCCAGCGTCGGCGGAACCCAGATCCGGGGATTTTTGACGATGTTGCCCATCTGCAGCATGGAAGTGCCCAGGCCCTGGGCCAGAAGGCCGCCCATGCCGTTTTCCGGCAGGCTCATAATGGCAAAGCCGATCATCTGGGCGCAGCAGCCGGCAGTAGCCGCGCCTCCGGCCAGCCCGTCCAGGCTGAGCATGATGCAGATGGCGGCGCTGCTGATGGGCAGGGTCAGGGCCACGCCGATGAGGACGGATACCAGGATGCCCATGAGGAAAGGCTGCATTTCCGTGGCGGATTTGACCAGGCCGCCGAAGGCGGTCATAAAGGCGTTGACGCCGGGGCCGGCAAACTGGGCCACCACCACGCCGGAGATAATAGTGACGGCAGGGGTGGCCAGGATGTCCACCCGGGTTTCTTTGGAAATCAGTTTGCCCAGCTCTGCCGCGACAATGGCAGAGAGAAACGCGCCTACGGGGCCGCCCAGCGCGTTGCCTGCGATGCCTACTGTGGCGGAAGAAAACAGCACCAGCTGAGGCGCGCCCAGGGCATGGGCGATGGACACGCCAAGAGCCGCGCCGGTGGCGCTCTGCGCGTATTCGGATATGGTAAGAAACAGAGGGATACCGGTTTTGTCGCCGAGGGTGGCGAAGATGGTGCCGATGAGCAGCGAGGCGAACAGGCCGAAGGCCATGGCGCCCATGGCGTCAATGAAATAGGTTTTGGGATGCAGGCGGACGTTTTTCCGTTCCAGAAATGCTTTGATTCCAGTCATGATGTGCGTTCCTTTCTTTTGCGTGCCGCGGCGCAGGAACGCCGCGGGTAGTTGGGATCATACACACATTTGACTTCCCAGGGTCAAAGCAGTTTCTGTCATTTTATCACAGATGAAGAAAAATGCAAGAACTTTGTTGCTGACCGGAGGGAAAGTGTGGTATCCTAGGTAACAATAAAGCAGCGGCAGACAGGAGGAATACCATTGAAAATCAGAGAGATTCTGGCGGAAGGCAGGCCGACGCTGTCCTTTGAAGTGTTTCCGCCGAAAACAGAAGACAATTACGAATCCGTGGAGAAGGCGGCCCGGGAAATCGCGGAGCTGAAGCCCGCGTTTATGAGCGTGACCTACGGCGCCGGCGGCGGCACCAGCCGGTATACGGTGGATCTGGCGGCGGCGCTGAACAACGATTACCGTGTTCCCACGCTGGCCCATCTGACCTGTGTTTCTTCCACCAGAACTCATGTGAAGCGGGTGCTGGAGGAACTGAAGGAAAAGGGAATCGAGAACGTGCTGGCGCTGCGGGGGGATATTCCCGCGGACGGGAAGGTGGAAAAGGACTACCGCTACGCGTCGGAGCTGATCCGGGAGATCCGGGAAATGGGGGATTTCTGCATCGGGGCCGCCTGCTATCCGGAGGGCCATGTGGAATCCGCCAATAAAACCGAGGACATCCTTCATTTGAAAGAAAAAGTGGAAGCCGGCTGTGATTTTGTGACCACCCAGATGTTTTTTGACAACAACATCCTGTACAATTATCTGTACCGCATACGGGAAAAGGGGGTGACGGTGCCGGTGGTGGCGGGAATCATGCCGGTGACCAGCGCTTCTCAGATCGCCCGGATCTGCCGGATGTCCGGCACCTACCTGCCGTCCCGGTTCAAGGCCATTGTAGACCGGTTCGGCGGAAATCCGGCGGCCATGAAGCAGGCGGGCATCGCCTATGCCACGGAGCAGATCATCGACCTGATTGCCAACGGCGTCAACGCCATCCATGTGTATTCCATGAACAAGCCGGACGTGGCGGCCCGCATCCAGTCCAGCCTGTCAGAAATCCTGTAGTCTGCGCCGCGAAGGGAATGTAGGCCAATGGAAAAAGAACTGAGGGAAACGCTGCGGTATCTGGGATACCGCGGCAGAACGGAGCAGGAACCGGAGACCGGCCGGCAGCAGATGCTTGCGCTGGCGGAGGACTGCCTGCGGGAAGCCAGGCAGGCGGCCAGGCCCCGGTGCCTGTGGAAGGAGCAGCCGCTGCAGTTTCTGGAGGACGGCCGGCTGGATTTGGGCCTGTTTCAGACCAGGAGCCAGGCGCTGGCAAAGAGCCTGAAGGACTGCACCGGCGTGCTTTTTTTTGCCGCTACTCTGGGAGCGGAGACAGACCGGCTGCTGGGGCGCTACGGCAGGCTGCAGGTGAGCCGGGCGGTGGTTTTACAGGCGGCGGCAGCAGCGGTGCTGGAGGCGTACTGCGACCAGGTGTTTGAAGAAAAAAAGAAGGAATATGAGAGCAGAGGGCAGTTTCTGCGCCCCCGGTTCAGCCCCGGATACGGGGATTTTTCCCTGGAATGCCAGCCGGCGCTGCTGGCGGGGCTGGAAGCGGGAAAGCGGATCGGTATTACGCTGACGGGACGGTATCTGATGGCGCCGTCCAAGTCGGTGACGGCGGCGGCAGGCATCAGCCCGGTGCCTGCCGGCTGCGTAACAGAGGGCTGCGAGGCTTGCGGAAAAACAGACTGTGCCTACAGAAGGGATGAAGCATAAGCGATGAGCATGAACATAATGGAAGAAATCAGAAAACGGAAGGTATTCCTGGACGGCGGCATGGGAAGTCTGCTGCAGGAGCGGGGACTTCCCGCGGGGCAGCTGCCGGAGACCTGGAATCTGCAGCGTCCGGAAGTTGTGCGGCAGATTCACCTGGAGTATCTGCAGGCGGGCTGCGACATTGTAACGGCCAATACCTTCGGCGCCAATGGGCTGAAATTTCCGGCGGACGGAGATATGCCGCTGGAGCAGGTGGTGACGGCGGCGGTGGCATGCGCGAAAGACGCGGTGCGGGCCGCGGGGCACGGCGCGGTGGCGCTGGACCTGGGGCCGACCGGACGGCTTCTGCGGCCGCTGGGGGATCTGGACTTTGAGGACGCCTGCCGGCTGTACGGAGAAGTGGTGCGCATCGGAGCCCGGGCCGGAGCGGATCTGATTCTGGCGGAAACCATGAGCGACAGCTACGAACTCAAGGCGGCGGTATTGGCGGCAAAAGAACATTCGGACCTGCCGGTGTTTGCCACCGTGGTGTTTGACGGTTCCGGCAAGCTGCTGACCGGCGGAAGCGCCGCGTCGGTGACGGCGCTGCTGGAAGGTCTGGGCGTGGATGTGCTGGGCATCAACTGCGGTCTGGGACCGGTGCAGATGAAAGCCATTGTCCGGGAGATGCTGGAAGTGTCTTCTACGCCGGTGCTGGTCAGTCCCAACGCGGGGCTTCCCAGAAGCGAACACGGAAAGACGGTTTACGATATTGACGCCGACGCCTTTGCGGCGGAGATGGAGGAGATGGGCCGGATAGGGGTCCAGCTGCTGGGCGGCTGCTGCGGCACGACGCCGGAGCATATCCGCAAGATGATCCGCCGGTGCCGGAATCTGCCCCAGGCGCTGCCGGAAGAGAAGAACCGGACGGTGGTTACTTCTTATTCCCAGGCGGTGCAGATCGGCGGCCAGCCGGTGATCATCGGCGAACGGATCAACCCCACGGGAAAGTCCCGGTTCAAGCAGGCGCTGCGGGATCACGACATGGAATACATTCTGCGGGAGGGCGCCGCCCAGCAGGACTGGGGCGCCCATGTGCTGGACGTCAACGTGGGGCTGCCGGAGATCGACGAGCCCTCCTTTATGGAAGAGACGGTCCGGGAACTGCAGAGCGTGCTGGATCTGCCGCTGCAGATCGACACGTCGGATCCGGAGGCCATGGAGCGGGCGCTGCGGATCTACAACGGCAAAGCGCTGATCAATTCGGTCAACGGAAAGCAGGAGTCCATGGACGCCGTATTTCCGCTGGTGAAAAAATACGGCGGCGTGGTGGTAGCCCTGACGCTGGATGAAAACGGAATTCCGGAGACAGCGGAAGGAAGGCTGCGGATCGCGAAGGCCATCTGCCGCCGGGCGGAGGAATACGGAATCCGCCGCTGCGATCTTCTGATCGACGCCCTGTGCCTGACGGTAAGCGCAGACAGCCGCAGCGCCCGGACGACGCTGGAAACGGTGCGAAGAGTCAAAGAAGAACTGGGAGTCGGGACCATTCTGGGGGTTTCCAACATCTCCTTCGGCCTTCCCCAGCGGGAAAACTTAAACAGCACCTTTTTTGCCATGGCGCTGCACAGCGGTCTGGACGCCGCCATTATCAACCCGGGGTCGGAAGCGATGATGCGGGTGTACAGCAGTTTCCGGGCGCTTTCCGATCTGGATCCTCACTGCGGCGACTATATCCGCCGGTACGCGGTCCAGCCGGGAGGAAATCCGGAAGGGACATCCCAGGGCGCTTCGGCGCCAAAACCGCTGCCGGCGGCAGGACAGCCGGCGAAACGGGACCTGACGCTGCAGGAAAGCATCGTCCGGGGCCTGCGGGAACGGGCGGCGCAGGCGGCAGAGGAAGAACTGCGGGCCCGGGATGCGCTGGCGATCATCAGTGAAGAGATGATTCCCGCCCTGGATCAGGTGGGACAGGGGTTTGAGAAAGGCACGTTTTTTCTGCCCCAGCTGCTGATGAGCGCGGAGGCGGCCAAGGCGGCCTTTGCGGTGATCCGGGAGCGGCTGGAGCAGTCCGGAACCCGGCAGGAAAGCCGGGGTACGGTGATCCTGGCCACGGTAAAGGGAGACATCCACGACATCGGCAAAAACATCGTGAAGGTTCTGCTGGAAAATTACAGCTTCCGCGTGCTGGATCTGGGAAAGGACGTGGCCCCGGAGGCCATCGCGGAGGCGGCGGCAAAGGATCAGGTGAAGCTGGTGGGTCTGAGCGCTCTGATGACCACCACGGTGCCCAGCATGGAAGACACGATCCGCCTGCTGCGCAAAGAGGCGCCCTGGGCAAAGGTGATGGTGGGCGGGGCGGTGCTGACGGAAGAATACGCCGCTTCCATCGGAGCGGACCGGTACTGCCGGGACGCCATGGCTTCGGTGAAATACGCCCAGGAAGTCCTTGACGGCGGAGATGGGCTGTGATACAATACAGACGCTGTCCATGGACAGCAGAAAGACAAAAAGAAAGAGGTGGGAGGATGAAGTGAGATTTCTGTATGAAGCCTGCGCAGACAAAAGGAGGCCCCGGCGCCCCCTGGTTTGCTGTGCGTATTTCTGCAGAAATGTCTCCTCGTCCTTTTAAAAGCGCAGATATACCGGACAGCCGGGATCTCTGACGCCTTTTGTACGCGGCCGCGGGAATGTACAGACATTTCTGCGGCCGTTTTGTTGCTGGACAGGAGGAATGTTTTATGTCATTGATCGCGGTATCGGATCTGTCTTTTTGCTATGAGGGAAGCAGCGAACCGGTGTTTGAACACGTATCTTTTCAGATCGATACGGACTGGAAGCTTGGATTTACCGGCCGGAACGGCAGAGGCAAGACTACGTTTCTGCGGCTGCTGCAGGGATTGTACGAATATGAGGGGAGCATAACGGCTTCCGTGGAATTTGACTATTTTCCGTTTGATGTAGAAGATGAGCAGGCGGACACGCTGGAGGTGATTCTGTCTCGGATGCCGGAGGTGGAATTCTGGCGCCTGCGCAGAGAACTGGCCCGGCTGCAGCTGGAGGAAGAGGTGCTGTACCGGCCCTTTGACACGCTGTCTTACGGGGAACAGACCAAGGTGTTGCTGGCGGCGCTGTTTCTGCGGGAAAACCACTTCCTGCTGATCGACGAGCCCACCAACCACCTGGACCGGGAAGGCCGGGCGCTTTTGGGCGAGTATCTGGCGGAAAAGAAGGGGTTTATTCTGGTGTCTCACGACCGGAATTTTCTGGACGCCTGCGTGGACCACATGCTGTCCATCAACCGGGCGGACATTCAGGTGCAGAAGGGAAATTTTTCGGTCTGGTACGAGAACCGGAGCCGGCAGGACGCCTGGGAAATGGCGGAAAATCAGCGGCTGAAAAAGGAGATCGGGCATCTGAAGGAAGCGGCCCGCAGAACCCGCAACTGGGGCGATCAGATCGAGAATCAGAAAATCGGCAGGACGCCGTATCTGCAGGAAAAGAGCATCGGCATGCGGGCGTATGTGGGGGAAAAGTCCAGACGGATGCAGCAGAGAAGAAAGAATCTGGAACGGCGGCAGGAACGGGCCATGGAAGAAAAAAGCGGCCTTTTGAAAAATGTGGAGACCGCGGAGGATTTGAAACTGATGCCTCTGACCTATCACAAAGAGGTGCTGGCGGAAGCGGAGGATCTGCAGGCGGGGTACGGCGGCCGGCCGGTCTGCCAGCCTGTATCGTTTCAGATCCGCCGGGGAGACCGGATTTCCCTGCAGGGGAAAAACGGCTGCGGCAAGTCTACCATTCTGAAGGCGATCCTGCAGGCGGCCGGCGTGAAAACGCCGGAGGGGACCGGGACGGAATCCGGCCTGTTTGTAAAAGGCATGCTGCGGACCGGCAGCGGACTGGTGATTTCTTATGTGCCCCAGGACACTTCCTGGCTGCGGGGCAGCCTTATGAAATACGGCGACGCGCTGGGACTGGAAGCGCCGCTGTTTCTGGCGCTGCTGGCCAAGCTGGACGTGCCCCGGGAACAGTTTGCCATGCCTGTGGAAACCTTCAGCGAAGGCCAGAAAAAGAAAGTGCTGCTGGCTGCCAGCCTGTGCACCCGGGCGCACCTGTACGTCTGGGACGAGCCGTTAAACTACATCGACGTGTACTCCAGAATTCAGATCGAGAACCTGATCCGGACCTGGAATCCGTCCATTCTTTTGGTGGAGCACGATCAGATGTTTACGGAGCGGATCGGCGCCAGGACCGTGGAAGTCAGACGTCTGTAAGAGGGCCGGCCGCGGCCGGAAAAGGGAAAGGCCCGTTCACAGGGAACGGACCTTTTCTGCTTCCAGCTTCGCGTGTTTTTTGCGGTAGTAAATGACAATGGAAAGACTGCAGACCAGCCAGCCCATGGGATAGCCGAAGGCCACCAGCAGAATGGAAGGAAACAGCCGGGATACCAGGAACAGGTAAATCTGCCGGAACACTACGAAGGACGCCAGCATGATGATCATAGGCGCCTTGGAGTCACCCAGGCCCCGCAGGGCGCCGGCGTAAATCTGGTTGACGCAGCTGAGCAGGTAGAAAGGCGTCAGCAGCCGCAGGAACAGGGAACCGTAGTACAGAACCCCAGGCTCGCTGTTGAACAGGCTGACGAAGGGCGGCGCGAAAATCTCCAGAGGGATCATGACAAGCAGTGAGATCAGCATGGAAAGCCGCAGCGCGGAGCGGGTGCCTTTTTTGACCCGGTCTGTCTCGCCGGCACCGTGGTTCTGGCCGACAAAGGTGGTAATGGACAGGGCCATGCTCTGCAGCGGCAGCATGACGAACTGGTCGATCTTGCTGTAAGCGCTCCATCCGGCCATGACGTCGGAGCCGAATACGTTGATATAAGACTGCACAAATACGTTGGAGAACGAGGTGATCATCTGCTGGATGGCGGCGGGAAGGCCCAGCCGCACGATTTCCTGCAGCGTGCCCATGTCGATTCTCAGCTTTCGGAAATGCAGCTGATAGGAGCCATCGGAACGGTTCAGCACGATCAGGATCAGCACCGCGGAGATAAACTGGGCGATGATGGTGGCCCAGGCCACGCCGGCCACGCCCCAGCCGCAGACCGCTACGAAAACGATGTCCAGAACCGTGTTGACGCAGGCGGACAGAATCAGGAAATACAGGGGACGTTTGGAATCACCCACGGCCCGCAGAATGCCGGCGCCCATGTTGTATACCATAAGGCCGGATACGCCTCCAAAATAAATTTCCAGGTACTCGGAAGCCTGGGGAAGGACGTCGGGAGGTGTGCTCATGAGACGGAGCATAAAAGGAGTAATGGCGACACCGGCGAAGGTGAAGACAATGCTCAGAAGAAAGGTCAGAAGCATGGTGGTATGAACGGCGCTGCTGACCTTCCGGCTGTTGCGGGCGCCGTAACTCTGGGAAATCACCACGCCGCCGCCGGTGGCCATGCCGCTGAAAAAGCCGATCAGAGAATTGATGACAGGGCCGACGGAACCAACGGCCGCCAGCGCTTCCTTGCCGACAAAGTTGCCGACAACGATGCTGTCTACGGTGTTGTAAAACTGCTGAAACAGGTTGCCTACCATGAGGGGGAGCGCGAAGAAAAGCAGCTGCTTCCAGATCACGCCCTGTGTCATGTCCGTGTCTCTGCCGGCACGGGCCCTTACCGTGTGTGCCATAATGAAGTCCCTTCTTTCGTGTGTGTTTGCAGACATTTTACATACTGTTTACATTTTATCACGAATCAGGGAATCTGTCGATGTTTTCGGCACGCATTTCAGCGCCCGCGCCGCCTCTGGACGGATCCGGAACTCAGACGTTAAACCGGAACAGAATCACGTCTCCGTCCTGCACCACATAGTCTTTGCCTTCCAGCCGGACCAGGCCCTTATCCCGGGCGGAGGCATAGCTGCCGCAGTCCAGCAGATCCTGGTAGTTGACTACTTCCGCGCGGATGAAGCCCCGTTCAAAATCCGAATGGATCTTGCCGGCGGCCTGCGGCGCCTTGGTTCCTTTTTTGATGGTCCAGGCCCGGGTCTCGTCTTCGCCGGAGGTGAGGAAGCTTAAAAGTCCCAGCAGATCGTAGCTGGCGGCGATGAGCTTTTCCAGGCCAGACTGCTTCAGTCCCAGGTCTTCCAGGAACATGGCCTTTTCATCGTCGTCCAGTTCCGCGATTTCCTGTTCGATCTGGGCGCAGATGACAAATACCTGGGAACCGTTTTCTTTGGCGAAGGCGCGGACTTTCTGCACATGGGGATTGGACGCGCCGTCGTCGGGCAGGTCGTCTTCGCCCACGTTGGCGGCAAAGATCACCGGCTTCCAGGTCAGCAGGTTTAAGGACTGGACAAAGGCCAGTTCGTCTTCATCGGCGCATACGTAGCTGCGGGCCAGCTTTCCATCTTCCAGATGAGCCTTCATGGCTTTTAAGGTTTCCACTTCCTTGGCCAGAGATTTGTCGTTGATGGCGCTGCGGGAGGTCTTGGCGATGCGCCGCTCCAGAATCTCTATATCAGAGAAAATCAGTTCCAGATCAATGGTTTCGATATCCCGCATAGGATCGATGGAACCGTCTACATGCACCACGTTGGGGTCTTCAAAGCAGCGGACCACGTGCACCACGGCGTCTACTTCCCGGATGTTGGAGAGAAACTGGTTGCCCAGCCCCTCGCCTTTGGAGGCACCCTTTACCAGGCCCGCAATGTCTACGAATTCAATGACTGCCGGCGTGACTTTTTTGGAGTGGTAGAGATTGCCCAGCAGCGTCAGGCGCTCATCGGGAACGGCTACCACGCCCACGTTGGGGTCGATGGTGCAGAAGGGGTAGTTCGCGCTCTCGGCGCCGGCGTTGGTGATGGCGTTAAAGAGGGTGGATTTGCCCACGTTGGGCAGTCCCACAATGCCGAGCTTCATATCCAAGACATCCTTTCGGTGAGAAAATACGGATTTAGCCCTCCTATTATACCGGAAGCGGCCGAAGAAGACAAGCCCCCCGGGCTACGCCTGCGCGGGAGCGAGGAGAAGAAAGTGATTTTTGTGAAAGTCCAGCAGGCCTTCCCGGCGCATGTTGCCCAGCTCCTGCGAGAGGGCGGAGCGGTCCACAGACAGGTAGTCGGCCAGTCCCTGCCGGTCGAAGGGGATGGAAAAGCGGCTGCTCCCCTGCCGCCCGGCCTCCCAGGAGA
>CALWIA010000013.1 GCA_944380605.1 uncultured Lachnospiraceae bacterium | reverse complement strand
GATGCATAACTCTTCTCGTATTGGATATAGAGCTTTACGGCTCTTAACCTGTCTTCGTAGGAATACATGTGCGTGACCTCCTCCTATTAATGACCTCATTTGGTCCAGGATTTCGTCCGCATCCCCTTCATTCAACTCATTTTTTCTGAAAATTATCCATTGTATAAACTCCCGGCGGCAGTATAATAAAAGTGTATTTAAAAAACATCATTTGCGCAGGTTTTAAACGTATGAAAACATCCAGGCTTTCTGCCCCGCGGACGCGGGACATGACTTCCGGAAGTCCGGTCCGGCAGATTCTTGCCTTTGCGGCTCCGCTTTTTATTGGAAATCTTGTTCAGGAAATTTATACCATGGTAGACACCATGGAAATGGGATATTTTGTAGGGGACAGCGCTATTGCCGCCATTGGGGCGGCCTCCGCGCTGTACAGCCTGCTGATGAGTCTGACCATCAGCATGAACAGCGGCTATGCCATTTTGGTTACTCAGGCGTTCGGGGCCCGGGACGCGGTAAGGCTGCGCCGGTCGGTGGCCGGCACCTTTGTGCTCAACGGCGGGATGACGGTGCTGGTTACCGTGCTGTCCCTCGCGTTTCTGCGGCCGCTGCTGCATTTTATGAATACGCCTCAGGGGATTTTTGAGCAGACTTATATCTATATGTGGATTCTTTGCGCCGGCATATGCGCCACCGTGGGCTACAACATGTTTGCCGGCATTCTGCGGGCGGTGGGGGACAGCCGCACGCCGCTGTACGTGCTCATGATATCCAGCGCCGTCAACATCGCGCTGGATCTGTTTCTGATTCTTGTTATGGGGCTGGGCGTCGTGGGAACGGCGCTGGGAACGGTTCTGGCCCAAGGGCTGTCTGCCCTGCTGTGCGCCGGAGCGCTCTGGAAGCATTACCGGGAGATTCTGCCGAAGCGGGGAGACTTTGCCGCTTCCCGGTCTATGTGGCCCCAGCTTGCGGGTTTTGGAGTCTCCATGGCTATGATGCTGTGCGTGGTTAACCTGGGAACGCTGATTTTCCAGCGGGCCAATAACGTGCTGGGCGAGTCCATGATCGCCGCCTACACCGCTTCCCGGAAAATCATCGTGGCCTTTATGCAGCCGCTGAGCACCATCGCGGCGGCCAATTCCACCTTTGTTTCCCAGAACTGGGGCGCGAAGCGGTATGACCGGATCCGGTCCACGCTGTGGAAAGTGATGGGGCTGGAAGCGGCCTGGGGCATCATCGCCTGCACGGTGGTTTACCTGATCGGAGGGCCGCTAATGCGTCTGATCACCGGAACTCAGGACGCGGAAATTATTTCCGGCGGCATTCTGGCCATGCGGATTAACCTGCCGTTTTTTCCGATTCTGGGGATTCTGCTCTGCCTGCGCACGGCCATGCAGTCTATGGGGTATAAAGCGGCTCCAGTGGCGTCCAGCTGCATCGAACTGCTGATGAAAGGAATCGGCGCCAGCCTGTGGATTCCGGCATGGGGGTACTTGGGCACCTGCGTGACCGAGCCGGTGTCCTGGGTGTTTATGACCGGTTTTCTGACGACGGCGTATTGGATCCAGAGAAAAAAGATTTTCCCGGCGGAGGCATGACCGGATCCGGCAGAAGGGAAGGAGGAGCACGGGATGATATGGAAAGACAAAGTTGCGGTGGTGACCGGCGGCGCCCATGGAATCGGCAGGTGCATCTGCCAGGAGTTTGAAAAAGAAGGGGCGCGGGTCTGCGTCATTGACCTGCTGGAAAATCCGTTTTTTCAGGGGGATCTGGCAGATAAGGAAACGCTGAAGCGGTTCGCGGCAAAGGTGATCGGGGAATGCGGCCATGTGGATTACCTGATCAACAATGCGGCGCCCATCAGCCGGGGACTGGATTCGGCCGGCTACGAGGAATTTTCATACGCGCTGCAGGTAGGTGTAACGGCGCCTTTTTATCTGACCAAATTGTTTGCGCCTCATTTTGCGCCGGGGGCTGCGATCGTGAACATTTCTTCCTCACGGGACCGGATGAGCCAGCCGCAGACGGAAAGCTACACGGCCGCCAAGGGAGGCATCGCGGCGCTGACCCACGCCCTGGCGGTGAGTCTGGCGGGAAAAGTCCGGGTCAATTCCATTTCCCCGGGCTGGATTGATACCGCTTATCAGGTGTATTACGGACCGGACGCGGCGCAGCAGCCGGCGGGCCGGGTGGGAAATCCGCGGGACATCGCGGATATGGTCCTGTATCTTTGCTCGGATAAGGCCGGGTTTATTACAGGGGAAAATATCTGTATCGATGGCGGCATGACGCGGCAGATGATCTACCACGGAGAGTATGGATGGACACTGGAAAAGGAGTGAGTGCGATGTACGAATTGATTCCGGTTACGGAAAACAGCTACTATATACAGAGCCCGGCCAAAATCGGGCTGGTGAGGCTTGGAGATACCGATGAAGTCTGTCTGATTGACAGTGGAAACGACAAGGACGCGGGCCGGAAGGTCCGGCAGATTCTGGACGCGCACGGGTGGAAATTGACGGCGATTTACAATACCCATTCCAATGCGGACCACATCGGCGGAAACAAGTATCTGCAGGGGCAGACCGGCTGCCGGATTTACGCGCCGGGCGCGGAACAGGCCTTTACCCGGTATCCGGTGCTGGAGCCCGCGTTTCTCTACGGCGGTTACCCCTGCAAAGATCTGCGGCACAAATTTCTCATGGCCCAGGAAAGCGGCGCGGAGGTTCTGACGCCGGAGGCGCTGCCGAAAGGTTTTCAGATCCTTCCCCTGCCGGGACATTTTTTCGACATGGCGGGCTATCGGACGCCGGACGACGTGGTATATCTGGCGGACTGCCTTTCCAGTCGGGAGACGCTGGAGAAATACCAGATCGGATTTATTTATGACGTGGCCGCGTATCTGGAAACGCTGGAAATGGTAAAGACGCTGTCCGCCCGGATGTTTGTGCCGGCGCACGCGCCGGCGTCGGAGGAGATCGCTTCTCTGGCCCAGTACAATATAGACAAGGTACAGGAAATCGGGGAGCGGATTCTGGAACTCTGCCGGGAGCCGCTTTCCTTTGAAACCATTCTGCAGCAGCTGTTTGCCGGATATCAGCTGACCATGAATTTTGAGCAGTATGTTCTGGTGGGCAGCACGGTCCGTTCGTATCTTTCCTGACTGAAGGATACGGGACGGCTGAACGCGTTTTTCTCGGACAACCGGCTGCTGTGGGAGCGGATATAAAACAAAAAAGAAAGGCGGGGGTTTTATGAAAACATTTGTTATTGCCGCGCTGCCGGGAGATGGCATTGGACCGGAGATTACCCGGGAAGCGGTGAAAGCGGTACAGGCGGCGGAAGCCGGGTTTGACAGCTTTGCCTTGGACTTTCAGTACCACCAGGCGGGTGCGGCGCTGTACCGGGATACCGGGGTGATCATTTCCAAAGAGACCGAAGAAGCCATGGACCGGGCGGACGCCATTTACCTGGGGGCTATGGGACTTCCCGACGTGCTTCTTCCTGACGGGACGGAGACCCAGGGAATCATCATCAACGGCACCCGGAAACGGCTGAATCTGTTTGCGGGAGTCCGGCCCATCCGTCTGATGCCCAATGTGGAGTCGCCGCTGAAAGGCAAGGACAACATCGATTTTGTGATTATCCGGGAGAGCACGGAGGGGCTGTTTGCTTCTTTTATGTCCGGCGCCAACGTGTATGACAAGGTGTATGCGGATACCATGATCATCACCCGGGAAGGGACGGAAAAGGTGACGGATTACGCGTTCCGGCTGGCCCAAAAGCGTCACGGGAGGCCGTCGGACGGGAAAAAGGTGGTTACCTGCGTGGACAAGTCCAACAACTTTACCTGCCAGGCATTTTTCCGGAAGGTCTATAATGAAGTGGCGGAAAAATATCCGGAAATCTAGCGGGATTATTCGTATGTGGACGCCATCAATGTGGGGCTGATTCTGCATCCGGAAAATTATGACGTGCTGGTATCGGAAAATATTTTCGGCGATATTATTTCAGATATGGCCGCGGCGCTGGTAGGCGGAATGGGCATGGCGCCGTCGGGAGATATCGGATATGACCACGCCATGTTCCAGCCGGCCCATGGCTCCGCGCCGACGCTGGCAGGAAAGAACGTGGCCAATCCCATTGCCGCGATTCTGTCCGGAGCCATGATGCTGGAGTGGCTGGGGGAAAAGCATGGAATCGAAGATATGAACCGGGCGGCGGAGGCGGTCCGGGAAGCGGTGGATAACGTGCTGAGAAAGGGACATCTGACTTCCGATCTGGGCGGATCCACAAGTACCAGCGATTTTGGGGACTATACGGTACAGGAAATTCAGGCGATTCTGAACAGGTAAGCGCAAAAGGCGCAGGTGAGGGCATGGAGCATACGGAAAAGAAAATAAAGCTGCAGTTGGGGTGCATCGCCGATGATTTTACCGGAGCCGGGGACGCGGCGTCATTTCTGGCGGAAGGCGGTATGAGGACGCTGCTGATGGTGTGGCCGCCGCAGGAGGAGATCTGCCTGGAGGGCTATGACGCGGCGGTGATCGCGCTGAAGAGCCGGTCCGCCTCGGCCCGGGAAGCGGTCCGGGATTCTCTGGAGGCGCTTCGCTGGCTGCAGAAGCAGGGCGCGCGGCGGCTGTATTTTAAATACTGCTCTACCTTTGATTCCACAAAAGAGGGCAATATCGGGCCTGTGTGCGACGCGGCGTTAAAGATGCTGGGGATTCCTTATACGATTCTGTGCCCTTCCCTGCCGGTCAATGGAAGAACGGTGCGGGATGGCATCTTGTATGTCAACGGCGTGCCGCTTTCGGAAAGTTCGATGCGGCACCACCCGCTCAATCCCATGTGGGACAGTTCGCTGGTTCGCCTGATGGAAAGCCAGTCGGCGTATCCGGTGTTTGCGCTGCGGGAGGCGGAGTATAAAGACCCGGAGGGAATCCAGCGGCGGATCCAAAAGCTGCAGGAAACACACGAACATTTTTACCTGGTTCCAGACTACTGGGAGCCGGAGCATGGACAGTGGATTTCCCGCTTTTTTCAGGAGGAGATCTTCTGGACCGGCGGTTCCGGCCTGCTGGCAGAATACGCCGCCGCGGAAGGCGGCGGCAGACGGGAAACGGAGGATGTGGTTCAGACCGGAGGAACGGGGCGTTTGATGCTTGCGGGAAGCTGTTCGGAGGCTACCAGAGAACAGGTGCGAGTCTGGCTGGAAACCGGCGGCCGCGCCGTGATGATCACCAGAGCGGATCTGGCGGAAGGAATGCCGAGAATCCGCCGCCTGGCGGCTGCGTATCAGAGTGAGAAAGAACAGGACTGGCTGTTTTACAGCTCGGGCAGCGGCGGCTGCCTGGAAGATATGGGAGACGCTGAAACCGCGGCTGCCATGGAACAGTTTTTTGCCGCGCTGGCTGCGGAGATCGAGGCCCGTGTTCCGCTGCATCGTCTGATTGCGGCAGGGGGAGAAACCTCCGGAGCCGTGACCCGGGCGCTGGGATGGAGCTGTTTTGAAATCGGCGCCTCCGCAGCGCCGGGAGTTCCGGTGCTGCATCCGCTGAAAAACCGGGAGATTTCCATAGTATTAAAATCCGGAAACTTCGGAAACCGGGACTTTTTTGTACGGACCCTGGCGGAGGCTCCTCTGCAGAAGGCGAGAAGATGGGAACAGGAGGCTCTGAAACGGTACGGAAGGGACGGGAAGCCGGTGTTTCACCTGGCGCCCCTTACCGGATGGATGAACGATCCCAATGGATTTTCTTTCTATCGGGGGCAGTATCACCTGTTTTATCAGTACAATCCCTACAGCACCAGCTGGGACCGGATGCACTGGGGCCATGCGGTTTCCGTCGATTTGATCTCCTGGAAATATCTTCCGGCAGCGCTGGCGCCGGATGAAGAC
Source organism: uncultured Lachnospiraceae bacterium (assembly GCA_944380605.1). Taxonomy (GTDB): domain Bacteria; phylum Bacillota; class Clostridia; order Lachnospirales; family Lachnospiraceae; genus UBA3402. The sequence continues at coordinate 35,908 of CALWIA010000013.1, read as the reverse complement.
TATGACGCCGCCGGCGTTTTTTCCGGCAGCGCGCTGGTAAAAGACGGGCAGCAGATTCTGATGTATACGTCTGTGAAGGAAGAGATGGCAGAGGATGGCAGCCGGGTGATCCGGCAGAATCAGTGCGTCGCGCGGGGAGATGGGAGAGAGTATGTGAAATCTCCCTCCAATCCGGTGATCCGGAGCGGCATGCTGCCGGAAGACTGCAGCCGGGAAGACTTCCGGGACCCGAAAGTCTGGGAAGAAGATGGGAGGTATTACTGCGCCGCCGGAAACCAGCACGCGGATGGAAGCGGCCAGATTCTCTTGTTTGAGTCGGAAGACTTGGAGCGGTGGAAGCTGAAAAGCGTGCTGGCCCGCTGTGAAAACCGGTATGGAAAAATGTGGGAATGTCCGGATTTCTTCCCCCTGGGAGACCGGCATGTGCTGATGGTTTCTCCCCAGGATATGGAAGCGGAGGGACTGGAGTTTCACAGCGGAAACGGTACGGTGCTGTTTACGGGGCAGTACTATCGGGACAGCGGCAGATTTATCCGGGAATCCGCCCAGGCGGCGGATTACGGTCTGGATTTTTACGCGCCGCAGACGATGCGGACGCCGGACGGGCGGCGGGTGATGATCGCCTGGATGAAATCCTGGGATGTGCCGCTGCAGATAGAAGGCGTGCATTGGAACGGCATGATGACCATACCCAGGGAACTGACTCTGTCCGGCGGCAGGATCTGCCAGAATCCGGTGCGTGAAGTGGAACAGTACCGGAAAAATCCGGTCCGCTATGAGCGGGTGGAACTGGGCGCGGCGGAGGAAGGCGCAGAGCAGGGACTGGAACTGCCGGGCGTAAGCGGCCGGACGGCGGACATTCTGATAGAACTGGAAGCCGGCGATTACGAGAATTTTGAGATGCGTATCGCGGAAAACGGGAGACATTACAGCAGCATCCGCTACCACCGGAAGTCGTCGGTCCTTACTTTTGACCGGACCTACTGCGGCTGCCGGCGGGATTTTATCGCCAGCAGAAGCGTGAAGGCGCGGGACCAGGGCGGCCGTCTGCGGCTGCGGATTCTGCTGGATTTGTATTCGGCGGAAATTTTTGTCAATGACGGCGAGCAGGCCCTGACGTCTGTCATTCCTACGGAACTCACGGCGGAGGGAATTCGATTTTATGGAGAAGGAGACATACAGATGCGGGTGGAAAAATACGAGATAGGGGAAAAGAAATTTCAGAAGTCTTACCGGTTCTGGGGCTGGGAAAAGGCAGATGTGCAGGCGGCGGACGATTCGTATCCGGGGATTCACACGCCGGCGGATCTGTACGACGCCCTGTCGGAAATCTGGTGCGAATACACCTGCGCGCCCCGGCTGCGGCCGGGCTGGTCGCCGGACAACCGGACCCTGGGACAGTGCTCCATTACCGCGTTCCTGGCCCAGGACATTTTCGGCGGAAAGGTGTACGGCATCCTGCGGCCCGGCGGGAATTACCACTGCTATAATGAGGTGGGCGGATGCCGGTTTGACCTGACCAGCGAACAGTTCGGCGATGAAGTGCTGGACTATGAAAACAATCCGGAACAGTTCCGGGAGGTGCACTTCGCGAAGGAAGAAAAACGGCTGCGGTACGAATACCTGAAACGGGAACTGGCAAAATACCTCAGCAGCCGGGACAGGATATCTCCACCACCTGTTCAATAATCTGATGGAGCAGCTGCGCCTGGGGCGTATCGGCTGCCTTGTAGTAGACCTCTTTCCCGCTGCGGCGGCTGACGATCAGCCCGCCGGCTTTCAGCTGCCGCAGATGGTGGGAAACGGCCGGGCTGCTCATTTCCATCAGAGAGGAGAGGTTGATGACGCATTCTTCGCAGTGGCACAGAATCCAGAAGATGCGGACGCGGTTCCCATCGTCTAAAAGCCGGAACATGCCGGCGGCGGCCTGAAATACTTCACTGTCTGGAAGGTCTTCCAGATGTGCTTCTATGTCTTGCCCATGATCGTGGGGCAGTTTTCCAGAGTTCAATCAAGCGTACCTCCTTTTTGCGCAGAATCGGTTCCGCAGGGGCTGCCCGGCGGATATATTTTATTGTAGCAAAGCGGCAGGGGCAGGGCAAGGAAAATCCTTGTTTCGTTAAAAATCGTAAGAAAAGCGTAATTGACAGGCATTTGTCCCCATGCTATCATGTAATGCTGCTCTCTTGAATCTGCTTCTGCAGACAACGATCAACGTTTCGAATGGATACCCGATGTTTGGATGGTTGGGAGGAATGGAATATGGAAAAGAAAGCCTCAAAACTGGAAAAGATGGCAGATCTGGAATTTCGCAGGCTGCCGAAAAAGGAACAGAAACGGATATGCCGGATGCGGCGTATCCCCACGGCGGCTCCCGGCCGGGTATTTGACGACCGGCGCAGAGGCGTCAGGCAGAAGCGATGGAAGGAGGATTTTGAAGAATGAGGAATGAGATCGACCCGGCGGCTACGGGAAGACGGATTCAGGAAATCCGCCGGCAGAAGGGACTGCGGGTGACGGACATCAGCGACTACATGGGGTTTCTGGAACCGAAAGCGGTGTACAAGTGGATGAGAGGAGATTCTCTTCCCACCCTGCAGAACATGTACCAGCTGAGCCGGCTGTTTGGAGTAACCATTGACGAGATTATACAGGAAGCGGCGGGGCCGGAGTCCAGAGGCCGCGGACAGGAAAAAGGAGATGCCGAAAAAGCATCTCCTTTCTGCATTTCCGGAACATGTTTAAAAAATCTGCTGTTTGAACTCCAGGTTCATTTTTCTTTCCTGCTTTTTCTGCTATGATGCGGATACAGCAAACAAACGTCGATGAAAGAAAAGGGGGAGAGCGATGAGTTGGATTCCCAGTACGGAAATTGAAAGTGCCAGAGGCACGCGGGAAGTGTCCCTGCGGACGCACCATTTGACAAAGCGCCGGATTTTTCTGGACGGTCCGATTACGGCAGAAACCGCCCAGCAGTTTATGGAACAGCTTCTGTATCTGGAAGAACGGCAGGAGCCGGTGACGCTGGTGATCAACAGTCCCGGCGGAGAAGTAGGCGCGGGGCTTTTGATGTATGACCTGATGCAGTCGTTCCGGCCGGAACTGCACGTATTCTGCGCCGGCACAGCGGCCAGCATGGCTGCAATTCTGCTGGCCGGAGGGCCCAAAGGGCACCGGTACATCCTGCCCCATTCCAAAGTGATGATTCACGAACCGATGATCCGGGAGGGAATGAGCGGCTCGGCGTCTTCCATACAGACGCTGTCGGAATCCATCCTGGAAATCCGGGACATTACCAACGGGATCCTGGCGAAGCATACGGGAAAGTCGCTGGAATCCATCAACAAGGCGACGTCCTACGACCACTTTATGAACGCCGTGCAGGCCGTGAATTTCGGCATCTGCGACTCGATCACAGACGCGATTGTATCGTTTTAAGGGAGGGATTTTATGGCTTATAAAACCAGGAAAACGGAAAACGCCGGATGGGAAGCCGGTCCCAGCGGCGGTACCGGCAGCGGCGACATCCTGATAAAAACCCTGCGCCGCCACCGGGCTGCCAAGGCCATGCGGGACAGAGATCCCGGCACCATGATTCTGGCGGAAGGGATCCGCTGCAGCCTGGACTGCCGCAAAACCCGTCTGAATAACCACGTGCTGGCGGTGGGAGCCAGCGGCTCCGGAAAGACCAGAGGGCTGGTAATTCCCAACCTGCTGGAAGCCACTGGCAGCTATATCGTGTCGGACCCCAAAGGCAATCTGTACCGGAAATACAAGCCGTATCTGGAGTCCCGGGGATACGACGTCAAATGCGTGGATTTCATACATCCGGAGCGGTCCATTGGCTACAATCCGCTGCAGTATATCCGCAGCACCCAGGATGTGGTAAAGATGTCCAATATGCTGGTATATCAGCAGGTGAAGGTGAGAACCCTCGACCCCTTCTGGGACGACGCCGGCAGCATTCTGCTGGGCTCTCTGATCGCCTACCTGCTGGAAAACCAGGAACTGCGGCAGGACATGAGAACCCTGGAAAACGTGATTAAGCTTCTGTGCGCCGGAAGGCGGGGAGAAAGCCCCGACGGAAAGACGACGCTGGAAACGCTTATGGAAAACTATTCTCGGCGCAATCCGGACAGCTGGGCGTACAAACAGTTTGAAAAAGCCAACGTAGCTGCCAACCGCACCTTCGATTCCATTCTGGTCACGCTGACGGCCAAGCTGCGCAACTTTGACACCCTGCAGCTGAACCAGATGCTGCAGAAAGACGAAGTACACCTGTCCATGATCGGGCAGCAGAAGACGGCTGTGTTTGTGGTGGTCAGCGATACCGACCGGTCCATGGACAACCTGGCCAACCTGTTTTTCACCCAGGCCATGAATGAACTGTGCCTTTATGCGGACGAGGAATGTGAAGACAACTGCCTGCCGGTGCCGGTGCGGTTCATTCTGGACGATTTTGCCACCAACTGCCGCATCGAGGAATTTCCCCGGATGATTTCTTCGATCCGCTCCAGAGGCATTTCCACCATGCTGATGCTGCAGTCAGAGGGGCAGTTAAAGGAAGGCTACGGCAGCGATGGAAGGACCATTATCGGAAACTGCGACACCTATGTGTACCTGGGCGGAAACGATGTGGAAACCGCCAGAGCCGTAGCGGAGCGCTGCGATCTGCCGCTGCGTTCCCTCCTGTACATGCCGGTGGGAGAATGCTGGATTTTCCGCCGGGGCCAGGAACCGGTAAAAGCCCATACCCTGGACCTGGACCAGTACGTGAAAGAACTGCAGGACCTGTACGAAGAGCTCCGGTAAAGACGGCTTACAGCATTCCCAGAAGCAGAAGCACGGCCAGAAAGACCAGGTTGCAGAAGGTGAAAACTGCCAGATACTTCTTCTTCTGCCCTGGATAGCCGGCCGCCACCTGCTTGTAGGAAATCAGGCTGGCCATGGAGGCGATCAGCGTGCCCAGGCCTCCGATGTTGGTGCCGATGATCAGCTCCGTGACATGGCTGCTGTAGCCGGAAAGCAGCATGGCCGCCGGCACATTGCTGATCACCTGGCTGATCAGCACGCTGAGGATCCGGTCCCGGCCGTCCAGGATTTCCAGAATCCAGGCGCGGAAGCTCTCGATGCCGCTGATATTTCCAATAAAAAGGAAGAAGAAGGTGAAGGTCAGCAGAAGAGAATAGTCTACCCGGACAAACAGCCGGCGGTTTTTCCACAGCAGCGCGGCGGAGGTAAGGAGCAGAAGCAGCACGTGGGGAAGCCATCCGGCCACCGTCAGGATGCAGAGGAAAAACAGGACAAAATACAGCAGGCAGGCGCGCTGGTCTTTTAAGGCCGGATGCTCCAGTTCTACCTGCAGCCGAGCCTGCTTGTACCCGAGAAACAGAAAGAGCAGCAGCAGGATGGCGGAAACTGCCGTATACGGCCCCATAAGCAGCAGAAACTCCGGAAGCGAAAGTCCGGACAGGGCGTATAAATACAGATTCTGTGGATTTCCGATAGGCGTGAACATGCTCCCCAGGTTGGCAGCGATGGTCATCAGCGTGATGGTCAGACACAGGCTGCCGGTCAGACCCGCCATTTCCAGAATCATGATGCCGAAGGGGACAAAGGTAATCAGAGATACGTCGTTGGTCATAAACATGCTGCTGATGAAACAGAGAAAGACCAGAGCCGTCATAAGGCCCCGGCGGGTACGGGTCCGCGACAGCAGGCGGCTGCCTACAAATTCCATGAATTTCTGTTCCTGCAGACCGGCCATAACCAGCATCAGACAGAACAGCAGAATCAGGGTATCAAAATCGATATAACCGATGTAGGAAAGAGAGGGAGGCGTGAGAAAGCAGGACAAAACCGCCAGAATCAGAGACGCCGTCAGAACCACGTCTTTTTTGAAAAATTGAATCATCTTCTGCATGTGTATATTCCTTTCACCATTCCTGGCCGGAGGCGCCGCATTGGCAGTACCTCCGGCTACAGCTATATTGTAGCAGAGAAATGAAAAATAGCAATCAAAACCTGCCGCCTGCAGGGCCGGCATTGCAAAGGGAGGGAAAATGTTTTACAATAAAAAGGATCATGCCGGATGGCAAAGACAGGGTACGAAGTGGGGCTTCGGAGGAAGAAGTATGAAACTGGAAGAATTTTTCGGAGAAGTGAAAGAGGCGGCGGCGGCATTTTCCGGCGGCGTGGATTCAGCGTTTCTTCTGTGGGCGGCCAAAACCTGCGGCTGCCGGGTCCGGGCTTATTACGCCCGAACGGTTTTCCAGCCGGCGTTTGAGCTGGAGGACGCCAGGCGGCTGTGCCGGGAACTGGACGTGCCTCTCTCCATTGTGGATGTGGATATTCTGGCGGTGCCGGAGGTTCTGGCCAACGGGCCGGAACGGTGCTATTACTGCAAACAGGCGCTGTTTTCCGCTCTTTGGGACGCGGCGCGTCAGGACGGATTTGACACGATGCTGGACGGCACCAATGCGTCGGATGACGCCGGCGACCGGCCGGGCATGCGGGCGCTGCGGGAACTGAAGGTGCGGTCGCCGCTGCGGGAATGCGGCATCACCAAATCCCAGGTGCGGGCCATGTCAAAAGAGGCGGGGCTGTTTACCTGGAATAAGCCGGCCTACGCTTGCCTGGCTACCCGGATTCCCACTGGAACTGCAATAGAGGCGCCGGTGCTTCAGGCGGTGGAGCAGGCGGAAGCGGCGCTGACAGAGCTGGGTTTTTCGGATTTCCGGGTACGGGTGCTGAAAACGGCGGCCCGCATTCAGATAACCGAAGACCAGATGCCGCTGGTTATGGAAAAACGGGCGGAAATCACCAGCCGGCTGCGGGCCTGGTTTCCGGCGGTTCTGCTGGATCTGGAACCCAGAAAGGCATCGGACTAGAAAGAGCAAAAGACTCAAGGAGGGCTGGGATGGACAACAAACATGAAATTCTGCAGCTGCTACGCGGGGTGGCGGAGGGAACCGTGTCGCCGGAAAACGCGCTGCTGAAGCTGAAGGAAGAGCCGTTTGAGGATCTGGGATACGCGAAAGTGGATCTGCATCGCAGCGTCCGGCAGGGCGCCGCGGAGGTGATTTATGGAGCGGGAAAGACGCCGGAACAGATCCGGGGCATTGCGGAGGCCATGGGCCGGCGGGGCTGCCGCAACGTGCTGATTACCCGGATCGGGCAGGAAGCGGCGGATATTCTGGCAGAAACGCTTCCGATAGAGTATTACCCCATTCCCCGGCTGGCCATTGCGTTTCCCGGAGAGCGGGAGCAGAGAGGCAATATCGTGGTGGCGACGGGAGGCACCAGCGACATGCCGGTAGCGGAGGAAGCGGCCATGACGGCGGAGGTTATGGGAAACCGGGTGACGCGGCTGTACGATGTGGGAGTCGCGGGACTGCACCGGCTGCTGTCCAATCTGGACGTGCTGATGAGCGCCAGATGCGTGGTGGCGGTGGCAGGCATGGAAGGCGCCCTGGCGTCGGTGGTGGGAGGCCTGGTAGACTGTCCGGTGATCGCGGTCCCTACCAGCGTGGGATACGGAGCCAGCTTCGGCGGCTTGTCCGCCCTTTTGTCCATGCTCAATTCCTGCGCGTCCGGCTGCAGCGTGGTGAATATCGACAATGGATTCGGCGCCGGATATCTGGCCAGCCGGATCAATCAGATGGAAGGAATCAGGGAAACGGAGGATGCGGGCGATGAAAACGCTGTACATTGAATGCAATATGGGGGCGGCAGGCGATATGCTGATGTCTGCCCTGTACGAACTTCTGGACGATAAACAGGGCTTTCTTGATATGATGAACGGGCTGGGGCTGCCCGGCGTCCGTCTGGAGGCCCAGGCCGGCGCTTCCTGCGGCATTGCCGGTACCCATATGGCGGTGACGGTGTACGGGGAAGAAGAAACAGAACCTGCAGAAGAAAACGGCGGCCATAGCCATGAACATGCGCATGAACATGGCCACGAACATGAGCACGAGCATGGCCATGGGCACGGTCACGAGCATGTGCACAGCCACGAACATGAGCATGTGCACAGCCACGAGCACGAACATGCGCACGGCCATGATCATGGCCATCACCATGCCACGCCGGGCCATATCGCCGAGATCATCGACGGCCTGAAGCTTCCGGAAGAGGTGAAGCGGCAGGCAAAAGGCGTGTATGACGCCATTGCCCGCGCGGAAGCCAAAGCCCATGGCTGTCCGGTGGGAGATGTGCATTATCATGAAGTAGGCGCGCTGGACGCGGTGGCGGATGTGACCGGTGTCTGCTGCGCGATGTATCTGCTGAAGCCGGAAAAGGTGGTGGTTTCTCCGATCCACGTAGGAAGCGGAACGGTGCGCTGCGCCCACGGCATTATGCCGGTGCCGGCGCCGGCTGCGGCCAATCTGCTGCAGGGGGTTCCCATCTACGGCGGTACGGTAAAGGGAGAACTCTGTACGCCGACAGGCGCCGCGCTGCTGGTGCATTTCGCGGACGCCTTTGGCCCCATGCCGGTTATGAGAGTTGCGCGGACCGGCGTAGGACTGGGGACCAAACAGTTTGAGCAGGCCAACTGCGTGCGCGTGTTTCTGGGAGAGACAGAGGACGGCGCCAATGGAGAGATTACGGAACTGGTGTGCAATATCGACGATATGACGCCGGAGGCGCTGGCGTTTGCCTGCGCCCGGATCCTGGAGGCCGGGGCGCTGGATGTCTACACCGTTCCGGGAACCATGAAAAAAGGGCGTCCCGGCTGGGTGCTGACGGTGCTGTGCGACGCGGAAAGAGAGAGGGAACTGGTCCGGTGCGTCCTGCGCCAGACCACAACCAACGGTCTGCGGGTCCGTCGGTGCGGGAAGTATTTTCTGAATCCGGCTGCGGAACTGGCAGAAACTCCGTTGGGGCAGGTACGGATCAAAACGGCGGAGGGCTTCGGCATCCGCCATGAAAAGCCGGAATATGAAGACGCGGCGCGTCTGGCAAAAGAGGCCGGGGTGTCGTATCAGGAGGCGGTGGAGGAGATCCGGAAATCGGTATAGCTGCCGGATTTCCGGCGGATAAAACAAACGTAAACCGAATAGAGTATACGTCATGACGGCTGAAGAGCAGGCAAGAGGTCAAACAAAGACTTCTTGCCTGCTTTTATTTTGCTCGATATGCTGGTCGGGCGGCCGCTGTGCCTGCACGAGCGGACATCCGACCGGCAATGGTCATCCAGTGACAAGGCCAAGAATCGTAAAAACATCGGGAAGCTGAAAGAACTTTCATTGAAGTTAAAAAAATGAAAACAGAAAACACAAAAAAGAGAAAAAAATATACAAAAGACACAAATATTGTGAAAGAAGAACCAGAATTTCCATAAAGATTGAAAACAAATACAATTGGCTTTATACTAAGGACAACAAAAAGCAGGTGAAATTCCGTGAAAAAGTATATATGCATAGATATAGGGGGCACCAGGATCAAATATGGTGCAGTAGATGAAAATGGGGTACTGGTACGGGCGGAAGATACAGCGACAGAAGCGGCTCTGGGCGGAAGGGCTGTCCTGGATAAAGTCTGCCGTCTGACAGAGCAGCTGGTGGTTCAGGAAGAAGATGTGCATGGAATCTGTGTTTCGACAGCAGGAATGGTAGACTGCAGGCGTGGTTCGATTCTTTATGCTTCGGAATTGATACCGGGTTATACGGGAATGAATATAAAAGAATGGATGGAAAAACGTTTTGGATTGCCGTGCGAGGTGGAAAATGATGTGAACTGTGCCGGACTGGCAGAGAACAGAGCTGGTGCATCGAAAGGGAGCCGCATCAGTTTGTGCCTGACAGTCGGAACGGGTATCGGCGGGACGCTGGTAATGGATGGAAAAGTTTTTCATGGTTTCTGCGGAAGCGCCGGTGAAATTGGTTATATGTATATGGGAGAATCCGCGTTCCAGGATCTTGGATCGGCATCGGCACTTGTGAAACTGGCGGCAGCCAGAAAAGGAATCGACCCAGGTATCGTGGATGGCCGCTGGGTATTTGATATGGCGGAGCATCAGGATCCAGATTGCATAGCTGCGATTGACCAGCTGACAGATGTACTGGGAATGGGAATCGCCAATCTTTGCTATATGCTGAATCCGGAAGTTGTGGTTTTGGGCGGAGGAATTATGGAAAGAAAAGAATATCTATATCCCCAAATCCGGAAACGGGTGGATCGGTATCTGCTGCCTTTTATTTCGTCCAAAACCAGATTGGCGTTTGCTGAACTGGGGAATACAGCGGGAATGTTAGGGGCATATTATCACTTTACAGACAGGCAGAAAGAAAGGAATATGGATGGAGGATTATGAAAAGACCCTGATCCCAGTCATTGAAGCGCTGTATGGATCCTTTACTGCATTGGAAAAGACAGTGGCAGATTTCTTTATTCATAATACGAAAAAGATGGATTTTTCATCCAAAAACATATCAAAGCTTTTGTTTGTATCAGAAGCTACGCTGTCTCGATTTGCCAAAAAATGCGGATTTCGAGGTTATCGAGAGTTTATCTTTCAGTATGAACTGAATATGGCGGAAAACAGGCCGGCAACCAATGACTTTACCAAGCAGGTGCTGAACTGCTATCAGGATTTGCTGAATAAAAGCTACGCGCTGTTAGATGAACGGCAGATGCTGAGAATTATAGATGCGATTTCTGAAAGAAAACGGATGTATATTTATGGGTGCGGAAGTTCTGGATTGGCCGGGCTGGAGATGAAACTGCGTTTTATGCGTCTGGGAGTCAATGTAGAGGCCATTACAGATACGCATATCATGAAAATGAATTCTGTATTGCTGGATCAGGATTGTGTAGTCATTGGAATCAGTGTGAGCGGAAAGACAGAAGATGTGATTCGATCTCTGCGTTCAGCAAATCAGCGGGGCGCATTTACGGTGCTTCTTACTTCTTCAAAAGAAAAGAAATTTTATGAATTTTGTGATGAAATTATATTGCTGGCAGTCAGAGAACACCTGGAAAATGGAAAAGCAATATCTCCGCAGTTTCCCATACTGGTGATGATTGATATTTTGTATATTCATTTTCTGCAGGCGGACCGTACGCGCCGGGAAGCACTGCATGAGTACACGCTGGATGCGCTGGAAAATGAAAATTACTGACAGAGGAGGTATGGAATGAATGAAAAAGTCAGACGGCTGAAAGGGAAACTGATCGTATCTTGTCAGGCGCTGGCCAACGAACCGCTGCATTCGTCGTTCATTATGGGGCGAATGGCTGCGGCGGCAAAAGAAGGGGGTGCCAAGGGAATCCGGGCCAATTCTGTTGAAGATATTGCGGAAATACAGCGCGTGGTGGATCTTCCGGTGATTGGGATCATCAAAAGGGATATTGAAAATTGCGATGTATACATTACACCGACGATGAAAGAGGTTGATCAGCTGATGAACCTGAAACCGGAAATCATTGCAATGGATGCGACAGAGAGTTTGCGGCCCGGCGGAATGCGGATTGATGAATTTTACAAAGAAGTTCGAAGAAAATATCCGCACCAGCTTTTGATGGCGGACTGCTCCACAGAAGAGGAAGCGCTGCATGCGGATCGGCTGGGATTTGATTTCATAGGAACTACACTGGTAGGTTATACCAGGCAGAGCCGCGGAGTGAAAATAGAAAAAGATGATTTTGCTCTGATCCGCAGAATTATTGCCGGGGTTCGTCACCCGGTTATTGCAGAAGGGAATATCAATACGCCGCAGAAAGCCAGACGAGTGATTCAGCTGGGAGCTTTCAGCGTGGTAGTAGGTTCTATTATCACACGGCCGCAGCTGATTACTCGGACATTTGCAGAAGCACTGGAAGAAATTGATGAAGATGCATTGGAAAAAGAGAGGGATACCGTATGAAACATTTGGAAAAATACAGGGGCATATTTCCCGCATTTTACGCCTGTTATGACGATGCGGGAGAAATCAGTCCGGAGCGTGTAAGGGCGCTGACAGAATTTCTGATGGATCGGGGAATAAAGGGCGTTTATGTAAATGGATCATCAGGAGAATGTATTTATCAGAGTGTGGAAGATCGAAAAACGGTTTTGGAAAATGTAATGGAGGCGTCAAAAGGAAGACTGACGGTGATTGCCCATGTAGCGTGCAACAATACAAAAGATAGCCAAGAATTGGCCAGACATGCGCAGAGTTTGCATGTAGATGCGATTGCGGCAATTCCGCCTATTTATTTTCACCTGCCGGAATACGCAATTGCGCAGTATTGGAATGATATCAGCGCGGCAGCTCCGGATACGGATTTTGTGATTTACAATATACCACAGCTGGCCGGTGTAGCTCTGACCCTGTCTCTGTTCCGGGAAATGAGAAAAAATCCGCAGGTAATCGGAGTAAAAAATTCATCGATGCCGGTTCAGGATATTCAGATGCTGAAAGCGGCAGGCGGAGAAGACTGCGTGATATTCAATGGTCCGGATGAGCAGTTTGTAAGCGGCCGGGCAATAGGAGCGCAGGCAGGTATCGGTGGAACCTACGGTGTGATGCCGGAATTGTTTCTGAAGCTGGATGAACTGTTTTGTGAAGGGCGAATGGAAGAAGCATGCCGCCTGCAGTATGCCATCGACAGCATTATATATAAAATGTGTGAATGCCGAGGAAATCTGTATGCGGTAATCAAGGAAATACTGCGTATAAACGAACATCTGGACATTGGCGGCGTCCGCCCGCCGCTTCCGGGACTTAGTGAAGCCGATTATCCGATTGCCAAAGAAGCGGCGGATATGATCTGTCGTGCGAGAAAAGCGTTTTGCTGACGTTTATAGAAAGAGGATTTTTCCGATATGGAAAGGTCCTCTTTCTGCAATTATGATTCAAAAAATTTTTTAGATTGAAAGTATTTTCAGAATTAACTGAAAAATGAACAAATTATCAGGGAGAGAACCAATATAAATTGTATAATATATACAAAAGAAAGGAAGAACATTCAGAATTTTGTAAATTATTGACAGTAATTTTTTGATAATATAGAATTATAAGCAGCTAAAGAAAGTCATACTTGAAGAATTTTAAAGATAGTATAAACAAGTCGGATAAAGGGGCGTGAGCTTATGGAGAGAACCGACCGAAAAAGAAGAGGAATAAGAGCTGCAGAGAACCGGTTCGCCTGGACTTTAAATATTCCGCTGGTTCTGTATCTGGTATGTGTTCTGATGTTTCCCATGCTCTGGGGTATTTATATTAGCTTTACCAATAAAACCATAGGCGGGACAGCGGAGTTTATCGGACTGCGCAATTACACGCGTCTGCTGACGGATCGGGAATATCTGAATTCTATTGTAAACACATTAAAATTCACTTTTTTTGCTATTTTGTTTAAAGCGCTGTTCGGGACGATGATGGCGCTTGCGCTAAATACGGAATTTAAAGGCCGTAATCTTGTTCGGGCGATTTTGATGGTTCCTTGGACATTGCCGAATATCGTAGCTGTATATAACTGGAAATGGATTTTTAATACCAATGGCGGTGTGGCGAACTACCTGCTGCGCACGCTTGGACTGATTGAATCGGATTTGATCTGGTTTGGTTACGCAGGGCTGGCAATGTTTACGATTATCCTTACAAATGTGTGGAGAGGAACACCATTTTTTGGAATGTCTGTACTGGCCAAACTGCAGACCATATCCTCTGATTATTATGAAGCGGCTCAGATCGATGGCGCGAATATATGGCACCGTTTCCGGTATATTACCTTTCCGGAAATTCGAGATGTGCTGCTGCTTACTACGTTGATGTCGACCATATGGACGCTGAATGAATTTGAAAGTGTCTGGCTGCTGACAGGGGGCGGGCCGAACGGCAGTACGCAGGTAATGAATGTATTCAGTTATCGGACTGCCATGATGCAGATGATGCTTGGCAGGGGTATTGCAGTAGCAGTTATCGCGATTCCATTTCTGATGCTGATTATCAGTTACCTGGTAAAACGAATGCTTCCGGATGACGGTGGAGAAAGATAGGAGGCGTGCGGCATGGAGGAAGCGCGGAATTTAAAAAAGAAGAAAAAAATATCTGCGGGACAAGTGATCAGCCGAATCTGGATTGTGGTTATGCTGACTGCGGCAATTTTTCCTATATATTGGATGCTGAATACATCGCTGAAGTCGCAGGGGGAAATATATGCAAGAATACCTACGATGATTCCGCAGAATATTACGCTGGAAGCATATGAGTATCTGCTGCTGGAAACAAATTTTGTATCTGGACTGAGAAACAGTTTGATCATTTCCGTTTTTGTATCCTTGTTTTCCATATTAGTAGCTTATCCGGCGGCGTATTCCATTGCAAGAGTCCGGTTCAAAGGCAGAAAATTCTTTTCCAAGGTAGTGCTGTTTACGTATCTGCTTCCCACCAGCGTTTTGTACATTCCCCTTTATATGTTCGTGTCTTCACTGAAGCTGAGCAATAATATCCTGGGTCTGATGCTGATTTATCCTACATTTACGCTTCCATATGTAGCGTGGATTTTGATTCCGCATATTGCGTCGATTCCATTGGAACTGGAGGAGGCAGCCAAGGTAGACGGATGTACCAGATTTGGAGCCATGTATCGGATTGTATTTCCGCTGGCGCTGCCAGGCATTGTGTCTACCACGATCTTTGCTTTTGCGATGTGCTGGGGCGAGTATCTGTATGCTTTGGTGAATATCAGCAGCCGGGAGATGCAGACGTTTCCGCTGGTGCTGTCGGCATTGATTTATGGAGATATGCCGCCTTGGAACGAGTTAATGGCAGGAGCGATTCTTGCCTGTATTCCGATATTGATCGTATATATGATTTCAAACAGTGCTTTGGTCGGCGGGAAAATGGCCGGCGGAGTAAAACAATAATGAAAAGAGGAGGTAGTCTTATGAGAAAAAGAAAATGGATGCGTACGCTTGCGGCAGCAGCAGCGGTTTTGCTGAGCCTGTCCGCCTGTTCCGGATCCGGGCAGGAAACAGAGGCGGCAGCTGGAGCGGATACCAGCGCGGCAGCAGCAGCGGAAGACACGACAAAAGCGGAAGAAGCGACTGAATCTGGAGAGAAGAAAACGCTGACGATTTGGGTAGAAAAGCTGTTCAGTGATGAAGTAAATGCAGCTACAGAAGAGCGAGTGCAGCAGTTTGCGGAAGAGACCGGAATAGAAGTGAAGTGTGAAATCATCAACAGTACAGACTTTGTTCCCAGACTGAACGCGGCAATCGAAGGAGGAAACGCTCCTGACGTGACCTATACAGATACGACTCGAACCATGAATTATTATCCGAATATTCCGTATCTGGATGTATCGGATCTGGTGGATGAGATTCATGAAGAACGGGGATATTTTGAATCCATGTATACCAGTACGCAGATTGACGGAGTCCACTATTATGTACCATACTGCAGTTCCGCGGTGATTATGTATGTTCGAAAAGATGTACTGGAAGAGCATGGTATCACGGACATGCCGCAGACCTGGGATGAAGTGGTAGAAGTGGCCAGACAGGTAACGGATCCGGAAAATGATTTCTACGGCCTGGCCATGGGATGCGGCGATAATGACGATGATGATGACAATACCTGGCGTCAGTGGATGTGGAATGAAGGCGCGTATATGTACAATGAGGACGGAACCATAGCCATTACAGATGGAAATCTTTGGGCGCAGCAGCTGGATATGATTGGCGGGCTGTATGAAGAAGGCATCTATCCTCCGGACTGCACTACCTGGGATGCAGGCGGAAATAATACGGCATATATCCAGGGAAGAGCGGCAATCTGCATTAACGGTCCCTCGCTGTATGTTTCTCTGCGTGATGACGAAGAAAACAAAGAAATTTTTGAAAATACGGCAATTGTAGCGGCGCCTGTGGGTACAGAAAACGGAATTTATATGAACTATCCGAGAGGCTATGGCATTACGAAAACATCCTTATATCCGGAAGATGCCGCGGACCTGATCCGATATCTGCTGGATGCGGACTGGTATAATGAATGCTTTGAAATTACAGCACCGTTCCTGTCCCCCTGCTTTGAGGATTCCGTTGTGTCGGATGTGTGGGATGAAGAAGTTAATGCACTGATTGTGGATTACGCACGCAATGCTTCCGGATACTATGGATATCCTGTTAATACGCTGGAAGGACGGGCGGTAGCTTCCAAACATTTCTTTACGTACCCGGCGTGCCGGATGGTAAATCAGGTTATGACGGGAACCGCTACAGGAGAGGAAGCAGTGGAAGAAGCAGTACGGGATATAGAAGATATTCAGGATACGGTACACTGAGTGCCGGTAAGGAGGGCAGACATGAAACCGACGATCTGGATCAATCTGGATCCCCAAAAAGTAGATCTTACCTGCCTGGAACAAAGATTTGCCGGAAAATATCATTTTATAGAAAAGGCGATTCCCGGCAATGATCCGAAAGCAGTGCTGGAACAGGCAAAACAGGCGGATGTAGTGATCAGCATTCTGGAAAAGTGGGATAAAAAGCAGCTGGAAGCAGTAAAAGGAAGGGTTCGCTTTATACAGAAATACGGCATGGGATTGGATAATATTGATCTGGCAGCTGCGTCGCAGTGCCGGATACCGGTAGCCAATGTAATTGGCGCCAATTCGGCAGCGGTTGCGGAGGTAGCATTGCTGCACATTCTGAATGTCGGAAGAAAATTTTCTCCCTGCGTATCCGGTGTAAAAGCAGGGGTTTGGCCTTCGACCATAACCGGAACAGAACTGGATGGCAAGACGATCGGACTGCTTGGCTTTGGGCATATTGCGAGGCATCTGGCCCGTATGCTGAGCGGATTCGATGTAAAAATCCTGGCATATGATCCGTATATCTCAGGAAAGCCGGTACCTGCAGGCGTACAGATGGTTAGTTCCAGGGAAGCGCTGTTTGCGGCCAGCGATATCATCAGCTTGCATATTCCCTGTACAGAAGAGACCAGAGGAAGCATAAACAAAGAGAGTTTCCGGCAGATGAAAAAAGGCGTATATCTGATCAATACCTGCCGGGGAGGGGTTATAAAAGAAGCAGATCTGGCAGAAGCAATCCGAAATGGAACTGTGGCGGCCG
This sequence comes from uncultured Lachnospiraceae bacterium, assembly GCA_944380605.1. Classification (GTDB taxonomy): domain Bacteria; phylum Bacillota; class Clostridia; order Lachnospirales; family Lachnospiraceae; genus UBA3402. Next base: position 18,846 of record CALWIA010000013.1, on the reverse strand, counting down.
CGGGATTGGATGTTATGGCTGAAGAACCGCCTGCGGGAGAGAATCCCCTTCTGAAAATGGATCAGGTGTTTATTACTTCCCATATGGGGGCTGAAAGCGCGGAAGCGGGACACCGCTCTCAGGTGATTATGGCAGATACCATAGAAAAGTTCCTTGAAGAAGGCGCATTGTCAGAATTTGTACAAAACAGGGAGATGCTGTGATATGGTGTATACGTTGTATCAGGCGGAAAGCCCGTGGGAAATGGTAAAGATTGACCTGCCGGATGCATGGGAAACAGAAATTTCTGAAATGGCAGGAGATCATATGCCGGCGTTGACACGGCAGGGGCTGAAAAAGAAATTGGACAGCCCCTGCGGCTCCCTTCCTATAAAACAGCTGGCAGCTGGAAAAGAGACCGCAGTAATTGTCTTTGATGATATAAGCCGGGGAACCAGACTTCAAAATCTGGCAGAATTGGTGGTAGAAGAACTGCTGGAAGCCGGGATAAAAGAAGAAAACATTGAATTTCTGTGTGCGCTCGGAAATCATGGCGCCATGACCCGAATTGAATTCGCCAAAAAGCTGGGTGAATCGCTGGTCAGCCGGTTTCCGGTATTTAACCACAATCCGTATGAAAACAATGTGCGGATAGGAACAACTTCCAATGGAATTCCGGTGGAAATAAACCGGGAATTTGCAGAGAGCGACGTGCGGATTGGCATTGGCGCGATTACGCCGCATCCGCTCAATGGATTTGGAGGAGGCGGGAAACTGCTGTTTCCCGGAATTGCGTCGATTACCACTACGACAGGAAATCATCAGAAGAAAAAATATGGATGTATGGCGCAGGCTGATGCTCCGGCAATGCGTAAAGAAATTGAAGAAATGGTGGAGATGGCAGGACCCTTTTTCAAGATTGATGTTCTGTATAATGCCAGCCTTGATATTGTGGATGTATTTGCCGGGGATCCGATTCAGGAATATTATGAAGGAATACAGAGAGCGGCGGAGGTCTATAAAAGCAGGCCGCTGAAGGATAAAGATGTGGTGATTGCCAATGCCAACGCCAAAGTGAATGAAGCGGATATTGCTATTTTAACGGCAGCATCCTGCTTGAAAAAAACAGGGGGAGATATTGTTTTGGTCAACTACTGCCCATATGGTCAGGTGGTACATTACTTTTCCGGGCCATTCGGCAGAAAAGCCTGCGGAAGACAGTGGAGCCCCATGGGTGAAGAATTGGAGCATGTGGGAAAAATCATCTGCCTGAGTCCGTATCCGGATAAATATTCAACGCTCCGCTTTGGAGATGTAAACGGAACGCGAAGGGTGGTCTGGGCGCGTACCTGGGAAGAAGTCCTGAAGTTACTGGAAGAGACACATAAAGGGAAGGTTGCGGCTGGGGTTCTTTCAGATGGCACAATTCAATATTTTTAAAGCGGAAAGATTGCCCTGCTTGCTTTTTCTTCGTTTGGCCAAAATCGAGAATCTGTTGTTTGGTTATAAGTAGTTTTACTTAGTCACTGACTTAGTCATTCATTTGGTCAGTGACTAAGTTTTTTTGCTTTGAATTGTAATTTACATTTTTCGATATAATTCGGAAATCTGCAGTTGCAGCGAAGAGAATAGGATCGTGCTTCTGGTATTTACAAGCTCAGAAAGGTCAGTGTATAATATTCAGATAGAAGGAGCGTCTGACCAGGAGAAGGAATAGAGAATATGAACCAGAAAAATGTATTTCAGCTTACATGTATCAATGTGGGAAATGGGGACTCGATTTTAATCGAGTCCCCTGACGTGCGCTGTCCGGGCGGAAGGTTTGTGATGCTGATCGACGGAGGAAGCGGCGAGCCACAGGAATATGACGGCAGTACAACCGGCCGGATCCGGGCAGTGGAGTATCTGGAGCAGGCGGGTGTGGATCATATCGACTGGATGATCAGCACCCATATTCATGAAGACCACACCTGCGGCCTGCTGGAGGCGGCGCGGCGGTTCCCGCCGGTGGTGCTGTTCCAGCCGTTTCCGGCAGATTTATACCAGAACATGCGTCCGCTGGAAATTCGGCAGGAGGACCGTGAATCCCTGCGGAAATTTACGGCGGCGCTGAATGCGTACCAGTGTCTGTGCCGGCTGGTAACGGAACGGGGTGGCCGTGTGCGCCAGCTGGCGGCAGGAGAGACCCTGTCGGTGTGCGGCGCAGCGCCGTCGGACTGGCTTTTGCAGGTGCTGGGACCGGAGCGGAGCCGCCTGGAGGATCAGATGGAGCATTTGAGGCGGCTGTACAGCGGCAGCGGACGGGAGGAACTTCCGATACTGGATAAAGCCATGAACGGCGTTAGCCTTTGTGTGATGCTGCAGCGGGCCGGCCGGCGGATACTGCTGACCGGAGATACAGAACTGGCCGGATATCCGGCGGAGCGGTCCGGGCTGAAAGCAGATATTTTTAAGGTAGGACATCACGGGCAGCGGGGCAGCCTGGATGAGGAACTGGTGCGGGCCATTGCGCCCCAGTGGGCAGTGGTGTGCGCTTCCAGCGACCGCAGGTATGAAAGCGCGGCGCCGGAGGTCCTGCAGGTGCTTCGGCAGGCCGGTGTGCAGACATTTTTTACGGATTGTCCGCAGGTTCTGCCTTATACAGAGGGACTGCAGCCTCACAGAAGCATACGGTTTCAGATAGAAGAAAATGGAAAGGTAAGGGCAGAGTATGAAAATTGAAATGCATCAGTTGACGGAGCTGGTAAAAGAAGTGACGCCGCTGTTCCGGGATAAAGAGCGGGCCGCTATGGTACAGACCAAGGGCGTGGCGGACTTTGTAACGCAGGTAGATTTCCAGGTTCAGGAATACATGAAAAACCGGCTGGCGGCGCTGTATCCGGAGATTCAGTTTATGGGGGAAGAAAAGAACAATGAAGAGATTGATTTTTCCCGTCCGGTCTGGATTCTGGATCCGGTAGACGGCACCACCAATCTGATTCACGATTTTCGTGCCAGCGCCCTTTCTCTGGCGCTGTGGCAGGATGGACAGATCTGCAAGGGCATTGTCTATCAGCCCTATACAGGAGAGATGTTTACGGCGGAACGGGGCGGCGGCGCGTTTTTAAACGGTGCGACCATTCATGCAAGTTCTGCGAAAACGCTGACGGAGAGTCTGATATCCATAGGCACCAGTCCCTACCGGAAGGAACTGGCCGATCAGAATTTCCGGAATTTCAAGGAAATTTTCCTGCAGTGCGCCGACATCCGCCGTCTGGGTTCCGCCGCTATGGAGCTGGCCTATGTAGCCTGCGGCCGGATCGACGCCTTTTTTGAAAGAAATCTAAAACCCTGGGATTTTGCCGCCGGCCTGCTTCTGGTGGAAGAGGCTGGAGGAGCGGTGACGGACTTTTCCGGCGCTCCGGTAGACGCGCGGCATCCGTCGGATATTCTGGCAGGAAACGGAACCATCGGGGGCCTGCTGCTGCCGTACTGCAAAGAGACGTAAAAGACAGGTTACAAAACCATAATCAGGGTACCGGCGGTAATCAGAACCGCACCCAGAATCGTTCTGGAAGTGAACGGTTCACGCAGAAGTACAAAAGCAAGCACCAGTGTAATGACTACGCTCAGTTTGTCAATGGGAACGACTTTGGAGGCCTGGCCGACCTGCAGCGCCCGGTAGTAGCAGAGCCATGAGGCGCCGGTAGCCAGTCCGGATAAAATGAGAAACAGCCAGCTTTTCCGGCTGATTCCGGAAATTCCGGATTGTCCTCCGGTGAGGAATACCATGCCCCATGCCATAAGAACCACTACAACCGTGCGGATAGCGGTTGCCAGGTTGGAATTTACGCCTTCTATACCGATTTTGGCCAGAATGGATGTCAGGGCGGCAAAGACTGCCGATCCCAGAGCAAATAATGCCCACATGAATATGCGCGCTCCTTTGTATGGTTTGCGGTTTCTCAGTGATTTACGGATTCCGATCCGCGGTTAAAAAGTTCCGCTGCTTTGGCTGCCATGCGTTCTCCATAAGTCAGAAACGTTTCGACACTTGCGTCCAGCTGGCTGCTCAGCGCTACCGGTCCCAAATGGATGACCGGTTTGCCGAAAGCGCCGCCGCCGGAATAGGTCAGCATGCCGTATACCATCATGTGGTCGAGGATGAGGCGGACGGCCAGGTCTCCGCCGCCGTGGAGGTAGTCTTCCGTGGCAAAAGCTCCGCCCAGTTTCCCGGCAGGCCGGCATTTCCGGCAGGGGCCGTCCAGCCAGTTTTTTACTGCGGCGGACACGCTGGAAAGGTACGTGGGAGTGCCAAGGACGATGCAGCTGCTTTCCGATGCCCATATCTCGTCCATATCGGCAATCGAACAGACTTTGACCTGCGTGTCCGGAATCCGTTTCATGCCCTCCGCGATAACTTCTGCCATTCGTTTGGTGTTTCCGGTTTTTGAATCATATAGTACCATCAGTTTCATCTGAGAAGTCTCCTTTGTCATCAAAATCAAACATCGTGTTCCTGGGACAGTCCGGCGCGCCGCAGAATGGAATGCCACTGTTCTTCGCCAAGACCGGTGTACTGTTTGACTTTCTCCGGCGGCATGCCGTCTTTAAGCATGCGAATGGCCATTTCGGCCTTGCCTTGTTCGAATCCTTGTTCCATCAAGGTTTCTTCATGCCGTTTTTCATTGTATTCTGTCAGAATCACGTCTTTCACCTCCGCTCTGTGCAGACTTAGAAAATCTCTCAGGATATCTGCTTTTATGCAATCTTCTACCGCCTGATCAACGGCGGCTTCTCGTGTCAGTCCTTTTTTCAGGAATTCCCGGACTTTTTCAACAAAATAGGAATATTCGTACAGCTTTCGGCAGGCTGCCATCAACTCTTTATTATGTCCGTAATTGATGTTCAGTACCAGAGCCGTGCATTCGATGCTGGGCTCGCCATCTTTCTTAATAAATGAATCGGAGAGCCGCAGTTCGGTCCGGTCCGGTTCCTGCCGGGTTCCATTATAAAAAACCACATACCGGGGCATCGGCAGCCGCAGGAGAGAACTGGAATAAAGGTCCAGATTGTGTTCTTCGATATATTTCCGATAAAGCGAAGCAATATAAAACAGTCCCCGCAGCGGCATATTGGGGTTTTGCGTGCTTTGATGCTCGTAGAGATTTAAAATATCCTGAATCAGGAAAGAGACATCATCTTTCCATCGGATATAAATAACATCATCCAGAGTTGTGATAGTCAGCTGCTCCGGATCTTCATAGTGGGTGCCGTTGATTGCATTATAAAGACTTAAAAGCTCTTTCTTTTCGCGGAAAATCATCCGGAACAGGCTGTCTTTATAGCTGCGGTTTACTGTAGTGTCGCTCATACGTGTTCTCCTTTCATTATACTGCATTTGTAAGGTTCTGGAAAGTTCTGTCCGAAATGATTCAGGGAAATAAAGAGAAGATCTTATACGATCAGAAAATGGACAGAAGCCATGTGGCTTAGAAGGAAGTGCCTGAAAAGGCGCTTCAGTATTACTATCATAGCACGGCCGGCGGGAAACGAAAAGTGAAAATTTTCACATTTGCCTCATTTTACACCCCCGCCCCAGCGTTTTACACAAAATTTACACAGGTTTAATTTTTACACAAAACTATTGACGAATTGTAAAATTGATGTTAGCATGAAAATGCTGGGATTATGGTGAAGTCTGTCGCGGGGAGATGCTGCACCCCGTTTGAATATGTTTACCCAATGCACGGGGCGGTGATTTGTATTCCGGCATGAGGTGGGCGGGACTTTCGGCCAGAAGGTCCCGCCCTGTTTTTGTCTGCGCGGAGGGCCGGCTAAAGCCGGAGGTTCCCGAGGACGAAACGGAAAATCTGAAAAAAGTAGGTATCTGTATGGACGTATCTTTTTCGTATTTCCTGGAGGGAATGAGCACGAATCCGGTTCTGCTGATTACGGTTCTGCTGACCCTGGGAGTCATCTTTGTCAACGGATGGACAGACGCGCCCAACGCCATTGCCACCTGCATCACGACACGGTGTCTGCCCGCCAGAACGGCGATTCTTCTCAGTGCCGTTTTTAACTTTCTGGGCGTTCTTGTTATGACCCACATCAACAGCTCGGTTGCCTCGACCATCAGCAACATGGTGGACTTCGGCGGCAATACGCAGGAAGCGCTGATCGCTTTGTGCGCGGCGCTGTTCTCCATTGTGGTCTACAGCGTAGGCGCTTCGTATTTCGGCATTCCCACCAGCGAGAGCCACAGCCTGATCGCCGGCCTGTCCGGCGCTGCCATCGCCATCCACAACGGCGTCGGCGGCATCAATATGAACGAGTGGGTCAAGGTACTGTACGGCCTGGTGCTGAGCCTGTTTCTGGGCTTTGTCACCGGCTGGGTGTTCTGCAAACTGGTGACGCTGATCTGCGCAGGCATGGACCGGCGCAAAACCGGAAAGTTCTTTACCGGCGCCCAGATTTTCGGAGCCATTGCCATGAGCTTCATGCACGGCGCCCAGGATGGCCAGAAGTTTATCGGCGTGCTGTTTTTGGGCGTGGCCTTCTGCAACGGCCAGAGCAGCGTCAGCGGAATCATGATTCCGGTGTGGCTGATGATTCTGTGCAGTTCCGTTATGGGCATCGGCACCAGCGTCGGCGGGGAAAAGATTATCAAATCCGTGGGAATGGATATGGTAAAGCTGGAGAAGTACCAGGGATTTTCGGCGGACCTGTCCGCCGCGTTCTGCCTGCTGCTGTCCAGTCTGTTCGGCATCCCGGTTTCCACCACCCACACCAAGACGACGGCGATTATGGGTGTGGGAGCAGTCCGCAGAATTTCCGCCATCAATTTCGGCGTAGTAAAGGATATGGTTCTGACCTGGATCTTCACGTTCCCGGGCTGCGGTTTCATCAGCTTTGTTATGGCAAAGCTGTTCATGGCAATTTTCTGAATGGATAAAAGGAGAATATTATGTCAAAGAAGCAGGATTCGTTCTATTTTGAAAACTTTATCACCTGTTCGGAGTATGCGTGCCAGGCGGCCCACATGCTGGAAGACGCCATGCGCCATTTTGAACCCGGTTCTTTAAAGCAGCGGATCGACGAGATCCACAAGGTGGAGCACAGCGCGGATGGCAAGAAGCATGAGATGTTAAACGTGCTGGCGCGGGCGTTCATCACCCCCATTGAACGGGAGGACATCATTCTGCTGAGCCAGAGCATCGATGAGATCACCGACAAGATCGAAGACGTGCTGATGCGGATTTACTGCAACAATGTTCAGACCATCCGGCCGGAGGCGCTGGACATGGCGGAAGTGGTGATCCGCTGCTGCGAAGAGGTCAAGAGCATGATCAGCGAATTCGCGGATTTCAAGCGTTCCAAAAAGCTGCAGGAGCACATCATCCATGTCAATACCATGGAGGAAGAGGCGGACAAGCTGTTTATCGCCAGTCTGCGCAGCCTGCACACGTCCTGCACGGATCCGCTGGAGATCATTTCCTGGCGGGAGATTTACATTTATCTGGAAAAATGCGCGGACGCCTGTGAGCACGTGGCGGACGCCGTGGAAAGCGTGGTTATGAAGAATTCCTGATGCGCCGGTACTGACTGGGCGTCATGCCGTAGGCCTTCCGGAATTCCCGGTAAAAATACGAAAGATTTGAAAAGCCGGCGGACAGCGAGGCTTCCAGAGGGGTCATGCCCTCCTGGACCAGCAGTCCGGCGGCTTTTTCCAGCCGCTGCTTTTTGATGTACTCCAGACAGGTCATGCCCATGCAGGTCTTGAAAAACCGCATAAAATACCAGGGGCTGAAACCGCAGACGCGGGCCAGGTCTTCGATGGGAAGGTCTTCGGAGATGTGGGAGTCCATATATTCCAGCACCCGTTTCAGCCGGGCGGTATGTTCCTGCCGCAGGAAGTCCCGCCGGGGCAGGTCCTGCTGCCTCAGAGACGCATGGGGTACCAGAATGGCCAGAAACTGCAGCAGACACGCCTTCAGGGTCAGTTCGAATCCAGGTTTTTGTTCCGTATAAGCCTGGCTGAGAAAGCGGAAAATACGGACCGCTTCCCCGTAGGCCGGGTGGCCGGCGGAAAGAACCAGAGGAAACTGCAGGTTTCGGGAAACTGCAGGGGAGAGGTAGCGCACGGCGCAGATATCGCCGGTGTGGGCGCCCAGAAAATCCATATGAAACACATAGGTTTCCGAACGCATGGAGGCGTTTTGGGACCAGGAGATGGCGTGCAGGGCCGCCGGAGGGATAAATACCAGGTCGCCGGCGGATACGTCGTAAGTCTCCAGCTGTATCTGGTACCGGCAGCTGCCTTCCAGGATCATGGTCCATTCGGCTTCGTCGTGCCAGTGGGCCGGTATGGCCGGGTGCTCCGCGGACAAACCGGTGATATATTGCTTCAGAGGAAACATCTGCTCGCCGTGGCGGGCCTTTTCTTTTTGTTCAGGAGCGGGAACAGAGCGCATGTCGGATTCCTTTCTGTAAAAGAGCAGATTTATGCAAAAAACAGGTCACAATAGTAGAAGAAAAACGGGCTTTTTCTTTTTATAATAACAGTATCGTACAAAAACCGCAAGCGGCGGAACCAATAAAAGGAGATATGGTTATGGAAAAGAAATGGTGGCATGACAAGGTGGCCTATCAGATTTATCCCAAGAGCTTTCTGGATACCAATGGAGACGGAATCGGGGATCTGAAGGGCGTGACGGAGAAACTGGATTATCTGAAAGAGCTGGGAATCGATATCATCTGGCTGTCTCCCATTTATAAATCCCCCTTTGTGGATCAGGGGTATGACATCGCGGACTATTACAGCATCGGGGAAGAGTTCGGCACCATGGAGGACTTCGACCATTTGCTGGAAGAGGCGAAGAAGCGGGGGATGTATATCCTGATGGACCTGGTGGTCAACCACTGCTCCGATCAGCATGTCTGGTTTCAGAAGGCCATGGAAGACCCGGAAGGCAGATACGGCGGATACTTTTATATCCGGAAGGGGAAAGACGGGAAAGAACCGGCCAATTATCGGTCCTATTTCGGCGGAAACGCGTGGGAGCCGGTGCCCGGCACCAAAGATCTGTACTACCTGCACCTGTTCGCGAAAGAGCAGCCGGATCTGAACTGGGAAAATCCGGAAGTGCGCCGGGAAATCTACAAGATGATCAACTGGTGGATGGACAAGGGGCTGGGCGGTTTCCGCATCGACGCTATTATCAATATCAAAAAGAACATCGATTTTCCATCCTACGAACCGGATGGCCCGGATGGACTGGCGTCGGCGGCCCGTATGATCGAAGACGCCCATGGCGTGGGAGATTTTCTGGAGGAGATGAAGCGGGAAACCTTCCAGAAGTACGACGCGTTTACCGTGGGAGAAGTGTTCAACATGAAGGAGGAGGAACTGAAAGAATTCATCGGCGAAGACGGTCATTTTTCCACCATGTTTGACTTCAGCGCCCACACCCTGATGCAGGGCAGCGACGGATGGCACAACAGTCGGAAATTCTCGTTCCGGGAATGGAGAGACGCGCTGTTTGACGCCCAGGAGAAGGCCCAGGAAGTGGGAGGTTTTGAAGCCAATATCATTGAGAATCACGATGAACCCAGAGGCGCCAGCCGGTTTTTGCCGGAATGGGCGCAGAAGGAAGCCGGCAAAAAGATGCTGGCGACCACTTCCATGCTGCTGCGGGGAATTCCCTTCCTTTATCAGGGGCAGGAAATCGGCATGACCAACTGCCGGAGAAACAGCATCGACGAGTACGACGATATCAGCACCAAAGATCAGTATCGGCAGGCGCTGGCGGATGGATGCAGTCTGGAGGAAGCGCTGGCGTGCTGCTATGAAAACAGCCGGGACAACGCCCGGACGCCGATGCAGTGGAGCGGGGACGCCAACGGAGGTTTTACCTCCGGCACGCCCTGGCTGGCCATGAATCCCAACTTCCGCGAGATCAACGTGAAGGAGCAGGAGAGCCGTCCGGATTCGGTGCTGAACTACTACCGGAAGCTGGTGGCGCTGCGGAAAGCGCCGGAATACAAAGATATTTTCACCTACGGACGGTTTGTGCCGCTGTATGAAGACCTGGACGATATCTTTGCCTACAGCCGGGTGCTGGAGGAAACGGAGGAAGGACGGAGCGGAGAGATCCGGATTCTGGCCAATTATGGGAAGCAGCCCTGCGCCCTGACGCTGGAAAAGCCGGTGAAACAGGTGCTTCTGTCCAATATGGAAACGGGAGCAAAAGCCGGTCAGACCGAGGTGACCCTGGACAGCTGCCAGGTGCTGGTGCTTTTGACCCAGTAAGGCGCGGACCGGGAGAAATTCTTTACAAATTCTGTCTTTTGGCTTGTTTTATTTTCCCGCAGACAGTAGAATGGTAGTATCAGGCAGGAGCCGCCGGGGGGAGACCGGGCTGCCGGCACAAAAGGGCGGATTCCTGGGAAAAGAAAGGAGAGAGGGTATGCTTTATCCATATGAAAGCAGAAGCAGAGAGGTAAAGGATTTAAGCGGCGTATGGCGTTTTAAGCTGGACGCGGACAATGTGGGCCTTCAGGAAAAGTGGTATGAGAAACCGCTGGAGGATACCATTCCCATGCCGGTGCCGGCCAGTTACAACGATATGACCCAGGACGTCCGGATCCGCGACCATGTGGGGGACGTCTGGTATGAAAGAACCTTTATTATGCCTTCCACCTGGGCCGGAAAGCGGGCGGTGCTGCGGTTCGGCAGCGTGACCCATTTCGGACGGGTGTGGATCAACGGAACGTACCTTATGGAGCACAAAGGCGGGTACCTGCCGTTTGAGGCGGATATCAGCGGCATGGCGGCGCCGGGAGACGAGGTGCGGGTGACGGTTCAGGTCAACAACGTGCTGGATTACCAGACGCTGCCGCCGGGAGAAGTGGAGATTCTGGACGATCCTTACAAATATGAAAAACCCATCCGTGTACAGCGGTATTTCCATGATTTCTACAACTATGCCGGCATTCACCGGCCGGTGAAGCTGTATTCCACGCCGCAGAACTATGTGAAGGATGTGCGGGTGGTGACGGATATCGATGGAAAAGCCGGCATCATCCGGTATGAAACCGAGGTCTGCGGCAGCGGACAGGTGCGGGTGGAGGTCCGGGACGCCGCCGGCGCGCTGGCGGGAACCGCAGAAGGCGGCAAGGGTGAGATCCGTATCGAGAACGCGGTGTTCTGGAAGCCCATGGAGTCGTATCTGTACCGGTTTACGGTGATGGTGGGCCAGGATGACAAAGCCCAGGAAGACGTTTACACCATGAAAGTGGGAATCCGTACCGTCAGCGTGGACAACCGCCGGTTTTATGTCAACGGCGAGCCGGTATATTTCAAGGGATTCGGCAAGCACGAAGATATGGATATCAAGGGAAAAGGCCTGGACCAGGCGATGTGGATCAAGGACTTTAACCTGATGAGCTGGATGAACGCCAACTCCTTCCGGACGTCCCATTATCCCTACGCAGAGGAAGTGCTGGATCTGGCGGATGAATACGGCATCCTGGTGATCGACGAATCGCCGGCGGTAGGCATGACCTTCTTCAACGATGAAAACAAGCGGATGTTCGTGCCGGAACGGGTCAACGATCAGACCCAGGCGTTCCACAAGTCGGTGATGCGGGAACTGATTTCCCGGGATAAAAATCATCCCTGCGTAGTGATGTGGAGCGTGGGCAACGAGCCTTCCTGCTGGGAAGAAGCGGCGGCGCCGTATTTTAAGGGCGTAATCGACGAGACCCGCGCGGCGGATCCCACCCGTCCGGTGACCATGGTCAGCTGCGCCTTCCCCTATGGAAAGAAGAAGGACAAAGTGGCGCAGATGCTGGATGTGGTCTGCATCAACAAGTATTATTCCTGGTATGAGGATTCCGGCATGCTGGATGTAGTGGAATACCAGGTGAGAAAAGAACTGAGCCTTTGGTACGAAGAATACGGCAAACCTCTGATCATGACGGAATACGGCGCGGACACCATTGCCGGCTATCATTCCGACCCGCCGGTGATGTTTACGGAAGAATATCAGATCGAGATGATCCGCCGCTTCAACAAGGTATTTGACGAGCTGGACTTTGTAATCGGCGAGCACATCTGGGCCTTTGCGGATTTTGCCACCAAGCAGGGAACCACCCGCGTGATCGGCAACAAGAAGGGCGTATTTACCAGAGAGAGAAATCCCAAGAGCGTAGCCTTTGCCGTAAAGGCCAGATGGGAACTGATGTAGGGAAGAAAAGCGGCAGCGCTTCTTTTCGGGCATCTGCATTCTCAAAGACCTGCTCTGAGAAATCAGAGCGGGTCTTTTTCTGCGTGATACGCCGGTCGGGCGGCCGCCGTGCCTGCACCAGCGGACATCCGACGGGAACGCGGCGGAATTACCTATGAAAACAGGAGAAAAACAGTGGATAATAGGAGAAGATGGGCGGCGGTGATTTTCTGGCTGACGCCGGCAGTTGTGTTTATGGCCTTTGAATGGATAACGGGAAGTTTGACGGAGATCGGCGGAGTCTATCTGCTTTTGAATCTGCTGTACTATTACCTGATCTACCTGTTTGTGTTTGGTATCACCAACTCAGAAAAAGTGGGATTTACGGTTTTAAACGTGGTGTTTGTCATCTGGGCGCTGGCGGAGTATTTTGTGGTCAGCTTCCGGCAGCGGCCCATTATGGTGTGGGATTTTCTGGGCCTGCGCACGGCGATGACTGTGGCGGGAGGCTATCAGTATGAAGTAGGGGCTGCCGCGGCGGCGGGAGTCCTCGGCATCCTGGTCTGGACGGCGCTGATCTGGCTGTTTCCGATCCGGCGGATGACCAAACGAGCCTGGCCCAGGGCGGCGGCGGCGTCCATACTGGGACTGGCCGCGGGGCTGACGCTGTTTTACCGGGTATGGACCGGCGCGTTTTCCATCGAGGTCAGCATGTGGGAACCCAGGATTTCCTATGAATATTACGGAAATCTGATCTGTACGCTGCGGGGGCTGGGGTATCTGTATGTAAAGGCGCCGGAAGGGTATTCGAAGGCGGCTGTAACACAGCTGCAGGAAGAAATCCGGGACAGCAAAGAGGGACAGGAACTGCCGTGGGCCGGAGATGGGCAAACCGTTCCGGAAAACATCATCTGCATTATGAATGAAAGCTATTCGGACCTGCGGAAAATCGGGAGTTTTTCCACGGACCTGCCGTTTATGGAATGCTTCGATTCGCAGGGAGAAAACTGCATCCGCGGAGATCTGTATATGCCGGTGTTCGGCGCCATGACCTGCAATTCCGAGTTTGAGATGCTGACCGGGTATTCCATGGCCTTCGCGCCTTCCGGCTCTGTTCCGTATCAGGTGTATATGCGGATGCCGTCGTATTCGCTGGCATGGGTTTTGAAAGACTATGGCTATCGCACCGCGGCGGTGCATCCCTATGAAAAGCAGAACTGGAACCGGGAAGAAGCCTATCAGGCCATGGGGTTTGACGCGTTTTACGGAATCGAGGCTTTTGAGGACCCGAAACTGGTGCGGGGATACGTGTCGGACCAGGCGGACTATGAGAAGATTATCCGCATGACCCAGGAGAAAGAAGAAGGGGAGCGGCTGTTTGTCTTTACCGTTACCATGCAGAATCACGGCGGCTATACGGCGGAGGATTACCAGGCTCAGGTGCACCTGCAGGAAGAAGGCCGGTTCGCGCCGGGAGAATATCCGCTGACAGAGCAGTACCTGACGCTGATGCGGGAGTCGGATCAGGCGCTGGAATACCTGCTGGAATATTATAAAAACTGCGAAGAGCCGACGATGATTGTCCTGTTCGGCGACCACCAGCCCAGCGTGGAGCCGGAATTTTATGAGCAGCTGTACGGCATGCCCCTGGACGATCTTTCCGAAGAGGATTACCTGCGCCGCTATATCACACCCTATCTGATCTGGACCAACTATCCGTCGGAGGCCATGACGGGGCAGGACATGAGCGCCCAGTACCTGTCCTGCGCCATTCTGCAGAGGGCCAATCTGGAAATGACGGATTATCTGTACTTTTTAAACGGCATGCACGCGGCGGCGCCGGTGGTGCACGGCTCCGGATATTACACCGGCGAAGGCGTCTGGGAGAGCTGGAGCGGGTGGAAAGAGAAAAAAGAATACCCGATGTTTCATGCCTTTGATATGCTTCAGTACCATGGCATGTTCGGAAAATGGAGACAGGAGAGCCTGTTTCGGAATATAGAATAAAGCAGAGGGGCCTTTTCTCCGGGGACAGGAGAAGGGACCCCTCTGTATAGGTTTTTATTCCGGATACGTCAGGCCGAACCCGTAGAGATACTCGCTGCCGGCGGCATCCCGGTAGGCGTAGGTCAGGCCATTTTTCATATAACGGGCCTTGTCATAGCCGGGCACGTCGTTGGGGCTGGCGCAGACGCCGTTTTCATTGACAGCGATGGCGGCGTCGCTTCCGGGCAGCGTAATGGGCAGCCGGCCCTGCGGCCTGGCCGTGCCTTTGATAATGTCGAAGGCGGCTTTGGAGAAGGAGTCAAATCCCACGGTCAGAGCGTCTGCCATGGGCTCCACGTTGGTCAGCAGGTAGGGAAGATTTAAGTTTACGTGCATGACCACATGCCGGACGGCGTTCCGGATCTCCTGGATATGGGCCACATCGACGCCGGTGCTCTTCTGGATATTCAGTTCCAGATAGCCGTCGGTGGCTTCAAAGTAGCTTCCGCTGGTGGGTTTGAGAAACAGCACCGCCAGGTCGGCGTCATGATAATCCTCGACAAACACAAGATCCGGGTTGTCCTGCCGGATGACCCGGGCAAAGGCCTGCACCGTTTCCTTGGGATTGGCGGCAGAGCCGGACAGAGCCATGGCCTGCAGTTCCGCTTCGGAGTAGTCGGTGCGCATCAGCATTTCCACGTAGATCTTTTTGCCGGCCAGTTTCTCCGGCGTCAGAGGCAGCAGGGCGTTCTGGTTTTTCAGAAGGACGATGCTTTCCTGATGGGCTTTGTAGGCAATGGCCTGGCTTTCCGGCGTATTGACGGCCCGGTCGGCAGCTTCTCCGCCTTCTACGTAGGGATTTTCAAACAGGCCCAGCCGGAACAGCTCGGTGAGAAGTCGGACAGCCGCCTGGTCAAAGGTTTCCTGGTCGATGTATCCCTTGGAAACGGCTTCCGCGAAAGGAGCCGGATCTTCTTCTCCGGAAACCATGTCGGTACCGGCCCGCAGGACTCTGGCGGCCCGGCCGGTTTTGGTGTACATTTCCGCGCCCCACGCCATGGATCCCATGACGCCGGTATCGGAATTGACAACGCCGTCAAAGCCCATCTGTCCCCGGAGAAAGCCGTTGATAAACTGTTCATTGTAGGCGAAGGCGATCTCCTCGTCAAACTGTTCTGCGCCGTTCTGCGGGAAGGCGGATTTGGCGTTGGAGGGAATGGCGTAGTACGGCATGATGGCGGAGGTGCCTGCCTGAATGGCGGCCCGGAATCCTGGCAGATGGTAGGTGTCCATGCTGCCGGGGGTGGCGTAGCAGTTGTATTTGCCTTCCGCGTAATGGGGGTCGAAGCCGTTTTCTCTGGCTCCGCCGCCGGGGAAGTGCTTGGTGGTCATGGCGATGCCGTTTTCATCCAGATGTTCACCCTGGATGCCGCGGATCAGCCGGGGCATGATCTCACAGATCAGGTCCGGGTGCTCGCCGAAGGTGCCGAAGGTGCGGAACCACCGGGGATCGGTGGCGCAGTCCGCCATATACATATATCCTTTCCGGATGTTGGAAACGGAAAATTCGTCGTGGACGATGCGGGCGAAAGCGTCGATCAGCTCCATGTCCCGGGAAGCGGCCAGGCCCAGGGTGCCGGGAAAGGTAGTAAATTTGTTGGCTTCCTGAGACGCGTCGTAGCAGATGTCGGAACTTTCATTTTTGGAGTTGCTGGCTACGATGCAGGGGATGCCCAGGCGGGTGCCTTCGCAGACTTCCTGCATGGCGTTGACCCATTCCGCGAACTGGCTGGGGCTGGCATTTTCGCGGACGATGATGTGGCGCACGTGGCGGGAAGCCAGCTGCAGGGTGGTGGGCATCTGCATGGTCTTCCGCCCCCGTTTGGTGACTTCCTCATACTGCTCGTTTAAGGCGCCGTTGTGGCTGGTGGGTTTGCCCGGCGGGGTGGAAATACCCATGGGCAGGTCGTGAATCACCATAAGTCCGGCTTTTTCTTCGTTGGTCATCCGGGAAACCAGGTCCCGGGCGCGTTCTTCCGGTGAAAGCCGCCAGTCTTCATAGGGCTTCAGTTCGCCGGTTCCGTCCAGATCCTTAAACTGCAGGCCGTCCGCTTCGATAATCCCTTTGCAGCGTGCCGTGATTTTTTTCTGTTCCATACGTACCTCCTTATGTTTTTGCATGGGCGCGGTCTGCCGCGGCGCTTCATGTCTTTATGGATAGTTTACCACATTTTTCCTTCCGGCGGCGCGGACGATTTTATGCGATATTGGAACAATTTTGTGTATTGGGGCGCGGTTCCGCCTGGCCGAGAAAATCAGAGGCCGGCGTCGGAAAAGCGGTCTTGCGGTTCGGGGCTTTGCATCGCTTCCGGCAGCAGGTCGAAGAGATTGACCAGGCCGAAGGTCTCGCCGTCTACAGAGGCGGACAGGTACAGATACCGGTAGCTTCCGTAGGCGGATACGTCGAAGGAATACTGCTGGCCGGCGGTCCATCCGCGGCTTTCGTTGTACTCGTCCAAAAAATAGACGACGTGGTTTTTCTCGTCCGGCAGGCCGATGATGGTGATTTCCAGATCGCCGGGCAGACCTTCCGGAATGGTAAAGGCAAAGGAGGCGCCGGAGGCGGTCAGGCTGTTTTTCAGTGCCTGCAGCGGCTCCCGGTAGGTGTCCCGCACCATTTGCCAGATCCGCTGCTGAATCCGGCCGCTGATCCAGTCACCGCCGATATCTTCCCCTTCTTCTGCGGCTATGTAGCAGGTGATCTGCCCGTCCTGTTCGATGCGCATCTGGTCTGGTTTCTCCCGTTTTGGGAAAAAGGCGATCCGGATTTCTTCTCCGTCTGCCAGAACGGCATTTACATAATACCAGGTATGGCTGCCGTCAAAAGGAGTGTTTTGGCAGCTGTCCATAAGATCCGGCTTTACCATGCTTTCGGCCATCCGGGCATTGAATTCTTCCAGCTGTTCTTCCGTCAGAGAAAATCCGCCCCCATCCCGGCTGTACATGGCGGCTTCCACAATGGATTCGCCGCCGGCCGCGGTATAGACAGACTGCGGCTCCTGCCGCTGGGCAAGGACCAGGGGGACGGCGCATCCGGCAATGCATGCCGCCGCGCACAGAATGTTCCGGACGTAAGGGCTGCTGCCGCGGGTGAGGAACCATGCGGCTGCCAGCGCGAGGACAGTCCAGACCAGACAGCGGCGGACGAAGACAAAAAACAGCTGTTCCATAAGGTCCGCGTAGTGAAATACCAGTACAAAAAGAAGCACCAGCGGCAGCAGCGACAGAAACAGATGGTTGAACCGCACGGCCATGAAAAAAAGACAGATCATAAGAACGGGGGCCAGACATAAGGCCAGCATCGTCATACGGATTTACCTCCCTTTGCCGGATGTAAAACTAAGGCTGAAAAAGTTCATCCACCGTCAGCTCCAGTTCCCGCGCGAGGCGGAAAGCAAGGGACAGAGTGGGATCATATTTGTTGTTTTCTATGGCGTTTATCGTCTGCCTGGAAACCGCGCATTTTTTGGCGAGTTCTTCCTGCGAGATTCCCAGTTCCTTTCGTTTGGTTCGGATTTTATTTTCCATATCAAAAACTGTACTTCCTTCTGTAATACAGGAGCGTGAGCAGGTAAACCATCGCGGTGACGCTGAGTTTCACGAATGGATTGATCAGCATGGCTTCACTTTTTACAACAGACTCTATGATATCGATCACCAGCCCTCCAACGACTACAAGGAGGGTGAAGCTGCTGGTTTTCCATACGATCAGCTGTCTTCTTTCATCCCCGGTTCTTAAAAGCGATACAATCATTGCAATATCCAATAGGATCAGTACAAAAAAGAAAATGAGAAATCCCCAGATCAGCAGGTTGGTGGCTGCCATATGTATCCTCCTTTCGGACAGTCAGAATGTCAAATACTTTTTACACTCTTAATGTAACAGAAACATGAGGCTGTGTCAAATGTTTTTTACATCTCGGAGCATTAGACTAAAAAACGTAAAGCATACTTGACATATCCTCGAAATCGTGTATAATACAGATATGGAAAGCGAACTTTACATTTACCGCAGGACTTGCACAGCGTAAAAGGAAGGGGAGGTACGTTGAAGAACAAACTGGAGGAAATACGAAAACAGAAGGGAATCAAGCAGGAAGAACTGGCGGACGCCATGGGCGTATCCAGACAGACCATAAGCTCTCTGGAAAACGGCCGGTACAATCCGTCGGTCATCCTGGCCATTAAACTTGCCCGGTACTTTGGAACAAACGTGGAAGAGCTGTTTCTTTATGAGGAGGAAGAACATGAAACGTAAAAGACGGTATACCTTATATATCATAGAAATCGGAATCGGCATCCTTTTGGAAGCGCTGGCGTTTTCCGGCATAACGGCGGATCCCGCCGCCCTGACAGGTATCGGTTCAGGGATTCTGGTCGCAGGGCTGGTGCAGCTTTTCAGAGCGGTGCGCCTGGAACAGAATCCGGAACTTAAGAAGCGTTTTGAGACCGCGTCCAAAGATGAGAGGTACGCATTCATATCTATGAAAGCCAAAGAAGCCGCGTTTGCGGTATACGTGATCCTCGCGGGAAACCTGTGCATGATATGTTTGATACTTGTCTATCAGCGGGTGGTCTTGATTGCCGCCATGTCAATCTGCGTGCTGGTTCT
>CALWIA010000012.1 GCA_944380605.1 uncultured Lachnospiraceae bacterium | reverse complement strand
GGATGGGCGTTTTGTGACGTCGAAGGGAGACCGGAGTGCCCATGGCTGGGGGCTGGAGAATGTGAAGGAGACGGTAAAGAGGTACGGAGGCGAGTGTGAGATCCGATATGGGAATCAGGTGTTCTCTCTCCAGATTATACTTGGAGTTTAAATACGGGAAAGAAAGGAGGGTGTGTGCATGGAGTGGGAGAAGTACATGGAAGAGATTTCTCTGGAAGTACGGGAAGCAGAGAAAGTCGGCATGGGTCCGGAGATTGAAGACGCGACCATTACTGCCAGCTGCGGTGCAATACTGACAATTGCCTGCTGCTAATTGTGTCCGAAAAGGGTTCCGCGGATGGCGCTCCATCTGCGGAGCCTTTTTCCGTATCACACAGAGGAGGAATGTTATGAGCCGTTTCTGGGATTCGATTCTGGGGGCATCTCTGGCAGAAGCGCTGGAACAACAGCCGGAAAAACGGCTGATTCCGGCGGGTATGAAGCCGGACGCCGGATTCCTTTCTTATAAAAACTTTTTGGGACAAATGCGAGGGGCTTTTGCCGGAGACCGATGTAACAACATACCTATGCCGGAGACTGAACCGTTTGCCCCTTTGTTCCGCTTTATCCTGGCTTCCTTTCTGGCATGGAGGCATCCGGAATGGGGGCGGTTTCTGGAACTGGAAAATCCGAAATCCGCGCTGCCAGGGATTCTGTACAGCCGGATTCAGGAAATTCCCATGCGCGCGGCCATTCATGAAATGCGGAAACTGAAACAGCAGGGATGTTTGAAGGGCGGCAGCGCGGAGGCGGAGTACCGGCATTTCTGCCAGGCGTATCTGTCGGATCCGGAATATGACCGGGACTTCTTCGGCAAGTATCCGGAAATGCTGCGCCTGCTTTACGTGCGCATGGATTTTACATACCGGTATCTGCTGGAATTTCTGGAGCATTTCCGGCAGGACCGGCAGCCGCTGGAAGAAGGGCTCTGCGGCGGGCCGGTACGCTTTTTAAAAGAGGTAAGACTTGGGGGTTCGGACAGCCACTGCGGCGGCCGGACGGTGATCCGCTGTGTCACAGACGGGGGGACCGAGCTGATTTACAAGCCCCACAGCCTGAAAAAAGACGAGATCTATCAAAACCTGTTTGGAGAATTCTGCCGGCGGACCGGCTTGACGGCCTTTTTCTGCCGCGTGCTGGACCGGGGCAGTTATGGCTGGTCCCAGTACCTGCGCCATGCGCCGTGCGCGGACCGGGAAGGAGCAGGCCGGTATTATGAACGGATGGGGATCCATCTGTTTTTGTGCATGCTTTTGAACGGCTCTGATATGCACCGGGAAAATATACTGGCAGTTGGGGAATATCCGGTAATTCTGGATATGGAGACGCTGCCGGGCGTCCGGGAAAAGCGGCCGGCGAAGACTCCGGAGGACCTGGCGGAAGAACGGGTTCGGGAATCGGTGCTGCGGCCGGGCATTCTGCCGGTGCCGTCCTGGCAGACGGAAGGGCAGGCGGTGATTCTCAATGCGCTGCATCCGGAGCAGGAAGCCCGTACATCCGTGAAGATACCGGTGATAGTCCGGCCGTGTACATCGGAAATGGATGTGGAGTACCATTCGGTGCCGGTTCGCCAAGGAGAGAGCCTTCCGGTTTTTCAGGGACGGGTGCAGGCTCCGGTACAGCATCTGGAATCCCTCTGCCGGGGTTTTCAGAAGGCCTATGCCTGCTGGCTGGACCACGGTCCGGAACTGGAGCCCCTTACGGAGGGGTTCTGGGACTGCCCGGTGCGGTTTCTGACCCGGCATACCCAGCAGTATACCATGTATCTGTTTACGTCTCTGCATCCGGTCTTTCTGTCCAGTACAGAGGCCCGGGTACAGATGCTGCAGGTTCTGCAGAAAAAAGAACTGGACCGGCAGCTGCTGCAGGAAGAACTGGACAGCCTGTTCCGGCTGGACGTTCCGCTGTTTGTCTGCGGCGGCAGGGAAGAGCCGCCGGGATACGGCACGTCGGCCCAGGCTCTGTATCAGGAGAGAAAAGCACGGTGCGGAAAAGAAGACATGGAACGGCAGCTGTCCCTGATTCGCCTGTCGGTGCGGATGAGTGACGAGCGGTACTGCCATAACCGGTACTTTGAGGAGCGCCCGGCGCCGGCGCGGGAACGGATGACGGCGGAGCCGGGACTGCTGCGGCAGGCGCTGGAGCGGATCCGGGCGTCTGTCCGGGAAAAGGCGGTGATGAAAGATGGAAGCATCACCTGGCTGACCATGCAGTCCGACGCAGGCGCCTGCTGGCATATGCGGCCGGCGGACCTTTCCTTCTATGAAGGGGTGGGAGGCATTGCGGTATTTCTGGCTTTCATGGAGCGGCTAGGATTTGCCGGGGACCGGGAACTGCTGGAACTGGCGGCGGCCAAGCTGGCTGCCCATACGGAAGCCCGTGAACGGCATACCGAAGGGAAGACCGGCCTGTATGTGGGAGAAGGATCTCTGGCGTATGCGTTTCTGTGCCTGTACCGGATTACCGGGGAGAAGCGGTTTGCGGATCTGGCCAGACGCCAGGCGGAAGGGCTGCGACGGCTGTATCAGAAGGATCAGGAGCATGACCTGCTTTCCGGCAACGCGGGGGCGGTGGCGCTGCTGACGAAGATGTATGAAACGCTGGGAGAGCGAATCTGGCTGAATCTGGCGGAAGAAATCGGTGAATTTCTGTGGAGCCGGGCAGAAAAGCAGGAAGGCGGCGGGACCGGATGGCCCTGCCGGGATTCCGGGCGGGCGCTGGCCGGCATGGCACATGGCGCCAGCGGGTTTCTGATGGCCTACGCCGCCCTGCTGGAGCATACCGGCGACGTCCGGTATGCCCGGATGCTGGAGGAAATCCTGGCGTTTGAAGACTCGCTGTATGTTCCAGAAGCCGGAAACTGGCGGGATCTGCGGTATCCGGACCGGGAGGCGTATGCCAACGCGTGGTGTCATGGGGCGGCAGGCATCCTGCTTTCCCGGCTGCGTCTGGCCGGCCTGAAGGCTTTCCGGGACAATCCCGCGGTCCGGCAGGACCTGGAACAGGCGGCCCGGGTGCTGTTTGCCCGCTCCTGGAGAGATGGGCTGTGTCTGTGCCATGGTATGAGCGGAAACTGCTGGATCATGGAAACGTATCTTGAGGCGAAAGAGGCGGCGGGAATCTGGCCGCGGGACGAAGAGCCGGAGCGGCTGGAACAGGAAAAGGAGACGGCGGCTGCCATGAAGCGGGAAATCATCCGCAGAGCGGCACGGCGGGAGGAACTGCTGCCGCAGGATGAGGGGCAGCCGGGACTCATGGCCGGAGCGGCGGGAATCGGGCTGTTTTTGGGAAGGCAGTTGGAGGCGGAAAGCATACAGATGAGGAAGAAACCGCAGATGCCGGAAAAAGGGATGCTATAATAATTGCTGGAAATGACGCGGCAGGTGTCCGACGGCACTGCAGGCGTGATTTCCGGGCGCTGGATTTCCGGCGCCGGGGGAGAGTATCTGTACATAAAACGTCGGGGAGACCGGGGCTGCCGGTCTTCCCGGCGTTTTTGACAGAAAAAACAGGGAAATGTTGCATATGTTATGGAATTCTTTCGTAAAATGTTATAAAATACAACCGAATTTGGTTTATTTTTTGACATAATTGCACACTGAAGGAGGGATTTTATGAATGCGGAAACAATGGAACTGATTGCGGTTGTGATTTCTCTGGCAGCCTTCGGTTTCGCGGCCTGGCTGTTTGCCTGGGTCAAACGGCAGCCTATGGACAATGAGAGAATCCGGGAAGTGGGCGGCCTGATCCAGCAGGGCGCCAGGACGTTTCTGAAACGGGAATTCCAGGTCCTGGCCAGATTTTGTCTGTGCGCGGCTGTCCTGATTTTCCTGTTTCTTCCGGCTCCTATATGGACCGGAAGCGTGGTTCCCAACCTGATGATGGTAATCGCTTATGCGGCGGGAACGGTTTTTTCCGGTTTCGCGGGAAAAATCGGCATCGAAGTGGCCACCATTGCCAACGGCAAATGCGCGGTGGCGGCGAAAAAGGGAATCGCACCCTCCTTTATGACCGGATTCCGGGGCGGCGCCGTTATGGGCATGGCTGTGGTAGGTTCCAGCCTGATCGGCGTGGCGCTGGTATACCTGCTCACCGGCGATTCCACCATATGTCTGGGCTTTTCCTTCGGCGCCAGTTCCATGGCGCTGTTTGCCAAGGCCGGCGGCGGTATTTTTACCAAGACGGCAGATATCAGCGCGGACCTTACCGGCAAGGTAGAACTGGGCATTCCGGAGGACGATCCCCGCAACCCGGCGGTAATCGCGGATAACGTAGGCGACAACGTGGGCGACGTGGCCGGCATGGGCGCGGACCTGTTTGACTCCAATGTGGCCTCTATGGCGGCTTCTCTGGTTATGGCGGCATCTCTGGACCGGCTGGAAGGCGGCAGTTCCTATGTAGCCATGGTGTTCTGCTATGCGGCTATGGGCCTGCTGGCTTCCATTATCGGCGTCATGTGCGCCCGCATCGGCAAAAACGGCAATCCCACCCGGGCGCTGAATTACAGCACCTATGTGACGACTGCCATCTACATAGCGCTGACGGCGGCGGCTACGGCGGTTCTGGGCTACAACTGGAATATCTGGTGCGCCTGCATCGTCGGTCTGCTGGTGGGCGTGGTCATCGGCATTGCCACGGACTACTTTACCGACGATACCAAAAAACCGGTGCACAATGTGGCAAAGGCCTCCCGCTCCGGCCCCGCCTTTACCATTCTTTCCGGCGTATCCTATGGATTTATCAGCGCGCTGCCGGCCATGGTGGGCATCGGCATTTCCGCGCTGACGGCGTATAAACTGTGCGAGGGACTGGATCCCACCGGAGCCCATTCCGTGGAATATGCCATGTTCGGCATTTCCATCGCGGCTGTGGGAATGCTTTCCA
This sequence comes from uncultured Lachnospiraceae bacterium, assembly GCA_944380605.1. Taxonomy (GTDB): domain Bacteria; phylum Bacillota; class Clostridia; order Lachnospirales; family Lachnospiraceae; genus UBA3402. The sequence continues at coordinate 18,058 of CALWIA010000012.1, read as the reverse complement.
TTGTAGGCATGATCGTTTCCAATGACGCGTACGGTCCTATTGTAGACAATGCCAGAGGCCTGGCGGAAATGGGCGATCTGGGCGGTGAGGTGCTGGACATTACCGATGAACTGGACTCTGCCGGCAATACAGTAAAGGCTGTGACCAAAGGCTTTGCCGTGGCGGCTGCCGGCCTGACGGTAATCGCGCTTCTGGGAGCGTTTATGAGCGAGGTCAATGAGGCGGCGGAAGCCTACGGCCTTACCGGCATTGCCGGATTTGACGTCATGGATCCCCTGGTATTCTTCGGCATGCTGATCGGAGCGGCGATTCCGGCGGTGTTCTCGGCGATGCTGATGCTGGGCGTAGACCGCAACGCGCAGCGCATGGTGGCGGAAATTCACCGGCAGTTCCGGGAAATCAAAGGCCTGCGGGAAGGAACGGCGGTTCCGGAGTATGACAAGTGCATTCACATCGCCACAGACGGCGCGATCCGCGAACTGATCCCGGCCGGCCTTATGGCCATTCTGGCTACGCTGTTTGTAGGCTTTATCGGCGGCGTGGAAGCCATCGGCGGATTCCTGACCGGCAATATCATCAGCGGACTGCTGCTGGCGCTGTTTATGTCCAACGCCGGCGGCCTGTGGGACAATTCCAAAAAGTACGTGGAAGCCGGCCACGAAGGCGGCAAAGGCTCCGATACCCACAAGGCGGCGGTGGTAGGCGATACGGTAGGCGATCCGTTCAAGGATACGGCGGGCCCCTCCATCAATACCCAGATCACCGTGGTATCGCTGGTGGCGTCCCTGATGTCTTCCCTGTTTCTGACTCTGTCGCTGTTTGGCTGATGCTTTTTTCCTTGCAATTCTGCTGCCCGGTGCGTATAATAGCCTGTGAATCACAGATGGCCGCAGGCGCCGCGATATCCGCAAAACCGCCTGGGCCGCGGAAAGGAAGAAAAACTGATGAAACAAAAAAACCGAGAAGGCTTCTGGGGGCCGAGGCTGTTCCTGCAGATTCTGCAGGGGGCTCTGATTGGCCTGGGCGCCGTGCTTCCCGGCATTTCCGGAGGCGTGCTGTGCGTGGTATTCGGCATCTACAAGCCGGTTATGGAGCTTTTGTCCAACCCGTTTAAAAATTTCAGAACCCATGTGCCCAGACTGCTGCCGGTGATTTTCGGAGGCGCTCTGGGATTCTTAGGAGTCGCCAACGTGCTGGCATTTTTCCTGGAAAAGTATCCGGACCCATCGGTGTGCCTGTTTGTGGGACTGATCGCCGGTATGATGCCGTCTATTTTCCGGGAGGCGGGGGAGCAGGGCAGAAGCGCCGGCTCCTGGATTTCCATGAGCGTCGCGTTTCTGGTGGTGCTGACGCTTCTGGTGACGCTGAACGTGCTGTCCGTGGAGATTCTGCCAAGCTTCGGCTGGTATCTGTTCTGCGGATTCTGCCTGGCGTTAAGCGTCATCGCTCCCGGCATGAGCTTTTCCACGCTGCTGATGCCGCTGGGGCTGTATACGCCGTTTGTCGATGGACTGGGCCATCTGGATATGGCGGTGATCCTGCCGGCTTTTGTGGGCGCGGCGGTAACGGTGATCTGCATGGCCAAGGGCATCAACGCTCTGTTTGAGCACTTTTATTCCTTTGCGTTCCACGCCATTGCCGGCATTGTTATGGCGGCGACGCTGGTGATCATTCCATTTTCCAGCTTTACCGAGTCCGCCGGTTCCTGCGCGGTGAACGTGATCTGCATGGCGGTGGGAATCGCGGCGGCGCTGCTGCTGGACCGCTTCAACAGCAGTGTGGAAAAAGAGTGAGGCATTCCTGAACTTTGGGGAAACCGGAAAGTTTTCGTGAAAAAACGACGTTCCGGTTTCTCTTTTTTTGAAGGATGGGGCAGGAAAACCGGTGGTTTCCGGCGGGAAAGAGCGGATTCCGGCCCCGGGCGCTGTCGAATTTTGCGATAGAATCCCGTTGCAACACCGGAAAATCCGAGTCTATAATCATTTTACCAATGAAAAGGAGGAGGAGACAGTATGACAACTGTAAGCGTTGCAATTGCGGAGGACAATCCCAAGACTCTGGAGGCGCTGCGCCATATGCTGGAGGAAGAAGAGGACATCGAGGTGGTAGGAAAGGCGGAAAACGGAGAGGAAGCCTATCAGATGATTCTGTCTGCCAGACCCGATGTGGTGCTTCTGGATGTGATCATGCCGGGCATGGATGGCGTGGCGGTTATGGAAAAGGTGAAAAAAGAAGGCAATCTGGAGAAGAAGCCGTCGTTTATCATGGTCTCCGCGGCGGGAAGTGAAAGCGTGACAGAAGACGCGTTCCGCATGGGAGCCGACTATTTTATTATGAAACCATTTCAGCAGGAAGTGGTGGTAGACAAAATCCGGCGGGTGGCAGGCAGCAGCGCCAGAGCCAGGGGATATGGCATGGCCGCTTCCCGGAAGATCCGGCCCTACGAGAGCCAGATGGAGTATCTGGAGCAGAATCTGGAAAATGACGTGACCCAGATGCTGCATGAGATCGGCGTTCCGGCCCATATCAAAGGGTATCAGTACCTCAGAGACGCCATTGCCATGTCGGTGGCGGACCAGGACATGCTGACATCCGTAACCAAGGTGCTGTATCCCAATATCGCAAAAAAGCATCAGACGACGCCCAGCCGTGTGGAACGGGCCATCCGCCATGCCATAGAGGTGGCCTGGAGCCGGGGCAAAATGGATACCATCAACGATATTTTCGGATATACCGTCAGCAATGGGAAAGGCAAGCCCACCAATTCAGAATTTATCGCCCTGCTGTCCGACAAGATTCGGCTGGACTACAAAAGAATGTAAGATTTATGCTTCCTAATTTCAGAAAAGTATTGTATACTATACTCATTAGGGAGCTGCGGAACGCGGACTCCAGCTGAGGAGGTTATTCCATGAAGAAGATTTTGTTTGTCGCTTCAGAGGCTGTGCCTTTTATCAAAACCGGAGGGCTGGCGGATGTGGTAGGTTCCCTGCCCAAGTGCTTTGACAAAAACTACTACGATGTGCGGATCATGATTCCCAAGTATCTGTGCATCAAGCAGGAGTGGCGCGATCAGATGACCTATCTGAACCACTTCTACATGGATTATCTGGGGCAGAGCCGTTATGTGGGCATCCTGCAGTATGTATACGAGGGCATTACCTATTATTTCATAGACAACGAGGGTTATTTCAGCGGAGCCAAGCCTTACGGCGACTGGCTGTATGACCTGGAGAAGTTCTCCTTCTTCTGCAACGCGGCGCTGTCGGCGCTGCCGGTGATCGGCTTCCAGCCGGATGTGGTCCACTGCCACGACTGGCAGACCGGCCTGATTCCGGTGTATTTAAAAGACCGGTTCCGCGGCGGAGAATTTTTCTGCAACATGAAGTCGGTGATTACGATTCACAATCTGAAGTTCCAGGGCGTATGGGATGTAAAGACCATTCAGCGCTTCTCCGGCCTTCCCGATTATTACTTTACGCCGGACAAACTGGAAGCATATAAAGACGGCAACCTGTTGAAGGGCGGCATCGTTTACGCGGACGCCATTACCACCGTCAGCGATACGTATGCCGAGGAGATCAAGATGCCGTTTTACGGCGAGGGCCTGGACGGCCTGATGCGGGCCCGGGCGGGAAGCCTGCGGGGCATTGTCAACGGCATTGACTACGACGAGTTCAATCCGGAGACCGACGCCATGATCGCTCAGAATTACAACGCCCGCAATTTCCGCAAGGAAAAGGTCAAAAACAAACGGGCGCTGCAGAGCGAACTGGGGCTGACCCAGGACGACCGCAAGATGATGATCGGCATTGTCTCCCGTCTGACGGACCAGAAGGGATTTGACCTGATCCAGTATGTGATGGACGATCTGTGCAGCGACGATATACAGCTGGTGGTGCTGGGCACTGGTGAGGAGCGGTATGAAAACATGTTCCGCCACTACGACTGGAAGTACCACGGCAAGGTTTCCGCCAATATTTATTATTCGGAACCCATGTCCCACAAGATCTACGCGGCCTGCGACGCGTTTCTGATGCCGTCGCTGTTTGAGCCCTGCGGCTTAAGCCAGCTTATGGCGCTGCGTTACGGGACGCTTCCTATTGTGCGGGAAACCGGCGGACTGAAGGATACGGTGGAGCCGTACAATGAATATGCGGGCACCGGCACCGGATTCTCCTTTGCCAATTACAACGCGGGAGAGATGCTGGCGACCATCCGCTATGCGGAGCATGTGTATTATGACAAAAAGCGGGAGTGGAACAAGCTGGTGGACCGCGCCATGGCCCGCGACTATTCCTGGAACGCTTCCGCGCTGAAGTATCAGGAACTGTACGACTGGCTGATTGGTTATTGATGGATTGGTAAGAAACGAGGCGGAAATCATGGGCAGAAGCGGCAGGCAGGCGGCGGGAGACTGGAAAAGAAACGCAGAATATGAAAAGGACCGGGAGTATCTGGCCTGTGTCCGGGACATACTGGACAGCGGGATTTTTCAGTCGATGGACCAGTATGTCCAGCATGGCGCCACAACCTGCCGGGAACACTGCCTGCAGGTGTCTTACCTGACGTACCGGATCTGCCGGGACCGGGGGTGGGATGCCCGGGCAGGAGCCAGGGCCGGCCTGCTCCATGATTTCTTTCTGTATGACTGGCATACCCATGCCAGAGATACTGGAAACCGGTTCCATGGCCTGACCCACCCAAGGACGGCCAGGGACAACGCGGTGCGCTGGTTTCAGATTCCGGAAAAGGAACAGAATCTGATTCTGCGCCATATGTGGCCGCTGACGCCGGTTCCGCCCCGATATAAAGAAGGATTCGCGCTGCTGTACGCGGACAAGGTCTGCACGGCGGCGGAGGTGGCGGCTCAGGCGGGAGCCGCCTTTGCCATGGCGCTGAGACCCAGACAGCTGGGATGAGATACAAAAACGGGAGTGTGCGATGGAAATATGGCAGGAAATGCTGGGCAACCAGGTGCTGGTCAGTTCGGTGATCGGCTGGGTGGTGGCCCAGGCATTGAAGACAATCATTGATTTTTCTCTGAACAAGAGCTTTTCCGCGGAGCGTCTGGTGGGATCCGGCGGCATGCCCAGTTCGCATTCGGCTACGGTCTGCGCGCTGGTGGTTTCCACCGCGTTCTGCTACGGGGTATCGGCATTTGAATTCGCGGTCAGCTTTGTGCTGGCGGCGGTGGTGATGTACGACGCCATAGGCGTAAGGCAGGAGACCGGCAAGCAGGCCCGTCTGCTGAACATGATTCTGGAACAGGACCTGTTTAAGCTGAACAACCACCAGTTCCAGGAAAGGCTGAAGGAGTTTGTGGGACATACGCCGCTGCAGGTATTTGCGGGGGCGGTGCTGGGAATCTTGCTGGCGGTGCTGGTAAACCTGGCGTATTGAGAAGGAAAGCTGCGGGGCATCCGTTCATAGGGGAACTTATGGAAGGATGCTTTTTTATGCCGCGGCGGAAAGGAATACTTATGGAACGGGAATTGTGGATCCTGGCTTCGGCGTCGCCCCGAAGAAGAGAACTGCTGCGGCAGATCGGCATTGAGGCAAAGGTGCAGCCGGCGGCGGTCAGCGAGGATACGGAAACCAAAAATCCGGAGGAAATGGTTCTGGAACTGTCTTCCCGGAAGGCGGAAGCGGCGGCGGCTCTGGCGCCTGCCGGCAGCCTGGTGCTGGGAGCGGATACGGTGGTATCGGTGGACGGCATGGTTCTGGGAAAGCCGGCCAGCCATGAACAGGCCCGGGAGATGATCCGCCGCCTTCAGGGGCGAACTCACCAGGTGTATACCGGAGTGACTATGATCCGGCGCGGGGAAACCGGAAACAGCGGCGTTTCTTTCGCGGAAAAGACAGATGTGACGCTTTTTCCCATGACCGAAGAAGAGATCCAGGCCTACGCGGACTCTCCGGAGCCTATGGACAAGGCGGGGGCCTACGGTATTCAGGGCAGTTTTGCCGCCTATGTTTCCGGCATCCGGGGCGATTACGGCAATGTGGTAGGCCTTCCCATAGGCCGGGTGTATCAGGAGTGGAAGCGGCTGAAGGAAGAGGAGGCGGAAGAAGATGATTAAGCTGATCGCGTCGGACATCGATGGCACGCTGGTAGCAGATGGAACCCATGAACTGAATCCGGAACTGTATGAGGTGATCACGGCTCTGAAGGACCGGGGCGTTCAGTTCGCGGCCGCCAGCGGCCGGCAGTGGGTCAGCATTGAGGAACTGTTCCGGCCGGTGCGGGAGCGGATTTTTTATCTGTCCGACAACGGCGCCTATGTAGGATGCCACGGCCGCAATCTGTTTCTGCAGACCATAGACCGGGAACTGGCGCTGGAGTTGGTGGCGGCCATCCGGCAGACGCCGGAACTGGAAGTGATGATCAGCGGTCCGGATGTGGTCTATATGGATACCAAAGATCAGGATTTCCTGGACTGGATGATACACGGCTACCGGTTTCGGGTGGAGCAGGTGCCGGATATTACGAAAGTGGACGATTCGTTTATCAAGGTATCGGCGTATAAAAAGCACGGCGTAGAGGAAGCGACAAGACAGCTGCGGCAGCAGTTTGGAAGCCGCATGAAGATGACGCTTTCCGGCGATATGTGGCTGGACTGCATGGCGGTGGGGGTGTCCAAGGGAAGCGCCATCCGGATCCTGCAGGAAAGCCTGCAGATCCGTCCGGAGGAAACCATGGCTTTTGGCGACCAGTTCAACGATATCGAGATGCTGGGCCAGGCGTATTACAGCTTCGCCGTGGCCAATGCCCGGCCGGAAGTCAAGGCGGCCGCCCGTTTTCAGGCGGACAGCAACCGGCGGGACGGAGTTCTGAAGATTTTGAAGCAGCTGCTGTGAGAGGAGTTGGAATATGAAAGACAGACATCCGGGATGTGTCCTGGCGCTGGCGGCCGCGGCGGCGGTGCTGCTGGCCGGCTGCGGAGTGCCCAGCGCGTCGGAAGGCGGGGACGACAGCAGTTTTCCCAGATCCCAGGCCATGGTGGTGGTGGCTTCTGAGCGCAGCCGTTATGAAAAGGCGTATACCGATGCCATTTGGGACACGGTGCTGGCGGATGGAACCACCTTTGAAACCTATCTGCTGGAACAGATCCAGGGATTTTTGAAAGATGTAAAAACCATGAACCTGCTGGCGGAAGAACAGGAAATCTCCGTCACCAGCGCGGAGCGGGACCGGCTGCGGCAGCTGGCGGAAACCTACTATGCCGGCATGAGCGAAGGCGACCTGGCCTGGACGGGAGCGGACCAGGAAGATGTGGAAGCCATATATGAGGCGTATTTTCTGGCCAATAAGGCGGCAGGGGAACTGACCAAGCATGTGGATCTGGAGGTCAGCGACAGCGAGGCCAAGGTCATTGTCATAAAGCAGTTGCGGTTTGATTCGGAAGAAGAGGCGGCTGCCGTCTGGGAGACTCTGCAGCAGGAGAATGCCGACTTTGAAACGGCAGGCCGGGACGTAGGAGCCGAACCGGAGCAGCGGCCGTTAGCCAGAGGAGAAGAAACGGCGTCTTTTGAAGAAGCCGCCTTTGCGCTGGCTTCCGGAGAAATCAGCGCGCCGGTGGAATCCGGCGGCAGCTGGTACCTGATCCAGTGTGTCAGCGATTATGATCCGGAGGCCACAAGCCAGCGAAAGACCCGGATTTACGCGGAGCGCAAAAACCAGGTCTTTCAGCAGATCTACAATCAGTTTCAGAGTGAACATCCTCTGCAGTTTTCCGATCAGATGTGGACGGAAATCGTCTTTTCCGATACGGATGGGGTGCAGGCGGATCAGTTCTTTTCGCTATACCAGGAAGAATTCGGAAGCCAGGGCTACTAAAGCCGCCTGGTCCGAAGCGCCCATCAGTTCTCTGGCGGAGTGCATGGCCAGGATCGGAACGCCCACGTCCATGGTCCGCATGGCCAGCTGAGCGGAGGAAAGGGCGCCCAGCGTGGAGCCGCCTTTCATGTCGGAACGGTTGGAAAACTTTTTATAGGGAATGTTCCGGCTCCGGCACAGGTGTTCCAGGATGCTGACGCAGGACGCGTCGGTGGCGTAGGATTGGGAAGCCGCCATCTTCAGAGCCACGCCGTCTCCGGGATAGATCCGGTTTTTGATGTCGCATTTTTCCCGGTGATTGGGATGGACGGCATGGGCCACGTCCATGGACAGCAGCAGGCCGTTGGTCACGGCGTCCAGAAATACGTCCCGCTGGTATCCGCAGGCAAGAAACAGTTTTTCCAGCATCCGTTCCGTAACGGCAGACAGCGCGCCCTGCTTGGTGCGGCTTCCGATTTCTTCGTTGTCATACAAAGCGATGACGTTGATGCCGCCGGCCCGGAAGCCGCTGGTGATGGCGGACAGACAGGCCTGGACCGAGGTCAGGTTGTCCAGACGGGGCGAACTGAAAAATTCACCGTGAAGGCCGGTGCGGACGCAGGAATCCAGGTTGTAGACGCAGATTTCATAGTCCAGAATATCTTCCGGACGGCATCCGGTTTCTTCTGCCAGCAGGCGGAGGAAATACTGGTCCCGTTCCAGCTCTTCCTGCAGCAGAGTCAGCAGGGGGAGCATGTCGGTCTGGGGATTCAGAGCCACGCCGTTGTTGACCTCCCGGTTCATGTGTACGGCCAGGTTGGGAATCACCAGAAGCGGCCGCTTCATATCAATGAAGTGCACCTGAGGGCAGAACGGAGACGCTCCGGCGGTACAGACCTTTCCGGCCATGGAAAGGGGCCGGTCCATCCAGGTGTTCAGAATGGGGCCGCCGTAGACCTCTACATTGAGCCGTCCGTACCGTCCTTCCGGCACTTCCGGCGACGGCTTCAGCTTCAGGCAGGGCCAGTCGGTGTGAGCCGCTTCCATTCGGAGGGAAGGGCGGGCGCCCAGATTCGGCCCAATGGAAAAGGCCATAAGAGACGAGTCAAAAAGGGATACATAGTAGCCGCGGCCCGGTTCCACTTCCCAGGGAGCGCCGGCGTCCAGAGACGTAAAACCTGCCTGATCCAGCTGTTTTTTCGCGTCCAGGATGCAGTGATATGGCGATACGCCGGCCATAAGGATCCGGCTCAGCTGCTCCAGTGCTTCTTCTGTTTTCATAACAACCTCCGTAACCATCGAAATAGGGGCGTTCTGCCCCGCTGTTATCACTATATAACGGCGGCAGTCCGGTGTCAATGGGGATTGCAAAGGCCGGCAGGATTCACTATAATGAGAAAAAAGCAAAGCAGGAGTACAGGCGATGATTGCCCTGAAAATTGAAGACATCCGTTCGTTTACGGCGGGATTGTTTATCGGAAATCTGTTTGACGTCTTCTGGCTGCGGGAGGCGGAGGTGGTGACCTTCGCGCAGTTTCACATAGACGGAAGGCTGAGAAAGGAATATTATACCGAGGCGGAGCAGGAAGAACAGCCGATGGGGGAGTGGACGGAATGGGCCCAGGTAAAGCCCTTCTGTTTTTCCCTGATCAAAGGAAAAAGGCTGCCGGGCAGCTTCCGGCTGGTGCTGCAGCTGCCGCGCCGGGAACTGGAACGCTTTCTGGCGCAGGCCCAGCTGGGGCTGCGGCCGGAGCAGGTGCAGGGGCTGTATCTGAACATCCGCTATGAAGAGGGGACGCTGCGGTGCGTGACGGGCACTGCGCTGAACTTTTTTACCATGGATAAGTCGCTGGAAACGGAATGGGACGGATATGTACGGCGGTTTTTCCGGGAACATGGAATTCCCTGCAGGGAGGAATGAAATTAGCACTCACTTCAAATGAGTGCTAATTTTTTGTTGACATTTTGTTCTATTGGTACTAGAATACTCCATAGCGGGTCCGGGAATGCCGGGCGGTTTTTCCGGGCCGGAACCAGAAACGAGCAGAACAAAAGGAGTGTGTATCATGGCAGCGAAAACGGGAAGTTTATCCATAAGCAGTGAGAATATATTTCCGGTGATCAAGAAGTGGCTGTACTCGGATCACGACATTTTTTACCGGGAACTGGTGTCCAACGGCTGCGACGCCGTAACCAAGCTGAAAAAGCTGGAACTCATGGGCGAGTTTGAAAAGCCGGAAGAAGAAACTTATAAAATTCAGGTGACGGTCAACCCCAAGGAGAAGAGCATTGCCGTAACGGACAACGGCCTGGGCATGACGGAGGAAGAGGTGGATGAGTACATCAACCAGATCGCGTTTTCCGGCGCCCAGGATTTTCTGAATAAATACAAAGACAAGGCCAATGAAGATCAGATCATCGGCCACTTCGGACTGGGCTTTTACTCCGCGTTTATGGTGGCGGACAAGGTGACCATCGACAGCCTTTCCTATAAAGAAGGCGCGAAGCCGGTGCACTGGGAGTCGGAAGGCGGCACGGAATTTGCCATGGACGAAGGGGACAAGGCGGAACGGGGCACGACGGTAACGCTGTATTTAAATGATGACAGCACCGAGTTTGCCAACGAATACCGGGCCAGAGAGGTACTGGAGAAGTACTGCGGCTTTATGCCGGTGCCGATTTTCCTGACCAACGCGGAAGCGGGCCCGCAGTATGAGACCATTGAAAAAGACGAGCTGACGGACAAGGACACGGTGGTGGAAACCGTCGTGGAAGAGGCCAAGACGGAAGAGCGGGAAAAGGAAAACGGGGAAAAAGAGACGGTGGAGATTTCTCCGGCCAGAGAGCGGTACAAAATTTTGAAGCGCCCGGTGCCGATCAACGATGTAAACCCGCTGTGGAACAAGCATCCCAACGAGTGTACGGAAGAGGAGTACAAGGATTTCTACCGGAAGGTGTTCCTGGACTACAAGGAACCGCTGTTCTGGATCCACCTGAACATGGACTATCCGTTCAACCTGAAGGGAATTTTGTACTTCCCCAAGATCAATACGGAATACGACAGCCTGGAGGGTACCATCAAGCTGTACAACAACCAGGTGTTTATTGCCGACAATATCAAGGAAGTCATTCCGGAGTTCCTGATGCTGTTAAAGGGCGTCATCGACTGTCCGGACCTGCCGCTGAACGTGTCCAGAAGCGCGCTGCAGAACGACGGGTTTGTAAAGAAAATTTCCGACTATATTACCAAAAAGGTGGCGGACCGGCTGTCCGGCATGTGCAAGACGGACCGGGAGAATTATGAGAAATACTGGGATGACATCAGCCCCTTCATCAAGTTCGGATGCTTAAAGGATGAGAAATTCGAAGAAAAGATGAAGGACTATATCCTGTTCAAGGATCTGAACGGCAAGTACCTGACCCTGCAGGACTGCCTGGACGACGCCAAGGAAAAGCATGAGAATATCATCTATTATGTGACCGACGAGAAGGAACAGGGCCAGTATATCCATATGTTCCGGGAGGCCGGCCTGAACGCGGTGCTTCTGGGACATAACATCGACAGCCCCTTTATCAGCCAGCTGGAGCAGAAGCACGAAGGACTGAAATTCCTGCGCATTGACGCGGATATCACGGATACGTTCAAGGAAGAAGTGCCGGAGGCAGACGCGGAAGGGTTTAAGGCGGACGCCGAAAAACTGACGGAAACCTTTAAAAAGGCCCTGGGCAATGACAAGCTGGAGATCAAGGTGGAAAAGCTGAAAAACGATCAGGTGGCTTCCATGATCACTCTGTCGGAGGACAGCCGCCGGATGCAGGATATGATGAAGATGTACAACCTGTACGGCATGGACCCGTCTATGTTCGGGGGCGCCGGCGAGACGCTGGTGCTCAACGCCGGCCATAAGCTGGTGCAGTATGTGCTGAACCACGGAGAGGGCGAGATGACGGAGAAGATCTGCAGGCAGCTGTACGACATGGCTTCCCTGAGCCACGGAACCCTGAGCCCGGAACGGATGACGGAATTCCTTGCCCGCAGCAACGAGATCATGCTGGCTATGGTGGAATCCTGAGATAGAAACCGTTGACATTCCGTAGAGTTCCTACTATAATCAAATGTAGTATAAAAAACTACATCGAAAGATGCGGGAATTTTGTGGAGGACGGTCATGAGTTATAAGATAATCGGAGACAGCTGCCTGGATCTGACGGCGGAAATGAAGAAGGATCCGCATTTTCAGATGATTCCGCTGACGCTTCAGGTGGATGATGTACAGGTGGTAGACGATGAGACGTTTGATCAGAAGCGTTTTCTGGAACTGGTGCGGCAAAGCCCCAACTGTCCCAAAACCGCCTGCCCTTCTCCGGAGACCTTTAAAGAAGCCTATGCCTGCGAGGCCGATGATATCTATGTGATTACGCTTTCCGGCAAACTCAGCGGCACTTACAACAGCGCCGTTGTGGCCAAAAGCATGTACGAAGAGGAATACGGACCTAAAAATATAGCGGTGATTGATTCCTGGTCGGCGTCCGCCGGCGAGCTTCGCCTGGCGATCTTTATCGACCGGCTGTGCCGGGAAGGGGTGCCTTTCGAAGAGGTGGTGGAGCGGACGGAGGCTTTCAAGTCCCAGACCATGCAGACCTTCTTCGTGCTGGAGACCCTGGACGCGCTGCGTAAAAACGGCCGGCTGACAGGCCTGCAGGCGTTTTTTGCCACGGCGCTGAACATCAAGCCGGTGATGGGCGCCACGGAAGGCACCATTATCAAGCTGGATCAGGCCAGAGGCATCAATAAGGCGCTGGCACGGATGTGCGCCCTTGCCGTGCAGACAGTTTCAGATCCGAAACACCGGCTTCCGGTGGTGGCCCACTGCAACAACCCGGGCAGGGCGAAGATGGTAAAAGAAGAACTGATGCGGCTGGCGCCGTTTCCGGATGTGGTGATCACGGAGACTGCCGGAGTCGCTACGGTATATGCCAGCGATGGCGGAATTGTACTGGCGCTTTGATATTTTGAAACAGCAAAAACGGATTTTGCGGAAACGTACATGACGACAGCCTGCAGAATCCGTTTTTATTTTATGGGAAGGATTCGGGAGACGGTTATGAGAGAAGAAAAAAAGGATAACGGCAGGGGACGCGGGGGGATTGCGGCGGCTGCGGCAGTTTTGGGACTGGCGGCTGTGCTTGCGGCCGCCGGGCTGGTGTTCTGGCAGGAGACCCGAAGCGGCGGCCGCGAGTATGTGGCGCTGGCGGCGGAAACAGCGGGGACGGAAGGACGTTCTAAAGAGATAGAACAATCCGAAACGGCAAAGGCCGGACCCGGCGCGGAAAACCCGTCCGGGCCGGAAGAATCTTCGGCGGAAACGGAACCGGTACAAGAGGAACCGGTTACCCTGCTGTTTGCCGGAGACGTGTATTTGTCCGATCACGTGCTGGGCGCGTATCAGAAAGCCGGCGGGATTCACGGAGTGCTGGACGAAGGCATCCGGGAAGAGATCCGGCAGGCGGATCTGTTTATGGTGAATCAGGAATTTCCGTTTACTGACCGGGGTACGGCGGCAGCGGACAAACAGTATACCTTCCGGCTTCCGCCGTCGTCGGTATCCATGTTTCAGGAAATGGGCATCGATATGGTAACGCTGGCCAACAATCACATTTTGGATTTTGGCGCCGAGGGCCTGCTGGACAGCTGTGCGGTGCTGGAGGAAGCGGGTATCCGCTACGTGGGCGGAGGCCCGGATCTGGAGCGGGCCAGGCAGCTGGAGATTGTGGAGATCAAAGGGAAGAAAATCGGTTTTCTGGGCACCAGCCGGGTGTATATGGATGTCAGCTGGGCGGCGGGGCCGGAGCATCCCGGCGTGTTTTCCACGTATGATCCCGCCCAGGCGCTGGAAGCTATTCGGGCGGCGGATAGCCAGTGCGACTATCTGGTGGTTTACGTGCATTGGGGCATAGAGCGGAATACGGAGCCGGAGGAATACCAGCGGACCATGGGCCGGCAGTACATTGACGCGGGAGCGGACCTGGTGGTGGGGAGCCATCCCCATGTGCTGCAGGAAATTGAAACCTATCAGGGAAAAACCATTGCCTACAGCCTGGGCAATTTTGTGTTCGGCAGCAGCATTCCCCAGACGGAATTGCTGAAGGTGGTGCTGGATGAAACCGGAGCGGAGATCAGCACCATTGCCTGTACCTCTTCCGGGGGGTATACCCGTCTGGCAGAATAAACAAAAAACGGTTTCCGAAATGCCGGTTTTTTGCTATACTGGAACAAGAGGCCCGGGGGGCCGCATCAAAAACAGGAGAGGGAGTTGGAGATTATGAACGTACGGGAAACACTGGAAATGCTGCAGTCTCCGGCGGCAGAACAGCTGCTTGCCAGACTGTATGGACCGGAACACGCGGAGGAAAACCGGAAGCGGTACGCCCATGTGGCGGAAAAATTCGCGGAGGAATACGGAGATAAGGACCTGCTGCTGTTTACGTCGCCGGGCCGGACGGAGATCAGCGGCAACCATACGGACCACAACCACGGCAAGGTACTGGCCGGCAGCATCAACCTGGACTGCGTCGGCGCGGCCGCCGCGAACCATTCCAGCAAAGTCAATATTATCAGCGAAACCTTCGATCAGAGGTTTTCTGTGGATTTAAACGACCTGGCGCCCAGCCCCAGAAAGGCGGGAACGGTGGATCTGGTGAAGGGACTGCTGAAAGGCTTTACGGAATCCGGCTATGAGATCGGAGGCTTTGACGCGTATATCACCAGCAACGTGATCAGCGCGGCCGGAGTCAGCTCTTCCGCGGCGTTTGAGATGCTTCTGTGTTCCATGCTCAACACCTTTTTCAATGAGGGCCGCATGGATACGGTGGCCTATGCCCATATCGGCAAGTACGCGGAAAACCATTACTGGGACAAGGCCTCCGGCCTGTTGGACCAGATGGCCTGCGCGGTAGGCGGCCTGATTACCATTGACTTTTTAAAGCCCCAGTCTCCGGCGGTGGAAAAAATCGATTTTGATTTCCAGTCCCAGAACCACAGTCTGATTATTGTGAATACGGGAAAGGGACATGCGGATTTAAGCGCGGACTACTCTTCGGTGCCGGAAGAGATGAAAAAAGTGGCGCAGTTTTTCGGTAAAGAGGTCTGCGCGGAAATTTCCGAGGAAGAGGTGCTGGATCATTTGGCAGAGGTGCGGGCTTTCGCGGGAGACCGTTCCGTGCTGCGGGCCCTGCATTTCTTTGAAGAAAACAAGCGGGTAGAGGCAGAAGTGCAGGCGCTGAAGGAAAACCGCTTCCAGGATTTCCTGTCCAATATTACGGCTTCCGGCAATTCTTCCTGGAAGTGGCTGCAGAACTGCTACACCACCAGCAGCGTGCAGGAGCAGGGCATCAGCATTGCCCTGGCGCTGACGGAACTGTTTATCGCCAAAAAACAGAGAGGCGCCTGCCGGATTCACGGAGGCGGCTTTGCCGGCGTCATTATGGCCATGCTGCCCAATGATCTGGTGGACGAATACGTGTCCCTTATGGACGGGGCACTGGGAGAGGGCAGCGCCTACCGGATGAGCATCCGGCCCTACGGCTCCATCTGTCTGAACCAGAATCTGCAGTAAAACCAGAACTTGCAGTCCGATCAGAATCTGCAATAAAAAAGACGGCCTGACTGAAACCTTAAGTTTCAGCCGGGCCGTCCGCTCATCTGGTAAGTAGGCAGCTCCTTGGTGTACTTTCCCGGAGGCACGCCGATGACCTTGCTGAAGGCCTTGACAAAGTGGGCATAGTCTTTGAATCCGCACTCATAGCAGGTCTCCGTAATGGATACGCCTTCCCGCAGCAGGGACTGGGCCTTCTGAATCCGGCGGCTGATCACGTAGTTCCAGAGAGAAATGCCGGTAAAGTCCTTGAACTGGTGACACAGGCGGGAACGGCTGATATTTAAGCAGTCCGCGATGGTCTGAACCGAGATATCTCCTGCCAGATTGGCGGATATGTAATCAATGGCGTCCCGGATGATCCGGGGGGAGACGTCGCTGACGGCGCTTTCATCGGCCCGCTGCGCTTCATTGGCCATAAGCAGAAGCATGGATATGCAGGAGTGGACGATGATATCCTGCCCGAAACTGCCGCGGTTCATGGCCTGGATCACGGCGTCTACGAAGCCGATAAACTGATGGATCTGTTCCTTATCCAGATGGCAGAGCCGTCTGGCGGAAGGAGAGGCAAAGCAGCTCAGCAGATCGGTGGCTTCTGTGGAAAGGGCCGCAGCATAGTCGATTTCTATGTGAACCGGCAGGCGCTCATAGGGAGAGTCGTCTTTGACGAAATAGCCGTGGATGTCATCGGGGCCCACAAAAGTTAAGTCTCCCGGCTTCAGATGATAGGTAACGTTATTGATGAAATAATCCACGTTTCCGCTGACAAACAGCATGATTTCGTAGGCGTTGTTGTGAATGTGGAGCCGGCGCTCCTGCTGCTGGCAGGTGCGGTGGTGGGAAATCAGAAACTGTTCAATAGGTTCAATGCCGATCTGATTCATAAAGGGTCACCTCTGGTTGCATTTTGTACAGGAATACCAAAAAAACAGGCGGAGATCCTGCCTTTGTATGCAGTATTGACGACAGGCAAAGCATAATCTGACATAATTATAGCACGATATCCAATATTTGTGAAGATGAAGTGTGCTATGATAGAACTATCAATTCGCACAAGAACTCTTCCAAACAGAGGATGCAGATTATGCAATGTGCGCAAAACGGAGGGCAGAGAGGATTCTTTCTGTCCGAAGGAGGAGGAGATAGGATGAACTGGTCAGCAGAGGAAAAGAAGTGGGCCGCTGAGACGGCGGAAAAACTGAAAGGCAAGATGAGGGCCGTAACGGAGCGGAACCGGGACAAGATCCCCTATACCGCAGTCAACGGCGTGTTCAACGATATGGGAAAGGATGACATCGCCTGGTGGACCAACGGATTCTGGGGCGGCATGATGTGGCAGATGCATGCCCTGACAGGCGAGGAACTGTACAAAGAAGAAGCGGTCAAGACAGAGGAAAAGCTGGACGTGGTTCTGATGAACGACAAAGGGCTGGACCACGACAACGGATTCAAGTGGCTGCCTACGGCAGTGGTCAATTATAAAGTGACGAAAAACCCGGCTTCCCTGAACCGGGCCATGCTGGCGGCCGGCAACCTGGCGGGCCGTTTCAACCTGGCAGGCCATTTCATTCGTGCCTGGAATGACAATGGAACCGACGACCGCAGAGGCTGGGCCATCATCGACTGTATGATGAACCTGCCGCTGCTGTACTGGGCCAGCGAGGAAACCGGCGATCCCCGGTTCGGACAGATTGCCCGCGCCCATGCGGACCGGGCACAGGAGTGTTTTGTACGGGCGGATGGCTCGGTCAACCACATCGTGGAGTTCGATCCCGAGACCGGCGAGATGGTGCGCACCTACGGCGGCCAGGGCTACGGCGTCGGCTCTTCCTGGACCAGAGGCCAGAGCTGGGGCCTGTACGGCTTTACCCTCAGCTATATCCATACGAAAGATGAGAAATACCTGAACACGGCCAGAAGAATCGCTCATTATTATATTGCCAACATTCCGGACAGCGGAAAGATTCCGGTGGACTTCCGCCAGCCGGCGGACTGCCCGTGGGAGGATTCCACAGCGGCGGCCATAGCGGCCTGCGGCCTTCTGGAACTTTCCAAGTATGTGGAAGAACGGGACAGCATGGTATACCGGAAAACGGCCATGAAGCTTCTGCAGACGCTGGACGCCGAGCGGTGCAGCTGGGATCCCGGCACCGATGAACTGCTGGAGAAGTGCACGGCAGCTTATCACGACAAGGAACACGAATTCCCCATTATCTACGGCGACTACTATTTTATTGAAGCGGTGATGAAGATTCTGGAGAAGGAACTGTTTATCTGGTAGGAATAAATCCTTCAGGGGTTTAGAATACAGCAATGGCGCGGAGAACGCGCCGGTGACTACAAAAAGGAGGAGGATGTAACATGAAAAAAAGAAGATGGCTGGCAGCAGGAATGGCGGCTGTAATGGTTGCCGGAATGCTGGCAGGATGCGGCAGCAGCAGCGACAGCGGTGATTCCGGCGATACCGCGGAGACCACCACGGCGGCGGCCGTACAGGCGCCTACGGAAGAGGCCAGCGGCGAGGAAGTGACCCTGCGGGTAGCGCTGTGGGACTATTCCAACACCCAGTACTACAAGACCATGT
>CALWIA010000011.1 GCA_944380605.1 uncultured Lachnospiraceae bacterium | reverse complement strand
CGTATAAAGAGATAAGGCAGACACATTGCGATAAATCCTTTATTTTCAAGGCTTTTGGAGGATTTTATTAAAACACTGTAACCTCTGTTGAGAGGTCATAATTTACTGATATTCAAATTCGTATTTTTCAGATTCGTACAGCTGATTCAGTACTGCAAGTTCACGTTCCCTGCCGACAAACATGACTGGTGTCCCCCTCTCTGCTGATACATTTATTGAGTATAGTATACTATAAAGCAGAAATTAGTCAAGTACGATTTGGTAAATTGTGTTTGAGTTTCGGATGTAAGTGCGTTATGCTAAGATCAGCTGCGGGAACCGGCATCCGGATGAAGAAGACATCCGGAAAGGGCAGGACTTTATCAGGAGGAAAATCGGCCTGACCATACAGAGAATATAACATGCGGGATATCTGAAAGAGAGGTTGGGATGATGCGGGGAAGAATTGTGATTGTAACCGGACCGCCTGGAACGGGAAAAAGTACGGCGGCGGAAACGGCAGCCTGGGCGTCAGATATGGAAAAGTCCATATGTATCCGGACAGACGATTTCTACCACTATTTGAAAAAGGGGGCGATCCCGCCGCACCTTCCGGAGTCAGATACGCAGAACGGCGTGGTGATTGAAGCGTTTCTGGCGGCTGCGAAACGATTTGCCGAAGGCGGGTATGACGTGTATATCGATGGGATTGTGGGGCCGTGGTTTCTGAAGCCGTGGATACAGATGGCAAAGGAAGGCTATGAGGTACATTACATCATATTAAGGGCCTCCAGAGAGGAGACAGAGAAACGGGCAGCGGAGCGCTCCAAGCTGGACCCCAAGACCAACGCCGAACTGGTGGCGGCGATGTGGGAACCGTTTTGCGGTTTGGGAAAATACGAGGCGTATGTGATCGATACAACAAAGCAGACCGCTGCGGAAACGGCGGCGGCTATAAAAGCGTGTGTGAGAAGCGGAGAAAACCGTATCCGCTGAAAATTTTGTTTTTACCCATCGTGCGCTTGCAGATCAAGGGGAGATCCATTTTACGGATGAACCGTCGGAAAAACTTGTGGAAAGGCTGAAATCCATGGAGGGCAGGAATATCTGGGTATGCGGCGGAGCGGAAATCGTCAGACAGCTTATGGAAAACCATTTGATTGACAGGTTTCATATTGCGATCATTCCGACGCTGCTGGGCTCAGGGATACGGCTGTTTCCGGAACAGAAAGGTGGTATAGAACTGCGGCTGGTTGAATCGACGCAGTACAATGGCATCTGCGAACTGATTTATGAACGAAGAGAAATCGGCATTCAATGAGACCGTTCCATTTTTATACTTAAAGAGGTCCGCGAGACTAGGAGGTCTGTATATGTCAAAAAACATCGCTGTCATCTATGTTTCCAGGCATCATGGAAACACGGAAAAACTGGTCAGAGGGATAGCCGCGGGAACCGGCATCCGGATCATTCCCCTGGAGAAGGCTTTTGAGGAAAATCTTTCTGGATATGACGCCGTTGGCCTTGCGTCCGGTATCTATGGGTTCTCTTTTGATCCGGAACTTGCCGCCTTTGCCCTGCAGACAGACAAACTCCCCCATAAGGTATTTCTGGTCTATACCAGTGCCATGGACAAAGACCGTTTTGCTTTGGAAATGTCCAAAAAACTGGAACAGAAAGGCCATGAAGTAATCGGCATCTATCACTGCAAAGGGTACAATACTTTCGGTCCGTTTAAACTCATAGGCGGAACCGCAAAGGGGCATCCGGATGAAGAAGACATCCGGAAAGGGCAGGACTTTATCAGGAGAAAAATCGGCCTGGCCATGCAGAAATAAGAAGTTAAAAAATGCCACATCAAATATGCAAGTCATATTTTCGGTTTATGATTGTGTCGTTTGCTCTTCCTCCCGTCTGTGCAGCAGGCGGTATTCTTCCGGCGTAACGCCGGTTTTTTTGTGGAAAAGGCGGAAAAAGTATTTGGGGTTGTCGTAGCCCACGGCCCGGGCAATCTGGTAGATCTTCCGGTCGGAGGAGGCCAGAAGTTCACAGGCCTTTTCGATCCGCACGTCGTTGAGATAATCGATAAATTTCCCGCCGGTCTTGCGGCGGAACAGCTGGCTGATATAGCTGCGGTTCATATAAAACAGCGACGCGAGAAAGTCCTGGGTCAGGTCATTCTGGTAATTGCGCCGGATGTAGGTGCGGATGCGGTCGATGGGCTCGGACTGGTTGTAAACGCTTTTGGCGGAAACCATCTGCGCCACGTTCAGGAAAAACTGCAGATAATACTGCCGCACCTCCGCCAGCGAGTGGAGGGTGCTGATGATGGCCTGCATGTTGTGGGAAGCCGTCGGCGGCGTGTGCTCCGGAATGTTCAGATAATAGTTTAAAATCAGGCCGCAGCGGATGCTTAAGTGCTCGCAGTGGTGCTTGACGGTCATCAGCGTGCAGCCGGGCAGGGACTGGTAGAATCGGAACAGGCCGTCGGCCAGCTGCTCCACTTCGGCCAGGGCGCCGCATTCAATTCGGAACAGAAACTCCTCTTCCCGGTCCCAGGAGACCATGACAGAGACTGGTTCTGCCTCGGAGCCGGACTGGTATATGGAGCGGCCGGCGGAACCGCCTACCGGCTGGGAATCCAGCGCGGAAGCGCTTTCCATGGCGGCCCGGTGCAGTTCCAGCAGATTGTTGTGCCGGCGGCTGATGCCGATCTCCGCCGGCGCGTGCCGCTGTGAGGTCCACAAAAGCAGAATCTCCGCGAAGGATTCCGGCGCGTCGCTTTCTTCTTCCGTATTGTAGGGAAGCAGAAGCAGCACGTACTGCATCTTTTTCAGGGAAGGATGGGGAATGGAAAGGGCGGCGCCCAGCGGCGTATTTTCGTCCAGCCATTCCTGCAGGGAATCCGGGTCCGCGGAGTCGGAAAAATACAGGGAAAACAGGAAGAACACCCGGGTGTGGTTTAAGTAGTCCAGCTTTTTGGAAACAAATTTCCGGTGTTCTTTTTCTGTATTCTGAATCAGGTTCTGCAGATACTGCAGCTCCAGGTGAAAACAGGCGGCTTCCTTTTCCTCTTCCATGGTGTTGAGGCGGCTCTCCAGCTGGGTCCGGCTCTGGAGCCCGTCGATGACGTCCATCATGATTTTCTGGATCTGTTCCCGGCTGAAAGGCTTTAAAATATAGTCTACGGCTTTGCAGGAAATGGCCTGCTTGATGTAGTCAAAGTTCTGGTGGGCGCTGATGACAATCAGAGAAATCTCCGGATAATGGCTGTTCAGCCAGGGAAGCAGGTCCATGCCGCCCATTTCCGGCATCTGCATGTCCAGGATCACGATGTCCGGACGCAGTTTCTCGATGCATTCGATAGCCGCGGCGCCGCTGTCCGCCTCGCCGCAGCATTCCACCAGATGGCTCAAAGGGGCCAGCTTCTTGATCACGCCTTTCCGGATCAGAGTCTCGTCGTCGACAATCAGATAGGTATACATAGCGGCCTCCTTTAAGAAGTGGATGGAATGACAGGGATTTTTATGAAAATGGAGGTAAAGCTGCCCTCCTGGCTCTCGATGGTCAGACCGTAGCCCTGCCCGTAATAGAGCTCGATGCGGGACTGGATGTTTTTGATGCCGATGTGCTGACGGCTGCGGTGCCCCAGTTCTGTAAAACTGGGCGGGCGGCGCAGATCTTCGTTGAGCCGTTCCAGAGTCTCCGGCGCCATGCCTTTGCCGTTGTCATAGACTTGGATGGTCAGGCAGGTATCGTCCAGGGCGGCAGAAATCCGGATCAGGCTGCCGAAGCGGCAGTGATCCAGGCCGTGGATCAGGGCATTTTCCGCCAGCGGCTGCAGAAGAAGCTTTAAAAGTTTCTGTTCCATAAGGTCTTCCGGCACGTCGATGACCAGCTGATACCGCCCGCCGTAGCGGATGGTCTGAATGGAGTGGTAGTTGCGGACGTGCTCCAGTTCTTCCCGCAGGGTGACCAGCTCGCTGTCGGTTTTGATGGCGTAGCGGAACATGCGGCTTAAGGAAAGGGCCATGGTGCAGATGTCGTCCTGGTCCGCCAGTTCCGCCATGCTGTTTATGGATTCCAGGGTATTGAACAGAAAATGAGAATTGATGCTGGCCTCCAGAGACTGCATCTGGGCGTCCATGACAATCAGCTTGTTCTGGTAGTCCCGCTTGATGGACGCGTTGACGTTTTCAATCATCTCGTTGTACTTCCGGTACAGGACGCCGATTTCGCTGTTCTGGTTGCCGTAATAGGGCGCGTAGGGCAGGGGCGCGTTCTGGGAGCGCATCTGCTCGCTGAGCCGCTGCACCGGCGTGAGAAAGCTTCGGTTGATGTAGAGGATTACCAGGGTGATGCAGACCAGGCAGAACAGAATCAGCCAGGCCAGCATGACGAAGGTGCGGTCAAATTCCGAAAGCAGGTAGTCGTAGTCCAGGGTCAGCGTCAGGACAAAGGGCGTCAGCTGCACCGCTTCCGTATGGGTGTTTTCTTCGGTATCCTGAATGGAAGCCGGCAGATCCTGATGGTTGCTGTAGATGACAGACTGGGGATCGGCGGTGGTCAGCGTGATTTCGCTGATGTCCGCCAGGGCGTTGACAGATCCCAGGTCAAACAGTTCGGGGGAGCAGTCGATGACCACTACCCCCAGCGGTTCAAAGCCCCGGTCCACGTCCCGGATCAGCTGGGCGGCAAAAAAACTTTCGGAATAGGATTTGAACATGGGGTGGTGATCCACGGAGCTGATATAGATGCTTCCGTCCAGCTCCACCGTTTCCTGAAACCAGTCGTCCTGCAAAGGGTTGTATTCGTGCTGGATATTGGTGCTGTAATTGCGCGCATGTCCGATCACATGTCCGGAAGTGCTGAATACGTAGATGCCGTTGATGTCCTGGTACATGTACATGATGCTTTGGCAGGTGGGCATGATGTTCTGGGACAGGCGGTACATATCGGAACCGCTGATTTCTTCTTCCTCATTCATGGAACGCATGGCCGACAGAATGGAAAGATTGCTGGAAGAATAAAAGGTCAGCATACCCAGGGAATGGGTGATGGTGCGGTAGGAGTTCTGAACCTGCAGCGACAGGGATTCAAACTGGTTGCGGGCCAGGGATGAGACGTGCATATGAATAATCCGGTTGTACTGCAGATAGGCAAAAGACATCAGAAAGGTCATGGGGGCGATGGTAATAATCATCAGAATCAGGAGGAGTTTTGTACGAAATTTCATGTAAATTGCACCATTCCTTTGCGCTGAATCTAAAAAAAGTGCACCATAATGCATAACCAAAGTATACCATAGATGGTGCTATAATGAAAGCACAAAAAGGAACCGGAAATTCTGAAAAAGGAAGGAGCGAGATTATGAAAAAACGTACAATATCGGTATGCCTGGCAGCGGCCATGGTTCTGACGGCATGTTCCGGAGGCACGGAAACGGCGCAGACAGAGGCCGCCGCGGAACAGATGACCGCAGCGGCAGCGGAGACAGAAGCGGAGGCTGCCGGGGAAGAGACGGAAGCCGGAGCGGAAGGCGGAGAGGCTGCGTGGGATTTTACCGGCATCAAGGCGGAGATCGACATCGACGGCACCATCATCGACAAAGCGCTGAATACTTTTGAATCCATGGTGGCGGAATTCAACGAGATGACGGGGGCGGAACTGGAGCTGGTGGTCAACGGCGACGACCACGAGTCCATTATGAAGACCCGCATGGCTTCCAACGATATGCCGGATATGTTTACCACCCACGGATGGAGCACCATTCGCTACAACGAATTCTGCTATGACCTTTCCGGAGAGCCCTGGGTCGGCGACATGGTGGAATCGGCCGCCGCGGTGGTGACCGACGCCAACGGAAAAGTCTGCACCTGCCCTCTGACGGAATGGGTGTACGGCATTGCCTACAATGAAACCATTATGGAAGAAAACGGCATCGATATGTACGCGGTGCAGACCTGGGACGACCTGTTCGAAGTGCTGACCACCCTGAAGGCAAACGGCATTACGCCGATTTCCATGGGCGGCAAAAACGGCTTCGGCGGCTACCTGGAGATGTGCAACGTATTCTACAGCGCGGACGGAGCCATGTATGACGGCGCCGAAGAGCTGATGAACGGAACCTTCAGCTTTGTGGATCATCCGGAGATTTTCCAGAGGTTCGCGGAAGTGTATGACAACGGCTGGTTTATTGAAGACCTGTTTACGGCGGATCCGGACACTGCCAGAAACTATGTGGCGGCAGGCGACGCGGCCATGCTGCTGTGGGGTTCCCCGGAATGGGTGGATCTGATGAAGACCATCAACGACGCCAGCGACTTTGCCATTATCCCCACTCCGGCAGTGGAAGAGGGCGGAAATGCCGCTTACACCGTAGGAGAAGGCACGGCCATTGCCATTTCCAAGGATACCCAGAATCTGGAACTGTGCCAGGCGTTCCTGCAGTTCATGACGGATCCGGAAAACCTGAAAGAGTATGTAGACGCTACGGGAGCGGTCAGCGGATTCTCCACCATCACCCAGGACGACACCTATTCGCTGAACCAGTACAACGAATCCCTGGAGCATTTTGACAACCTGGTATTTACCAACTTCTTTGACCGGGAATACCTGCCCAGCGGCATGTGGAACTACATGTCGGAAAGCCTGGCCATGCTGTTTGACTGCAATGTGGGAGAGGCTCAGGGACAGGTAGGAGCTGTTGCGGAATACATGCAGCAGAACTACGAAGATCTGTACGCCACCGCTGCGGAATAAGCAGGGTCGGCGACGGTTCCGGTTCCGCCGCGGCGCGGTCCGCGGGATACTGCGGGGGATAGTGCTTCGGCATTATCCCCTGCTGGCGTTTTCGCGGCGGAACGATGAAAAAGGAGGTGCGCATCTGTGAGAAAACGAATGCGGCAGATGAATCTGATGTATCTTCCGGCCCTGTGTATGGTGCTGCTGTTTGTGCTGTACCCGCTGTTTCGGTCGGTGTATACGTCTCTGCTGAACTGGAACGGATACTCGCCCACGAAGCGGTTTGTGGGCATGGAAAACTACCTGGACCTGCTGACGGACAAAAATTTCCGTCTGTCCTTTTTAAACACCTTGCTGTACGGATTCGGCAGCACATTTCTTCAGAATGTCCTGGGTCTGGCCTTTGCCCTGTTTCTGAACACCCGGTTCAAGGGGCACAAGGTGGTGCGGACCATTGTCTATATGCCGGTGATGATCTCCGGCCTGATTATGGGCTATATCATGTACTTTGTGGTGCGCAACCACGGAGCCCTGAATGAGATCCTGTCCTGGTTCGGCATCGCCGGCATGGACTGGATGGGAAACGGAACCGTAGGGCGGCTGATCATCACTCTGGTGAACTCCTGGCAGTTCTGCGGCTTCTGCATGGTCATCTACATGGCGGGCCTGCAGGGAATCTCCCAGCAGTATTATGAGGCGGCGGCCATCGACGGAGCCACTTCCTTTACGTCGTTCCGCTACATCACCCTGCCGCTGCTGATTCCGGCGATTTCCTCGGCGGTGATCGTCAACCTTATCGGCGGCCTGAAGCTGTACGACGTGGTGGTGTCCCTGTCCGACGGAGGCCCCAACTACGCCACTTCGTCTCTGTCCTATTACATCAACAACCGGTATTTTGAGGCGGAACGGGCCGGCTACGCGTCGGCGGTCGGCGTGGTAATGTTTTTGTTTATCATGTTCTGCTCCATTATCATGAACCGGTATTTCCGCAGACGGGAGGTGGAAATGTGATGAAAGCCAGAGAAGAAAAAGAAAAGAAAGCCAGGGAAGAAGCCCACTACTACGCTGGTCAGAAAAAAGGCCTGTGGTGGAAATACCTGCTGGCGGCTCTGATTATTTTTATCTATCTGATGCCGCTGTACGTGCTGCTGATGCAGTCGCTGAAAAGCGATACGGACATTTCCAGCGCCATGTCGTTCCCGGAGGTCTGGTATTTTGACAACTACCTGTCCATCATTGAAGATGGCACCATGCTGCGGGCCATTCTCAACTCCGCCGTGGTGGGCGTCAGCACGGTGCTGCTGGAAATTGTGCTGGCCTGCATGGCCGCCTATCCCCTGGCCAGAAACGATTCCCGGTTTAACGGACTGGTGCGGACCATTTTCCTGGGGGTTATGATGATTCCGCCGCTGACCATACTGGTAGGCGTGTACACGCTGCTGGTGGGGCTGGGAGCCATTAACCATCGGTGGGGCATTGTGCTGACCAACGTGGCCTTCGGCCTGCCCATGTCCACCTTCCTGTTTACCAACTTCATCCGCTCCATTCCCAGAGACCTGGACGAGGCCAGCGTCATCGACGGAGCCAGCGTGATGCAGACGTTTTTCCGGGTGATCCTGCCCCAGCTGAAGCCCATTGTGGCTACGGTGGCGATTCTTCACGGAGTATCCGCGTGGAATGAGTACGCCTACTCCATTTACATTTTGCAGAAACCGGAGATGCAGACCATAACCCTGTGCATTAAGAAATATTTCTCCAGCGTGCGCAACGATTACGGCGGCGCGGCGGCGGCGGCGATTCTGGCGATCCTGCCGCTGGTGGTGGTGTATCTGGTGCTGCAGGACGCTTTTGTACAGAGCCAGGTAGACAGCGCAATCAAATAACAGGAGGTGCGGCTATGGCGTTGATTCATGTAGACTTTTTTTCGGAAGCTCTGGAAATGAGCACCCAGGTGGAAGTGGTTCTGCCGGTGGCCGCCGGCGGGCAGATCGGAATCTCGGACGTGGGAAAGCGAAACACGTATCCGGTGCTGTATCTGCTTCACGGCATGACAGACAACCACACCACGTGGCAGAGAAACACATCCATTGAGCGGTATGCGGTGGAAAAGGGCATTGCCGTGGTGATGCCGGGAACCCGGCTGGGATGGTATACGGATATGAAGTACGGATACCGGTATTTCACCCACGTGTGCCAGGAAGTGCCGGACGTGTGCCGGCGGTTTTTCCCCTGCCTTTCGGACCGGCGGGAAGACAATTTTGTGGCCGGCAATTCCATGGGCGGGTACGGCGCGTTCAAACTGGCGCTGCGGGCCCCGGAGCGGTTCTGCGCGGCGGCCAGCCTGTCCGGCGTTATGGACGTCTATGAAAATACGACGAAGCGCCATACGTCCGGCCCCTGGCCCACCTACTGGGAAGATATTTTCGGAACGCCGGAAGAACTGAAAGGAAGCGAAAACGACCTGTACGGCCTGGTGGACCGGTTTGGACAAAAAGGGCAGCCGCGGCCGAAGCTGTACATGTGGTGCGGCACGGAGGATGGACTGTACAGCCAGAATACGGCCATGCGGGATCATCTGAAGGAAATGGGCTGGGACCTGACGTACAAAGAGACGCCGGGAGACCACAGCTGGAAATACTGGGACCGGGAGATCCGCTCCGTTCTGGAGTGGCTGCCTGCGGGAGAAAAGGAGGAAGCGTAGCATGGCATTTATGAGAGTAGAGATGTTCAGCAGCGTACTGCACACCTGCGTTTCGGCGGATGTGGTGATTCCTCAGGCGGTGTCTTCGGAGATCGGCATGGCTTCCAGGGAGGCCGAAGGCCGGCATCCGGTGCTGTGGCTGCTCCACGGTGCCACCGACGACCACACCACCTGGCAGAGGCGGACCTCCATTGAGCGGTACGCCGCCCAGCGGGGGCTGGCGGTGGTGATGCCCGCCGCGGAACTGAGCGCCTATGCCAACATGGCCCACGGCGGCGATTTCTATCATTATGTCGCGGAGGAACTGCCGCAGCTGATGCGCAGCATATTCCCCCTTTCCGACCGGCGGGAGGACAACTTTATCGCCGGCAATTCCATGGGCGGATACGGGGCCATGAAAATCGGCATCAACTACCCGGACCGCTACGGCGCCATCGGATGCTTTTCCGCCGGGGCCTCCAACGGGAAGCCCAGGGGCAACAAAAGCGGCATGTTTACCGACGAGCGCTGGCAGCTGCGCAATTTTATGCAGACCGGAGGAAAAGACATGGAGGGCACGCTGGAAGACACCTGCTGGATGGCGCGGCAGAATCTGGGCCGGGAGCACCTGCCCAGAATCTATCATACCTGCGGCAGGGCGGATTTTCTGCTGGACGACGCCCGCAGGACCCGGGACTTTTTCATGAGCATGGAAGGGAACCCGTATCAGTACAAGTACCGGGAATACGAAGGAGACCACAGCTGGGAATACTGGGACGCCCACATTACGGATTTTCTGGACTGGCTGAATCTTGACGACCCGGGGGTGAAGATAGTAAACTAAAGACGAATACAGACGTTTATGCGCGCGGCGCAGTCAGTGCCGCGCGCATCTTGCGCGATACGACGGAGGAAAAGATGTTGAAAACCAGAAAAGGCAGTCCGGACTTCAGCGGCTATGGGCGGCTGCTGCGGCTGACATGGCCCATTATTATCCAGCAGCTGTTCAGCGCCGGCATCAGTTCAGCGGACGTCATTATGCTGAATTCGGTGGGGCAGTCCGCCATGGCCGCAGGTTCTCTGGCGGCCCAGTACAGCAACATTCTGTACATGGTGCTTTATGGCCTGGGCACCGGCGTAACCATGCTGAGCGCCCAGTACTGGGGAAAACGGGATCTGGCGTCGATTCAGAAGGTACAGGGAATCGCGTTCCGTTTTTCCATACCGGTGTCGGCGCTGTTTGCCGCCGGGGCGTTTCTGGCTCCGGAACTGATGATGCGGGTTTTTACTACAGAAGCGGAGCTGATCGAACTGGGTTCCATATACCTGCGGGCCGTGGCGGTCAGCTATCTGTGCTGGGGAATTTCCGAGGTCTATCTGTCGGCGCTGCGCAGCGTGGAACGGGTGGTGATCAGCACCGTACTCAACGTCAGCGCCCTGCTTCTGAACATTGTGCTCAACGCGGCGCTGGTATTCGGGTGGTTCGGCCTGCCCCGGATGGGCATCGCCGGCGTGGCGCTGGCCACGTCCATTTCCCGGGTGGTGCAGCTGTTTGCCTGCATCCTGGTTTCCTTCCTTTCCAAAGATGTGCATCTGCGGCTGTCCGACATGTTCCAGAGAAACCGGCTGCTGATGCGGGACTTTATCTCCATGGCCCTGCCGGCCATGGGCAACGACGTGGTATGGGGACTGGGATTTTCCATGTACTCCGTGATCATGGGGCACCTGGGCTCCGACGTGGTGGCGGCCAATTCCGTGGTAACGGTGGTGCGCAACCTAGGTACGGTCTGCAGCTTTGCCATTTCCGGCGCCACCGGCATTATCCTGGGCAAGGAGCTGGGCGCCGGCCGGTTTGAGGAGGCGGAGGCGGACGCTTCCCGGGCGCTGCGGATGTCTGTGGCCGCCGGATTCCTGGGCAGCGCGGTGATCGCGGCGCTGATTCCGTTTGTCCTGTCCTACGCGTCGCTGAATGAAACGGCTATGGGCTATCTGCGGATTATGATGTACATCAACGTGTACTACATCATGGGAACCGCCGTCAACACCACGCTGATTGCCGGCGTGTTCCGGGCCGGCGGAGACAGCCGGTTCGGATTTCTGTGCGATACCATTGACATGTGGTGCTACGGCGTGCCCCTGGGATTTTTCGCTGCCTTTGTGCTGAAACTGCCGCCGATGTGGGTATACTTTCTGCTGTGCACCGATGAGTTTGTCAAGTGGCCCTGGGTACTGAGCCATTACCGGAAAAAGAAGTGGGTTCGCAACATTACCCGGGAAACGGCCGCGGACCGGGCATAGCGCGGGATTTTACAAAGAGGGGAGGATACAGGCATGGGAGAAATGAATATCCGGTTTTCGGAATCTTCGAAAACCTTTCACCTGTACAACGATTGGATCAGCTATATTCTGAAGGTGCTGGAGGATGGCCGTCTGGGTCAGCTGTACTTTGGAAAACGGATTCACGTAAAAGACGATTACGATTATCTGTATGAAAAAACCCATCGGTCCATGTCGGCCTACACCGGCGACGAAGACCAGATGGTGTCGCCGGGAGATGCCAGACAGGAGTACGGTACCTACGGAAGCGGAGACTTCAAACAGCCGGCGGCGGAAATCTATCAGGAAAACGGCGCGTATCTGACCAACGCGGTGTACGTGTCCCATACGGTGCAGGCGGGAAAGCCGAAGCTTCCCGGACTGCCGGCCACCTATACCGAGGAGGACGGAGAAGCCATGACGCTTTCGGTAAAGCTTCTGGATCCGGTGTCCGGCGCCGGCATCTGCCTGCGTTATACCATATTCCGGGACCGGGCCTGCATTGCCAGAAGCGCGGTGATTTCTAATGAAGGCTCCGGCCGGCTGCGGCTGACCGCGGCCATGAGCCTGTGCCTGGATCTGCCGGATTCGGACTATGAGATGCTGCAGTTTTCCGGGGCCTGGTCCAGGGAGCGGCATCTGCATACCCGCCATCTGGAGCCGGGCATCCAGTCGGTGGGCAGCCGGCGGGGCCACTCTTCTCATGAGCACAACCCGTTTCTGATTCTGAAGCGGCCCCACGCCGACGAATTCCAGGGGGAGGCTATGGGATTTTCCCTGATCTACAGCGGCAATTTCCTGGCCCAGGCAGAGGTGGACGGCCACGATATGACCCGGGTGCTTTTAGGCATTCATCCGGACAATTTCTGCTGGATTCTGGAGCCGGAAGACGCGTTTCAGACGCCGGAGGCGGTTATGGCCTATACGGACCGGGGCTTAAACGCCCTCAGCCAGGAATTTCACCGGCTGTACTGGACCCGGCTGGCCAGAGGCGCGTGGCGGGACCAGCCCAGCCCCATTCTGTTAAACAACTGGGAAGCTACGTATTTTGACATCAGTGAAGAAAAACTGCTGCGCATTGCCGGAAAGGCCAGAGAGTG
The DNA here is from genome assembly GCA_944380605.1 of uncultured Lachnospiraceae bacterium. Classification (GTDB taxonomy): domain Bacteria; phylum Bacillota; class Clostridia; order Lachnospirales; family Lachnospiraceae; genus UBA3402. The sequence goes on along the minus strand of CALWIA010000011.1, from coordinate 43,501 downwards.
CGGCGTGGAACTTTTTGTGCTGGACGACGGGTGGTTCGGCGGACGCAGAAGCGACCGGGCCGGCTTGGGAGACTGGACGCCCTGCCGGGACATCCTGCCGGAGGGCCTGACGGGACTGGCAGAAAAAATCGAAGCTATGGGCCTGAAGTTCGGCGTCTGGATCGAACCGGAAATGGTCAATGAGGATTCGGACCTGTACCGGGCCCATCCGGACTGGATCCTGAAGACGCCGGGGTATCCGGCCAGCAAGTCCCGGCATCAGTGGGTGCTGGACTTCTCCCGGCAGGAGGTGGTGGACGCGGTGTACGCCATGATCGCCCGGCTGCTGCGGGAGGCGAAGATTTCCTACATCAAATGGGATATGAACCGCAGCATTACCGAATGCTTCAGCGCGGCGCTGCCGCCGGAGCGCCAGGGCGAGGTGTTCCATCGGTATATTCTGGGGGTTTACGATCTGTATGAACGGCTGACTTCCGAATTTCCCCATGTGCTGTTTGAATCCTGCGCCAGCGGCGGCGCCCGCTTTGATCCGGGCCTGCTGTACTACGCGCCCCAGGGCTGGACCAGCGACGATACCGACGCGGCGGAGCGGCTGAAGATCCAGTACGGCACGTCTTTCTGTTATCCGGTGCGCAGCATGGGCGCCCACGTGTCGGCGGTGCCCAACCATCAGCTGGGGCGGGTGACGCCGTTAAAGACCCGGGGCGCCGTGGCCTGTTTCGGCACCTTCGGCTATGAACTGGATTTAAACCGGCTGACAGAAGAAGAAATCGAAGAAGTGAAACGGCAGATCGCCTTTGTGAAACAGTACCGCCGTTTGCTGCAGTACGGCACCTTTTACCGGCTGAAGAGTCCCTTTGAGGGCAATATCACCGCCTGGATGGCGGTAAGCGAAGACCGCAGAGAAGCCGTGGTGGGATGGTACCGGATGCTTTCCGTGGTCAACGGGCCCTTTACCCGGCTGCCGCTGGCGGGCCTGGATCCGGACCTCTGCTACCGGATCAGCGGCGGGCAGAAAGCCGGCGCCCAGGACAGCTGCTACGGAGACGAGCTGATGCAGATCGGCCTGATTACCTCGGACCGGAGCCACGAAGTGCCGCCGGCAGGGGATTTTGAGGCCCGGCTGTTTGTGCTGAAGGCCTGATCTGGGAAGGAGGAGCGACGCTTGCTGCGCCTGTTGAGAAACAAGACCTGGAGCCGGAAGGAGCAATTCGCGGTTCTGTCCATGATGCCGGTGTTTTTTATTCTGGCGGGCTGCTTTCTGCAGCCGCCGGAGACGATTCTGCCGGGACTCGTGCGTATTTTTCAGGAACCGGATTTCCTGATTACCGACTACTTTGTGGTGGGCGGCATCGGCTCGGCGTTTTTAAACGCCGGCGTCCTGACCCTGGCCAGCATCTGGATCGTATACGGGCTGGGCATGGAAATGGACGGCCACACCATTACCTCGGCCTGCCTGATGTTCGGGTTTTCCCTGTTCGGGAAAAACGTGCTGAACATCTGGACCATTCTGCTGGGCGTATGGCTGTATGCCCGCTACCATAAGACTTCGGTGACCCGCTATATCTATGTGGGGTTTTACGGCACCAGCCTGTCGCCGATTATCACCCAGGTGATGCAGATCGACAGCCATCACCTGACGGTGCGTCTGCTCCTGTGCGTGGTCATGGGCATCGTCATCGGCTTTGTGCTGCCGCCGCTGTCCACCCACGTGCACTACGCCCATAAGGGATACTCGCTGTACAACGTGGGGTTTGCCGGAGGCATCATTGCCACGGTGATCGTATCGCTGATGAAGTCCTTCGGCCTGCAGACCCAGTCCCGGCTGATCTGGTATTCCGGCAGCAACGGCACCTTTCTGGTGCTTCTGTCGGTGCTGTTTGCCGGCATGGCGGCGGCGGGACTTGTGTTTGATGAGGAAGGGGCCTGGACCGGGTACCGGCGGATTCTGAAGACGCCGGGCCTGGGCGGAACCGATTATCTGAAGCAGGAAGGAATGCCGGCGGTGCTTCTGAACATGGGGATCAACGGCCTGGCGGCTACGTGGTTTACCCATCTGGCCGGCGGAGATTTAAACGGCCCCACCCTGGGCGGCATCATGACCATTGTGGGGTTCAGCGCCACGGGAAAGCACCTGCGCAATATTTTTCCGGTTATGCTGGGAGTCTGGGTGGCCAGCTGGGCCAAGACCTGGGAAATTACGGACCCATCGGCCATACTGGCGCTGCTTCTGTCCACCACGCTGGCGCCGGTGGCCGGCGAGTTCGGATTTCTGGCCGGCGTGCTGGCCGGTTTTCTCCATTCGTCGGTGGCGCTGCGGGTGGGCATCGTCTACGATGGGATGAATTTGTACAACAACGGATTTGCCGGCGGCCTGGTGGCGATTTTCCTGGTGCCGGTGATCCAGTCCATAAGGGACCGGCGGGCCAGGGCCAGAGGAGGCCTGTCGCTGTAGCCGGTCAGGCGTCCAGCGGCAGGAATTCCGGCTTCCGCCGGTGAAAAACCGTATAGTAGCGGAAGCCGCAGGCGGCCAGCAGGCGGGAAGCGGTCTGGAAGCCGTATCCCACCTGCTCCGGCGAATGGGCGTCGGAACCGATGGTGAGAATCTCGCCGCCCAGCTGCCGGTAGCGGCGCAGAATGTCTTCGCAGGGGTTGGGGTGTCCCAGGCCGTAACGCAGGCCTCCGGTGTTGCACTCCAGCCCTTTTCCCTTTTCAATCAGGGTTTTCAGAATGGGATCGATGAGATCCTGATAGGCTTCGTAGGAGTAGTTCTGGTTCCGGGTGGGGCCGTAGCGCACCACATAGTCCAGGTGGCCGTACGAATCAAAGCAGTCCAGGGTCTGCACCCGCTTCAGGCTGGATTCAAAAAAGCGGCGGTAGGCGTCCGCTTCCGAACGGCCCTGGAAATACTCCGGATAGTAGGGGTCCTGCCCGTCGATAAAGTGGCTGGAGCCGATGATAAAATCAAAGGGGTACCGGCCGGCAAGCTCTTCCAGATACGCGCCGACCCGGCACTGCAGGCCCAGTTCGACGCCGATTTCGATGCGGATCTGGTCCCGGTACTGCTGCCGGAGCCGCTCCATGGCGGGAAAATAAGCGTCCAGGTCCAGCCGGAAGTCGCACTGGGTCTGCACTCCGTAATCGTGATGGTCTGTGACGCAGATTTGCTTCATGCCCAGGGCAATGGCCTGTTCGATCTGGCGGGCCGGCGGCGTGTCGCTGTCGCCGGAAAAGCAGGTGTGAAGATGAAAATCGCAAAGCATGGCAGTCTCCTTTTTGGCGCGGTTCCGGTGAAAACGGGAACCGGATGTTCTCTGAAGCTATCTTACATCGGGAAATAAAATCTGTCCATGCAAAAAGGGCCGCCGGGGCGGCGGAAATTGCCTTCTTTTTGAAAAACCTCTTGCTATTTCCGGCAAAATTAGGTAGAATGAAACGTAGGTTGATTATAATTTAACGATCAGCAGCAAGTTTTTAATTATTCTTTAGGAGGAATGAAATCATGGCAGTAAAAGTAGCAATCAATGGTTTTGGACGTATCGGACGTCTGGCGTTCAGACAGATGTTTGGAGCAGAAGGATACGAGGTTGTGGCAATCAACGATCTGACCGATCCCAAGATGCTGGCTCATCTGTTAAAATACGATACTGCTCAGGGTGGATATACCGGACGCATCGGTGAGAACCTGCACACCGTAGAGGCCGGCGAGGACTCCATCACCGTAGATGGCAAGACCATCAAGATCTACGCAGAAAAGGACGCGAAGGATCTTCCCTGGGGAGAGATCGGCGTAGACGTAGTTCTGGAGTGCACCGGATTCTATACTTCTAAGGCAAAAGCTCAGGCGCATATCGACGCAGGCGCGAAGAAGGTTGTTATTTCCGCTCCGGCCGGCAACGATCTGCCCACCATCGTATACAGCGTAAATGAGAAGACCCTGACCAAGGACGACACCATCATTTCCGCAGCTTCCTGCACCACCAACTGCCTGGCTCCCATGGCTAAGGCTCTGAACGACTACGCTCCCATTCAGTCCGGTATCATGAGCACCATCCACGCTTACACCGGCGACCAGATGATTCTGGACGGACCCCACAGAAAGGGCGACCTGAGAAGAGCGAGAGCCGGCGCGGCGAACATCGTTCCCAACTCCACCGGCGCAGCCAAGGCGATCGGCCTGGTAATTCCGGAACTGAACGGCAAGCTGATCGGTTCCGCGCAGCGTGTACCGGTTCCCACCGGCTCCACCACGATTCTGACGGCTGTTGTAAAGAAGGCAGGCGTTACCAAGGAAGACATCAATGCCGCGATGAAGGCAGCTGCTTCCGAGTCCTTCGGCTACATCGAGGATCCGATTGTTTCTTCCGACGTAATCGGCATGAAGTACGGTTCTCTGTTTGACGCTACCCAGACCATGGTGGCTCAGATTGCCGACGATCTGTACGAGGTACAGGTAGTTTCCTGGTATGACAACGAGAACTCCTACACCAGCCAGATGGTAAGAACCATCAAATACTTTGCGGAACTGAACTAATTCAGAACGAAGCGAATCCAAATAAGCGATCCATAAAGGGGTCCGGTCATTGGGACCGGACCCTTTTGAAATGTTAGAAGGGAGTATACGTGTTATGCTGAACAAGAAGACAGTAGACGATCTGAAAGATTTAAAAGGCAAGAAAGTACTGGTACGCTGCGATTTCAACGTTCCGTTAAAGGACGGCGTGATCCAGAACTACAACCGTATCGACGGCGCGATCCCCACCATTAAGAAGCTGCTGGATCAGGGCGCGAAGGTGATTCTGTGCTCACACCTGGGCAAACCCAAGGGAGAACCCCTTCCGGAGATGTCCCTGGCTCCCGTAGCTCCGGCTCTCAGCGAGAGACTGGGCGTGGAAGTGAAGTTTGTCAACGATCCGCAGGTAACCGGTCCGGAGACCCGCAAGGTAGCCGCGGAACTGAAGGACGGCGAGGTTCTGCTGCTGCAGAATACCCGTTACAGAGCGGAAGAGACCAAGTACGGCAAGGACGAGAAGGCGGACGCTTACGCCAAGGAACTGGCGGATCTGTGCGACGACGGCATCTTTGTCAACGACGCCTTCGGTACGGCTCACCGCGCTCACTGCTCCAACGTAGGCGTGGCCAAGTACGCGAAAGAGAGCGTAGTAGGCTACCTGATGGAGAAGGAGATCAAGTTCCTGGGCGACGCCGTGGAGAATCCGGTGCGTCCCTTTGTGGCCATTCTGGGCGGCGCCAAGGTTTCCGATAAGATCAACGTAATCAACAACCTGCTGGACAAGGTGGACACCCTGATCATCGGCGGCGGCATGGCCTACACCTTCTTAAAGGCCCAGGGCCAGGAAATCGGCAATTCCCTGTGCGAAGAGGACAAGCTGGACTACGCGCTGGATATGGTGAAGAAGGCCCAGGAGAAGGGCGTCAAGCTGCTGCTTCCGGTAGACCATGTGGAAGGCAAGGAGTTCTCCAACGACACGGAGCACAAAGTGGTGGATACCATCGAAGCCGGCTGGTCCGGATTTGATATCGGACCCAAGACCATTGAACTGTACAAGAAGGCTCTGGACGGTGCCAAGACGGTAGTCTGGAACGGACCCATGGGCGTATTCGAGTTCTCCAACTTCGCGGAAGGCACCCTGGAGATCTGCCGTGCGGTAGCAGGCCTGGAAGGCGCTACTACGGTAATCGGCGGCGGCGACTCCGTCAACGCGGTAAAGAGACTGGGCTTCGCGGACAAGATGACCCACATCTCCACCGGCGGCGGTGCTTCCCTGGAATTCCTGGAAGGCAAGGAACTGCCCGGCGTAGCTGCGGCTGACAACAAATAATTCATCGGGTACAGAGAGGAAACGGCAATGGCAAGAAAGAAAATTATCGCCGGCAACTGGAAGATGAACATGACTCCTTCCCAGGCAGTTGCTCTGGTGAATGAACTGAAACCCCTGGTGGTCAATGACGAGGTGGACGTGGTATTCTGCGTACCGGCCATCGACATCATTCCCGCCATGGAAGCGGCGAAGGGAACCAATATCCACATCGGCGCGGAAAATATGTATTTTGAGGAGAAGGGCGCCTATACCGGCGAGATTTCTCCGGCTATGCTGACGGATGCCGGCGTGAAATACGTGATCATCGGACATTCGGAGCGGAGAGAGTACTTCGCGGAAACCGACGAGACCGTCAACAAAAAGGTTCTCAAGGCGTTTGAACACGGGCTGACCCCCATCATCTGCTGCGGCGAGTCCCTGACCCAGAGAGAGCAGGGCATCACCATCGACTGGATCCGCCAGCAGATCAAGATCGCGTTCCTGAACGTGACCGCGGACCAGGCCAAAACGGCTGTGATCGCCTATGAGCCCATCTGGGCCATCGGCACCGGCAAGGTGGCCACCACGGAACAGGCCCAGGAAGTCTGCTCCGCTATCCGCGCCTGCATCGGCGAGATCTACGACGAAGCGACGGCGCAGGCCATCCGCATCCAGTACGGCGGTTCCGTATCCGCGTCCAGCGCGCCGGAACTGTTCGCCCAGCCGGACATCGACGGAGGTCTGGTAGGCGGCGCTTCCTTAAAGCCGGATTTCGGAAAGATTGTCAATTACAACAAGTAAGCGGAAGGACGGCAGGCCGGGAAAACGGCCTGCCTTCTTTGAGAAAATAATCAGATCAGTGTAAGGAGAAACAAGTATGAGCAAAAAACCAACGGTTCTGATGATTCTGGACGGCTACGGCCTCAACGACAACTGCGAGGCCAACGCGGTCTGCGAAGGAAAAACCCCGGTTATGGACCAGCTGATGAGCCAGTGCCCCTTTGTAAAGGGACAGGCCAGCGGTCTGGCGGTGGGACTGCCGGAAGGCCAGATGGGCAACTCCGAGGTGGGACACCTGAATATGGGCGCCGGCCGCATTGTATACCAGGAACTGACCCGCATCACCAAGTCCATTCAGGACGGAGACTTTTTCCAGGTGCCGGAATTTCTGCAGGCGGTGGAAAACTGCAAAAAGAACGATTCCGCCCTTCACATGTGGGGACTGGTTTCCGATGGCGGCGTCCACAGCCACAATACCCATATCTACGGCCTGCTGGAACTGGCAAAGAGAAACGGCCTGTCCAAGGTATACGTGCACTGCTTCCTGGACGGCCGGGATACGCCTCCCGCGTCCGGCAAGGGCTACGTGGAAGAGCTGGAAGCGAAGATGAAAGAGATCGGCGTAGGCAAAGTGGCCTCGGTTATGGGCCGGTATTACGCCATGGACCGGGACAACCGCTGGGACCGTGTGGAACGGGCGTACCGGGCGCTGACGGAAGGTCAGGGCGGGCAGGCAGCCAGCGCGCTGGAAGGCATCCAGGCTTCCTACGACGCGGAGAAATATGACGAATTTGTAGAGCCCTTTGTAGTGGTGGAAAATGGAAAGCCGGTGGCCACGGTGCAGGATGGAGATTCGGTGATTTTCTTCAACTTCCGTCCGGACCGGGCCAGAGAGATTACCCGGGCGTTCTGCGACGACGATTTCAAGGGATTTGCCAGAGAGAAACGCCTGGATCTGGTCTACGTATGCTTCACGGACTATGACGACACCATTGCCAACAAGCTGGTGGCTTTCAAGAAAGAAACTATTGTCAACACCTTCGGCGAATATCTGGCGGCCCATCACATGACTCAGGCCAGAATCGCGGAAACGGAAAAATACGCCCATGTGACCTTCTTCTTCAACGGCGGCGTGGAAGAGCCCAATGAAGGCGAGGACCGGATTCTGGTGCCGTCTCCCAAGGTGGCCACCTACGATCTGCAGCCGGAAATGAGCGCTCCGCAGGTGTGCGACAAGCTGGTGGAGGCCATTCGCTCCGGTAAGTACGACGTGATCATCATCAACTTCGCCAACCCCGACATGGTGGGCCACACCGGTGTGGAAGCGGCGGCCATCAAGTCCATCGAAACGGTGGATGTCTGCGTAGGCAGAGCGGTGGAAGCGGTGAAAGAAGCCGGCGGCGTGATGTTTATCTGCGCGGACCACGGCAACGCGGAACAGCTGATCGACTACGAGACGGGAGAGCCTTTTACGGCCCACACCACCAATCCGGTGCCCTTCCTGCTGGTAAACGCGGATCCTTCCCTGGGTCTGAGAGAGGGCGGCTGCCTGGCGGATATCGCTCCGACTCTGATCGAGCTTATGGGTATGGAGCAGCCGGCGGAAATGACCGGAAAATCCCTTCTGATCCGGAAATAAATCAAAGATGGCTGAAAATCAGGGCGGAGAAACGGCATCGTTTCTCCGCCTTTTTGCGCGATAAGACAGGAAAGCGGCCGCTACAGCCCCGCGAACTGAACGCAGCCGGCACGGACCAGGTAAAACCTGCGGTCCTCTTCTCCGGCCAGAATCAGGATCCCGTCGATGACGCCCAGAACCGATACGCCGGAAAGCACCAGCCCATGGGCCATGAAAGCGGCGGTGCGGCCGGCGCCGGCGGTGAGACGCCGGCCGATGGCGCTGCCCGGGCCGGTTTGGCCGTCCGCCGGCAGGCGGGTTCTGGCATGGGCCTGGAGGTATTCCCGCACCCGTTCAAAGGCGGCCTGGGCGCCGCAGGAGGCGGAACCTGCGGAAGCAAAGGCGACGGCGGTCAGCTGGCCGGCACAGACGCAGGCGGCTTCCGGCAGCGGGGACGGCTCTGCCGGGGAACCGGCCTGCTGCGGGAAGGGCCAGGCCGCCGCGGCGCTGATTTCCAGCAGTCCATCTCCGGTGAGGCGGCAGAACCGTCCCTGCAGCGGCCCCAGGTTGCTGCAGGAAGCGCCGGAAGAGGAATCCGGCGCCAGAAACCGGCTTCCCGCCAGAGAAAAGGGCGTCAGAAACGCGAATTTCTGAAAATCGATGTATCGGGCAATGGAAGGCTCGCCAAGGATTCTCAGAACGCGTTCCATGCCGTCCTGGCAGGCAGAAGAAGAAACGGCGGCCGGGCCGGAAGCAGGCAGGCACTCCGGAACGGGCCCGCCGGAAAAATCAAAATTCCCGCAGGGCGGCTGCGGGAATGGGCAGGTATTTCTGTTCAAAACGATACACTCCTCGCCAGTGGCTATACTATAGTGTATCGGAAACGCGGAAAAATGTGCGGCAGGGGCGGTCAGGATTCAAACAGCCGGCCGTACAGTTCCTCGCTGAGGGCGTCTACATAGGACGGATCCGGGAGATCCCGGCCGGTAACCAGGAAGTCCTGGATGACCTGGAACCGCTTCAGCGCCAGTTCCTCGTCGGAAAGCTGGCCGGCGTCCTCGATCCGGCTGTCAATGGCCTGCCGGTCATAGGTCTCCTGAAACCATTCCAGAATGGCGTCGGTCTGGTCTTTTTCCTGGCGGATCTGCGGCAGCAGTTCCTTCGCGGAGCGGGAAGTGCGGATGTATACGCCGATGGCAAAGCAGCCCATGCAGGTGAGCACCCCCTGGAACAGCAGGCGGGAAACCCTGGCCATGGGAATGTGAAGTATGCCGATCCAGCACAGGACGGACACCGCCAGCAGCAGGCCGCCGATCAGAAGAAACGCGGAAGCGGAAGACTTCAGATCGTCGTATTTCTGGGCTTTGTCCACATAGACCCGGACTCTGGGTGCCGCAGGCCGGGCCCCGTGTTTCGGGTCTGCCTGGGCTTCCTGGGCCTTCTGCTGTGCCTGGATCCGCCGGGCTTCTTCTTCAGACTCCACCAGGGGGCCGCCGCAGTCGCTGCAGACGGTGATTCCTTCTACAAATTCCATATCGCATTTGGGACAATAAGGCATAGGGGCCTCCTTTTTACGTTGGTATACCCCCATTATATCCAACGGGCCGGGGGCTGTCTACCAAAAAAGCGGCGCCGGAAACAAAAAGCGCGGGCCGTCTGGAAAACCATGGATGCGCTTTGGCCGGAAAAACAGTAGAATTTCCCGCAAAAATGGAGTAGAATAGAAAGGAAACCGGCTTCTTTGGAAGCGGGAATCCGTACGAAACAGAAACGCGTGCCCAAACGGCACTGCGGGATGAGGTGAATCATGGGAGAGAGGACGAAAAAGACATCAGAGTTGATCCGCCGGTTTGCGCCGTACTACAAAAAGTACCTGCCGGTCCTGTTTCTGGACCTGTTCTGCGCGTCGCTGACGACGGTGTGCGAGATGGTGCTGCCGCTGATTCTGCGCTACATCACCAACCAGGGAGCCCAGGATCTGGCGTCGCTGACGGTAAAGACCATATGGGGCATCGGCATGCTGTACTTCGGGCTGCGGATTGTGGACGGAATCGCCAACTTTTATATGGCCTACACCGGCCATATTATGGGCGCCCGGATCGAGACGGACATGCGGCAGGACGCTTTTGAGCATCTGCAGAAGCTGTCGGATACGTACTACAGCAATACCAAAGTGGGACAGCTGATGTCGCGGATCACCAACGACCTGTTTGACGTGACGGAATTTGCCCACCACTGCCCGGAAGAATTTTTTATCGCTTTTATCAAAACCGTGGCGGCGTTTCTGATTCTGGCCAGGATCAATCTGCTGCTGACGGTGATCATTTTCGCCATTGTGCCGGTGATGGTGGTCTCCTGCACCTATTTCAACCTGAAAATGCGGGCGGCCTTTAAGAAACAGAGAGTTCATATCGGCGAACTGAACGCCAGGATTGAAGACAACCTGCTAGGCAACCGGGTGGTCCGGGCCTTTGCCAACCAGGATATTGAAATCGAGAAATTCCGCAAAGACAACCAGGCTTTCCTGGTGATCAAGCGGGAAATGTACAAATATATGGCGGCCTTTCAGGACACGGTGCGCATGTTCGACGGCCTGATGTACACGGTGGTGATCGTGGCCGGCGGCCTGTTTCTGTTCCACGGCTATATCAATGCCGGCGATTTGGTGGCCTACACCATGTACGTATCCACTCTGCTGACCACCATCCGCCGTATCATCGAGTTCGCGGAACAGTTCCAGCGGGGCATGACCGGCATCGAGCGGTTTGTGGAAATCATGGATTCCAGGATCGACATCTTCGACGAACCGGGCGCCGAGCCGCTTCACGATGTAAAGGGAACCATTTCGTTTGAGCATGTGAGCTTTGAGTATCCGGACGACCACAATCCGGTGCTTTCCGATATCAGCCTGAAGATCCGTCCCGGAGAGAAGGTGGCGCTGGTGGGGCCGTCGGGAGGCGGCAAAACCACCCTGTGCAATCTGATTCCCCGGTTCTACGATACCACTTCCGGCCGGATTCTGGTGGACGGCCAGGACGTGCGGCAGGTGACGCTGGAGAGCCTGCGGACCAACATCGGCGTGGTGCAGCAGGACGTCTATCTGTTTTCCGGAACGGTATATGAAAATATCGAGTACGGCAGGCCGGGGGCCAGCCGGGAAGAAGTGCTGCAGGCGGCCCGCATGGCAGGCGCCCACGAGTTTATCAGCCAGCTGAAGGACGGATACGATACCTATGTGGGAGAACGGGGCGTGAAGCTGTCCGGCGGACAGAAGCAGCGCATCAGCATTGCCCGGGTATTTCTGAAGAATCCGGCTATTCTGATTCTGGACGAGGCCACGTCTGCGCTGGACAATGAAAGCGAGCACCTGGTGAATTTGTCTCTGGATAAACTGGCCCAGGGGCGGACGACGCTGACCATTGCCCATCGCCTTTCCACCATACGGGGCGCGGACCGGATTCTGGTGCTGGCAGGCAACCATATTGTGGAAGAAGGAAGCCACGAGGAACTGCTGAAGAAACGCGGCATGTATTACGAACTGTATACCATGGCAGAGCAGAAAGGCGCGTAAGCGCCGCGCGGGCCGGATTCCGGATCCGCGAATGAGACAAAGGAGCAGAAAAACAAAGTATGAGAATCGGAATTGTCACAGACAGCAACAGCGGCATTACCCAGGCGCAGGCGGCCCGGATGGGAGTCTTTGTGCTGCCGATGCCGTTTACCATTGATGGCCAGGATTATTTTGAAGATATCAGCCTGACGCAGCGGGAGTTCTATGAGAAACTGCGGGAAGGCAGCGACATCGCTACTTCCCAGCCGTCTCCGGAGGCGGTGATGAACCTGTGGGACCAGGTGCTGGGGGAATATGACCAGGTGGTCCACATCCCCATGTCCAGCGCCTTAAGCGGTTCCTGCCAGACGGCGCGGATGCTGGCGGAGGACTACGGCGGCCGGGTGCAGGTGGCGGACAACCGCCGGATTTCCGTGACCCAGCTGCAGGCGGCGGCAGACGCGGTACAGATGGCCGGAGAAGGGATGGATGCGGCGCAGATCCGGCAGAAGCTGGAAGAAACCGGGCCGGATTCCAGCATTTACATCACCGTGGATACGCTGAAATACCTGAAAAAGGGAGGCCGGATCACACCGGCGGCCGCGGCCCTGGGCACCCTGCTGCGGATCAAGCCGGTGCTGACCATACAGGGAGGCAAGCTGGACGCCTTTGCCAAGGCCAGGACCATGAAGCAGGCCAAGACCATTATGCTGGCGGCTCTGTCCAGAGATCTGGAGCAGCGGTTTGAAGATCCGGAGGCGGAGCGGACCCATCTGGAGATCGCTCACACGGACAGCGAGGAAGCGGCGCTGGAACTGAAGGAAGAACTGCAGGCGGCGTTTCCCAAGACCGGGGAGATCGTCATGGCGCCGCTTTCCTTGAGCATCAGCTGCCACATCGGGCCGGGAGCCCTGGCGGTGGCGTGCACGAAGGCGCTGTTCTGACGGCGCCATGGGAACAGGAGGTGTGTCGGGATTGCCGTTTTCCATAAAAAAACTGAATCTGAAGCTTCCGGCGGTCAGCATGAAAGTGCCGCTGTTTCTGCTGCTTCTGGGCATGGGGTTTCTCCCCATGTTTATTCTGGGAAAGGTGATGACCGGCTCTTTCATGCAGACCCAGATCGACCAGCGGATGATCGAGGTGCAGAACCAGTGCCTGATTACCAGCGACCGCCTTACCCGCTCCGGTTACATGAACGCGGAAACCAAGGACGCGATGATGGACAAGGAACTGGATACCATCGGCGACATTTTCAGCGGCAGAGTGGTGGTGGTGGACCGGAACTTCCGGGTCATCAAAGACTCTTTTAAACTGGCGGAAGGGCGCCTGAACATCGCGGAAGCGGTGCTGCGGTGCTTTCAGGGAGAAAGCACGGTGCTGAATGAAGAGGGCAAGCATTATTTTGCCGTGACTACGCCGATTTACAGCGCCATGGATCCGGCTGTGATCGACGGCGTGCTGCTGATGACGGTTTCCACAGAGAATATTACGGCCAACACCGCGGACGTGTCGGAAAAAATTTCCTTTTTCCAGGTGGTGGCGTTCTGGCTGCTGGCGCTGTCGGCCATGTTGGCCCTGTTTCTGCTGATGAAGCCCTTTGAGCGGCTGCAGGTGGTGCTGGACCGGGTGGCTTCCGGCAACCTGGACGAGACCATTCAGGAAAACGCCTACAAAGAGACTCGGCAGATTTCGGCGGCGATTCAGACCACCATGACCAAGCTGAAGACGGTGGACCAGTCCCGCGAGGAATTTGTATCCAACGTGTCCCATGAGCTGAAGACGCCCATTACCTCGATCCGGGTGCTGGCGGATTCGCTGATGGGAATGGAAGACGCGCCGGTGGAGCTGTACCGGGAATTTATGGCGGATATTTCCGATGAAATCGACCGGGAGAGCAAGATCATCGACGACCTGCTGTCCCTGGTGAAAATGGACAAGGCGGCGGCGGAGCTGAACATCGCCCAGGTGGACGTCAACGCGCTGGTGCAGCAGATTTTAAAACGGCTGCGGCCCATTGCCCAGAAGCGCAACGTGGAGCTGATCTATGAAAGCATCCGGGAAGTGACTGCCGACGTGGACGAGGTGAAGCTGTCGCTGGCATTGAACAATCTGGTGGAAAACGCCATCAAATACAACGTGGAAAACGGCTGGGTGCGGGTGACGCTGGACGCGGACCACAAGTTTTTCTATGTCAAGGTAGCGGATTCCGGCATCGGAATTCCGGAGGAATACCAGGAGCACGTCTTTGAACGGTTTTACCGGGTGGACAAAGCCCGTTCCCGGGAGACGGGAGGCACCGGCCTGGGGCTGGCCATTACCCGGGATGTGATTTTAAAGCACCACGGAGCGGTCCGCCTCTCCAGCAAAGAAGGAGAGGGATCGGTGTTTACCGTGCGGATCCCGCTGAATTACATTTCATAGGAGGAAGCGGACATGAACATCAAATCCATACTGCGCGGCGTTCTGCTTCTTCTGGCGGCGCTGGCCCTGACGGCCTGCCGCGGCGCGGGAAGCGAGGAGGCGCCGGGAGACGCCTACCAGATCTATTACCTGAACGCGTCTATGACCCAGCTGTCTCCCTGGGAGTACCGGACGGAGACCAAAGACCCGGATCTGCTGATCCAGGAACTGATGGAACAGTTTCTCCACGTGCCCAACGACGTGGACAGCCAGGCGGCGCTGTCGGACAAGGTAGGCTACCTGGGATACCGGCAGGAAGAGCAGGTGCTGTATCTGTATTTTGACGCCGGCTACGGAAGCCGGGCCAATATGAACGCTACCCGGGAGATTCTGTGCCGGGCGGCGCTGACCAAGACCATGACCCAGGTGGAAGGCGTGGACTATATCAGTATTTACGTGGCGGACCAGCCGCTGCTGGACCAGTCCGGCAGTCCGGTGGGGGTGCTGTCGGAGGGAGATTTTATTGAAAGCATCAGCGACGTCAATACCTTCGAAAAGACCAGTCTGACCCTGTATTTTGCCGATGAAACCGGTCAGTACCTGCTGCCGGAGGAACGGGAAGTGGTACATAGCATCAACACGTCCATGGAAAAGCTGATTGTGGAGGAACTGATCCGGGGACCGGAACAGGCCGGCCGCGCCGCGGTGCTGCCTTCCGGCACCAAGCTGTTAAACGTGTCGGTCAGCGAAAATGTCTGCTACGTCAATTTTGACGCCGAATTTCTCAACAACACCCTTTCCGTCAATGAGTATCTGCCCATCTACGCCGTGGTCAACTCGCTGTGCGTCTCCTCCACGGTGAACAAGGTGCAGATTACGGTGAACGGATCCCAGGACGTGATGTTCCGGGATACGGTGTCGCTGAACACCCAGTTTGAACGGAACCTGGAGCTGGAAGAAGCTCCGCAGCCGTAGCGGTACGTTTTTTGACAGCCTGGTTGTGTTCCGGGGCCGGCTGTGGTAGGATAGGAGAAAAGCGCGGCGGCAGGTCTGCCGCGGAAAGAGGTGCGTATGAGCCGGCCGCTGGTATGGGCAGCGGGAGGCTTTGTGCTTGGAGAGCTGTGCGCACAGATGCCGGGATATCTGGGGGCCGTGTCTGCGGCCCTTCTCTGTCTGGCGTGGGCGGCGGCGCTGGCATGGCTCCGCCCCAAAGGGGCCGGATGGCTGCGGGCCGCGGTGCCGGTTCTGGTGCTGCTTGGCGCCGCTGTCTGCCGGCAGGACCAGCAGGCGCAGCGGCAGCAGCGGGAACTGGCGGAGGCGCTTTTGGGGATGCCCCTGGAGATAGAGGGGTATCTGGAAGATATAGGAGAGAACCAGTGGTCCCTGGCGCTGGAGCTGAGCGAAGCGCGGCTGTGGGGCAGCGGCGTCAGCGGGGAATTTCCAGGGCTGCTGGTGTACGTGTCCTGGGAGGAACTAAAGGATTTGCCAGACTGGGAAGACCAGCTGCATATCGGGCAGAAGGTGCGGCTCCAGGGAGAGGCGGAGCCCTTTCCCCTTCCCGGCAATCCCGGCCAGTTTGATTTCGGCGCCTATTACTATGCCCTGGGCATCGGGGCCCGGGCGGAGGGCAGGCATCTGCAGCCGGCCGGCAGCGGGTACCGGTGGTTTCCCGATGCGCTGTACCGGCTGCGGCGGCAGGCGGGCCGCGTGCTGGAGCAGATCTGCGGGCCGGAGGATCTGGGGGTCTTTCAGGCGGTGGTGCTGGGCGACAAAAGCCGGCTGCCGGAAGAAATCCAGAAGCTGTATCAGGAAAACGGGATTTCTCATCTGCTGGCGGTCAGCGGGCTCCACGTCTCCATGATCGGCCAGGGATTTTATCTTCTGCTGCGCAGAGGAGGAGCCGGCAGGAAGCTGGCGGGGGCGGCAGGGGCCGCGGTGACCGTCAGCTACGGGACGCTGACCGGCGGTTCCGCCAGCGCCGTGCGTGCGGTGCTGATGCTTTTGTTCCGCTTCGCCGCCGACGGCCTGGGGAGGACCTACGATTCTCTGTCCGCCTTGTCCGCTGCCGCCCTGCTGCTGCTGGCGCCTTCTCCTTCCCTGCTGTTTCAGGCCGGATTTCAGCTTTCTTTCGGCGCGGTCATTGCCATAAACGGCCTGGGGCGGATTCTGGCGCGGCGGCTGGAAGGGCCGGTTCGCCTGATTCCCGCGCTGGCGGCTGGGATTGCCGTGCAGGCAGTGACCTACCCTATGACTTCCTGGCATTTTTTTGAATACCCGGCCTACAGCATTGTGCTGAATCTGCTGGTGATTCCGCTGATGGGCTATGTACTGGCTTCCGGACTGGCCGGCATCGGACTGGGGTTCTGGATGCCGGAGGCGGGAAGGTTTGCCGTGGGTACGGGCCACTATGTGCTGGCGCTGTACCGCTGGCTGTGCCGGGGGTTCGGCAGTCTGCCGGGATCCCTTCTGATCACCGGCCGGCCCGCCCTCTGGCAGGCGGTTTTGTATACGGGGCTGTGGGCGGCGGCGGCCTGGTTCTGGCACGGGAGAAACCGGCGGGAGCGGCGATGGCGGCTGGAAAAGCGAAAAGAGCCGGAGTCGGACCTGAAACGGCAGCTGCGCCGCCTGGCGGTGCTGGCCGCGGCGCTTCCCGCCGGTTTCCTGCTGCTGCGGCCGCTGCCGCCGCAAGGGCTGGAAGCGGCGTTTCTGGATGTGGGGCAGGGAGACGCGGTGTGCCTGCGGACGGCGGAAGGTGTGGTGCTGTCCGACGCGGGAAGCTCCGACCGGAAAGACCTGGGAAAGGATATTCTGGAGCCGTATCTGAAAAGCCTGGGCGTCAGCACCGTGGACTGCGCGGTGGTCAGCCACGCGGACCAGGACCATATTTCCGGCCTGGAATATCTGCTGGAAGCGGACTGCGGCATCCGCATCCGGCATCTGGCGCTGCCCTGGCTGGGACAGGGAGACGAGGCCTATGAGGAACTGACCAGGCTGGCAGAGCAGGCGGGAACCGGCGTATGGTGGGTGCGGGAAGGGGATATCCTAGAAGCGGGAGACCTTCGGCTGCGCTGCCTGTACGCAGGCAGTCCGGAAGCGGCAGAGGACCGCAATGCCCATTCCCTGCTTCTGGAAGCTTCTTACGGAAATGCCTGCCTGCTGCTGACCGGCGATATGAGCCAGGAAGGCGAGGGGGAGTGGCTGAAGCGGCAGCAGACGGAGCCAGGCCTGCGCCTGAGCCGTCCGGTGCAGATGCTGAAGGCGGCGCACCACGGATCGGCGGCTTCTTCAGGAGAGGCGTTTCTGGCAGAGGTTTCTCCGGTTTGGGCGGTGATTTCCTGCGGCCGGGACAATTCCTACGGCCATCCGTCGCCGGAGGTGCTGGAACGCCTGGGGCGGCAGGGAGTCCGGGTGTTTCAGACCATGGAACAGGGCGCCGTCTTTGTGTTTTCCGACGGACAAAAGGTCTGGGCGCGGACCTTCCGGCAGGGGCCGGAGTCCGCCGGCGCATTTCAATAAAAGATCAGATTCCACAGGAGTGATTGCCATGTCATGGATCAGTGTATTTGACGTTCTGGGGCCCAATATGATCGGCCCTTCCAGTTCCCATACGGCGGGAGCCGTTTCCATGGCCCGCCTGGCCCGGGGCCTGGCGGTGGGAAAACTGAAGCGGGTGGAGTTTATTCTCTACGGTTCTTTTGCCAGGACCTATCAGGGGCACGGCACGGACCGGGCGCTGCTGGGCGGTATTATGGGGTTTCGCCCGGACGACCGGCGGATTCCCGATTCCTTTGCTATTGCCGACCGCATCGGCCTGGAGTACTCCTTTGTGCCGGACCGGACGGAGACGGATCTCCATCCCAACACGGCGGATATGGTGATTACCAGCGAAGACGGCCGGGTGATGCGGATCCGGGGCGAGTCTCTGGGGGGCGGCAAGGTCCGGATTACCCGGATCAATGAGGCGGAAGTGGACATTACGGGCGAGTATGAGACCATCGTGGTGATGCATGAGGACAAGCCGGGGGCCGCGGCCCACATTACCCGGTGCCTCAGCGAAGCCGGCGCCAATATCGCGTTTATGAAGCTGTTCCGGGAGTCCCGGGGCAGCATGGCCTGCAGCGTTGTGGAACTGGACGGGCAGATTCCCGCGAAAGCGGCGGAGGACATCCGGAATCATCCCTGCGTCCGGGACGTGATGCTGCTGCGCCGCTAGGACAGGGACAGAGCAAGGAGGCGCGGAATCGTGGAAACGGATTTTAAAAACGGAAAGGAACTGCTGCAGCTGTGCCAGGAGCAAAACTGCGCCATTTCTGAGGCGATGAAGCGGAGGGAATGGGCACAGGGCGAACTGGAGCCGGAAGAAGGCATGCGGCGGATGCGGAAAGTGCTGAAGATTATGAAGGAATCCTGCCGGACGCCGCTTCAGGCCCCCAGAAAGTCTGTGGGAGGACTGATCGGCGGAGAGGCGCGGAAGCTGAACCGCCTGCGGGAAGAGGGAAAGAGCCTGTGCGGCGGCATGCTGAACCGGGCGGCGGCTTACGCCATGGCTACGCTGGAGGTCAACGCCTCCATGGGGCTGATTGTGGCGGCTCCCACCGCCGGGGCCTCCGGCGTGGTGCCGGGGGTGCTGCTGGCGATGCAGGACGTGTACGGCTTGTCGGACGCGCAGCTGACCGAGGGGCTGTTCAACGCCGGCGCCATTGGCTATCTGGCGATGCGCAACGCTACGGTGGCGGGAGCGGTAGGCGGCTGCCAGGCGGAGGTGGGCGTGGCTTCGGCCATGGCGGCGTCGGCGGCGGTGCAGCTGATGGGGGGAAGTCCCGGTCAGTGTCTGGAAGCCGCCAGCGCCGCGCTGATGCACATGCTGGGACTGGTATGCGATCCCATCGGCGGTCTGGTGGAATGTCCCTGTCAGGGGCGCAACGCGGCGGGAGCCGCCAACGCGCTGACGGCGGCGGAACTGGCGCTGGCGGGGATCCGGCAGCCGATTCCTTTTGACGAAATGCTGGGCGTCATGTACGCCACAGGCAGAAAACTGCCGCCGGAGCTGCGGGAGACGGCCATGGGCGGATGCGCCGCCGCGCCCAGCGGCTGCCGGTACGCCAAATCCATGGGCCTGCCGTGTCCGTAAGGGAGAAGAAACGGAATGAAAACATTGAATCAGGATCTGAAAACAGGAAATTTCCGGCGGGTATATCTGCTGTTCGGGGAAGAGGCGTTTCTGAAAAGAAGCTATAAAAACCGGCTGAAAGAGGCCATTGCCGGCGAGGATACCATGAATGTCCATACCTTTGAAGGCAAGGGGCTGGATCTGAAGGAGGTCATCAGTCTGGCGGATACCATGCCCTTTTTCGCGGACCGGCGCCTGATTGTGGTGGAAGACAGCGGGCTGTTTAAGGGAAGCGGGGCGGAGCCTCTGGTGGAGTATCTGCCGCAGATGCCGGACACCACCTGTATGATTTTTTCGGAATCGGAGGTGGACAAGCGAAGCCGGCTGTACAAGAAGGTAAAAGAACTGGGGTACGCCGCCGAACTGGAGCGGCAGGACGCCGGACAGCTGGCGGCCTGGGCCGGAGGCATTCTGTCCAGAGAAGGAAAGAAAATTACGGGCCGCACCATGGAGCGGTTTCTGGCCAAAACCGGAGACGATATGGAAAACATCCGGATGGAACTGGAAAAGTTGATCAGTTATACCATGGGCCGGGAGGTGATTACGGACCAGGATGTGGAGGATATCTGCACGGAGCGGATCACCAGCCGGATTTTCGAGATGGTGTCCCATATCGTAAACCGGCGGACCCGGGAGGCTATGGAACTGTATGAGGATTTGCTGACGCTGAAGGAGCCGCCGATGCGGATTCTGTTTTTGATTGCCCGGCAGTTCAACCAGATTCTCCAGGTGAAGGAACTGATGGCCCAGGGCATGGACCGGCAGACCATTGCGTCGCGGCTGAAGATGCAGCCGTTTGTGGTGGGAAAGGTCATGCCCCAGGCCCGCGGTTTTACACGGGAGCAGATCCTCTCCTGCGTGGAGTTCTGCGCGGAGATGGAGGAGGCGGTGAAGACCGGACGCCTGCACGAACGTCTGGCAGTGGAACTGCTGATTGCCCGGCAGTGGCAGACAGAGCCGCAGCCGTTAAAACAGAATCGGTAAACAAAAATCCCGCAGAGCCGACACACCAAACAGCTTTGCGGGATTTATCATTTCGTCGTTTATATTATGCAGGCAATTGATTAAGCCATAGAATTTACGGCTTTGCTGAGCTTGGAAACTTTCCGGGACGCATTGTTGGCATGATATACGCCCTTGGAAGCAGCCTTCTCAATCTCGGAAATCGCAGCGGTCAGGCAAACCTGTGCAGCAGCCTTGTCACCGGCAGCAACCGCGGCATCCACCTTTTTCATCATGGTTTTCACTTTGGACCGGATGGCTTTGTTTCTGGCAGCCTTGGTCTCGGTCACTAAAATTCTCTTCTTAGCAGATTTAATGTTAGCCAATCTGTACACCTCCGATAAAATAATAAGTTTATTCTCTGGTTTGCATCAAAGCCTGGACACGGTCAGTTCAATGTAAACATGCTATATTATTCTATCCAATCTGCCTTTGAATGTCAATACATATTTCCCGGTTTTTTGGGAAAAAATGTTACCGGAAAACAGTGAGAACGGCAGTGACAACAGGAGGGCATGAGGATGTTTGAAATCCGGACCGATCTGGCGGTAGAAGAAAAAGAAAGTTTCCCCGGCAGAGGGGGAGAAGTGACAGGGGTATCCTTGCGGGAATGGAGAAAGGCGGACAGCGCCATCAAGCTGACGGAAGTGGTAATCCTGGACCAGGAAGGGGCCAGAGCCATGGGAAAGGCAAAGGGAACGTACCTGACCATAGAGGCCCGGTGCATTGCCGGGGGAAACGAGGCGTACTGCCGGGAGGTTTCGGAAGAACTGGCAGAACAGCTGCGGCGGCTGACCGGGGAAATGCGGAAAAAACATCTGCTGCCGGCGGCTGGGCCGCTGCATCTGCTGGTTACCGGACTGGGAAATCCTTCGGTGACGCCGGACGCGCTGGGGCCGGAGACGTTAAACCATCTGCGGGTGAACCGGAATCTGGAAGAACCGCCCCGTACCGGGCAACTGCCGGACCAGGCGGTGATCAGCGGCATTGTGCCGGGGGTCATGGCCCAGACCGGCATGGAGACGGCAGAAATTCTCAAAGGCGTTGTGGAGGAGACCGGACCGGATCTGGTGATAGCCATCGACGCGCTGGCGGCCCGCAGCATCCGGCGGCTGGGGACCACCGTACAGCTGACGGACACCGGGATTCATCCCGGCTCCGGCGTAGGGAACCACCGCCATGGCCTGACCCGGGAGAGCCTGGGCGTTCCGGTGATCGCCATAGGCGTACCCACCGTGGTGGGAGCGGCGGCCATCGTTCACGATACCATTTCCGCGCTGATTCAGACCCTGGCCAGCGCCATGGAGACCAAAGAAGCCGGCGACTTTCTGGAAAGCCTGGACCCCGACCAGCAGTATCAGCTGATCCGGGAACTGCTGGAACCGGAATTCGGAAGCCTCTATGTCACGCCCCCCGACATCGACCAGACCATACAAAAACTGGGCGTCATACTGGCAGAAGCCATTCACCTGGCCTTTTGCCCCCAAACCAGTCAAAACAGCCCGGGAATACACATATGATGATACCAGAGTCAAACGGTCCGCAATCCGATGCAGGCTTGCCTGTATGAGGATTGCGGGAGCGCGAAGGCGCGGGAAAGGAGCCGATGGCCGCCGTGAAAACACGCAGGCGAGTGGAAGTTCTTCTGAAGAGAAGCATGCTGGCGGCGGGAATGGGTCTGGGCCTGGCGCTGGCGGCGCGGTACGGTTTGGAAAAGGCAGGATCGGGGCCTGGGCAGCAGAGGATGCCGGATCTGGCGCGCCGGTACGCGGCGGAGATGCTGGCGGACTGGCTGTCGAGGAGTCTCCCGGCGGCGGACGCGGCTGGAAGCGGAAAGGGAGAAGAAACCTGGCTGGACGCGGGACTGCGCCTGCTGCTGCCGGCGGCAGGACAGGAATGGCCGGCAGCGGAAAACCAGAACCCGTACAGCCAGGACCCTTCGTTTCTGGCATACCTGGAGGAGGAGCGGCTGCGCAAAGAGGCTTCTTTTCTGCTGTCTCCGGATGCTGGGCATGGAAAGACTGCAGAACCGGAACAAACGCCGTCGGGGGAGACGAAAGAAACGGATGGGCCGGAGCCGGCAGAGGATGCGGGAGCGCTGCCGTCGGGGGAGCGCCTCTGGACGCCGGCCTACCGCACCTCCTGGGACTTGCCGGTGCTGGGCACCGCGTATATGGTGGAACAGCTGGAAGACTACGATTTTCTCATGCAGAATTTTTACAGCGTGCACACCTCCACCACTGCCCGCCGGGAAGAGATGCAGGCGGAACGGCTGCTGTCCGAGGATCTGTCCATAGACATGGAAGGAAGCGGCCCGCAGATTCTGATTTATCACACCCATTCCCAGGAAACCTATGCGGATTACGGGCCGGACCAGCCGGATGCCACCGTGGTGGGCGCCGGAAGCTATCTGGCAGAACTGCTGGAAGCCAAGGGATACCGGGTGCTCCACGATACGTCGGTGTATGATCTGGTGGACGGGAAGCTGGACCGCAGCCATGCCTACAACTACGCCCTGGAAGGAGTGACGGGAATCCTCCAGCAGAATCCTTCCATTGAAGTGGTGCTGGACCTGCACCGGGACGGGGTGGATGAAAGCGTACATATGGTGACGGAGGTAAACGGGAAGCCGACGGCAAAGATCATGTTTTTCAACGGCATGAGCCAGACGCCGGAGGGGCCCATTGAGTATCTGCCCAATCCCTACAAAGAAGATAATCTGGCCTTCAGCCTGCAGATGCAGCTGAACGCGGCGGCCTATTTCCCCGGATTTACCAGAAATATCTATCTGAAAGGCCTGCGCTACAACCTCCATCTGCGCCCACGCTCCTCTCTGATCGAGGCGGGCGCCCAGACCAATACCTACGAAGAGGCCAGAAACGCCATGGAGCCGCTGGCAGAACTGCTGGATATGGTGCTGAGGGGACAGTAAATATAGAAGGAACAGTTGCAAGGATGGGGAAAAAATGATATATTTTCTAAAGGCAAAGTCGGAGAACCCCGCCGGCCGGGGTTCCTGTTTCAGAAGGAAAAAAGAAAGGATCATACATGGCAGCTGTAGACCAAAGCAAAATCCGCAACTTTTGTATTATCGCCCATATCGACCACGGCAAATCCACGCTGGCGGACCGGATCATTGAGATGACCGGCCTTCTCACCAGCCGGGAGATGCAGTCCCAGGTACTGGACAACATGGACCTGGAACGGGAACGGGGCATTACTATTAAAGCCCAGGCGGTGCGGACCGTCTACAAGGCGAAAAATGGAGAGGAATATATTTTCAACCTGATCGATACGCCGGGACATGTGGACTTCAACTACGAGGTGTCCAGAAGTCTGGCGGCCTGCGACGGAGCGATTCTGGTGGTGGACGCGGCGCAGGGCATCGAGGCGCAGACCCTGGCCAACGTCTACCTGGCGCTGGACCACGATCTGGACGTTTTTCCGGTGATCAACAAGGTGGACCTGCCCAGCGCGGACCCGGACCGGGTGGCGGCGGAAATCGAGGACGTGATCGGGCTGGAAGCCCACGACGCGCCGCGGATTTCGGCCAAAACCGGATACAATGTGGACCAGGTGCTGGAGGCCATTGTGGAAAAGATCCCGGCTCCCGCGGGAGATCCGGACGCGCCGCTGCAGGCGCTGATTTTTGACTCCCTCTATGATTCCTACAAAGGCGTGATCGTGTTCTGCCGGGTGAAGGAGGGACGGGTGCGCAAGGGCACCGTGATCCGCATGATGGCCACCGGCGCGGAAGAGGAAGTGGTGGAAGTAGGCTACTTCGGCGCAGGGCAGTTTATTCCCTGCGACGAGCTGAGCGCCGGCATGGTGGGTTATATCACCGCCAGTATCAAAAATGTAAAAGATACCGCCGTAGGCGATACCATTACCGACAAAAATTACCCTTGTGAAAAACCGCTGCCGGGCTATAAGAAAGTCACGTCCATGGTGTACTGCGGCCTATATCCGGCGGATGGAGCCAAGTACAACGATCTGCGGGACGCCCTGGAAAAGCTGCAGCTGAACGACGCCGCGCTGTTCTTTGAACCGGAGACTTCCGTGGCCCTGGGCTTCGGTTTCCGCTGCGGGTTTTTGGGCCTTCTCCACCTGGAGATTATCCAGGAGCGGCTGGAGCGGGAGTACAACCTGGATCTGGTGACCACCGCCCCCGGCGTCGTGTACCGGATTCACAAGAAAAACGGAGAGGTCATGGAACTGACTAACCCTTCCAACATGCCGGATCCCACGGAGATCGACTACATGGAGGAACCCATTGTCAGCGCCGAGATCATGGTGACCACGGAATTTGTAGGCCCCATTATGACGCTGTGCCAGGAGCGCAGAGGCGTCTATCTGGGAATGGAATATATGGAGACCACGCGGGCCATGCTGCGCTATGAACTGCCGTTAAATGAGATCATTTACGATTTCTTTGACGCGCTGAAATCCCGGTCCCGGGGCTACGCCTCTTTTGACTACGAGATCAAGGGATACCAGCGCTCCGAACTGGTGAAACTGGACATCCTGATCAACCGGGAGGAAGTGGACGCCCTGTCCTTCATTGTGCACAAGGATTCCGCCTATGAAAGAGGCAGAAGGATGTGTGAGAAGCTGAAAGAGGAGATTCCCAGACATCTGTTTGAGATCCCCATACAGGCGGCCATAGGCGGCAAGATCATCGCCAGAGAAACGGTAAAGGCCATGCGCAAGGACGTGCTGGCCAAGTGCTACGGCGGCGATATCACCAGAAAGAAGAAACTGTTGGAGAAACAGAAGGAAGGCAAGAAGCGGATGCGCCAGGTGGGAAACGTGGAGATTCCGCAGAAGGCATTTATGAGCGTATTGAAGCTGGATGAGGAATAGACATTGAAAAGACCACTGGAATTATATCTTCATATTCCGTTTTGCGTCAGAAAATGTGAATACTGCGATTTCCTGTCCGGGCCGGCCAGCGACCTGGTCCGAAGCGGCTACGTGGAGCAGCTGCGGCAGGAGATTCTGTGCCAGAGTGCTTACTATCAGGGATACGAGGCTGTGACCGTATTCCTGGGAGGAGGCACTCCTTCTCTGTTAAAGGAGGGGGAAATCGCCGCCCTTATGGATACGGTGCACCGCTGCTTTTCTGTTTCGCCGGAGGCGGAAATCACCATTGAGGCCAATCCTGGCACCGTGACCCTGGAAAAGCTGCAGACCTATCGGGCCTGCGGCATCAACCGCATCAGCATCGGCCTGCAGTCGGCGGACGACCGGGAACTGAAGGCGCTGGGCCGCATCCACACCTACGGCGATTTTCTGAAGACCTACCAGCGGGTGCGCCAGGCGGGCTTTGCCAATGTCAATGTCGATCTGATGTCGGCGCTGCCGGGGCAGACCATGGCTTCCTGGAAGAACACCATGAAAAAGACGGCGATGCTCAAGCCGGAGCACATATCGGCCTACAGCCTGATTCTGGAGGAAGGCACGCCGTTTTATGAGAAATATCATGATCACCTGGAGGCCCTTCCCGGAGAAGACGAAGAACGGGAGATGTACTACGCCGCCAAGGCGTTTCTGAAGGAGCAGGGATATGAGCGGTATGAGATCTCCAACTATGCCAGGCGGGGATACGCCTGCCGGCACAACGTGGGCTACTGGACCGGCAGGGAATACCTGGGCCTGGGCCTGGGAGCTTCCTCCTATATCCAGGGCTGCCGCTTCCGCAACGAGCCGGACCTGCAGAAGTACAGCCGCATCCGTATGGACGGGCCGGAGGCCGATGAAAAGCTCCATCTGGAGATGCATCCGCTGACGGAAAAAGAGCAGATGGAAGAATTTATGTTTCTGGGGCTGCGGATGATGGAAGGGGTATCCGGCAGTGAATTTCTGGAACGGTTCGGACAGAATATGTGGAATGTCTACGGAGATGTGTTAAAAAAACTGGAGGCCAACCACCTGATTGTGGTGGAAAGCCCCCGTGTGCGCCTCAGTGAATTCGGCATCGATATCAGTAATTATGTACTCAGCGAGTTTTTGCTGTAGCCGGACGCCCCAGGGCGGGTCCGGACAGGTCAGCGCTGCACCAGATAAACGGATTCGTACCGTACGCCGTGGGCTATGGACTCGCCGTGGGTGTCAAAGAAAATGTCGATGTGATTGCTCTTGACGGCTCCGCCCCGGTCTTCCGCGGTGTAGACGACGCCGTTGATCATCACCTGGCTGCCGTAGGGAATCACCCGCGGATCCACGGCAATGGTATGTCTGGAGGAGGCGATGGCTCCGGTGGACGTATGGCGTCCCCAGCCTTCGCTGCAGCTGTTGCAGGGGCAGTAGCCGGTGGTTTTGAAGGTGCCCAGAGGAATCAGATTCGCGCCGTTTACGCCCGGTACGGTGGAAGGCGATTTGCTGTAGGCGCCTTCTTTATAATAGAACCTTCCGGAGAGAGGGGTGCCGCCGGAAAACGCCTGAACCGAATACTCGGTGTTTTCCAGGGAAGCCCAGTCGATGTCGGCGATAAAAGCGTGGCAGCCGTTGCTCTGAAAATTGGCAGCCAAATCGTCCCGGTACTGATCGGCGGTCACCGTCTGCTCGGCGGCCAGTGAGTTGTCCGAAACCCGGCGGATCTGAATCTGTACGTCTACCGGCGTGTCCGGAGAAGAGGGATTCCAGGCCCAGCCGGAGATCTGGGAGCCGTTTCCGCTGTCGATGATGCCCATCGCGGAAGAAGCAAAGGCGGCGGTGCTCCAGGACAGGGTCATCCAGAGAGCCGCTGTCAGAAGCGCGGGAATATAAGGAAACCAATGTGTTTTTTTCATAATGCAAATCCTTTCTGGTTGTTTGTTTCTTTGTGCAACAGAAGGTTAACACATACTTAATTATATGTAATAAAAATGTAACATATTAACAACAAGTCCTTATTTTACACATTTTTTTTGATTTGTCAAGGGGAGAGGAGTATAAAAATGTGTTTTTGCGAGAAATGCGGCAGCAGACTGACCAGAAAAGTATGCGGCCCCGACGGGCTGATTCCCTATTGTGAAACCTGCCGGGAATTCCGGTTTCCCACGTACAGCAGCGCCATTTCAGTGCTGCTGTACAATCCGAACCGGGACAAAATCCTGCTGATCCAGCAGTACGGACGCAGCGACAACATTCTGATTGCCGGCTATATCAATAAGGGAGAAAACGCGAAGCAGACCCTGGTCCGGGAAGTGGAAGAAGAGGTGGGACTGCATGTGACGGATTACGTCTACAACGACAATGAATATTTTGAAAAGACCAATACGCTGATGCACAACTACGCGGCCGCTGCGGACAGCGAGAATTTTACGCTGACCGGGGAAGTGGACCGGGCCCTCTGGGTGCCGGAGGCGCAGGTGCTGGACGCCATGAAGCCCGGCTCCCTGGCCCGGTCCTTCGCGGAACGGTATCTGAAGAAAAAGCAGGAACGCCGGTCAGGCGGGAGTGGGCCGGATCCGGTTCTGTGAGCGGTATTCTCTGGGCGGAATGCCGAAGGTATTCTTGAAGGCTCTGGAGAAATGAAGCTGACTGGAGTAGCCCACGGCGCCGGCGATGTCTTTGATGCTCAGTTCCGTCAGCTTCAGAAGTTCTGCCGCCTTGCTCATCCGGTAGTGGATGAGAAAGTCCTGAGGGCTTCTGCCGACGGTGTCGCGGAAAATTTTGCCGAAATAGCTGCGGTTCAGGCTGCAGAACGCGGCAATGTCTTCTACGGAAATGTCGTTTTGAAAATTCTGCTCGATAAAGGAAATGGCCTCCCGGACATAGAAGTCCTGAAGTTTTCCGCCCTGCAGCATTTTACGGGAGGCGCAGGAACGGGTCAGGAAATCCAGGAACAGATAGAGGTGGCCGATCAGGTGAAACGGCGATTCCTGGGAATTGCGGGCGATGTAGAGCATTTCATTTTTCAGCTGCAGGGACAAATCCCTGGCATTGGAATGGTAGACCGGATCGTCCATGGTCAGGCCGGAAAAATCCAGCGCTTCCTTCACCCGGAGACCGTCAAATTCTACCCAGGTGTATTCCCAGGGGTGGTCCTTGTCGGCATAATAGGTGTTGATCTGCCGGGGGAAAATCATAAAGCCTTCTCCGCTTTTAATATGGTAGGTATTGGTAACGCCGGAGGAATCGTTGGACAAAAGGGTGCCGGCGCCGGAGATGACGTAGTGGAACAGGTAGTGGTTGCGGGCAAAGGGGCCGTAGGAGTGAAGCGGTTCGCACTGTTCCCACCCATATTGGTATAAACTCAGGTCTACAAAACGTTCGTTTGGAAAAATGGAGAATAGCACATTGCTCATGAACGGTCTCCTCTCTGCGTGAAATAGACAAAAATTTAACAATCCAGCCGGGGAAATTGGTGGGTTTTCGACAGAAAACCGGCCATTTTTTTTATTATATATCAAAATGCGTGGTGATATCAACAGAGAAGGAGAAAAATAGAATACGGGTATATTTTTCCTTCTATCTCCGCATTTACTTGAAGAGGCGGCGGGAGTATGATAGGCCTGCAATGCAGTTCCGCGGAAAATCTGCAGTGAGTCAGAACGATAACAGGGGGTAAATTATGCAGAAAACAGGAAAAAAGGTCATGGCGCTGGGGTTGGCGTCGCTGCTGGCAGTCTCTGTAAGCGGCTGTCAGAGTACGCAGCGTACGGCGGATGGCAGAGTGAAGCTCTCGTTCCAGATCTGGGACACCGCCCAGAGAGACGGGATGCAGGCCATTGTGGACGCGTATATGGAGCAGAATCCGGACGTGTATATTGAGGTGCAGGTGACCAGCTGGGACGAATACTGGACCAAGCTGGACGCGGCGGCGGAAGCCAACCAGCTGCCGGACATTTTCTGGATGCACACCAATCAGATTCTGAAATATGCGGACTACGGCATGCTGGCGGATGTGACCGATCTGTACGATGGGGAAGATCCGGACTATTATACGAAGCACTTTTCGGAAATTTCATTGGACAACGCCAGAGGATCGGACGGCCGTCTGTACGGGGTGCCCAAGGACAAGGACACGGTAGGACTGGTGTACAGCAAGACGCTGTTTGACCAGGCAGGGGTTTCTTATCCGGACGAGACCTGGACCTGGGACGATCTGTGCGAGGCGTCGGCGCAGATTTATGAAAAGACCGGCAAATACGGCTATATGGCCTATGCAGACGACCAGCTGGGCTACTGGAATTTCGTATATCAGGCAGGGGGCTATATTCTCAACGAAGATAAGACCCAGGCGGGATTTACCCAGCCGGCCACCCGGAAGGCCATGGAGTTTTATATCAACCTGCAGAAGGAACCCTGGTGTCCCGATCAGAATTATTTTGCGGAGACGAATCCGGGAACGGCCTTTATCTCCGGCCAGGGAGCCATGTATCTGGAAGGCAACTGGAATCTGATGTCCATTATGGAAAACAATGAGCAGCTGCAGGGACAGTGGGATATCGCGGTGCTGCCCAAGTGCCCGGACCCTGCGGAGGGAGACGGCAGGGCCACCATTTCCAACGGCCTGTCCTATGCCACCGGCGCCAGGGGAAAGAACCTGGAGTACGCGCTGGATTTCCTGCGGTTCTGCGGTTCGGAGGAAGGACAGCGGGTGCAGGGGATGTCCGGAGCGGCGATCCCGGCCTACATCGGCCTGGAAGATACCTGGATCCAGGCATTTGACAAATTTGACGCCGATCTGAGCGTGGAGCACTGCGTGGAAATGTTCGACTACGGCGTACAGAGCGTCAACAACGCTTCCCGGCCCAACTGGAAGACCCAGGTCAGCGATACGCTGCTGAAGATCTACAGCGGAGAACTGACGCTGGATGAAGGGCTGAACGAGATGCAGCGTCTGGTGGACGAAGCCAAGGCGCCGTGACGCGGGCAGATGACAGACGCATTTGAGATTGGAGGATCGTATGGGAAAGAAAAAATGGCTTACAGATGACGCGAAATGGGGCTATCTGCTGGTGGCTCCCACCATTATCGGCCTGCTGGTGCTGAATGTGTACCCCTTTGTGCAGACCCTGGTGCTGAGTTTTTCAACGACGCACCCCTTTGGTATCTATGAGATCAGCGGCGTGGAAAACTATGTGCGCATGTTCAGCAGCGCGGAGTTTTGGAAGGCGACCTGGAATTCCATCTACTTTTGTATTCTGACGGTTCCGGTGGGCATCTTTCTGTCCCTGCTGACGGCGGTGCTGCTGAACGCCAAAATCGCCGGAAAAAGCGCGTTCCGCGCCATCTACTTCCTTCCCATGGTTGTGGCTCCCGCGGCCATTGCCATGGTGTGGAAGTGGATTTTCAACGCGGAATACGGCATTATCAATCAGATCATCGGCGCGCATGTCAACTGGCTGACCAATCCGGCCCTGGTGCTGCCGGCCTGCGCGGTGGTAGCCATATGGAGCGCGGTAGGCTATGACGCGGTGCTGCTTTTGTCCGGCATCCAGAATATTTCCAAGAGCTATTATGAGGCGGCCAGCCTGGACGGAGCCACCAAGATCCAGCAGTTTTTCCACATTACGCTGCCGATGGTTTCTCCCACGCTGTTTGTGGTCATGATCATGCGGCTGATGGCTTCCATCAAGGTGTACGACCTGATCTACATGATGGTGGACCAGTCTAACCCGGCGCTGACCAGCGCCCAGTCCCTGATGTATTTGTTCTACCGGGAGTCCTTTGTGGCGGGCAACCGGGGATACGCGTCGGCCATTGTGGTGTGGACGGTGCTGCTGATCGGCGTGATCACCGCCTTCCAGTTCTGGGGCCAGAAAAAATGGGTCAATTACGAAGTATAAGGAGGGAAAACGATGGATTCGCTGCAGAAAAATTACAGAAGAAACAAAATTCTGGTTTACGTGTTTTTGACGGCGGGAGCGGTGCTGATGATTTTCCCGTTTGTGTGGATGCTGCTTACCAGCTTTAAGTCGGCAGGGGAAAGCGTGCAGATTCCGCCGACCATTCTTCCGGAAAACTGGCTTGTCAGCAACTACGAGGAAGCCCTGACCAGCCTGCCGTTTATCCGGCTGTATTTCAATACGACACTGCTGATTCTGTTTCGGGTGCTCTGCGCGGTGGCGTTTTCCTCTGCGGCTGGATTTGCCTTTGCCAAGCTGCAGTTTAAAGGCAAAAACCTGCTGTTTACCATTGTGCTGGTGCAGATGATGCTGCCTTCCCAGATCTTTATTATCCCGCAGTACCAGATGCTGGCCAAACTGGGGATGACCAATACCATCTTCGCCCTGGTATTTCCGGGCATCGTCAGCGCTTTCGGAACCTTTTTCCTGCGGCAGGCGTATCTGGGCATTCCCGACGAAGTGGGAGAGGCCGCCTATCTGGATGGCTGCACCAAGTGGCAGACCTTTACCCGAGTCATGATGCCGCTGACCCGCTCGTCCATGGCGGCGCTGACGGTGTTCACCGCGGTATTCGCCTATGCAGACCTGATGTGGCCGCTGATTGCCAACACGGATATCAATATGATGACGCTTTCCGCCGGGCTTTCCACGCTGCGTGGACAGTTTACCACCAACTACCCGGTGCTTATGGCAGGCTCGGTGCTGGCCATGGTGCCTATGGTGATTTTATATCTGATCTTCCAGAAGCAGTTTGTGGAAGGCATCGCGATGACCGGAGGAAAATAAGACGCGCAAGGAGAGACATGCTATGGCCATTGAATTTCAGACAGAAGGGCGGATCTTTACGATCCAGACAGACGCTACAACCTATCAGATGCAGGCGGACACGTATGGACATCTGCTGCATCTGTACTACGGAGAAACGGCGGCGGGTTCCATGGAGTACCTGCTGACCTTTGAGGACCGGGGATTTTCCGGGAATCCCTGGGAGGCGGGGGAGGACAGAACCTATTCCCTGGACGCGCTGCCGCAGGAGTACCCGACCCAGGGAACGGGAGATTTTCGCAGCCCGGCTATGGCGGTGCGGGACGCCGGCGGCGTGTGGGGATGTCATCTGCGGTATCAGAGCCACAGCATCCGAAAGGGAAAATACAGTCTTCCAGGCCTGCCGGCGGTGTACGCGGAGGAAGAGGAAGCGGAAACGCTGGAGATCCAGATGGAAGATCCGGACACAGGCCTGGCGGTGACGCTGTACTACGGCGTGCTGCCGCGGCTGGACGTGATTACCCGGGCGGTGAAGGCGGAAAACAGGGGAAACAGTCCGCTGTTTCTGGAAAAGGCGCAGAGCGCCTGTCTGGACTTTCTGGCGGGAACATACGATTTGATCCAGTTTTACGGACGGCATGCCATGGAACGGCAGTTCCAGCGGTCCGCCCTGGGGCATGGAGCCGCGGTAATCGGAAGCCGCCGGGGCACGTCCAGCCACCAGTACAGCCCTTTTGTCATCCTGGCAGAGCCGGATACGTCGGAAAACCACGGACTCTGCTGGGGGCTCTCCTTTGTATACAGCGGTCCGTTTAAGGCGGAGGCGGAGAAGGACCAGTACGGCCAGACCCGGATCAGCATGGGGATTCAGGACGAAATGTTTTCCTACTGCCTGAAGCCCGGCGAGGCGTTTTACGCGCCGGAGGTCATAATGAGCTGCAGCGGGCAGGGGCTTGGCCGCCTGTCGCGGAATTTTCACAAAACCATCCGGCATCACATCTGCCGGGGCCGCTGGAAACTGACGCCGCGGCCGGTGCTGATCAACAACTGGGAAGCCACGTATTTCGGATTTACCGGCAGCCGGATTCTGGAAATCGCCAGGCAGGCGGCCGAGCTCGGCGTGGAAATGATGGTGCTGGACGACGGCTGGTTCGGGAAAAGAGACAGCGACTGTTCCGGACTGGGGGACTGGCAGGTCAATGAGGAAAAGCTGGGATGCAGCCTGGCGCAGCTGTCGGAGCAGATTCACGGGCTGGGCCTGCAGTTCGGCCTCTGGGTGGAACCGGAAATGGTTTCGGAGGACAGCGAACTGTACCGGAAGCATCCGGACTGGGCGCTGGCGGTGCCCGGAAGAAAACCGGTGCGGTCCAGATGCCAGCTGGTACTGGACTTTTCCAGAGAGGACGTGGTAGACTATATCTATGAACAGATTTCCAGAGTCCTTCGAAGCGCCCGGATTGAATACATCAAATGGGATATGAACCGGAGCATTGCCGAAG
This sequence comes from uncultured Lachnospiraceae bacterium, assembly GCA_944380605.1. Classification (GTDB taxonomy): domain Bacteria; phylum Bacillota; class Clostridia; order Lachnospirales; family Lachnospiraceae; genus UBA3402. Next base: position 10,057 of record CALWIA010000011.1, on the reverse strand, counting down.
TGTATTCGGCGGCGGCGGACCGGCAGAACCCGGGTGAGATTCTGTACCGCTATGTACTGGGCCTGTACCGGTTTTTGGAACGGCTGAACCGGGAATATCCGGAACTGCTGATCGAGGGATGCAGCGGCGGAGGCGGCCGTTTTGACGCAGGCATGCTGTATTATACCCCGCAGATCTGGTGCAGCGACAACACCGACGCCATGGACCGGATCCGCATCCAGTACGGTACGTCCTTTGGATATCCGATTTCCGCGGTAGGCTCCCATATTTCCGCGGTGCCCAATCACCAGAACGGCCGGGTGACGCCGATGGAGACCAGAGGTCTGGCAGCCATGGCAGGAAGCTTCGGACTGGAACTGGATCTGGACAAGATCACAGAGGAAGAAAAGGCCTGTGTGCGCCGCCAGATCTGCCAGTATCATCAGGACTGGAATCTGATTCACAACGGCGACTATTACCGGCTGGCCGCGCCGGAGGAAGGTTCGGAACTGGCGGCCTGGATGTTCGCGGCGGCGGACGGCAGCGAGGCGCTGGCGGCAGCGGCCGCGCTGGATGTGCACGGCAATGCGCCGGCATCCTTGATCCGGCTGAAAGGACTGCGGGCCGAATCGGAGTACAGAGATGAAGAGGGACGGATCTACAGCGGTTCCGGACTGATGCGGGCGGGCATTCCGCTGCCGCGGTTCCGGGAACCCTATGGGAGCTGGAGACTGCGCCTGTGGGAGGTAAACCATGACGAAAACAAGTGACCGGAAGCGGGAGGAAGAACGGTACAGCCGGCGGCTGGGCCGCCATCTGGATGAACTGAAGTGGCTCTATATGGAACTGTATGACAGCCAGGAACACTGGGAAGAACTGCTGGCAGCCATGAAGCAGTTTGCCATGCAGCGGAAGAGTTCTCTGAAAAAACTGGACGAAACGCGGGAGCAGGATCCCGGGTGGTACCGCAGCAGCGGCATGCTGGGCATGATGCTGTATGTGGACCAGTTTGCCGGCACGCTGAAGGGTGTTCAGGAAAAACTGGACTACATCCGCCGGTGCCGGGTCAACTACCTGCACCTGATGCCCCTTCTGGAGTCGCCCAAGGGCCGGTCTGACGGCGGCTACGCGGTGGCGGATTTCCGGAAGGTGCAGGAAAACCTGGGCACCATGGAGGACCTGGAACGGCTGGCAGCCGCCTGCCACAGACGGGGAATCAGCCTGTGTCTGGATTTTGTCATGAACCATACGTCAGAGGACCATGCGTGGGCCAGACGGGCCAGACAGGGCGAAAAGGAGTACCAGGACCGATACTTTTTCTTTGACAGCCGGGAGGAACCGGACGAATATGAAAAGACGGTGCCGCAGGTATTTCCTGCCACGGCGCCGGGCAACTTTACCTATCTGCCGGAACGGGATCAGTATGTGATGACCACCTTCTATCCCTATCAGTGGGATCTGAACTACCGCAACCCGGTGGTATTCAATGAAATGATGTACAATTTCCTGTTTCTGGCCAACCAGGGCATCGATGTGCTGCGGATCGACGCCGTTCCTTATATATGGAAGGAACGGGGGACCAACTGCCGGAACCTGCCCCAGGTTCACACCATTGTGCGGATGATGCGCATGATCGGGGAAATCGTCTGCCCGGGGATTCTGCTGCTGGGAGAAGTGGTTATGGAGCCGGATAAAGTGGCGCCGTACTTTGGAACCGTGGAAAAACCGGAGTGCCATATGCTCTACAACGTAACCACCATGGCTACCACCTGGCATACGGCGGCAGTGCGGGATGTGCGGCTTTTGAAGCGGCAGATGGAGATCCTGTCCGGCCTGCCCTCGGAATATACCTTTTTAAATTACCTGCGGTGCCACGACGACATCGGCTGGGGGCTGGACTACGATCTGCTGGAGCGCTGGGGATACCGGCAGGTGCCTCACAAGAAGTATTTAAACGACTATTTTACGGGGAAATGGGAAGGCAGCGTCAGCCGCGGGGAACTGTACAATGAAGACCTGGTGACCGGCGACGCCCGGTTCTGCGGAACCACCGCTTCTATGTGCGGCGTGGAAAAAGCCGGTTTTGAAGGAGACGCGGAAGGCATGAAGGCCGCCCTGAAGCGGGACGAGATGCTGCACGCCTTCATGCTGTTTCTGTCCGGCATCCCGGTGCTGTACAGCGGAGATGAAATCGGCCAGGTCAACGACTATACTTATAAGGACGACCCGGACAAGGCGCCGGATTCCCGGTATATTCACAGAGGGGCTTTCCACTGGGAACTGACCAGGAAGATCGGGGAGCCGGGGACGGTACAGCAGGTCATCTTTTCTGCGCTGTCCCGCCTGGAGCAGGCGCGGGCCGAAGAACCGGCGTTTGACGCCGGAGCCGCCTTCCGGGCGCTGGAAACCGGAGACGACGGAGTGCTGGGACTGGAGCGGCAGCTGGGAAAACAGCAGATCCGCGGATTTTTCAACTTCAGCGGAGAGGACAAGCGGATCTTTTTGGAACCGGGTACCCGGTGGGCCAATTTGCTGACGGGAGAAGAACTGGAGGGAGAAAACCTCCTGGACAATCATGGGTTTTACTGGCTGAAGCTTTTGCAGCGGGGAGAGAAGCAATAAAAGAAACGGCAGGAATGGCCGTCTGTCTTGCGGCGTCAAGGCAGACGGCTTTTGTTTTGTCCGGAAACATCCAGGTCCTCTTGACAATCCCTGGCGGTTAGAATATACTAACCAAAGAAGAGCAATACGCGGCGGAATGGTGAATGACGAGGGACGAAGCCGAAGCGCGGATGCATGAGGAGGGAGAAAATTGCTGGCGGAATTTCTGGAGGACCGAGGGGATTGGACGCAGGTGATGCCGGGAGTCCGGACCTGTCTGTTTGCGGTGGAAGAAGGGCCTTTTCCGTGCCATCTGCCGCTCCGGCTGGAGCCGCTGCATTTTGAGGCGCTGTTCTGTCAGGCAGGTTCCGTGACATTGACCCGCCGGGATGGATCGGCACTGACGGCCGGCACCCGGCAGATTCTGCTTCTCAGCGATTCTTCCAGTCTGGCGGATGCCAGGATACATGCTCCGCTGGCAGGCGTTCTGGTGACGGTGGATGCCAGAAAGGCCAGTGACAGTCTGAAAACATTGTGCGCGCTGCTGGGAAAACGCTCCCTGAACACAGGGCGGGTGCGGAATTGGATGACCAGCCGCGGAGGCTGCGCCGTAGAGGGCCCCGGCGACTGGAGCCGGGCGGTGTTTGCAAACCTGGACCGGCTGCCGCAAAGCGAGCAGGCGCGCTGGTGCGTATGGAAGTCGGCAGAATTGCTGTATTTGTTTTCCGCTCCTGAGGAACCGGCCGAAGACGTGTCTTTGGCAATGGACCGGGAAGCCGTTCGCAGAATTGCCGGAATCCGTCAATATATGGAAGAGCACCTGGACGAGCCGCTTACGATTTCTGCCCTGAGCCGCCGTGCCTGTCTCTCCGCCACGGCGTTCAAGTCCGGATTCCGCCGTCTGTACAGCCTGCCGGTTCACACCTGGCTGCGGCAGCGGCGGATGGAAAAGGCGGCGGAACTGCTGCGGGGATCTTCTCTCAGCGTGCTGGAAGTGGCTATGGCGGTGGGGTATGGAAGCGCCAGCCAGTTTACCGCGGCTTTCCGCCTGCAGTACGGCGTGACGCCGGCCGCATATCGGAAAAATGTCTGAACCGGCACAATTCTGTCCGGTTCGGTGATACATAGAGCGCTTCATCTGCTATAATCCTCTAATACGTGAATCAGGCTGTAAACGCGAATAACGTCCAGCCAGGAAAGGAAGATTCTGCATGATGAAGCACTATGTCAGACTGGCCTGCTTTGTGGGCGGAGCCCTGTTCGGTTCCGCCGGCGTGAAACTGCTTACCAGCAAAGACGCCAAGAAGGCCTATACCCACATCACCGCCGCCGGCTTGCGAATGAAGGACAGCGTGATGGAGACGGTTACATCCGTTCAGGAAAATGCTGCCGATATTCTGGCATCCGCCAGGGATATCAACGAGACCCGGGCCGCCAAAGAGGCCGATGCCCAGGTGGAAGGCCAGGAGGCCTGAAAACCGCGGAAGGGAGCTGATAAGCGGCTCCCTTTTTTGTGCAATACGCCCGGAGGAACGGCGCCGCGGCGTACATTTTTTAAATGGGGAGATTTTTATGAGAGCAGTGATTGTACATGAAAGCCGGGGGCGGATGCGCCTGCGGCTCCGACAGAAACCGATGAGCCTCCGCCAGGCGGACCTGCTGGAAGCCTGGCTGAAAAGCCAGCCCTGGACACGGGAAGCCGCGGTCCACGAGCGGACCGGCTGCGTGATCGTGACGTACACCGGAAACCGGGAGACGGTGCTTTCCGCCTTCCGCGCATTTACCTGGACGGAGGCGGAGGCATCTGCCTCGCTGCCCTGCTGCAGCACCCGTGCCATGAACCGGGAGTTCCAGGAGAAACTGGCGGGCAAGGTGCTGATGAAGGGGGCGGCGGCTCTGTTTCTGCCGTCTCCGCTGCGGATTGCCCGGGTAATCTGGCATATGATCCCCTTCCTGGGAAAGGGACTTCGATGCCTGGGAAGACGGCAGGTGAAAGTGGAACTGCTGGACGCCCTGTCCATTGGAATCTCGGCCTGCCGCCGGGATTTTGGTACGGCAGGCATGGTGATGTTCCTGCTGGAAATCGGGGAACTGCTGGAAGAATGGACAAGAAAAAAGTCAGTAGCCGATCTGGCGGAGAGCCTGTCTCTCCATGTGGATCAGGTATGGCTGAAAACCGGGGCCGGAGAGGTGCTGGTTCCCATTGGCCAGGTAAAGCCCGGCGATCTGGCGGTGGTGCGGTCCGGAAATGTAATTCCCCTGGATGGCGTAGTGACAGAAGGGGAAATCGCCGTGAATCAGGCGTCTCTCACCGGCGAGCCGGTTCCTGTGGTCCGGCGGCCGGGCGGAGCGGTCTATGCCGGTACCGTGGTGGAAGAAGGCGCGTGCGTCCTGGAGGTGAAACAGGCTTCCGGCCAGGGACGGTATGACCAGATTGTGGAGATGATTCAGCGGACGGAGCAAATGAAGTCGGCGGCCGAGGCAAAGGCCTCCCATCTGGCAGACCGGCTGGTGCCTTATACCTTTGCCGGGAGCCTGCTGAGCCTGGCGCTTACCCGCAATGTGTCCCGGGCGCTGTCGGTGCTTATGGTAGATTTTTCCTGCGCCCTGAAGCTTGCCATGCCGCTGGCCGTACTGTCGGCTATGCGGGAGGCGGGAAGAGAACATATTACCGTCAAGGGCGGCAAGTTTCTGGAGGCGGCGGCCAGGGCGGATACCATCGTTTTTGATAAGACCGGCACGCTTACCCATGCCTGCCCCAGGGTGGTAAAGATCGTTTCGTTTGATGGAAACGAGGAGATGGAGATGCTCCGTCTTGCTGCCTGTCTGGAGGAACATTTTCCTCACTCCATGGCCAATGCCGTGGTGGAGGAAGCGCGGCGCCGGGGGCTTACCCACGAAGAACGCCACGCCAAGGTGGAGTATCTGGTGGCCCACGGCATTGCCAGTTCTGTGGACGGCAGGCAGGTGCGCATCGGAAGCGCCCATTTCATTTTTGAAGATGAGGGGTGTGTAATCCGGGAGGAGGAACGGGAGAAGTTCAACGCCCTGCCTCCGGAATATTCTCAGCTTTATCTGGCGATGGACGGGGTGCTGTCTGCCGTGCTGTGCATCTTCGATCCTCTGCGGGAGGAGGCGCGTGAGGTGATGACTGCTCTCAGGAGACTGGGGATAAGAAATGCGGTTATGCTTACAGGAGACAGCCCGCGCACTGCCGCGGCCATTGCCCGGGAAGTAGGAGTCGATGACTATGAGGCCGGAGTGCTGCCTGCGGATAAGGCGGAATATGTGGCCGCCCTGCGGCGGGAGGGGCATACGGTTCTTATGGTGGGAGACGGCATCAATGATTCACCGGCCCTTTCTGAGGCAGACGCAGGCATTGCCATCAGCGGCGGAGCGGCGATTGCGCAGGAGATTGCCGACATCACCATTGCCGCCGACAGCCTGTGGGAACTGGTGCGCCTGCGGCAGCTGGCTATGGCCTTGATGAACCGTATCCAGAATAACTACCGCTTTGTCATCGGCTTCAACGGCGCGCTGATCGGAATGGGCGCGGCGGGGGTTCTGTCTCCGGCCGCGTCTGCCATGCTCCATAATTTGTCCACACTGGGAGTCAGTCTTCACAGTATGAGCGTTTTGCCTCTGGAAAAGACAGAAACAGAGGCTTGACAAATGCCCTCGGCAGCAGTATTATAACAGTGTTATATCACACTGTTATAAGGAGGGGCTTCATGGAAGAAAAATTCAGCGCAACCCTGGAGAATATTCAGGAGGCCGCATTGACGGAATTTCTGGAGAAAGGATTTCAGGGCGCGTCTCTGCGGCAGATCGTGAAAAATGCCGGGGTGACTACCGGGGCCTTTTACGGCTATTTCTCCAGCAAGGAGGCCTTGTTCAACGCGCTTGTGGAGCCCCACGCTGCCGCCCTCATGGGCAAATTTATGGAGGCTCAGATTTCTTTTGCTGAGCTGCCGGAGGAACAGCAGCCGGAACACATGGGGGTGGAATCCAGCAGCTGCGTCCACTGGATGGTGGATTACATCTGCCGGCACCGGGAGCCGGTAAAGCTGCTCCTCACCCGCTCGGAGGGCACCAGCTATGAGCACTTCGTCCACAACATGGTGGAGGCGGAGGTAGAGTACACCCTTCAATACATAGAGGTGCTCCGCCGCCTGGGCCGGGAGGTTCCGAACCTGAGCCGGTCTCTGTGCCACATCATTGCCAGCGGAATGTTCAGCGGCATTTTTGAAATTGTCGTGCATGATATGCCGAAGGAACAGGCCCTGCGGGATGTGGATCAGCTCCGGGACTTCTATACCGCCGGCTGGCTGAAATTGATGGGGGCTTGACCCCTGTCTTTTTTTGAATACAGGTTAGCAATAACTAATTAAAAAGGAGGGATTCATTTGAATCAAAAGAAGTCTAACAGTCTTGCGCGCATTCTGAGCTATGCGGGCGGGCACAAGAACCTGACGATTCTGGGCTGTATCCTGTCCGCTCTGTCGGCGGTGCTGGGACTGGCGCCGTATCTGTGTGTCTGGCTGGCGGCCAGAAGCGTACTGTCCGCGTGGCCCAGCCTGGACGGGGCTGGAGACCTGGGCCGTTTTGGCTGGATGGCGGTGTGGACTGCCGCCGGCAGTATCCTGCTGTTCTTTGCCCCCCGCCCGTCCACCCCTACCGCCGCTTTCCGCACCGCCCGCAACATCCCCTACGCCGCCATGACCCATGTGCTGAAGCTTCCCCTGGGCTTTTTTGCCGGGAATCAGTCAGGGCGGCTGCGCAAGCTCATCGACGACAACGCCGGGCTCACCGAGGATCTGCTGGCTCACAAGCTCCCCGACCTGGCCGCCACGGCGGTGACGCCCATCGCCGCCATCGTGGTGCTGTTCCTCTTTGACTGGCGGATGGGCCTTCTGTGCCTGATGACCATGGCGCTGGCTTTGCTGTCCATGTGCCTGATGATGGGCGGCAAGAACGCCGGCTTCTTCCACCGCTATCAAAAAGAAATCGAGCGCATGAGCGGCGAGGCGGTGGAGTACGTCCGGGGCATCCCGGTGGTGAAAATGTTCCAGCAGACGGTTTATTCCTTCAAGGCCTTCTACGCCGCCATCCAGGATTACAGCGATCTTGCCAGCCAGTATGCCATGAGCTGCCGGACGGGCCAGACCTGTTTCCTCACCTTCATCAACGGGGCCTTCGCCCTGCTGATTCCAGCGGCGCTGTTCATCGCTTCCGGCGGGGATGTGCGTACCACGTTGGTGAATCTGATCTTCTACGCCCTGTTCGCTCCTGCCTGCGGCCAGATGATCAACCGCATCATGTATATGAGCGAGGCGGTGATGGAGGCCGACGAGGCTATTGGCCGCCTGGACGAGATCCTGAGTCAGCAGCCCATGGAGGAGCCGAAGGTTCAAAAGAGGCCGGCGGACGATGCCGTGGCCTTTGACCATGTGACGTTCACTTACCCCGGCGCCGGCCGGCCTGCGCTGAAGGATGTGAGCTTTTCTGTCCAGCCCGGACAGGTGGCGGCTCTGGTGGGCCCCTCCGGCGGGGGAAAGACCACCGCCGCCAGCCTGATCCCCCGATTCTGGGATGTGGACAGCGGCAGCGTCACCGTAGGCGGCGCGGACGTACGGGAGCTGGACAGCGCCGCCCTCATGGGGCAGGTGGCCTTTGTGTTTCAGGATACCCGGCTGTTCAAGGAGAGCCTGCTGGAAAATATCCGGGCTGCCCGGCCGGACGCATCCCGGGAGGAGGTGCTTGCCGCCGCCCATGCCGCCCAGTGCGATGACATCCTGGAAAAACTGCCTCAGGGGCTGGATACGGTGGTGGGCGCCAGGGGCGTCTACCTCTCCGGCGGGGAGCAGCAGCGCATCGCCCTGGCCCGGGCCATTTTGAAGGACGCCCCGATCGTGGTGCTGGACGAGGCCACCGCCTTTGCCGACCCGGAGAACGAGCATCAGATCCAAAAGGCTTTTGAGACCCTGACCCGGAACAAAACGGTGCTGATGATCGCCCACCGGCTGTCCACGGTGCAGAACGCGGACAACATCATCGTCCTCAGCGAGGGGAGAATCGCGGAACAGGGCAGCCACAGCGCATTGCTTACGAAAAACGGCGTCTACGCCGCCATGTGGGCGGACTATCAGCGCAGCGCCCAGTGGAAGGTCGGAAAGGAGGCAGCGGTATGACAAAGAAATTACAGCACATCTTCGCCCTCAGCGAGAAGGGGGCAAAGGATCTGGTGAAGGCCGTGATTTGGTGCTTTGTGTGCAATCTGGCTCTCATGTTCCCTGTCGGGGCGGTTCTGCTTACGGTTCAGCATCTTCTGAACTGCCTGGAGAGCGGCGGCAGTCCCATGGATGGGTTCTGGACCTATGTGGGCTTTGCCCTGGCGGTGCTCCTTCTGCTGTTCGTTCTTCACTGGTTCCAGTACGCCTCCCTCTACATCGCCACCTACCGGGAGAGCGCCAACCGCCGGGTGAGCCTGGCGGAAACTCTGCGGAGGCTTCCTCTGTCCTTTTTTGGGAACCGGGATCTCAGCGACCTGACCTCCACCATGATCGCCGACTGCTCCAGCCTGGATCAGATGTTCTCCCACTATGTGCCCCAGCTGTTCGCCTCCATCGGCTCCACACTGGTGATCGGGGTGTGCATGTTTGCCTGCGACTGGCGCATGGCCCTTGCGGTGCTGTGGGTGGTGCCCGTGGCGGTAGCGCTGACAGCGGGAAGTAAGAAGATCCAGGACGCCTTCGGAACGAAAAATATTCTGAACAAGCGGGCGGTGGCCGACTGCATTCAGGAGGGGCTGGAGACCATCCGGGACATCAAGGCCTGCCGCCGGCAGGAGCGGTATCTGGGAGGTCTGGAGGCAAAGCTGTCCGCCATGGAGGGCAGTTCCATCCGATCGGAGCTGGCCACCGGCGTGTTTGTCTGCTCCGCCCAGGCCTTCCTGCGCCTGGGGCTTGCCACCACGGTGCTCACCGGCGGGGCGCTGCTGCTGGCCGGGGAACTCTCCTTCCTCTATTTCCTGGGCTTCCTCTTTGCTGCCGCCCGGCTGTACGATCCTCTGGGAGTGGTGCTCCAGAATATTGCCGCCACCTTCAACACCAAGCTGCAGATTGAACGGATGCGCTCCATCCTGGAGCAGCCGATGCAGACGGGAAAGGAGGACTTCCGCCCGTCCAGCTACGACATCGCCTTTGACCATGTCTCCTTTGCCTACCGGGAGGGCGCGGGGGTGCTGGAGGATGTGAGTTTTACCGCCCGCCAGGGGGAGGTCACCGCCCTCATCGGCCCCTCCGGCGGCGGGAAGTCCACCGCCTGCAAACTGGCGGCCCGATTCTGGGACGTCACCGGCGGGAAGGTGTCCCTGGGCGGGACGGACGTGTCCACGGTGGATCCGGAGACCCTCCTGCGTTCCTACTCCATGGTGTTCCAGGACGTGGTGCTCTTCCGGGATACGGTGATGGAGAAC
>CALWIA010000010.1 GCA_944380605.1 uncultured Lachnospiraceae bacterium | reverse complement strand
GGGTTAGCACATTGAAGCAGAAAGTAGAAAGGCAGATTGCCAATATCAAGAAAGAATATCCTAATGCAGTTATTATTGATGAGTCCTATACAGGTACGAGCATGGATAGACCGAAATGGAATAAATTGGTTAAAGCATTGAAACCCGGAGATACAGTTATCTTTGATGAAGTATCGAGAATGGCAAGGAACGCACAGGAAGGCTTTGAAACCTATTTAGATTTATACAATAGGGGAATCAATCTTGTATTCCTAAAGGAGCGCCATATAGATACGGAAGTATATAGGCAGACTCTTAATAATCACATTGTCTTAACTGGCACTGATGTAGACTGTATATTGCAGGGGGTCAATGAGTATCTGATGATACTGGCTAAGAAGCAAATAGAGATAGCCTTTAATACAGCGGCTCAAGAGGTAGAGTACCTGCATATGCGAGTCAGTGAGGGAATAGCACGAAGAAAAGCAGAAGGAAAGCCAGTAGGCAGAGCCGAGGGCAGTACAATAGAGACTAAGAAAGCGAAACAGGCAAAGCAAGATATTATGAAACATTCTAAGGATTTCAACGGAAGTTTGAATGATCTGGATTGTATGAAACTGATAGGAATATCCCGGAATAGTTTTTATAAATACAAGAGACAAATTAAAGAGAATATGTGATGATTAGGGCGGTGCTTCGGTACTGCTCTTTTTTCTCTGTCCAGATCAGAGGTAGGGAGGGGTCTTGTGACGGTGTGCGCTGACGGGTAGTAACGTCCAAAATCTGCCGCAAAATCTAAAAAGGACTGTTCACTATTGGCTGATTATGCTATACTCTCTCTACGGAGTAATCGTGTTACAGGGTGGCTGACCTCTATTCTTACATAGGATGGGGGTGGTGCTGATGGACAAAAAACCATTTGATTTCAAAGATTTGATAGCTTTTGGAATGTTCATTTTAGCATTGCTGACATTCGTTTTTACGTTCTGTCGATAATGTTTTAAAGCATAGAAAAACCACCCCGGAACTTTGGCGAGTAATGAGGTGGTGATTCTATTGTCCTAATCATGAGGTCAACCCCTTGTGGGCGGCTGCTCCTTTTCCATTTCTAATATATCATATCCATCAGCAGGATTCAAGGGCTGGCGCAATACGAAAATTGACAGGTTACGGTCTGGAATTGCCGCCCGCCGTACTCCCTACAGCTCTGGCGGCCCTAAACTCGCCAGGAACGGCTGCTTTATCATGCGTATGGCTGTTTTTGTCATGACCGTACCCGGGAAGACCGCTTCTTACCGTTTTTGCTTCAGAACCTGCTTCTGGTACTCGCCGGGGGTGCATCCAAGAATCTTGCGGAACGTGCGTATGAAATTGGAGTAATCGTTAAAACCGGCTTCCTCGCAGGCTTCGGTGACGGAAGCGCCGCGGGAAAGGGCCAGCTGGGCCAGACAGAGGCGCTTGGCCTGGATGTACTGAAAGATGGTGCTGCCGGTTTCTTTTTTAAACAGGTGACAGAGGTAATGCTTGTCCAGCGCCATATAGCCGGCGATGTCGTCCAGGGTGAAGTCCTCCATCAGGTGCGCGGAGATATAGCTGATGATCTGCGACGAATGGGAGGAGGGCGCGTCGGCGGCAGGGGGCTGCTGTTCCCGGAACAGGCGGTTGACCATCAGCAGCAGCTGCTGCAGGGAAGCGGTTACGGAAAGGTCGCTTCCGTAGGAGGAAGCGCCATAATTCTGGCGGATGCAGTGAAACAGCCGGATATAGTCTTCCTGCTGAGAGGGAGACAGGGAGAGGACGTTGTGGGTGCCCGGCTTCCGGCGCTGAAAACATTCCAGAAGACTGGTCAGGGGCGTGCTGAGGCTGGCCAGGTAAGCGGGAGCCAGATGGATCACCAGGCGGCAGTATGGGCAGTCCGTCAGGTTCTGGGCTTTGTGCAGCTCCTGATTGGTGAGAATTACCAGGTCTCCCGGCTGCAGCTGGTAGCAGGAATGCTCCGCGTAAAAGGACAGGCTGCCGCTCAGCAGAAAGAACAGCTCATAGTGGGTATGAAAGTGAAAATCCGGATAACCGGGAGCCATGGAGTCGGAATATTCACAGACGATGGGATCCCGAAAGACGCTTTGTTCAATGATCATGATGCAAAAAACCTCCTGATGCCTCCTGACAGGCAGGTCTTCATAGGGCGTCTGTCAAAGGGAAATGGTTTTGTGTCCCACAGTAAGGAAACTGTAAGAAATAGAAGCCGGAAAAGACAATATCTGCATGTTTTTCCTTAATCTGCCCCATGAGAAAAATCCAATGATATAATAGAATAATCCGGTGAAAAAAGCAATTCTGTTTTTACCGGAGGAATCAGACATGAAGATGTTACGCATAAATGAGATGGAAAAGAAGGCCGCGCTGCTGGTCGGCGGCAACGCTTTGATCTGCCTGGGCGTGGCCCTGTACCGGCTGGCTGCCCTGGGAACGGATCCCTATTCGGCCATGAACCTGGGATTCAGCAGCCTGACCGGCTTCAGCTTCGGCAACTGCCAGCTGGCGGTAAACGCGGTGCTGATGGTGGTGATGATCAGCGGCGCACGGCAGCTGATCGGTGTGGGAACCTTTGTCAACGCCATTGGCGTAGGCTACGGCGCAGACGCCATATATTGGCTGCTGCAGAATCTGCTGGGCACGAACCTGGATCTGGCGTCGAGAGCGGTGCTGCTGGCGGCGGCGATTCCCTGCTCGGCCATGGGAGTCGGCATGTACATGAAGGTGGGACTGGGCATTTCTCCCTATGACAGCATAGGCGTGATTATAGAGAGCAAGACCCATGGAAAGATTCCGTTTTCCCTGGGCCGGATGATGGCGGATCTGACCTCCCTGTCCGCAGGCATTGCCCTGTTTCTGTGTTCCGGAGAGCCGGTCTGGAAAGCGGCCGGCATCGGCACGGTATGCAACGCGCTGCTGCTGGGCCCCATGATCCATTTCTTCCAGAAAGCTCTCTTTGAAGATCATCGGGCGCTTCGGAGACGCCTGAGAAGGTGGAGCCGGCTGAATCAGCTGATGATGCGCAGAGCGCTGGTAAGACTTGTGCCGGCATGGAAATAAAAAGAGATAAAACGCCGTTGATAAGACAGCATGCAGATGTTCCCGGAGCGGTTTCACGGGCCCGGACATCCGCATGCTGTTTTTTCATGCGCATGAGGCAGATGCTGCCTGGCGGCAACTGCGCGCGGCGCAAGTGTGCGCCAAGGCGCACACTTTTTTAAAAGATTACAGCTGTGGCCAGATATCCGTGAAGATAGCCTGCTGCAGCCGGTTAGCTTCTCGGCTTTCCGCCATCAGGGTGATGACCGCCTGCTTGTCCCGCAGGACAATGGAAAACTGGCCGTATTTGCCGTCGGCGCGGAAGCTGTTTTCCGGACCGCCCCAGAACAGATAGCCGTAGCCGTAGGAATCCCGGTCATTTTCCACCTGTTTTCTGGAACTTTCCCGGATCCAGTCCGCGGACAGCAGCTGCCTGCCGTTCCAGCAGCCGTTCTGCAGCCAGAACATGCCCAGCTTGTGAAATTCGGAAACCGTCAGGAACAGGCCACCGGCGCCGAAGACCATGCCCTGAGGGTCTACCTCCCAGACGGTTCTGCGGATGCCCAGCGGTTTGAGAAAACGGGGTGTCAGATAGTCCAGCAGATGGCAGCCGGCCCGCCGCTGCACCAGGATGCCGGCCAGATAGGGGCCCACGTTGTTGTAGACAAAGCGGGTGCCCGGTTCGTAGGCAAAGGGAATGGCAAGGGAGGCCTTGACCCAGTCCGTCTCGGTCATGCGGGGACGCTGCGGTCCCATGAGAAAACTTTTTTCCTGGCCCAGGCACATGGTCAGCAGATCCCGGACCGTCGCTTTCTGCAGATTTTCATCCGGATGTTCCGGAATGTCTTCCGCGAAGGCGTCCACCAGCTTTTCATCCAGGGAAATCAGCCCCTCCTGAACCGCGAACCCTACGGCGCAGGAGGTAAAGCTCTTGCTGGCGGAGTACAGGTTTCTCCGGCAGTCTTCGTCCCAGTAATGCTCGTAAACCGTGTCCGGCCCCACGGAGATTTTCATGCCCAGAACCCGCAGTTCCTGCGCCTGGTCTTCAAAGTGCTTCAGATTCATACAATAGTCCCTCCAATCGTAAGTTTTTCTCCGAATCTTTCGTTCTAGCTTCATTATACAAAAAAGAAAATGAAAAATCCAATATTTTCAAAAATTTTATTGACAATTTGGAAGAACCTGTGGTATAAATGTTCCAACAAAACTGTTGAGGAAGAGTAAGTAGGACAGAAGCGGTACGGCACAGAGAGCTGCGGCAGGTGGGAGCGCGGCGCGGACGGCCTGTCTGAATGGACTTCGGAGGGCGGACCCAACGGCCGGGCGGACTGGCTCAGTAGGCGAGACGGAGGGAGAAGCTCCGTTACCAAGGTTCAGCATATGTATGTATGCGCAGAGCGGGCAGATATTCTGTCAATAAGGGTGGCACCGCAGGAGTGAAGACTCTTGTCCCTGTAGGAACAGCAGTGGGGACAGGAGCTTTTTTTGATGGCAGAACGCCAGGGCAGTCCTTCCCCGGAAATGAAAGGAGAGAGACAATGAGCAGAGAAATTCCCTACAAAATCTATCTGGAAGAACACGAGATGCCAAAGCAGTGGTACAACGTCCGGGCGGATATGAAAAACAAGCCGGCGCCCCTGCTGAATCCGGCTACGTTTCAGCCCATGGGTTATGAAGACCTGCGGCCGGTGTTCTGCGACGAGCTGATCCGTCAGGAACTGGATGACACTACGCCCTATATCGACATTCCCCAGGAGATCCTGGACTTTTACAAGATGTACCGTCCGTCGCCTCTGGTGCGGGCCTACTGCCTGGAAAAGAAGCTGGGCACTCCGGCGAAGATCTACTACAAGTTTGAAGGCAACAACACCAGCGGCAGCCACAAGCTCAATTCCGCCATTGCCCAGGCCTATTATGCCAAGAAGCAGGGACTGAAGGGCGTGACCACGGAAACGGGAGCCGGCCAGTGGGGCACCGCGCTGTCCATGGCCTGCGCCTATCTGGAACTGGACTGCCAGGTGTACATGGTGAAATGTTCTTATGAGCAGAAGCCGTTCCGGCGGGAAGTGATGCGCACCTACGGGGCCAAAGTAACGCCGTCGCCGTCGGAGACCACCGAGGTGGGACGGAAGATTCTGGCGGAACATCCCGGCACCAGCGGCAGCCTGGGATGCGCGATCTCCGAGGCGGTGGAAGCGGCCACTCATCAAGAGGGATACCGGTATGTGCTGGGCAGCGTGCTGAATCAGGTGCTACTGCACCAGACGGTGATCGGCCTGGAGACCAAGGCGGCGCTGGACAAATACGGCATTGTGCCGGATATGATCATCGGCTGCGCCGGCGGCGGTTCCAACCTGGGCGGACTGATTTCCCCGTTTATGGGCGAAAAGCTGCGGGGCGAGAAGGATTACCGGTTTATCGCTGTAGAACCGGCGTCCTGCCCCAGCTTTACCAGAGGCCGTTTCGCCTATGATTACTGCGACACCGGCATGGTCTGCCCCCTGGCCAAGATGTACACCCTGGGCAGCGGCTTTATTCCTTCCGCCAACCACGCCGGCGGGCTGCGCTACCACGGCATGAGCACCATTCTGTCGCAGCTGTATCACGACGGCCTGATGGAAGCGGTGTCGGTGGAACAGACGTCGGTGTTTGAGGCGGCGGAACAGTTTGCCAGAGTGGAAGGCATCCTGCCGGCTCCGGAAAGCAGCCACGCCATCAAGGTGGCCATAGACGAGGCGTTAAAGTGCAAAGAGACGGGAGAGGCCAAAACCATCGTCTTCGGCCTCACCGGCACGGGATATTTTGATATGTACGCCTATGAAAAGTTCAACAACGGCGTTATGACCGATTCCGTTCCCACCGACGAGGAACTGGAAAAAGGCTTCGCGGGACTGCCAAAAGTACCGGGACAGTAAAGCGGAAGCGCTCTTTGAAACGGCAGCCATTGACGGGAAAATAAAGGCCGGCTATACTGTAAATAAAGGATTTTACAAAAGGGGAGAGAACAAGATGCGCGCAGGTTCATCGGAAGGCGGAGAACTGCGGCACAGCCGGTATCTGTTCTGGGGGCTGGCTGCCGGGTATCTGATGGGCGTCCGGGCGGCGGCGGCCGTGGGAGCCGTGTTCGGAGCGGCTTCCATGTGGAAGGCTTCGGCTTACTATGTGGAGATAGGGGACGCGGTATTTTCGCCGGTGGTGAGCGGCCGGCTGCTGCGGGAGGCTAAAAAACGGGGAAAGAATCAGATGATTTTTGACATCGGAGCGTGACAGATATGGAGAGGAAAATACAAATCCGGGGCGCCCGGGTCCACAATCTGAAACATGTGGACGTGGACGTTCCGCTGAATCAGATTGTTGCGGTGGCCGGGGTTTCCGGCTCCGGCAAGTCGTCACTGGCGCTGGGAGTGCTGTATGCGGAGGGGTCCAGAAGGTATCTGGACGCCCTTTCTGCTTATACGAGGCGGCGGATGACCCAGGCGGCCCGGGCGCAGGTGGACCAGGTGCTGTACGTGCCGGCGGCGCTGGCGCTGCACCAGCGGCCTTCCATTCCCGGCATTCGCAGCACCTTCGGCACGGGGACGGAACTGCTCAACAGCCTTCGGCTGATGTTTTCCCGGCTGGCGAATCCGGTGTGCTCCTGCGGCCATGTGCTGGAGCCGACGCTGGCGGTGGCAGCGGGAAAGGAACTGGTTTGTCCGGCCTGCGGCCGGCATTTTTACGCGCTGTCGGCGGAAGAACTGTCCTTTAACAGCCAGGGGGCCTGTCGCACCTGCCAGGGCACGGGACTGGTGCGGACCGTGGACCTGGATTCGCTGGTGCCGGACGAGTCGCTGACCATTGACCAGGGGGCGGTGGCGCCCTGGAATTCCCTGATGTGGTCGCTGATGACCGACGTGTGCCGGGAAATGGGCGTGCGCACCGACGTGCCTTTCCGGGATTTGACGGAGCGGGAAAAGGACATTGTGTTTCACGGACCGGCGGAGAAAAAACACATTTTCTATAAGGCGAAGAACACCAATCAGGCGGGAGAACTGGATTTTACCTACTTCAACGCGGTCTATACCGTTGAAAACGCCCTGGCCAAGGTAAAGGATGAAAAGGGCATGAAGCGGGTGGAGAAGTTTCTGAAGGAAGAGGTGTGCCCGGATTGCGGCGGCACTCGGCTGTCCCGGGAGGCCAGAACGCCCAGGCTGCGGGGGATTTCTCTGGATCAGGCCTGCCGCCTGCCGCTGCGGGATCTGGCGGCCTGGGTGGACGGCGTGCCGGAATCTCTGCCGGAGGTCATGCGGCCCATGGCGGAGAGCATCTGTGATTCCTTCCGCACTGCGGCGGCCCGGCTGCTGGAACTGGGGCTGGGGTATCTGTCGCTGGACCGGACCGCGTCCACGCTTTCCACAGGAGAGCGGCAGCGGATGCAGCTGGCCCGGGCGGTGCGGAACCGGACGACGGGGGTGCTGTATGTGCTGGACGAGCCTTCCATCGGCCTGCACCCTTCCAATATCGAAGGCCTGACCGGAGTGATGCGGGATTTGACGGCGGACGGCAATTCGGTGGTGCTGGTGGACCACGACACTCAGATTTTAAAGAAGGCGGACTGGCTGATTGAAATGGGCCCCGGCGCCGGAGCCGACGGCGGCCAGGTGGTGGCCCAGGGAACGGTTTCGGATCTGGTTCAAAATCCGGCTTCCCGGATCGGGCCGTTTCTGGCGGACCGGAACGGGGAGACCTGGGCAGCGAAAAGGCCGGAGGAAGATCTGTTTGAGAAGGGCCGGATTTGTCTGTCCATGGGAGCCATCCATACGGTGCAGCCGCTTCAGGCGGAGTTTCCCATGGGAAAACTGACGGTGGTAACCGGGGTCTCCGGTTCCGGCAAGACGACGTTGATTCTGGAAAGCCTGGTGCCGGCGCTGGAAGCCCTGACAGAGGGAAAACCGATGCCGGCCCATGTGCGGACGGTCAAGGCGGAGGGCATCCGCCGGGTGCGCCTCATCGACGCCGCTCCCATTGGTATCAACGTACGCTCCACGGTAGCTACCTATGCCAACGTCCACGACGAACTGCGCAAGGTATTTGCCCGTACCAGGGACGGCAGGGAACAGGGGTACAAAGCCGGCGATTTTTCCTACAATACCGGAAAGCTGCGGTGCCCGGTGTGCGACGGTACCGGCGTAATCAGCCTGGACGTGCAGTTCCTGCCGGACGTGGAAGTGCCCTGTCCGGAATGCCGGGGCAGCCGGTACGCGAAAGAGGCGGGGCAGATCCGGTATCAGAACCAGGCAGGGGAGTCCTGGTCTCTGCCGGAACTTATGGCCATGGATATCCGCCATGCGGAAGACGCCTGCCGGGAGTTAAAAATGGTGCGCCAGCGGCTGTCGGTGCTTTCCGGCCTGGGGCTGGGATATCTGACCCTGGGAGAGGCGACGCCGGGGCTTTCCGGAGGAGAGGCGCAGCGGCTGAAGCTGGCCAGCGAGATGGGAAGGGGCCAGTCCGATACGGTCTTTGTCTTTGACGAGCCTACCATCGGCCTGCATCCGCTGGATGTGCGGACGCTTCTGCAGGTGTTTGCGGCGCTGATGGGGCAGGGGGCGACGGTAATCGTGATCGAGCACGATCTGGACGTAATCCGGGCCGCGGATTATGTGGTGGATATGGGGCCGGGAGGCGGAGACGAGGGCGGACGGATCGTGGCCGCCGGTCCGCCGGAGGTAATACGGCGCGCGCCGGAGAGCCGTACCGGACCGTATTTGTAGCAGACAGGAGGGACTGGAAAGATGGGAATCGGAGCATACATTCCGTTCTGGAATCAGCTGACCGAGAATCAGAAGGGCAGGCTGGAGGCGGGGGCCGTGCAGCGGAAAGCGGCGGCGGGGACGCTTCTGCAGGGAAGCGGTTCCCAGTGCCTGGGGTTTGTGATTCTGCGTTCCGGCCGGCTTCGGGTATATATCCTTTCGGATGAGGGAAGGGAAATCACGCTGTACCGCCTGTTTGAACGGGACATGTGCCTGTTTACCGCTTCCTGTGTGATGAAAAATATTCAGTTTGACGTTTTGGTGGAGGCGGAGATGGATACGCAGATGTGGGTGGTGCCGCCGGAGCTGTACAAGAGCCTTATGGAAGAATCCGCCGCCGCGGCCAACTATACCAATCAGCTGATCAGCAGCCGGTTTTCCGAGGTGATGTGGCTGCTGGAGCAGGTGATGTGGAAAAGCTTTGACCGGCGGCTGGCGGCTTTCCTGCTGGAGGAAAGCCGCCTGGAGGGCACGCCGGTGCTGAAAATCACCCATGAACGGATTGCGGCCCATATGGGAACCGCCAGAGAAGTGGTAACCCGGATGCTGCGCTATTTCCAGAACGAGGGCCTGGTGCTGCTGTCCCGGGGCACGGTGGAGCTGGCCGATGAAAAGCGGCTGGCTCAGCTGGAGGCGGATTCGTAGAGCCGGAACCCGCCGGACAAGTTGAAGCATTCATAGCCGTGCTGGGAAAGAATCCGGCAGGCCAGGTAGCTGCGCAGTCCGCTCTGGCAGACGGCGTAGACAGGCAGGGCAGGATCCAACTCTCCAAGCCGGTCCCGCAGCTGGTCGAGGGGAATGTTGCGCGCGCCGGGGATATGGCTCCGCTCGTATTCTTCGCCGGTGCGCACGTCCAGCAGAACGGCGTCTTTTTTCTGCCCGGCGGCGTCGGCTTCTTCCCAGAAAAATTGTTTCAGCAGGCCGCTTCGCAGGTTTTCAATCATGTATCCCGCCATATTCACCGGGTCTTTGGCGGAAGAATAGGGCGGCGCGTAGGCCAGGTCCAGATCGGCCAGGTCGTCCCCGGAAAGTCCGGCAAACAGCGCCGAAGCCAGGACGTCAATCCGTTTGTCCACGCCGTCGCGGCCAACGATCTGAGCCCCCAGAAGACGCCCGGTTTCTGGTTCAAACAGCACCTTCATGGCCATGGGCTCGCCGCCTGGATAGTAGGAGGCGTGGCTGGCCGGAGACAGATAGACTTTGTCACAGGAAATGCCGGCGGCCTTTGCGGCCCGTTCGTTCAGGCCTGTAGAAGCGGCGGTCAGGTCAAAGACTTTGAGAACAGAGGAACCGAAGGCTCCCCGGTATCGGCTTTCCCTGCCGCAGATATTGTCCGCGGCGATCCGGCCCTGTTTGTTTGCGGGGCCGGCCAGGGAGAGCAGCGTCTTCGCTCCAGTGACGCCGTGGTGGATTTCCACCGCGTCGCCGACGGCGTATATGGAAGGAATGGAGGTTTCCATGTGGTCATTGACGGCGATGCTGCCTTTTACGCCCAGTTTCAGTCCGGCCTTCCGGGCAAGGTCGGTATCCGGAGCGACGCCGATGGCCAGAACCGCCATATCGGCTTCTATGGATGGGGAATCCTGGATCTGTACTTCGATGCCTGTTTCAGTGTCGGAAAAACCGGTGACGGCATGCCCCAGCAGCAGCCGGATACCGGCCTGGCGGATCCGGGTATGGAGAAAAGAAGCCATTTCCTTATCGAAAGGCAGCAGAAGCTGGTCGTCCATCTGGACGATGGTCACGTCCATGCCCAGATGCTTCAGATTTTCTGCCAGTTCCAGGCTGATGAAGCCGCCTCCGGCCAGCACTGCGGACCGGGGCTTTTTTTCCTGAATAAAGCGATGGATACGGGTGGTGTCTTCTACGGTTCGAAGGGTGAAAAGCCGCCGGGAGTCCAGGCCGGGAACCGGCGGCCGGACCGGCCTGGCACCGGGGGAAAGCAGCAGTTTGTCATAGGATTCTTCAAATTCCATTCCGTCTTCCAGACGGCGTACGGAAACGGTTTTCTGGTCCGGATGGATGGCGGTGACTTCATGGCGCGTTTTCATTTCCACCCGGAAGCGTTTCCAGAAGCTCTCCGGGGTCTGCAAAGACAGAGCCGATTCCTGCTCGATTACGCCGCCGATATAATAGGGGAGTCCGCAGTTTGCGTAGGAAACGTGGCCGGAACGCTCAAAAACCAGGATCCGGGCAGTTTCATTCAGGCGGCGGATGCGGGCCGCCGCGGTGGCGCCGCCTGCGACGCCGCCGACAATGACAACTTTCATAGTTCAGGTTTCTCCTTCTCGGGTTATGACTGCAGCATAGCCAGAATCTGTTCTTTGGGACGGGCGCCGGCGGACTGGCGGACGACTTTGCCGCCTTTTACCACCATCAGGGTGGGGATGCTCATAATCTGAAACGCGGAGGCCAGTTCCTGTTCTTCGTCCACGTTGATTTTGCAGACTTTGATGTCCGGCCGCTCACCGGCGATCTGATCCAGGACGGGGGCTACCATGCGGCAGGGGCCGCACCAGCTGGCCCAGAAATCCAAAAGAACGGGTTTCTCGCTTTCCATGACTTCCTTCTGAAAATTCTGTTTGGTAATATGCATTGCTGACATAGCAGTTCCTCCTTTATTCTTTCTGTCTTTCTGTCTGCATCATACACCATTTCACCGGAGGCTTCCGTGATTTTGTCACAAAACCCTTGACATAAATCCGAATTCGTACTAAACTGATCTGGTACGAATTCGGATTAAAAGGCCGCCTGTCTGCAGCAGAGCCGGCCGCGAAAGTCAGGAGAAATTATGAAGGACAATTATGAAAAGATCCGCCGCCTGATGCTGGCTTCCAACCAGATGGACGGCGGGTATTATCTGTTTGCCAGAAAGGCGGGAATCCGGGAAAATACCCTGGCGCTTCTCTACGCCCTGGACGACGGGCACCCCCATTCCCAGAAGCAGGTGTGCGAGGAATGGCTGATTCCCAAGACCACCATCAATTCCATTATACAGGAACTGACGCGGGAGGGGTATGTGACGCTGGCCACGGCGGAGGGCACCAGGGAGAAGACCATCTGCCTGACGGAATCCGGGCAGGCCTATGCCAGCCGGATTCTGGAAGGGATTTACGAGGCGGAGCAGTCGGCGCTGCGCCGGACCCTGGAACAGTATTCTGATGAATTTATAAGCGCGTTCGAGTGTTTTACCCGGTATCTGTGCGAAGGACTGGCAGACGCCGAAACGGCAGAAGCGAAAGAGGAAAAGCAGAAAGGAAGGACAACATGAATACGCAGAACCTGTTTTTGAAAACGCCTCCCCTGAAACTCTTTTTTACGGCGGCGATGCCAGGGGCCATCAGCATGCTGGCTTCGGCGCTGTACCAGCTGCTGGACGGCATTTTTGTGGGGCAGATTTTGGGAGAGACGGCCTTTGCCGCCCTGAACCTGGCCATGCCCTTTGTCATTATCAACTTTTCGCTGGCCGACTTAATCGGCGTAGGCTCTTCCATTCCCATTGCCATCTATCTGGGGCAGAAGCGGGACGCGGAAGCCAACAACATCTTTACCTGCGCCTGCGCGATGATTGTCGCAGCCGGAGTTCTCATCGGCGCGGCGCTGTTTCTGCTGGCTCCGCTGCTGTTTCGGCTGATGGGCGCAGAAGGGCAGTTCGCGCAGCTGGCGGTGCAGTACCTGCGGGTGTACGCCATCTGCTCGCCGGTGACCACCATTGTGTTCGCCATGGACAACTACCTGCGGATCTGCGGACAGATCCGGTTCAGCATGTTTTTAAATATTCTCATGTCCGTGATCAGCGCTGTGCTGGAATTTACCTTCCTGTTCGTGTTCGGCTTCGGCATCTGGGGAGCGGCTCTGGGCACCTGCCTGGGCATGTGCGTCTGCGCCATCGCCGCCCTGAGCCGGTTTGTGACGGGGCGCATGAACCTGCGGTTTGTAAAGCCGGCGTTTTCCGCCCGCATGATCCGGCAGATCATCGCCTGCGGAACCCCCAACTTCTTAAACAATATCGCCGGAAGAATCACGTCGATTCTGATGAACATTCTGCTGGTGCGTCTGGGAGGAGAGACGGCGGTATCGGTGTACGGAATTCTGATGTACGTGGACGGCGTGGTGCAGCCGCTGTTTTACGGCATGTGCGATTCGCTGCAGCCGGCGGTGGGCTACAACTGGGGCGCCGGAAGGTTTTCCCGGGTGCGGGCCATTGAACGGTGCTGCTTTACGGCGGCCGGCGTCATCGCCGCCGCGGCGCTGGCGGTGCTTCTGTCGTTTCCGGAGCAGGCGGCGGGACTGTTTATGGACAAGGGAAACACGGAAATGCTGGCCATGACCACGGGCGCGCTGCGGCTGTTTGCCTTTACCTATGTGACCCGGTGGTTTTCCTTTGCCATGCAGAGTTATATGCTGGCCATTGAAAAACCGGTGCCGGCGTCGATGATTTCGGTTTCCACGGCGCTGGTGTTTCCGGTAATCCTGGTGGTGCTTCTGTGGCCTTTGGGACTGACCGGCCTCTGGATGAATTTTGCCGGCACCGCGGTGCTGGCGGCTGTGTTGTCCGCCGTCATCCTGGTGTGGGTGCGTCCGCAGCTGCACCGGCCGGATGTCATCTCGGAAGACGGCCGCGGATAAGCGGCAGGGAGGGAGCATGAGAGAGAGTACGAGAATCCGCCTGTTTTTTCTGGCGATGATGCTGTTCAACATGGGCGCCAACTTTGCCCACCCCATTACCCCTACGGTGATTCAGAACCTGGGGTTAAACGACTACATGTTCGGCGTGGCCTATGCCGCCATGGCGTTTACCAATTTCCTGTTTTCTCCGTTCTGGGGCAAATTAAACGGATATCTGTCCAGCCGCCGCACCATGCTCATCGGCGGCGTGGGCTACGGCGTGGGGCAGATCTGCTTCTGCCTGGCCCGGACAGAAGGGTGGATCATCCTGGCCCGGTTTGTGTCCGGCGCCTTTTCCGGCGGCGTGTTTGTCAGCTTCCTGACCTACATTGTCAATACGTCGGACGAGAAAAAACGGGCGGGGCATCTCATTGCCTCCGCCACCATCCAGAGCGTGTTCAGCGCCTTCGGCTATCTGATCGGCGGCCTGCTGGGAGAAATTTCCACGGACCTGACCTTTGGAATCCAGGCGGCGGTGCTGGCGGGCAGCGGCCTGATGCTGCGGGCGGTGTGCCGGGACGACACTCAGAAATCCCTGAAGGAGACCACGCCGGCCCGGCTCTGCGCCGAGGCCAATCCCTTCCAGGTGTTTTTTGCCAGCCGCCGGTACATGACGGTGCTGCTGGCTTCCATGCTGGCGGTCAACGCCCTGTCCAACATCGGGTTTACCGCCTATGAACAGTGCTTCAATTACTATATCAAAGACCAGTTTGCCATGACCTCTGCCTACAACGGAGCCATCAAGGCGGGAGTGGGCTTTATTACCCTGGCGGCCAACAGCACCATCTGCGTCTGGATCGTGTCCCGCAAAGACAGCCCCAAATGGCTGATTTCGGTGATGCTTGCGGCGGCCGCCGCCATTGCCGCCGCCATTGCCGCGCCCCGGGCCTCCTGGTTTATCGGCCTGACGCTGGTATTTTACGGATGCAACGCCGTAGGCGTGCCGGTGATTCAGAACCTGATCGCCAGAGACGCCGAAGGGGAGAAGAGCAACGTGATCATGGGATTCTGCAATGCCACCAAGCATCTGGGCGGCATCATCGGCGCCCTGACGGCGGGATTTGTCTACGGGCTGGGGCCCAAAACCGCGTTTGTCTTCGCGGGAGCCGCGTTTCTGGCGGCCGCGGCGGTGTCGGCCCTGTACCGGCGCCGTCTGGCTCTGGAGAAAACCGCCGGAGGAAAGGAAGGATAATCGATGTATATACTGGATGAAACGAAACCCCATCAGAAATATTTTGAAGAAATGACCCGCATTCCCCACGGCACCTGCCAGGAAAAGCGGTACGCGGACTATCTGGAAGATTTTGCCAGGCAGCGGGGCCTGTCCTTTGTCCGGGACGCCATGGACAACGTGGTGATCTATCAGAAGGGCACGCCGGGCTATGAAAATCTGCCGCCGGTGATTCTCCAGGCCCACACCGACATGGTGTGTGAGAAAAATCAGGACTGCGGCCACAATTTTGAAACCGACGCGCTGGACATCTATGTGGAAGACGGATACGTCAAGGCCAGAGGCACCACCCTGGGCGCCGACGACGGCGTGGGATGCGCCTATATGCTGGCGATTCTGGATTCTAAACTTCCCCATCCGCCGCTGGAATGCGCCTTTACGGTACAGGAGGAAATCGGCCTGAAAGGGGCGTTTGCCCTGAAGCCGGAGTATTTTCAGGGAAAACGGTATCTGAACCTGGATTTCGGCGGCCTGGGCAACGCCACCGGCATTACCAGCGCCGGCGGAATCCTGGCGGATATCACCCGGCCGGTTTCGTTTGCTGAAAATACCATGCCGGCGTACCGGATTTTTGTTACGGGACTTTTCGGCGGCCACTCCGGCAGCAGCATCCACAAGGAGAAGGGAAACGCGCTGAAGATCTGCGCCCGGCTTCTGGAGGCGGCGCGGCAGGAAGGGGCGTTTCGCCTGGTCCGCCTGGAAGGCGGGGAAAAGTGCAACGCCATTCCCAGAGAATGCGAGGCGGTGTTTGCCAGTTCCGTGCCGCAGCCGCGGCTGCGGGAGGTCCTGGAGACGCTGGCGGAGCAGATCCGGCGGGAACTCCGGTTCCAGGAACCGGGACTTACGGTGCTTGCGGAGCCGTTTGCCCAGCCGGCGCCGGAGGCCTTAAGCGAAGAAGAGAGCCTGGCGGCGCTGCGGCTTTTCTACCTGCTGCCCACCGGCGTCCGGGGCAGAAGCGTGGAAATCGAGGGGCTGATCACGGCGTCGGAGAACCTGGCGTCGGTGCGGATGAACCGGGAAGCTCTGGAATTTCAGTACTGCATCCGGGCAGAGAAGCGGTCGGCGCAGGAGCAGATGGAAACAGAACTGGAGATGCTGGCCCAGCTGTGCGGCGCGCGGATCCGCACCTACAGCTATTTTCCTTCCTGGGAGTACAATCCCGATTCCCAGGTGCGCAAAGTCCTTACAGAGGCGTACCGGGAGCAGACGGGCCGGGAGATGGAGCAGCTGGCCAGCCATATCGGGCTGGAGTGCGGCGTGTTCTGTTCCCTGATTCCGGGGCTGGACGTGGCGACGCTGGGGGCGCTGACGGAAAACGCCCATACGCCCGAGGAGCGGCTGCATCTGGCGTCCTTTGACAGTACGTTTGATGTGCTGGCGGCATTTTTGAAGAAGCTGGGGCCGGAAGAAACGCAGTAAAAATCGTGCACGTATCCGGTAAAAATTGTACTGGAAAAAAGAAGCCGTTTCCGGTATAATTGGAACGGCATATCTTGCCGAATGAAAACAGAGAAAAGAGGTACCAAACCCCATGCGGCTTGAAAATGACCTGGGACACGACCGGATCCGTCAGCTGGTGTTCCGGCTGGCGATTCCTTCCATGCTGGCGCAGTTTGTCAGCGTGCTGTACAGCATCGTGGACCGGATGTATATCGGAAATATCGCGGAGGTAGGCGAACTGGCGCTGGCCGGCGTCGGCGTCTGCGGTCCCATTGTGACGCTGGTCTCTTCCTTTTCTTCCCTGATCGGCTTCGGCGGCGCGCCGCTTTTAAGCATCCGAATGGGAGAGAAGAACCAGGAAGAGGCAAAAAAAGTGCTGGCCAACGGCTTTATGATGCTGCTGGTCATATCCCTGATTCTTACGGTGGTTTCCCTGCTGGTAAAGGATCAGCTGCTGATGTGGTTCGGGGCCAGCGAGGTGACCTTCCCCTACGCCGACCAGTATATTACGGTGTACCTTATGGGCACGGTGTTTGCCCTGCTGTCCACCGGCATGAACCAGTTCATCATCTGCCAGGGTTTTGCCAAAATCGGCATGAAGTCGGTGATGCTGGGTGCGGTGCTGAACCTGGTGCTGGATCCTATCTTTATTTTCACCTTCCATATGGGAGCGGCCGGCGGCGCGCTGGCTACGGTGATTTCCCAGGCCTGTTCGGCGGCCTATGTGCTGCGGTTTCTCTTCGGCAGCCAGGTGCCGGTGCGGATTACCTTCGGCGGCTATTCGGCCCGGGTGTGCAGAAAGATTCTGTCCCTGGGATTTTCGCCGTTTATCATCATCGCCTTTGACAATATTCTGATTATCGCCATGAACACAGTGCTGCAGACCTACGGCGGGCCGGAGCGGGGCGATATGCTTCTGACCTGCGCCACCATCATGCAGAGCTTTATGCTGATGATTACCATGCCTTTAGGCGGCATCACCGCCGGCACCCAGTCCATCCTGGGCTTTAACTACGGGGCCATGAAGATCCATCGGGTGCGCCAGGCGGAGCGGCAGATCTTAAAGCTGACGGTGCTGTTTACGCTGATTATGCTGATTCTGTCCCAGACCATGTGCCGTTATTTTGTGCTGATCTTTACCAGAGATCCGGAGTACGTGGCCATGTCGGTGCGGGCCATCCGCATCAGCACCCTGATGGTGGTGCCCCTGGCCTTTCAGTATACGTTTGTGGACGGATTTACCGGCATGGGCATTGCCAAGGCCGCGATTTCCCTGTCCTTTTTCCGGAAAGCGCTGTTTTTCGTTCTGGTAGTGCTGCTGCCCCGGTATTTCGGCGTGGAGGCCGTTTTCTGGACAGAACCCATCATCGATCTGACGGCGGCCGCGGTTTCCACCACGTTTTTTATGACCTGCAGCGGCAGGATTCTGAAAAAGCGTCTGGAAGTGGGCAAAGAACGGATGCACATGCGGCAGGCGTAGGCGTCTGCCGTTCAACAAACCCTCCATACATGAATCAGAAGGGGTGATGACGGGTATGGAACGGGATATTGATTATGTAATCGCGGTGGCGGAGTGCCGGAGCATTTCCAAGGCGGCGGAACTGCTCTACATCAGCCAGCCGTCCCTGAGCCGCTATCTGTCGTCTCTGGAAAGTGAACTGGGGATCAACCTGTTTGTCCGGACCATCAACGGCACGGAACTGACGGAGGCGGGGCGGATCTATGTGGAGTACGCCAAGGAGATCCGGCGGCTGCGCAGCACCATGAAGATCCAGCTGCGGGAACTGGTCAAGGCGGAGGCAGGCCGGATCCGGGTGGGGATGACCTTAAACGCCATTTCCCTGTCCCCGTTCAACGTGGCGGAAGAGGTGAAACGCCGGTATCCGGACAGCAACGCGGAGCTGTTCAACCTGCTGTCCAAGGACATTCCGGATATGCTGCGCAACCGCAGCTACGATCTGGTCATCGGTCCAGATCTGGACTGGGGGCCGGAGTTCAAGCTGGAGGTGCTCTACCGGGATCCCTATGTTCTGGTGGTTCCGGACCGGTACGATCTGGAGGCGTATGCCGTGTTCCGGCCGGATCTGCCGTTTCCGTTTCTGGACCTGCGCAAGATTCCCAGGGTGGACTTTATTCTCCAGGAAAACACCACGGCGGTGCGCAAGGGCATCGACCGGATCTGCCGGATGCTGGACATCCAGATCCGGCCCAAGCTGCTGGTGAGCAGCACCATCATCGCCCTGCAGGCGGCGGAAAACCAGGTGGGGTGCTGCATCGTGACCCTGGGACAGCTGGCGTTTCTCAGCCACTGGGAAAAGCTGCGGTTTTACCAGGTCAGCGACCAGATCTATTCCTCGGCGGCGGCCATTTACCTGCGGGGGAAACGGCTGCTGGAGGAAGAGCAGTACTGCATTTCCTGCATCGGCAGGGCCCTGACCAACGGGGAAGCGGAGATTTTAAGACGTCTGCGGGGAACCCATGACGGAACGGGGGTATAGCGTAAAGCTATACCCTTATTTTGATTGGGTATTTGTCGGAAAAACGAAAATCTTTTATACTGAAACCATAGATAACCCTGCCCGGCCGGACAGAAAATCTCAAATGAACGTGTTTTTTTATTACAGTACAAAGGAGGTTTTTGTGTATGAGTTCCGCATTGTTTTGGGCATTTGTGTGCCTGGTGATCTTTATCGTGATTCTGGCCCATCCCAAGCTGCCTAACTGGATGACCTTTGTCTGCCTGGCGCCTATCGCGTTTCTGTCAGGCGTTATGGACAAAGGATCGGTGTACAACGTGTTAAACAGCTCCAGCCTTCATCTGATGATCATTATCTGTATGTTCTCCGGCATGATCGCCGCCACCGGGCTGGATGTGGTAATCGGTGATTTCGTGGATCGCATGACCAGTTCCCAGACCGGCGCGAAAAAGGAAATGATGATTTTTGCCATCGTCTATTTCAGCTCTGGACTGGTATCTACCGTTCTTCAGAACAGCTATGTGGCCCTGGCCTTCCTGCCGGTGCTGCGAAGCATCGCCAGAAAGAACCGAATCAGCCTTTCCAAGCTGGTGCTGTTCGTCATTTACTCCACCACGCTGGGCGGCGCTGTAACGCTGATCGGCACGCCGACCAACGTATACGCCAACACCGCGCTGGAAGAAGCGGGACTGCCTCTGTTCGGTATGCTGGACTTCGCCTGGGTGGCGCTGCCCATCTTTGTGATCGGCGGTCTGTACATGATTATTATGAACCGCTGGTGCGCGTCTTATGACGACTTCGGCGAAGAAGTAGTGGAAAAGAAACTGACCCAGGAGCAGAAAAACAAGCAGAAGGTTGTAGGCGTTGCGTTCCTGGTGTTCATTCTGGCTCTGGTGCTGGGCTCCCTGGGCGTCATCTCCATCGACCCCAACTTCATCGGCTACGCCATGATCGCCCTTTCGGTGCTGACCACCATCGTATCCCCCAAGGAAGTTATGAGTTCTCTGGACGCTCCCATGATCGTGTTCTGCGCAGGAATTAACCTGATGATCGCCATTATGAACCAGAGCGGTCTGGGCAACCTGTTCGGCGACGCCATTATCGGCATCATCGGCGAGTCCCGGAACCTGTATGTGATTACGGCAGCTCTGTGCATCGGCGCTTCCTTCGCGACGCAGTTTATGAACAACATGGCCTGCGCGGGCATGCTGGCGCCGGTGGGCATCTCCATCGCGGAATCTCTGGGCGCGGATCCCAAGGCCATTGTACTGGCCATTGCCATTGGCGCCGGATGTTCTTACTTAACGCCTATTGCTTCCGGAACCAACCAGACCATGATGATCTTTACGAAGCTGAAATTCCAGGACTTCTCCAAGTTCGGATGGCCGCTTCTGATCATCTCCTGGATCATGTGCATCCTGATTCTGCCGCAGGTATTCCCGTTCTTCTGATGCCGGCAGCGTAAGGAGCCTGCTTAAAAAGGAGGAAAAGCCATATGAAAACGGAATTAAAGCGGTCCAGTCCGCTGAAACAGGGGGTTTCCCCGGAGTACATCATCAATTTTTTAAACGCCTGTGAAAAGGCGGATTCGGAAATTCACGGCATTATGATCGCCCGGAACAACCAGGTGATTTTCGAGGCCTACAACGCCCCCTATGCCGCGGATATCCAGCATATCATGCATTCCTTTACCAAGATACTGACCAATACGGCGCTGTCCTTGGCCTATTCCGACGGGCTGGTGAAGCTGGACGACCCGCTTTTAAAGTTTTTCCCGGAATATGAAGAGACGGCCAACGAGTATCTGCGCAAATGTACCATCCGCAACATGATTACCATGCGCAACGGACAGCAGAGAAGCATCGGCGGCAACGAATGGAGGCCGCTGAAGACCAGCTGGAAGGAAGCGTATTTCAAGGTTCCCTTCGACAAGGAGCCGGGACAGACCTATATGTATTCCAGCGGCAACAGCTACATTCTTTCCTATATTGTACAGCAGCTGGAAGGCAAGACCTGCCGGGAACTGATTCAAGAGCGGATCGGCGGCAAGATCGGCCTGGGAGACTTCCCGTGGATGTTAAGCCCCGAGGGCGTCTGCTCCGGCGGCAACGGCGTGTCCCTGACGACGGAACAGATGCTGCGCATCGGCCTGCTGTACTTAAATAAGGGAAGGTGGAACGGAGAGCAGCTGATCGACGAGGAATGGATCGATTACGCCATGGGCTACAAGGATCCTATCCCGCCGGTGGACGGCCTGCAGTACAACTTCCACTGGGATCATTTCGCGGACATCTGGGCGGCCAGAGGCATGTTCGGCCAGACCTGCGGCCAGATTCCTTCCCTGAATATGGCATTTGCCCTTACTTCCGCGGACAAGACCTATGTGGCCATGAAGCTGTTCCAGCGGGAGATCGTGGACCGGGTGAAGGCCGACGAGGCGGGAGAGGCCAGGCCGGCGGAGGACAACCCATACGGACTTCCTGCCCGGACGCCGGAGGAATATGAAGAAGTGCTGCGGCAGAAGGGTCTGCGGATGACGCTGGAAGGCAAGAATGTTTCCGTGAAGGAACACGTGCAGCCGGAAAAGGATCTGGTGCTGACGCCTCAGGACAATCCCGACAAAGTGACTAGGGCAGAGCTGCACTTTACCGACGACCAGAAACTGGTGTTTGTGATCGAAGATCCCAGAGGACGGCATACGGTGACCGCCGGCATCGACCACTGGGAGGCAGGCACCACCACTATGACCGGCGCCTACCTGCATCACCAGTATGAGCCGGAACTGACGAAGATCAGCGCCATGGCCTACTGGAGTGATGAAAAGACCCTGACCATGGAGTGGAGATTCCCAGAAATGGCGTTTTTTGACCACGTCACCGTTGTATGGGACGAAGACGAGATCCGCCTGGACCGCTGGGTCAACATGAACTCGCAGGATCTGTGCAGACCGACGCTGCATGTGAAACGGTAACGAATCAAAGGACAACAGGATAAAAGGATAAAAAAGAGTGCCGCTCCATCGTCAGAATTGAGGATGGAACGGCACTTTTTCAGCAGGGAACGGAAGGGGAGCCGCCGCCCAGCAGGTCCCGGACCGCTTCTCCGGCGATCATCAGGCCGGCTACGGGGGGCACAAAGGAAATGCTGCCGGCTGCCGGCCGTCCGGCGGCGGTGGTTTCTCCGCCGCCCAGGGGCTTTATGGGGGCTTCTCTGGAATAGAGCACCTTCAGATGGATGATGCCCTGTTTTTTCAGTTCCCGGCGCATGACGCGGCACAGGGGGCAGACGGATGTCTGCGGCAGGTCCGCGATCTCAAACTGTTCCGGGTGCAGCTTGTTGCCGGTTCCCATGGAAGCGATCAGAGGCAGGCCGCGGGCGGCGCAGAGCCGGACCAGAGCCAGCTTGGCGGACACGGTGTCGATGGCGTCTATTACGCAGTCGATGGGACCGGGGATGGCGTCCATAAGAGCCTGCAGGTTTTCGGGAAGCACAAACTGTTCAAAGGTCTCCACCGCCGTATCGGGGCAGATGTCGGCGATCCGCTCTTTCATGACCTGGGTCTTCATCCGGCCCAGGGTGCTGTGGAG
Organism: uncultured Lachnospiraceae bacterium; assembly: GCA_944380605.1. Taxonomy (GTDB): domain Bacteria; phylum Bacillota; class Clostridia; order Lachnospirales; family Lachnospiraceae; genus UBA3402. The sequence goes on along the minus strand of CALWIA010000010.1, from coordinate 193,867 downwards.
GGCGATGCACTGGCGGTTGATGTTGGTAAGGGTCACCTGGTCGCTGTCCACCAGAATCAGCCGGCCGACGCCGGCCCGGGCCAGGGCCTCTGCGCAGTGGGAGCCGACGCCGCCGATGCCGAAAACCAGCACCGACGAGTGACGCAGCTTTTCCAGCCCCTCGGTTCCGATCAGCTGCTGGGTCCGTGAAAATTCGTGAGTCATAAGGAAGCTCCTGTCTTGGAAATCTGGTCCTTGACCAGGTCGGCCAGGGTAACGTGGTCCACCACCTGGTTTATGGCGTCGCTTAACTGCTTCCAGACATCCAGGGTGGCGCAGATGTCGGAGCGGCGGCAGGGCTGTTCCGGGTCGTCCAGACAGGCGACGGGAGACAGGCTGCCTTCCGTCAGCCGCAGGATCATGCCGACGGTATATTCGGAGGGGTCCCGGGTGAGGCGGTATCCGCCCTGGGCGCCCCGCATGCTTTTGACAAATCCTGCCCGTACCAGGATGGTGACGATCTGTTCCAGGTATTTTTCGGAAATTTCCTGGCGGCTTGCCACCTGGCTGATTTTGGTGCACTGGTCCGGATGCAGGGCAAATTCCAGCATCATCCGCAGGGCGTACCGCCCTCTGGTTGAAATCTTCATGGCTTTTTGTACCTTTCTGCAATTCTTATCTGTTCAGTATGATTTAGCACCATTGTACCCGATAAACGGCGGATTGTAAACGCCTACTTTACAATAGTTGGAGAATCTGCTAAAATTTATTAAAATTTTCTAAAAACAGGAGGGGAAAGGTATGAGCGGAGAGACGATGAAGATTTTCGCGGCAATGGCAGGATATATGCTGATCGTCATCGGCATCGGACTGTATTTTGCCAGACGGGCGCAGCAGAGTTCGGGAAACTATTTCCTGGGCGGCCGTTCGCTGGGCCCGTGGGTGGCGGCCATGAGCGCCGAGGCGTCGGATATGAGCGGATGGCTTCTGATGGGCCTGCCGGGCGTGGCCTACTGGTGCGGCATCGCCGACGCGGCCTGGACGGCTATGGGCCTGGCGGCTGGCACCTATGTAAACTGGCTGATTGTGGCCCGGCGCCTGCGGCGGTATTCGGCGGTTTCGGGAGATTCCATCACCATTCCGGACTTTTTAAGCAACCGGTTCCACGAGGAGAAAAAGGTGATTTTAGGCATTTCGGCGCTGTTTATTCTGGTGTTCTTTACGGTGTACGCCGCCAGCTGCTTTGTCACCTGCGGAAAACTGTTTTCCACCCTGTTCGGCCTTTCCTACCACTCTATGATGATCGCCGGAGCGGTGTTTGTGCTGATTTACACCTTTGTGGGGGGATTCCTGGCGGAGAGCGCTTCGGACTTTATGCAGGCGGTGGTGATGGTGGCGGCGCTTCTGACCATTCTGATTCTGGGAACGCTGGCGGCCGGCGGCCTGGGCGCGGTGATGGAAAACGCCGCGCAGATACCCGGCTATCTGTCTCTGACGTCCCTGGCGTCGCCGGTGACAGACGCGGAAGGGATTCAGCAGGCCTCCGGCGGCGTGCCGCTGTTCGGAGAGGCGTCGGAGTACGGGGCGCTGACGATTATTTCCACCTTTTCCTGGGGACTGGGATATTTCGGCGTGCCCCAGGTGCTGCTGCGGTTTATGGCCATTCGGAAAGAAGAGGAACTGAAGAAGTCCCGGCGCATTGCCACGGTGTGGTGCGTGATTTCCCTGGCGTCGGCGGTGACCATAGGCGTGATCGGCCGGTCCCTGTTTCCCGCGGAGCCGTCGCTGGCTTCCGCCTCGGGAGCGGAAAACGTGTTTGTGGTGCTGTCCCAGGCCCTTCTGCCGGCGGTTATGGCCGGCGTGGTCATGGCGGGCATTCTGGCGGCTACCATCAGTTCTTCCGATTCCTATCTGCTGATCGCCGCCTCCGCGGTTTCCAAAAACCTGTATGAGGGCATCTGGAAAAAGAATCAGGCGGACGACAAAAAGGTCATGGCGGTGTCCCGGATTGTGCTGCTTCTGATTGCTCTGGCGGGCATGGGCATCGCCTGGGACGAGGAGAGCGTGATCTTTACTATCGTTTCCTTTGCCTGGGCGGGATTCGGCGCCACCTTTGGACCGGTGATGCTGTTTTCTTTGTTCTGGAAGCGGATCAACCGGCCCGGCGCCATTGCCGGCATGCTGTCCGGCGGCATCATGGTGTTTGTGTGGAGCCTTTTGTTAAAGCCCATGGGCGGCGTGTTCGGCATCTACGAGCTGTTCCCGGCGTTTGTGGTTTCCTGCGCGGCGATTCTCGCGGTTTCTCTGGCGACGGAGGCTCCTTCCCAGCAGATCTGCCGGGAATTTGACCAGGCGGCGGGAAAATTGTAAAAGAACCTATATATGGAGAGGAAAGAGAACATGGATCAGGGATTTATACGGGCGGCGGCGGCTACGCCGAAGATCCGGGTGGCGGATCCGGAATACAATGCCGCGCAGGTGCAGAAGCTGATGGAAGAGGCGGCCGGACGGGGCGCCAAGATCGCGGTGTTTCCGGAACTCTGCCTGACCGGCTATACCTGCGGCGATCTGTTTCTGCAGAGCCTGCTGACAGACCGGGCAAAGGAGGCGCTGGAACGGCTGGTTCAGAATACGGCGGAGCTGGATCTGCTGGCTTTTATCGGGCTGCCCTGGGAATACAACGGAAAGCTTTACAACGCGGCGGCGGCGGTCTGCGGCGGCCGGCTTCTGGGGCTGGTGACCAAGACGTTTCTGCCCAATTATTCGGAGTTTTATGAGGCCAGGCATTTCACGCCGGGTCCGGCGACCTGCGTAAAGGCGCCGTGGCAGGGCGGGCAGGTGCCCATGGGCTCCCATCTGCTGTTTGCCTGTGATACGGTGCCTGGGCTTGTGCTGGCGGCGGAGCTGTGCGAAGACGTATGGGCGCCGTGTCCGCCCAGCATTTCCCACGCGCTGGCGGGGGCCGTGGTGGTGGTCAACTGCTCCGCCAGCGACGAGACCGTGGGCAAGGACGCCTACCGGCGGCAGCTGATTGCCGGCCAGTCGGCTAGACTGGTGTGCGGCTATGTCTACGCCAACGCGGGAGAGGGAGAATCTACCCAGGACCTGGTATTCGGCGGCCACAACCTGATCGCGGAAAACGGTACGCTGCTGGCGGAGGCCAGACGGTGCGCGGATGGCATTCTCTGCGCCGATCTGGACCTGGATCGGCTGGCGGCGGAACGGCGGCGGATGAATACCTTCGCTTCCGGAAACGGCAAGGAGACGGAGTCCTATACCACGGTATCGTTTTCTTTAAAGAGGGAGCCGCTGGACCTGGAGCGGTTCATCGACCCCATGCCTTTTGTGCCCCATGACCAGGAGGCCCGCAGCCAGCGTTGCGAGGAAATCCTGTCGATCCAGTCCCTGGGACTGAAAAAGCGGCTGGAGCACACCGGGACTTCCCATGCAGTGGTGGGCATATCCGGCGGCCTGGACTCCACGCTGGCGCTTCTGGTAACCGCCAGGGCCTTTGATATGCTGGGGCTGCCCAAGAGCCAGATCCGGGCGGTGACCATGCCCTGTTTCGGCACCACAGACCGCACCTACCAGAACGCCTGCAAAATGGCGGTATGCCTGGGCGCTTCGCTGCAGGAGGTGGATATCCGGGAATCGGTGCTGCGGCATTTTGCCGACATCGGCCACGATCCGGAATGCCGGGATGTGACCTATGAAAACAGCCAGGCCAGAGAACGGACCCAGGTGCTTATGGACATTGCCAACCAGACCGGCGGCCTGGTGATCGGCACCGGCGACATGTCGGAACTGGCGCTGGGATGGGCCACCTACAACGGAGACCACATGTCTATGTACGGCGTAAACGCTTCTGTGCCCAAGACGCTGGTACGGCATCTGGTGCGCTGGTGCGCGGACACCTGCGGCCAGGAAGAACTGCGCCAGGTGCTGCTTGACGTGCTGGATACGCCGGTGAGCCCGGAGCTGCTGCCGCCGGAAGAGGGGAAGATCGCTCAGAAGACGGAGGACCTGGTGGGTCCCTATGAACTGCACGACTTTTTCCTCTATTATCTTCTGCGGTTCGGCTTCCGTCCGGCCCGGGTGTACCGGCTGGCCTGCCAGGCGTTCCGGGACCGGTATGACCGGGAAACCATACAGAAGTGGCTGAAGACCTTCTACCGGCGGTTTTTCTCCCAGCAGTTCAAGCGGTCCTGCCTGCCGGACGGTCCCAAAGTGGGTTCGGTGGCGGTGTCTCCCAGAGGGGATCTGCGGATGCCCAGCGACGCCTGCGGACGGCTCTGGATGGAGGAAGCGGAACATCTGGAGGAACAGGAAGGGACGGAACGATGATCAGCAGTACTTCCAACGGAAAGGTGAAGGAAGCGGCGGCGCTGGCGCGGAAGGCCAGATACCGGAAGGAGACGGGGCTGTTTGTGGTGGAAGGCCCGAAGATGGCGGCGGAGATTCCGCCGGATCAGATGGAAAGCGTCTTTATGACGGAACGGTTTGTAAGGGAACAGCGGGAACGGGGCGCGGAAGGCGCGGCGGTGCTGGAAAAGCTGGAGGCGGCTCCCGTCCGGGAACTGGTGACGGAAGAGGTGCTGCGGGCCATGTCGGATACCCAGACCCCTCAGGGAGTGCTGGCCCTTGCCAGACAGCGGCAGTGGCGGCTGGAAGAGATTCTGGAGGCCGCGGGGGCAGCTCACCTGCTGGTGCTGGAAACCCTGCAGGATCCGGGAAACCTGGGCACCATCCTGCGCACCGGAGAAGGGGCCGGCATCACCGGCGTGATCATGAACCGGGAAACGGCGGATATTTACAGCCCCAAGGTGGTGCGTTCCACCATGGGCGCGATTTTCCGGGTGCCTTTTGTATATACCGACGACCTGCCGCATACACTGAAAAGGCTGAAACAGGCGGGGGTGCGCCTGTACGCCGCGCATTTAAAGGGAACGCGGTGCTACGATGAGGAATCCTATCTGGCGGATACCGGTTTTCTCATCGGCAACGAGGCCCGGGGGCTGACGGAGGAAACTGCCTCCATGGCGGACGCCTATGTGCGGATTCCCATGGAAGGCCAGGTGGAATCCCTAAACGCGGCGGTGGCCGCGTCCATTCTGATGTACGAAGTGTCCAGACAACGGTGGAAAACGGCCGTCAGGAAAATGTAATATTCTTTTAATAATACCGATATAGCCTTTGTTGAAAAAATATTTTATAATGTAGACAGAAAATTCAGGAAACTATTTTTCATTTACAAAGGAGGATCGGTATGAAAAAATGGATAGGTCTGATGGCGGCGGTCTGCCTGGTGTTCGGCATGCAGATGACGGCGTACGCCGAGGAAAAGATTCAGGATGTAACGGTGACATTTTCGTATGACAAGGAACCGGAATCGGGAGACTACGTAGGTTCGGTCCGGGCTTCGGCGCCGGCTGGCGCGCCGTATGAGGTGCAGTACGCGGAGTACGTGACGGATTCGGAAACCTGGGTGGTAGGCGACCGGCCGCTGGTGCGGGTGGAGCTGTACGCCAAGGATGGGTACTATTTCGGATATGAGTCCAAAAGCCATTTCAAACTGAGCGGATGCAGCGCGGTATACGAAGACGCGGACCGTTACGACGACAACATGGGCATGACGCTGGAGGTGTATTTCAAGCGCATCGGCGGCACGTTGAGCGCGGTGAACGGCGCAGAGTGGAGCGGCACCCTGGCGGTGTGGGAAGAACTGGAAGGCGCCAAAGCCTACGACGTGCGCCTTCTGCGCAACGGCAATACGGTGACCACGGTGGAGACTTCCAACACGTATTACGACTTCGCCGGTGATTTCAACCGTTCCGGTGACTACACTTTCCGGGTCAGAGGCATCGCCGAGTACAACGACCGCTCCGGCGAATGGTCGCAGGATTCGGATGAGTACTATCTGGACGAAGAAGAGATCCGCTACCTGCTTCCCGCGGGACACTGGGAGCAGCAGAACGGCAAATGGTGGTATTCCTATGACAACGGCGGCTGGCCGGAATCCGCATGGAAGCTGATCGGCGGCGTCTGGTACTATTTTGACAGCGATGGGTATATGACCACCGGCTGGCAGCGGATTGACGGCGAGTGGTACTACATGGACGCCAGCGGCGCCATGACCACCGGCTGGCAGTTTGTAAACGGCCGCTGGTATTACATGGACTGGGACGGCATCATGCAGACCGACTGGATCGAGGTGGGAGGCAAGTGGTACTATCTGGATCCCAACGGCGCCATGTACGCCGATACCATTACGCCGGACGGCCACCGGGTGGACGCGTCCGGAGCGAGAATTGACTGAGCAAACGCGCCGGCGGCTTTTGCCGCCGGCCTTCTGGAGGAATGAAACATGACATCTCTGTACTGGCTGGTATTCTTTCTCATTCTGGTGATTATTGAGATCGCCACGCTGGCCCTGACCACCATATGGTTTGCCGGGGGAGCGCTGGCGGCCTTTGTGCTTTCCCTGCTGGGCGCGGGCATCGAGGCGCAGCTGGCGGTTTTTGTGGCGGTCTCGTTTGTGCTGCTGATCTTCACCCGTCCCTGGGCGGCCAAGTATCTGAACCGGCGCACCGTAAAGACCAATACGGAAAGCCTGATTGGACAAACGGCCCGGGTGACGGCCCGGATCGACAACCGGCAGGACACCGGCACGGCCATGGTAAACGGCCAGGAGTGGACCGCCAGGGCTGAGAAAGAAACGGACGTGTATCCGGAAGGCACGCAGGTAGTGATCCGGCAGATCCGGGGCGTCCGGCTGATTGTAAGCAAGAATGAGGAGGAGACATAATGGAACACATGGGACTTTTGCTGGGACTGCTGATCCTGGCGCTGATTCTGCTGCTGATTCTGGCGTCCTGCGTCAAGGTGGTGCCTCAGGCGCAGGCCATGGTGGTGGAGCGCCTGGGCGCGTATCAGGGCACCTGGTCGGTAGGGCTGCACATCAAGGCGCCGATTATCGACCGCATTGCCAAGCGGGTGATTCTAAAGGAACAGGTGGTGGATTTTCCGCCGCAGCCGGTGATCACCAAGGACAATGTTACCATGAAGATCGATACGGTGGTGTTTTTCCAGATCACGGATCCCAAGCTGTACGCCTACGGGGTGGAAAATCCCATTATGGCTATTGAGAACCTGACGGCCACCACCCTGCGCAACATCATCGGCGACCTGGAACTGGACCAGACCCTGACTTCCCGGGAAACCATCAACACCAAGATGCGGGCGGCGCTGGACGTGGCCACGGACCCCTGGGGCATCAAGGTCAACCGGGTGGAACTGAAAAACATCATCCCGCCGGCGGCGATCCAGGACGCCATGGAAAAGCAGATGAAGGCGGAGCGGGAGCGCCGGGAATCCATTCTGCGGGCGGAAGGCGAGAAGAAGTCCACGATTCTGGTGGCGGAAGGAAAGAAGCAGTCGGCGATTCTGGACGCGGAGGCCGACAAGCAGTCGGCGATTCTGCGGGCGGAAGCGGAAAAAGAGCGGAAGATCCGGGAGGCGGAAGGCCAGGCGGAGGCGATTCTGAAGGTGCAGCAGGCGACGGCGGAAGGCCTGCGTTACATCAAGGAGGCCGGCGCCGACGAGGCGGTGCTGCAGTTAAAGAGCCTGGAAGCGTTCGCCAAAGCGGCGGATGGAAAGGCCACCAAGATTATCATTCCCTCCGACATTCAGGGGATCGCCGGACTGGTCCGGTCCCTGGCGGAGACGGCAAAAGACTGAGGATGCCTGTACGGGCGCCGGAAACGGCGCCCGTTTTTCCCTTTTCAGAAAGATATTGCATATTTATACATCAAGTAGTATAATCTTGTGCATAATCCTAAAAAAAGCCGGCGTGTCCGGATCCATAAAGAGAAAGGAAGTTATGCGATGAACACGGTAAATCTGAAAGGAAGACATTTTCTGACGCTGAAGAACTTTACGCCGGAGGAAATCCAGTATCTGCTGGATCTGGCGGCGGATTACAAGGATAAGAAAAAGAGAGGTATTCTGACGGATACGCTGCGGGGGAAAAACGTGGCGCTGATTTTTGAAAAGACCAGTACCCGGACCCGCTGCGCCTTTGAGACGGCGGCCCACGACCTGGGGATGGGCACCACGTACCTGGATCCGGCCAGCTCCCAGATCGGCAAGAAGGAGAGCATCGCCGATACGGCCCGGGTGCTGGGCCGGATGTTTGACGGCATCGAGTACCGGGGATTCGGCCAGGAGATCGTGGAAGAACTGGCGGCTTACGCCGGGGTGCCGGTGTGGAACGGCCTGACCAACGAATACCATCCCACCCAGATGCTGGCGGATCTTCTGACTATTCAGGAGCATTTCGGAAAGCTGAAGGGAATTAAGCTTGTATATATGGGAGACGCAAGGTATAATATGGGTAATTCGCTTATGGTGGCCTGCGCCAAGATGGGGCTGGATTTTACCGCCTGCGCGCCGGCGAAATACTTCCCGGACGCCGGTCTGGTGGAACAGTGCCGGGCCTATGCCGCCGCGTCGGGATCTTCCATCTGCCTGACGGAAGACGTGGAGGAGGCCGCCGCGGGAGCGGATGTGATCTATACGGACGTGTGGGTGTCCATGGGCGAGCCGGACGCGGTATGGGAAGAGCGGATCCGGGAGCTGTCGCCGTACAAGGTGACGGCGCAGGTGATGAAAACCGCCGGTCCGGAGGCTATTTTCCTCCACTGCCTGCCTGCGTTCCACGACCTGAAGACGAAGATCGGAAAGGAAATGGGCGAAAAGTACGGCATCGCGGACATGGAAGTAACTGACGAAGTGTTCGAATCGAAACAGTCGAAAGTATTTGATGAGGCGGAAAACCGCATGCATACCATCAAAGCGGTGATGGCCGCCACATTGGGAGCGTAACAAATGTACGGACAGGAAAAACGCAGAAATTCCAGAAGCACGGCGCTGTTTCTGGACTGGGTCCACATTGTCATCGGCGTCTGCGTAGTGGCGCTGGCGGTGGTGATTTTTCTGAACCCGGAGAAAAATCAGTGGCTGCTTCCGGCGGTCTTCTGCCTGGCTGCCGCGATGAACCTGCTGAACGGGCTGCACCGGTACCGGCAGAGCGGCCGGGACAAACGGAAAAAAGCGGCGGCGGCCGCCCAGTTTGTCATCGCGGTTCTGCTGGCGGCAGTGACGGTGATCAGCGCCATAAGCATCTGGAGGTAGGACTTGAAAACAGAAATTATCCGAATGTTGAAGGATTGTGATGGATATCTGTCGGGCCAGGAGCTGTGCAGGCGTCTGTCGGTATCCCGGACCGCGGTCTGGAAGGTGATCCGGCAGCTGCAGGAAGAAGGCTACCGGATCGAGGCGGTGCCCAGCAAGGGGTACCGCCTGCTGGAGAGCGCCGACGTGCTGACCAAGGCGGAACTGGAAAGCTGCATGATGGGCAGGCGGCTGGGAGGAAACGTGTTCTTTTATGAAAAGACCGATTCCACCAACTGCCGGGCCAGGGAACTGGCGGAACAGGGCGCGGCGGAAGGCACTCTGGCGGCGGCGGAGTGCCAGGAGGCCGGCAAAGGCAGACGGGGCAGAAACTGGTCGTCCCCGCCGGGAACCGGCATCTGGATGAGCCTGGTGCTGCGGCCGGAACTGGAGCCGTCCCGGGCGTCTATGCTGACGCTGACGGCGGCGCTGGCGGTGACAGCCGGAATCCGAAAGGTCTGCGGGCTGGAGCCCCAGATCAAGTGGCCCAACGACATCGTCCTTTCCGGGAAAAAGGTGTGCGGGATCCTGACGGAGATGAGCACGGAGCTGGAAGCCATCCGCTATGTGATCCTGGGCATCGGCATCAACGTCAATATGGAGGCCTTTCCGGAGGAGATCGCGGCGACGGCGACGTCGCTGTTTCTGGAGACCGGAACGCGCTGGAAGCGGAGTGAGCTGATCGCGGCGGTGATGCAGGCCATGGAAGGATATTACGGAAGATTTCTTCAGGCCGGCGATCTGTCCGGCCTTATGGACGAATATATGGCACAGCTGGCCAACCAGAACCGGCAGGTGCAGGTGCTGGCGCCTGCGGGAGCCTACAGCGGCATCTGCCGCGGCATCAACGCGGCAGGAGAACTGCTGGTGGAGCGGGAGGACGGAACTGTGGAACAGGTGATGTCCGGAGAGGTTTCGGTCCGGGGCATCTACGGATATGTCTGAGCGCCGGCTGCCCTCCTGTGGGGCGGGACAAAAAGGAACGAATATGGAAGAATGGATTCAGGAATCGGAGAACCTGCCGGATCTGTACCAGGGACTGCAGGTGCTGGAGACGGAGGAGGCGCCGCTGTCAGAGGAAGAACGGCTGCAGGCGATCAACGGGCCGCTTCTGGCCTGGTACGCCGCCCATGCCAGGGATCTGCCATGGAGAAGGTCCCCGGACGCGTATCGGGTATGGATTTCCGAGATCATGCTGCAGCAGACCCGGGTGGAAGCGGTGAAGCCGTATTATGAGCGGTTTTTGGAGGCGTTTCCCGATACGGGGGCGCTGGCGGCCGCTCCCCAGGAGCAGCTTTTGAAGCTGTGGGAAGGGCTGGGCTATTACAGCCGGGCAAAAAACCTGCAGAAGGCCGCTGCAGTGGTAGAAGAACAGTACGGAGGCAGGCTGCCGGCGGACTATGAGGCGCTTCTGAAGCTGCCGGGCATCGGCAGCTATACGGCGGGGGCCATTGCCTCCATTGCCTACGGCATCGCCGTGCCGGCAGTGGACGGCAACGTGCTTCGGGTGATTTCCCGGGTGCTGGCCAGCCGGGAAGATATTTTAAAACAGGCGGTCCGCCGGAAGATGGAGGCGGCGCTGAAAAAGACCATGTCCCGGGAACAGCCGGGCGCTTACAACCAGGGCCTTATGGAAATCGGGGCCCTGATTTGCGTGCCGGCGGGGCAGCCCCGCTGCGGCCAGTGTCCGCTGGCTTCCATCTGCCTGGCCCGGCGGCAGAAGATGTGGGATTCCATCCCTTATAAATCGCCGAAAAAGCCCAGACGGATGGAGGAACGAACCATTCTGCTGGTTACCTGCGAAGACCGGATCGCTCTGGAAAAGCGGCCGGAGACGGGGCTTTTGGCGTCTCTGTACCAGTTTCCCAACCTGGAGGGCCGGATGACCCGGGAAGAAGCAGAGGCGTGGCTGCGGCAGAAAGGCTGCGAGGATATCCGCCTGCAGCCGGCGGGAGAAGCCAGGCATATCTTCAGCCATGTGGAATGGCACATGACCGGATACCGGGCGGAAACCTCCCGGCTGCCTCAGGGCTATCTGGAGGCGCGGATTCCGGAAATCCGGGAAAAATATCCGGTTCCCAACGCGTTTTTGGCGTATACAAAGCAGCTGAACGGAGAAAGCTGAAAGGAGGAGGCTCCTATGGGAAATATGCTGTTTATTGTCAATCCCCGCTCCGGCAGGGAAAAGATGCGCCGCCATCTCATGGACGTGCTGGATCTGTTTTCCGCTTGCGGCTGGGAGGTGCAGGTCCACGTGACCCAGGCGCCGCTGGACGCCATGGAGACCGCCGCCCGGCTGGGCAGCCAGGCGGATCTGGTGGTCTGCAGCGGCGGCGACGGGACGTTAAGCGAGACCATTTCCGGCATGATGCGCCTGAAGCGGGCGCCGATGCTGGGCTATATTCCGGCGGGCTCCACCAACGACTTCGCGTCCAGCCTGGCGATTCCCTCCAGCATCATGAAGGCGGCGGAAAATGTGGTCCACGGCACGCCCTATGCCATCGACGTAGGCCATTTCTGCCAGGAACGGAATTTTGTCTATGTGGCGGGGTTCGGCGCCTTTACGGAAGTGTCCTATATGACGCCCCAGGAGCGGAAGAATCTGCTGGGCCATCAGGCCTATATGCTGGAAGGGGTGAAGAGCCTGGCCAATATCAAGTCCTACCGCATGCGGGCGGAAGCCGACGATTTCTGCCTGGAGGGGGATTTTATTTTCGGCATGGTCACCAATACCACCAGCGTCGGCGGATTCCGGGGGCTGGTGAACCAGGATGTGTCGCTGAACGACGGGCTGTTTGAGGTGCTGCTGATCCGGACGCCCCGGACGCCGCTGGAGCTGACCAACATTCTTTCGTATATGATTCTGAAGGAGGAACGCAGTGAATATGTGTACCGGTTCCGGACGTCCCGGCTGCGCATCCGGTCGGAAGAACCGGTGGACTGGGTGCTGGACGGAGAGTTCGGCGGATCCCGGACGGAGGTGGAAATTGAAAACCTTTCCAAACGGATTGAGATCCTCTGCGGGCTCGTAAAAAAAAGTTGAAAATTGTCCCCCGTTAGTATATAATGACTAGTTGTGTAGAACTGAAGGAAACCATAAGCGAAAGGGCGTTATCTGGTGGAAAAGAATAATTTTTTGGAAAAACTGGGAAAATTGGTGGAGCAGGCAAAGGGAAAGCACAACGCGCTGGATGTAACGGAGATTAACAACTTCTTCCAGGGCGATTCGCTTTCTACGGAGCAGATGGAGCAGATCTACTCATACCTGGAAAGCCACGGCATCGACGTGGTCCCGGTTATGGACGACAATCTGCTGGCGGAAGAACCGCTGCTGCTGGATGACGACGATGATGAACGCTTCCTGAAGGATATGGAGGAAGAGGACATCGATCTGGACGCCATTGACCTTCTGGAAGGCATCGGCACGGAAGATCCGGTGCGGATGTATTTAAAGGAAATCGGCACGGTCCCGCTTCTGACGGCGGACGAGGAACTGGAACTGGCCAAGAAAAAGGCGGACGGCGACGAACAGGCCAAGGAGCGGCTGATCGAGGCCAACCTGCGGCTGGTGGTCAGCATCGCCAAGCGCTATACGGGACGGGGCATGAGCTTTCTGGATCTGGTTCAGGAGGGCAACCTGGGCCTGATCAAAGGCGTGGAAAAATTTGACTATACCAAAGGATATAAGTTAAGTACATATGCGACCTGGTGGATTCGGCAGTCGGTGACAAGAGCGCTGGCGGATCAGGCGAGAACCATCCGCGTGCCGGTGCATATGGTGGAGACCATCAACAAAATGTCCAAGATGCAGCGGAAGCTGACGCTGGAACTGGGGTATGAGCCTTCGGTGACGGAACTGGCGGAAGCGCTGGACATGTCGGAAGAGAAGGTAATGGAGATCATGCAGATCGCCAGAGAACCGGCTTCCCTGGAAACGCCCATCGGCGAGGAAGACGATTCCAACCTGGGCGATTTTGTGGCGGACAACAACGTGGTGACGCCGGAGGGCAACGTGGAATCCGTGATGCTGCGGGAACACATCGACGCCCTGTTAGGCGATCTGAAAGAACGGGAACGGCAGGTGATCGTGCTGCGGTTCGGCCTGGAGGACGGACACCCCAGGACCCTGGAAGAAGTGGGCAAGGAGTTCAACGTGACCCGAGAGCGGATCCGCCAGATCGAGGCCAAGGCGCTGCGGAAGCTGCGCAACCCGGTGAGAAGCAAGCGGATCCGGGATTTCCTGTAAACCGCCCACGCAGGCTTTGGCAGGAGGTGTGCTGTGAATCCCCGCAATTATCAGAAAGAACTGGACCGGGTGCTGGAAGGGCTGGAGCGGGAAGCTGCCGTACCCCGGCTGCTGCTGCACAGCTGCTGCGCGCCCTGCAGCAGTTACGTGCTGGAGTATCTGTCCCGGTATTTTGAGATCACGGTGCTGTATTACAACCCCAATATCTACCCGCCGGAGGAATTTGGAAAGCGGCTGAAGGAGCAGCAAAAGCTGCTGGCGGATATGGAATTTGTCCATCCGGTGCGGCTTGTGGAGGGACGCTTTGAACCGGAGGCCTTTTACCAGGCCGCCAAGGGCCTGGAACAGGAGCCGGAAGGCGGAAAGCGTTGCGAGGCCTGCTACGAACTGCGGCTGCGGGAGGCGGCCAGAGAGGCGGCGGCCGGCGGATTTGACTGGTTTGCCACCACCTTGAGCATCAGCCCGCTAAAGTCGGCGCAGAAGCTTATGGAGATCGGGGAGCGGCTGGGCCGGGAGTACGGCGTGCCGTATCTGCCTTCGGATTTTAAAAAGAAAAACGGCTATAAACGGTCGGTGGAACTGTCGGCGCAGTACGGCCTGTACCGGCAGAATTACTGCGGATGCGTGTACTCGATCCGCACTTGACAGCGTTTCGGATTTGTACTACACTTTTACGTAATAAGAGGCGGCGAAGATCCGCGAAAAGGAGAAGATCGTATGCTGAAGAAAACGTTGAAAGTTGTAAATCCGTCTGGACTGCATCTGAGGCCGGCGGGAATGCTGTCCCAGAAGTCCATGAAGTTCAAAAGCGACATCATCATCGAGTGCGGGGAAAAGCGGATTGTCGCCAAAAGCGTGCTGAATGTTATGGCTGCCGGCATCAAGTGCGGCACGGAGATCACGCTGATCTGCGACGGCCCGGACGAGGAAGAGGCCATGAAGACCATTTCAGAAGCCATCGAGTCCGGACTGGGCGAGATGTAAATCCGGATACATAGAAATCGACAACCAAATATAAGAGAGCAGAGTAGGCCTGCGCGCGTTAAGTGCCGGATGGACGGGGAGTTGCCGTCCGGACGAAGGGAGCGATCCCGCGGTGGGCAGGCCGCATCCCGCTGCAATGGAAGATAGGATTATCTCCTGTTGTAGTAAGATGCTGCAAAGGAGGTATTTTTTTATGCAGGGAATACGGGCTTCATTTGTAGATTCTTACAGAGAATTCGGAAAGGCGAGGACCATCACCACCGCCAGCATGTTCGGGGCGGTTTCCATTGTCCTGGGGAGTCTGACGCTTCAGGCGGGAGATTTTCTGAAAGTCGGATTTTCCACTATAGCCAACCAGATGGTCTACCTGCTGTTCGGACCGGCGGTGGGCGGGTGTTTCGGTGCGGCTCTGGACGTGCTGAAGTATTTCATAAAGCCTACCGGCGAGTTTTTCCCGGGCTGGACGCTGGGGGCGGCGGCGGCGGGCGTGCTGTACGGCCTGTTTTTTTACAAAAAGAGGCTGACCTTTCTGCGGGTGCTGGCGGCGGAATTTACGGTTTCGGTGGTGTGCAATATGCTGCTGGGGACTCTGTGGCTGGACATCATGTACGGAAAGGGCTTTTTTGTGCTGCTGCCCGCGCGGGTGCTTAAGAACCTGCTGATGTGTCCGGCAAACGCCCTGATTTTCTACTCGCTGGTACGGGCCATGGAGCAGGCCGGCGTGTTTCGGGCGCTGAGAAAATCTGTGTAAGAAGGTAGACTTTTGATGCCGGCAGGTTTATAATAATCGGTAAGTGCGCCGCCTTCCGGCGGCAGAAATCAAAATGGAGGATGACAAGACAATGAGCGAATGCAGTCATGATTGTTCCAGCTGCGGCGAGACCTGCAGCAGCCGTACGCAGGAACAGACCAGTTTTATAGAAAAGCTGAACCCGGCCAGCTCGGTTAAGAAGGTGATCGGCGTAGTCAGCGGCAAAGGCGGCGTGGGCAAGTCCCTGGTGACTTCCATGCTGGCCGTGAAGATGAACAGCAAAGGATACCGGACCGCGATTCTGGACGCGGATATTACGGGACCGTCCATTCCCAAGGCCTTCGGCATCGACGGCGGCATCGGCATGACGGGGAACCTGATGGTGCCCGCGGTTACCAGCACCGGCATTCAGGTGATGAGCGCCAATCTGCTGCTGGACCACGAGACGGATCCGGTGATCTGGAGAGGCCCGGTGATCGCCGGAGCGGTGAAGCAGTTCTGGAGCGAGACCCTGTGGGAAAACATCGACTATATGTTTGTGGATATGCCTCCGGGAACCGGCGACGTGCCGCTGACGGTGTTCCAGTCTCTGCCGGTGGACGGCATTGTGATTGTGACCTCTCCGCAGGAGCTGGTTTCCATGATCGTGTCCAAGGCGGTGAATATGGCCAGAAAGATGGATATTCCGATTCTCGGTGTGGTAGAGAATATGAGTTATCTGGAATGCCCGGACTGCGGAAAGCGGATTTCCGTTTTTGGCGAGAGCCATATCGACGAAATCGCCGCGGAGCACGGCATTCCGGTTCTGGCAAAGATTCCTATCCGGCCGGAGATTGCCAGAATGGTGGACCAGGGTTCGGTAGAATATCTGGAAGCGGACTGGCTGGATGAGGCCGCCGCGAAGATGGAAGGCTAAATGGTAAACCGGAATCCCAACAGCGAACTGGTACAGTCGGTTGTCAAAGCGCCGGACACGGTGCAGGTGCCGGAAAAACTGATTGACCAGGCCCGTCAGTTCCAGCAGATTATGATGATGTATTCCTGCGCCATCCGGGAAGTGAAGACCAAGCTGGAAGTGCTCAACGACGAGCTGTCGGTGCGCAATCAGCGCAATCCCATAGAGATGATTAAATCCAGGGTGAAAAAGCCGGCCAGCATCGTGGAGAAGTTGCAGCGCAAGGGTTTTGAGGTGACGCTGGATTCCATGATGCGGAATCTGGACGACATCGCCGGCGTGCGGGTGATCTGTTCTTTCCTGGACGACATCTATCAGGTGGCGGATATGCTGGCCCGCCAGGACGACGTGGACGTCATCGAGGTAAAGGACTATATCGAGAGTCCCAAGGACAACGGCTACCGCAGCTATCACATGATCGTGGAAGTGCCGGTGTTCTTTTCCGACGCGAAGCGGAAAATCCGGGTGGAGGTGCAGATCCGGACCATTGCCATGGATTTCTGGGCCAGCCTGGATCATCAGCTGAAGTATAAAAAGGAATTTATGGATTCGGATGAGATCAGCGAAGAACTCCGCCAGTGCGCGGACGTCATCGCCCAGACGGATGAAAAGATGCTTTCCATCCGCCGGAGCATTGAGTCCCAGGGCATTCAGATCAAAAACGATTACTGAGTTTCATCAGTAGAGATAGTAAGACAGGGCTTCCGCGTCGCGGAACCCTGTTTTTTTGTACAGGGAACGAGCGGCGCCGTTGAGGCCGGAAACCTGCAGAGAGACCTGGCGGGGAGCGGAGCGGTCCGCGGCCAGAAGGGCCAGCATGCCCAGCAGAAAGTCCCGGCCGTATCCCTGCCCCCGGAGATCTTCCCGGATCTGGAAAGCGTAAAGGTAATATCCGCTTTCCCCCGGCAGAATGGCGCAAGTGCCGGCGGCGGCGCCGTCCAGAACCGCGGCGTAAAGGCCGTCTTCCTGGCGGCAGATCTGCAGGCCGCAGCGGTAGTCCGCGTCTTCCTGGGAGAGCGGGCGGACCATGGTGTATTCGGAGTACCAGTACTCCGCTTCCAGGGCCTTCATAACGGCCATGGCGGAGGGAGTGCGTTCATCGATGAGAAAACAGAAATCGATCTGGGATCCTGTCTGTTTTTCCCGGTCGTCCACCAGGTCCAGCACGTCGTCCAGCAGCTGCCGGAAGACGCCCTGGCGGCGCCGGCCGGGGTCTACAAAAGCGGAGCATTCGCAGATGGTTTCTTCCGGGAAAAACAAAAAGGCAAAGCCTGCCAGCTGGCCGCCGTCCATGGCCAGCACATATTCCAGTCCGTCTTCCAGCGGGGCGGACAGGGCCAGGGGCTCATGAGCCTGGCAGCGTTTGGCCAGCTGTGTCAGTTCCTGCTTCTGCAGGTGATTCAGTGTCCGGGTGCGGATTCGTTCCATACAATCCAGACCTCCTTTCTTTCTTTCCCAGTATAGTACAGAAAAAGCGGCGGTACAACCGGTATTTTCCGCGATTGGCTCTTGTGGCGGAGAGCGGTTGATGGTAGAATATAGGCCGTGTGTGAAAAGGAGGAAAATTATGAAATACGTAAGGCAGAGTTGTATTCTGTTCGGCTTTACCATGGCGGGGGAACTGCTTCACGCGCTGCTTCCTCTTCCGGTGCCGGCGGGGGTCTACGGCCTGTTCCTTCTGCTGGGCGCGCTGTGCGCCGGCGCTGTCCGTGTCAAGGATGTGGAAGAGACGGGAAATTTTCTGCTGGAGACCATGCCGCTGATGTTTATTCCGGTGACGGTGGGGCTGGTGGAAAATCTGGAGCAGGTGAAACAGATCGCGGTGCCCCTGCTTGCAATTTCCGCGGTGTCCACGGTAGTGGTACTGTTTGCGACAGGCAAAACCGCCGACTGGCTGATCCGGCGAGGCAGGAGGAACGGGTATGAATGAGATTTTGTCAGAATCGGTATATTTCGGGTTTGTCGCGACGCTGGGGGCGTACCTGTTGGGCTCCTGGCTGCGCAAAAAGACCGGCATCGCGGTGCTGAATCCGCTGCTGACCGCCTCCCTGCTGATAATCGCGGTACTGCTGGCGGGGCGGATCGACTATGAGGTTTACAACGAAGGCGCCCAGTACGTCAGCTATCTGCTGACGCCGGCTACGGTGTGCCTGGCCATTCCGCTGTACCGCCAGCTGCGGCTGCTGCGGGAAAACCTGGCGGCTGTGGCGGGAGGCATTGCCGCAGGCGTGGCGGCCAGCGCGGCGAGCATTTTTGTGCTGTCCATGCTGTTCGGGCTGAGCCATGAACATTATGTGACCCTGCTGCCCAAATCCATTACCACTGCCATCGGCATGGGAGTCAGCGAAGAGGCGGGCGGCGTGGTGACGCTGACGGTGGTCAGCATCATTCTCACAGGGATTCTGGGCAATGTGGCGGCGGAGTTTCTCTTCCGGGTGTTTAAGATCCAGAGCCCCATAGCCAGAGGCCTCTCTCTGGGGACTTCGGCCCACGCCATCGGAACCGCCAAGGCACTGGAACTGGGAGAAGTGGAAGGAGCCATGAGCAGTCTGGCCATCGCGGTGGCGGGACTTCTGACCGTGGTGGTGGTTCCCCTGGTTTCCGGCCTGATCTAGGCCGGCGGCCTTGCAACAGCAGGGCATTTATGGTAGAATTGGAAAAAATAATCCGGCCGCCGGCGGGCGGCCGCGCGAGGAGGACGTTATGATTCGTCAGTTGATTGAGAAGATCCAGAAGACCGACGCGCCCATCTGTGTGGGGCTGGATCCCATGCTTAGTTATATTCCGGAAACTATTGTGAAAAACGCTCTGGAAGAATACGGAGAGACGATGCAGGCAGCCGCGGAGGCAGTCTGGCAGTACAACAAAGCGATTATCGACCATACCTGGGACCTGATTCCGGCGGTAAAGCCGCAGGTGGCCATGTATGAGCAGTTCGGCCTGGAAGGCATGCGGGTCTATGAAAAGACGGTAAGCTACTGCCAGGAGAAGGGACTGGTGGTGATCGGAGACGTGAAGCGGGGAGACATCGGTTCCACCTCTGCCGCCTATGCCGCCGGCCATCTGGGCAGCGTCCAGATCGGCAGCCGCCGCCTGTCCGGCTTCCACGCGGACTTTATTACGGTCAACCCCTACCTGGGAACTGACGGGGTCAAGCCTTTCGTGGATGTGTGCAGCCAGGAGGACAAGGGCATCTTCGTGCTGGTAAAGACCTCCAATCCTTCCAGCGGAGAGTTCCAGGACCGTCTGATCGACGGCCGCCCCTTATATGAATGGGTGGCGGATAAAGTGGTGGAATGGGGAGAGGCCTCCATGGACGGCGCGTACAGCAACGTAGGCGCCGTGGTGGGCGCGACCTATCCGGAGATGAGCGCGGTGCTGCGCCGGCAGATGCCCCACACCTATTTCCTGGTGCCGGGCTACGGAGCCCAGGGCGGCACGGCGGAGGATCTGAAGCACTGCTTCAACGCCGATGGTCTGGGCGCCATCGTCAACTCCTCCAGAGGCATCATCGCCGCTTACAAGCAGGAAAAGTACAAAACGTTCGGTCCGGAGCATTTCGCGGAGGCGTCCCGGCAGGCCGTACTGGATATGGCCGCCGACATCCGCCGGGTGCTGTAATCCGGGAATGACAAAAACAGGAGAAAAATCATGACAAAGATCAGAGAAGACGCGCTGGTGCTCCGCCAGGACGCGCTGCTGGAAGATGTGTTCAGTCTGTGGATTCAGTCGGAGGCCATAGCGGCCCAGGCCAGGGCGGGCCAGTTTCTGTCCCTGTACTGCCGGGAAGGGTCCCGGCTGCTGCCCCGTCCCATCAGCATCTGCCAGATTGACAGGGAAAGGGGACAGATCCGGCTGGTCTACCGCACCGTCGGCGCCGGCACCAGAGAGTTTGCCGCCTGCCGGGCGGGGGACCGGATTCCGGTGCTGGGCCCTCTGGGAAACGGATTCCCGGAAATTGACAAAGACAAATCGGCGCTTCTTCTGGGCGGCGGCATCGGGATTCCGCCGATGCTGGAGGCGGCGAGAGAACTTGCCTGCCGGAAGACGGCGGTGCTGGGATACCGGGATCAGATGTTTTTAAAAGAAGAATTTGAACCCTTCGGTCCGGTGTACGTGTCCTCGGAGGACGGCAGTTTCGGCACCAGAGGCAACGTGCTGGACGCGGTAAGGGAGAACGGCCTGACGGCGGATGTGATCCTGGCCTGCGGCCCCAGGCCGATGTTAAAGGCGGTAAAAGAATACGCCGCGGCCCGCGGCATCGAGTGCTGGCTGTCGCTGGAAGAGCGGATGGCCTGCGGCGTCGGCGCCTGCCTGGCCTGCGTCTGCCAGACGAAGGACGTGGACGGACATTCCAATGTCCATAACCGGCGGGTATGCAAGGACGGTCCTGTATTCCGGGCAGAGGAGGTGGAGCTGTGATGAATACGCGGGTGAACATAGCCGGAGTGGAGCTGAAAAACCCGGTGATGACGGCTTCCGGCACCTTTGGTTCCGGAGAAGAGTACAGCGAGTTTATGGACCTGGGCTGCCTGGGCGCGGTGGTGACCAAGGGCGTGGCAAACGTGCCCTGGCCAGGCAATCCGGTGCCCAGAATCGCGGAGACCTACGGCGGCATGCTCAACGCCATCGGACTGCAGAATCCGGGCATCGACGTGTTTGTCCGGCGGGATATCCCGTTTCTGCGCCAGTTTGATACGAAGATCATCGTCAACGTCTGCGGCAGGACCACAGAGGACTACGTAGAAGTGGTGGA
The DNA here is from genome assembly GCA_944380605.1 of uncultured Lachnospiraceae bacterium. Classification (GTDB taxonomy): domain Bacteria; phylum Bacillota; class Clostridia; order Lachnospirales; family Lachnospiraceae; genus UBA3402. The sequence goes on along the minus strand of CALWIA010000010.1, from coordinate 172,965 downwards.
ACGCCTGGCGGACCAGCCGGCGGACCTTCTGGAGATCAACATTTCCTGCCCCAACGTGAAAGAGGGCGGCATTGCCTTCGGACAGGATCCGAAGGCGGTGGAGGCCATCACCCGGGAAGTGAAGCGCCATGCCCGTCAGCCGGTGATTATGAAGCTGAGCCCCAACGTGACGGATATCACAGTGATGGCCAAAGCGGCGGAAGCCGGCGGCGCGGACGCGCTGTCGCTGATCAACACCCTGACCGGCATGAAGATCGATATTCACCGGCGGACCTTTGCCCTGGCCAACAAAACCGGGGGCCTGTCCGGTCCGGCCATAAAGCCGGTGGCCGTGCGCATGGTGTACCAGGCGGCGCAGGCGGTGCGGATCCCCATCATCGGCATGGGAGGTATCCAGAACGGGGAGGACGCGGTGGAATTTCTGCTGGCTGGCGCGACGGCGGTATCGGTGGGAACCGCCAGCTTCCACAACCCTATGGCGGCGGCGGAGACGGTCCGCGGCATCGAAGACTATATGCGGACTTATGGAATTGAGGACGTAAATCAGCTGATCGGCGCGGTGCGCTAACCGGGCCGGCGGATACAAAAAGACAGGGAGGCAGACCGAACATGGAACAGTATAAACAGGAATTTATTGAATTTATGGTAGAGAGCCAGGTGCTGAAATTCGGAGAATTTACGCTGAAGAGCGGAAGAAAGTCGCCATTTTTCATGAACGCCGGCGCCTATGTGACCGGCACCCAGCTGCGCCGGCTGGGCCAGTACTACGCCAAGGCTATTCACGACCACTACGGCACGGATTTTGACGTGCTGTTCGGGCCGGCTTACAAGGGCATTCCGCTGAGCGTGGCCACCACCATCGCCTTCAGCGAGCTGTACGGCAAGGACGTGCGCTACTGCTCCAACCGCAAGGAGATCAAAGACCACGGCGACGCAGGAATCCTGCTGGGCAGCTCCATAAAGGACGGCGACCGGGTGGTAATCATCGAGGACGTAACCACTTCCGGCAAGTCCATTGAGGAGACATTCCCCATTATCAAAGCCCAGGGCAACGTGGAAATCGTAGGCCTTATGGTGTCCTTAAACCGCATGGAGCGGGGCAAGGGCGAAAAGAGCGCGCTGGAAGAGATCCAGGAACTGTACGGATTCAAAGCCAATGCCATTGTGACCATGGCGGACGTGGTGGAGTACCTGTACAACCGGGAATGCCAGGGCCGGGTGGTGATCGACGACGCCATTAAGGCGGCCATCGACGCCTACTATGAGCAGTACGGGGCAAAATAAGCGGATGCGGCAGACAAGGAGAGCAGACCATGGAAAAAGTGTATAAGACGATGAGAAATACAGGGGCAGCCAATATCGCCATCGGAATCATTATGATTGTAACCGGTCTTACCGCGGGAACCATGGCGATTATCACAGGCGCCAATCTGCTGAAGAGAAAATCAGAGATTACGTTTTAATACCGGCGGCAGCCTCCCGGCAGGATCAGGGGGGCTGTCATTTTGCGCGATACGCCCGTAGGGCGATCGCCGTTGCGGGAGTATGTTTATGATTCGGAATACCACAAAACTGCAGAAATTCGGCTGGGTGCTGTTTATTCTGTATCTGCTGGCTCTGACCTATCTGATGTTTTTCGCGGAGTCTCTGGGAAGAACCGGCAACGCGCAGGCGGACTATGCGTACAATCTGGAATTGTTTAAAGAGATCCGCCGTTTTTATACGTATCGGGAACAGCTGGGTATGAAGGCGGTGCTTCTGAATCTGGGGGGAAACGTGGGCGGATTCATGCCCTTTGGCTTTTTCCTGCCGGTGGTCAGCCGGCGGGGACGCCGTCTGCACAACGCGGTTTTGCTGGCCTTCGGGCTGAGTTTGTGTATTGAGACGGTGCAGCTGGTGTTTAAGGTGGGAAGTTTCGATGTGGACGACCTGCTGTTAAATACCATCGGAGGGATCCTGGGATTTGGACTGTACAAATTGGTGCAGAGGATCCGCATAAGGAGGAAGCGGCGTGTCAGAAAAACGCTACAGCCATAAAGACCGGCGTCCGGGGAATACCGGCCGCAGGACGGCTTCAGACCGGGAACGTCTGGAAGCCAGAAGAAAACGAAAAGAACGAAATATCCAGGAACTGAAGGAAGAAGCCGCCAGCCGGGTCTCCTATGTGAGAAAGCCCTTCGCGAAGCGCAGCCTGATCTGCCTGGCGCTGACGGCGGCGGCCCTGCTGCTGTGCTTTCTCGGCATGTATGAAAGCGTGGCTGCCATGGGCCAGGCGGCGCAGCGGGCGGCGGCGCTGGCGTTCTGCAGCATGCTGCTGGCCGGTTTTGCCCTGTGGTACGGCCTGACTTCCTTCCTGGAACAGGAGAAAAACTATCTGCTGGCCAGAATCGGGACAGGACTGAGCGCGGTCCTGCTGCTGTATTGGCTGGCAGTCATTTTTGCAGGAATCAGGGGGTAACGGCTATGGATTACAGAGAACGTTGGAAAGAGGAAAATGAAAGCGCGGCGGAGCGGTTTGCCCTGGCTTCTGAGCGGATCCGGGCGATTTCCAAAGAGGATACGGTGCAGCAGCCGTTCCGGGACTATTTCCGGGCTGCGGCGGAGTTTCTTGCGATGACGGAAGAGCTGTACCGGCTGGAAGCCCGGGGCGATTACCGGAGCCTGTCTCTGGAACAGCTGGAAGCGTGGAACTGCCGTCTGTACGGGGAGATTCTGAAAGGACGGTACGAGGCCAGCTATGCCAGTCCGGTGTACGCTTCCGAACAGCTGGGGGCGGAATACGGGCCGCTGCTGGCCTTTTTGTATACGGAACTGCGGGACGACATCGTCTTTGCCCACGAGTGCCGTCTCATGGACATGACCATCCTGCGGGAACTGTTTGTGGAAATCTATAACCAGTTTGAGGGAGAGGCGCCGAAAGCGGAAGAAGTCAAGGATACGCTGTACTGGTTTTTCAGCGACTACGCGGACCGCATGGTGCCGTTTCGTCTCCGGGAACAGCTGGATCCGGACCTGTCCTTTGGAAAAGACATTGTGATGGATTCGGATCTTTCCGATCTGCGGTATCTCTATTTTTACGGGGAATACGTCTCGGAAGAGGACCGGCAGATGGCGGCGTTTCTCAACCGGCTGCCGGAAGAAGAGATCGTCCGGATGGCGGACGCGTATACGGAAGGATACCGGAAGGGGTTTGAAGTGACCGGTCGGGATTTGTCCAGGAAAAAGACGGTTTCCCTGCTGTATGAGCTGGGATTTGAGCGGATGGCCAGGCAGGCGGTGAAGAATTTCCGGGCCATGGGGCTGGAGCCGATTCTGTACCGCAGCCCGGTCTGGTCGTCGGACAAGACACCCAACCGGAAGCGGGGATTTCACGGCACCTCACCTAACCGGCAGATGGAGTATGACCACCGGTACGACCAGGCCCTGTATCTGACCAAGGCCTATACGGAACGGAAGCTGGCGGTGCTGAAGGTGGCCTATGAGGCCTGCAAAGACCTGGCGGCAGTCTACGGCGGCCCGGCTCTGATCGAGACCTTCGGCGAAGAGGTCTTTCATCCGGAGAACCGGCCGCAGTGCCTTGCTTTCAGCGCGAAACAGGAAAAGCTGTCCAACGCCTGCGCCGGCGAGGCGGCGCAGACTGCCAACGCCTATATTCCGGGCGAGGAGACCAGTTTTACCATCATCGCCTTCCCGCGGCCGTCCATTGGCCCGGAGTTTGAAGAAATTTTCCGGGAAACGGTGCGGATCAACACACTGGACTATGAGGCCTATAAGACGGTGCAGCAGGCCATCATCGACCGGCTGGACCAGGCGGAGTACCTGGTGATTACGGGAAAGGGAGAGAACCGCACCCGGCTGAAGGTGATGCTGCACCGGCTGGACGACCCGGCGCGGCAGACCAATTTTGAAAACTGCGTGGCCGACGTCAACATTCCCGTGGGCGAGGTATTTACGTCGCCGGTGCTGGAGGGCACCGAGGGGCTTCTGCAGGTGGGAAGCGTCTATATCGGAGAGATCTGTTTCCGGAATCTGCGGATGCAGTTTGACGGCGGCTGGGTGACGGACTACGGATGCGACAATTTCCCGGATCCGGAACAGGGGCGGGCGCTGGTGCGTCAGGTGATTTTGAAGAACCACGACTCCCTGCCTATGGGAGAATGCGCCATCGGCACCAATACCGCCGCTTATGCCATGGCCAGAAGATTCGGCATCATCGACAAGCTGCCGATTCTGATCGCGGAAAAGATGGGACCCCATTTTGCCGTAGGCGATACCTGCTACAGCTGGTCGGAGGACACGGCGGTGTACAATCCCGACGGAAAGGAGATCATCGCCAGGGACAACGAGGTTTCCCTGCAGCGGAAGGAGGATCTTTCCAAGGCGTATTTCAACTGCCATACGGACATTACGCTGCCGTATCCGGAACTGGATGAGATTTACGGCGTATCCCGGGAGGGAGAAAAACTTCCCATTCTTTCCGACGGGCGGTTTGCGGTTCCCGGAACGGAGATGCTGAACCGGCAGCTGGATGAGCAGAAATCAAATGGATAAAAGTATTGTGACAGAATAATGTATTCCGTCAGATGTTTCTAATTCATAAGAGAAACCGATAGAATAGTGTCATGAAATCTGGAGGGCAGCATATGGATTATGAAACACTGGGGAAGCGAATCAAACAGTACCGGAAGATGCGGCAGATGACCCAAAACGATCTGGCGGAGAAGGTGGACATCAGCGTCAGTCATGTGAGCAATCTGGAAAATGGCAATACAGAGCCGAGTCTGGAGACGCTGGTGGAAATCTGCAACGCCCTGAGGGTGACGGCGGATCATCTGCTGTGCGACAGTCTGGATGCCGCCACAGAACCGTATTATGAAGAAGTACTGGATATTTTCAAAGGCTGCAGCAAACGGGAGGTGCAGGAACTGACGGCGCTTTTAAAGTGCATCCGTCCGCATCTGTACAAGCTGTAGCCGGCAGTGATGCCGACAGATGAATCGAAGTTTCTGCCGCCGCGGTTGCATTCGCGGCGGTTTTGTTTTATAGTGAAAACAGAAAATAAGGGAGGCGTGTTATGAGACGGGAAAGCGGTATTCTGCTTCCGGTGTTCAGCCTGCCGTCGGCTTACGGCATCGGCTGCTTTTCAAAGGAAGCCTATCAATTCGTGGATCAGCTGGCAGAAGCCGGCCAGTCCTACTGGCAGATTCTGCCCCTGGGGCCCACCAGCTACGGCGATTCTCCGTACCAGTCCTTTTCCACCTTCGCCGGCAATCCGTACTTTATCAGCCTGGAAGAACTGCAGGAAGAAGGGCTTCTGACCCGGGCGGAATGTGAAGCGGCGGACTGGGGCAGCCAGGCGGATTCCATTGACTACCGGCTGCTGTATCAGAACCGGTATCCCCTGCTGCGGAAGGCTTTTGGGCGCAGCAGCTGGGAACAGGAACCGGAATTTCAGGAGTTCTGCCGGGAAAATCGCTGGTGGCTGGAAGATTATACGCTGTTTATGGCGCTGAAAGACCAGTTCAGCGGACGGGCGTGGACGCAGTGGCCGGAGGAGCTCCGGCTGCGCCGGGTAGAGGCGATGGAAGCCTGCAGGAAGCGCCTGAAAGAAGAGATGGCGTTTTACGGATATCTGCAGTATTGGTTTATCCGGCAGTGGAGCCGGCTGAAAGCCTATGCCAATGGAAAGGGAATCCGGATCATCGGCGACATCCCTATCTATGTGGCCATGGACAGCGCCGATACCTGGGCCAATCCCCGGCTGTTCCAGCTGGACGCGCAGAACCGGCCGCTGGCGGTGGCAGGCTGCCCGCCGGATGGATTTTCGGCCACCGGCCAGCTGTGGGGCAACCCGTTGTACCGCTGGGACCGGCATAAGGCGCAGGGGTACCAGTGGTGGATCCGCCGCCTGGAATACTGCTACCGGCTGTACGACGTGGTCCGGATCGACCACTTCCGGGGGTTTGACCAGTACTACTCCATACCGGCGGACGCGGATACGGCCATCGGCGGGCACTGGGAACAGGGGCCGGGGCGGGAACTGTTCCAGGCGGCGGCCCGGGCGCTCGGACCGCGGGACGTGATCGCCGAGGATCTGGGCTATGTGACGGATTCGGTGCGGCGTCTGGTGCAGGACTGCGGCTATCCGGGAATGAAGGTGCTGGAATTTGCCTTTGACTCCCGGGATTCGGGGTGCGCCAGCGACTATCTGCCTCACAATTACATGGAAAACAGCGTGGTGTATACCGGCACCCACGACAACGAGACCATACGGGGGTGGTTCGGTTCCATCCGGCCGGAGGAGCAGCAAAAGGCCAGAGAGTACCTGTGGGATTTTTATACTCCCGAGGAACGGCTGCACCTGTCCTTTGTCAGCCTGGCCATGCGCAGCCGGGCCCGGATGTGCGTGATTCCGGTCCAGGACTATCTGGGGCTGGACAACCGGGCGAGGATCAACGTGCCGTCTACCGTGGGAACCAACTGGAAATGGCGGCTTCTGCCGGGGCAGATGGACCGGCAGACCATCCGGACCATAGGGGATATGACCCGGCGCTACGGCAGATGGAACCGGCAGGCGGCGGATTTCCCGGAGAAAAGCGTTTCCGGTGGTTGACGGAAGACGGAAAAACAGGTATGATAATTTCTATAAGCATTGCTTTATGAAATTTGTTTATTTATTAGTACAAATAATAAATAAACGGTATCTATTTAATAATCTACAGAATACACAGAGGAGAATGAGACCATGGCAAAGGTTGCAATCGTTATGGGCAGTGATTCGGATATGCCTGTGATGGCACAGGCGGCAGACATTCTGGAAAAGCTGGGCGTGGAATTTGAAATGACGGTGATTTCCGCCCACAGAGAGCCGGATATCTTTTTTCAGTACGCGAAATCCCTGGAAGAAAAGGGCGTGAAAGTAGTGATCGCGGGAGCCGGCAAGGCGGCGCATCTGCCGGGCATGTGCGCGGCGCTGTTTCCCATGCCGGTAATCGGCATTCCCATGAAGACGTCGGACCTGGGCGGCGTGGATTCCCTGTACTCCATTGTGCAGATGCCTTCCGGCATTCCCGTGGCCACGGTGGCCATAAACGGAGGAACCAACGCGGGCATTCTGGCGGCGAAGATCCTTTCTGTTTCCGATCCGGAACTGCTTTCCCGTCTGAAGGCGTACAGCGAGTCTCTGAAAAACGACGTGGTTTCCAAGGCGGAGAAACTGGATTCCATAGGCTACAAAGAATATCTGGCACAGATGAAGAACCGTTAAGGGAATGGAGGAACGTATGGATTACAAGAATGCAGGAGTGGATATCGAGGCCGGCTACAAAGCGGTGGAACTGATGAAAAAGCATGTCAAGGCGACCATGCGTCCGGAGGTTATGGGCGGCATCGGCGGATTTTCCGGCGCCTTTTCTCTGGAAGCCATAAAGGGGATGGAGCATCCGGTGCTGCTGTCCGGTACCGACGGCGTAGGCACCAAGCTGAAACTGGCGTTTCTTATGGACCGTCACAACACGGTGGGCATCGACTGCGTGGCTATGTGCGTCAACGACGTGGCCTGCGCCGGAGGCGAGCCGCTGTTTTTCCTGGACTATATTGCCTGCGGAAAGAACGTGCCGGAAAAAATCGCGGAGATCGTCAGCGGCGTGGCGGAAGGCTGCATTCAGGCGGGGGCGGCGCTGGTAGGCGGCGAGACCGCGGAAATGCCGGGATTTTATCCGGAGGACGAATACGATCTGGCCGGATTTGCCGTAGGCGCGGTGGACCGGAAGGACCTGATCGACGGCCGGGACCTGAAGGCGGGAGACGTGCTGATCGGCATGGCTTCTTCCGGCGTGCACAGCAACGGTTTTTCGTTGGTACGGAAGATCTTTGAGAAGGAACTGACGAAAGAAGGCCTGAATACCTGGTACGATGAACTGGGGACGACGCTGGGAGAGGCGCTGATCGCCCCGACGAAGATTTACGTAAAAGCGCTGAAAAGCATAAAGGAAGCCGGCGTGCGGGTCAGAGCCTGCAGCCACATTACCGGCGGCGGCTTCTATGAGAACGTGCCCCGGATGCTGAAGGACGGCGTCCATGCCGTAATCCGCAAAGACAGCTATCCGGTGCCTCCCATTTTCCGGATGCTGGCGGAAAAAGGCGGCGTGGAAGAACATGTGATGTACAATACCTACAACATGGGCATCGGCATGATCGTGGCGGTGGATCCGGCGGACCAGGAAGCGGCCATGGCGGCCATCCGCGCGGCAGGCGAGACGCCGTATGTCATCGGCGCCGTGGAAGCGGGAGAAAAGGGAGTGACGGTATGCTGAGAATCGGTGTGCTGGTGTCCGGCGGCGGCACCAACCTCCAGGCTATTCTGGACGCCATAGACAGCGGAGCCATTACCAATGCCCAGGTAGAAACGGTAATCAGCAACAACCCCGGCGCATATGCCCTGGAGCGGGCCAGAAAGCACGGCATCGACGCGCTTTGCGTTTCGCCCAAGACCTTTGAAACCCGGGACCTGTTTTACCAGGCTCTGATGGAGAAACTGGAAGAATACCGGCTGGACCTGATTGTGCTGGCCGGTTATCTGGTGACCATTCCTCCAGCCATGATCCGGCGGTACCGGAACCGGATCATCAACATCCATCCGTCCCTGATCCCTTCTTTCTGCGGCGTGGGATATTACGGGCTGAAGGTGCACGAGGCGGCGCTGAAGCGCGGGGTCAAGGTCACGGGAGCAACGGTGCATATTGTGGATGAAGGCGTGGATTCCGGCCCCATCCTGCTGCAGAAGGCAGTGGAGGTGCTGCCCGGGGATACGCCGGAAATCCTGCAGCGGCGGGTGATGGAACAGGCGGAGTGGAAGATTCTGCCGCAGGCTATTGACGGAATCGCCAATCATCGGATTCAGATGCCAGAGGAGGAGCAGACATGAAAGTACTGATCGTAGGCGGCGGCGGAAGAGAACACGCCATCGCATGGAAGACGGCGCAGAGCCCCCGGGTGGAAAAGGTGTACTGCGCGCCGGGCAACGCGGGAATCGCAGGCACGGCGGAGTGCGTGGATATTGGCGTCATGGAATTTGACAAGCTGGCGGCATTCGCCAAAAGCCATGAGGTGGATCTGGTGGTCGTCGGCCCGGACGATCCGCTGGCGGCAGGCGCCGTGGACGCTCTGGAAGCGGCGGGGCTGCGGGTGTTCGGCCCCAGAAAGGCGGCGGCGGTGCTGGAAGCTTCCAAGGCCTTTTCCAAAGAACTGATGAAAAAATACGGGATTCCCACGGCGGCCTATGAAACCTTTCACAGGCCGGAGGACGCCCTGGAATATGTGAAAACCGCGAAGCTGCCCATCGTGCTGAAAGCGGATGGCCTGGCCCTTGGCAAAGGGGTGCTGATCTGCCGGACCAGAGAAGAGGCGGAGGAAGGCGTCCGGACGCTGATGCTGGACAAGCAGTTCGGCGCGGCAGGGGATACCATTGTGGCGGAAGAATTTATGACCGGCCGGGAAGTGTCGGTGCTGACCTTTGTGGATGGAAAGACCATCCGGGTCATGACCTCGGCACAGGACCACAAGCGGGCCAAAGACGGTGACCAGGGCCTGAACACCGGCGGCATGGGCACGTTTTCTCCCAGTCCGTTTTATACGAAGGAAATAGACGCTTTCTGCCGGGAGCACATTTATCAGCCGACGGTGGACGCCATGCGGGCGGAAGGCCGCGAATTTAAGGGGGTAATCTTTTTCGGCCTGATGCTGACGGAGGATGGGCCGAAGGTTCTGGAATACAATGCCAGGTTCGGCGATCCGGAGACCCAGGTGGTGCTGCCCCGAATGAAAAACGACATCGTAGACGTGTTTGAAGCCTGCATCGACGGCACGCTGGATCAGATCGAACTGGAATTTGAAGACAACGCGGCGGTCTGCGTGGTGCTGGCGTCGGAAGGATATCCGGAGCACTACGAAAAGGGATTCGCGATTTCCGGTCTTGAGAAGTTTCAGGGCGCTGACGGATATTATGTATTTCATGCCGGAACCCGTTTTGACGGGGAAGGCCGGACGGTGACAAACGGAGGCCGGGTGCTGGGCGTGACGGCGCTGGGAAGGGACCTTAAGGAAGCCAGAGCCAACGCCTATGAAGCGGCGGGCTGGATCGACTACACCGGAAAATATTTCCGTCATGACATCGGAAAGGCTATCGACGAGGCCTGAGGGACATAGATATGAAAAGAATCGGGATTTTGTGCGCCAGCGATACAGAGCTGGCGCCTTTTCTGACACGGATGAACATAGAATTTCCAGGCGGACCCGGCTCTGCTGGACGCCGCCAGACGGTACGCAAAAGCGTCTCCGGATCCTGTCCGGTTCGGCACCATCGCCACCGGGGAAGCCTTTATTGAAGACCACCGGCGGGAAGAGATCTGCGCGGCTTTCGCGTCGCTGGCGGTGGATATGGAGTCGGCGGCCGCGGCTCACGTCTGCTATGTCAACAGGATTCCGTTTTTAAGCGTCCGTACGGTAACGGATACGGCGGAACACAAGGGGATTGAGAATTTCGAGCAGAACTGCGAGAAGGCGTCGGAGAAGGCGGCGGAAGCGGTGATGGGGATACTGGAAGAACTGAAAGAGAGTTGAGATTGCCGCCGCTTTGTGATACGATAAGGAAGGTTTTTAACAGAGCACAAAAAGATTTCATCAAATGGAGGCTGTTATGGAAACGTTTTTTAAACTGAAAGAAAACGGCACATCTGTGGGGACAGAAGTGGTAGCGGGTCTGACCACCTTTTTTGCCATGTCCTACATCATCGTGGTAAACCCGGGCATTTTGTCCCAGGCCGGCATGGAGTGGGGCGCCGTGTTCCTGGCGACAATTCTGGCGGCGATCATCGGCACGCTGGTTATGGGCCTGGTGGCCAATGTGCCCTACGCCCAGGCGCCGGGCATGGGCATGAACGCGTTCTTTGTCTACACCGTATGCGCGGGACTGGGATTTACCTGGCAGCAGGCGCTGTCCATGGTGTTTATCTGCGGCATCCTGAACGTGGTGATGACCGTCAGCAAGCTGCGCAAATACATCATTAAGTCCATTCCGCTGAGCATGCAGAACGCCATCGGCGGCGGTATCGGCATCTTTGTGGCGTACATAGGATTTCTGAATGTGGGCATTATAAATTTCGGCGGCGGCGTTCCGGCGCTTTCTACGCTGAACCAGCCGGCGTTCTGGGTATTCCTCATCGGCATGCTGATCAGTGTGGTGCTTCTGGTGATGCAGGTGAAGGGCGCGATTCTGATTTCCATCGTGCTGACGACTCTGATCGGAATTCCCTTCGGCGTAACGACGCCTTCGGATACGGTCAGTTTCCGCGAGGCCTGCCAGGCGCTTCCGTCTACGGTGCTGGCGATTTTCAAGGAAGGCGGCATTACAAGCCTGTTTGCGGAACCGGCCAAGATTCCGCTGGTACTGATTACGATTTTCTCCTTCAGCATTTCGGATACCTTTGACACCATCGGCACCTTTATCGGAACCGGCCGCCGCAGCGGCATTTTCAGCGAAGAGGACGAGCGGATGATGGAGAGCAGCTCCGGATTTAAATCCAGACTGGACAGGGCTTTGTTCGCGGATGCTACGGCGACTTCCATCGGCGCCCTTTTGGGCACGTCCAATACCACCACGTTTGTGGAAAGCGCCTCCGGCATCGGAGCCGGCGGACGTACCGGCCTGACTTCCGTAGTAGTGGCCATCTGCTTTGCCCTGTCGGCGTTTTTAGCCACCTTTGTCAGCGCGGTTCCCTTTGCGGCTACGGCACCGGCGCTGGTTATGGTCGGCGTGATGATGACTTCTTCTTTTAAAGAGATTCACTGGGATCAGCTGGACGAGGCGATTCCCGCGTTTTTTGCAGGTATTTTCATGGCGCTGTGCTACAGCATCTCCTACGGCATCGCCGCCGGATTTGTGTTCTACTGCATCGTGAAGATCTGCAAGGGAAAAGCAAAGGAAGTGCATCCGATTCTGTGGGTGTGCACCGGCTTGTTTGTCCTGAATTTTGTGCTGCTGGCCTGCCTGTAGGAAACAGGCGGCGGCGCGGTCCTGGTTCCGGCACGTGAAAACAGGGAGGGGAATGGTTTGAAAAACAGAACGTATCTGGTGATCGATCTCAAATCGTTTTACGCTTCCGTGGAGTGCCTGGAACGGGGACTGGATCCCATGGAAACCCATCTGGTGGTGGCGGATGCCTCCCGGACGGAAAAGACCATATGCCTGGCTGTCTCCCCGGCTCTGCGCGCTCTGGGCGTGCCGGGGAGGCCCAGGCTTTTTGAAGTTATACAGAAAGTAAAGGAAATCAACGCCGGACGGGCGCGGCTGGCGCCGGGAGGCCGGCTGGAGGGGGCTTCCTGGGATGATCCGCAGCTGAAACGCAGCCCGGGGCTGGCGCTGGATTTTATTACCGCTTTGCCCCGCATGGCTCTTTATATGAAAAAGAGCACGGAAATTTACCAGGTGTATTTAAAGTACATCGCGCCGGAGGACATGCACGTCTATTCCATCGACGAGGTATTTATGGATGTCACCGGGTATCTGGACATCTATGGGCTGACGGCGCGCCAGCTGGCGGGAAAGATCATCCGGGATGTGCTGGAGACCACCGGCATTACAGCGGCCGCCGGCATCGGCACCAACCTGTATCTGTGCAAGGCGGCTATGGACATTGAGGCCAAGCACATTCCGCCGGACGAGTACGGCGTCCGCATCGCCTGTCTGGACGAGATCAGCTACCGGAAATCCCTGTGGACCCACCGGCCGCTGACGGATTTCTGGCGGGTGGGAAAAGGATATGCCGAAAAGCTGGAGGCCCACGGACTGTATACCATGGGAGATATCGCCCGCTGTTCCCTGGGCGGGGAAGATGAATACTACAACGAAGAACTGCTGTACCGGCTGTTCGGCGTCAACGCGGAACTTCTGATCGACCACGCCTGGGGCATTGAACCCTGCACCATCGCGGATATCAGGGCGTACCGGCCTAAAGACAGCAGCGTCGGCTCCGGGCAGGTGCTGCCGGAGCCCTATCCGCAGGACAAGGCCCGCCTGATCGTCCATGAGATGGCGGAAGGGCTGTCGCTGTCGCTGCTGGACAAAGGCCTGGTGACGGAACAGCTGGTGCTGACGCTGGGATACGACCGGGAAAACCTGACGGATCCCCGGCGGCGGGAGGCATATAAAGGAGAAGTGGCCTCGGACCGCTACGGACGCGCCGTGCCCAGACATGCCCACGGCACCATTCACCTGGACCGGAGAACTTCGTCGGCCAGGGAACTGGTGCGGGGCGCCCTGGAACTGTTTGACCGGATCGCAGATCCGGCGCTGCTGGTGCGGCGGGTGTATCTGACGGCGGAACGGGTGCGGGAAGAAGCCGCAGTCCGGCAGGAAGGAACCTATGAACAGCTGAGCCTGTTCGGAGACGGCGGCATGCTGGAAGAGGACGGACCGGACCGGCAGCAGGAAAAGGAGCGGCAGGAACGGGAGCGGAAGATGCAGGAGGCCATGCTGTCCATTAAGAAAAAGTACGGAAAAAACGCGATTCTGAAAGGAGTTAATCTGGAAGAGGGAGCGACGGGAAAGGATCGGAACAATCAGATCGGAGGGCACCGGGCATGAAGAAAAAAGCAGGAGAACGGACGGCGGAGGACTACGCGGATATGCTGTACCTTTCCCGGCCGGTTTCCAGACGCCACCCGCCGATGTCCATGGAAGAACGGGCCGCTCAGTTTTCTCCTTTCGCGGCGCTGTCCGGCTATGAGGACGCGGTGCGGGAGACCGCCAGATATACGGAACCGAAAGCCGAACTGGAGGAAGACCGGCGGCAGGAACTGGACTGGAAGCTGAATCAACTGGCCGGCTCGGAAGCGGTTCGGGCGTCCTTCACCTATTTCCGCCCCGATACTCGCAAAGACGGCGGCACCTATGTGACCGCCGAGGGGGAGGTCCGCCGGGTGGATCCGGTCCACAGACGGGTGATGCTTGCGGATGGAAGAGAGATCCACATAGATTTCATCACGGACATTGTTCTGCAGGAGGTCTGGAAGCGGCCAGGCGATCCGGACGTATAGGTTTTGCCTATGGATGAGTATGCAAGAGAAGTATTTGCAATTTCGGCTGTTTCGTTATATAATACTACTTCAGTATGGAAAGGCTGCCCTGGCGGCGTTTCCATATCGGTATGTATGAATGGAGAAAATGAGGTGCGAAGCTTATGAACGGAGAATGGTGGAGCCTTATGGCAGATTCCTTCGGGAAAATTCTGATCCCCGGGCTGACGATGACAATTCCCCTTACGGCCATTTCTTTTTCTCTGGCGTTGGTGATCGCCGTTGTTGTGGCGCTGGTGCAGTTTGCCAATGTGCGGGTGCTGAAGCAGGCCGCCCGGTTCTATGTATGGGTGGTTCGGGGCACGCCGCTGCTGGTGCAGCTGTTTGTGGTGTTTTACGGCCTGCCCAATGTGGGGATTCTGCTGGATCCCTTCCCGGCGGCGGTGCTGGTGTTTTCTCTGAATGAAGGCGCTTATTGTTCGGAGACCATACGGGCGGCGCTGGAGTCGGTGCCGGCGGGACAGATGGAGGCCGGTCAGTGCGTCGGCATGTCCTATCTGCAGGTCATTCGCCGGATCGTGCTGCCGCAGGCGCTGCGGACCGCGTTTCCGCCTCTGTCCAATTCCCTGATCGCCATGATCAAGGATACGTCTCTGGCGGCCAATATCACGGTGACAGAGATGTTTATGGTAACCCAGAGAATTGTGGCCAGGACCTATGAACCTCTGATTCTGTACATAGAGGTGGGCCTGATTTACCTGCTGTTCTGCACGGTGCTGACCAAGGTGCAGAGCGCTGTGGAGAAGAGGATGCGGACCTATGGATAAGAAGGAGGCAGGCGGATGCTGGAAGTACGCGGTGTAAGGAAATCCTTCGGAGAGGTGGAAGTGCTGCGGGGCGTGGACCTGCAGGTGGAACAGGGCGACGTGGTGGCGATTCTGGGGCCCAGCGGCTCCGGAAAGACGACGCTTCTGCGGTGCATGAATTTTCTGGAAACGGCCAGCGGCGGCGAACTGATCTTCGACGGGGAGACCTTTCCCATGAGCCATACCTCCAGAAAAGATATTGCCAGGTTGCGGCGGAAAACCGCCTTTGTATTTCAGAATTACAACCTGTTCCGCAACAAGACGGCGCTGCAGAATGTGACAGAAGGGCTGATCGTAGCCCGGAAGATGCCAAAAGCCCAGGCGCTGGAAATCGGCAGGCAGGCCCTGGAAAAGGTGGGACTGTCGGACCGCTGCGATTACTATCCCAACCAGCTTTCCGGCGGACAGCAGCAGCGGGTGGCCATTGCCAGAGCCATGGCTACCAATCCGGAAATCATCTATTTTGATGAGCCGACGTCTGCGCTGGATCCGGAACTGACCGGCGAGGTGCTGGCGGTGATGCGTCAGCTGGCAGAAGAAGGGATGACCATGCTGGTGGTGACCCATGAAATGAATTTCGCGAAACAGGTTTCCAGCCAGGTGGTATTTATGGAACATGGAGTTGTAGCGGAGCAGGGAGCGTCCAGAGAATTTTTCCTGCATCCGCAGCAGGAGCGCACCAAAGCGTTTCTGCGTACCTTAAGCGGTGAAATCCGGTAAAGCCGGATCGATTTTTGAAAAAGGAGACTGCAGAATATGAGAAGAAAGAACTACTGGAACGTACTGCTTCTGGCGGCCGCCGGAGCGGTTTTGTTGGCGGGTTGCTCCCAGAAGGACAGCGCGCCGGCTTCCTCGGCGGCGGCAGGAGATACCCAGGCGGCCGGCGAAACGGCGGAAGCGGCTGAGGAAAGCGCGGATCTGCTGGCGCAGATTCAGGAGCGGGGAACCATCATCATTGCCATGGAAGGTACCTGGGCGCCCTGGACCTACCACGACGAGGACGACAACCTGGTGGGATACGACGTGGAAGTGGGACAGCATATCGCGGAAAGCCTGGGCGTGGAGCCGGAGTTTGTGGAAGGCGAATGGGATGGCCTGCTGGCCGGTCTGGACGCCGGACGCTACGATATTATGATCAACGGCGTGAATATTACGGAAGACCGCGCTCAGAGCTATGACTTTTCCGAACCCTATGCCTACAACCGCACTGCGGTGATCGTACGGGCAGACAATACGGACATCCAGTCCATGGAAGACCTGGCGGGCAAGCACACCGCCAATACCATCTCCAGCACCTACGCGGAAGTGGCGGAAAGCTACGGCGCGGAGGTTACCGGCGTGGACGACTTAAACCAGACCTTTGAACTGCTGTTAAGCGGACGGATTGACGCGACGCTGAACGAGGAAGTGACCTATTATGACTATATGAAGGCACATCCTGACGCCAATATGAAGATCGCCGTGCTTTCCGACGACGTCATGGAAGTGGCCATTCCCTTCCGGAAAGGGGACGATACCGCAAGCCTGCGGGAAGCGGTCAACGGCATTCTGGAGGAGATGCATGCGGATGGAACGCTGTCGGAGCTTTCTGTAAAATACTTCGGAACCGATATTTCGCAGAAGGACGCCGGCGCGGCGGAATCTGCGGAAGCGGATAATTTTTCCGCGGACCCGGAAGCCGTAAAGGATTTCGCGGCACAGCTGCAGCTGGTAACGGCGTCTAAGGATCTGCAGGGACTGGCGGACCTGACTGCGTTTCCGGTATACGTAGCTTCCGCGGACGGCGCGGTGGAGACCAAAGAGGCTTTCCTGGCGCTGGATCCGGAGCAGGTATTTACCAAAGCCCTGCAGGATGCGGTGGCTGCCGCGGATATCGACGCACTGGAACCCAGTGAGGCGGGATTTGTGGTTTCCGGCGATGGAGCCGCGTCCAACATCATCTTCGGCATGGTGGACGGAGCCTTGGCTGTCGAAGGCATCAACAACTAAATGCAGATGGAAGGAGCTGCCGCACTAAATTAGTGCGGCAGCACTTTTATGCCCGGTCACATCGTGATTTAGCCATTGACATGAATAAGGGCCTTGGCTAAAATAAGATTAGATCGTATATTAGCCAAAAAGGAGGACGGATGATGCGTTATATCAAAAGAGATCTCGAAGATAAGATCCTCACTCTATCTCAGGAGTATGCCTGTGTATTGATTACCGGTCCCCGTCAGGTTGGAAAGACAACCATGTTACGGAAATTGATGTCTCCAGACCGGAACTATGTCACTCTGGATGATTTGGAAGAGCGGAAGCTGGCGAAAACGGATCCTGCCCTCTTTCTGCAGATGCATGATCTGCCGCTGTTCATTGACGAAGTACAGTATGCGCCGGAGCTTTTTTCCTATATCAAGATTGCAATCGATAATGGTGCGGCTCCGGGTTCTTTCTGGCTGACTGGTTCTCAGGCATTCCGGATGATGGAGCTTGCACAGGAGTCCTTGGCAGGACGTGCAGCCCTTCTGCATATGCCAGGCCTGTCCCAGCACGAGATTTATGGATCCGGTGACAGCAAACCTTTTACAGTGGAACTGGAGGCTTTGAAGGCAAGGAAGGCCGCCGGCGCGCCGGCCAATCTGGAAGGCATCTATCAACGGATTTGGAAGGGATCGCTTCCCGGCTATGTTGGCGGGAAATTTACCGACCGCGATGTTTTCTATTCCAGCTACCTGCAGACCTATATAGACCGGGATGTCAGTGAGCTGGTGGCTTTAACCGATAAACTCCTGTTTCAGGATTTCGTTCGCGCCGCGGCCTGCCGGGCCGGACAGATGCTCAATGTCCATGATATCGCCCAAGATGTAGGCGTCTCCGATGATACTGCCAAACGTTGGCTGCAGGTTCTGGAAAAATCGGATATTATCTTTTATCTGAGGCCTTATTCCAACAATCTCCTGAAAAGGACGGTAAAGACGCCGAAGATGTATTTTTTCGATACGGGTTTGGCTGCGTATCTGACTCGGTACAGTTCCCCTGAAATTTTGCAGAACGGAGCCATGAACGGCGCGATTCTGGAGAACTTTGTGGTGGCGGAAATTTTGAAGAGCTATCAAAACAACGCGCAGGATTGTCTGCTTTGGTACTACCGGGACAAGAGCTGTAATGAAATCGATATGGTAATCGAAAGCGACGGCCAACTTCACCCACTGGAAATCAAACGTTCTGTAAATCCAGGCAGTGCGCCGGCAGGCGCATTCTCCATATTGGATAAAGGTTCCGTGCCGCGGGGAACAGGCGCTGTGCTCTGTATGCGCCCGGAGCTTTCTGCAATCAATGCCCAGAACTATATCGTCCCGATCTGGATGATATAATCAAACGATAGACGGTTGACAGCATGGATAGATCGATGCTATAGTAAATATACAGTACTGTGAAACTAGTTTCACGAACATACAGACACGTGTTTCCGGGGGCTTGCCCCTCTGGCGCGCCCGGGACCAAAGGTGAAAGGAGAACAGAAGATGACGACGATTCACCACATGAAACGAGACGAAATTGAGGCGGCAATGAAAGAGGTACAGCTCGGATTCTACCAGGCGGATCTGCTGCCGGGATCCATGGCCGGCGTGGAAACCTACAAGTGCCGCCTGAAAGCCGGGGCTCTGTGCCGGCTGAAGTCCTGGGAAGATAAAGCGGCGGCGGTGTTTTTTATTTCCGGAAAAGGCTCTGTATCGGAAGGCGACGCCTTTTTTGCCGTGACAGAACGGGCGGTTTTCTGCCCGGAAATCGGCGGCAGCGATTATGTCATCCAGGCCGCGCAGGAAATGGAATTTCTGCTGTTTGTGCAGGAAATGAGCGAAGAGGACAAAAAACATTACGAGATGTACCACATCGTGCTGCCCTGGTTCAATACGGCCGCGAACTGGCACCTGTACACGGAAGGCTTCCGCAATGAGGCGCTGAAGTCCTATGCGTGCCTGCATCAGTACTATGTCAGCCGCATGAGCCTGGGAGAAGTGGTGGGGCCCGGCAACGCCAAACTGGATCCTCACAAGCATCCGGAACTGTTCCAGTGGTTCTACGGCCTTCCCGGAACCGACCCCTTCCTGTTCCAGGCGGGAGAAGAGACCACAGACGTGGAAGAGGGGGACTGGATCTGCATTCCCAACGAGACCTGGCACATTGTTTCTCCGAAAAAGGACAACGACTTTGTGGACTACGTCTGGTTTGAAGTGGTGGTGCCCGGACTGGAAATGTGCCCCTATTTCTATTGATCCGTTATGAACATCTATGAAATCGCGAAACAGGCCGGCGTATCGCCGGCCACGGTTTCCCGGGTGATCAACGGCAATCCCCGGGTGGGAGAAGAAAATCGGAAACGGGTCATGGCCGCCATTGAAGCATCCGGCTTTGTGCCCAACTTTTTCGCCAGAAGCTTAAATCGGAAGAAGACCCGGATGGTGGGCATCCTCTGTCCGGTGATTTCTGATATCAACCACGCCAGGCAGGTGTCCCTGCTGGAAAAACGGCTGCGGCGGGATGGATTTGACATCCTGCTGTGCAGCCTGGAACAGAATTACGACGACAAGCGGGCCTATCTGGAACTGCTGCTGCAGAAACAGGTGGACGCCGTTTTTGTGATCGGACTGAAACAGGATGAAAGCCGGCAGGCGGGGCTGTTTGCGGAAATCGCCTCCCAGGTGCCGGTGATCATTGTCAACGGACGGCTGGATGTGCCGGGCGTCTGCTGCACGGCCGCCGGGGAATTTCAAATGGCGTCGGAACTGGTGTGCCGGCTGTACCGGCAGGGCTGCCGGCGGATCGTCTATCTGTATGACAGCGAAACCTACAGCGGCTGCCGGAAACGGAGCGGCTACGAGGCGGGCATGGGGGCATGCGGACTGGATACAGAAGGGCGGATTTTCCAGGCAGACGAGCATGTGTGCATGGAAGACGCGGAGGCGGCGGCCCGGCAGATCCGCCGTTTTCTGGAAGAAACGGGCCGGAGAGAAGGCACGCTGCCGGACGCGGTGCTGACGGCGGACGACGTGCTGGCGGTGCCGGCCCAGAAGGTGCTGCTGTCCATGGGCCGGCAGGTGCCGGTGATCGGATGGAACAATTCCATGTACGCCCAGATGGCTTCGCCGGCGCTGACCAGCGTGGATATCCGCATGGACCGGATGGCGGAAGCGGCGGCGGACCTGCTGCGGCAGGCGCTGGAAGGAAATCGGGAAACTGCTTTTGTGGAAATCGAACCGGTGCTGGCGGTGCGGGAGTCTTTTGTGCCGGAGGCGCCGGCGGATGGCTCTGCATGAAAACCTGCACGAGAATTTGTGAAAAAAAGCCGAAAACTTGTGCATAATTGTCTTGACAACGGTGCTATAATAGAGTCGTAACAAGAAAAGAGATACTTATGAGACCTGTTTGCAAGACAGCTGTGTATGCCAGGCAAGGGCCGCTAAGCGATCAGTTTTATGGAGGAAAAGATAAATGAATACTTTAAAAGCTGAGAAAAGAAGCATGGATACCAAGGCGAAAAGGCTTAGACGGGAAGGCTATGTGACCGGAAATGTGTTCGGCAGAGAGATCCAGGGATCCATACCGGTAAAGATGGCGAAACAGGATGTGGAACGCCTGCTGAAGGTCAGCAACAAAGGCAGCCAGATTATGCTGGACGTGGATGGACAGTCCATGGACGTGCTGATCAAGGAGATCGACTACAATCCGCTGAAAAACCAGGTGGATGAAATTGATTTCCAGGCGCTGGTCAGCGGTGAAAAGGTACATTCTGTGGCGGAGATCGTGCTGCTGAACCATGACAAGGTGGCGGAAGGCGTACTGCAGCAGCTTCTGCAGGAAGTTTCTTATAAAGCGGTTCCCGAGGCGCTGGTGGAAAAGATCGAAGTGGATGTCAGCGCTATGAAGATCGGCGATTCCATTAAGGTAAAAGACCTGGCCATTGCCGCGGACAAAGACGTGGATCTGATGACGGATCTGGAGGCCGTGGTGGCCGTGGTTTCCGCGGTGCACAACAAGGTTCCGGAGGCAGAGACGGAGCCGGCGGAAACCGAGGAAGAAAAACAGTAAAGACCGGATTTTCAAAAGAAAAGATCCCGTGTCCTGCCATGGAGCAGGATGCGGGATTTTTGTTTTTCAATGAGAAGATTTTTGCCGGCGCGCTTTGACAGAAGCACGGCAGTTCGTGTATGATAGAGGAAACGATATTGCCAGAAACAGGAGAGAACCCTCATGAAATCCATCGGAATTGATATCGGGACCACCAGCATCAGCGCCGCCTGTGTGGAGGGAGACCACGGAACCATCCGCCGGGTGCTTGAGACGGCGTCGGTTCCCGGCGGCGCGTTTTTAAACAGCGGCAGAGACTGGGAACGGATGCAGGATCCGGAGGAAATCCGCAGGAAGGCCGGAGAACTGCTGGACGGAATGCTGGAAAAAGCCGGAGGCGCGGACGTCATCGGCCTGACGGGACAGATGCACGGCATCGTCTATACAGACAGGCAAGGGAATGCCGTCAGCCCGCTGTACACCTGGCAGGACAAGCGGGGCGGACAGCCTCTGGAAGACGGCAGAAGCGTCTGCCGGATGCTGAAGGAAGACTATGGGGAGACGGTGTATGAAGGATACGGCCTGGCGACCCATCTGTACAACTGCCGCAGCGGTCTGGTGCCGGAAACGGCGGTGACGTTCTGCACGGTTATGGACTGGTTCGCCATGGAGCGGACCGGACGTTCCCGTCCGTATATGCACGCCGGAAACGGAGCCGGTATGGGACTGTTTGACGCGGAACGGGGCCGTTTCCGCACGGACATCCTAAAATCCCTTGGGGTTTGGGAGGAATTTCTGCCGGAGACGGGAATGGAGCTGCCGGTGCTTGGCACATACCGGGGGATCCCTGTGGCCGCGGCCATTGGGGACAATCAGGCGGGGTTTCTGGGAGCGGTGGAAGAACCGGACCGCAGCGTGCTTTTGAATATGGGCACCGGCGGGCAGGTATCGGTATGCTGCGAAGGGTTTCAGCGCCAGCCGGGACTGGAGACCCGTCCGCTTCTTAGCAGCCGGTTTCTGCTGGCGGGCTCTTCTCTCTGCGGCGGCAGGGCCTACGCGCTGATGGCCCGTTTTTTCCGGCAATGGGCAGAGGCGGCGGGCGTCAGCCTGGAAGACCCCTATCCGGTTATGGACCGGCTGCTGGACCGGTTCTGGGAACAGGAAGCCGGGGAGAAGCTGCAGGTGTGCACCGCGTTTGCCGGGACCCGGGAAGATCCGGCGGGCAGAGGATGGATCGGATCCATCAGCACGGAAAACTTTACGCCGGAAATGCTGCTGGGCGGGGTGCTGGAAGGCATGGTTTCGGAACTGTATGACAAATACCGGACGGCGGCAGCGCCGGTGAGAGAGAAAAAAGATCTGCTGGTGCTTTCCGGAAACGGCATGCGCCGCAACCGGCATCTGCAGCGGATGGCGGGACGGGTATTCGGCATGGAAACCCGGCTGTCCCGGCGGGAGGAAGAGGCGGCCTGCGGAGCGGCTCTGGCAGGCATACTGGCATGGGAGGAACAAAGATGAAGCTGATCAAACGGGCGGACGTATACAGTCCGCGGCATATGGGAATCTGTGACATTCTTATTGAGGGAAATAAAATCGCGAAAATCGCGCCGCGCATCGACGGATATGACGGCATAGAAGAGGCGGAAATCCTGGACATGGAGGGACGGCGGCTGGTGCCGGGCTACATCGATCTGCACGAGCATATCACCGGCGGAGGCGGTGAAAACGGGCCCGCCAGCCGGGTGCCGGAGGCCCAGGCGGGGCAGCTGCTGGGAAACGGGGTGACCACGGCGGTGGGACTTTTAGGCACCGACGGCGTCACCAGAAGCCTGGAAAATCTGCTGGCCAAAGCCAGAGGGCTGTGCGAAGAGGGCGTAACCTGCTATATGCTCACCGGCGCCTACGGATATCCGGCGCCGGTGCTGACCGGAAGCGTGGAACGGGATATTTTGCTGATCGACCGGATCATCGGCGTCAAGACGTCCATGTCGGACCACCGCAGCTCCGCCCTGACCGGGGAGGAACTGATCCGTCTGGCGGTGCAGGCCAGGAGAGGCGGCATGCTGGCCGGCTGCGCCGGATTTGTGACCATTCACGTGGGAAGCGGAAAAGGAAAGCTGGATCCGCTGTTTTATGCCGCCAAGCACAGCGACGTGCCGGTGAGCAAATTCCTGCCTACCCATATCGGGCGGACAAAAGAGCTGCTGGAAGAAGGGATCCGATGGATCGGCATGGGCGGCACCGTGGATATGACGGCGGGGCTGGGAGAAAAGAAACTGGAAGAGACGGCGGATAAAATTCTGCGGGTGCTGGAAGCGGATCCGGAGGCGGAGCATATGACTCTGTCCAGCGATGGCTTCGGCAGTATGCCCAGGTTTAACGAACAGATGGAGTGCATCGGCCTGACTTACGCGTCGCCGTCCAGCCTGCACCGGCAGCTGCAGACGCTGGTTCTGGGCCGGGGCGTGAAACTGGAGACGGCGCTGCGGTTCCTTACCGCCAATCCGGCCCGGGTGCTGGGGCTGACCGGAATCAAAGGGACCATTGCGGAAGGCGCCGACGCGGATTTCGCAGTATACGACGACGGAATGAACCTGGTCCACGTCTTTGCCGGCGGCCGGAAAGCCGTCTGGAACGGGGAACGGCTGATGAAGGGAACCTTTGAGGAATAAAGCCCTTTCGGAATGTACGGAAGAAAGAACTTGCTATTTTCACGGCGGGTGCGTTATATTTTTAACAGATATGTACATGTTAAAAAAGAAAAGGAGCTGCTGCTATGAGAGGAGTCGAAACAAGAATTCAGGAAATTCGCCGCCGGATTTTCCGGGAAGTGGCGCGGATGGCGTACCATACGGAATGGCCGGTGGACA
Source organism: uncultured Lachnospiraceae bacterium (assembly GCA_944380605.1). Classification (GTDB taxonomy): domain Bacteria; phylum Bacillota; class Clostridia; order Lachnospirales; family Lachnospiraceae; genus UBA3402. Next base: position 149,105 of record CALWIA010000010.1, on the reverse strand, counting down.
AGCGGATCGAGGAACTGCCTTATAAAATCATTCCGGGAGAGGTGGGAAATTTCCGCAATGACGTGTTTCTGGAACGGGCCATTGTAGGCGAGCGCCTGCGGCTGGCCATGGGCCTGCCCTGCAGAAGCGCCGCGGAGCACGCGCCGCTGTCGGACAATATCGAAGCGGCGGACAAGGCGGAAACGTATTATACGCCGCCGCTGATCAATGTGATTAAATTCGCCTGCAACGCCTGCGCGGAGAAAAAGGTGTTTGTCACCGACGGCTGCCAGGGCTGTCTGGCCCATCCCTGTGTGGAGGTCTGTCCCAAAGACGCGGTGACCCTGGACCGGACCTACGGCCGTTCCCATATTGACCAGGATAAGTGCATCAAATGCGGCCGCTGCGCCCAGGCCTGCCCCTATCATGCCATTATTATCCAGGAGCGGCCCTGCGCCGCCGCCTGCGGCGTGGATGCCATTGGATCCGACGCTAATGGAAAAGCGGATATCGACTATGACAAATGCGTTTCCTGCGGTCAGTGCCTGGTGTCCTGTCCCTTCGGCGCGATTTCCGACAAGTCCCAGATTTTCCAGGTGATTCGTGCGATCCAGTCGGGAGAGCGGGTATACGCGGCGGTGGCGCCCGCCTTTGTGGGCCAGTTCGGTCCCAAGGTGACGCCCGGCAAGCTGCGGGCGGCGATGAAGCAGCTGGGATTTGCCGACGTGTTTGAGGTGGCCATCGGAGCCGACCTCTGCGCCACCCAGGAAGCCATTGATTTTGTCCAGGAAGTGCCGGAAAAGCTGCCCTTTATGGGCACGTCCTGCTGCCCGGCCTGGTCGGTGATGGCCAAAAAGCAGTTCCCGGAATACGCGGACTGCATTTCCATGGCCCTGACGCCGATGGTGCTGACGGCCCGTCTGATCAAGAGCCGCTACGAGAACGGAAAAGTGGTCTTTATCGGTCCCTGCGCGGCCAAGAAGCTGGAGGCCATGCGCAGAAGCGTCCGCAGCAATGTGGACTTTGTGCTGACCTTTGAGGAAATGGCCGGCATTTTTGAAGCGAAGCATCTGGATATTGAGAATCTGCCGGAAGATCCCGATGGCGTCAACGACGCTTCCTCGGACGGCCGCAACTTCGCCGTGGCCGGAGGCGTGGCCAAGGCAGTGGTGGACGTGATTCACAAGCGGTTCCCGGACCGGGAGATCCAGGTGGTCAACGCGGAAGGCCTGCGGGAGTGCCGGAAGATGATGCAGATGGCAAAGACCGGAAAATACAACGGCTATCTGTTAGAGGGCATGGCCTGTCCCGGCGGCTGCGTAGCCGGAGCCGGAACCATGCAGCCCATTAAGAAATCCCAGACCGCCGTCAACCAGTATGCCGCCAAGGCAAACCACAGGACCTCCAGCGAAACCGAACACGTCAAAGAACTGGACAAACTGGTGGACTAAAATACAAACAAAAGAATTCAGCCGCGGAGCCCCGGGATCGGGCCCGGACACCCCCTGTCCGCCAAAAAGCCCCAACCCGCCCTTTCCAACCTTCAGAATGTGTGGTATAATGTCCACGAAAGCATTAAGCAGTGCATCAGATGACAGATATCCGGAGACGCCGTGCTTGCACGAGCGTCGCCGGATATCTGGAAGATGATATAGGGCGCAAGCCCGTGAGCGAACGAACGGAGTTCGTGAGCGCGCACTGCGCCAGTAGCGGGAGACGCCGTGCTTGCACGAGTGTCGCCGGATATCTGGAAGATGATATAGGGGCGAAGGGCGGCAAAATACAAGAGGAGAACAACAAAGCATGAAATGGAAGCGCGTACTGCTGAAATTAAGCGGAGAAGCTCTGGCAGGGCCGAAGAAAACCGGCTTTGATGAAGACACGGTAAAAGAAGTGGCCCGCCAGGTCAAAATATCAGCGGATGCCGGTGTAGAGATCGGAATCGTCATCGGCGGAGGCAATTTCTGGAGAGGCCGCACCAGCACGGCCATAGACCGGACCAAGGCAGATCAGATCGGCATGCTGGCTACGGTGATGAACTGCATTTACGTATCGGAGATATTCCGCAGCACCGGCATGGAGACGGAGATCTTTACGCCCTTTGCCTGCGGCGCCATGACGGAACTGTTTTCCAAAGACCGGGCCAACCGCTGTCTGAAGGAAGGCAAGATCGTATTCTTTGCCGGCGGCACCGGCCATCCCTATTTTTCCACAGATACCGGCATTACCCTGCGAGCGGTGGAAATGGACGCGGACTGCATCCTGCTGGCCAAGTCCATTGACGGGGTGTACGACAGCGATCCCCGGATTAACCCGGCGGCGGTAAAGTACGACACCGTAAGTATTGAAGAAGTGATTGCCAAAAAGCTGGCGGTGGTAGACCTGACGGCTTCCATTATGTGCATGGAGCACCGGATGCCCATGGCGGTTTTTGATTTGAACGAGAAAGATGGCATTGCCAACGCAATGCAGGGAAAAATAAACGGCACCATAGTGACCGTATAATTCAGGAGGGATCCCATGGAGGAAAAGTTAAAAGTATACGAGGACAAGATGAACAAGACACTGGATAACCTGCAGAGCGAGTTCGCGTCGATCCGGGCGGGACGTGCCAACCCCCATGTGCTGGACAAACTGAGAGTGGATTATTACGGTACGCCGACTCCAATTCAGCAGGTAGGCAACATCTCGGTGCCGGAAGCCAGAATGATCGTGATTCAGCCCTGGGAAAAGAGTCTCCTGAAAGCCATTGAAAAGGCGATTCTCACGTCGGATCTGGGCATCAATCCCACCAACGACGGCACCATGATCCGCCTGGTATTCCCGGAACTGACCGAGGAACGCAGAAAAGACCTGGCCAAAGATGTGAAGAAGAAGGGCGAGGCGGCCAAAGTGGCCATCCGCAACATCCGCCGCGACGCCAACGACACATTCAAAAAGCAGGAAAAGGCCAATGAGATCTCCGAGGACGACCGGGAGCTGGCGGAAGACAAGATCCAGAAGCTGACCGACAAGATGATCGAAAAAGTGGATAAGGCAGTAGAGGCAAAGACCAAAGAAATCATGACTGTGTAATCCTGTACGGGGGCGGGGCGATACCTGCCCCTTTTTTTAAGACCGGGTCTGACGAGGAGGGCGACATGAATCTGGAAAACATGACCATACCCAAACATATAGCGGTGATTCTGGACGGGAACGGACGCTGGGCGAAAAAACGGGGCATTCCCCGGGCCATGGGACATAAGGCCGGCTGCGAGACACTGGAAAAAATGGTGCGGGTGGCAGCGGATCTGGGCGTGTCCTATTTTACCGTATACGGCTTTTCCACAGAGAACTGGAAGCGGTCGGCGGAAGAAGTGGGAGCGCTGATGCAGCTGTTCCGGTTCTATATGGTACGGCTGCTGAAAATTGCCAGAGAGAATAACGTACGGGTAAAAATGATCGGAGAAAAGAGCCGTTTCGCGCCGGATATTATCGAAGGCATCGACCAGATGGTGGAAGGAACCAGAGATAATACGGGCATGACCTTTGTGATTGCCATCAACTACGGGGGAAGGGACGAAATCCTGCGGGCCGCCAAGAAGATGGCAGAAGACTACAAGGCTTCCCGGATTCAGCTGGATCAGCTGGACGAACAGGGATTTGCCTCCTATCTGGACACGGCGGGCATTCCGGACCCGGATCTGCTGATTCGCACCAGCGGAGAACTGCGGCTGTCCAATTATCTGCTGTGGCAGCTGGCCTACACGGAGTTTTACATTACCGACTGTCTCTGGCCGGATTTCAACCGGGAAGAATTAGAAAAAGCCATTGTCGCGTATAATGGCAGAGAGCGCCGGTTCGGCGGGAGAAAATAGGCAGAAGGAGGAATCCTCATGTTTGCGAAACGTCTGATCAGCGGAATCGTGCTGGTGATTCTGGCGATTGCGGTGGTGGGAACCGGCGGCTTTTTGCTGTTTGCCGTTACCATGGCCGTTTCCCTTGTGGGCCTGTTTGAACTGTACCGGGTCATGAAGATCGAAAAAACGCCTCTGGCGGCGGTGGGATACGCGGCGTGCGTATTCTACTATACGCTGCTGGGGCTTCACGGCCAGCAGTATGTGACGCTGATGGCCATAGCGGCGCTGATGCTTCTGATGAGCATCTACGTGTTTACCTTTCCCAAATACAAAACCGAAGAGATTATGGCCGCCTTTTTCGGCCTGTTCTACGTGGCGGTGATGCTTTCCTACCTGTATCAGGTCCGGCTGATGCCTGACGGCGGCTATCTGGTCTGGCTGATTTTTTTAAGTTCCTGGGGCTGCGATACCTGCGCCTACTGCGCCGGCCGTCTGTTTGGCCGGCATAAGCTGGCTCCGGTGCTGAGCCCGAAAAAGACGGTGGAGGGAGCCATCGGCGGAGCGGTTGGCGCCGCTGTGCTGGGGTTTCTCTACGCCCAGGTCATCGGCCATCAGATGATGGCGGTGGATGACCCGGATCTGGCCTGTGCCGCCGCCTGCGGCATCGCGGCGGTGATTTCCCAGGTGGGAGACCTGGCGGCGTCGGCCATCAAGCGCAACCATCAGATCAAAGACTACGGCCATTTGATTCCGGGCCACGGCGGCGTGCTGGACCGGTTTGACAGCATGATTTTTACGGCGCCGGCCATTTATTTTGCCATAACGTTTCTTCGGTAAAAGCAGGAGGACATCATGAAGCGTATTTCAATACTTGGGTCTACAGGTTCCATAGGAACACAGACGCTGGAAGTGGTCCGGCAGAACGGGGACATCCAGGTGACGGCCCTGGCTGCGGGGAGCAATATCGAAAAACTGGAGGAGCAGATCCGGGAATTCCGGCCGGCGCTTGCCTGTGTCTGGCAGGAAGAAAAGGCGGCGGAACTGCGGGTCCGGACCGCGGATCTGCCGGTGCGGATCGTTTCCGGCATGGAAGGCCTGATAGAAGCGGCCGCGGAGCCTTCGGCGGACCTGACGGTGACCGCCGTGGTGGGCATGATCGGAATCCGTCCCACCATCGCGGCTATGGAAGCGGGCAAAGACATCGCCCTGGCAAACAAAGAAACGCTGGTGACGGCCGGCCACATCATCATGCCGCTGGCCCAGAAGCTGGGAGTCCGGATTCTGCCGGTGGACAGCGAGCACAGCGCGATTTTCCAGTGCCTGCACGGGGAGAACCAAAACCCGGCGAGCCGGATTCTTCTGACGGCTTCCGGCGGCCCCTTCCGGGGAAGAACCCGTGAACAGATGCGGGGAATACAGGTGGAGGACGCCTTGAAGCACCCCAACTGGACCATGGGCGCCAAGATCACCATCGATTCGTCTACTATGGTCAACAAGGGACTGGAAGTTATGGAAGCCCGGTGGCTGTTTGACGTGGATTTTGATCAGATTCAGGTGGTGGTTCAGCCTCAGAGCGTGATTCACTCCATGGTGGAGTTTGCTGATGGAGCGGTGATGGCGCAGCTGGGCACGCCGGATATGAAGCTGCCGATTCAGTACGCGCTGTACTATCCGGAACGGAGGTATCTGGCGGGAGAACGGCTGGATTTCTGGTCTTTGAACCAGATCACTTTTGAAAAACCGGATTTGGAAAATTTCCCGGGACTGGCGCTGGCGTATGCGGCCGGGCGGACGGGAGGCACCATGCCTACCGTGTTCAACGCGGCCAATGAGTACGCGGTGCGGGAATTTTTAAACCGGCGGATTTCCTATCTGGAGATTACGGAAATGATCCAGGCGGCCATGGAGCGTCATGCGCCGGTTCCGGATCCCTCGGTGGAGGAGATTTTAGAGACAGAAGCTTTTGTCTATGATTTTTTAGAAAGCAGGTAACAGATGTATGAGCATTCTGATCGCGATACTGGTATTCGGCCTGATCATCCTGATTCATGAATTCGGCCATTTTCTGCTGGCAAAAAAGTGCGGTATCGGAGTGGTGGAATTTTCCATCGGCATGGGCCCCAGGCTCTGCAGCTTTGTAAAAGGGGAAACCCGGTATTCCATAAAGATCCTGCCTTTCGGCGGCTCCTGCATGATGCTGGGAGAGGATGAAAATGAAACGGATCCCAGGGCGTTCAACAACAAGCCGGTGTGGGCGCGGATCGCGGTCATTGCCGCCGGTCCGGTGTTCAACTTTCTGCTGGCCTGGGTGCTGGCGCTGGTGCTGGTGCGGGCGGCAGGCTATGACTCTCCCCAGCTGATCGGCGTGCTGGACGGATTTTCCGCCCAGGAGCAGGGCATGCAGGCGGGAGACATCATTACCGCCATGGATGGGGAACCGGTGGTGATTTACCGGGATGTGACGCTGCATATGCTGACGGATCCGGTAAATCCGGTGACGGTGGAGTACAAACGTCCGCTGGAAGACGGGACCTATGAGACCCGGACAGCCCTGGTGACCCCGAAATATTCAGAGGAAAACGGCGGCTATATGCTGGGCATCGAAGTCAGCGGCTACCGGCAGCCGGCAGACAGCGCCGGTACGGTGCTGAAATACGGAACCTACGAGGTCTGCTATTGGGTGAAAGTGGTGATCAAGAGCCTGGGTATGATGGTCCGCGGACAGATCGGAGCCGACGATATGGCCGGCCCGGTGCGGATGGTCAGCATCATCGACGACACCGTGGAAGAGACCATTACCTACGGCTGGGACGTGATGCTGCTGAACGTGGCCAATCTCTGCGTGCTGTTAAGCGCCAATCTGGGAGTGATGAACCTGCTGCCCATTCCGGCGCTGGATGGGGGACGTCTGGTCTTCCTTCTGATTGAAGCGGTGCGGGGAAAGCCCATTGACAAGGAAAAAGAAGGCATGGTGCATCTGGCGGGCATGGCCCTTCTGATGTGCCTGATGATTCTGGTGCTGTTCAACGATATATCCACGCTGTTTCTGTAAACAGCAGAACAAGAAAGTCCATCCGGGGCAGAACTTCGGATGGACTTTTTGCAGTTGTAAAACACTTGCGTCATACGCTTATGAAATATCAGCAGATCCGGGGCAGCTGGGCTCCTGTCAGACGGGGCAGCAGCCGGCGGCCGCCCAGGGCGGTGTTCAGCACCGCGGACCCGGGGTACCGGTCGGTGACTTCTCCGACGATGGCCGCCTGTTCACCGCCGGGGGCCTGCCGCATGGCGGCCAGAACCGCTTCGGCGTCTTCCGGGGCCGCGATAGCCACCATCCGCCCCTCGCAGGCGCTGTAGAGAGGATCCAGGCCCAGCAGGCCGCAGGAGGCGGCAACCGCCGGATCCACAGGCACCGCGGCTTCCCACAGTTCCATGGTAAGGGGCGTGCCTTCCGCAAATTCTGCCAGGACCGTGGCGACGCCGCCGCGGGTGGGATCCCGCATGATCCGGATAGCGCCGGCGGAAAGCGCCGCCTGGCTGACTTCCAGCAGGGATCCGCAGTCGGAAACCGGGCCGCCCGCGTCCGCCAGTCCGGCGCGGGCCATGAGGACGGCGGCGCCGTGACAGCCGGCACAGCCGCTTAACAGAATCGCGTCGCCTTTCTTTATGGCGTCCTGGCCCAGGCCGGAGGCGCGCAGAAAGCCGATGCCGGCGGTGTTGATGTAGATGCCGTCGCCTTTTCCCCGCTCCACCACTTTGGTGTCGCCGGTGACGATGCGGACGCCGTCCTGGCGGGCCTGGGCCGCGGCGGAAGCCGCAATTTCCCGCAGCGCGTTTACGGGAAAGCCTTCTTCCAGAATCAGGGAAAAACTCAGGTACCGGGGTACGGCTCCGGTCATGCACAGGTCGTTGACGGTGCCGCACACCGCCAGTTTGCCAATATCGCCGCCGGGAAACCGCCAGGGAGTTACCACAAAGCTGTCGGTGGAAAAGGCCAGCTGTTCCTGTCCGGAAAGGATGGCGCCGTCTCCCAGGGGAGCCAGGGCCGGATTGTCAAACAGGGGAAGCAGAATCGAATGGATCAGTTCCGACGTTTTTTCTCCGCCGCTTCCGTAGTCCAGAGTAATGACTTCTTCCATGTCAGATATTCCTCCTCTCATGACAACTGCCGAAACCGGCTGGCGGCGGCGCAGGAACCTTCGCCGGAAACCATGCAGGGCCCCACCGGATCCGCCGGCGTGCAGACCGTCTGAAACAGCGGGCAGTCCTGGGGATCCAGAACGCCGCGGATTACGTCGGAGCAGCGGCAGCCGGGGATTTCGCCGGCGTCTTCCGGCTGAAAATCAAAACGGAGGGCCGCGTCCAGATGGGCGTATTCACCGCGGATGGCAAGACCGCCCTCCGGGATCTCGCCAAGCCCCCTCCACTGGCTGGCGCAGGGCGCAAACACCTGCCGGATCATCTGTCTGGCGGCAGGGTTGCCCTCCGGTTTCACCAGACGCCGGTATTCGTTGACCAGATCCGGCTTTTTATAAGCCAGCATCCGCATCAGTTCCAGAATGGAAAATACCAGGTCTCCGGCTTCGAATCCGCTGACAACCGCCGGAAGGCCGAAGGCGTCCGGAAGAAAGCGGAAGGCCTGGGATCCGGTGATGGCGGCCACGTGGCCGGGGCACAAAAAAGCGTCCACTCCAAAGTCCGGCGCCGCGATCAGGGCTCGCAGGGCCGGCTCCGTCTGCTTCAGAAGGGACAGGACAGAAAAATTGGAAACGCGTCTGCTGCAGGCCTCCTGGATGCAGGCGGCGGTGCCGGGAGCGGTGGTCTCAAATCCCACGCCCAGAAATACCACCTGGCGGTCCGGCCGCTGCTGTGCCAGAGCCAGGGCGTCCATGGCGGAGTAGACGGATTCCACCGACGCGCCGGCGGCTTTGCGCCGCAGCAGGCAGTCGCCTCTGCGGCTTCCGGGGACCCGCAGCAGATCGCCGTAGCTGGCAATGGTAACGGAAGGGTCTTCGGTAAGCCGGAGAATGCCGTCGATGACGCCGGCGGGGGTGACGCATACCGGACAGCCGGGGCCGGAGATCAGCCGGACTTCCGGAGGCAGCAGGCTTTTTAACCCGCAGCGGGCGATGGCCATGGTGTGGGTGCCGCAGACTTCCATAATGCGGATGGGGCCGGTGCCGGCGGCCAGATCACGGATGCGGTCCAACGCCTGCCGGGTGCCGGCGGGATTCTGAAAATCCGATTCACAGAGCATCCCGCACCTCCTGAAGAAACCGCATGTTTTCCTCCGCCTCCTGCTGGGTCATCTTTTCAATGGCGAAGCCGGCGTGGACCATGACATAGTCCCCTTCCTGCAGATGTTCCATAAAATCTACGCGGATCGGGCGGGAGACGCCGCCGGCCTCTCCGATGGCCGTCATGCCGTCGATTTTTTTAATTTTCATAGGTATTGCCAGACACATGTTGATTCCTCCTGTATGCAGAAGCGATGGCCAGCTGTCCCAGACAGATGCCTTCGTCGTTGGCAGAAACCTGCCGTTGGCAGTATACGGTAAATCCGTCCCGGGCCAGCAGCCGGGATACGCCTTCCAGCAGAAAACGGTTCTGAAATACGCCGCCGGACAGTACCACAGGCAGTTTCCCGGGATTTAAGGCCCTGGTCTGGGAAAGCGCCATGCGGCAGACCGCGTCCATAAAGCGGAATGCGGCTTCCTCTTTGGAAAGGCCGGAATGCAGCTCCTCCATCATCCGGCGGACCAGCGGGCGGGTATCCCAGCACCGTACCCCCTGCTGGTCCAGATAAAAGGAGAGGGGCCAGGCACAGGTTTCTTCCCCGGCCCTGCGTTCCGGCGGCGCCAGCGCTTCCAGCCGGGCGGCGGCTTCGCCGTCGTAGCTGGCCTGAAAAAAGGAGGTCAGCAGGGCATAGACGCCGTCAAACAGCCGTCCCATGCTGCTGGCGGGGAAACAGCCGACGCCGGAGGCCAGCATCCGGACGAGCGGTTTTTGCATGCCGGAAGGCAGAGGCGCCATGTCCGGGGAAAGGCCGGCGTCCAGCAGCAGAGCCAGCGCCGTCCGGCCGGGTTCTTTTACCGCCATGTCGCCGCCGGCCAGGGATATGGGGCGGATGCTGCCCAGGCGCTGAAACGAAGCATATCCGCCAAGAAGAAATTCCGCGCCCCATATGGAGCCGTCGGTTCCCAGGCCGGTGCCGTCCCAGACGATGCCGAAGGCCTCGCCTTCCAGCCGGTTGTCCGCCATGCAGGAAGCCATATGGGCCCAGTGGTGCTGCACCGGAAGAACGGGAATGTTTTCTTTCCGTCCCATTTGGACGGCTTCCCGGGAAGAGGCGTAGTCCGGGTGCAGGTCCCGCACCAGAAGCGAGGGGACCGCACGGAACAGCTGCCGGTAATGTTCCAGACACTGGCGGTAATGTTCCAGGGCCTGCAGGTTTTTCAGGTCGCCGATATGGGGGCTGAGAAAGATACGGTCTTCTTTTCCCAGGGCAAAGGATCCTTTCAGTTCCGCGCCCATGGCGCAGATGCCGTCCGCATCGGCGGAAGCGGCCAGGGGCCGGGGCGCGTAGCCGCGGCTGCGGCGGAAGAAATAGGGGGCGCCTTTCCACTCCATAACCAGGGAATCGTCGCACCGGCTGACAATGTCCCGGCTGTGCATCAAAAATCCATCGGCGGTGCCGGCAAGCAGGGCCAGAGCCTCGCCGTTATCGGTGATTACGGGACAGCCGGAGTCGTTGGCGCTGGTCATTACCAGCAGCCCGGGGCCGCCGAAGACGCCGTCCATCAGCAGCACATGGGCGGGAGAGTAGGGAAGCATCAGTCCCAGGCGGCTGCTGAAGCTGATATGGGAAAACGCCGCCGGGTCTTTTTTGGAGACCAGGACAATGGGGGCTTCCGGGCTTTCCAGCATCTGGGCTTCCGCGTCTGAAAGGTCCGCGATCCGGCGCGCTTCGTCCAGGGAACGGCACATCAGCGCCAGAGGACGGGCCGGCCGGTGTTTGCGAAGGCGCAGCCGGGAAACGGCAGATTCATCGTCGGCCCGGCAGGCCAGATGGAAGCCGCCGACGCCTTTTACCGCTAGGATCTTCCCTTCTGCCAGCGCCTGCTGGGCCAGGCGGAAGGGGTCTCCTTGGGCGGGGGTTCCCGCGGAATCGGAGTACCAGTAGCGGGGGCCGCAGTCCGGGCAGCAGTCCGGCTGAGCATGGTAGCGGCGGCTGCGGATGTCTTCATATTCCTGGCGGCACCGGGGACACATGGAAAATCCGGCCATGGACGTGCGCTGCCGGTCATAGGGCAGGGCTTTGATAATGGTGTAGCGGGGACCGCAGTTGGTGCAGTTGATAAAGGGATAGCGGAACCGGCGGTCCGACGGGTCGGAAAGCTCCCGGCGGCAGTCGGCGCAGAGCGCCGTATCCGGAGCCGCCGGCGTGAACGCCTGGGAAAACCGGCTTTCCAGAATGTGAAATCCGGGGGCGAGCGCTTCGCCTTCCGGTTCCAGAATCGCCGCCGATACCGATTCTACCCGGGCAAGGGGCGGCGGCGAAGTCCTGATGCGGTTCAGAAAGGCGTCCAGCGCTTCCGGCGTGCCTTCCGCCTCCGCCTCCACGCCGCCGGACGTATTGCGGGCCCAGCCCCGGATCTGCAGGCCGGCCGCTTCTCGGCTTAAAAAGGGGCGGAATCCCACGCCCTGCACCGTACCGGAGATCTGAATCCGGATCCGTTTCCGTTCCGGACGCTCCGGCTTCACCGCACTGCCTGGCGGATCTGCTGGGACAGCCAGTCTGCCAGGGTATCCAGGCCTTCTTTGGTCCGGCAGCTGACGCAGTACAGCGGCGCTCCTGGATTGACCGTTTCATAGTTCTGCCGGACCCGTTCCAGATCAAAGTCAAAGTAGGGCATCATGTCGAATTTATTGATGACCAGACAGCCGGTATCGGTAAACATCAGCGGGTATTTTTCCACCTTGTCGTCGCCTTCCGGCACGCTTAACAGGGTAATCCGCAGGGACTCGCCGATGTCAAATTCCGCCGGGCAGACCAGGTTGCCGATGTTTTCTACAAAGATCACGTCCAGCTGGTCCAGGGGCAGCATGGGCAGCAGATTCCGGATGCTCATGGCCTCGATATGGCAGGCGCCGTCGGTGTTGAGCTGCACGGCGGGAATCCCCAGGGCGGCGATGCGCTCCGCGTCGATCTGACCGGCGATGTCGCCTTCGATGACGCCGACGCGCCAGCGGCCGGCCAGCTGCTCAATCAGGGAAGTGATGAGGCTGGTCTTGCCGGCGCCCGGACTTCCCATGAGATTGACCATGCAGACGGAATGGGCGGCCAGGGTTTCCCGCACCTCTTTGCTGACATCCTCATTCCATTCCATTACCTGATGAAGCACTTTGATTTCCATGAATTTCTACCTCCAGACCATCGATGTAAAATTCTCTGCCGGACAGAAGCTGCAGCCGCAGGCTCTGGCAGACAGGACAGGCCAGACTGTGTCTGGTGATTTCGCTTTCCGCGTGACAGTCCCGGCACCGGACTTTCAGGGGAAGGACCTGCGCCTTTACGGCGGCGCCTTCGGCAATGGTGCCTTCGCTTAACAAATCCAGGTACATCTGGATGCATTCCGGCACCAGGCCGGACAGCGGCCCCATCTTCAGATGGATGGCCAGAACCCGGGACGCGCCGCGTTTTTCCGATTCTTCCAGCGCGTACTGGAGAATGTGCTGCGTGATGCTCAGTTCATGCATAGACTGCCTCCCGCCTCTCCGGTTCGGCTTTTTTGAAACCGGAAGAAGGCTGCCTTCTATTGTAGCATCCCGCACAGGAAAAATCTACATACCGCTTGATTATTTCCCCCCAAAGTAATATAACAATAATGGGAAAAGATTCCGAAAACATAGTCTGAAGAGTGAGACTGGAATAGGAGGTTGTTTATGGGGCTGTTTCCAATTCTTTTGATCGGCCTGCCGGTTCTGGCGGCGGTGCTGATTCCTCTGATCCGGCAGGATCGGACCCGGGACCTTATGGTCTACGGCTGCGCCGGCGGCGTGATGATCCTGACGCTGGTGTTTCTGTTTGTGTGGCTGCAGGGCGGGGCGGACGCCTGGTACCTGTACGCGGATACGGAACTGGCCAATCACGGGATGCTGGCGCTGGAGGTCTGCCTGATGTGCCTGATCCTGTTTTTAAGTTTCCGGTACCGCAGGCTGTTTCCGGCGATTCTGTCCATAGCACAGACGGCGCTTCTGTTTTATACGGAGTCCGCGGTGCACATGCCGGCGGCGGAACACATGATGGCGGACCGGCTGGCTATGCTGATGTGTGTGATTATCGCCTTTGTCGGCGGTTTTATCTGTATTTACGCCGTGGGATACATGAAGGGCTACCACGCCCATCATAAGGAATTCGCAGACCGCCGCGGGTTCTTTTTTTCCATGCTGTTTCTGTTTCTGGCGGCCATGTTCGGACTGGTGCTGTCTCTGAACCTGATCTGGATGTACTTTTTCTGGGAAGTCACCAGCGTGATTTCCTTCCTGCTGATCGGCTACACCCGCACCGATGAGGCGGTGCACAACAGCTTCCGCGCCCTGTGGATGAACCTGCTTGGCGGCCTGGGCTTTGCCGTGGGTATCGCGGTGCTGGCCTTTACCCGGGGCAGCGTGCAGATGACTGACGCCATCGAGTCGGGCAGCGTCCTGGTGCTGGCCTGCCTGGCGCTGGCGGGGCTTACCAAGTCCGCGCAGCTGCCGTTTTCTTCCTGGCTTCTGGGCGCCATGGTGGCGCCTACGCCTTCCAGCGCCCTGCTGCACAGCGCCACTATGGTCAAGGCGGGGGTGTATCTGCTGCTGCGGCTGGCGCCGGCCTTAAGCGGCAATATGGCGGGCATGATGGTTTCCCTCATCGGCGGCCTGACCTTTATCGCCGCCAGCGCCATGGCTATTGCCCAGAACGACGGCAAGCTGGTGCTGGCCTTTTCCACGGTGTCCAACCTGGGCCTGATCGTGGCATGCGCCGGCATCGGAGCGGAAGAGACGGTGTGGGGCGCCGTATTCCTGATGATTTTCCATTCCGTCAGCAAGTCCATGCTGTTCCAGGCGGTGGGCGCCACGGAGAACTGCCTGGGCTCCCGGGATATTGAGGATATGCACGGCCTGCTGCTGCGGCTGCCCAAGCTGACCTACATTATGGGCATCGGAATCGCCGGCATGTACCTGGCGCCGTTTGGCATGCTGATTTCCAAATGGGTGGCGCTGCGGGCCTTTGTGGATTCCGGCAATGTGGTGCTGGTGCTGTTTCTGGCATACGGAAGCGCCACTACCATGCTGTACTGGACCAAGTGGCTGGCCAAGCTGATTTCCCAGCACCACGCCAGAGACCGGGTGACGGACGTGACCCGGAAGGACGAATACCTGTCCATGTTCCTCCACGCCGGCAGCATGCTGCTTCTGTGCCTGCTGTTCCCGGCGCTGGCCATTTTCATCGTGAACCCCATTGTGCGGGAAGTGTTCGGCTATGCCAACACGGTGCTTTCCATGAGCGTGCTCACCACCATGACCATTATGCTGGTCTCGGTGCTGATCGTTCCGGCCACCATGTTTTTCGTCACCCGGGCGGCCCATCGGGATCTGGTCCCCATTTACATGAGCGGCGTCAACGAGGGAGACAACCGGTATTTTGTCAACAGCATGGGGGAGCCGGAGCATTTGTACTTAAGCAATTGGTATCTGCGGTTTGAATTCGGCAGAAGACACCTGATGCGGCCTTCCGTGATTTTGTCGGCCAGCATTCTGATCGTTTCCCTCTGCCTGATTATAGGAGGTGCGGTATGACACGGATTCTGCTGATTCTGGGATATCTGGTGCTGGCGCCTGCCGCCGGGGCTCTGTTAGACGGCGCGGACCGGGTGATCAGCGCCCGGATGCAGAGAAGAAAAGGGCCTTCTCTGCTGCAGCCGTTTTACGACCTGCAGAAATTGTTTGCCAAGCAGATGATTGCCGTGAACAACGTGCAGATGCTGCTGAATTTAAGCTATCTGGTATTTCTGGCCATTGCAGGCGCCATGCTGTTTGCCGGCCAGGACATCCTGATGTGCATGTTTATTCTGTCCACGGCGGACATGTTCCTGATTATGGCGGCTTCCAGCGACTCGTCTCCCTACGCCAGCCTGGGCGCCGGCAGAGAGATGCTGCAGATGATGGCCTATGAGCCGCTGACGCTGATCATTGCCGTGGGATTTTATCTGACCACCGGGTCTTCCCACGTGTCGGATATTGTACACGCGTCTTCCAGTGCGGTGTGGCTGATGCCGGGCATGTTCCTGGGATTTATTTTTACGGCGGCGGTGAAGTTCCGCAAGTCTCCCTTCGATCTGTCCACCAGCCATCACGCCCATCAGGAGATGGTCAAGGGACTGACCACGGAGATGTCCGGCCCCACCCTGGCCATTATGAATATCGCGGAATACTATGAAATGATCCTGATTCTGGGGATCTTCGGCCTGTTTATCGTCAATGAGAACTGGTGGAGCTGGCCCCTGGCGGTGCTTGTCTGCCTGGTGATCTTTTTTCTGGAAGTGCTGTGGGACAACGCCAGCGCCCGGGTCAAGTGGGATCTGCTGCTTAAGGGGTGCTGGACGGTGACGCTGCTGGCCGGCGGCCTGAATCTGCTGATTCTGATGCTGGTCCGGTAGAGAGGAGGAAAAGACATGGGAAAAATGTCCAGGTCGCCCTGGCTTCTGCACTACGACGCCAGCAGCTGCAACGGCTGCGACATCGAGGTGCTGGACTGCCTGACGCCGAAATATGATATCGAACGGTTTGGCATTATCAACACCGGAGACCCGTTCCAGGCGGATATCCTGCTGATTACCGGTGGGGTCAACAGCCAGACGGAACCGGTGGTAAAGCAGCTGTACAGCCAGATGCCTTCGCCCAAAGTCGTGGTGGCGGTGGGTATCTGCGCGTGCACCGGCGGCGTGTTCAAGGAATGCTACAACATCCGGGGAGGCATCGACACGGTAATCCCCGTAGACGTATATGTGCCCGGCTGCGCGGCGCGCCCGGAGTCCATCATCGACGGCGTGGTAAAGGCCGTGCAGATCCTGGATCAGAAACGAGCGGCACAGAATCAGGAGGCGTGACATGACAGACGAAAAAAGCGTGATCCGGCCGGTGGACAAGGCGGAGTTTCTGCCTGCGGTGATCCGGCTGAAAAAAGATCGGTGGAGACTGGCGCAGATCTGCGCGGTGCGCATCGAAAACGGCTATGAGATGAGCTATTCTTTCTGCAAGGAGTATCAGCTGGTGACCCTTCGCCTGGTGACGGAAACCGAGGAACCGGTGCCCAGCATCACCCAGATCTACCCCTGCGCGTTTCTGCAGGAAAACGAAGCGGCGGAACTGTTCGGCGTCCCCATCGAAGAGGTGGATCCCGACTATCATCACAAACTGTACCGCATCGACGCGGAAACGCCGTTTAAGGAAAAGGGGTGAGGACATGGCCAAAAGAAGCATAATTCCCTTCGGGCCCCAGCATCCGGTGCTGCCGGAGCCGGTGCATCTGGATCTGGTGCTGGAGGATGAGACGGTGGTGGGAGCCATTCCCAGCATCGGATATATTCACCGGGGACTGGAAAAACTGGTGGAGAAAAAGGATTTCAAACAGTATGTGTACGTGGCGGAACGGGTCTGCGGCATCTGCAGCTGCGGCCATGGCATGGGCTACTGCGAGGCGGTGGAACAGGTCATGGAGATCGAGGTGCCGGCCCGGGCCCGGTATCTGCGCACCATCTGGATGGAGATGAGCCGGGTCCACAGCCACCTGCTGTGGCTGGGACTGCTGGCGGACGCCATGGGATTTGAAAGTCTGTTTATGGAGTCCTGGCGGCTGCGGGAAAAGATTCTGGACATGTTCGATGCCACCACCGGCGGCCGCATTATTTTCTCGGTCAACTGCGTAGGCGGCACGTTAAAAGACATGGACCGGGATATGCTGGCGGGCATCTGCCGGGCGGCGGATGAAATCGAGCAGGAGATCCACCCGGTGATGGAGACCTTCCTGCGGGACTATTCGGTGCAAAGCCGCTTAAAGGGGCTGGGCGTGCTGAAAAAAGACGACGCGGTGCTGTTAGGCGCCGTAGGTCCCATGCTGCGGGCCAGCGGCGAAGCCTATGACGTACGGATGCTGGGATATGAAGCCTACGGAGATCTGGACGTGGAGCCGGTGACGGCCCAGGACGGCGACTGCTACAGCCGCTGCCGGGTGCGCCTGTACGAGATTCTCCAGTCTCTGCGGCTGATCCGCCAGGCGGCGGAAAAGATTCCGGATGGCGAGATTGCCGTTCCGGTGAAGGGCAATCCCAAAGGCGAATACTTCGCCCGGATCGAACAGCCCAGAGGCGAGGCCATTTATTATGTAAAAGGAAACGGCACCAAGAATCTGGACCGCTTCCGCCTGCGGACGCCTACTACCAGCAACATTCCGCCGATGGTGGAATTGTTAAAGGGATGTCAGCTGGCGGATGTGCCGCTGATTATTCTGACCATTGACCCCTGCATCAGCTGTACAGAGAGGTGAGAAATCATGCTGGAAGACGCGAAAATGCTTACATTTGCCCGCACGGCCTTAAAGAATCTGTTTTCCCGGCCGGCTACGGTGGGCTATCCTTATGAACCGGCCAAATTTCCCCAGCGGATGCGGGGCCATATTGAGATTCAGACCGAAAACTGCATCCGCTGCGGCCTGTGCATGCGTTCCTGTCCGCCGGGGGCTATCCGGGTGGACAAGGCGGCGGGCACCTGGACCATCAACCGGTTTGACTGCATCCAGTGCGGCAGCTGCGCCGGGGCCTGCCCCAAGAAGTGCCTGAGTCTGGTGCCCGGCTATACGGAACCGGACTATCAGAAAAAAGAAGAAGTATTCTATCTTCCGGAGAAGGCGCCGGCGGCAAAACCGGCGCAGACGGCAGCAAAACCGGCGGAAACGGCGGTTTCGCCCTGAGAAAGAAAAAAGGGAGGTTCTGCATGAGCAGAGAACATACCAGGAAAGTGCGGATTGGAGACCGGGTCATCGGAGGCGGCAGTCCGGTGCTGATTCAGTCCATGTGCAACACCAAAACCGAGGACGCGGCGGCTACCGTGTCCCAGATTCTGCGGCTGGAACAGGCGGGCTGCGATATCATCCGGGTGGCGGTGCCCACCATGGAGGCGGCCCGGGCCCTGACGGAGATCAAGAAGCAGATCCACATTCCGCTGGTGGCGGACATTCATTTCGACTACCGGCTGGCCATCGCCGCCATTGAGCACGGCGCTGACAAAATCCGCATCAATCCCGGCAACATCGGCTCGGAAGACCGGGTGCGGGCCGTGGTGGAAAAGGCAAAAGAATACGGCATTCCCATCCGGGTAGGAGTCAACAGCGGCTCCCTGGAAAAACATCTGCTGGAAAAATACGGCGGCGTGACGGCGGAAGGGCTGGCGGAAAGCGCCCTGGAAAAGACGGCGCTGATCGAGGGCATGGGCTATGACAACCTGGTGATCAGCATCAAGTCTTCGGACGTGATGATGTGCGTCCGTGCCCATGAACGGATTGCCGGCAGGACGGACTATCCTCTGCACGTAGGCATTACGGAAGCGGGCACCTATACTTCCGGCACCGTCAAGTCTTCGGTGGGCCTGGGCATTATTCTGTACCAGGGCATCGGCGACACCATCCGGGTATCGCTGACCGGGGATCCGGTGGAAGAGGTAAAGACGGCCCGGCTGATTTTAAAAGCGCTGGGACTAAAAAAAGGCGGCATTGAAGTGGTGTCCTGTCCTACCTGCGGGCGGACCCGCATCGACCTGATCGGCCTGGCTGGCCGGGTGGAAGAACTGGCGGCCCGGTATGACCAGCTGAACATCAAGCTGGCGGTTATGGGCTGCGCGGTCAACGGTCCGGGGGAGGCCAGAGAGGCGGACCTGGGCATTGCCGGCGGCGTAGGAGAGGGCCTGCTGATCCGGAAGGGAGAGATCCTGCGGAAAGTCCCGGAGGATCAGCTTCTGGCGGCGCTGGAAGAGGAACTGAAGAAACTGGCACAGGAGAATGCATGAGCAGACGGTTTTTGGACGTATTTCCGGATCTGGTGATCGCGGAAGAACTGAGGGAACTGCTGAAGCTGGCAGAGGTGGAACGGGTGTCGTCCACCAGAGACCGCAGCACGCTGCGGATCTATCTGGCCAGCCCGCGGCTGATTCATAAAAAGAATATATACGATCTGGAAAAAGGCATCCGGGACCAGTTGTTTCCCGGCAGAAGGCTGACGGTGAAAATCCAGGAAAAATACCGGCTGTCAGGCCAGTACACGCCCCAGAAGCTGCTGGACGTATACCGGGACAGCCTGCTTCTGGAACTGAAGGGCTACAGCATTGTGGAATACAGCATGTTCCGCCGCGCGCGGTGCACCTTTCCCCAGCCGGATCAGCTGCGGATGACGGTGGAGGACCAGCCGGTGTTCCGGGAGAAAACCGGAGACTTAAAGCGGGTGCTGGAAAAGGTATTCGCGGAACGCTGCGGCCTGCCGGTGCAGGTGGTGTGGGACTATGTGCAGCCGGAGGGAAACCGCCAGCTGGAGGACCGGGAAGCCAGGCTTCAGAAGGAGATCGGAGAGCGGCTGGCCCGCCCGGCCTTTGCGGAAGCGCTGTCGGAGCCGGCCGGAGAGCCTGCGGCCCGGAGCGTTCAGACGCCGCAGCCTTCCAGAAAACCGGCGGCGGGAGAAAAGCCGGCGTTCCGGGAAGGAAAAAAATTCGGCAGCTATCAGAAAAAAAGCGACAATCCCGACGTGCTGTTCGGCCGGGATTTCGATGACAATTTTACAGATATCCGGGAAATCGGCGGCGAGATGGGAGAGGTGATCATCCGCGGAAAGATCATCCACACCGACAGCCGCCTGTTAAACAGCGGAAAAACCATCGTGATTTTTGACATCACGGATTTTACGGATACCATTACCGTCAAACTGTTCGCCCGGGAAGAGATGCTGGAAGACGTGGAAAAGGCGGTAGTCAAAGGCACCTTTGTCAAACTGCGGGGCAATACTACTATCGACAAATTTGACGGGGAGCTGACCATCGGTTCGGTTTCCGGCATCAAAAAGTGCGAGGATTTCACCGGCAAGCGCAGGGACGACAGCCCGGTGAAGCGGGTGGAACTCCACTGTCACACCAAAATGAGCGATATGGATGGCGTTTCCGACGTGGGCGACATCATCAAACGGGCGAAGAAATGGGGGATGCCCGCCATTGCCGTGACCGACCACGGCTGCGTGCAGGCCTTTCCGGAAGCCGCCCACGCCCTGGACAAAGGGGATGATTTTAAAATTCTCTACGGGGTGGAAGGCTATCTGGCGGACGATATCAAGCAGCTGGCGGAACACGCGGACGGGCAGAGCCTGGACGACCCCTTTGTGGTTTTTGACATCGAGACCACCGGTTTCAGCCCGGTGAAAAACCGGATCATTGAGATCGGCGCGGTGCGGGTGGAACAGGGAGCCATCGTCAGCCGCTTCAGCACCTTCGTCAATCCGGACGTGCCCATTCCCTTTAAAATCGAGCAGCTGACCGGCATCAGCGACGCCATGGTGCTGGACGCGCCGCGGATCGAAACGGTGCTTCCCCAGTTTCTGGAATTCTGCCGGGGCGCCGCGCTGGTGGCCCACAACGCCTCGTTTGACGTCAGCTTCATCGCTCACAACGCCGGACTGCTGGGGATTCCCTTCGCGCCGACGGTGCTGGATACGGTGGCGTTAGCCAGGCTTCTGCTGCCTCAGCTGAACCGGTACAAACTGGATACGGTGGCCAAGGCGCTGGGAGTGTCTCTGGAAAACCACCATCGGGCCGTAGACGACGCGGGAGCCACCGCGGAGATTTTCGCGGCCTTTATCCGGATGTTAAAGGAGCGGGGCGTGGAAGATCTGGACCAGCTGAACCGGCTGGGAGAGATGGACGAAGAGGCCATAAAGAAGCTGCCTACCTACCATGTAATTTTGTTGGCGGAAAACGACGTGGGCCGGGTGAACCTGTACCGGCTGGTTTCCTGGTCCCATATCAACTATTTTCACCGGGTGCCCCGGATTCCCAAAAGTGTGCTGGCAAAGTACCGGGAGGGGCTGATCGTGGGCTCCGCCTGCGAAGCCGGCGAATTGTTTCAGGCGCTGACCCGGGGCGCTTCGGACGCGGAACTGGCCAGAATCGCTGATTTTTACGACTATCTGGAGATTCAGCCCATTGGAAACAACGCGTTTATGCTGCGGGACGAGGACAGCCCGGCCAAGACCGAAGAAGATCTGCGGGATTTCAACCGCCGGATCGTGCGGCTGGGCGAGCAGTGCGGCAAGCCGGTGTGCGCCACCTGCGACGTCCATTTTCTGGATCCGGAGGACGAGGTCTACCGGCGCATCATCATGGCCGGGAAGGGCTTTAAAGACAGCGATGAACAGGCGCCGCTGTATCTGCGGACCACCCAGGAGATGCTGGATGAATTTGCCTATCTGGGGCCGGACAAGGCGGAGGAAGTGGTGATTGCCAACACCCGGAAGATCGCCGACCGGTGCGAGCGGATTTCGCCGGTGCGGCCGGACAAGTGTCCGCCGGTGATTGAAAACTCCGATGAAACCCTGCGGAACATCTGCTACACCCGGGCCCATGAGATGTACGGTGAAGAACTGCCGGAAATCGTGGTGGAACGGCTGGAGCGGGAACTGCACTCCATTATTTCCAACGGGTTCGCGGTGATGTACATCATCGCCCAGAAACTGGTGTGGAAATCCAACGAGGACGGGTATCTGGTAGGTTCCAGAGGTTCGGTGGGCTCCTCCCTGGTGGCCACCATGGCCGGCATTACGGAGGTCAATCCCTTAAGCCCCCACTATTATTGCCCCAGCTGCCACTATTACGATTTTGATTCGGAAGAAGTAAAGAAATTTGCCGGCATGTCCGGCTGCGATATGCCGGATAAGGCCTGTCCCCGGTGCGGCGCGCCGCTGAAAAAGGACGGCCACGACATCCCCTTTGAAACTTTCCTGGGATTCAAGGGCGACAAGGAGCCGGATATCGACCTGAACTTTTCCGGCGAATACCAGAGCCATGCCCACGACTACACGGAGGTAATCTTCGGCAAGGGACAGACTTTCCGGGCCGGCACCATAGGCACGCTGGCGGACAAAACGGCCTACGGCTATGTGAAAAACTACTACGAGGAGCGGGGAGACCGGAAGCGCACCTGCGAGATCAACCGCATTGTCCAGGGCTGTGTGGGCGTGCGGCGCACCACGGGGCAGCACCCGGGAGGCATCATCGTCCTTCCCATAGGAGAAGAAATCTATTCCTTTACGCCGGTGCAGCGGCCGGCCAACGACATGACCACCACTACGGTGACTACCCATTTTGACTACCATTCCATCGACCACAACCTGCTGAAGCTGGACATTCTGGGACACGATGATCCCACCATGATCCGGATGCTGCAGGACCTGACGGGCCTGGATCCGGTCAAGGACATTCCGCTGGATTCCAAAGAGGTCATGTCCCTGTTTCAGAATACCTCGGCGCTGGGCATTACGCCGGAAGACATCGGCGGCTGTCCTCTGGGCGCTCTGGGCGTGCCGGAATTCGGCACGGATTTTGCCATGCAGATGCTTCTGGACGCCAAGCCCCGCTATTTTTCCGACCTGGTGCGCATCGCCGGCCTGGCCCACGGCACCGACGTGTGGCTGGGCAACGCCAAAGACCTGATTTTAAGCGGGCAGGCCACTATTCAGACGGCGATCTGCTGCCGGGACGACATTATGGTGTACTTGATCCAGAAAGGGCTGGAAGAGGGCCTTTCCTTTACCATTATGGAATCGGTCCGGAAAGGCAAGGGGTTAAAGCCGGAGTGGATCGAGGAAATGCTGGCCCACGGCGTCCCTCAGTGGTATGTGGACTCCTGTCTGAAGATCAAGTACATGTTCCCCAAGGCCCACGCGGCGGCCTATGTGATGATGGCGTGGCGCATCGCCTACTGCAAGGTGTTTTATCCGCTGGCGTATTACGCGGCGTTTTTCAGCATCCGGGCCAGCTCTTTCAGCTATGAGCTGATGTGCCAGGGGCGGGACAAGCTGGAGTATTATCTGGCGGACTACAAAAAGCGCGCCGACAGTCTTTCGCAGAAAGAACAGGGCACGCTTCGGGATATGCGGGTGGTGCAGGAGATGTATGCCAGAGGGTTTGAATTTATGCCCATCGACATCTACCGGGCCAAGGCCAAGGATTTCCAGATTCTCGACGGAAAGCTGATGCCGTCTCTGGCCAGCATCGACGGCATGGGAGACAAGGCCGCGGAAGGCGTGGTGGACGCCGTCAAAGACGGCCCCTTCCTGTCCCGGGAGGATTTCCGCAACCGTACCAAAGTCAGCAAGACCATCTGCGACCTGATGGGAGATCTGGGGCTTTTGGGCGACCTGCCGGAGACCAACCAGCTGTCGCTGTTTGATTTTGCCTAAAGCATGTAGAAAAAGGCCATAAGGGGCATGGTAGCGATGCAGACCAGGGTGGTCAGCACGTTGATGGAGCTGGCGTAAGAGGCGCCGCGGTCATAGATCTGGGCCATCTGGGTAATGGTGGTGGCCGAAGGCGTGATGACCGCCATCAGGCTGATAAACAGAATGTCGGAGGCGCCCGCCACCGGCACGAACGGCGCCGCGGCCCGCAGCAGAAGCAGCACCGTGCCGGGAATGACTATCATTTTCAAAAACACAATTCCGTAAATCCGCTTCCGGGCCAGTACCTGGCTCCAGGAGACGTCGGCCAGCAGCATGCCTACCACCAGCATGCTGACGGGGCCGATGGTGGAAGCGAGGGTACTTAGGGTGTCTTCCAGCACCAGGGGCAGATGGGTGCCGGTGACAAACAGAAGGATGCCGGCCAGGCTGGCCAGCAGGTTGATATTGCACAGCAGCTTTTTCCAGCTGATGGAGGCGGTGCCCCGCATCAGGGACTGGCCGTGGGTCCAGAGGAAGACGGTCTGCACGCAGAGAAAGCCGCTGGCGTAGATGACCTGTTGGGGACCCAGGACCGAAGTGACCAGCGGGATGATCAGATTGCCGGCATTGGAATAGATCAGCGAGGCTTTTTCCACGGCCTCCAGCCGGAATACGCGCCCCAAAAGCCCCACCAGGGCAAAGAGAACGGCGTGGATGGCGGCGCCCGCCAGAAAGGCCAGAATCAGGCCGTCCCGGATCTGGTCCGAGTAATCGATCTGAAAGGCGTTTAAGATGACGCAGGGCATGATCAGATACAGGGTGATGACGGAGAGGGTCCGGCTTTCCCGGGACTGTACCAGTCCGGTTTTTACCAGGACAAACCCGCATCCCATAATCAGAAACAGCACAGCCAGCTGCTGCGCCAGCAGAACAGAGAGCATGGAAATTCCTCCTTTGCGGTGTCGGTATGGGCCGTATCGGACGGCCAATGGGATTATAGCACGTGGGAAGAGGAATGGCAAAAAAATTTTGAAAATCTTATTGACAATTGACACAATTCATATTATACTATCGTAGGTATCGAGGCGTGGCTCAGTTTGGTAGAGCGCTGCGTTCGGGACGCAGAGGCCGCAAGTTCGAATCTTGTCGCCTCGATTGAAGGCCTCATGGTCAAGCGGTCAAGACGACGCCCTCTCACGGCGTAAACCCGGGTTCGATTCCCGGTGAGGTCATTTCGCTGCCGCGTATTTATGCGGCAGCAATTTTTACGAAAATTTATGTGCCATTGTAGCTCAGCCGGTAGAGCACTTCACTCGTAATGAAGGGGTCGCGTGTTCGAATCACGTCAATGGCTTTTGTTTAAAATCCTGCGGTGCGCGGGATTTTTTTTTGTGCGGTCCGCCGGCCGGGCGGCCGCCGTGCCTGCATCGGCGGGCATCCGGACCCCCGATTCCCTGTTAAATTAAAAACGATCCAAATCCCTCTTGAAACTGTCTATATATCGTGATAGTATAAGTGAAGCACACAATATATTGCGGAATTTACAGATGAAAGAGGAGACGATATGGAATTAGAGGAGTGGCTTGGAAAAGATAATCAGCTGGGGATCGACATATGGAATAAGAAGTATCGGGACGGAGAAGAAAACTTTGAACAGTGGCTGGGACGCATTACGGCGGGCAACGAGGAAATCGCCCAGCTGATCCGGGAAAAGAAGTTCCTGTTCGGCGGCCGGATTCTCTCCAACCGCGGTCTGGAGTATCAGGGCAGAAAAGTCAGCCTTTCCAACTGTTATGTGGTGGAGCCGCCGGAAGACGATATTGAGAGCATTTTCGAGTGTGCCAAGAAGCTGGCCCGCACCTACAGCTACGGCGGCGGATGCGGCGTGGACATCTCGGGACTGAGCCCCCGGGGAGCGAAGATCAACAACGCGGCCAAGGAAACCAGCGGCGCGGTATCCTTTATGGATCTGTATTCCCTGGTGACGGAGCTGATCGGACAGAACGGCCGCCGGGGAGCGCTGATGATCTCCATCGACTGCGCCCATCCGGACGTGGTGGAGTTCGTCAATCTGAAAACCGACTTAAACAAGGTGACCAAGGCCAATATTTCCGTGCGCATCAGCCGGGAATTTATGGAAGCGGTGAAAAACAACCAGCCGTTTGAACTGTATTACCGCCGGAAGGCCACAGGAGAGGAGATCCGCCGGGAGATACAGGCCAGAGAGCTGTTCCACCACATCGCGGAGGTCAACTGGGACTACGCGGAACCGGGCGCCCTGTTCTGGGACCGGGTGAAGGAATGGAACCTGCTGAGCAATACCAAGGATTTCTCCTACGCCGGGGTCAATCCCTGCGCCGAGGAGCCCCTTCCCGCCGGCGGCAGCTGCCTGCTGGGCAGCATCAACCTGGCGGAGTTTGTCCGGGATCCCTTTACGGATCACGCGTCTTTTGATTTTGAAGGATTTAAAAAGTGCGTCCGCGCTTCCGTCCGAGCGCTGAACGAGGTGCTGGAAGAGGGACTGCCGCTGCACCCGTTAAAGGAACAGCAGGACAGCGTATCCGACTGGCGTCAGATCGGCCTGGGCATCATGGGCCTGGCGGACATGATGATCAAGCTGGGCATCACCTACGGTTCGGAAGAAGCCCTGTCCCTCAGCGATCAGATCGGCTTTGCCATGGCAGATACGGCAATGGCCTCTTCGGCGCTGCTGGCAAAGGAACTGGGCGCTTATCCCCGGTGCTCCATCGACGACATTATGGAAACGCCGTATTTTAAGGCCAACGCATCGGAGGCCACGGCGGAGCTGGTGCGCAAGTACGGCCTGCGCAACTCCCAGCTGCTGACCATCGCGCCGACGGGAACCCTGTCTACCATGCTGGGAATTTCCGGCGGCATCGAGCCGATTTACGCAAATTATTACGAGCGCAAGACCGAGTCCCTCCACGGCAGCGACGTATACTACAAGGTGTACACCAAGATCGTGGAGCAGTATATGCGGGACCACAAGATCCAGGACGACCGGGACCTGCCGGAGTATTTTGTCACCGCCATGACCCTGGAATACCATCAGCGCATCGACATGCAGGCGGCGTGGCAGAACCACATTGACGCCTCTATCAGTTCTACGGTCAACGTGCCTTCCCACTTCACTGTGGAAGAGACCGAGGATCTGTATTTGTACGCCTATGAAAAGGGACTGAAGGGCATTACCATTTTCCGGGATGGATGCCGGCGCACGTCGATTCTGTCTACCGACACCAAGCCGGTGGCCAAAGCGGGAGAGGGCCTGGCCCGGGGCGAGATCATTCTGGTAACCGACGATGTGGTGGGCAAAAAACGCAAGCTGATTACCGGCTGCGGCAGCCTGCACTGCATCGCGCTGTTTGATCCCCATACGGGAGCGCTGCTGGAGATCTACCTTAGCAAAGGCTCCACCGGCGGCTGCAACAACTTTATGATCGGCCTGTCCCGGATGATTTCCATCAGCGCCCGGGGCGGCGTGGATATCTACACCATCATCGACCAGCTCAACTCCACCGGCTCCTGCCCGTCCTACACGGTGCGCAAGGCCACCAAGGGAGATACCAGCAAGGGCGCCTGCTGTCCCATGGCGGTGGGCAACGCGCTGCTGGATATGTACAACGAAGTGCAGATGGAAATCGCCCATCGGAACAAGAACCAGGTGCCGGTGATGAAAAAGCCGGAGAAGCCCAGGGCCGTCAGCCTGAAAAAGGACCGGCCGCTGTGTCCGGAATGCGGAGAACCTCTGATTTTTGAAGGTGGCTGCAACATCTGCAAGAGCTGCGGATGGAGCAAGTGCATGTAAGAAAGAACCGGGAGACGCCGTGCGGCGGGGCAGCTTTCCCCGCCGCATTTTCTCCTTGCATTTTGGGGGAAATATGATATAATAATTTTGTTTTTAAGCATGTGTAGTTCATCGGTAGAACGCCAGCTTCCCAAGCTGGAGAGGCGGGTTCGATTCCCGTCACGTGCTTTTATTTTTTTCGGCATTCTGCCGCCGTCCGCGTTTTTCTGATGCGCACCGGCCGCGCCATCCGCGTCCGGGCTTTCCAGGCTTGCTGTATGATTCAGAGGCTTTTTTACGCGCGGGGCCGCGCGGCGTGCCGAATAGAATAAAATTTCGCTTGCGGAGGAACATATGGCAAAGGCACAATACAACGCCGACAGCATTACGGTGCTGGAGGGACTGGAGGCGGTCCGGAAACGGCCGGGCATGTATATCGGAAGCGTAGGGACCAAGGGTCTCAACCATCTGATCTATGAAATCCTGGACAACGCGGTGGACGAACACCTGGCGGGGTACTGCAGCCAGATTTGGGTCACACTGGAAGCGGACGGCTCCTGCACGGTGCGGGACAGCGGCCGCGGCATTCCCGTGGGCATGCACGCCAAAGGGGTCTCCGCGGAGCGGGTGGTGTTTACGACGCTGCACGCCGGCGGCAAATTTGACAACCAGGCCTACAAGACCAGCGGCGGACTACACGGCGTGGGTTCGTCGGTGGTCAACGCCCTGTCGGAGCGGATGCGCGTCAACGTGTATCAGGACGGCAAAATCTACCACGACGCCTATGAGAGAGGGGTGCCGGCGGTGGAACTGCAGGACGGCCTGCTGCCGGTGCTGGGAAAGACCAAGGAGACCGGCACGGAGATCAACTTCCTGCCGGACGGGGAGATTTTTGAAAAGACCCGGTTCAAGGCCGAATGGCTGAAAAGCCGGCTCCACGAGACGGCGTATCTGAATCCGGGGCTGACCATCACCTATGCCAACCGCCGGCCGGGGGAGGAAGAGACCCGGGTCTACTCGGAGCCGGAGGGCATTGTGGCCTACGTAAAGGAACTCAACGCCGGCAAGACGCCGGTGCACGATCCCATTTACTTTAAAGGGGAAGCGGACGGCATTCAGGTGGAAGCGGCGTTTCAGTTCGTGGATACCTTTGAGGAAAACATTCTGGGCTTCTGCAACAACATTTTCACCCAGGAAGGCGGCACCCATCTGGTGGGCTTTAAAACCCGCTTTACCATGCTGATCAACAATTACGCCAAGGAACTGGGCATCTTAAAAGACAAGGACGCCAAATTTACCGGCGCCGACACCAGAAACGGCATGACGGCCATTGTGGCGGTGAAGCATCCGGATCCGATTTTTGAAGGACAGACCAAGACCAAGCTGGCCAGCGCCGACGCCACCCGGGCGGTTTTTTCCATTACGGGAGACGAACTGCAGCTGTACTTTGACCGCAACCTGGAAGTGCTCAAAGGGGTCATCGGCTGCGCGGAAAAGTCGGCCAAGATCCGCCGGGCGGAGGAAAAGGCCAAGACCAATCTGCTGACCAAGTCCCGCTTCTCCTTCGACAGCAACGGAAAGCTGGCCAACTGCGAAAGCCGGGACGCGGAAAAATGCGAGATTTTTATTGTAGAGGGAGATTCTGCCGGCGGCTCCGCCAAATCTGCCAGAGATCGGATGTACCAGGCCATCCTGCCCATCCGGGGCAAGATTCTCAACGTGGAAAAGGCCTCCATTGACAAGGTGCTGGCCAACGCGGAGATCAAGACCATGATCAACGCCTTCGGCTGCGGCTTTTCCGAAGGCTACGGCAACGATTTTGACATCAGCAAACTGCGGTACCACAAGATTATTCTCATGACCGACGCGGACGTGGACGGAAGCCATATCGACACCCTGCTGCTGACCTTTTTATACCGGTTCATGCCGGAACTGATCTACAACGGCCATGTGTACATCGCCATGCCGCCGCTGTTTAAGGTGATTCCCAAGAAGGGACCGGAACAGTATCTGTACGACGAACGGGAACTGGAAAAGTACCGGAAGACCCACAAGGGCGATTTTATTCTGCAGCGGTACAAGGGCCTGGGCGAGATGGACGCCGCTCAGCTGTGGGAAACCACGCTGGACCCGGAAAACCGGGTGCTGAAGCGGGTGGAGATCGAGGACGCCCGGATGGCGTCGGAAGTCACGGAAATGCTTATGGGCAGCGACGTGGCCCCCAGAAGGCAGTTTATTTACGATCACGCCGACGAGGCGGAAATCGACGCGTAAAACCGACAGGAAACGAGGATGAGACATGGCTGAAAAGATCGTTACCACTGAATATTCAGAAGAGATGCAGCGCAGCTACATGAACTACTCCATGAGCGTCATTACGGCCAGAGCCATTCCCGACGCCAGAGACGGCTTAAAGCCGGTGCAGCGCCGCGTGCTGTACGATATGAGCGAACTGAAGCTGGGCCACGACAAGCCCCATCGGAAATCCGCCCGTATCGTCGGCGATACCATGGGTAAATACCATCCCCACGGCGACAGTTCCATATACGATACCCTGGTGGTGATGTCCCAGAGTTTCAAAAAGGGCATGGCCCTGATCGATGGCCACGGCAATTTCGGTTCCATCGAAGGCGACGGAGCCGCCGCCATGCGGTATACGGAAGCCAGGCTGGAAAAGTTCGCGGAAGAGGTGTATTTAAAAGACTTGGACAAGACCGTGGACTTTGTGCCCAACTACGATGAGACGGAAAAGGAGCCGGAGGTGCTGCCGGTGCGGGTGCCCAACCTGCTGATCAACGGCGCCGAGGGCATCGCCGTAGGCATGAGCACCAGCATTCCGCCCCACAATCTGGGAGAAGTGATCGACGCGGTAAAGGCCTACATCGCCAATCCGGAGATTTCCATGGAAGAACTGATGAAATGGATGCCGGGGCCGGATTTTCCCACCGGCGGCATCATTGCCAATAAAAAGGACCTGCTGCAGATCTACGAGACCGGCACCGGCAAAATCCGCCTGCGGGGCCGGGTGGAAGTGGAGCTGGGCAGGAGAAAAAGCGACAAGGATAAGCTGATTATCAAAGAAATCCCCTACACCATGATCGGCGCCGGCATCAACAAGTTCCTGATGGATGTGGCGGAGCTGGCGGAGAGCAAAAAGCTGCCGGACGTGACGGACATTTCCAACCAGTCCAGCAAAGAGGGAATCCGCATCGTCCTGGAACTGAAAAAGGATGCCGATGTGGAGAAAATCAAAAACATCCTCTACAAGAAGACCAAGCTGGAGGATACCTACGGCGTCAACATGCTGGCCATCGCGGACGGCAGGCCGGAGACCTTAAACCTCCGGGGCATTCTGAAAAATTATCTGGATTTCCAGTACAAGAACAATACCCGCAAGTATCAGGTGCTGCTGGAAAAGGAACAGGAGAAGAAGGAGATCCAGGAAGGCCTGATCGCGGCCTGCGACGTCATCGACCTGATTATCGCCGTTCTGCGGGGCTCCAAAAGCCTGAAGGAGGCCAGGCAGTGCCTGACCTGCGGGGAAACGGAGGGGATCCGGTTCCGGACGCCGGAACTTGAAAAAGAGGCTAGAGAACTGCACTTTACAGAAAAGCAGGCCACGGCCATTCTGGAGATGCGGCTGTACCGCCTGATCGGTCTGGAGATTCTGGCGCTGGAAAAGGAGCACAAGGAAACCCTTAAGAAAATCCGGGAATACAGCCGGATTCTGGAAGACCGCAGCCGGATGAACCAGGTGATTCTGGAGGATCTGGAGGCCATTAAGGAAGAATTTGCCATGATCCGCATGACGGACCTGGAAGACGAGAAAGAGGCGGTGTATACCGAGGAACCGGTGCAGGTACAGGAGGTGGTCTTCGTCATGGACCGCTTCGGCTACTGCCGGCTGCTGGACCGTTCCACCTACGAAAGGAACCAGGAGACGGTGGAAACGGAAAACGTCTGGACGGTGCGGTGCATGAGCACGGACCGGATCTGCCTGTTTACGGATACGGGAAACATGCTGCAGGTAAAGGCGGCGGACATTCCCATGGCGAAGCTGCGGGACCGGGGACAGCCGCTGGACAATTTAAGCCGGTTCGACGGCACGAAGGAGCGGGTGCTGTTTGTCTCCTGCCAGGAGCAGATGCAGGGAAAGAGCCTGCTGTTTGCCACGGAGATGGGCCTGGTGAAGCGGGTGCCGGCGGAAGAGTTTTTGACGGCCAACCGGCTGGTGGCGGCCACCAAGCTGCAGGAGGAAGACCGGCTGGCGGCGGTGCGTTTTGCCGGCGAGGGCGACGTGGTGCTGCAGACCGCCGGCGGATATTTCCTGCGGTTTTCCTCGGAGGAAATTTCCGAGATGAAGAAAAATTCCCGGGGTGTGCGGGGCATCCGGCTGGAGCCGGAGGACCGGCTGGAAGCGCTGTATCTGGTGCAGGAAGACCACACCGCGGTGTATAAGAAAAAAGAGATCCAGCTGAACCGCCTGCGGACGGCGAAGCGGGATGGAAAGGGAACCAAAGTCCGTCTTTAAAAAGAAAAGGAGGAACGTTTTATGCCGAATCCCAATGTACCCACGCCCCATATCGAGGCCCTTGCGGGAGAGATTGCCGAAACCATTCTGCTGCCGGGAGACCCGCTGCGGGCCCGGTATATCGCGGACCATTTTCTCACAGATGTAAAACAGTTCAACGCCACCCGGAATATGCTGGGGTTTACCGGCCGGTATGAAGGCAGGCCGGTTTCGGTTATGGGCACCGGCATGGGCTGCCCGTCCATGGGCATTTATTCCTATGAACTGATTCATTTCTACGGCTGCCGGAACCTGATCCGGGTGGGAACCGCCGGAGCCCTGACGGAAAAGACGAAGATCCGGGACCTGGTATTTGCCATGGGCGCCTGCACCACGTCCAACTACGTGCGGCTTCTGGGACTTCCGGGCGATTATTCCTGCA
Source organism: uncultured Lachnospiraceae bacterium (assembly GCA_944380605.1). Lineage (GTDB taxonomy): Bacteria > Bacillota > Clostridia > Lachnospirales > Lachnospiraceae > UBA3402. The sequence goes on along the minus strand of CALWIA010000010.1, from coordinate 117,019 downwards.
TCGCCAGCTACGAACTGCTGGAACAGGCGGTGGCGGCGGCCCGGTCCATGGGGCTGTCCTATCACGTGGGCAATGTGGTCAGTTCCGACATGTTTTACGGACCGGCAAAGCCGGCGGCCGGCGGCATGACCTGGGCGGATATGGGCGTGCTGGCGGTGGAAATGGAAGCGGCGGCTCTGTATGCCAACGCCGCGGCGGCGGGAGCCAGGGCGCTGTGCATGGTGACCATATCGGATTCCACGGTGACCGGAGAGGCTACGACAGCCCAGGAAAGGGAGAAGACCTTTACCGATATGATGCAGGTGGCCCTGTCCCTGGAATAGAAAAACGGTTGCAATTTCACAGCCCATGGTATAGGATAAGACATAACTACGAGAAAAGAAGGAGTCTGGACTATGGATAAAAAACTGAAAGTTGGAGTGTTAGGCGCCACCGGCATGGTGGGACAGCGGTTTCTGGCGCTTCTGGAGAACCATCCCTGGTATGAAGTGGCCGCGGTGGCGGCCAGCCCCCGTTCCGCCGGCAAAACCTACGAGGAGGCGGTAGGCGGACGCTGGAAAATGGATACGCCTATGCCGGAAGCGGTCAAGAACCAGAAGGTGCTTAACGTCAACGAGGTGGAGGCGGTAGCTTCCCAGGTGGATTTTGTGTTCAGCGCCGTGGACATGACCAAGGAAGAGATCCGGGCCATTGAAGACGCCTACGCGAAGACGGAGACGCCGGTGGTGTCCAACAACAGCGCCCATCGCTGGACGCCGGACGTGCCCATGGTGGTGCCGGAGATCAATCCGGAGCACTTTGACGTGATTCCCTTCCAGCAGAAGCGTCTGGGCACCCGCCGGGGCTTTGTGGCCGTCAAGCCCAACTGCTCCATTCAGAGCTACGCGCCGGCGCTGACGGCGTGGAAGGAATTTGAGCCCTACGAGGTGGTGGCCACCACGTATCAGGCCATTTCCGGAGCCGGCAAGACCTTTAAGGACTGGCCGGAGATGGAAGGCAATATCATTCCCTACATCGGCGGCGAAGAGGAAAAGAGCGAGCAGGAGCCGCTGCGGCTGTGGGGAACCATTGAAAACGGGCAGATCGTCAAGGCGTCCTCGCCGGTGATTACCTGTCAGTGTATCCGGGTGCCGGTGCTCAACGGCCATACGGCGGCGGTGTTTGTCAAATTCCGCAAAAAGCCGTCCAAAGAGCAGCTGATTGAAAAACTGGTAACCTTTAAAGGCGTGCCTCAGGAACTGAAGCTTCCCAGCGCGCCGGCGCAGTTTATCCAGTATCTGGAAGAGGACAACCGTCCCCAGGTGGCCCTGGACGTGGATTTTGAACGGGGCATGGGCGTGTCCATCGGACGCCTTCGGGAGGATACGGTTTACGATTACAAATTTGTGGGCCTGTCCCACAACACGGTGCGGGGAGCTGCCGGCGGCGCGGTGCTGTGCGCGGAGCTTCTGACTGCCCGGGGATATATTCAGGCAAAATAAGGAGGAGTGCAGTATGGGTTACACAAAAACAGAATTCGGCCGCACGGCAGCCGGGGAGCCGGTGTACCGCTATACGCTGACCAATGAACAGGGGGTGTCCGCGTCCTTTACCAACCTGGGCGCCATCTGGCTGACCATGATGGTGCCGGACCGGGAAGGCCGCATGGCCGACGTGGTGCTGGGCTATGATACGGTAGACCATATTCTGACCGGCCCCGGCCATCCGGGAGAGCCGGTGGGCCGCAACGCCAACCGCATCGGCAATGCCCGCCTGACCATCGACGGCATCACCTACGTGCTGGAGAAAAACTCCGCCGGACGCCACAACCTGCACAGCGGTCCTCATTTTTACAGGGAGCGCCTCTGGGACGCGTCGGTGGAAGAGGACGGCCTGGGCACGAAGATCACCTTCTCCCTGTTCAGTCCCGCCGGAGACCAGGGCTATCCGGGCAATGCCAACATCGCGGTTTCCTACACCCTGACGCCGGACAACAGCCTGAAGCTGGACTATCATCTAGTGGCGGACGCGGATACCATCGCCAACTTCACCAACCACGCCTACTTTAACCTGGCGGGCCACGACAGCGGCTGCGCCATGGACCAGCAGGTCTGGGTGGACGCGGATTTCTTTACCATTACCGACGCGGATTCCATTCCCACCGGGGAACTGGTTCCGGTCAAAGGCACGCCCATGGACTTTACCGAGATGAAGCCTCTGTCCCGGGATATCGGGGCGGACTACGAGCCCTTAAAGCAGGCCGGCGGCTACGACCACAACTGGGCGTTAAACCACGCGCCGGGCGAACTGGCCCTTTCCGCCAAAGCCTGGGATGAAAAAAGCGGCCGCCTCATGGAAGTGTATACCGATCTGCCGGGCGTGCAGCTGTACACCGCCAATTCCCTGAACACCGATACGGGCAAGGGCGGCGCCGTCTACAAAGACCGGCCGGGATACTGCTTTGAGACCCAGTATTTCCCGGACGCGGCCAACAAGCCCCAGTTTGCTTCCCCCATTCTGAAAGCGGGCGAGGAGTACAAGACTACAACCATTTACAAATTTGACGTGAAATAAGCATGACAAAATCCCTGTATATCGCGGAAAAGCCCAGCGTGGCCCAGCAGTTTGCCGCCGCTCTGAAAAAGGACTGGCGCAGAAAGGACGGGTATCTGGAGGCGGAGGACGCGGTGGTCACCTGGTGCGTCGGCCATCTGGTGACCATGAGCTATCCGGAGGCCTACGACCCCAAATACCGCCGCTGGAGCCTGCAGACGCTGCCGTTTCTTCCGAAAGAATTTAAATACCAGGTGATCGAGGCCGTATCCCGGCAGTTCCAGATTGTCAGCGGCCTCTTAAACCGGGCGGATGTGGATACCATTTATATCTGCACCGACTCCGGAAGAGAAGGGGAGTATATTTACCGGCTGGTGGACCAGATGGCCGGCGTCCGCGGCAAGACCCGCCGCCGGGTCTGGATCGACTCCCAGACGGAGGAAGAGATCCTGCGGGGAATCCGGGAGGCCAGAGATTGGAGCGAATACGACAATCTGTCGGCTTCCGCTTATCTGCGGGCCAAGGAAGACTATCTGATGGGCATCAATTTTTCCCGGCTTCTGACGCTGAAGTACGGAGAGACGGTTTCCGGCTATTTAAAAAGCGGAAAGCGGACGGTGCTGTCCGTGGGCCGGGTGATGACCTGCGTGCTGGGCATGACGGTGCGGCGGGAGCGGGAGATCCGCAATTTCGTAAAGACCCCGTTTTACCGGGTCACTGCCGACGTGGCCGGGCCGGAACCCCGGACGGATCTGACGTTTGAAGCGGAATGGCGGGCCGTAAAAGGGTCCCGCTATTTTGAGACGCCGTTTCTGTACAAGGACAACGGACTGAAAGAGAGAAAGACCGCGGAAGAACTGACGGCGTATCTGTCTTCCCAGCCGCCTCTGACCATGGAAGTGCTGTCGGCGGAGCGGAAAAAGGAACTGAAGAACCCGCCGCTTCTGTACAACCTGGCGGAACTGCAGAACGACTGCTCCCGGATGTTTAAAATCAGCCCGGACGAGACGCTGCGGGTGGTGCAGGAACTGTATGAGCGCAAGCTGGTGACCTACCCCCGGACCGACGCCCGGGTGCTGTCCACGGCGGCTGCCAAGGAAATTCGCCGGAACGTGGCGGGACTGAAATCGTTTGCGCCTCTTTCCGGCCTGGCCGGAGAGGTGCTGGAATCCGGCGCCTGCGAAACCATCCGGAAAAGCCGCTATGTCAACGACAAACAGATTACGGACCACTACGCGCTGGTGCCTACGGGACAGGGACTGGCTGCCCTAAAGAGCCTGCCGCCGCTGTCGGCGAAGGTCTACGAGGTCATTGCCCGGCGGTTTCTTGCTATTTTTCTTCCGCCGGCGGTATACCAGAAGACCAGTCTGGAGATGGTACGGATGGGAGAGCACTTTTTCTCCACGTTCAAGGTGCTGACCGATCCCGGCTATTTGCGGGTGCTGCCGCCCCAGAACCGGAAAAAGGACGGGGATGGAGAAGGAGAATCCGACAGAACCGACGCGGACAGCCCGGAGTTTCTGCAGATGCTGGCATCCCTCCGCAAAGGACAGAAACTGGCGGTCCGGGGCTTTTCCATAAAAGAGGGAGAGACTTCGCCGCCTAAGCGCTATACCTCCGGTTCCATGATACTGGCCATGGAAAATGCCGGCCAGCTGATTGAAGACGAAGAACTGCGGGCCCAGATCAAGGGCAGCGGCATCGGAACCAGCGCGACCCGGGCGGAGATCTTAAAGAAACTGGTGCACATCCAGTACCTGGCGCTGAATAAGAAGACCCAGGTGATCACACCGACGCTGCTGGGCGAGCTGGTGTACGAGGTGGTCAACGCCTCCATCCGCCAGCTGCTGAATCCGGAACTGACGGCCAGCTGGGAAAAGGGCCTGTCTTATGTGGCGGAAGGAAGCATCACTTCCGAAGAATATATGACCAAACTGGAACATTTTGTGGCGGGAAGGACTTATCAGGTCTTAAACCTGCAGAACCAATACGCACTGCGGGACTGTTTTGACGCCGCCGCGGTTTATTATTCCCAATCATCTATGAGCAGAGGAGACAGACGACATGAAAAAGGCAGAAATGACCATAAAAAAGCTGTTCGACACCAGCAAAACCATGGCGGGAGCGATGCTGGAAGCCTATGAGTATCCGTGGGAGGTGCTTCCCCATATCCGGGAAATCATCGAGACCCTGGGTGAAAACCTGCCGAAGGACCAGTACAAATGCGTAGGCAAGAACATCTGGATCCACAATTCCGTAAAGATTCCGCCTACGGCCTGCCTGGGCGGCCCCACCATTATCTGCGAGGGCGCGGAGATCCGTACCGGCGCGTATCTGAGGGGCAGCGTGCTGGTGGGCGCCGGCGCGGTGGTCGGCAACTCCACGGAACTGAAAAACGTGATCCTGTTTGACGGCGTGCAGGTGCCCCACTACAACTACGTGGGGGATTCCATTCTGGGATACAAGGCCCATATGGGAGCCGGTTCCATTACCTCCAATGTAAAGTCGGACAAGCAGCTGGTGAAGGTCCACGGAGCCGATGGCGACATCGAGACCGGCCTGAAGAAATTCGGCGCCATGCTGGGAGATTTTGTGGAAGTGGGATGCGGAACCGTACTGAATCCCGGAAGCGTGGTGGGTCCCCGCAGCAATATCTACCCCCTGTCCAGCGTGCGGGGCTGCGTAGACGCGGATTCTATTTATAAGCGGGAAGGCGAAATCGTAAAGAAAGAAGAGCGGTAAAACGGCAGAAAAAAGCTGTGAAGGCCGGCGTCTAAGACGTCTGCTTCCACAGCTTTTTTGCATTTTGCAGCTCTATTTTGTGCCGAAAATCCGGTCGCCGGCGTCGCCCAGACCAGGGCAGATATAGGCGTCGGAGTTTAAGCAGCGGTCCAGGTGGCCCACATAGATCTGCACGTCCGGATGGGCCTTCTGCAGACGGGCCAGTCCCTCGGGGGCCGCGATGATGCACATGAACTTGATATTCTTTCCGCCGTGCTGTTTGATAAAGTCCACGGCCGCTTCCGCGGAGCCGCCGGTGGCCAGCATGGGATCGGTGACGACGATGGTCCGCTGCTCAATGGGGCTTGGAAGCTTGCAGTAATATTCGTGGGGTTCGTGGGTGGTTTCATCCCGGTACAGGCCGATGTGTCCCACTTTGGCCGTGGGCACCAGGGCCAGGATGCCGTTTACCATACCCAGGCCGGCCCTGAGGATGGGCACCACCGCCAGCTTCTTGCCGGCAATCACCGGCGTCATGCAGGTTTCGATGGGGGTTTCCACCTCGATTTCTTCTAACGGCAGGTCCCGCAGGGCCTCATAGGCCATCAGCATGGCGATTTCCTCGATGAGGGCCCGGAATTCGGCGGTGCCGGTGTGCTTGTCCCGGAGCATGGAGATTTTGTGCTGGATCAGCGGGTGGTCGATAATGTGTACGTTTTCCATGAGAAAGGTCCTTTCTTTGGTTTGTGTGCAGTAAAAGACGGTTTATTTGCCGTCCAGAGGGAACTGGATCAGGGCGTAGTCGCCCAGGGCGTGAGGCACCGGAATCGAAAAATACAGCATGCTGCCGCCGGTGTAGCTGAAAGACTCCGGAAACGCGGCGTCCCCGTCGGGATCCAGAGGGAAGTCCGCCTGATTGAACAGGGCGGTGAAATACTCCAGGCTCTGGTCCGCCCGGTATTTCAGCAGTTCTTCCGTCAGCAGCGGGTCGGCGCCGAAAAATTCCACGTCTTCCGACATCACGTATCCGGCCATGGTGTAGGCGTCGGAATAGTCGTTGAATCCCAGGGAGCGGATTTCATCCAGGTCCACGGTGTTGGTGTAGAAGACCCGAACCGGGTGAGCGGCGTCTTTGCCGGTATAGGAGCCGTCGTAGACCGCGGTCAGCCGGCTGCGGTCCAGGGAATCCACCCGGCAGTTGATCTCCATGGACGCGGGAGCCTCTTCCATGGAATGGAAAAGGGCCAGGGCGTTTTCCTCCAGCAGCGTGTTGATCTGTTCTTCTCTGGAATCGTCGCCCAGACCGGAGATCCGGGGATACTGCACCGAGACGCCGTTCTGCCCCTGGGGATGCCAGGTCAGAACTTCATAGGAAACCGAAGCGGCCTGCCCGCTTTCGGATTCTTCGGAAGATGCCGGTTCGGTCTCGGCAGCGGTGGTCTCTTTTGCCGTGGTCTGGGGGGCCATGGTCTCCCGGAGCGACTCCGCGGCAGTGGTGTGAATGGAACTGACGTCCAGTTTGTCGTCTCCCTTGCCTTTGCAGCCGTACAGGACGCAGACGGAAGCCGCAGCCAAAAGCAGAATCGGGATGGTACGTTTCATAGGCATTCTCCTTTGCAGCATGTTTCTTTTATTATACACGAAGAAAAAGGCTTTTAAAATAGAGAATATTATTATATAATGCTTAAGATATTCGAAAGAACACGGGAGGAACAAGCAACATGGAAACGTCAGACAACAGAGCGAATCTGCAGCGGAACACAGGATTTCTGATCTTCCTGATCAGCGGCATCTGCGCCATCAGCACCGGGGTGGTGGTGACGATTCTGCAGGAGGCCTACGGATTTGCCTATGGAATGACCGGCACGCTGCTGTCGCTGATGAGCATCGGCAACCTGATCTCCGGCTTCGCCGCCGGCGTATTTCCGGGAAAAATCGGCATGAAAAAGACGGCGGGGATCCTGACGGCCGGATACTGCGTGGGATATCTGCTGATGGGCGTCACCGGAGCCCTGGCGGTGCTGGCGGCGGCCTTTTTCCTGGTGGGCGTGGCCAAGGGAACGACCATCAACATGTGCACCATACTGGTGGGAAACCATTCGAAAAACCGCACCCGGGGCATGAATATCATGCATGGCTGCTACGCGCTTGGCGCTTTGCTGTGCCCGTTTCTCATAGCCGCGGCGCTGGGAGCCGGGCAGTGGGTGCCCATGTATCTGCTGGCGGCCTGCGGAGCGGGGCTGTGGCTTTTGTTTCTTGCGGTGCCCATGGAAGAAGGGGGCGGGAAGGAGAAGCAGAAGACTGACTGGAGCTTTTTGAAAAACCGGAAGTTCTGGCTGCTGACCGGGCTGATTTTCTGCCAGAACGCGGCGGAGACCAGCGTCACCGGATGGATGGTCACCTACTTTAAGGACAGCGGCATCATCTCCGGGACGTTAAGCACTTATACGGTGACGGTGATGTGGGGCGCCACGCTGATCGCCCGCATGCTGATCGCCTTTGTGCTGCCGTTAAAAGACGTTTACGGAGCCATGATCAAAATGAGCCTTGGCTGCATTCTGTTCTACGCCCTGCTGATGACGGCGGGAACCCAGACCATGGCCATTGTGCTGCTGTTTGCCTTTGCCTTCGCCATGGCCGGCATGAATCCCACGGCGGTGGCCTGCGCCGGACGGATGACCAACGTAACCACCATGGGCGTCATGCTGCCTGCGGCCAGTGCCGGCGCCATTGTGATGCCCTGGCTGATCGGCATCATCGCCGAACATCTGGGCCTGACGGCGGGCATGGCCTCCAACGCGGTTCCCTGCGCGGGCATGCTGCTGTTTTCCATCGCGGTAAAGAGGCTGGCCCAAAAAGAGGAATAGGAAACGCCGTTTCCGGCAAAGAAAAAGGAAGCATGTTTCTGAAAGAAACAAGCTTCCTTTGCCCCTGCCAAGGAGTGCCGGCCGCGGGACTTGAACCCGCACGACATCGCTGCCAATGGATTTTGAGTCCACCTCGTCTGCCATTCCGACAGGCCGGCTGAGTCCTGCAACGGTGTTATTCTAGCATATGTTCTTGGGTTTGGCAAGTGTTTTCGTTGAAAACCAGGGGCCGGTATTGTATGATAGAGAAGAAAGAAAGGCGGTGATGCAGATGACCTGCAAAGAGGCGCAGCGGCTGGTGATTCCCTATATCCGGCACCAGCTGGACGAGGAGACCATGGAAGCGTTTCTGGACCATATCGACGGCTGCGAAGAATGCCGGGAGGAGCTGGAAATCTACTACACAGTGGAAGCCGGAATCCGGCAGCTGGATTCCGATACAGGCCACTACAACATCAAGGGCGACATGGAAGCGGATATCCAGGCTTCCCGGCAGCAGATCTATCAGGTCCGGATGCTGACCATCGCCCGCTACGCCGCCGACACCCTGGCGGTGCTCTGCATCGCGGTGATGCTGATGCTGCAGGCCAGGCTCTGGTGGCAGAACGGGATTTTTTAGAACGGCGGAGGGATTATGGACAAACTCGTACTGATCGACGGACACAGCATTTTGAACCGGGCCTTTTACGGCGTGCCGGATCTGACCAATTCTGAGGGACTTCACACCAACGCGGTGTACGGGTTCCTCAATATTCTGTTTAAAATTCTGGAGGAAGAGCAGGCGGATGGCCTGGCGGTGGCCTTTGACCGGAAAGAGCCGACCTTCCGCCATGCGATGTACCAGGAGTACAAGGGGACCCGCAAGCCCATGCCGGAGGAACTGCGCCAGCAGGTGCCGCTGATGCAGGAGGTGCTGGCGGCCATGGAGATCCCGGTGATCACCCTGGCGGGCTATGAAGCGGACGACATTCTGGGTACCTTGGGCAAACGGGCCGCGGCGGCGGGCGCGGAGGTGTCCATCGTCTCCGGAGACCGGGATCTGCTGCAGCTGGCGGACGCCCATATCAAAATCCGGATCCCCAAAACCAGCCGGGGAACCACGGAAATCCACGACTACTATCCCGAAGACGTGAAGCGGGAATACCAGGTGACGCCGGAGGAATTCATCGACGTCAAGGCGCTGATGGGCGACGCGTCGGACAACATTCCCGGCGTGCCTTCCATAGGGGAAAAGACGGCCACCGCCCTGATTGCCGCTTACGGAAGCCTGGAAAATGTATACGCCCATTTGGAGGAGGTGCGTCCTCCCCGGGCGAAGAAGGCCCTGGAAGAGCACCGGGACCTGGCGTGGATGAGCCGGGATCTGGCCCGGATCCATACGGACTGCCCGGTGGAGTGTTCCTTTGAAGCTATGAAAATCAAGAGTTTGTATACGCCGGAGGCCTACGGGTATATGAAACGGCTGGAGTTTAAATCCATCCTGGCCCGGTTTGACCAGGCGGTGAAGGAGCAGCCGGCGGTGGAAGAAGGGTTTCACATGGTCCGGGACCTGGCCCAGGCGGAGCACGTGTTTGCCATGGCAAAGCAGGCGGAATGTTCCGGCCTGCAGCTGGCGTTCCGGGAAGACGTGCTGGAGGCCGCGGCGGTGTGCCTGGACGGCAGGGAGGCGTTCTGCGTTCCGGCCGGCGGATTTCTCACCGGCGCCTGGATCGCGGGCCATGCCGCGGAGATCGTGGAGAAAGCCGGCCGCACCGTGACCCTGGGACTGAAGCAGGAACTGCCGTTTCTGCAGGCGGATTACGGCAGCCGGGCCGCGGACGCCCAGATTGCCGCCTATCTGCTGAATCCGCTGAAAGATACCTATGAATACGACGACCTGGCCAGAGATTACCTGGGAGAATCCCTGCCTTCCCAGACGGACCTGCTGGGGAAGCGGACGCCGGGGCAGGGGTTTGCGGAGGAAGAGGAAGCCGCGGCGGTCTGCCTGTGCTATATGGCCTATACGGCCCGGAAGGCCTGGGCGGAACTGGAAAAGCGGCTGAAAGAAACGGATATGTGGAAACTGTACCAGGACGTGGAGATGCCGCTGGTGTACAGCCTCTATCACATGGAACAGGCGGGCATCCGGGTGGAAAAAGAGACCCTGAAGGCCTACGGAAACCGCCTGAAGGAACAGATCGGCAGCCTGGAACAGGAGATCTATCAGCTGGCAGGGGAGACCTTCAACATCAATTCCCCCAAGCAGCTGGGCGAGGTGCTGTTCGGCCGCATGCAGCTGCCCCACGGGAAAAAGACAAAGACCGGGTATTCCACCGCCGCCGACGTGCTGGAAAAACTGGCGCCGGAGTATCCGGTGGTGCAGAAGATTCTGGACTACCGGCAGCTGACCAAGTTAAATTCCACCTACGCGGAAGGGCTGTACGGGTTTATCCGGGAAGACGGGCGGATTCACGGCACCTTCAACCAGACCATTACCGCCACCGGCCGCATCAGCAGCACGGAGCCCAACCTGCAGAACATTCCGGTGCGCATGGAACTGGGGCGGGAGATCCGGAAAGTATTTGTTCCGGAAGAGGGATATACCTTCGCGGACGCCGACTATTCCCAGATCGAGCTGCGGATCCTGGCCCATATGTCCGGAGACCGGAAGCTGATCGAAGCCTACCGGAATGCCCAGGACATCCACGCCATAACGGCCTCCGAAGTATTCCACACCCCCTTAAGCCAGGTGACGCCGCTGCAGCGGCGCAACGCCAAGGCGGTGAACTTCGGCATTGTCTACGGCATCAGCGCCTTCGGCTTAAGCGAAGACTTAAGCATTACCCGCCAGGAGGCCATGGCCTATATTGAACAGTATTTCCGCACCTATCCCCAGGTAAAGGAGTTTCTGGACCGGCAGGTGCAGGAGGGGAAGGAACAGGGGTTTGTCACCAGCCTGTTCGGCCGCAGAAGGCCCATACCGGAACTGAAATCCGCCAACTTCATGCAGCGGTCCTTCGGGGAGCGGGTGGCCATGAATTCTCCTATTCAGGGCACGGCGGCGGATATTATGAAAATCGCCATGATCGCCGTGGACCAGGAGCTGCGCCGGAGACAGATGAAATCCCGGGTGGTGCTGCAGGTGCACGACGAACTGCTGGTGGAGACCTGGAAGGAAGAAACGGATCAGGTACTGGAAATTCTGACGGAAAAGATGAAGCACGCGGCGGATCTGAAGGTATCTCTGGAGGTGGAGGCCCACACCGGGGACACCTGGTTTGACGCCAAATAAAGACGCGGCAAAAGAAGGAGGACCGGAGTGATCGTAGAACTGACCGGCGGCGTAGGCAGCGGAAAAAGCCGGATCCTGGAGTTTTTAAAAGAAGAATACGGAGCGGAGATTTTACAGACCGACGAGACGGCCCGGCAGCTGCAGCAAAAAGGGGAAGAAGGCTTCCGGAAGATGGTGGAGATCCTGGGAGACGGCATTCTGGGGCCGGACGGGCAGCTGGACCGGGAGAAAACGGCCCGGCGGCTGTTTCAAGATCCGGCGGCGCTGGAAGCCGTCAACAGCAGCATCCACCCCATGGTCTGGGACCGGATCCATGGGCAGGCCAGGGCCTCCAAAGCCCCGCTTGTGGTGGTGGAGTCGGCGGTGCCGGACCAAAATCCCAATGACATTTATGACGAAGTATGGTATGTTTATACACGGAAAGAGGTCCGGATCCAACGTCTTATGGAAAGCCGCGGCTACAGCAGGGAAAAGTCCCTGCAGGTGATGGAGCGGCAGCTGCCGGAAGAGGCGTACCGGGCCGGAGCGGACCGGGTCATCGACAACAGCGGAGATTTTGAAGAGACCAAGCAGCAGATCAGGCAGATAACAGAGGGAAAAGCAGGATGAGATTTGTCAGTATTGCCAGCGGAAGCAGCGGAAACTGCATCTACGCGGGAACCGAAAACACCCATATTCTGATTGACGCGGGCATCAGCGCCCGGCGGATGGAGCAGGGGCTTGCCGACATCGGCGTCAAGGGAAGCGAACTGGACGGGATCGTCATTACCCATGAACATTCTGACCATGTAAAGGGGCTGGGAGTGCTGGCCCGAAAGTTCGGAATCCCCATTTACAGCACGGAAGGGACGCTGGAGGAAATCCGGGGCATGAAGTGTCTGGGAGAATATCCGGAAGAACTGCTGACGCCGGTGCGGCCGGACGTGGATTTTGCCATAGGGGATATGGTTCTGGAGCCGTTCCGCATCGACCACGACGCGGCGGACCCGGTGGGATACCGGATCCGGGGCGGCAGGCGGTCTGTGGCGGTGGCCACGGATATGGGCCATTTTGACCAGTATATCATCGACCATCTCCAGGGGCTGGACGCGATTCTGCTGGAATCCAACCACGACGTGCGGATGCTGGAAACCGGTCCGTACCCGTATTATCTGAAGCGGAGGATCCTGGGAGACCACGGGCATCTGTCCAACGACAGCGCCGGACAGCTGCTCAACTGCATTCTCCACGACCAGCTGAAGTACATTCTGCTGGGGCATTTAAGCAAGGAAAACAACTATGAGGAGCTGGCCTATGAGACGGTGCGGCTGGAAATCGACCAGGGAGACCATGGCTATCGGGCTTCGGATTTTTCCATTTCCGTAGCGGGCCGCGAGACCATGTCCCAGATCATCAATCTGTAAAGGAGAGCGAAGCATGAGCAGAACGATTATTACGGTAGTGGGAAAAGACACGGTGGGAATCATCGCCAGGGTGTGCACCTATCTGGCGGACGCGCAGATCAACATTCTGGACATTTCCCAGACCATTGTCCAGGGATTTTTCAATATGATGATGATCGTAGACATGGAAAAATCCACCAAGTCCTTTGAGACCGCGTCGCTGGAACTGGAGCGGCTGGGAGACGAAATCGGCGTGAAAATCAAGTGCCAGCGGGAAGAAATTTTCACCAGCATGCACAGAATTTAAGAGACGGGAGAGAACGCTATGCTGAATATGTTTGAAGTGATTGAAACCAACCACATGATCGAGCATGAAAAGCTGGACGTGCGCACCATCACCATGGGCATCAGCCTGCTGGACTGCTGCGATTCCGATCTGGAGGCCATGAACCGGAAAATCTACCAGAAGATTACGGAAAAGGCCAAAAATCTGGTGTCGGTGGGAGAGGCCATTGCCCGGGATTTCGGCGTGCCCATTGTCAACAAGCGGATTTCCGTCACTCCCGCGGCGCTGGTGGGCGGATGCGCCTGCCGGACGCCCAAAGACTTTGTCTCCATCGCCCGGACCCTGGACCGGGCCGCCAGAGATGTGGGCGTGAATTTTATCGGCGGCTATTCGGCGCTGGTGAGCAAAGGCATGACCCAGGCAGATGAAAATCTGATCCGTTCCATTCCGGAGGCCCTTTCGGTGACGGAGCGGGTCTGCAGTTCCGTCAACGTGGGTTCCACCAAGACGGGGCTGAACATGGACGCGGTCTGCCTGATGGGGCAGATCATCAAGGAGACGGCGGAAGCCACCCGGGATCAGGATTCTCTGGGCTGCGCCAAGCTGGTGGTATTCTGCAACGCGCCGGACGACAACCCCTTTATGGCAGGGGCGTTTCACGGCGTGACGGAAGCCGACGCGGTGATCAACGTAGGCGTCAGCGGCCCCGGCGTGGTGAAGGTGGCGCTGGAAGCCGCCAGAGGCCAGAATTTTGAGGTGCTGTGCGAAACCATCAAGAAAACCGCCTTTAAAATCACCCGTGTGGGACAGCTGGTGGCGCAGGAAGCGTCCCGGCGCCTGGGCGTGCCCTTCGGCATCATCGACCTGTCGCTGGCTCCCACGCCGGCGGTGGGGGACAGCGTGGCAGAAATTCTGGAGGAAATCGGACTGGAGCGGGTGGGCGCTCCTGGCACCACCGCGGCGCTGGCCATGCTCAACGACCAGGTGAAAAAAGGCGGCGTCATGGCGTCCTCCTATGTGGGCGGTTTAAGTGGCGCCTTCATTCCCGTCAGCGAAGACCAGGGCATGATCGACGCGGTATCCGCCGGCGCCCTGACTCTGGAAAAGCTGGAGGCCATGACCTGCGTCTGCTCCGTGGGTCTGGATATGATCGCCGTGCCGGGCAGCACGCCGGCTTCCACCCTTTCCGGCATCATCGCCGACGAAGCCGCCATCGGCATGGTCAATCAGAAGACCACGGCGGTGCGGATCATTCCCGTGGCCGGCAAGGAAGTGGGCGATTCGGTGGAATTCGGCGGCCTTTTGGGCTATGCGCCGGTGATGCCGGTGAACTCCTATTCCTGCGAGAAATTTGTGACCAGAGGCGGACGGATTCCGGCGCCGATTCACAGCTTTAAAAACTGAGAGGTGAAGACGTTGAAGATCTATCTGATCCGCCACGGAAGACAGTGCAGCAAACTGTGCAATGTCAATGTGGATTTGTGCGAAGAAGGATACCGCCAGGCGGAGCTTTTGGGAGAGCGGCTGGCGGATAAAGGAATTGCCGCGGTGTATTCCAGCGATTATTTCCGGGCGGTGCAGACCGCCGAAACCGCCAACCAACGCTGGCGCGCCGAACATGTGGTGATGCCGCAGCTGCGGGAAATCTCTTTCGGCGATATGGAAGGCTTAAGCGACGACGTGATCGCGGAGCGGTTCGCGGACTTTAAAGTCCGCCAGCAGCGGATGGAAGAGGACCTTCCCTATCCGGGAGGCGAGTCCGCCGGCGACGTGGTGCGGCGGGCATTGCCGGCGCTGCGGACCATTGCGGAAGGACCCGGCCCGGCGGCCGTTATCACCCACGGCGGCGTCATCCGCAGCCTGACGGCCTGGATTCTGGGCATGGATCTGGCAAAAGTCCGGATTCTGGGTTCCGGGCTGGAAAACTGCAGCATTACGGAACTGAACTACCATAAGGACAGCGGGCGTTTTACCGTGGAGCGCTTCAATGACTACGCCCACCTGGAACCCTATCCGCAGCTGCTGCGCGGCAGCTGGGTAGATACAGAGAACTGACAGGCCGGAGGAACGAGATGGAAGCGTCTATAACACAGGCAGAGAAGTTTTTAAATGAACATCTGCGCCAGATTGTGATCAGCGGCCCCCGCGGATCCCAGGAAGCGACTAAAATCCGGATCCGCCCGCTGCTGCTGCAGAAAGAACTGAAGTTTCAGGCGGAAGAACAGCGGGGAAATCAGGTGTTTCATCGCAATATGAGCCGGGAAGAGACCATGGAGTACCTGCGCGGGGCCATGTCAGGCGCCTACCGGCAGATGGAGCTGCAGTCGGAGCAGGGCACCATGCACGTACTGGTGAGCAAGTCCGGAAAGCAGACGGTAAAGATCCGCAGCCGGGCGGCTGCCGGCGCTCCGGCGCCGGAGGGAGAAGCGCGGCTCAGCCATAACCGGAAAAAACGGTACATCCTGGAAGAAGGGAAACCGGTGCCGTTTCTGAGGGACCTGGGGGTCATGACGGCGGAAGGAGCGGTAGTCCATGCCCGCTATGACAAATTCCGCCAGATCAACCGGTTTCTGGAATTTCTGGAAGATGTGGTGCCGGCGCTGCCAAAGGGAAGGGAGATCCGGATCATCGACTTTGGCTGCGGCAAATCCTATCTGACCTTTGCCATGTACTACTATCTTCACGAACTGCAGGGCAGGGACGTGCGCATCACCGGCCTGGATTTAAAACAGGAGGTAATCGCCCGGTGCTCGGCCCTGGCGAAGCAGTACGGCTATGAAAAACTGGAATTTCTCCACGGGGATATCGCCTCCTACGAGGGAGAAGACGCGGTAGACATGGTGGTGACGCTGCACGCCTGCGATACGGCCACCGACTACGCCCTGGCCAGAGCCGTGCAGTGGGGCGCGTCGGTGATTTTAAGCGTTCCCTGCTGCCAGCACGAACTGAACCGGCAGATCCGCAGCGAGATTCTGGAGCCGGCGCTGGAATACGGGCTGATCCGGGAACGGATGGCGGCGCTGTATACCGACGCCATTCGGGCGCAGATTCTGGAAAATCACGGGTACCGCACCCAGATCCTGGAATTTATCGACATGGAACATACGCCCAAAAACATCCTGATCCGGGCGCAGAAAACCGGAAAGCCGGCGGACAACGGCCGGAAACTCCGGCAGCTGCTTTCTTTTCTGCACGTGGAATGCACACTGGAAAAAGAACTGGGCATCCGGGAATAAAAGGGTGCGCGTCAGCCGACGCGCACCGGGGAACGGGTATATTCATTGGGAACCGGCCGGCCGGTTCTGCCGGCAAGGGCCGCCTGATAGACGTGGGAAGCGTACAGGTCCTGCCGGAAAAAGGACAGGGCCTCCGGGTCCAGGATCTGCGGGGCATCCGCTGTTTTGACCACCAGGGTCAGGGCGGATGCTTTTTTGATGGCGGAAAGCAGAGGCGCCGCGTCTTTGCGGAATCCCAGAACCCGCACAAAGGATCCGTAATCCCTGGATTTTCGAAGCAGCACGTCTTCCGTCCGGATATCCAGCAGAATGTGCATCAGAGCGCGGCGGACGCGGCTGGCGGTAAAGGCCCGGGTATTCAGTTCTTCCGTCAGCTGCTCTATGGAAGAAAACCGCAGAAGGCTGCGGCGGATCCGGCCCGCCAGCCCCTCCGGCACGTCCCAGAACCTCTCCGGCGGGATCTGCTGCCGCTCCATCTCCAGAAGCCGGAAAAGCAGCATCGACGTAAAATCGCCGGGAAACAGAGGAACGGACGCTTCCATAAGGGGCAGTACCTCAGCCGGCACCTGATGGGCAAGGGCCGCGGCGGCAGTGCCGCCGGCCAGCGCGGAACGGATGGCGGAGGCGGAACTGAATCCGGCGCCTGGACCGGCTTTGGGGTTCGGCGCGTCGGACAGCCGCGTATCGTGATAGCCGCTTCCTTCCCGCCGGATGGGCAGAGGGAGGATGGAACTGTGCCGCGCAAGCAGCGCTTTTTCATATTCCACCGCCAGAATGGTGTTGGGGCGGGAAAGCAGCGGGGCGGCAGCCGCTGCGGGGGTTGCCGTGTCCGACGGAACCGCCGCCACCGCGTCCGCCAGGGCTTTGGGGTAGGAATGCCCGTTTTTTAAGGCCTGCCGCAGCGGGGCAGACACGGCCTCCGGCTCCTGCAGCAGAAACCGGGCCAGCCGGGAAACCGCTTCCGGATCGCCGTCTTCCATGCCGAAGCAGAGATGGGTGACTACCCCCAGCCGGTCCAGCAGGGAGACGCCGCAGGCGGCAAAATCCCGGGCGCTGCTGAGGGCGAAAGCCGGCGGCATTTCCAGCACCAGGTCCGCGCCGCAGCGCAGCGCCGCTTCCGTCCGCAGGTATTTATCATAGATGGCAGGCGCGCCCCGCTGCACAAAATCGCCGCTCATTACCACGACGCAGAAGCGGGCGCCGGACAGTTCCTTTGCCTGCCGCAGGTGGTAGGCATGTCCGTTGTGAAACGGGTTGTATTCCGCGATCACGCCGACGGCGGAAAGCGGCTGGGATTGAGAATGACTGTAAACATCCATAGGGCGGCTCCCTTTTGCCAAATCTGGCAGTTGTTTCTCTGAAATATACCATTGTTTTGTAAAAAATGCAAAGGAATTTGTATACACCACTTGAAAAAAATGGCTGAAGAACCTAAAATAAGACTAGAATCACAAGAAGTCTGTTGATTTAAATTTGTGAAAAGAGGAGAGAATACGGTATGAAATTCATTGTTGAAACCAGCGCGCGTCACGTACATCTGACTCAGGAGCATCTGGAAATCCTGTTCGGCAAAGGATATGAACTGACCAAGAAGAAAGACCTGTCCCAGCCCGGCCAGTACGCCTGTGAAGAGAGAGTGACCATCGTGGGAACCAAGAAGGAATTGAAGGGCGTTTCCATTCTGGGACCGGTGAGAAAGGCGACTCAGGTAGAGCTGTCTCTGACCGACGCCCGTTCCATCGGCGTAACGGCTCCCATCCGCGAGTCCGGCGACATTGCCGGAAGCGGCGCCTGCAAGATCATCGGACCCTGCGGCGAGATCGACCTGGCCGAGGGCGTAATCGCGGCGAAGCGCCACATCCACGCGACTCCCGAGGACGCGCAGGCACTGGGCGTAAAAGATAAAGACGTGGTTTCCGTAAAGGTAGATACCGGAGAAAGAAGCCTGATTTTCGGCGAAGTAGTGGTTCGCGTCAGCAGCTCCTACGCGCTGGCCATGCACATTGACACCGACGAGTCCAACGCGGCCGGCTGCGGCAGAGAAGTATACGGCGAGATCGTGAAATAAGAGAAATAAAGGAGAAGGATTGCCATGAAAATTTTAGTAATCAACTGCGGAAGCTCTTCGCTGAAATACCAGCTGATTGACATGGAGCACGAAGGGGTGATCGCCAAGGGCCTGTGCGAGCGTATTGGCATCGAAGGCTCCAAGCTGACCCACCAGGCGGAAGGCAAGGACAAATATGTAGTGGAAAAGGCCATGCCCAGCCATACGGTGGCCATTCAGATGGTTATGGACGCGCTGGTGGATCCGGAATACGGAGTAATCCGGGATACCAGTGAGATTTCCGCGGTGGGCCATCGGGTTCTGCACGCCGGCACGGTATACAGCGATTCCATTATTGTCAACGATGACGTGAAGCGGGTCATCCGGGAATGCTTCGATCTGGGACCGCTGCACAATCCCGCCAACCTTATGGGCATCGAGGCCTGCGAAGAGGCCATGCCCGGCACGCCCAACGTAGCGGTATTTGATACGGCTTTCGGCATGGCCATGCCGGAAAAGGCGTATCTGTACGCGATTCCTCACGAATACTTTGAAAAATACAGCATCCGCCGCTACGGCTTCCACGGCACCAGCCATATGTTCGTTTCCGGCGAAGCCATTAAGTTCGGCCAGCTGGATCCGGAAAAGGCCAAAGTTATCGTCTGCCACCTGGGCAACGGCGCCAGCGTTTCCGCTTCCATTGGCGGCAAGTGCGTGGATACCAGCATGGGTCTGACTCCTCTGGAAGGCCTGATCATGGGCACCAGAAGCGGCGACATCGACCCGGCAGTGGTGCAGTTTATCTGCAATAAGGAAGGCAAGGACGTCAACGAAGTGCTGAACATCCTCAACAAGAAGTCCGGTGTTCTGGGCATGAGCGGCGGCATTTCCAGCGACTTCCGCGATATTGAAAAGGCCAAGAACGAAGGCAACCACCTGGCGGAAGTGGCCATGGACGCCTTTGTATACCGGGTAGCCAAATACATCGGCGCCTATACGGCAGCCATGAACGGCGTGGACGCCATTGCCTTTACCGCCGGCGTAGGCGAGAACGACAAGGTGACCAGAAAAGCGGTCTGCGAGTATCTGGGCTATCTGGGCGTCAAGATCGACGACGAGGCCAACGACGTGAGAGGAAAGCGCACCATGATTTCCGCGCCGGATTCCAAGGTGAAGGTGATGCTGATTCCCACCAACGAAGAACTGGCCATTGCCCGGGAGACGCTGGCTCTGGTACAGTAAGAAACCCGATCAACATTATGAAATATCTGGTTGACAAACCAGGCACACCTATGTATAATAGCATAGGTGTGTATCAGGAGACTGTATGCGCATCAATCTGACAGAACTGCTTACCAGAGAGGGAAAAGCAAAGGATTATTCGGTGCAGCTGGAGGAAAGCTGTTTCGATATGCCGGAAGGCGTATATGAAGCGGTGGACGTTCGGCCGGTGATTCTTCATATCGAGCACGCCAGCAATCGGGTGCTGCATGTGAGCGGAAGGGCGGAACTGGCCCTGATGATTCCCTGCAGCCGGTGTCTGGAGCCGGTAAAAGTTCCCTTTTCGATTCCGCTGGAATCGGTACTGGATATGAACATGACCGAAGAAGAACGGATCGCGGATCTGAATGAGCAGTCCTATCTGCAGGGTTATAATCTGGATGTTGACCAGTTCGTCCGCAGTGAATTGCTGCTGAACCTGCCTATGAAGGTTCTGTGCAGGGAAGACTGCAGAGGAATCTGCAATAGATGTGGGGCGAATCTCAATTATGAGACATGCGGCTGCGACAGGAGTTCACCTGACCCCAGAATGTCTGTGATCCAGGATATTTTCAAACAGTTTAAGGAGGTGTAAACCATGTCTATCTGCCCGAAGAATAAATCTTCCAAAGCCAGAAGAGACAAGCGCAGAGCCAACTGGAAAATGAGCGCGATGAATCTGGTAAAGTGCAGCAAATGCGGCGCGCTGATGATGCCTCACAGAGTATGCAAGGCCTGCGGATCTTACAACAAGCGCGAGATCGTCAAGGTTGAGGACTGATGATGTATGATAGAAAGACCGATGGAGTTTAGGTTCCATCGGTCTTTTTTGGCAGAAAAAGGAGGCACGGCAGATGAATCCTGCGTTATTCTGTGACCCGGTGACCGGCGTTTCCGTCAGCGATACGTTTTTCAGCCCGGTGATGGAGACCGTCCGGACACGGATGCTTCCGTATCAGTGGAAGGCGCTGCACGACGAGATTCCGGGGGCTGAACCCAGTCACTGCGTCCAGAACTTCCGGATTGCGGCGGGATTGGAAACGGGAGAATTTCAGGGCTTTGTGTTTCAGGACAGCGACGCGGCCAAATGGATCGAGGCGGCGGCGTATTCCTTAAGACAGCATCCGGATCCGGAACTGGAAGCCCGGGCGGATCAGCTGATCGATCTGATTCTGCAGACCCAGCAGCCGGATGGCTACATCGGCACCTATTACACCATAAACGGGCTGGAAAAGCGTTGGACCGATGTAACCAGCAATCATGAACTGTACTGCGCCGGCCATCTGCTGGAAGCCGCCATTGCCTATGCCCAGGCCACGGGAAAAGACCGGCTGCTTCAGGCCATGACGCGGTTTGTGGACTATATCGATCAGGTATTCGGGCCGGAAGAAGGAAAGCTGCACGGCTATCCGGGTCATGAGATCATCGAAATGGCTCTGCTTCGGCTGTACGAGATGGAGCCGGATCCCAAATATCTGCGGCTGGCCCGGTATTTTATAGAAGAACGGGGAAAGCAGCCCTGCTTTTTCGCGGAAGAGGCCAGAAGGCAGGGAAGGGAATACCCGTGGAAGGACAGTCCGTTCCGGTTCGGCTATTACCAGGCTGCGGCTCCTGTCCGGGAACAGAAGGACGCGGTGGGCCACGCGGTGCGGGCGGTGTACCTGTATTCCGGCATGGCGGACGCGGCCCGGCTGACCGGAGACGATTCGCTGTATCAGGCCTGCCGGACCCTGTGGGACAGCGTCACGCAGAAACGGATGTACCTGACCGGAGCCATCGGGTCTTCCGCTTACGGGGAATCCTTTACCATGGACTATGACCTGCCGCCGGACCTGGTCTACGGCGAAACCTGCGCGTCGGTGGGCCTGGCCTTTTTTGCCAGACGGATGCTTCGGATGGACCCCGACGGAAGATATGCGGATGTGCTGGAAAAGGTGCTGTACAACGGGATTTTAAGCGGCATGTCCCTGGACGGCACGAAGTTTTTCTACGTCAATCCCCTGGAGGCGTATCCGGAGCGGAACCGGAAGGTACAGGAATTGCGCCATGCCAAGACCCGCCGGCAGGCCTGGTTTGCCTGCGCCTGCTGCCCGCCCAACCTGGCCCGGCTGATGGAATCGGTGGGAGACTATATCTATATGGAACGGGAAGGGCAGCTGTTTGTCCATCTGTATATCGGAAGCCGGGCAGAAGTGAAGCAGGCGGCAGAAGATACCCGGGTGGAAATGGAAAGCCGCTATCCCTGGAAGGGGGATCCCTGTCTGCAGGTGGAAAGCGGCTCTGACCGGGAATGGACCCTGGCTCTGCACGTGCCTGCCTGGTGCCGCGGCTTCCGGGTGTCCATAGACGGGAAAGAGGCGGAAGGTACCGTGGAAAAGGGGTACTGGAAGCTAAAGAGAAGCTGGAAGGGGACCCACCAAGTCCGGATCTCCATGGAGATGCCGCCCCGGGTGGTGCGGGCGGACCCGCAGGTGCGAAGCGCCATCGGGAAAATCGCGGTGATGCGGGGGCCAGTGGTGTACTGCCTGGAAGAGGCGGACAACGGAAACGATCTGCACGGCCTGGAAATGGCTGCGGACGCGCCCCTTACGGAAATACGCAGAGACGATCTGGCCGCCGGAATGATCGGGATCCGGGCGCTGGGAAGGAGAATCTGCCGGGAGGGCGAGGAACTGTACCGTGACTGGGACGGCGAAATCTTCCAAGAGCAGGAGCTGCTCTGGATTCCCTATTATGCCTGGGCCAACCGGGAAGAGGGAGAAATGACGGTCTGGGTGCGCAGAAGCTGACAATAAGAAGACAAGAGGGATGAGACATGAAGACTGCGGCAGCGGTAAAAACCATTGATATGACCCGGGGACCCATTATGAAAAACGTATTTCTGTTCGCCCTTCCCATCTGCCTGGGAAACGTGCTGCAGCAGCTGTACGGCATGGTGGACACCCTGGTAATCGGCAATTTCTGCGGCTCGGTTTCCCTGGCTGCGGTGGGCACCAGCACCCAGCCGGTGGAAATCCTGCTGTGCGTGTTTCTGGGCCTGGGCACCGGCGTGTCCATTCTGGTGTCCCAGTACATGGGAAGAGGGGATACAAAAGGGCTGGCGGAGGTGATCGCCACGGCGACGTGTTTTCTCTTCCTCTGCGGCGTGCCCCTGACGGTTCTGGGACAGTTTTTGGGACCGGTGATCCTGCAGTTTATGCAGGTGCCGGAAGAAGCCAGCGGCCTGGCTGCCGACTACATCCGGTTTGTTTTCTGGGGAACGCTTGGCAACATGGGATACAATATGAACGCCGGCATACTGCGGGGGCTGGGGGACAGCCGTGCTTCCCTGCTGTTTCTGATGATTTCCTGCGTGGTCAACATCGTGCTGGACCTGCTGTTTGTGGCCGGTTTCGGCATGGACACCGCCGGAGCGGCCCTGGCCACCGCCATCGCCATGTTCAGTTCCTGGTTTTTCAGCATTTTTTATATCCGGAAGCACTACCCGGAACTGGAATTTTCCGTTCTTCCCAGACGGATGAACCGAGGGATCCTGCTTTCGATTCTGAAAATCGGGCTGCCGCTGGGACTGAACAGCTCTATCTATTCCGTAGGACACATCCTGATGCAGGTGCTGGTGAATCTGCAGGGTTCCGCCTTTATTGCGGCGGCGGCCATCAGCGGCAAGCTCACCGGCATCGCCAACATCGCCATTATGGCTCTGGCTTCCGCCTCCACCACTTTTGCCGGCCAGAATCACGGGGCCGGCAACTATGTGTATCTGAAAAAAGGCTGCCGGCAGCTTCTGTGGGTATCGGCGCTGGTGCCGGGATGCGCCTGCCTGGCGCTGACCCTGGGCTGCCGCCCGGTGCTGGCGCTGTTCAGCCAGGACCCGAAGGTGCTGGACCTGGCGGTGCACTGCACCTGGCTGACCCTGCCGTTTCTGGCGGTATACGCGGTGTTTAACACCCTGATTGACTTTGTCAACGGCATGGGGGTGATCCAGTTTCCCACGGTGGTGAACCTGCTGACGCTGTGGGCGGTGCGGCTTCCCTGCGGATGGATCATCGTGCGGTTTTTCGACGGCACCGACGTCTCCTTCAGCGTTTCCATAAGCTATCTCTTCGGACTGGTCTGCATGCTGGCCTATTTTTTCACGGACCACTGGAAAGAAATCTGCCGGCAGGCGGACCTGCAGCAGCGGCGCGGAGGAACTTTGGACGGCGAAAGGTGAAAATTGTCCTCCTTTTTGTCAAAAATGTGTGTGTAGAAATAGGGAGAAATCCGTTACTATGATACCAGCAAATGAATTTCTCCAAGGAGGATGAAAACATGAAAAAGGAATACGACAAGAATTTTTACGTGGTAAAAGCGGAAGACGTAGAAAAGCACTTTGACGACAACGGCTTTTCCAAAACCGAACTGCTTCCCGGCGTATACGATGGCGGCATCAGAAGCTACAAGTGCTTCCTGAAGCCCGGCTGCAGCGTAAAACCGGAGCTGTACGCGGACAAGACCGTTGTGATCTTCTTCGGCAAGGGCGAAGGCGAACTGATCGACTGCGACGGAACCCATGCCATTACGGAAGTTGCCTTCTACGTTCCTTATCTGGATAAAGAACCCTACGAGATCAAGGCGAAAGAGGAGATGGAGTTCGTTTTCAACGTTGTGGAAATGAACCAGTGGGACAAGGCCGCCTATGACGCATGGCATATCCGCCTGCCCTATTTCCGTCTGCACAGCGAGTGCACCCAGTACATTCAGGACTGCAAGGGACCCAATACGGAAGCCCGCATGATCCTGTGCCCGAAGTGGATGGGCCGCGTGCTGGTAGGCACCACCAGAGCCAACGGCGAAGGCACGGTAGAGAAAGGACATCCGGCAGTGCATCAGTGGAACTACTGCCTGGGCAATTCCGATTTCCACATGAGCGTAGGCTACAAGGAAAAAGGAGAGATGGAGACCGTTTCCCAGAAAGCGGGCGACTGGAGCTTCATTCCCGCCGGCGCGGACCACGACCTGGTTTCCGATCCCGGAAAAGAAGTATACTACATCTGGTTTGAGCACTTCACCGACGAGGAGAAATTCAAACCCGGCAAAGAGCAGTAACACGGATATAATCCGTACCCTCCCCTTATACAACGAAAAGGTCCCGGCTGGTTTCGTCTGGAAACCGGCCGGGATCTTTTTTGGTGTGCCCGGCGGGCAGCGGGAGGAAACTTCCCCTATCCTATTTGAAACTAGTTGATTTATAAAACGATATCTAGTATATTAGGTAATAGATTTATACGGGCATGGGCCGGAAGGAGCATATAAGGACATGATACAGGTGGCAGTGGACGCCATGGGAGGCGACTACGCTCCGGCGGAGATGGTTGCCGGAGCCGTGGCGGCTGTAAAGGAAAAAGAACAGATACATGTGATTCTGGTGGGACGCCAGGAAGATATCCAGAGGGAACTGGCAGGCAAGGAGTATCCAAAGGATCGGATCTCCGTGGTGCACGCCTCGGAGGTGATTGAGACGGGAGAACCGCCGGTGCACGCCATCCGCCAGAAGAAGGATTCCTCCATCGTGGTGGGCATGAATATGGTCCGGAAGCAGGAGGCGGACGCCTTTGTCTCCGCCGGCAGTTCCGGCGCCATACTGGTAGGCGGACAGGTAATCGTAGGACGGATCAAAGGCGTGGAACGGCCGCCGCTGGCGCCGCTGATTCCCACGGAAAAGGGCGTGTCCCTGCTGATCGACTGCGGAGCCAACGTGGACGCCAGACCTTCGCACCTGGTGCAGTTCGCCCGGATGGGCTCCATCTATATGGAGCACGTGGTAGGCATTTCCCGTCCCCGGGTGGCTATTGTCAACATCGGCGCGGAAGAGGAAAAGGGCAATGCCCTGGTAAAGGAAACCTATCCGCTGTTAAAGGCCTGCAGCGACATCAACTTTATCGGCAGCATTGAAGCCCGGGAGATTCCCCACGGCGGCGCGGACGTGATTGTCAGCGAGGCCTTTGTGGGAAACGTGATTCTGAAACTGTACGAAGGCGTCGGCGCCACTCTGATTTCCATGGTGAAGCAGGGAATGATGCGCAGCACCCGCAGCAAGATCGGCGCCCTTTTGGTCAAGCCGGCGCTGAAGGAAACTCTGAAAGCCTTTGACGCCAGCCAGTACGGCGGCGCGCCGCTTCTGGGCCTGAAGGGGCTGGTGGTGAAGACCCACGGAAATTCCAAAGCACTGGAAGTGAAAAACTCCATTCTGCAGTGCCTGACGTTCCAGGAGCAGAAGATCAATGAGAAAATTCAGGAGAGTCTGCAGGTCAGCCAGGACTCTTCCGAAAAAATATAAAACGTATTCAGCAACAGCAAGAAGGAAGGGGTATTGCCATGGAATTTGAAAAACTTCAGAGAATCATCGCGGATGTGCTCAACGTAGATCCGGAGGACATCACCATGTCCACCACGTTTGTGGACGATCTGGGGGCGGACTCTCTGGATATTTTCCAGATCATTATGGGAATCGAGGAGGAATTTGACATCGAGATTCCGCAGGAAGCCGCCGAGCACATTGTGACGGTGGGAGACGCTGTGGAACAGATCCGGAACGCATAAAAAGAAAGCAGGCGGGCGCCGCGGCCCGAAATGCCGCCGCGCCTGCTTCCTTTCATGAGAAAGAAGGAACTATGAACAGAGACTATCGGGAACTGGAGGCAAGAACCGGATACACCTTCCGCCGGCCGGAACTGCTGCGGCAGGCCCTGGTGCACAGTTCTTACGCCAATGAACATAAAATGGAGAAATCCGACTGCAATGAACGTCTGGAATTTCTGGGTGACGCGGTGCTGGAAGTGATTTCCAGCGATTTTTTGTTTCATAAATATGAAAAAAAGCCGGAAGGCGAGCTGACCAAAATACGGGCCAGCATTGTATGCGAACCGACGCTGGCGTTCTGCGCCTCCCAGCTGGAACTGGGCGAGTACCTGCTGCTGGGAAGGGGAGAAGAGGCCACCGGCGGAAGGCACCGCAATTCCGTGGTATCCGACGCCATGGAGGCGCTGATCGGCGCGATTTATCTGGATGGTGGTTTTGCTAGCGCAAAAGAGTTTGTCTGCCGGTTTGTACTGGACGACATTGAACACAAGCAGCTCTTTTATGATAGCAAGACTATTTTACAGGAGATGGTCCAGGCCATGGGAGAGGAATCGCTTTCCTATGAGGTCATCGGAGAAAAGGGACCGGACCACAACAAGACCTTTGAGGTGCTGGTAAAAGTGGGCGGGCAGGAAATCGGACGGGGCTCCGGCCGCACCAAAAAGGCCGCGGAGGCCCTGGCGGCCTATCAGGGAATTCTGAAAATCCGGAAAAACCAGGAAAACGCAGGTGAGGTATGTACTTAAAGAGCATTGAAATACAGGGATTCAAATCCTTTGCCAACAAAATCGTGCTGGAATTTCACAACGGCATCACCGGCATCGTGGGCCCCAACGGCAGCGGCAAAAGCAACGTGGCCGACGCGGTGCGGTGGGTGCTGGGCGAACAGCGGGTCCGCCAGCTGCGGGGCGCCAGCATGCAGGACGTGATTTTCGCCGGCACGGAAAGCCGGAAGCCCCAGGGCTTTGCCTCCGTGGCCATTACTCTGGACAATTCGGACCATCAGCTGTCCATCGACTACGACCAGGTGACGGTGTCCCGGCGTCTGTACCGTTCCGGAGAGAGCGAATACCGGATCAACGGAAACGCCTGCCGTCTGAAGGACATTCAGGAACTGTTCTATGACACCGGTATCGGCAAAGAGGGCTACTCCATCATCGGCCAGGGCCAGATCGAACGGATCTTAAGCGGCCGGCCGGAAGAACGGCGGGAACTGTTTGACGAAGCCGCCGGTATTGTCAAATTCAAGCGGCGCAAGGCCATTGCCCAGAAAAAGCTGGAAGACGAGAAGCAGAATCTGGTGCGGGTGGCGGATATTCTGGCAGAACTGGAAAAGCAGGTGGGGCCGTTGGCCCGCCAGGCGGAGACTGCCAGGGAATATCTGCGCCTGAAGGAAGAACTGAAAGGCTGCGAGGTCAGCCGGTTTGTCCGTGAAATGGGAGAACTGGAGGAACAGCTGCAGCAGACGGCCAGCCGGGAATCCCTGGTTTCCGGCGATCTGGAAGACGTGCGCAGGGAATCAGATCAGGTGAAGGCCACCTATGAAGCGCTGGATGAGGAACTGTCCGGGCTGAACCGGCAGATCGAGGAATGCCGGAACCGGAAAAATGCCTGCGATATGGAAAAGGGCGGCATGGCAGGACAGGTCAGCGTCCTTCTGGAGCAGATCAATACAGAAAAGGCCAACGCCCGGCATTATGAGACGCGGATCCAGGCCATTGCGCAGGAGACGGAAGAGAAAAGCCGGCAGCTGCAGGAGTATCAGGACCGGTATCAGGAACTGGCCCTGCAGGCGGATCAGGAAAAACAGCAGCAGGAGACGGCGGAAGAACATCTGCGGCAGCGGGATGAAGCCATTATGCTGCTGGATCAGCAGATCGAAACCGGCAAGGGGAATATGATCCTGGCCCTCAACGAGCGGGCGGACCTGACGGCCCGGCAGCAGCGCTACGGCGCCATGCTGGAGCAGGTGCAGGTGCGGCGGGCGGAGGTCAGCCAGCGGCTGCTGCGGATCAAAAGCGACGAGTCCGTTCAGGAAGAACAGAAACAGGCGGAAGAGGGCCGGCTGGAAGAGAGCACCCGGCTGGTGGAAGAACTGAGCCTGCGCCAGACGGAATGGGAAGATCAGATCCGTCAGATGGAGGATACCATCCGCAGACTGAACCGGAACCTCAATGAGAAGCAGCAGGAATACCGGTCGGATTCGGTGCGTCTGGAATCTCTGCGGAACCTGGCGGAGCGCTACGACGGATACGGAGGCAGCATCCGCCGCGTCATGGAAACCCGGGACCGTATCGGCGGCATCCACGGCGTCGTGGCGGATATTATTACGACAAAGAAAGAATATGAGACAGCTATAGAGACCGCCCTGGGGGGCAGCATTCAGCACATCGTCACCGATTCGGAAACTACGGCCAAACAGCTGATTCAGTATCTGAAAAAGAACCGGTACGGCAGATGCACCTTCCTTCCGCTGACCAGCGTAGGACAGCGGGGCGAATTTGAAAAGCGGCAGGCCCTTTCAGAACCCGGCGTCATCGGGCTGGCAAGCAGCCTGGTGGAGGCGGCCCGGGAGTACGCCGGACTGGTCGGATATCTGCTGGGCCGGGTGGTGGTGACGGACAACATGGACCACGCCATTGCTCTGGCGAGAAAATACCGGTATTCCTTCCGGATCGTCACCCTGGACGGCGAACTGCTGAGTACCGGCGGTTCCATTACCGGCGGCGCCTTTAAAAACAGCAGCAACCTTCTGGGCCGGAAGCGGGAAATCGAGGAACTGGAAGAACGGTGCAGCCGTTCCATGACCCAGGCGGAGAAGCTGGAAGCGGATGTACAGATGGCAGAAGCCCAGCTGAAGGAAAAGCGGGAAGAACTGGAAGCGCTGCAGGGACAGCGGCAGCAGGCGGTGCTGCAGCAGAACACCTTCCGCATGAACGTGGCTCAGCTGGAAGAGAAAATTCAGGATATTCAGGATTCCGCGAAGGATCTGGAACTGGAAAACCGGCAGCTGGAGGAACAGATCCGGGAGATCGGCCAGAACCAGAAAGAACTGTCAGAGGGAGTCGAGGATATGGACAGCCGCCGGCAGCAGGCGGACCTGGACATCCAGGAACTGACCCGGCAGCTGGAAACGGCCAGAGAAACGCGGGAAGAACTGTTTAAAAACCTGTCGGAGATCCAGCTGCGCGCCGCCGCGCTGCGGCAGCAGTACCAGTTTGCCCGGGAAAACCGGGAACGGGTGCAGGAAGAAATCCGCAGACTGGAAGAAGAAAAGCAGCAGCTGGAGGAAAAGACCGGCGGCACCGACGCGGCCATTGCACAGCGGCAGCAGGAAATCAGCCGTCTGGAGGAGCAGATCGCCGATATGGACCGGCAGAAGCAGGCGCTGGAAGAAGAAGAATCCCAGATGGCCGGACAGCGGGAACAGACCGCCGGCCGCCAGAAGGGCCTGTTCGCCCGGAGAGAAGAACTGTCGGAGCGGATGACGGCGCTGGACCGGGATCTGTTCCGGCTGCAGAACCAGCGGGAGAAGCTGTCGGACCGGATGGAGCAGCACACCGAATACATGTGGAACGAATACCAGCTGACCCTTTCTGCAGCGAAGGAACTGCCGGAGCCGGAGGCTTCCGGAGACTTAAAAAAGCACATCGACCAGCTGAAGGCCGCCATCCGGGCGCTGGGAAATGTCAATGTCAACGCCATAGAGGACTACAAAGAGATTTCGCAGCGCCATGGGTTTATGAAGTCCCAGTATGAGGACCTGACCCGGGCGGAGGCGGCCCTTGTGAAGATTATTGAAGAACTGGATACAGGCATGCGCCGGCAGTTCGCGGAAAAATTCCAGGAGATCCAGAAAGAATTTGACAAGGTGTTCCGGGAACTGTTCGGCGGCGGACACGGTACCCTGGAACTGACGGAGGGAGAGGATCTGCTGGAAGCGGGGATCCAGATCATCGCCCAGCCGCCGGGGAAAAAGCTGCAGAACATGATGCAGCTGTCCGGCGGAGAAAAAGCCCTGACGGCCATTTCCCTGCTGTTTGCCATTCAGAACTTAAAGCCGTCGCCGTTTTGCCTTCTGGATGAAATTGAGGCGGCGCTGGACGATTCCAACGTAGACCGCTTTGCCCGCTATCTGCACAAGCTGATTCGGTATACCCAGTTTATTGTCATTACCCACCGGAGAGGCACCATGGTGGCGGCGGACCGGCTTTACGGCATTACCATGCAGGAAAAAGGCGTATCGGCGCTGGTGTCGGTAAGTCTGATCGAAGACTCTCTGGAACACTAGGGAGAAAAGGAGGAGCGTATGGCTGAAGAAAAGAAAGGCTTTTTCGGCAGGCTGGTGGAAGGCCTGACCAAAACCCGGAACAACATTATCTCCGGTATGGATTCCATATTCAGCGGATTTTCCGCCATAGACGATGATTTTTACGAGGAAATCGAAGAGACGCTGATCATGGGCGATCTGGGGATCCAGACCACCATGTCCATCGTGGAAGACCTGCGGGAAAAGGTAAAAGAGCAGCATATCAAAGACCCTTCGGAGTGCAAGGCCCTGTTGATGGAAAGCATGAAAAAGCAGATGGATCTGGGAGAGAACGCCTACGAGTTTGAACACAGAAAATCGGTGATTCTGGTGATCGGCGTCAATGGCGTGGGCAAGACCACGTCGGTGGGCAAGCTGGCGGGACAGCTGAAAGAAGAAGGGAAAAAGGTGATTCTGGCGGCGGCGGACACTTTCCGGGCAGCGGCCATCGAGCAGCTGACGGAGTGGGCGCACCGGGCCGGCGTGGAGATCATTTCCCAGCAGGAAGGTTCCGACCCGGCGGCGGTGGTGTACGACGCGGTGGCGGCGGCCAAGTCCAGAGGGGCGGACGTGCTGATCTGCGATACCGCCGGCCGGCTGCATAACAAAAAGAACCTGATGGAAGAACTGAAAAAGATCAACCGCATCATTGAAAAGGAGTATCCGGACGCGTTCCGGGAGACGCTGGTGGTGCTGGACGGCACCACGGGCCAGAACGCCCTGGCCCAGGCCCGCCAGTTTATGGAAGTGGCGGAGGTGACCGGCATTATTCTGACCAAGCTGGACGGCACCGCCAAAGGAGGCATCGCCGTGGCGATTCAGTCGGAACTGGGCATTCCGGTAAAATACGTGGGAATCGGAGAAAAAATCGACGACCTGCAGAAGTTTGACGCGGACGAATTTATCAACGCGCTGTTTGACGTAAAAGAAAGAAAAGAGGCATAAACGAATGATGACACTGGAGAGTTTTGAAGAGGCCGCCGAAGCGGTCAGCAAAGTGACCCTGGAGACCAAACTGGTATATAGCGAGTATTATTCCGAGCAGACGGGAAACCGGGTGTATTTCAAGCCGGAAAACATGCAGTACACCGGCGCCTACAAGGTGCGGGGCGCCTATTACAAGATCAGCACCCTGTCTGAGGAAGAGAAAAAGAGAGGACTGATTGCCGCCTCCGCGGGAAACCACGCCCAGGGCGTGGCCTACGCGGCCAAACTGGCGGGAATACCGGCTACCATTGTGATGCCGTCTTCCACGCCTTTAATCAAGATCAACCGCACCAAAAGCTACGGAGCGGAAGTGGTGCTGGCAGGCGACGTATTTGACGAGGCCTGCGCCCGCGCCTATGAACTGGCGGAAGAAAAGGGGCTGACTTTTGTCCATCCCTTTGACGATCTGGCGGTGGCCACCGGCCAGGGCACCATTGCCATGGAAATCATTAAGGAATTGCCTACGGTAGACTACATACTGGTGCCCATCGGCGGCGGCGGCCTGTGCGCCGGCGTGGCCACCCTGGCCAAGCTGCTCAATCCCAAGATCCGGATCATCGGCGTGGAGCCGGCAGGCGCCAACTGCATGCAGGAATCTTTAAAGGCCGGCCACGTGGTGGAACTGCCTTCGGTGGACACCATCGCCGACGGCACGGCGGTAAAATGCCCCGGTGAGAAGATCTTCCCCTATATTCAGCAGAATGTGGACGACATTATCACTGTGGACGACAGCGAACTGATCGTGGCGTTTCTGGACATGGTGGAGAATCACAAGATGATCGTGGAGAATTCCGGCCTTCTGACGGTGGCGGCCTTGAAGCACCTGGATGTGAAGCGCAAGAAAATCGTTTCGGTGTTAAGCGGCGGCAACATGGACGTCATTACCATGGCGTCCATCGTGCAGCACGGCCTGATCCAGCGGGACCGCGTCTTTACGGTGTCGGTGCTGCTGCCGGACAAGCCCGGCGAACTGGCCAAGGTGTCGGCGCTGCTGGCGGAAGAAAAGGGCAACGTAATCAAGCTGGAGCACAACCAGTTCATCAGCATCAACCGGAACGCGGCGGTGGAACTGCGGATTACGCTGGAAGCCTACGGAACGGAGCATAAGAGGGCCATTGTCCAGGCGCTGAACGACGCCGGATACCGGCCGAAACTGGTGAAAACCACGGGGACCTATACGGAATGAACCGATTTGAAATGATTGCCCCTCTGGGGTCAAATCTCAAGTATTTTGTGAAATGGACGGTGATTTCCTGCCTCATCGGCGCCGCCGGGGGACTGGCGGGAACCCTGTTCGGCCTGGGAATCCAGGCGGCGGCGGACCTGTTCGCCCGGTATGACTGGCTGTTGTACTGCCTGCCGGTTTCCGGCCTGATCATCGTCTTTCTATACCAGATGTTTCATGAAGAAAAAAACCGCGGCACCAATATGGTGCTGGATTCCATTTCTTCCAACGACCACATTACGCCGGCCACCGGCCCGCTGATTTTTGTCAGCACCATACTGACTCATCTGACCGGCGGCTCCGCCGGAAGAGAGGGCGCGGCCCTGCAGCTGGGCGGCAGCATCGGCAGCCTGGTGGGACGGGGCATGCGGCTGGATGAAAAGGACGCCAAAATCGCGGTGATGTGCGGCATGAGCGCCTGCTTTGCCGCGCTGTTCGGAACGCCGCTGGCTGCCGGCGTGTTTTCCATGGAGGTCATCAGCGTCGGCGTCATGTACTATGCCGCGCTGGTTCCCTGTGTATTCGCGTCCTTTTTGGGCGCCGGCATCGCCGAGAGCCTGGGGCTTTCCGGCGAGCAGTTCCTGGTGTCTTCGGTTCCGGCATTCGGCTGGAAAGGAGCCGCGGCAGCGGTGGTTTTAGGTATACTGTGCGCCGTGGTCAGCATCGGTTTCTGCATGCTGCTGCACCGGACGGAACAACTGTACCGGAAGTATTTTGAAAATCCTTACCTGCGGATCTGCGCCGCGGCGCTGTTTCTCATTGTGCTGACGGCGGCAGCGGGAACCCGCGATTACAACGGAAGCAGCATGGGGCTGATCGAGGCGGCCATGGAAGGCCGGGTGTTCTGGGGCGCGTTTCTGATCAAGGCCCTGTTTACGGCGCTGACCATTGGAGCCGGCTACCGGGGCGGCGAGATTGTGCCGACCCTGTGCGTAGGGGCCTCTTTCGGAGGGCTGTTTGGCATGGTTACGGGGCTTTCTCCGTCTCTGTGCGCCGCCTGCGGCATGGCCGCGCTGTTTGTGGGAGTCACCAACTGTCCCATTACCAGTGCCCTGCTGATCTTTGAAATGTGCGGCTTTGAGGCCATGCCGTATTTCGCCCTGTCCATTGCGGTGAGCTTTACGCTGTCCGGCTATTACGGGCTGTATAAAAGCCAGAAATTTGTATATTCCAAGATCCGCACCGAGTTTATCAATCGGAAGGCGAATCCGTAGCGTCCGGACGGCCGGCGGCCTGCCGGTCTTCCAGATAAGGGGGAGCAGGAATCAGCTCCTCTTTTTTTCTGCGGATCAGAAGCAGTCCCATCCACACAATGCACGCGGCGGCAGCCAGCTGCGGTACGGCCCGGCCGATGACGTAGACCATTTCGATGACCGCGTCGGAAACCGCAAACTGGAACAGGAAGGTGCGGATCACGTTCCACACGGCGTTCCAGGCGATGGCCGCGCCGAAAACCACCAGCAGGGCGGCAGTGGGACGGCGGTACTGTTTCAGCCAGGCGCCCCGCAGCAGCACGTCCGGCTGCAGATGAAACAGGTATGCGTCTTCCACGGCGTAAAATTCCTCATCGGGCAGATGGTTTAAGTTATGGGTATGGAAAAAGCTGTAAAACCAGAAAATGGGAAGCAGGTATCCCATAGGCGGAAACAGGGACTCGGCTAGAGCCAGGGTTACCGCGGCAAGAAACATGATGCTTCCGCCCATCCGGTAAAAGCCCAGGTACATCTCTCCGACACCGGGCAGCAGGGAAAAGCAGAAAGTAAAAAACGCGTTCTTTTTATTTGTCATCGATCCATTCCTCCAGATTGAAAATTGAATCACGGGACAGAACGCCGAAGGCGTCCTGAATCCGCCGGTACACCGGCACCGCTGTTTGCCGCCGGCGCCGGGTCAGGTCTGAAATATCTTCCAGCGCCTGCTGCTTTAGTTCCTCTCTTTGAAAACCGGAATCCGCGGCAGGAACCATGAGGATAAAGGCGACGGAAGCGGCGGCAGCGGCGGCTACCCGCAGCCCGTATCCTAGAAGCGTCAGTTTCCGGGACAGGCGGTTGGACTGCGCCTGCAGCACCATATCCGGCTGGCGGCTCCGCTCCAGGATGGACTCCTTCAGATTGGCGGGAGCCTGCAGCAGTCCCCGGCTTTCCGCGGCGTCGGCAAGGGCCTGGGCGAACGCGTCCAGATCCAGATCATTCAGATGCGAATTATCCATTCAGAAGGTCCTCCTTTCGATACAGGTTCCGCAGCAAGGCCCTGGCGCGGTATACGCGGGTCTGCAGCGTTTTTGGATTCTCACCGGTCTTTTCCGCCATTTCCCGAATGGTCATTTCCCGGTAAAAATAATCCAGGGCAGCGTCCCGGTACGGCGGCTTCAGCTTCATGCAGCACTGGTACAGTTCCTGCTTCGTTTCCTGCTGGGTATACTGCCGTTCCGGTTCTTCGTCGGATTTCCCGCTGGCGAGGAAAAAAAGCTCCTCCGTAGGAATCTGCCTTCGGCCGGCCGCTTTCAGATAATCCAGGCACTTGTTGGCGGCAATGCGGCACAGCCAGGCTTTCTCATTGGCGCCGTCAAAAAAGGCGCACCGCCTGTACGCGGAAAGAAACGTTTCCTGCGTCAGGTCCTGGGCTTCAAAAGAATCCCGCGTCATCTGGAAACATATGGAATAGATCAGATTCTGGTACCGGTCAATCCAAAGTTCCAGCTGTTTATCAGGGCTCGTTCTCCTCACCTCCCTTCCTGCCCATTATAACGAATCATTCTCCCATTTGTCTTCAAAAAAATATCCTCCCCAGAAGATTTAATTTATGGTATAATATCGAAAGATATTATACCAGCGCCGGTTCGGGCCGAGCAAAGCGAGGTAAACTCCGAACCGAACCGTGCGCATCCCCCGGAGGGTTCATGTCTGCGCAGCAGACATGGTATAATGTTCACGAATGCATTAAGCAGTGCGGCAGATGACAGTGGTCGTGGATGCGTCGTGCTTGCACGTAAGCATCCAGACAGCTGGCAGATGCCATAGGGCGCAAGCCCGTGAGCGAGGGAACGAAGTTCCCGAGCGTGCACTGCGCCGTCGGAGAGCGGCGCAAGCCCGTGAGCGAGGAAACGAAGTTTCCGAGCGCGCACTGCGCCGTCGGAGAGCGGCGCAAGCCCGTGAGCGAGGAAACGAAGTTCCCGAGCGCGCACTGCGCAGGCGGCGCAAGCCCGCGCACTGCTTCTGCAGCAATATCTGCGCAAAGGAGGAATGACTTTCATGATGATTGAACTGGGCAGAAAGAAACGAGATTCCATACGTTCCCTGTGCGAGGGGAGCAGAGAGGTTCTGGTGCGGGGCGCCGTAGAAGGAACAATGGGCCGGGTCTGGGTTCCGAAACTGGAAAATTCCTCCTATTGTCTGATTGTCACCGGAGACTTTGCCTACCTGTTCGGCCTTCCGCCCAAAGGAGCTCCGGCGCTGGATTTGAAGAGCCAGATCTACGAATCGGCTTCCCGCGCCTACCTGTATCCGGCGGACGACCGCTGGAAGGACTGGCTGGAAGACACCTTCTCCGGCCAGCTGCGGCTGGTCAGCCGGTACGCCCTGAAAAAGGACGAGCATCATTTTGATATGGATGTGCTGAAAGGATATATTGACGCGGTGCCCAAAGGCATCCGGATCCGCCGCATCGACGAACGGCTGTACCATCTGACGCTGAAGGAAGAGTGGAGTCGGGATCTGTGCGCCAACTTTGAAGACGCCAGACATTTTCTGGAAAGCGGGTTCGGCTACGTGGCCATGAAGGGCCGGGAACTGGCGGCGGGGTGTTCCGCTTACGGTTCCAGCGAAGGCATGATGGAGATACAGGTGGACACCCGCAAGGACTTCCGCAGACAGGGACTGGCCCTGGCCTGCAGCGCGGCGTTTCTGCTGGAGTGCCTGGAGAGAAACCTGGTGCCCAACTGGGACGCGGTGAACCTGCAGTCGGTGGGGCTGGCGGAAAAACTAGGCTACGTGTACGACCGGGAATATCAGGTGTACCAGCTGCGGGAACTGGAAGACGTGTAAAGGGAGGCGTGTTATGGATCGGGAACAGATTTTTCGGGCAGTGGATCACACGCTGCTGAATCCTGCCGCTGTCTGGGAGGACATCCGCCAGGTCTGCGACGACGGGCTTTTTTATCATACGGCGTCGGTCTGCATTCCGCCTTCTTACGTGGCGGAAGCTGCCGCTTATCTGGAGGGACGGCTGCCGGTCTGCACCGTCATCGGATTTCCCAACGGATACAATACCACGGCGGTAAAAGCCTTTGAAACCGAAGAGGCGCTGGAAAACGGCGCGTCGGAGATCGATATGGTCATCAACCTGGGCTGGCTGAAAAGCGGCCGCTATGACCGGATCCTGGAAGAAATCCGGTCCCTGCGCACGCTGTGTTCCTCCGCGGTGCTGAAGGTGATCGTGGAAACCTGCCTGCTGACCCGGGAAGAAAAAATCCGGATGTGCCAGGTGGTAACGGAATCCGGCGCCGATTTTATCAAAACTTCCACCGGATTTTCCACCGGCGGGGCTACGTTTGAGGATGTGGCGCTGCTGGCGCAGCATGTGGGGCCCCAGGTCAGAGTCAAAGCCGCCGGCGGCATTTCGTCCTTTGCGGACGCGCAGCGGTTTCTGGAACTGGGAGCCAGCCGTCTGGGTACCAGCCGGATCGTGAAGCTTGCCAAAGCGGAGGCCGCTTCCCGGAATCCGGAGAAGGGAGAAACGCCATGAGCCCGGACGAAGCCAGAATGCTGATCCAAAAAGCGTGGGAGACGCTTCCCCGCGCCTACGCGCCCTATTCACGGTTTCACGTGGCGGCGGCGCTGTTATGCGGAGACGGCAGCGTCTATACCGGCTTTAATATTGAAAACGCCGCGTTTTCCCCTACCATCTGCGCGGAGCGCAGCGCGTTTGTGCGGGCGCTGTGCGATGGAAAACGGGATTTCCGGGCCATTGCCATCTGCGGCGGCCCGGACGGGACACCGGTGGATTTCTGCGCGCCCTGCGGCGTATGCCGCCAGGTGATGCGGGAATTCTGCAGCCCGGATGATTTTCAGATTCTGCTGGCAAAATCTCCGGAGGAGTTTCGGACGTTTTCCCTGCGGCAGCTGCTGCCGGAAGGATTCGGACCGGAAAATCTGGGGCCGTCAAAAAGGGGGGATTCCCATGCGGATGTATGACCTGATCGAAAAGAAAAAGCGGGGCGGGGCGCTGAGCCGGGAAGAAATTCATCAGATGATTTCCGGTTTTGTCAGCGGAGAGATTCCCGACTATCAGATGGCCGCCATGCTGATGGCCATCTGTTTTCAGGGCATGAATCCAGAAGAAACCGCATATCTTACAGAAGAGATGGCGGATTCCGGGGACCGGGCGGATTTGTCCGCCATACCCGGCGTCAAGGCCGATAAGCACAGCACCGGAGGCGTGGGAGACAAGACTACGCTGATTGCCGGTCCGATAGCGGCTTCCTGCGGCGTCCGGGTGGCCAAAATGTCCGGCCGCGGCCTGGGCCATACCGGCGGCACGCTGGATAAGCTGGAATCCATTCCCGGGTTTCAGACGTCGGTTTCCCGGGAGCGTTTTTTTGAAATCGTACGGCAGACCGGCATCGCCGTCATCGGCCAGACCGGCAACATGGTTCCCGCAGACAAAAAACTCTACGCCCTGCGGGACGTAACGGCGACGGTGGACAGCATTCCGCTGATCGCTTCTTCCATTATGAGCAAAAAGCTGGCGGCTGGCAGCGACTGCATTGTGCTGGACGTAAAAACCGGCAGCGGCGCGTTTATGAAAACCCTGGAAGATTCGCTGGCGCTGGCCCGGGAGATGGTGGACATCGGCACCCGGGCAGGGCGGCGGTGCTGCGCGCTGATTACCGATATGGACGTGCCGCTGGGCCATGCCATCGGCAATGCCCTGGAAGTAAAAGAAGCCGTGGAAGTCTTACAGGGCCGGGGACCGGAAGACCTGACCCAGGTCAGCCTGCAGCTGGCGGCCTGCATGCTGTTTCTGGCGGGGAAAGGCAGCCGGGAGGCGTGTCTGGCCCAGGCTGAAAAAGCCCTGGAAGATGGCAGCGGCCTGCGCACGCTGGCGGCCATGACCGAGGCCCAGGGCGGAGACGCCGGCTGCATCCGGGAACCGGAGCGGCTGGGGCAGGCCCCCTATTGCCGCGAGGTGCGGGCTTTAAAAAGCGGCTGGATTGTCCATATGGACGCGGAGGCCTGCGGCATCGCTTCCATGATTCTGGGAGCCGGAAGGGCCAGGAAGGAAGACACGGTGGACCCGCTGGCCGGCATGATCCTGAAACGGAAATACGGCGAATACGTCCAGGCGGGAGATGTGCTGGCAAAACTGCACAGCTCCGATCCGTCCCGTTTCCCGGAAGCAGAAGCAAAAACGGCCGCGGCTTTTGTCATCGGCACAGAACAGCCGCCGCAGCGGAAGCTGATTTACGCGCTGGTTTCCGATGCAGGAATTGACAGATTTTGAAATGAAAACAGGATTGAAAATCTATAACCGGTATTGTATAATAGCCGTAGAGAACAAATCTTATTGCAGTTTTCCTGGAATGTTCGACAACTCTTACTTTCTTTGAACCTACATTATGACATAAGGGATTCCTATATTTTCTGGTGGATGTCAGGCCTCCGTACGAGTGGAAGGCAGAAGCCAGAGTGCGGTTGCCCACCTAGCTTGGCTAGGCGTCAAACAGTAAGAACCGGCATTTCGGGGTTTTGCAAAAGATAAAGGCAGCGAGCAATCGCTGCTTTATCTTTTCACAGGAAATTTCTGATTCCCATTCAGCAAAGAGCAAACAATACAAACAGGAGAGCATCGCATGGGATCTGCTAGAAAAAGACGAATGATGGGATGGCTGCTTGGCATCCCCTTTACCGCCGTTATCCTGATCGCGGTAATCTGGCTGCTGGAACCGGAACGGGAGGGGATTTCCCGGGCGTCCGCCTGCAGAGCCGCGGCGCTTCTGACCGCTTCCGCGCAGCAGTGCCGGGAAGAAGCCGCCGGGGCGGATTCCTATTTCCCCGCCGGAAGCCAGGACCGATGGTACGCCGTCTATATGGACTGCCTGTACCGGCGGGGATGGATTTCCCAGGAGCTGACGCCTGCCGACGAGGAGACGGCGGAAGGGTTTCTCACCTACGAAGAAGCGGACTATCTGGCGGCGCAGGCCGCGCCGGAACTGGAAGGCTATGTGGGCCTGACCCGTCAGAACCGGGACCGGCCGATTCCGGAAGAACAGTGGTGGTATCTGTACGACGCCATAAGGCAGCGGACGGAGAACTGCCTGGTGACGGAAGAAACGCTGCAGATTTTCGGCACGCCGGACAACGTGGAGGACGCGCCGGCCTGGACCGCCTATACCAACCGGGGAAGCTTTGGATTTGAGGGCCTGGCCCTTTCTCCCTACATAGACCGGGAAATCCGGGTGCTGGTCAGCGGGCAGGAAATTCTGCGGGTGGTGGAACTGGTGTCGGATCAGGTGACGTACAAGAATGTCTGGATTTTTTCGGCGGGAGAGGAGGCCATTACCGGCTATGTAGGAGCCATTACCCGCCGTCTGCCGGTGAACAAGACCATCGACGACCCGGAAGCCATGACCAGTCAGCTGGCGGATGTGACGCTGAAGGCGGGGACGGTGGAAAAAGTGGTGCTGAAAAAAGACACCATCCACGGGAAAATCCTGTCGGTCCGGGAGGATTCCATAGAAATCGAAGGATACGGCCAGGTGCCGCTGGACGAAAATTTCGGCGTCTACAAATTGTACGGCGAGTTCCGCCGGCAGAGCATGTCGGAGCTTTTGGTGGGCTATGATTCCCAGGAATTTGTGACCGCCGATGGAAAGCTGTGCGCGGCGCTGACGGTGCGGGAATTTAACGCGGACACCATCCGGGTGCTGATCATGTCGGAGGGATTCGGCTCGCTGTTTCACGATACGGTGGAACTGGAATTCTTAAGCGGCGGAACCCGGATCATCGGTGAAGAAGAGCAGGAGTTTTTCCCCGGCGAAACAGTGACGTTGTCCCCCGGCGACCCGATTCTGCAGGAGGGACGTGTCATCTACCAGCCGGAGGATCCGGAAGCGGGCATCCGCGTCCGTTCTCTGGAACGGTCCCAGGGCATGCCGGTGTATCCCGGGCGGCTGGAAATTACGGAAGAAGACGGCGCCCTGGTGCTGATCAATGAAACTTATGTGGAAGACTATCTGAAGCGGGTGGTGCCCAGCGAGATGCCGGCCAGCTATGAGAAAGAGGCGTTAAAGGCCCAGGCCGTATGCGCCAGAACCTACGCCTACCGGCAGATTCAGGGCAACAGTTACCGGCAGTACGGCGCCCATGTGGACGACAGCACCAATTTCCAGGTGTACAACAACATCCAGACCTACGAGTCTTCCAACGTGGCGGTCAATGAGACCTATGGAAAGCTGCTGTTTTATGAAGGAGAAGCGGCGGAAGTCTTTTATTTTTCCACTTCCTGCGGACACACCACCGACGGCACCATCTGGGGTGCGGACCTGTCGGATGTGCCGTATCTGAAAGGCACCGCGGTGCGGGAAGGGGGAGGCGTGCTGGATCTGACCAGCAACGTGGTCTTTTCTGAATATATCAAAAGCTGCCCCGCCGGCTATGAATCCGGATTTCCCATGTACCGCTGGCAGACGCAGACCACCAGCAGCCGGCTGGAGGAAGAAATCTCCGATATCGGGACCATAACGAAGATCACCATGCGGGAACGTTCCGTCGGCGGAATCGGTATGGTCATGGAAATCGAGGGGACCGGCGGAGTCCGGACCATCCAGGGAGAGAGCCGGATCCGCTCCGTGCTGGGCCATCCGGACCTGGTGATCACCCGGCAGGACGGCACCACCGTATCGGGGTGGGACTCCCTGCCCAGCGCCTTTATTGCTGTGGAGCGTTCGGAGCCGGACGAAAACGGGGTAACGGTGTTTACCATTTACGGAGGCGGCTACGGCCACGGCGTGGGCATGAGCCAGAACGGCGCCCAGGGCATGGCCCAGGCGGGAATGAATTACAAAGAGATCCTGGAATTTTTCTTTGATGGAATCACCATAGAGGAACTGCTGTAGAATTAAAAAATACCCCGCCCGCCGCGGTTTCGCAGTGAACAGGGTATCAAAAAAGGGGAGGATAAGTATTTATTTTCTCTGGTGTATGTCTATAGTATGGTCCTGTTCTGGAAATCTATACACATGGAATATAAAAAAACGCGTCAGGCGGAAAATTACCGTAAAGGAGAGAACGGACGTATGAAAAAGAATGTTTTGGCAGGACAGTCGGGCGGCCCCACGGCGGCCATCAACGCCAGCCTGTACGGCGTGCTGGAGGAAGGAACGCGCCGGAGCGGACAGGTGGGGCAGGTGTACGGCATGTGCAACGGAATCGAAGGGTTTTTAAAGGATTCCATCGTGTCCCTTTCTGAAACCCTTTCGCCGCGGCAGCGGGAGATTCTGCGGGTGACGCCTGGGGCGTATCTGGGCTCCTGCCGGTATCAGCTTCCCGCGGATCTGTCGGATCCGGTGTATCCGGCGATCTTTGAAAAGCTGGAAGCCCTTTCCGTGGGATATTTCTGCTACATCGGCGGCAACGATTCCATGGACACCGTCAGCAAGCTTTCGGCCTACGGCAGCCGGCAGGGCAGTTCTATCCGGTTTGTGGGCATTCCCAAAACCATCGACAACGATCTGGTGTGCACCGACCATACGCCCGGATATGGAAGCGCGGCCAAATACGTGGCTTCTTCCGTCCGGGAAATCGGCCTGGAC
Organism: uncultured Lachnospiraceae bacterium; assembly: GCA_944380605.1. Lineage (GTDB taxonomy): Bacteria > Bacillota > Clostridia > Lachnospirales > Lachnospiraceae > UBA3402. Next base: position 74,464 of record CALWIA010000010.1, on the reverse strand, counting down.
TGCGCGGTGTACCGGCAGCCGGCAGTGACCATTGTGGAGATCATGGGCCGGCATGCGGGATGGCTGACGGCCGCCGGCGCCCTGGCCCGCAAATATCCGGGAGACAACCCGATGCTGATCTGCCTGCCGGAACAGGTCTTTGACCTGGAAGCCTTCGGCCGCCGCCTGGAGCAGGCGCTGCAGGAGCGTCCGGACGTGGTGGTCTGTGTCTCCGAGGGCATCGCCGATGCCGAAGGCCGGTTTCTCTGCGAGTACGGTTCCGACGCGGGCGTGGACACCTTCGGCCACAAAATGCTGGCGGGGTGTGGAAAGGTGCTGGAGCAGTTTGTCCGCAGCCGGTTCGGCATCAAGGCCCGCAGCGTGGAACTGAATATCTGCCAGCGGTGCAGCGGCCTGGCGGCGTCCCGTACAGACCTGGAAGAAGCGGCTCTGGCCGGCTCCTTTGGCCTGTCGCAGGCGCTGGAGGGCGTTACGGAAGCCATGGCCGCGTTTCAGAGAACCGGCAGTTCTCCCTACGAGATTCGCTGCACCATGGAAGACGTCAGCCGGATCTGCAACCAGGAAAAGAAGTTCCCGGCGGAATGGATTACGGATGGCGGCATGGATATCGCCGAGGAGTTCCTGTCTTACGCCCTGCCCCTGATTCAGGGCGAGGTGCAGCGCCCCATGGAAAACGGACTTCCGCTGTATCTGTACCGATGAAAAGATTTCATTGCAAATTCCGGGGACTTGTTATATACTAAGAGACGAATTTATGAATGGGTCCCGCTGCGGACCTGAAAAAGAAGGACGGATGATTATGACGTTATTGGAAAACTGGCGCAGTCTTGCGTACGGCGATGGCCTGAATGATAAAGAGAGAGAGCGGCTCTGGTCTGGTTATTTTGCCATTGAAAAAGGTATTTACGAGCAGATCCTTTCGGATCCGTCTCAGGTTGTGGAAGGCACCGTCAAGGAACTGGCGGAGAAGTATCACACGGAAGTGCTGATTATGACCGGCTTTTTGGACGGCATCAGCGAAAGCCTGCTGGGATATGAAAATCCCATCGAGACCATGGATGAAGATACCGTGGTAAAGATTCAGATCGATCCGGAAAAGCTGTATTACAACATGGTAGCGGCGAAAGCGGACTGGCTGTACAACCTGCCCATGTGGGATCAGATTCTGACGGAAGAACGGCGCAAAGAGCTGTACAAGCAGCAGAAGGCTTCCGGAACCATTGTAAAGGGACCCAAGATCGGCAGAAACGATCCCTGTCCCTGCGGCAGCGGCTTAAAATACAAAAAGTGCTGCGGCAAAAACAAATAAGCCATAAAGGGGGGATGCCTGCGCACCCTCCCTTTTTCAGACTGTGAAGCATATGCCGCGAAAGCGGCAAAAAGGAGACGCCGGATATGGATGCCTATACCAGTTTCGCGGAAGTCTATGACGCGTTTATGGACAACATCCCCTATGAGGCTTGGACGGAATACCTTGCCGGGCTGCTGCGGGAATACGGAGTGGAGCAGGGAATCGTGCTGGATCTGGGCTGCGGCACCGGCACGCTGACCCAGCTGCTGGCCCGGAAGGGATATGACATGATCGGCCTGGACAGTTCCCAGGAGATGCTGCAGATCGCCATGGAAAAGCGGGAACAGTCCGGCCTGGACATTCTCTATCTCTGCCAGGATATGCGGGAAATGGAGCTGTACGGCACTACGGCAGCGGTGGTCAGCCTCTGCGATTCCATGAACTATCTGCTGGAATACCAGGACCTGGTCCGGGTATTCCGGCTGGTCAACAATTATCTGGATCCCGGCGGCGTGTTTATTTTTGACATGAATACCGCCTACAAATACCGGGACGTGATCGGAGACAGCACCATCGCGGAAAGCCGGGAAGCCTGCAGCTTTATCTGGGACAATTTTTTTGACCCGGAAACCGGCATCAACCAGTACGACCTGACGCTGTTTGTCCGGGAATCGGAGAAGGAGGCGCTGTACCGCCGGTTTGACGAGACCCATCTGCAGCGCGCCTATGAAATATCCGATGTTCTGCGGGCGGCAGAAGAGGGCGGCATGAAGGCGGAGGCGGTTTACGACGCCTTTACCCACGAGCCGCCAAAGAAAGACAGCCAGCGGATTTACGTGGTTCTCAGAGAACAGGGCAAACCCATGCCAGACAAAAAAGGAGATTGAACAGATATGGATTATATCATCCGCGCATCGGCGGCAGGCGGCGACATCCGCGCCTTCGCCTCGGTTACCACGGAACTGACCGAAACGGCCAGAAAAGCCCACAACACCAGCCCGGTGGCCACGGCCGCCCTGGGCCGCCTTCTGACGGCGGCAGGCATGATGGGCGTTATGATGAAGGGAGAACAGGACATTCTCACCATTAAGATCCAGGGAGACGGCCCCATGGAAGGGCTGACAGTGACCGCCGACTCCAAAGGCGATGTCAAGGGCTACGTCTACCAGCCGGAAGTGATGCTGCCTCCCAGCGCCGCCGGCAAGCTGGACGTGGGCGGCGCCATTGGAAAGGGCGTGCTCAGTGTGGTGCAGGATATCGGACTGAAGGAGCCCTATGTGGGACAGACGGATCTGGTCAGCGGAGAAATCGCCGAAGACCTGACCTATTATTATGCCGTTTCCGAACAGGTGCCTTCTTCGGTGGCCCTGGGCGTGCTGATGAACCGGAACAATACGGTGCGGCAGGCCGGCGGCTTTATTATCCAGCTGATGCCGGGCGCGTCAGAGGAGTCCATCTGCCGGCTGGAGGAAAAACTGAAAACCGTTTCTTCCGTCACCTCCATGCTGGAGGCAGGCATGATGCCGGAGGATATTTTAAACCAGCTGCTGGGCGACCAGGACCTGGAAATTCTGGACCGGATGGAAACCCGGTTTTACTGCGGGTGCAGCCGGATCCGGGTGGAACGGGCGCTGATCAGCACCGGGAAAAAAGAACTGGAAGACATGATTCAGGACGGGAAGCCGGTGACCGTCAACTGTCAGTTCTGCGAAAACAGCTACGTATTTTCCGTAGAGGACCTGCAGTCCCTGCTTCAGAGGGCCGGCGGCTGAAGCCTGCCCTGCGCAAATAAAAAAGTGTGCGCCTTGGCGCACACTCGCGCCGAGCGCAGTTGCCGTCAGGCAACATCTGCCTCATGCGCGAGTGCGCATCCTCAGCGGAGCGTCTTTTTTGTACGATAGGAAATGAAATTTCCTATCGTACAAAAAAGAACCGGACCCGGAGGGCGGTTCTTTTTGTAATCATGTACGGTGTGACTCTATATTCTCTTAACTGCAGAATGTATATAGAATGGAAAGGTACACTGATCAGTAAAACTTAAAGTTTGGTAACGTTGGTAGCCTGCGGTCCCTTGGCGCCTTCTACAACATCGAACTCTACGGCAGCGCCTTCTTCCAGGGTCTTGTAGCCTTCCATGTTCAGGCCGGAGTAATGTACGAATACGTCCTTGCCTTCTTCGTCACAGATGAAGCCGTAACCCTTCTGATTGTTGAACCACTTGACTGTACCTTTGCTCATGATGATACCTCCAAAATAAAAAAAGATTGTGTCTGGGCTGCAAACCGTTTGCAGCTGTCCTAAGAATAGCATAACTGTGAAAAAGTGTCAAATATTTTTACTTAACTATCTGAAAAATTTCAATAAATAACAAAAAGGATTATGAATATGAAACTTTCGAATCTTTGGCATCATTTCTATACAATTACAGAGCACAAATTTCTAGTTATGAAAAACTGCTTCCGGGTAGGACTGTACCGGCAGGGACTGCTGCACGATCTGTCCAAATACAGTCCGGAGGAGTTCTGGATCGGCGTCCGGTACTATCAGGGCAACCGGAGCCCCAATGCCGCGGAACGGGAGGAAAAGGGATTTTCTACCGCCTGGCTGCATCACAAGGGGCGCAACAAGCATCATTTTGAATACTGGATCGATTTTTCCCTGGACAAGAGCAAAGGGCTGGTAGGCCATAAAATGCCGGTGCGCTACGTGGCGGAAATGGTCATGGACCGCATCGCCGCCTGCCGGGTGTACAAAGGCAGCCAGTACACCGACAGCAGCCCTCTGGAATACTACCGCAGGGAACGGCCTTACATCGTCATGCATCCGGAGACCCGCAAGCTTCTGGAACGGCTGCTGGTGATGCTCAGCCGGGAAGGGGAGGAAAAGACCTTTGCCTGCATCCGGAAGCTTTTGAAAAAGGGCAGGTATTAAATCCATACATACGGCGCAGACTATCTTCTGACCGGCCGGAACGGCGGTCAGAAGGAGGCGCTTATGAAGCAGGAAGACAAAAAGGAAGCGGCGGACGTCCGCCGGCAGGAAGAAGAAAACCTGGAGGCCTGCGGACAGATGACCCTGGATCAGGGGCCTGGGCCGGGAAAGATCCATCTGCTGTCCATCATCGGTGAGGTGGAGGGCCACGAAAACGCGCCGGGCACCAGCAAAACCACCAAGTACGACCACGTGCTGCCCATGCTGGCTTCGATTGAAGACGACCGGAACATCGCCGGCCTGCTGGTGCTGTTAAACACCTCCGGCGGGGATGTGGACGCCGGCCTTGCCATAGCGGAAATGATCGCGTCGTTAAGCATTCCCACGGTGTCCCTGGTGCTGGGCGGCAGCCATTCCATCGGAGTGCCTCTGGCGGTATCCACGGATTATTCCTTTATCGTCCCCACCGGTACCATGATGGTGCATCCGGTGCGGATGTCCGGCATGGTCATCGGCGCTTCGCAGACCTATGAGTATTTTGAGATGATCCAGGACCGGATCTTAAATTTCATTGCCGGCCATTCCTCCATTGCCTATGACCAGATCAAGCGTCTGATGCTCAATACCGAGATGCTGACCCGGGATCTGGGCACGGTGCTGGTGGGGGAAGAAGCGGTGCGGCAGGGCCTGATCGACGCGGTAGGCGGCATCCGCGACGCGCTGAACAAACTGCGGCAGATGATAAAAGAAGGGAAAAACAAGTTGTAGGAAAGCCGGCGCCGGATGCCGGCTTGCATTTTCCCCTTATTTTTTGTATACTAGGTTCAATGAAACCATGGGAATTGGTCAGGAGGCAGAACATCGGTGGCTGGAACGAAAAAAAGCAGTTCAAAAAGCAAAAAGAAAACAACGGCAGGCAGCAGAAGCAGGACAAAGGCCAGGCAGGAAGAAGCCAGCTTTATCCGCTCAGAGGTGCTGATCATCGCAGCTTTCGCGCTGGCGGTGCTGCTGTTTTTAAGCAATTTCCGCCTGTGCGGAACCGTAGGAGAATATCTTCGGCAGGTGCAACTGGGAATCTTCGGGATCGCAGGGTTTGTTGCACCTCTTCTTTTGTTTGCGGGAACCTGTTTTGGCCTGGCCAATAAAGGCAATCCTCTGGCGGCAGTAAAGCTTGGGGCTGCCATCGCCGGCTTTCTGGTGATCTGCGCCCTGGCGGAAATGGTATTTGGCGGCGGTTATCAGGCGGGACAGAGCCTGGGGCAGATATACCTGCGCTCCAGCGCAAACGGCGCCGGCGGCGGATTTGCCGGCGGCCTTCTGGTGACGGCGCTGGGGGCGGCGCTGGGGACCGTAGGAACGTATCTGGTTCTGGTGGTGGCGCTGGTGATCTGCGCCGTCTGCGTGACGGAAAAATCGGTGGTATCCGCAGTGAAAAAAGGCGGCGGCAAAGCCTACCGCCGGGCCAAAGAAGACGCCGGCCGGCGGCGGGAACTCCACGAAGAACGGAAAGAAGAGAAGCGCCGGCTGCGGGAGGAACAGCGGGTGCGCGGGGTCAATCTGGATTCCACAGACCTGTCGGTTCCGCCGGAATTTCCGGAAGAGGTTCCGATGCCGGAAGAGAAAATTCCGGAGCCGGACGCTGTGCCTGAGGAAGAAGCGCCTGCCGTTTGGGCCGGGGAGGATACCTTTACCGGCAGGATTCAGCCGATGCAGCCTTACATAGAAGACGACGACGACCGGGTTCCCTTTGAAGAAGAGGAAATCCCGGAAGCCGAATCTGTGCCGGAGGAGGCGGCCGAACCGGAAGAGGAACCGGTTTCCCGGCCGGAAGAGACGCTTCCGCCGGAAGAATTTTCCATTCCTTCGGAAAGCCGCCAGGTGGTGACGGCCGGAGGAAAGATCATTGAAAGCGATACGGAGGCCCTGCGCAAAAAGCTGGAAAGCCGGCGGCAGGAAGCCCGGGAAGAAGCGGGAATTCCGGAACCGGTTTCCGCGCAGGAAGCGCCGAAGCGGGAGTATCAGTTTCCTCCCCTGTCTCTGCTAAAGGGCAGCGGGCGGAAAGCCGGCGGTTTTTCCGACAAGGAATACCGGGAGACGGCGGTGAAGCTGCAGCAGACCCTGCGCAATTTCGGCGTGGGCGTGACGGTAACCAACGTCAGCTGCGGGCCGGCGGTAACCCGTTACGAACTGCATCCGGAACAGGGCGTCAAGGTCAGCAAGATCGTAGGGCTGGCAGACGATATCAAACTGAGTCTGGCGGCTTCGGACATCCGGATCGAAGCGCCGATTCCCGGCAAATCCGCCGTAGGCATCGAAGTGCCCAACCGGGAGACCGCCGTGGTATATCTGCGGGACCTGCTGGAAACCGATGAATTCAAAAACAGCCGTTCGCAGCTGACCTTCGCCGTCGGCAGGGACATCGGCGGGAAAGCGGTGGTGACGGACATTTCCAAAATGCCTCACCTGCTGATTGCCGGCGCCACCGGCTCCGGAAAATCCGTCTGCATCAATACGCTGATTATGAGCCTGATCTACAAATCCAGTCCCGAAGATGTGCGGATGATCATGATCGACCCGAAAGTAGTGGAGTTAAGCGCCTACAACGGCATTCCCCATCTGCTGATCCCGGTGGTGACGGACCCGAAAAAGGCGTCCGGCGCGCTGAACTGGGCGGTGGCGGAGATGATGGACCGCTACAAGAAATTCGCCAAATACAATGTGCGGGATATGAAGGGGTACAACGCGAAAGCGGAAGCGGTCAAGGATCTAGAAGACCCGGACCGGCCGCGGAAGATGCCTCATATTGTGATCATCGTAGACGAACTGGCGGACCTGATGATGGTTTCGCCGGGCGAGGTGGAGGACGCCATCTGCCGTCTGGCCCAGCTGGCCAGAGCCGCCGGCATCCATCTGGTGATTGCCACCCAGCGGCCCTCCGTCAACGTCATCACCGGCCTGATCAAGGCCAACGTGCCGTCCCGGATCGCCTTTGCCGTTTCCTCCGGCGTGGATTCCAGAACCATCATCGACATCAACGGAGCGGAGAAACTGCTGGGCAAGGGGGACATGCTGTTCTACCCCGCCGGCTATCCCAAGCCCCAGCGGGTGCAGGGCGCTTTTGTCTCTGACCAGGAGGTTTCCCGGGTGGTGGAATTTTTGACGGAACAGAACCAGGAGTCCGGCGAGTCCTACAGCCAGGAGATCGAAAGCCAGATTGCCGCTCCGGCAGCCGCTTCCGGCGCCGACGCCAGAAACAGCCGGGACGAGTATTTTGAACAGGCCGGACGGTTCCTGATTGAAAAAGAAAAGGGTTCCATAGGTATGCTGCAGCGGATGTTCAAAATCGGATTTAACCGGGCAGCCAGAATTATGGACCAGCTGGCGGAAGCCGGCGTGGTGGGAGAAGAAGAGGGAACCAAGCCCCGCCGGGTGCTGATGACCATGGAAGAATTTGAGGCCATGCTGAAGCAGTAGCAGGCCGCATCCAATATACATAAGGAGGAGGATTTCAATGAAAACCGATATTCAGATCGCGCAGGAAGCGCAGATGCTTCCCATCCGCCAGGTGGCGGCGGCCTACGGGATTTCCGAGGACCAGCTGGAGCTCTACGGCAAGTACAAGGCCAAGCTGAGCGACGAACTGTGGGAGCAGGTAAAAAACCGTCCCGATGGAAAACTGGTGCTGGTAACGGCCATTAACCCGACGCCGGCAGGCGAAGGCAAGACCACCACCAGCGTGGGCTTAAGCGACGCTTTAAGCCGCCTGGGGAAAAAGACTCTGGCTGCCCTGCGGGAGCCGTCTTTGGGGCCCTGCTTCGGCATCAAGGGAGGCGCCGCCGGCGGCGGATATGCCCAGGTGGTTCCTATGGAAGATTTAAACCTGCACTTTACCGGAGATTTTCATGCCATAACCTCTGCCAACAACCTGCTGGCGGCGCTTCTGGACAACCATATCCAGCAGGGCAACGCCCTGGGCATCGATACCCGCCAGATTCTGTGGAAGCGGTGCATGGATATGAATGACCGGGCGCTGCGCAACATCGTCATCGGCCTGGGCGCCAAAGCCGACGGCTTCGTGCGGGAAGACCATTTTGTCATTACCGTAGCGTCGGAGATCATGGCCATCCTCTGCCTGGCCGACGACATGAAAGACTTAAAAGAACGTCTCGGACGGATCATTGTCGCATATAATTACGCAGGCGAGCCGGTGACTGCCGCCGATCTTCACGCCGTAGGCGCCATGGCGGCGCTTCTGAAAGACGCGCTGAAGCCCAACCTGATCCAGACCCTGGAGCATACCGGCGCCCTGGTGCACGGCGGCCCCTTTGTCAACATTGCCCATGGCTGCAACAGTGTCCGTGCTACACGGACAGCCCTGAAGCTGGCGGATATCGTGGTAACGGAAGCCGGTTTCGGCGCCGACCTGGGGGCGGAAAAATTCCTGGATATCAAATGCCGCAAAGCCGGCCTGAAGCCGGACGCGGTGGTGCTGGTGGCTACGGTACGGGCGCTGAAATACAACGGCGGCGTGGCCAAAGCGGACCTGGGGCAGGAGAACCTGGAAGCGCTGAAGGCCGGCATTGTCAATCTGGAAAAGCACATCGAAAACCTGCAGAAATACGGCGTGCCGGTGGTGGTGACGTTAAACGCCTTTACCAGCGACACGGAGGCGGAGCACGCCTATGTCCGCCAGTTCTGCGAAGAGCGGGGCTGTGAATTCGCCCTGTCCCAGGTATGGGAAAAGGGAGGCGAAGGCGGCGAGGCGCTGGCGCAGAAAGTGCTGGATACGCTGGAAAAGAAAGAGAGCCATTACCATCCTCTGTACGCCGACGATTTGTCCATACGGGAAAAGATTGAGACCATCGCGAAAGAAATCTACGGAGCGGACGGCGCTGCCTACGCGCCTGCGGCGGCGAAGGCCATCGACAAGATCGAAGCTATGGGATTCGGCAGCCTGCCGGTGTGCATGGCCAAGACCCAGTACTCCCTGTCGGACGACCAGACCAAACTGGGACGCCCCAGAGATTTTACCATTCAGGTGCGGGACGCCTATGTTTCCGCGGGAGCCGGTTTTGTGGTCGTGCTGACCGGCGCCATTATGACCATGCCGGGCCTTCCCAAGAAGCCGGCGGCAGACAACATCGATGTAGACGAACACGGCGTTATCACAGGCCTGTTCTGATCACCCGGAGGCTTTCATGAACATAGCAGAAGCGTTAAAAGATATGGAGTATACGGTGCTTGCCGGCACCGCGGATACCGAAGTTTCGGAAGTGGTTTACGATTCCCGGAAGGTGGTGCCGGGATGCGTCTTTGTGTGCCTTTCCGGCACGCGGGTGGATTCCCACCAGTTCGCCGGCGAGGCGGTCCAAAAAGGCGCCCGTGTTCTGGTGACCGAGCACGAAATCCCCATGCCGGAAGGCGTCTGCGTACTGCAGACCGCCGATTCCCGGCAGGCGCTGGCCCTGCTTTCCGCCGCCCGGTTCGGCTGGCCATCCAGAAAGATGACCTGCATCGGCGTCACCGGAACCAAGGGCAAAACCACCACCACCTATATGATCCGGGCGATTCTGGAAGCCGCCGGCAAAAAGACGGGGCTGATCGGAACCGCAGGCGCCGTGATCGGAGACCAGGTGTATCCTACGGCCAACACTACGCCGGAATCCTATGAACTGCAGCGGTATTTTTCCATGATGGCTGACGCGGGATGCGAATATATGATCATGGAAGTCTCTTCTCAGGGACTGAAAATGCACCGGACCGACGGCATCGAGTTTGATTACGGCATTTTTACCAATATTTCCCGGGACCACATCGGTCCCGGCGAGCACGCGGATTTTGAAGAATATCTCTACTGGAAATCCCAGCTGTTAAACCGCTGCCGGGTAGGGCTGGTCAACCGGGACGATCCCCATTTTCAGGAGATTGCCGAGGGCAAGAGCTGCCGCCTGTTTACCTTCAGCCTGGACCGGGAGGCGGACTTTACCGCGGACAACATCCGGTATGTTTCCGAACCGGACTTTGTGGGCGTGGATTTTGACGTGCACGGCGCCTGCGAGATGGAAGTGCGGGTCAGCGTGCCGGGACGGTTCAACGTCAGCAACGCCCTGGCGGCGGTGTCGGTGTGCAGCTTCCTGGATCTGCCCCGGGAGCATGTCTGCCATGCCCTGGAACATCTTCAGGTCAACGGGCGCATGGAAATTGTCTATTCGTCGCCCCGCTGCACCGTACTGGTGGACTACGCCCACAATGCGGTAAGCATGGAAAGCCTGCTGACCACTCTGCGGGAATACCGCCCGAAGCGGCTGGTCTGCGTGTTCGGCTGCGGGGGCAACCGCTCCAAAGACCGCCGGTATTCCATGGGAGAAATCGGCGGCCGGCTGGCGGATCTGTGCATTCTGACGGCGGACAATTCCCGCTATGAAAAGACAGAGGATATCATTGCCGATATCCGGGGCAGCCTGGAAAAAACCGGCGGCGCGTATCTGGAAATTCCCGACCGGCGGGAGGCCATTGCCTACAGCATTGTCCATTCCCGTCCCGGCGACATGATCGCCGTCATCGGAAAAGGACACGAGGACTATCAGGAAATCGAAGGCGTCCGGTATCCGTTCCTGGACCGGCAGGTCATCGAGGAAACGGTGCAGAAACTGGAAAGCGGGGAACTGACATGGAACCCATAACGATAAAAGAACTGACAAAAGCCTGCGGCGGCAGGCTTTTGTGCGGAAAAGAAGACATATTGGCTGCGCATATCAGCATCGACTCCCGGTCCATGACCGGCGGCGATCTGTTTGTGCCTCTGGCGGGAGAGCGAAACGACGCCCATCGGTTTATCCGCCAGGCGTTTGAAAACGGCGCGGCGGCGGTGCTGACCAGCCGCCACAAAACCCTGGAACAGGTGCTGGAGGACGGGCAGGATCCGGCGGCGGAATCCGCGGGCGGAGATCCCCGCCTGCTGCACCCCTGGATTGCCGTGGAAGACACCAGACAGGCGCTGCAGGCCCTGGGAAGCTATTACCGTTCCCTGCGGAACATCCCTGTGGTGGGCATCACCGGCAGCGTTGGAAAAACCACCACCAGGGAAATGATTGCCGCGGCGCTGTCCGGCGGCTTTCGGGTATACCAGACGCCGGGAAACCACAACAGCCAGGTGGGCGTTCCCATGACCCTCTCGGAAATTTCTCCGGAGGATGAGGTGGCGGTGATCGAGCTGGGCATGAGCGAACCGGGAGAACTGACGGTGATTGCCCGCATCGCCCGGCCGGATCTGGCGGTGATTACCAATATCGGCGTATCCCACATCGGGCAGCTGGGTTCTCAGGAAGCGATTTTCCGGGAGAAGATGACCATTCAGGACGGACTGCGGGACGGCGGCGTTCTGCTGTTAAACGGCGACGACCCGTTTTTAAGCCGCGCCTGCGGGAAACCGGGATGCCGAACCTATTACTACGGAACCGGTGAAGCCTGTCAGTACCGGGCGCTGGACATCCATATGGAAAACGGCATGCCGTCCTTTACCGCCGACTGCCGCGGCCGGAAAATCGGCGTATCGCTGCAGGTTCCCGGCCTCCATCAGGTCCGCAATGCCATGGCGGCCCTGGCGGCGGCGGATATATCCGGCGTGCCGCTGGAAGCGGCGGCAGAGCGCCTGGCACATTTTTCCGGCTTTGCCAGACGGCAGCAGATCCGGCCCTGCAGAGATATTACGGTGATCGACGACACCTACAACGCCAGTCCGGCATCCATGAGGGCGGCGCTGGATATTCTGGCGTCCATGGAGCCGGAGGGCCGCCGGGCGGCGGTGCTGGCGGATATGAAAGAACTGGGAGAGGAAGAGGTCCGGTTTCACCGGGAGACAGGCGAGTACCTGGCCGGCCTGCCGGTGGACCTTCTGGTGACCTGCGGAACCCTGGCAGAGCAGATCGGAACCGGGGCCCTTCAGATCCGGCCGGACCTGACCTGGATCCATACCGAAAACCTGGAAGAACTGAAACAGTGGCTGGCGGACGGCATCCATGCCGGAGACTGCGTGCTGTTCAAAGGCTCCAACAGTATGAAATTAGGAGAAGCGGCAGATGATGTATGCCAGCGTCATCATTGATATTTCCCATGAAAATGTAGACAAGACCTTTCAGTACCGGATTCCGGAATCGCTGGAAGGCAGGATTTTTGTCGGAACGCCGGTACGGGTTCCCTTCGGGAACAGCTCCGCAGTCCGCAGCGGATATGTGGTAGAGGTGACGGACCGTCCGGAAATCGACCCGGCCCGCATCCGGGACCTGGACAGCGCCGCGAAAGAAGGCGTCACGGCCCAGTCCCGGCTGATCCAGCTGGCCTGGTGGATGAAGGAGCACTGCGGCTGCACCATGAACCAGGCGCTGAAAACGGTGCTGCCGGTCCGGCAGAAGGTGCGGCAGCAGAAAGACCGGCAGCTGCGCTGCCTGCTGAATGAGGAGGAACGGAAGGAAGCGGCCTTAGAGGCGGCCCGGAAGCATTACACGGCCAGACAGCGGCTGCTGGAAGCCTTTGCCGGACTTCCCGTCCTTCCTTATGACCAGACAGTGCGGCGGCTGCGGCTCTCCGCCGCGGTCATCCGCGGCCTGGAAGAAAAAGGGATTCTGGCGGTGGAATCCCAGACCCGGTACCGGATGCCGGAGTATTACGGCAATCCGGCGTTTTCCGCGCCGGCGCGGCTGAATCCGGAGCAGCAGGCGGCGGCGGATGATTTCTGCGCCCGCTACGACCGGGGAGAACGAGGGGTTTTTCTGCTGTTCGGCATTACGGGAAGCGGAAAAACCGAAGTGTACATGGAGATGATCCGCCACGTGCTGGAACAGGGCCGGCAGGCCATTGTGCTGATTCCGGAAATTGCCCTGACGTACCAGACGGTGCAGCGGTTTTACAGCCGCTTCGGCCGCCGGATCGCGGTGATGCACTCCCGTCTTTCCGATGGCGAGCGGTACGACCAGTTTGAACGGGCCCGCACCGGGGACGCCTCGGTGATGATCGGCCCCCGTTCGGCGCTGTTTGCCCCGTTTCCGGATCCGGGTCTGATCGTGGTAGATGAAGAACATGAAACTTCCTACCAGAGCGAAACGGTGCCCCGGTATCACGCCAGAGACGCGGCCAGACAGCTGGCGAATCTGGCCGGCGCGTCCCTGGTGCTGGGATCCGCGACGCCGTCGCTGGAAAGCTACACCCGGGCCCTTTCCGGTGAGTACCGGCTGTACCGGCTGACCGGCCGGGCAAAGCCGGACAGCGCCGTTTCCCAGGTGCAGGTGGTGGATCTGCGGGAAGAATTAAAAAGCGGCAACAAGTCCATGTTCAGCCGGGCGCTGGCCGAAGCGGTGCAGAAGCGGCTGGACGCGGGCCAGCAGACCATGCTGTTTATCAACCGGAGAGGCTATGCCGGATTTGTGTCCTGCCGGTCCTGCGGCACGGCCATGCGCTGCCCCCACTGCGACGTGTCCTTGACGCTTCACGGAAGCAGCCGCCTGGTCTGCCATTACTGCGGATACCAGCAGAAGATGCCGGACCGGTGTCCGGTCTGCGGCTCTCCCTATATCGCGGCTTTCGGCACCGGGACCCAGAAAATCCAGGCCATGGCTGCCAGACAGTTTCCCGGCGCCCGGATCCTGCGGATGGATCTGGACACCACTTCCCGCAAAGGCGGGCATGAGGCGATTCTGGCCGCGTTCCGCCGCCATGAGGCGGATATTCTGGTGGGCACCCAGATGATCGTCAAAGGCCATGATTTCCCGGACGTAACCCTGGTAGGCATTCTGGCCGCCGACCTGTCTTTGTACTCCCCGGATTTCCGCTGCGGCGAACGCACCTTTCAGCTGCTGACCCAGGCGGCCGGGCGGGCCGGGCGGGACCGGCTGCCGGGAGAGGTTATCATCCAGACGTATCAGCCGGACCACTACGCCATAGCCTGTGCCGCGGCCCAGGACTATGAAACGTTTTATCAGCAGGAAATGGCCTACCGGAGGGCGCTGCGGTATCCGCCGGCGGCGCAGATGCTCTGCGTGCTTCTGTCTTCCGGGCAGGAGGAGGCGCTGAACCTGGCCGCCGAAGAACTGGCCGGGGCCGCTTCCGGCGGAGAAGAAAGCGGAGTCCAGGTGATCGGACCGGCGGAAGCGCCTGTATACAAAGTTAATGATATATACAGAAAAATTTTATACTTGAAACAGGAAAACTATGATATACTAATAAAAATCAGGAGCCGTCTGGAGCAGATCCGTCTCCGGTCCTCCTGGAAAACCCATGTCTCGGTGCAGTTTTCGTTTGCCTGACGTCTATCGGACCAGGCAGACCGGCCGCCGGGCAGGAAAGGAACGGAATATGGCAGTAAGAAAAATTCGGGTTCTGGGAGATGAGATCCTGCGCAAGGCCTGCAAGCCGGTGCCGGAGATGACCCCCAGAAATGCCCAGCTGATTGAAGATATGTTCGACACCATGTATGAAAACAACGGGGTCGGCCTGGCTGCCAGCCAGGTGGGGATTTTAAAGCAGATCGTCGTCATCGACATTGAAGATGGCAACCAGTATGTGCTGATCAATCCGGAGATCCTGGAAGAAGAAGGGACCCAGACCGGACAGGAAGGCTGTCTGAGCGTGCCCGGCAAATGCGGCGTCGTCACCCGGCCCAATAAAGTAAAGGTCCGAGCGCTGGATGAACATATGCAGGAGTATATTCTGGAAGGCGAAGGCCTGCTGGCCCGGGCCATTGTCCACGAATGCGATCATCTGAAGGGACAGATGTATGTGGACCTGGTGGAAGGGGAGCTTATGGACGCCGCCGCGGAAGAAGGAGAAGAAGAGGCAGAATGAGAATCGTATTTATGGGAACACCGGATTTTTCCGTCCCGGTGCTGGAAGCCCTGGTGCAGGAAGGACATGAGGTAGTCCAGGTGGTGACCCAGCCGGACAAGCCGAAGGGACGCGGCAAATCCGTATTGATGACGCCGGTGAAGGAAAAGGCGCTTGCGCTGGGACTGCCGGTCTGGCAGCCGGAGCGGATCCGCCGGCCGGAAGCGGTGGAGCAGTTAAAAGAACTGGCTCCCGACGTGATCGTGGTGGTGGCCTTCGGACAGATCCTGTCCCGCCAGGTACTGGACATTCCGCGGCTGGGCTGCGTCAACGTCCATGCGTCGCTGCTGCCCAAATACCGGGGAGCCGCGCCGATTCAGTGGGCGATCCTGAACGGAGAAACCTGCACCGGCGTCACGACCATGCTTATGGACGAGGGCATCGATACCGGCGATATGCTGGAAAAGATGGAAGTTCCCATTGCTCCCGATGAAACCGGCGGCAGTCTCCACGACAAGCTGAGCCGTGCAGGCGCAGAACTGATCCGTTCTACGCTTCGCAGGCTGGAAGCGGGCACCCTGGTTCCGGAACCCCAGACGGAGGAAGGCACCTGCTACGCCAGGATGCTGACCAAAACCATGGGGGATATCGACTGGAAGATGGACGCGGCGGCCATCGAACGGCTGATCCGGGGGTTAAATCCCTGGCCCAGCGCCTATACCCATTTGGATGGCAGGACGTTAAAGATCTGGAAGGCGCAGGTGCGGGAAGGGAATCCGGAAGGCGTCTGCGGCCAGATCGTGGAAACCGGCCGGGATTCCATTTCCGTAAAAACCGGAAACGGCGTGCTGGTTCTGCAGGAAGTGCAGCTGGAAGGGAAAAAGCGCATGGACGCGGGAGCGTTTCTGCGCGGGTTTCCGCTGAAGGCGGAAACGGTACTGGAAAGGAGCTAAGATATAGATGTTTGGCTATTACGGATATGGCTTTGGCTATTTTGACCCCACCATTTGGCTGGTGCTGATCGGCGTGGTGATTTCCCTGATCGCCCAGTCCATGGTGCAGGGCACGTTTCATAAATATGAGTCGGTGCGCAGCCGCACCGGCATGACCGGAGCGGAGGCCGCCAGACGGCTTCTGCAGTCCCAGGGAATCTATGACGTGGACATCCGGCCGGTGGGCGGACGTCTGACGGACCATTACGATCCCCGGACCAAAACCGTCAACTTGTCCGAGGCGGTATACCATTCCACGTCGGTATCCGCCATCGGCGTAGCGGCCCACGAGTGCGGCCACGCCATGCAGGACAACGAAGGATACGTTCCGCTGCGGCTGCGCGCGTCGCTGGTTCCGGTGGTCAATTTCGGCAGCCAGCTGTCCTGGCCGCTGATTCTCATCGGATTTCTCATCGGCGGCGCCGGAAGCACCATCGTCAATATCGGCATCTGGATGTTTACGCTGGTGGTGCTGTTTCAGCTGGTGACGCTGCCGGTGGAGTTCAATGCCTCCCGCCGCGCCGTGCAGCTGCTAGACCGGCAGGGCATTCTGTATGGAGAAGAAGTAGGACAGACCCGCAAGGTGCTGGGCGCCGCCGCGCTGACCTATGTCGCCGCGGCCGCCACATCCATCCTGCAGCTGCTGCGTCTGATTATTCTGTTCGGAGGCAGAAGAAACGATGACTAATCCGGCTTCGGGAAGGGAGTCTTCCGGTACGGGAAACGCCAGGGAAGTGGCTCTGGACGTGCTGTACGAGATTCTGGAGAAGGGCGCTTTCAGCCATCTGGTGCTGGGGCAGGCCCTCTCCAAATATCAGTATCAGGGAAAACATGACCGGGCGTTTATCACCCGGGTGACAGAAGGGACGCTGGAATATCTGCTGCAGCTGGATTTTGTGCTGGGGCAGTATTCCAGCGTCCCCGTGAAAAAAATGAAACCCCTGATCCGGACGCTGCTGCGCATGTCCGCCTATCAGATTCTGTATATGGACCGGGTTCCCGACGCTGCCGTCTGCAGCGAAGCGGTGAAACTGGCCAGAAAGCGCCGGTTTCAGGGACTGACCGGATTTGTCAACGGCGTGCTCCGGACCCTGTCCCGAGAAAAGGAGAAACTGGAGTTTCCCGACGATTCCATCCGGTTTTCCGTGCCCTCCTGGCTGCTGGAGCTGTGGAACCGGGAACTGGGCCCGCGGCAGACCCGTCAGGTGCTTGCGTATTTTCTGGAGGAGCATCCGCTGATGGTCCGCTGCTGTCCGGGCGCCGCGTCCCGGGATGCGATTCTTGCCAGTCTGCAAAGCCAGGGCGTATCCGTCCGGGAACATCCGCTGCTGGAAGAAGTGCTGATTCTGGAAAAGCTGGATTATCTGGAAGCGCTGGAAGCGTTTCAGAAGGGATGGATCCAGGTGCAGGACCTCAGTTCCGTGCTGGTGGGCCGGGCGGCAGCGCCGGCGCCGGGCGCCCAGGTTCTGGACGTATGCGGCGCCCCCGGCGGAAAAGCGCTGCATATCGCGCAGCTGCTGAATGGCACCGGCCATGTGGAGGTGCGGGACATCAGCCCTGTAAAAGTGCAGCGGATTCAGGAAAACATCCGGCGACTGGGCGTTTCCAACCTGTCGGCTTCGGTGCGGGACGCGCTGGATCCGGATCCGTCCTGGAAAGACCGGGCAGACCTGGTGGTGGCGGACCTGCCCTGCTCCGGCCTGGGCGTTCTGGGCCGGAAACCGGATATCAAATGGAGAGTGACGCCGGAGTCTCTGGATTCGCTGGCCGATCTGCAGCGGCAGATTCTGTCAGTGGTCTGGCAGTATGTAAAACCCGGCGGCATTCTGATTTACAGTACCTGTACCATAGACCGGAAAGAAAACGAAGACAACCGGGACTGGTTCCTGGGACAGTTTCCGTTCCGTCCGGTCAGTCTGGAAGGAAGGTTAGGAGAAAAACTGAATGCGGAAACCCTGAAAGAGGGATACATCCAGCTGCTTCCCGGCATCTGGCCCTGTGACGGATTTTTCCTTTCGGTTATGCAGAGAATATGAACGATCGTACCGATATCAAATCCCTGACGCCGGAACAGCTTGCAAACTATGTCACGCAAATGGGGCTTCCGGCATTCCGCGCCCGCCAGCTGTTTCAGTGGATCCACGAAAAAGCGGCGGAATCTTTTGATGAGATGAGCAACCTGCCGGCGCAGTTGCGGTCTGCCCTGCAGGAGTCCTGCGACCTGGTGGTGCTGCGAATAGCGGACGTGAAAATCTCCGCTATAGACGGCACCCGGAAATACTTATTCGCGCTGCCCGATGGCAATGTGATCGAGAGCGTGCTGATGAAATACAAATACGGAAATTCTGTCTGCATCTCCTCGCAGGTCGGCTGCCGCATGGGATGCAGATTCTGTGCGTCTACGCTGGACGGACTGGAACGGAACCTCCGTCCGTCGGAGATGCTGGACCAGATCTACCGGATCCAGCGGCACCTGGGAGAGCGGATTTCCCACGTGGTGGTCATGGGTTCGGGAGAACCTATGGACAATTACGACAACCTGGTGGCGTTTATCCGCCTTCTGACCCATGAACAGGGCCTGAATCTCAGCCAGCGCAATATTACCGTATCCACATGCGGCATCGTCCCCGGCATCCTGTGCCTGGCGGAAGAGGGACTGCCGGTTACTCTGGCGCTGTCTCTCCACGCGCCCAGCGACCAGGTGCGGCGGACGCTGATGCCCATAGCCTTCCGTTACCCCCTATCCGAGGTGCTGGACGCCTGCCAGACTTATTATGAAAAAACCGGCCGGCGGCTGACCTTTGAATACAGCCTGGTAAAGGGCGTCAACGACAATCTGGAAGAAGCCGTGCAGCTGGCCCGGCTGCTGCGCGGCCGGCACGGCCACGTCAACCTGATACCTGTCAACCCTATCAAGGAGCGGGATTATGTGCAGTCAGACCCGAAAGCCATAGAGGCTTTTAAAAATTATCTTGAAAAACAGGGAATTCATGTTACCATAAGAAGGGAAATGGGCCGGGATATCGCAGGCGCCTGCGGTCAGCTCCGGAAAAGCTACATCCAGCAGGGAAAGGAGGAATAAACCATGCAGGCTTACGCGCTTACAGACGTCGGACGCATCCGCGCGGGAAATCAGGATTACCTTTACGCATCGTCCGAGCCGGTGGGCAATCTTCCCAATCTGTTTCTGGTGGCCGACGGCATGGGCGGACACCGAGCCGGCGACTACGCTTCCCGGTTTACGGTGGAGCAGCTGACGGCTTACGCCCGGACGCATCAGGGAAGCAGCGCCGTAACGCTGCTTCAGAAGGGAATTGAAGAAATCAACGGCAGGCTCTACCGCCAGTCCCTGGAGAACCCCGCCTACAGCGGCATGGGGACGACGCTGGTGGCCGCCGTGATCCAGGACGGCATTCTCTACGCCGCCAACGTAGGGGACAGCCGCCTGTATCTGTGCCGGAACGGCAGTCTGCGGCAGGTGACCCGGGACCACTCCTTTGTGGAGGAAATGGTGGCTCTGGGGCAGATGCAGCGGAACAGCCGGGATTATCTGGAAAAGAAAAATATCATCACCCGGGCGCTGGGAACGCAGCGGAGGGTCCGCGCGGACTTCTTTGAAGAGCCGCTGCTGCCCGGCGACCGGATTCTGCTCTGTTCCGATGGGCTCAGCAACATGGTGCCGGAAGAACAGATGCTTGGGTACCTGTCTGCCCGAGAACCTCTCAGACGGATTGTGGAGCAGCTGGTGGAGGCTGCCAATCAGAACGGAGGAAAGGACAATATCGCCGCCGTGGTGGTGGATCCGGAGATAAGTGAGGTGAAGGCATGCTAAGAATAGGAATGTATCTGCAGGACCGGTATGAGATCCTGGAGCGGATCGGCTCCGGAGGCATGTCCGACGTGTACAAGGCCCGGTGCCACAAACTGAACCGGCTGGTCGCCATAAAGGTGCTGAAAGACGAGTTCAGCAGCGATTCTACGTTTGTGGGAAAGTTCAAATTGGAAGCCCAGGCGGCAGCCCGTCTTTCCCACCCTAATATTGTCAGCGTATACGACGTGGCGGATGAGGGTTCCATGCACTACATTGTCATGGAACTGATCGAAGGCATTACCCTGAAATCCTATATCGCCAAGAAGGGCCGTCTGGAGGTCCGGGAGGCGGTGGGCATCGCCATACAGGTGGCCCAGGGCATTGCCGCCGCTCACGCGCAGAACATCGTCCATCGGGACATCAAGCCTCAAAATATCATCATTTCCCGGGATGGAAAGGTAAAAGTAGCGGATTTCGGCATCGCCCGGGCCGCTACGACCCAGACCATGACTTCTTCCGCCATGGGGTCGGTGCATTACATTTCTCCGGAACAGGCCAGAGGCGGCTACAGCGATGGCCGCAGCGACATCTACTCCCTGGGCATTACGATTTTTGAGATGGTGACGGGACGGCTGCCTTTTGACGGCGACAACACCGTATCCATTGCCCTGGCCCATCTGGAAGAGCCGATTACCCGCCCCAGCGTGTACAATCCGGCGGTTCCCGTAAGCCTGGAGCATATCATTCTCAAGTGTACGGAGAAAAAGCCGGAGCAGCGCTACGCCACCGCGGAGGAGCTGATCGCGGATCTGCGGCGGGTGCTGCTGCATCCGGATCAGAATTTTGTAACCATGGCGCCCCAAACGGAGCCGGAGGGCGAGACGCGCCAGATTAGTTCCGCGGAAATGGAGCAGATCCGCAAAAGCCAGAAAAGCTATCATCCCCAGGGAGACGTGCGGGTCTATGAACCGGGCCGCAGCCTGTCCCGGCCGCCGGTCTCCGGCGCTCCGGCGCGGCGGCCCGCGCGGCAGGAGGAAGACGACGTCAGCCCCAGAATCGAGCGGCTGCTTACCGGCGCCGGGGTCTTTGTGGCCATTGTCATTGTGGCGGTGCTGATTTTCCTGGTTTCCCGGTTTACCGGTTTCTTCGGCCTGGGATCTGGCGAAACCTCCGGTTCGGTGCAGACAGAGGTGGTGACCGCGGCAGAAGAAGAAACTTTAAGCAGCACTCAGACCCGGATGCCGAATGTGCAGAATCTTTCCGTGGAAGAAGCGGAAGCGCAGCTGAATGCGGAAGATCTGAGAGTGCATTACGAATCCCAGGTTTCCGATCAGATCGAGAAAAATTATGTCATTTCTCAGAATCCATCGCCGGGCGCGGCTGTGGACCGATGGTCTACGGTAACCATTGTCGTCAGCCAGGGCAGCGACCTGGTGGATCTCAGCCGCCTGAGCCTGACGGGCCGGAAGGCGGAAACGGTGCAGGAAGAACTGCTGCAGCAGGGTCTGCGTCCCGAAATTATAGAGGAAGCCAGCGCCACGGTGCCCAAAGGATACGTGATTCGGTATACGCCGGATTCTGGCCTGCACAAAGACGACAAGGTGACTCTTTACGTATCCGCCGGCGATCTGCGGACCGTGCCGGATCTGCGGGGGCTGACGGAAGAGGCGGCGCTGGGCAGCCTGGCTCAGTCCGGTTTTGTGGAAGGAACGGTGACGGAAGAGCACAGCGCGGACGTCCCGGTAGGAAGCATCATCCGCCAGGGCAAGGATCCCGGCAGCCAGGCAGAAGCCGGAAGCGCGGTGGACTATGTGATCAGCCTGGGGCCGGAAGCCGCCCAGAAGCGGTATGTAGGCGCCATCCAGGAGACTTACAGCCTAGAGAGCCTGATCGGGCCCGGCGCCCTGGAATCCAGCGTGCGGGTCATGGTGCGGCTGAAACAGGAAGTAAACGGCGCGCCTGTCTACACCACCCTGATAGAAGAAACGACGCTGAACGGCAGCGAACTGCTGCCCATTCAGTTTTCCAATTTGGAAGGAGCTCCCGGCGTGGAGTACGGAGAGGTGGAAGTGGTCAACACGGAAAACGGAGACGTGCTGCAAAGCTATCCGGTGAAATTTTTTGAAGTGGGATAAAGGCATGACAGGAAAAATCATCAAGGGAATCGCGGGATTCTACTATGTGCACGGAGAAAATCAGGTGGTTTATGAGTGCCGGGCCAAGGGGATTTTCCGCAGTCAGAACATCAAACCCCTGGTAGGGGACAACGTGGAAATTTCCGTCCTGTCGGAATGCCCGCCGGAGGGAAATATCGACCGGATCCTGGAACGGAAAAACCAGCTGATCCGGCCGGCCTCCGCCAATATCGACCAGGCGCTGGTAGTCTTTGCCATCGCCCATCCGGAGCCCAACCTGAATCTGCTGGACCGGTTTCTGGTGCTTATGGAACGGTCCGGGGTTCCGGTGATCATCGCGTTCAACAAGACCGACCTGGCGGGGGAGGAGAAGCAGCAGGCCTATGCGGACATTTACCGGAAAGCCGGATACCATCTGCTGTTTCTCAGCCTGGAACAGGACGAGGACATCAGCCGGCTGCGGGACTGCCTGCGGGGCAAAACCACGGTGCTGGCCGGTCCTTCCGGCGTCGGCAAATCCACGCTGACCAACCGGATCCTGCCGGAAGCTGCCATGGAAACCGGCGACATCAGCCGGAAGATCCAGCGTGGCCGGCATACCACCCGGCATTCGCAGCTGTTCTGCGTGGAAGAGGGAACCTATCTTATGGATACGCCGGGCTTCAGTTCCCTGTTTGTGGACTCCATGGAGCCGGAAGAACTGAAGGCCTGTTTTCCGGAATTCGCGCCTTACGAGGACGGATGCCGGTTTTTGGGCTGCGTCCATATGGGAGAGCGGGACTGCGGGGTAAAGGAAGCTGTAAAAGAGGGGAAGATCAGCAGCAGCCGCTATGAAAATTACCGGCTGTTTTACGAGGAATTGAAAGACAAAAGGAGATACGGACGATGATAATATTAGAGCCTTCCATACTGGCCGCGGACTTTTCCCGGCTGGGAGAGGAGATCCGCGCCGTAACCGGCGCGGGAGCGGACGCGGTGCATCTGGACGTTATGGACGGATACTTTGTGCCCAGCATTTCTTTCGGCATGCCTCTTTTAACTTCGATCCGCCGCTGCACCGACGCGTTCTTTGACGTGCACATGATGGTACAGGAACCCATTCGGTATGTGGAAGAGATCCGAAACTGCGGCGCGGACCTGATCTGTGTTCACGCGGAAGCCTGCCGCCATCTGGATTCCACGCTGCGGCTGATTCGGAAAACCGGCGCCATGGCCGGCGTGGCCATAAACCCGGCGACGCCGGTGGAGGCGGTGAAACCGGTACTGTCTCTGGTGGACCAGGTGCTGGTAATGACCGTAAACCCGGGATTCGGCGGCCAGGAATTGATTCCCTACACCTTGGAGAAGGTCCGGCAGACGCGGCAGCTGTGCCGGAGCCTGGGGCTTTCTTCCATGCGGATTCAGGTGGACGGCGGCGTGACCCTGGCCAATGTCCGGCAGATTCTGGAAGCCGGCGCGGATGTGATCGTCACCGGCTCTTCGGTCTTTCGCGGGGACGCCGGAGAAAATACCCGGAAATTTCTTCAGATTTTCAGGGAGTCTGCGTCATGAAAACCGGTATCTTGATTACAGGAGGCAGTCTGGATCTGGATTTTGCCTCTTCTTTTCTGAAACAGCACCGGCCGGACTGCGTCGTGTCGGTGGACGCCGGCCTGGAGGCCGCAAAAAAGCTGGGGCTGAAGCCCGACGCCATCGTAGGGGATTTTGATACGGTCCGCCCGGATGTGCTGGAAGAATACCGGCGGCAGCCGGGGATTCTGTGGGACGTCCACAAACCGGAAAAGGACGAGACCGATACGGAACTGGCCATCCATACGGCATTGAAGCTTGGCTGCCGGCGGCTGATTCTTCTGGGGGCTACCGGCGGCCGGCTGGACCATGAATGGTGCAACCTTCATCTGCTGAAGCTGTGTCTGGACCAGGGGGCGGAAGGTATTCTGGCGGACCCGCGCAACCGGGTATACCTTTTGAACCGCGGAAAGGTCTTTCGGCGCGGCCAGGTGTTTGGCCGGTACGTTTCGTTCCTTCCGTTTACGGAGCGGGTATCCGGCATTACCCTGACCGGCTTTAAATATCCGCTGACGGACCGGGATCTGCGGATCGGCGAAGAGGCCGGCCTGTGCGTCAGCAATGAACTGGCGGCAGATGAGGCCGAGATCCGGTTCCGGGACGGCATTCTGATCTGTGTGGAATCCAGAGATTAACGAGGAGACAAATGGTTATGGACAGACAATACAAAGTGGTACTGACGGGACTCATGGCGGCGCTCTGCTATGTGTCCTTTGCCTTTTTAAAAATTCCCATCCCCACCTTTGGCGGCGACATGGTGGCGCTTCACATCGGCAACGCTTTCTGCGTGCTGGCGGCGCTGCTTTTAGGCGGCGGATACGGAGGGCTGGCGGGAGCGCTGGGCATGACCATCGCGGACCTTCTGGACCCGGCCTACATCACCAGCGCGCCGAAAACGTTTTTGCTCAAGCTGTGCATCGGCCTGATTTCCGGATTTGTCGCCCACCGGCTTGGGCATATTACGGAAGAGCACGATTCCCGCTATATCCTGCGCTGGACGGTGCTGTCCGCGGCGGCAGGCCTGGGATGCAACGTGATCCTGGACCCCATTGCCGGGTATTTTTACAAAAACTACGTGCTGGGCGTGGAGGCTTCCGCGGCGGCGATTATGTCTACCTGGGCTGCCGGCGTTACTTTTATCAACGCGGTGGCCGGCACCCTGGTGACGGCGGCGGTGTATATGGCGGTTCGGCCGGTTCTGAAAAAAGCGGGACTTTTTTTCCGGATATAGGTTTTCTTTCCCGGCGCTTTGATGTATAATCACAGGAAACGGGTGTGCCGCCCGGCGGCATTCCTTTACAGG
The DNA here is from genome assembly GCA_944380605.1 of uncultured Lachnospiraceae bacterium. Lineage (GTDB taxonomy): Bacteria > Bacillota > Clostridia > Lachnospirales > Lachnospiraceae > UBA3402. The sequence goes on along the minus strand of CALWIA010000010.1, from coordinate 49,617 downwards.
AGGAGATCATGTTAGATTTAAAATTTGTCAGAGAAAATCCGGAAGCGGTAAAGCAGAATATCCGGAATAAATTTCAGGATGAGAAACTGCCTCTGGTGGATGAGGTCATCGGCCTGGACGCGAAAAACCGGGCTGCCAAGGCGGAGGCAGACAATCTGCGGGCGTCCCGCAACAAGCTGTCCAAGCAGATCGGCCAGCTGATGGGCCAGGGGAAAAAGGAAGAAGCCGAGGCTGTAAAGGCCCAGGTGTCCGCTTCCGCCTCCCGTCTGGCGGAACTGGAAGCGCTGGAATCCGAATACGAGGAAAAGATTTTAAAGATCATGATGACCATTCCCAACATCATCGATCCCAGCGTTCCCATTGGAAAAGACGACAGCGAGAACGTGGAACTGCAGCGGTTCGGCGAACCGGCGGTTCCGGATTTTGAGATTCCCTATCATACGGATATTATGAAGTCCTTTGACGGCATCGACCTGGACGCCGCCGGCAAAGTGGCCGGCAACGGCTTCTATTACCTTATGGGAGACATCGCCAGACTGCATTCGGCGGTACTGGCCTACGCCAGAGACTTTATGATCGACCGCGGCTTTACCTACTGCGTGCCTCCGTTTATGATCCGCAGCAACGTGGTCACCGGCGTTATGTCCTTTGCGGAAATGGACGCCATGATGTACAAGATCGAGGGAGAAGACCTTTACCTCATCGGTACCAGCGAGCACTCCATGATCGGCAAGTTCATCGACACCATTACGCCGGAGGAAGAGCTGCCCAAGACCCTGACCAGCTATTCTCCCTGCTTCCGCAAGGAAAAAGGCGCCCACGGCATTGAAGAGCGGGGCGTATACCGGATCCATCAGTTTGAAAAGCAGGAGATGATCGTAGTCTGCCGCCCGGAGGAGTCCCCCATGTGGTATGACCGGCTGTGGCAGAACACCGTAGACCTGTTCCGTTCCCTGGATATTCCGGTGCGCACGCTGGAATGCTGCTCCGGCGACCTGGCGGATCTGAAGGTCAAGTCCTGCGACGTGGAAGCCTGGTCTCCCAGACAGAAGAAGTACTTCGAAGTGGGTTCCTGCTCCAACTTAGGCGACGCGCAGGCCCGCCGCCTGAAAATCCGCGTAAGCGGTCCCGACGGCAAATACTTCGCCCATACCTTAAACAACACGGTGGTGGCTCCGCCCCGGATGCTGATCGCGTTTCTGGAAAACAATCTCCAGGCGGACGGCAGCGTGCGGATTCCCAAGGTGCTGCAGCCTTATATGGGCGGAAAGACCGAGCTCCGCAGAAAAGATTCCAAATAAACAAGATTCCGGCGTCTGTGTACAGGCGCCGGTTTTTCTTGACAGATAATACTATGTATTATATAGTATAATGTATAAGGAGGCAATTATGGATATACAGGTAAAAAAAGGCCTTTTGGACTACTGCGTACTCCGGGTGCTGCAGACCTGTGATTCCTATGGATATCAGATGATACGGGATCTGGCTCCGGTGGTGGAACTTTCAGAATCTACGCTGTACCCGATTCTGCGTCGGCTGGAAATGGCCAAAGAAGTGGATTCCTATTCTGTAGAACACAGCGGCAGGCTGCGCCGGTATTACCGGATCACAGAGGCGGGGCAGAAACGTCTCCGGGATTTCCGCCTGCAGATCGGACAGATACAGACAGCGCTGTCTTATATTCAGGGAAACGGCAGTCCGGAGGAAGATCCCACTGGAAGGGAGGAACCATAAATGAAAAAAGAAACCTTTCTCAGACAGCTTTGCCGGCGGCTGAACCGGCTGAAGCGGGAAGAGCGCGTCCAGGTAATCGAAAGTTTCCGGGAGATGATTTCCGACCGGATAGAAGAGGGCCTCAGCGAAGAAGAGGCGGTTGCCTGCCTGGGAACGCCGAAAGAAGCGGCGCAGGAGATCTTAAACGGCATGCCGGAAGAAAAGCTGCTGAAAAAGGACCGGCTGGGACCGGTCCTGCTGATTCTGTTTCTGATTGCCGGAGGGCTTTCCCTGTTCTGGGCGGTCCGGATCCGGTCTCATTTTCCGGCTTCCGTGGCCGTAATCGGCGGCGCCGATGGGCCTACCAGCATCTTTGTGGCGGCAAAGCTGGGACATGCCTGGGGGCTTTACGCCGCCGCGGTTCTTTTGCTTCTGGCCCTGGCGGTGCATCTGTGGAGGCGGAGCCGAATGTAAGGTCCGGTTCCGTCAGGGCAGCTCCGTCAGTCCTTCCGGCAGTTCCTTCGGTTCCGCCACCAGGGAATAGTTGGTGTGGTAGATCACGAAGCCCGGCGCGCCGCCGGCGGCTTTTTTGACCTGCTTTTTCTGGATGTAATCCACCTCCACCTTGTCGCCGTCCCGGCCTTTGGAATAATAAGCGGCCAGAGCGCCGGCCTGTTCAAACACCCGGTCCGGCAGTTCCTTTCCCTCGGAGCGGACAATGACGTGGGAACCGGGGATCCCTTTGGCATGGAACCACCAGTCATTGCCGGAGGCCAGCTTAAAGGTCAGCTCCTCGTTCTGGTAATTGTTCTTGCCCACGTAGATATGGAATCCGTCGTCGGTGACGTAATGGAAGGGACGGCTGGTGATCCGGGGCTTTTTGCTGCCCTGGGGCCGCTTCTTCACATATCCGTATTCCATCAGTTCTTCCTTGATCTGCACCAGATCGTCTTCCTTCCGGGCGATATCCAGCGCCGTGCTGATGGATTCCAGATGTTCAATCTCCCTGCGGGTTTCTTCCGTCAGCTGGGTCAGGGCCTCGCAGGTGCGCTTCAGCTTGCTGTATTTGTCAAAATACTTCTGGGAATTTTCCCGGGCGTTCAGCTGGGGATCCAGCGGGACGCGCACTTCCTCTCCGTTGTAGTAGTTGACGCACTTCAGTTCTTTTTCGCCGCCGGACAGTTCGTAGCCGTAGGTGTTGAGCAGTTCTCCGTAAATCTTGTACTTGTCCCGTTTTTCCGTGTCCCTTAACTGCTTGATTTGCAGATCGTATTTTTTATAATTCCGTTCCAGCGCGTTCTGCACGATGTGGCGCAGATCCGTGGATTTCTGACGGATGCGGGCCGTCCGGCTGCGGGCGGCGTAGTAGGTCTCCAGCAGCACGCTGATCGAGGAAAAGGTCTTCGTTTCGTATTCCCCGCCTTCCAGACAGGTCAGAGGCAGGGCGGCAAATTCCACCGGTTCTTCCTGGCGGTATACAATGTTGGGCGTAAAGCGCCCGGCTGCCACGTCTTCCATAAGCAGAGTCAGCGTCCGGTACAGGTGGGTCTGTTCCGGCTCCGTCAGGTCACAGGCGGACCGGTCCCCATCCAGGGAAGCCAGATGGCACAGCTCCGTGCCCATAATGGGGCTGATGCCGGTGAGCTTCTGATACAGGGCCTTCTGCACCGGCGCGGGGCTGGCGCAGACACGACTGACAAATTCCTCCCAGGTTACGGAAAGGGGATCGGCCTTGTCTTCCGTATGGGGAATAAAATACTGCCGGCCCGGCAGCACCTCCCGGACCGAGCTCATCTGGGCGGAAACATGTTTGATGCTGTCCAGAATCAGTCCGTCTTCCCGGCAGAAGATGATGTTGCTGTGCTTGCCCATAAGCTCCACCATCAGTTTCTTCCGGCAGAGATCTCCCAGTTCATCCAGATGCTCGATTTCCAGTTCGATGACCCGTTCCAGGCCCGGCTGAGAGATCCGGACGATCCGGCCGGAACCGATGTGCTTGCGCAGCAGCATGCAGAAGTTCGGCGCCGTCATAGGGCCGGGTTTGTTGACTTCCGTCAGATACGCCAGCGGCAGGCCGGCGCTGGCGGAAACCAGAAACCGGCTGGTTTCTCCGTTGTTTTTTATGGTAAATAAAAGCTCATCCTTTTCCGGCTGGGCGATTTTCTGTATTTTTCCGCCTTCCAACGTCTGCTTTAAGTCCCGGACCAGGTTCGCTACCACGATTCCATCAAATGCCATAGATTTCTCCCTCCTGCTGTTTCCATATTATACCGCAGGGGAAAAGTTTTTACAAGGAAAGTTGACTTGCATTTCCATTTGGCTTATAATGGTTACTATCTATGACGAAAGAGAGGCACAGGCATGATCAGAAGCATGACCGGATTCGGCCGGTGCGAGAAAGAGACCGGAGATTACAAGATTTCCGTGGAAATCAAGGCGGTAAACCACCGCTACCTGGATGTCAGCATCAAGATGCCGAAGCGGTTCAACTGTTTCGAGTCCGCCATCCGGAGTCTGTTAAAGCAGGATCTGCAGCGGGGCAAGGTGGACGTCTTCATCAGCTGTGAACAATACGGAGAACAGGCCGGCCGCCTGACTTACAACGCGGCGCTGGCGGCGGAATACGCGGCGTACTGCCGGCAGATGGCAGAACAGCTTCACATTCCCGACGACTTAAAGACCACGTCCCTGGCGCGGATGCCGGAGGTTCTGGTGATGGAAGAGGCGCCGGAAGACGAGGAGCGTCTGTGGGAACTGCTGTCCCAGACCATAAAAGAAGCGGTGGGAAAACTGGCGGAGAGCCGCAGCCGGGAGGGAGAAGCGCTGAAGCAGGATCTGCTGGAAAAGCTTTCCGGCATGGAAGCCCTGGTCGCCTATATCGAAGAACGGTCCCCCCAGATTCTTTCCGAGTACCGGAAACGTCTGGAGGACAAGGTCAAGGAACTGCTGGAAGGAGCCGCCATTGACGAGTCCCGGATCGCGGCGGAGACGGCTATTTACGCCGACCGGATCTGCGTGGACGAGGAACTGGTCCGGCTGAAAAGCCATATTGCCGCCACCCGCAGGGAACTGGAAGCCGGCGGCAGCGTGGGACGCAAGCTGGATTTTATCGCTCAGGAGCTGAACCGGGAGGCCAATACCATTTTGTCCAAGTCTACGGACCTGGCGGTGTCGGACCGGGCCATCGCCCTGAAAACCGAGATTGAAAAGGTACGTGAACAGATCCAGAACATTGAATAGGCAGGGAGGCGCCAGACCGATGAAACACCGCGGGATTTTGACCGTCCTTTCCGGTTTTTCCGGCTCCGGAAAGGGAACCATTATGAAAGAACTGCTGAGCCGCCGCCAGGGCTACGCCCTGTCGGTTTCAGCCACCACCAGACAGCCCCGGGAGGGAGAGGTTCACGGCAGGGAGTATTTTTTCGTGTCCCAGGAAAGATTTCAGGAGATGATCCGCCAGGGAGAACTGCTGGAATACGCTCAGTACGTAGACAACTACTACGGGACGCCCCGTTCGTACGTGCTGGAACAGCTGGAACAGGGCAAAGACGTGATCCTGGAAATTGAGATCCAGGGCGCCCGCAAGATCCGGCAGCAGTTTCCCGACGCGCTGCTGGTATTTGTTACGCCGCCTTCCGCCCAGGAACTGCTCCGCCGCCTGTCGGGGAGAGGCACGGAGACGGAAGAGGTGATCCGGGCGCGGATGCGCCGGGCCGTACAGGAGTCGGAAGGCATGGAAGACTACGACTGCATCCTGGTCAACGACGAACTGGACGCCTGCGTCAGCCAGCTGCACAGCCTGATCCGTTCCTGGCATCTCAGGACGGAAAACAACGGAGATTTTATCCGGCAGATGAAAGAAGAACTGAATCAGCTGCAGGAAATCCAATAATTCCAGAATTTGAAAGGAGTCAGATATATGCTTCATCCATCTTATACCGATCTGATCAACGCAGTCAACAGCGGCGTGGAGCCGGGAGAGGAGCCGGTGGTTCAGAGCCGGTATTCCATTGTCATCGCCACCGCCAAGAGAGCCCGCCAGCTGATTGCCGGCGAAGAGCCCTTAATCAACGGCGCCGGCGGCAAGAAGCCGCTGTCTGTGGCCGTGGAAGAACTGTATGAACAGAAAGTGAAAATCCTTCCGGAAGAGGAATCTGAAGAAGAGCCGGAAGAAGCGTAAACCCAGGGCCCTGGGACAGGGCCGCCCGAAAGCCGTCTCAACGTTTGCGAGATGGCTTTTCTTCCATAAAACCAAAACAGGAGTCTGCATGAAACTATTTTTTATTTCTCTTGGATGTGACAAAAACCTGACCGACAGCGAACGGATGCTGGGACTTCTGCGCCGGGAAGGGTACGAATTTACCGATGACGAAACGGAAGCGGAAGTGATTGTGGTCAACACTTGCAGCTTTATCGGAGACGCCAAAGAAGAAAGCGTCAACACGCTGCTGGAAATGGCGGAATACAAGAAGACCGGCGTCTGCCGGGTGCTTCTGGCGGCCGGATGTCTGGCACAGCGCTACCGCCAGGAGATCCTGGACGAGATTCCCGAGGTGGACGGCGTCATCGGAACCACCGCCTACGACCATATCGGACAGGTTCTGCGGGAGGCGCTGGAAGGCAGGCGTTCTCTCTGCCTGGAAGAGATCAGCCGGCTGCCGTCTATGGAATCTCCCCGGATCGTCACCACCGGCGGTTATTACGCGTTCTTAAAAATCGCGGAAGGGTGCGGCAAGCACTGCACCTACTGCATCATTCCCAGCCTTCGGGGCAGCTACCGCAGCTATCCCATGGAGCAGCTGGAGGAAGAGGCAAGGCAGCTGGCCGCCTCCGGCGTGAAGGAACTGATTCTGGTGGCCCAGGAGACGACGCTGTACGGCGTGGACCTGTACGGCAAAAAGACGCTGCCCCAGCTGCTGCGCCGGCTGTGCCGCATCGGCGGCATCCAGTGGATCCGCGTATTGTACTGCTATCCGGAAGAGATTACCCAGGAACTGATCGACGTCATGGCGGAAGAAGAAAAGATCTGCCATTATCTGGACATTCCCATTCAGCACGCCAGCGACGCGATTTTAAAACGCATGGGACGCCGGACCACCCAGCAGCAGCTGCGGGAGATGATCGGCCGTCTGCGCCGGCAGATTCCCGACATCGCGCTGCGCACCACGCTGATTTCCGGATTCCCCGGAGAAACCCAGGAAGACCACGAGGAGCTGATGCGCTTTGTGGACGAGATGGAATTTGACCGCCTGGGAGTGTTTGCCTATTCCCAGGAAGAAGATACGCCGGCTGCCGGCTTTCCGGACCAGATTCCAGAGGAAATCAAGCAGCGGCGCCGCGGCGAGATCATGGAACTGCAGCAGGAAATCGCCTTTGCCCATTCCCAGGACAAAGCGGGACAGGTGTTGGAAGTTATGATCGAGGGAAAACTGGCCGATGAAAACGCCTATGCCGGCAGAACCTATATGGACGCTCCCGGCGTGGACGGCTACATCTTTGTAAACACGCCGCTGGAACTGATGTCCGGCGATTTTGTCCGGGTTCGGGTAACCGGCGCGGCGGAATATGATCTGATAGGAGAGATATGTGATGAATCTGCCCAATAAACTGACGATTCTGCGAGTGATTATGATCCCGTTTTTTGTGGTGCTTCTGCTGTATGACGGCGGCAGCCAGGCATCCCTCCGGCTGGCGGCGGCAGTGGTTTTCATTCTGGCCAGCCTGACGGACCTGTTAGATGGAAAAATTGCCAGAAAGTACAACCTGGTCACCAATTTCGGAAAATTCATGGACCCGCTGGCGGACAAGCTGCTGGTCTGTTCGGCGCTGATCTGCCTCATTGAGCTGGGACAGCTTCCGGCCTGGATGGTCATTGTCATCATCAGCCGGGAATTTATCATCAGCGGCTTCCGGCTGGTGGCCTCGGACAACGGCGTGGTAATTGCCGCCAGCTACTGGGGCAAGTTCAAGACCACGTTCCAGATGATTTCTGTGATCCTGCTGATTCTGCAGATTCCGCAGCTTGCGCTGGTGACGGATATCTGTGTGTGGGCCGCGCTGATCCTGACGGTGGTCTCGCTGGTGGACTACATCGCGAAAAACCATAAGATTCTGACAGAAGGGAGCCTGTAGCCATGGTCGCGGAGCTGATTTCCGTAGGAACGGAACTGCTGATGGGCAACATTGTCAATACCAACGCCCAGTATCTGGCGGAAAAATGCGCCCAGCTGGGCCTTTCCATGTACCACCAGACCGTGGTGGGCGACAATCCGGACCGGCTGGCCGACGCGGTGCGGACCGCCCTGAACCGGTCGGACCTGGTGATTCTCACCGGAGGCCTGGGACCGACGGAAGACGATCTGACCAAGGAAATATGCGCCCAGGTCATGGGATTTGCACTGGAAGAAGATCCCCACACCAGAGCCCGGATCCAGGCGTATTTTGAAAACAACATCTACAAAACCATTTCGCAAAACAACTGGAAGCAGGCGGTGGTGCCTGTGGGAGCCAGAGTGCTGGACAATGACAACGGCACGGCGCCCGGACTGATTCTGGAAAAGGACGGAAAGGCGGCGGTACTGCTGCCCGGCCCGCCGGGAGAGCTGCATCCGCTGTTTGAACAGCAGGTAATGCCTTATCTGCAGAACCTGCAGCCGGAACGCATCGTTTCCCGCATGATCAAAATCTGCGGCGTGGGAGAAAGCCAGGTGGAAGACCGGCTGCTGGACTTAATCGACGCTCAGACAGATCCCACCATCGCCACCTACGCCAAAACGGCGGAGGTGCATCTGCGCATTACCGCCAAAGCCTCCGGCGAAGAGGAGGCCCTGGCGCGGATCCGGCCGGTGGAGGAAGAAATCAAACGGCGGTTTGGCCAGGCGGTGTTTACGGACCGGGAAGAAGTGACGCTGGAAGACGCCGTTGTCCGTTTGCTGAAGCAGCACGGCCTGACGGTTTCCACCGCGGAATCCTGCACCGGCGGACTGGTGTCCGCCCGGCTGGTCAATGTGGCCGGCGCGTCGGAAGTATTTCAGGAAGGTTTTGTCACCTATTCCAACGAAGCCAAGCAGCGGGTGCTCGGCGTAAAGGAAGAAACGCTGCGGCAGTACGGCGCTGTCAGCCGGGAGACGGCCGAGGAGATGGCCGCCGGAGGCGCGGCCGCTGCCGGCACCAGCGCCTGCGTGGCTATTACCGGGCTGGCAGGTCCCGGAGGCGGTTCGCCGGAAAAACCGGTGGGACTGGTCTACATGGCCTGCTGCCTCAACGGACAGGTGACGGTACAGAAGTACCAGTTTAAGGGAAACCGCTCCAAGATCCGGGAACAGTCCGCGGTGCGGGCGCTGGATCTGCTGCGCCGGACGATTCTGGACGCTTACGGAGCGGACGCGGGCATCGCTTCCGATGCGACAGTATAAAAACAGGGGGAATTGACAGTGGCAAACAATCTGGCCCGGAAAAAGATCTCGGCGGCATACCGGTACTCTTTTTCCCGATTGGCATTAAACTACGACATACTCTATGAACTGATTTCCGAGGATCCGGAGCTGTTGGCAGACTTCGGCACGGTCCGGGAGGAATTTGACCAGATTTTGACGGAATTTCTGGCGGGAGCGGGGTCCGTACAGGAATTGGACGCGCTGCGCCGCCGGATTACGGCGCAGATGGAAGTCTATACCGTATACGCGGACTGCTTCCAGCTGTATGAATATGTGCTGAACCGGATGGAACGCCGGTTTCTGGACCTGCCTCTGTCCGAGATGACGCCGGTGGAATTTGCCCAGGCGGCGGCAGAGAAAATCGTCTCTTCCCGGGACGCCGCGGTGATGCGGGACCGGATGCAGACGCTGCTTGCCCAGCTGCCGGTGCGCTATACCCGTCAGAAATTTTTCGGCATGATGCTGGAGCGGATGACGGTGCTGGCCGGCTCCGCCCGGGCAGATCTGGAAGACTACATCCAGCGGCTGCGTTCCAGCGCCATGCTCCATTTGCCGGAAGCCATGGGGCAGTATCCGGAATTGTACGAAGCGCTGGAACAGTTCCGGCAGGCGGATTTTAAGCATATGGAGGAACCGGAATACCGCCGTCTGGTACAAATTCTGGCCCAGGTTTCCCAGACCCTTCAGGACGCTACCGACACCTGCCTTCTGCTGGAAGAGCTGATCAACGACCTGTATGTACTGCTTCTGTGCCGGCCGGAGGCGCTGCGGGATGGCAGCGAAGAATCGCTGCTGATCCAGGTGATCCGGAAAGTGATGGAAGGCTATGACAGCAGCAGCGAAACAGCCATGGACGAGGTTACCCGCCTTCTGGCCCAGACCGAAGGCATTCAGGAAGACGCCATGGAGCGGTTTGCCGCCGCGGACACGCCTCTGGAAGGAGAGCTGGCCAAGATCGACCGGCTGCTTTCTTCCAGCGCCTTCGCTTCCCTGGAAGACGCGGACCGGGATACCCAGGCTGCGGACAATCTGTGGATTGAACAGCGCTGCCGCGCGTTTTTTGATGAACTGGAAGAATTGTTCCGAACCGTTCCCCGGCAGGTGACACGGGCGGTTATGGCGTCTCTGCTTTCCCAGACGCCGCCGGTCATGACCTCTTTTACCGAACTGCGGACTGCGATCCAGAACAGCCTGGAAAGCTGCGACGACGCGGCGGAACGGGAAACGGCCATGGAACTGCTGAAACAGGATTTGCTGGACGATGACCCTGATCTGGCATGACCGTCTGTACGTGGGAAAGCTGGCCGGCCGCTGCCGGCGCCTGATCCGGCGCAGACTGGGGCAAAACCGGTATCTGCCCGGTGTATTTGTGATTACGCCGGCCTCCGGCGGGCATAATATCCTTGATATCTATCCTGCCTGGAGCCTGCTGCAGGAGTATTACGAAAACCGGCAGCTTCTGGTAATCGGCATTGCCGTGGGATACGGGGAAGCCCTTTCTCTGGCAGGGAAAATTGTAGAAGATATGTACCGGGAGACCGGAGGATTTTGTCTGGAGGATTTTTTATAAGATGCTTCCTGTTCTGCTGTGTGTTCTGAAATGGGCGGGGATCCTGCTGTTGGTCCTGCTGGCGCTGGCGTTTGCCGCCGCGCTGCTGGTCCTGCTGGTTCCCATACGCTACCGGCTGTCCGGATCCTGGCACGGGTCGCTGCGGGCCGGCGCGGACATCAGCTGGCTGTTCCATCTGCTCTCTCTGCAGATTACATACGAGGACGGGCCGGCTTACTCCCTGCGCCTTTTCGGCTTTCCGCTGTTTTCATCGGAATATGACGAGCAGGAAGAGGAATCTGACGCGCAGGAGGAGACCTGGGAGCCGCGGCAGTCCCCGGAGGCGGAGCCTTCCCGTCCGGAACCGGCGCAGCCGTTGCCGGAAAGGGAAGAACCCCTGTCCAAAGAACCTCCCCGTTCTTTGGGCGGCAGGAGGCGGAGACACTGGTCTCTCGGCCGGTTTTTCCGAAAGCTTAAGAAAGCTGTCCTGGATTTTTTCCGCCGGCTGTTTGCCGGCCGGCAGCAGCTGGGAGCGCGTATCCGGCGGCTGCAGAAATTTCTGCAGGATCCTTCTCATCAGGCGGCGTTTGCCTTCCTGACCCGGAAGTTCAAAAAACTTCTGGCGCATATCCGGCCCAGAAAAGCCGCCGGGGAAGTGGTGTTTGGCTTTGATGATCCTGCCGTAACCGGACAGGTGCTGACGTTCTGCGCGGTGCCGGCGGTGTGGTACGGCGGACAGATCCGGTTTACTCCGGTATTTGAAGAAGAAATTCTGGACGCGGACGTATCCCTTTCCGGCCGGATCCGGACGGCGGTGCTTCTGATTCTGGGACTTCAGGTGATTTTGAATAAAGACGTAAAGCGCCTGCGAAGGCATTGGCGCAGAAATGGAGGAATATAAAATGGCGGACAACAACAGTCAGTTTGCTTCGGCCGTGGAGGCGCTGTTTCAGGGAATCGACCAGCTGGTGACAACCAAAACCGTAGTAGGAGAAGCGATACGGGTAGACGATGCCATTATCGTTCCTCTTATGGATGTGACCTGCGGCATGGCCGCCGGATCTTTTGATGAAAACGCCAAGAAACGAGGCGGAGGCGGCATGAGCGCGAAGATGAGCCCCAGCGCGATTCTGGTTATCCAGAACGGCTGCACTCGTCTGGTCAATATCAAAAATCAGAATACGGTCAACAAGATGCTGGATATGGTTCCGGATCTGGTCAACCGGTTTACGGGCGGCAAGGTGCAGGTAGGAGAGCAGTTCTCGCCGGACGCCATGGCGGCGGCGGAAGAGATGGCTTCTTCCGCGGAAAAGACCGGTGAAAAGGACCGTCCGCAGACCTGACCGTCATAGACAGGTCCCCCTTCGCATATGATACAGAAAAGGGCAGAACGGAGGGATGACCGATGATACGGCTGTGCGGCCTGATTCTGTTCTGCGTCGGGGCGGGCATGGCGCTGAAGGTACTGCTCCCCACCACCCTGACGCTGCTGCTTTTTATCATGGGCCTGATGATTGTCGGATATAATCTGTTCTGTCACTGCTGACAGACGTTCGCGGGCGTATCGCAAAAAAATAGAGCCATTGCTTCCAGATGATCGCTCATCTATTCTGCAATGGCTCTTTTCATCCTGTTCAGATTAAGCTCTTTCCACAAGACCGGAGCGCAGGCAAGAAGTACATACATACATTTTTTTCGCGCATCCGTTTACCTTTACTTTAACGGATTTCACGTTTGCTTTCCACATCTTGTTGGATCTTCTATGGGAATGGCTCACCGCGTTGCCAAAGTGAGCAGCTTTCTCGCAAATTGCACATTTCGCCATGGTTTGCACCTCCTTATACACAACTTGGCTCCCTGGTCCGGGAATCCATAACAAATGTATGATATCAGAAATGCCCGCATTTTGCAAGCAGAATTTGCATTTTTTTCCGTAATAGACACAAAAACATGAATATGGTATAATATCGAAAGATATTATACCAGCGCCGGTTCGGACCGAGTGAAACGAGGTAATGTCCGAACCGAACCGTGCGCATCCCCCAGAGGGTTCATGTCTGCGCAGCAGACATGGTATAATATGCACGATAGCATTAAGCAGTGCATCAGATGACAGATATCCGGAGATGCCGTGCTTGCACGAGCGTCGCCGGATATCTGGAAGATGATATAGGGCGCAAGCCCGTGAGCGAGGAAACGTAAGAATGATCTATTTATTATAAAGCCAAGGGAGGTATCGCTATGAAGGGGCGTATCAGCAACAAACTGGGCGAGATCCGGATCAGTCCAGAAGTCATCGCCAAGTACGCGGGTATTACGGCTGTGGAATGTTTCGGAATCGTAGGCATGGCCGCCGTCAGCATGAAGGACGGCCTTGTCAAGCTTCTGAAAAAAGAGAGTCTGACCCACGGCATCAATGTGGAGATCCAGGACAACCACATTTCTCTGGATTTTCACGTGATTGTGTCGTACGGCGTCAGCATTTCAGCGGTTGCAGACAACCTGATTGAAAATGTGAAATACAAAGTAGAAGAATTCACCGGAATGGAAGTTGACAAAATCAATATTTTTGTCGAAGGCGTCCGGGTGATTGATTAAGGAGGAGCAACCGGTGGGCATGAACGCAATAGACGCGAAGACTCTGCAGAACGCGTTTCTGGCAGGCGCGCAGAGTCTGGACGCAAAGAAAGAATGGATCAATGAACTGAATGTATTTCCGGTTCCGGATGGCGATACGGGAACCAATATGACCATGACCATTATGTCGGCGGCAAGAGAGGTGGCAGCGCTGGAACAGCCGGATATGGAATCTCTGGCCAAGGCCATTTCTTCCGGTTCCCTGCGGGGCGCCAGAGGAAACTCCGGCGTTATCCTGTCCCAGCTGTTCCGCGGATTTACCAAAGAGATCCGCAGCGTGGACGTAATCACCACGCCGGTGCTGGCGGCCGCTTTCTCCCGGGCTGTGGAGACTGCCTACAAGGCGGTTATGAAGCCCAAGGAGGGCACCATCCTCACGGTAGCGAAAGGCATGTCGGAAAAGGCGTCGGAAATCGCGGATACCACAGAAGACATCCTGGAATTTTCCCGTCAGGTCATTGAGCACGGCGACTATGTGCTGAGCCAGACGCCGGAAATGCTGCCGATCCTGAAGCAGGCAGGCGTGGTGGACTCCGGCGGCCAGGGTCTGATGCAGGTGATGAAAGGCGCCCTGGAGGGCCTTATGGGCAAGACGGCAGACCTGTCTGCCGGCCAGAGTGCCGCGGCGCCGGCCCGTCCTTCTGTAAACGCCGCCCAGGCAGTGGATACCGCCGACATTCATTTCGGCTACTGCACCGAGTTTATCATCAACCTGGAACAGCCCTGCAGCGACGAAAAAGAGCGGGGATTCAAACAGTATCTGGAATCCATCGGCGACTCCATTGTAGTAGTTTCCGACGAAGACGTCATAAAGGTGCATGTGCATACCAACGACCCGGGCCTGGCCATTCAGAAGGCGCTGACCTTCGGTTCCCTCTCCCGGATCAAGATCGACAATATGCGGGAAGAGCACCAGGAACGGCTGTTTTTAAATATGCAGCAGGCCCAGGCCCAGACGCCGGCGGATGCCGCCCTGCAGCAGGAACCGGAAGCGGAAGCGCCCAGAAAACCCTACGGTTTTGTAGCGGTTTCCATAGGTGAGGGATTCGGGAAGATCTTCCGCGGCATCGGCGCGGACTACCTGATCGAAGGCGGCCAGACCATGAATCCCAGTACGGAAGACATGCTGAACGCCATCGACCAGGTCAACGCGGAAACCATTTTCATTCTGCCCAACAACAGCAACATCATCCTGGCGGCGCAGCAGGCGGTACATCTGGCGGAGGACAAAAAGATTGTGGTGGTTCCGTCCAAAACCGTGCCCCAGGGCATTACGGCGCTGATTAACTTTGCTCCGGACCTTTCTCCGGAGGAAAACCTGGAAAATATGATCCAGGAAATGGCCCATGTCCGGACCGGACAGATCACCTATGCCGTGCGCAACACCTCCATCGATGGACGGGAAATCCGCCAGGGAGACATTATGGGCATCGGCGATTCCGGCATCCTCAGCGTAGGTACGGACGTGGCAGACACCGCTCTGGAGGCCCTGCAGGCCATGGTGGACCCGGAATCCGAACTGGTCAGCATCTATTACGGGTCAGATGTGGACGACGCCGGCGCCCAGGCGTTTTTCCAAAGAGCCCAGGAGGCCTGTCCGGACTGCGAAGTAGAACTGCACAGCGGCGGCCAGCCGATTTACTATTACGTGATTTCTGTTGAATAGGAGTTCCATGGAAAATCAGTCATCCATCCGCTCGCTGAAGGGCGTCGGTGAAAAAACCGGCGCCCTGTTTGAAAAGCTGGGGATCTATACGGTAGAGGATCTGCTGGGCGACTATCCCAGAGACTACCGCTCTTATCCGGTTCCGGTTCCCATCGGAGAAATCCAGCCGGGAGAAGGTACCTGGGCCGTATCGGGCGTTCTGGCCAAGGACGCCTCCGTCCGCCGCTTTAAAAACATTCAGATTACAGCGATTTCTTTCAAAGACGATACCGGCTCTCTGCAGCTGACGTGGTTCAACATGCCGTTTCTGCGGAATTTACTGCGGGCCGGCACCCGGCACGTTTTCTGCGGGAAGGCGGTTCGAAAAAACGGGCGGCTGACCATGGAGCAGCCGGAAATTTACACGCCGGAACAGTATCCGGAAATGATGAAAACACTGCAGCCGGTGTACAGCCAGACCCGGGGACTGAGCAACAAAACCATTGTCCGGGCCATGGAACAGGCGCTGCAGCAGCGGCAAATGGAGCGGGAATACCTTCCCGCTTCTTTGCGTGCCAAATATCAGCTGGCGGAATACAATTTTGCCCTGGAGCATATCCATTTTCCGGCAGACCGCCAGGACCTTCTGTTTGCCCGAAAACGGCTGGTCTTTGATGAATTTTTCCTCTTTCTGCTTGCGGTCCGCCGGCTGAAGGAAGGACGGGACCAGGAGCAAAGCCCCTTTGTGATTCATCCGACGGCAGAAACGGAGGAGCTGCAAAGCCATCTGCCTTACCAGCTGACGGAAGCGCAGAACCGGACCCTTTCAGAAATTTTTGCCGACATGGGCAGCGGAAAGGTAATGAACCGGCTGGTGCAGGGCGACGTGGGCTCCGGAAAAACCATCCTGGCGGTGCTGGCCCTGCTGGCAGCCGCCGGCTGCGGATACCAGGGCGCGCTTATGGCGCCTACCGAAGTGCTGGCCAGGCAGCATTATGAATCCATCACCCGTCTGTTCGCGGAACACGGCATTCAGAGGCCGGTGGTTCTGCTGACCGGTTCCCTGACAGCCGCCAAACGGCGGGAAGCCTACCGGCAGATACAGAGCCACGAAGCCCAGGTGATCGTGGGAACCCATGCCCTGATTCAGGAAAAGGTGGTATATGACCAGCTGGCACTGGTGATCACCGACGAACAGCACCGGTTCGGCGTAGGACAGCGGGAGTCCCTGGGAAACAAGGGCATCCGTCCCCACGTGCTGGTGATGAGCGCCACGCCGATTCCCAGAACTCTGGCCATTATCCTCTACGGCGACCTGGACATTTCGGTGGTGGACCAGGTTCCTGCCAGCCGCCTTCCCATAAAAAACTGCGTTGTGGGAACCGGATACCGGCAGAAAGCCTACGAGTTTATTGCCGCCCAGGCGGCTAAGGGACGGCAGGCCTATGTGATCTGCCCCATGGTGGAACCCAGCGAGCTTATGGACGCGGAAAACGTGCTGGAGTACAGCCGGAAGCTGCAGAAAGCCCTTCCCGGCGTTACGGTGGGCATGCTCCACGGCCGGATGAAGCCCAAAGAAAAGAACCGGGTCATGGAGGCCTTCGCGGCGGGCAGCATCCAGGTGCTGGTTTCCACGACGGTGATCGAGGTCGGCGTCAACGTTCCCAACGCCACGGTGATGATGATTGAAAACGCGGAACGGTTCGGGCTGGCCCAGCTGCATCAGCTGCGGGGCCGGGTAGGCCGCGGCGCCCATCAGTCCTACTGCATCATGGTCAACTGCGGCGATCCGGACGGCGCCCAGAAGCGGCTGGAAATTCTGAACCATTCCAACGACGGATTTTATATCGCTTCCCAGGATCTGAAGCTTCGGGGGCCGGGAGATATGTTCGGCGTCCGCCAGAGCGGAGAGATGGAATTCAAGCTGGCGGATATTTTTACTGACGCCTCCCTTTTAAAATCCGTATCCGAAGAAACCGACCGGCTGCTGGACCAGGATCCGCGGCTGGAAGCGGAAGAACACCAGGAGCTGAAGCGGCGGCTGGACCGCTATCTGAAGCGGAGCCTGGACCATTTGAGCTTGTAAAGCCGCTGTTTTTTCATACAAAATATGACAGATTACGCAGAACCTTCTAGTGTATTATTCTCTTCCGGGCACATAATAGGAATGTAGCACAAAACCAAAGCAGCTGAAGACAAGGAGGCGTTTTATATGTCAAGTAAATCTTCGAATTCCACCAATGTGCCGGAAGCCAAGGAAGCTATGGACAAGTTCAAAATGGAGGTCGCGTCTGAGCTGGGCGTTCCGCTGACCAACGGGTACAACGGAAACCTGACCTCCGCCCAGAACGGTTCTGTAGGCGGATATATGGTCAAGAAGATGATCGAAGCGCAGGAGCGTCAGATGGCAGGCAAGTAAATGTCTCCGGATGCAGTTCATCCTGCATTGTGCGAAACGAAACAGACCCGGCAGATGCTGTCCGGGTCTGTTCGCGTGAAAACCACTTGTCTTGAAGAAAAAATCATATTATACTGATAGACGATAAGGAGAGAATCGTATGAGAGTCATCGCGGGAAGTGCCAGGCGGACGGTGTTGAAGACGCCGGAAGGTCTGGATACCCGGCCCACAACGGACCGGATTAAGGAAACCCTGTTTAATATTCTGCAGCCCCGGCTGATACAGAGCGCGTTTCTGGACTGTTTTGCCGGCAGCGGCGCCATAGGCATCGAAGCCTTGAGCAGAGGCGCGTCGGAGGCAGTATTGATTGAAAACGACCCCAGAGCCCTGGCTTGTATCCGGGACAATCTGAAGGCGGCCCGGCTGGAGGAAAAGGCGCGGATTCTGGCCTGCGATATAGAAGAGGGCCTGGCCCGCTTAAGCAAAGAGGGCCGGCGCTTTGATACGGTTTTTCTGGATCCGCCGTACCGTCTGGGACTGGAGCAGAAGACACTTGCCGGCCTGTGCCGCGGCGGACTGCTTCAGGAGGACGCCTGGATTATCGTGGAAGCCGCTCTGGAAACGGATTTTTCCTGGGCAGAAGACCTGGGACTTGCCGTCATCCGGGAAAAGCGGTACAAAACCAATAAACATGTATTCCTTTCACAGGATACAGAATAGGAGAGACAGATCATGGCAGTTGCAGTGTATCCGGGAAGCTTTGATCCCGTAACGTTGGGCCATTACGACATTATAGAAAGAAGCGCCAAAATCATGGACCGGGTGATCATCGGGGTTTTGAATAATAATTCCAAAACTCCGTTGTTTTCTGCGGAAGAACGTGTTAATATGTTAAAGAGCGTTACCGCCGGCCTTCCCAATGTGGAAATACAGTCTTTTGAAGGACTGCTGGTGGATTTTGTAAAAAAGAACCATGCGGACGTCATCATCCGGGGACTGCGGGCGATTACGGACTTTGAGTACGAACTGCAGATGTCCCAGACCAACCGTGTGATCGCGCCGGGGGTGGACACCCTGTTTCTGACTACCAACCTGAAGTATTCCTATCTCAGTTCCAGCATTGTCAAGGAGATCGCCATGTACCAGGGAGACATCAGCATGTTTCTCCATCCGGAGATCGCGCGGAAGGTAGAGGAAAAAATGGCCGCCCGGAAGAAATCAGGAGAATAAGGAGAGTACATACCATGAGCAGGATTGAACAGTTGATCGGTGAAATCGAAGAGTATATTGACAGCTGCAAGTTTCAGCCGTTATCCAATACCAAGATCCTTGTCAACAAGGAAGAGCTGGAAGAACTTCTGGTGGAACTGCGCCTTCGGATCCCGGATGAGATCAAGCAGTATCAGAAGATCATCAGCAACCAGGAGGCCATTCTCAACGAAGCCAAGACCCAGGCCAACGCCATGATCCAGGAAGCCACGGTTCAGACCAATGAACTGGTCAACGAGCACGAGATCATGCAGCGGGCCTACGCGGCGGCCAACCAGGTGGTGGAAGAGGCCAACGCCCAGGCGCAGTCCATTGTGGACGCGGCGGTCAACGACGCCAACAGCATCCGCCAGAGCGCTATTCAGTACACCGACGACATGTTAAAAAGCATGCAGAACCTGCTGAGCCACACCATGGAAGGCGCGCAGACCCGGTTTGAATCCTTTATGTCTTCCCTACAGTCCAGCTATGACATCGTCACGTCCAATCGCGCGGAGTTAAGCGGCGCCAATCAGAATCAGGAAAATCCGGAACCGCCGGCAGAAACGACGGAGAACTGATCCGGTTTTCTACATTACAGGCCGGCGGCGCCAAGCAGCCGGAACAGCAGCATGGCCAGCCCGCTGTGGGCCAGTTTCCAGAATAGATAATGCCGGATGGAAAGTCCGGCATTTTCTGTGCCCGAAAACCGCAGCACATCCCGGGTCTGACAAAGGCCGGAAATCCCGCCGAAGGCGCAGATGGCGACCAGGGCCGTTCCCTGGGCCCCGCCTTCCATGGCCTGGGAAACGGCGTAGATTCCCGTGGTGATTTCCGCCGTTCCCAATACCACCGACTGAACGGCAGGCGGCAGAAACGGAATCTGTTCCAGAAAAGCGGCGGCAATGGAGAAAGCCGTAATATAGCCGCCGATACGGACCATCACCTCCAGGGAACGGGTCACGCTGTCTTCCACAAGCCCTCCGGTAAACCGGGAGACCGCAGTCTCAGGAGAGAACGGTTGGGGTTCCGGAACCCGGTATAGGGCGGCCGCGGCGGCCGCCAAAGGCAGAATGGGCAGATACATCGCAAGCAGAAAGCGAAGGGTCATATGGGAAGGCCGCAGGCCCGCCGCCGCGCAGCCCAGCAGAAACATGGGGCTGGGGTGGTTGCTGATGGCCAGCAGATACCGGGCCTCCGGCAGAGAAATCCGTCCAAGGCGCAGAAATTCTCCGCAGGTTTTGGCTCCCATGGGATATCCGCACAGCAGGCCGGCAAACAGCACATAGCCACCATTCTCCGACAGCCGGAGAAAGCGGGAGAGAAAGGAACGGAACGGCCGCATCAGCAGCCGGACGCCGCCGGACCCGGCTGCGCAGCTGGAGCAGACCATAAAGGGAAGCAGCGCCGGCAGCACAGACTGGGACCAAAGCCGCAGGCCCCGGGAAGTCCCCTGGACCGCCAGGCCGGGATGAGATAGAAGCAGCAGCAGAGCGGCCGCGGAGGCCGCCGCCGGGAAAACCGGATGCCGGAACATGGAATGTTTCATAACCGCCGGAATAGGATGTTTTACAACACTATATGAATCGGGGCAAATCGGTTATGCGGATTCTTCTGATCCTGCTGCTGGCGGTATTGGAAACGGCGGCGGTGGAGTACCTGTACAACAATCCCACATACTACCATTTGGACGATCATACCTGGGAAAGCGATGATTTCCGGGCCATGCGCCTGGGAGAATACGCGGCGGGCTTAGAAACGCTGGATCCGGATCAGCTGGCCGCCTGGATGACGGAGATGGAGTACGATCTGACCGGCTGGAACGGAGAGAACCTTGATTCTATGGAACCCAGGCGGCAAAAGCCCGCCGCTTTCCGGAAGCTGGCAGACGCGTACCGGACCATATTTCAGGATCTGAAATACTTTCCCATCCCGGAAAGCACGAATCCGGAAACGCCTCCGGTTTCCTATGAAAACGGCTGGATGGATCCCAGGACCTATGGAGGGAAGCGGGGGCATGAAGGCTGCGATATCATGGGAAACGCCTGTCCCCGCGGCTTTTATCCGGTGGTCAGCATCAGCGATGGGACGGTGGAAAACGTGGGCTGGCTGAACCAGGGCGGATGGCGCATCGGCATCCGGACGCCGTCCGGACTCTATCTGTACTACGCCCATCTCTACGAATACAGCCGGCAGTGGCAGGAGGGAGACCAGGTGTCCGCCGGCCAGCTGCTGGGATTCATGGGGGATTCCGGCTATTCCGATGTGGAAGGCACCGTCGGAAACTTTGACGTCCATCTGCACGTGGGCATGTATCTGAAAACCGACCATTATGATGAAATGAGCATCAATCCTTACTGGATCCTGCGGTATCTGGAAAAACGCCGGCTGCGGTTTTGCTTTTAACCAGACAGGCGGCCTGCTTGACAGCCCCCGCAGAGTAAGGTATGATTTGGATAATGCGAAAGAAGGAGGAACGGCTTCGTGACTGTCCGGGAACGCCTGCCACAGGTTTATATACAGGAAATGCAGCTGCTGCTGGGAGAAGAGTGCCCGGCCTATCTGGCCAGTCTGGACCAGCCGGTCCTTCAGGGGCTGCGGGTCAACACCCTGAAGTGGTCTGCCGATGCCTGCCGGCAGTTTCTGCCGGACAGCTGGCAGCCGGTTTCCTGGATTCCCCACGGATTCTATCGGGAAACGCCGGTTCCCATGTCCCGGACGCCTTACTACCAGGCGGGGCTGTACTATCTGCAGGAGCCCAGCGCCATGCTTCCGGCCCGGCTGCTGCCGGCGCGTCCCGGCCAGCGCCTGCTGGATCTGTGCGCCGCCCCCGGCGGCAAAACCACGGAACTGGCGGCCCGGATGGAGGGACGCGGATTTTTGCTGGCCAACGATATCAGCGCTTCCCGGGCCATGGGGCTGTTAAAAAACCTGGAACTGGCCGGCGCTGTCAACAGCTGCGTCACCAGCGAACCGCCGAAAAAGCTGGCGCAGATCTATCCGGACTTTTTTGATGGAATCCTGGCGGACACGCCCTGTTCCGGAGAAGGCATGTTCCGGAGGGAACCGGATATGCTCCGGGACTGGCAGGAAAAGGGACCGGATTTTTACGTGCCGCTGCAGCGGTCCATTCTCCAGGCGGCGGTCCGCATGCTGAAGCCCGGCGGGTATCTGCTGTATTCCACCTGCACTTTTTCCGTCAAAGAGAACGAAGGCAATGTGCGGTGGCTTCTGGAAACCTGCCCGGACATGGAAATCGTTCCGGTTTCCCCGATGCCGGCGGCAGGCTGCGAAAGCATTCTGGAAGGCTGCATCCGCCTGTATCCGCACCGGGTAAAGGGAGAAGGGCAGTTTGCCGCCCTGCTTCGGAAAAAGCCGGATGCGAAAAGAGAAGCGGCGGACATTCCGGCAGGAACCCCGCCTAAGGGGATCCGAAAGAAGCCTCCGGAAGCCGCGGCGGCGTTTCTGGACCGGCTGCAGTTTCCCTGGGAATCCGGCGTTTTCTATGAAAAAGGGGAACAGCTGTACTGGCTTGGAGAAGGCGTCGTTCCGGTTTCCGGCGTCCGCTATCTGCGGACCGGCCTGCTGTTAGGCACGGTAAAAAGCGGCCGTTTTGAGCCGGCGCAGGCCCTTGCCATGGTTTTAAACAGCCGGACCTGCCCCGACAGTCTTTCCTTTTCCGCAAACGACCCCCGTCTGATCCGGTATCTGAAGGGAGAAACCATTTTCCTGGACGAAGGGCAGACGGCCAGAGGATGGCAGCTGGTCTGCGCCGACGGATTCGGGCTGGGATTTGCCAAGGGAAGCGGGGCTTCGCTGAAAAACAAATATTATCCAGGATGGCGGTGGACATGATGGGAAAAACCATACGGCTGGACCGGTTTCTGGCCGAAGCCGGAGGCTTTACCAGAAGCCAGGCCAAAGAAGCGGCGCGGAAAGGGCGAATCGCCGTCAACGGAGTACCGGAGCGGCGCCCGGAACGGCAGATTCTTCCGGAAACGGATCTGGTAACCGCGGATGGAAAACCGCTTTCCTACGCGCGCTGTGAATATTATATGCTGAATAAACCGGCGGGCACCGTGTCCGCCACGGAGGATGGGCGGTATCCCACGGTGGTCAGCCTGATTGAAAGCCGGAGAAAGGATCTGTTTCCTGCCGGCCGTCTGGATCTGGACACGGAAGGCCTGCTGCTCATTACCAACGACGGGGAACTGGCCCACCAGCTTTTGTCTCCCCGGTCTCATGTGGACAAGACCTATTTTGCCCGGGTGCGCGGGCCGCTGCCCAAAGACGCCGAAACCCGGTTTCTAAGCGGCATGCAGCTGGAAGACGGCACACAGGTTATGCCGGCCCGTCTTGAGAGGTTGAAAGAAGAGGAATCTTCCTGTCAGCAGGTATACCTGACCATACAGGAGGGAAAATTCCATCAGGTCAAGCGGATGTTTGAAGCGCTGGGCTGCCCGGTGCTCTATTTAAAGCGGATGTCCATGGGCCCGCTGCAGCTGGATCCGGCCCTTGCGCCCGGCGAATACCGTCCGCTGACGGAAGAAGAAGTAACCATGCTGAAAAACTGCAGGAAGAGGAAAACGAAACCATGATACTGAACGATAAAAAGGCTGTGATTTTTGACCTGGATGGAACCCTGGTGGATTCCATGTGGATGTGGAAATCCATCGATATTGAGTTTTTGGGCCGCTACGGCTATGAATGCCCCGACGATCTGCAGAAGGTCATCGAGGGCATGAGTTTTTCCGAAACAGCCGCCTATTTTAAAGAACGGTTCCGTCTGCCGCTGTCTCTGGAAGAGATCAAAGCCATCTGGAGAGACATGTCCATTGACAAATACCGGCATCAGGTGCCGCTGAAAAAAGGAGCGGGAGAGTTTCTGGAGTTTATCCGCAGCCAGGGATGGCGCTGCGGCATCGCCACCAGCAACGGAAGGGATATGGTGGAGGCGGTGCTGGAATCCCTGGACATCCGCCGCTATTTTCAGACGGTGACCACGGCCTGTGAGGTAAAGGCCGGCAAACCGGAGCCGGACATCTACCTGAAGGTGGCGGAAGAACTGGGAGCCGCCCCGCGGCAGTGCCTGGTTTTTGAAGACGTGCCCGCCGGCATTCTGGCGGGAAAGCGGGCCGGCATGACGGTCTGCGCCATAGAGGATCCGTTTTCCGCTCCCATGCGGGAAGAGAAGCGGAAGCTGGCGGATTACTATATCAACGATTATTTTGAGCTGCTGAACGGGACGGTGTAAGGATGCAGGACTTTTTGCCCATAAGCCGCGCGGATATGAACATCCGCGGGTGGAATCAATGCGATTTCGTTTACGTTTCCGGGGATGCCTACGTGGACCATCCCTCTTTTGGCCATGCCATCATCACCCGGCTTCTGGAAGCCCATGGCTTCAAAGTGGGGATCATCGCCCAGCCGGACTGGAAGGACCCTGCCAGCGTGCAGGTGCTGGGAAGGCCCCGCCTGGGCTTTCTGGTTTCCGCCGGCAATATGGACTCCATGGTCAACCACTATTCGGTTTCCAAAAAGCGCCGGGCCTCCGACTCCTATACGCCGGGCGGCGTCATGGGAAAGCGGCCGGACTACGCCACCGTGGTGTACTGCAATCTGATCCGTTCCGTATACAAGGACTGTCCCATTATCATCGGCGGCATCGAAGCCAGCCTTCGGCGGCTGGCCCATTACGACTACTGGTCGGACCGGCTGAAACGGTCCATTCTGCTGGATTCCCAGGCGGATCTGATCTCCTACGGCATGGGAGAGCGGTCCATTGTGGAAATTGCCCAGGCCCTGGACAGCGGCATCGACGTCCGGGACATCACCTTTATCGACGGCACGGTATACCGGACCCGAAGCCTGGATTCGGTGTACGATTACCGGCTGCTGCCGGATTTTGACTCCATGAAGCAGGACCGGAAACGCTACGCGGAAAGTTTTTTCCTCCAGTACAGCAATACCGATCCCTTCAGCGGAAAGCGGCTGGCGGAGCCCTACGGGCCTTCTCTGTTTGTGGTCCAGAACCCGCCTTCCAAGCCGCTGAGCCAGGAAGAGATGGACCAGGTGTACGACCTGCCCTATATGCGCAGCTATCATCCTTCCTACGAAGAAGCCGGCGGCGTTCCCGCCATAAAAGAAGTGAAGTTCAGCCTGATCAGCAACCGTGGCTGCTTCGGCGGATGCAGCTTCTGCGCCCTGACCTTTCACCAGGGGCGGATCATCCAGACCCGAAGCCACCAATCCCTGATCCAGGAAGCCAGGCTTCTGACAGAAGAACCGGATTTTAAAGGTTATATCCACGACGTAGGCGGCCCCACCGCCAATTTCCGGTTCCCGGCCTGTGACAAGCAGCTGACCAGAGGCGCCTGTCCCGGACGGCAGTGCCTGTTTCCGTCGCCCTGTAAAAACCTGAAAGCGGACCACAAGGACTACATCCGTCTGCTGCGCAGCCTCCGGGAACTGCCAAAGGTCAAGAAAGTCTTTATCCGATCCGGCATCCGGTTCGACTATGTGCTGGCGGATCCGGACCGGACGTTTCTGCGGGAGCTGTGCCAGTACCACGTCAGCGGCCAGCTGAAAGTGGCGCCGGAGCACGTGGCAGATCCGGTGTTAAAGCGAATGGGCAAGCCGGAAAACAGCGTTTACCGGCAGTTTGTAAAAGAATATGAACAGATGAACCAGCGGCTGGGGAAAAAGCAGTATCTGGTTCCTTACCTGATGTCTTCCCATCCGGGTTCTACCCTGAAAGAGGCGGTGGAACTGGCGGAGTATCTGCGGGATCTGGGCTATATGCCGGAACAGGTGCAGGATTTTTATCCCACGCCTTCCACCATCTCCACCTGCATGTACTACACCGGCTACGACTGCCGCACCATGGAACGGGTCTACGTGCCCACCAATCCCCATGAAAAAGCCATGCAGCGGGCTCTGATCCAGTACCGGAATCCCAAAAACCGGCAGCTGGTGGAAGAAGCCCTGAAAAAGGCGGGACGCACGGACTTAATCGGCTACGGCAGGCACTGCCTGATCCGTCCGGAAAAAGGAGATGCCGCTTACCGGCCGCCGGCGCAGAAAGCCGCTTCCGGCCCGGGAAAGCCTGCCCGTCCGGCCAAAAAGAAGACCATTCGAAACATCCACAAAAAGAAGACCCCATAAGGAGGAGACGAATCATGAAAATTGCCATTGTTACAGGCGCGTCATCCGGCATGGGACGGGAGACGGCCAGACAGATCGCCGACCGGTATGCCGGCATTGAGGAAATCTGGATTGTGGCCCGCAGAAGCCAGCGTCTCCGGGAACTGGAAGAACAGCTGCCGGTCCGGGTGCGCTGCTTTGCGGCGGATATCACCTGTCCGCAGCAGAGGGAGACCCTGCGGGAAGCCCTGCGCGCCTGCCGGCCCAATGTAAAATTCCTGGTAAACGCGGCGGGATTCGGAAAAATCGGACGGGTAGGAGAGCTGGATGAAGAGACGGAATGCGCCATGGTCCGCTTAAACTGCGAGGCGCTGTGCGCCGTTACCCATATGGTGCTTCCCTACATGAGCTCCAACAGCCGCATCCTGCAGTTTGCGTCGGCGGCGGCTTTTCTGCCTCAGCCGGGCTTTGCCATCTACGCGGCTTCCAAATCCTTTGTGCTCAGCTACAGCCGCGCCCTGAACGAAGAACTGAAAAACCGGAACATCTGCGTGACAGCGGTCTGTCCGGGCCCTGTCCGCACCGAATTTTTTGACATTGCCGAAACCACGGGACGGATTCCGTTCTACAAGCAGATGGTTATGGCCGACTGCGCTCAGGTGGTGCGCCAGGCGCTGCGGGACTGCGCCATGGGACGACCGGTATCGGTGTACGGCTATTCCATGCAGGCGCTGCGGCTGGCCTGCCGTCTGATTCCCCACAGCCTGCTCCTGAACGCCTATACCTGGTGCAACCGGTGCCTTCCCATGCTGTCTCCGGGAACCGGCAGACGGCGCGGGCTTCGCGCGCGCCGCGGCGGACGGAGGATATCATGAGCGGGAAACGGGTCAAGGGGCAGTACGGCTACCGAAATTATCATAAAAAGGCCCAGGCCATCAAAGTAGCCATCGGCGCGGCGCTGATTCTGGCCCAGCTGGGCGCCAGAGCCCTGACGGACCAGGAGGCGGCCAAAAACATTCTCACGGTTATGGCCATTTTGTCGGTGCTTCCCACCGCCAATCTGGCAGCTCCGCTTCTGGCGTCCTGGAAATACTGGACGCCGCCGCAGGCCTTTTACGACCGATACCGGCCGCTGGAACAAAAAGGAACGGTGCTGTACGATCTGATTCTCACCTCCAAAGAGCAGGTAATGCCCATGGACGCCGTTCTGGTTCACCCCAAAGGCGTCATCGCCCTTTGTTCCCGCTCCGGGCTGGACACAAAGAAAGCGGAGCAGTTTCTCAACGGCATGTTTTCCGCCCACAAGCTGGATCCCCATGTGCGGGTGTTTACCGACGAGAAGACCTTCCGCCGGCGGGCCGACGCCCTGCAGCCGGCGGACCAGTACGAAGACGACGGCAGCACGGCATACGCCGCCGGTCTGCTGAAAAATCTGTCTATGTAACGGGAGACGAGATGAAAGAACTGTATATTACGGATAACGAGGCCGGCCAGCGGCTGGACAAACTTCTGGCCAAGTACCTGCGGCTGGCGGGCAAGGGCTTTCTTTACAAAATGATCCGCAAGAAAAACATCACCCTCAACGGAAAACGCTGCGAGGGTTCAGAGAAACTGAAAACGGGAGACCGGGTCTGCCTCTATCTGTCGGACGACACCATACAGAAGTTTTCCGGCGCCCCGGAAGCGGCCGGACAGCCGCGCCCGCGGACCCGGCTGGAGATTCTGTACGAAGATCCCCATATGCTGCTGATCAACAAGCCGGCGGGCATGCTGTCCCAGAAGGCGGCCCCGGAAGACGTCTCCCTGGTGGAATACCTGACGTCCTATCTGCTGGATACCGGCGCCCTGGCCGAAGAAGATCTGCGCGCCTTCCGGCCGTCGGTGTGCAGCCGGCTGGACCGCAATACCACCGGCCTGATTGCCGCCGGCAAATCCCTGGCCGGGCTGCAGATTCTCTCGGAAGCCTTCCGCAGCCGAACCCTTTCCAAATACTATCTCTGCGTGGTCTGCGGAGCCGTAACGGAACCGATGCGGCTGGACGGGTATCTGGAAAAGGATCCGGCCGCCAACCAGGTTTCCGTGTTCCGCCAGCCGGTGCCGGGACGCAGCCGGATTCTCACGGAATATGAGCCGGTGGACCGGACAGAGGGCTACACCCTGCTGAAAGTCCGGCTGATTACCGGCAAAACCCATCAGATCCGGGCCCATCTGGCAAGCGCCGGCCATCCCATCGCCGGCGATCCCCGGTACGGCGATCCCAAAGACTGCCGCCGGCTGCGGCAGCAGACCGGCATCGGTTCCCAGCTGCTGCATTCCTGGAAGCTGGTTTTTCCGCAGATGCCGGCTCCTCTGGAGCACGTAAGCGGAAGGTCCTTTCAGGCGCCGCTGCCGGAAACCTTCCGTCAGATCTGCCCCCGATGGACGGCGGATCTGGAACTCTGACGGACATCTTGACCGGAAAGGAGGCCCGGACATGGGCACATGGAACAGCCGGGGCCTGCGGGGCTCCACGCTGGAAGACATGATCAACCACAGCAACCAGGTGTACCGGGAGCGGGGACTGGCCCTGATCCAGAAAATCCCAACCCCCATTACGCCCATTGCTATAGAAAAAGAGAGCCGCCATATTACGCTGGCGTATTTTGACCAGAAAAGCACGGTGGACTACATCGGAGCCGTGCAGGGCATTCCCGTCTGCTTTGACGCCAAAGAATGTTCCGCAAGCACCTTTCCGCTGCAGAACGTCCATGAACACCAGGTCCGCTTTATGCGGGAATTTGAATCCCAGGGCGGCATTTCTTTTATTATCCTGCACTGGACCGCTGTGGATGAGATCTATTACGTGCCGTTTCAGGAACTGTACCGGTTCTGGCTCCGGATGGAGGCGGGCGGCCGCAAAAGCTTTACCTACGAAGAACTGGATAAAAGCTGGCGCGTCGGGCGGCAGCGGGACGTACTGGTCCACTATCTGGAAATGCTGAAAAGAGATCTGGAAGAACGGGACGCCAAACCGGACGTTCCCGGATAAGCAGGCGCCGCTGCAGCGCCGGAAAGGAAGATCTGTATGGAATACACCCTGTATCAGCTTTTATGGCTGTTTCTGATTTACTCGTTCGCCGGATGGTGCCTGGAGGTATGCGCTGCCGCCGCGCGGCGCCGCCATTTCGTCAACATCGGCTATTTAAACTCTCCGTTTTGTATCATTTACGGCCTGTCTGCCGCGGCCTTTGCCCTGTTTCTGCCGGAACTGACCGGGCGGCCGCTGTTTCTGTTTCTGGGCGGCATGATCATCGCCTCGTTTCTGGAATATGTCTCCGGCGTCCTGCTGGAACGGATTTTCGGAAGAAAATGGTGGGATTATTCCGGGCGGAAGTGGAACATCGGCGGCTATGTATGCCTGTTTAATTCGGTTCTATGGGGCATCGGCGCCGTGGTGTCCATGAAATGGCTGAATCCGTTTTTCATAGCCCTGCTTTCTCTGATTCCGGCGGCGGCCGGCCGGATCCTGCTGTGGATCCTTTTTTCGCTTCTGGTCCTGGACGCGGCCGGTTCTTCCGCGGCGGTGCTGCAGATGCACCATCGGCTGGGACCGGTGGCCAGACAGGTGCGGGAGGACATGCAGAAGCTGTCTTACTCCCTGGGCAACGCCCTGACCCGCCGGATCCAGCGTCGAATGATCCGCGCCTATCCTTCCCTGACCCTGGAGGAACTGCTGCGACAGCGGGCGCTGCGGGAGCAGGAAAAAGCCCGGCGCAAAACTTCGGCCCGGGTCTTCGCGGAAGGCTGCAGCTTTTACAAGCTGGTGTCTCTGTTTTTTATCGGCTCCCTGTTAGGCGACCTGGTGGAAACCGTGTTCTGTTATGTCACCGCCGGCGTCTGGATGAGCCGCAGCAGCCTGGTATACGGACCGTTCAGCATCGTATGGGGATTCGGCTGCGTGCTGCTGACGGCGTTTCTCTACCCGTACCGGGAGAAAAACGACCGGTATATTTTTCTGGCGGGCACGGTGCTGGGCGGCGCCTACGAATACATCTGCAGCGTGCTGTCGGAGCTGGTATTCGGCACCGTGTTCTGGGACTACAGCCACATTCCCTTCAACCTGGGCGGCCGGATCAACCTGCTGTACTGCTTTTTCTGGGGCATTGTGGCGGTGATCTGGCTGAAGGGCATATATCCGCTGCTTTCCGGCCTGATTGAAAAGATCCCGGTCCGGGCCGGCACCATCGGCTGCCGGATCATGCTGGTCTTTATGATTTTCAACATGGCCCTTTCCGCGCTGGCCCTGGGCCGCTACAGCCAGCGGCAGCTTGCCGGGAGCGCGCAGGTCCAGACCACGGCCCTGGGCGGGTTTCTGGACGAGCATTTTCCGGATGAACGGATGGAACGGATCTATCCCAACGCCAAAATTGTGCGGGAATAGACGTTCCGGGATTGTACAAACACTTTCCGGCGTGGTATACTGATTGCAGCCTTCTATATGGCAGCAACTGTCAACACATACATAAAAGGAGAAACAGATATGGGAGGAATTTTCGGCGTAGCGTCCAAACGCTGCTGCACACTGGAACTTTTTTACGGCACCGACTACCATTCGCACCTGGGCACCCGCAGAGGCGGCATGGCGACGTATGGAGCCGACGGCTTCAGCCGTTCGATTCACAATATTGAAAATTCTCCGTTCCGTACCAAATTCGAGCGGGACGTTATGGAGATGAAGGGAAATCTGGGCATCGGCTGCATTTCCGACTACGAACCGCAGCCGCTTCTGATCCAGTCCCACCTGGGCAGCTTTGCCATTACCACCGTGGGTAAGATCAACAATTTTGACCAGCTGTTAAAAGAGGTCTATGCCAACGGCAACACCCATTTTCAGGAGATGAGCGGCGGGCAGGTCAACGCCACGGAACTGGTGGCCGCCCTGATCTGCAAGCAGGACAGCATCACCGAAGGCATCCGGTATGTGCAGGATATCATCGACGGATCCATGACCCTGCTTCTTATGACTCCGGATGGCATCTACGCCGCCAGGGACCGGCTGGGCCGGACGCCGCTGGTCATCGGCAGAAAAGAAGACGCCTACTGCGTTTCGTTTGAAAACTTCGCCTACGTCAATCTGGGATACACCGATTACCGGGAACTGGGACCGGGAGAGATCGTGCTGGTGACGCCGGACAGCGTAGAGACCATGTCTCCGCCGAGAAAGTCCATGCGCATCTGTTCCTTCCTCTGGGTCTACTACGGATATCCCACTTCCTCCTATGAAGGCATCAATGTAGAGGATATGCGCTATCGCTGCGGCAGCATGCTGGCCAGACGGGACGCGGGAACCGTGCAGCCGGATATTGTGGCCGGCGTTCCGGATTCCGGCATCGCCCATGCCATCGGCTATGCCAACGAATCCAAAATTCCCTATGCCAGACCCTTTATCAAATACACCCCCACCTGGCCCCGGTCCTTTATGCCCACCAGCCAGGAACAGCGCAACCTCATCGCCCGCATGAAGCTGATTCCGGTCCGGGCGCTGATCGAGGACAAAAAGCTGCTGCTGATCGACGATTCCATCGTCCGGGGCACCCAGCTGCGGGAAACCACAGAATTTCTTTACAACAGCGGAGCGAAAGAAGTGCATGTGCGTCCCGCCTGCCCGCCGCTGCTGTACGGATGCCGGTACTTGAACTTCTCCCGTTCCAAATCGGAAATGGACCTGATCACCCGCCGGGTCATCAAGGACAAAGAAGGGGAACACGCGGAGGCGGTGCTGGACCAGTACGCGGATCCCGGCAGCGACCGCTATGAATCCATGTGTTCGGAGATCTGCCGCCGGCAGAACTTCACTTCCCTGCGGTATCACCGGCTGGACGACCTGGTGGAATCCATCGGACTTCCCAAATGCCAGCTGTGTACTTACTGCTTTGACGGGAAAGAATAAAACGGAAAAACTTACAGAGGGGAGGGGAGGGCCATGATTTCCAGACTGCTGCACACGCCGGAAGGCGTACGGGACGTTTACGGCGGCGAATGCGCCGGCAAGCTGGCGGTTCTGAACCGGATCAGCCAGGTCTTTTACCGGTACGGCTATGAAGAAATCGAAACGCCGACCTTTGAATATTTCGACATTTTCAGCGAAGAACGGGGCAGCGTCAGCTCCCGGGAAATGTTCAAGTTCTTTGACCGGGACAACCGCACCCTGGTGCTGCGGCCGGACATGACGCCTCCCATTGCCCGCTGTGTAGCCAAATATTTTATGGACGAATCCCTGCCGGTGCGCCTGTGCTACCGGGAGCGGACTTTTATCAACAATTCCAGTCTCCAGGGCCGGCTAAAGGAAATGACCCAGACCGGCGCGGAACTGGTGGGAGACGGCAGCGTCTTCGCCGACGCGGAGATGGTGGCCATGGCCATCCAGGCGCTGCAGGCGGCGGGGCTGACCCGGTTCCAGGTGGAACTGGGCAACGCGGAGTTTTTTGAAGGACTGGTGCAGGAGGCCGGACTGGACCGGGAGACCCGGGAGGCGCTGCGGACGTTTATTGAACAGAAAAACGTGTTCGGCGCGGAAGAACTGCTGTCCGGGCTGCCGGTGCCGGAGCCGTTAAAGCGGCTGCTGTTAAAGCTGCCGGAACTGTTCGGCTCCATCGAAGACATAGAAGCGGTGCAGACCATGACCGCCCACGCCGGGGCCCTTGGCGCCATCCGGCGGCTGCGGCAGGTACACCGCATTCTGGAGAGCTACGGCCTTTCCCAATACGTATCCTACGATCTTGGCATGCTCAGCAGGTACGACTACTATACCGGCATTCTGTTTCAGGCCTACACCTACGGCACCGGAGACTACATCGCCACCGGAGGCCGCTACGACGGGCTGATGGCCCAGTTCGGCCGGCCGGCGCCGGCAGTGGGATTTGCCATCGCCGCGGACCGGCTGCTTTTGGCCATGTCCAGGCAGGGGATAGAAGCGGCGCCGCCGGCAGCCCATACGCTGGTTCTCTGGAAGGAGGAAGCCGGTGACGCGGCCCTCCGGCTGGCCATGCACCTGCGAAACAACGGCATGCGGACCACGCTGATGCCGGTTTCCCCCGCGGATACCGCCGAAACCTGGAGGGAAGCCGCCGCCCGCCGGGGCATCCGAAGCCTGTTGTTTCTTGCCGGCACCGGAGAGCGGATTCAGTTTACCGATACCCGTTCCGGCGAAAGCCATTTTCTGGCTTTATCCGACTATCTGGGAGAGGGGGACGCGTAATGGAATACCTGACCATAGCCCTGACCAAAGGCCGGCTGGCCGTTCAGACCCTGGAACTGTTTGAGAAAATCGGCATTTCCTGTCCGGAGATGCGGGACGGCCGTTCCCGAAAGCTGATTTTTGCCGATGAAAAGCAGAAAATCCGCTTTTTCCTGGCTAAGGCCGGCGACGTGCCCACCTATGTGGAGTACGGGGCCGCCGACCTGGGCGTTGCGGGAAAGGACGCGATCCTGGAAGAGGGCCGGCGGCTGTACGAGGTCATGGATCTGGGCTTCGGCCGGTGCCGCATGTGCGTCTGCGGGCCTAAAGAAGCGGGAGAACGGCTGCTGCACCATGAGCAGATCCGGGTGGCCACCAAATATCCCAATATCGCACGGGACTATTTTTACAACAAAAAGCACCAGACCGCGGAGATTATCAAGCTGGGCGGCTCCATTGAACTGGCGCCGATTCTGGGACTCTCGGAAGTCATTGTGGATATCGTGGAGACCGGATCCACGCTGCGGGAAAACGGCCTGACGGTGCTGGAGGAAATCTGTCCCCTTTCCGCCAGAGTCATCGTCAACCAGGTGAGCATGAAAATGGAAAACCAGCGGATTTCCCGGCTGATCCGGGAGCTGAAGCAGGTGCTGCAGGAGGAATCCTTATGAGAATCATCCAACTAAGCCCCGCCGTACGGGAAGACATCCTTTCCCGGCTGCTGAAGCGGGACCCCAATCAGTATGAAACCTACGCGGAAGCCGTTGCCCAAATCGTGGAAGCGGTGCGGACCCGGCGGGATGAAGCGCTGTTTGCCTATACCCGGCAGTTTGACGGCGCCGACGTCCACGCGGGAAATATCCGGGTCTCCCAGGAAGAAATTGAAGACGCCAAGCGCCGCACCGACCCGAAACTGCTGGAAGTGATGCAGCGCTCCATGGAAAACATCCGGTCCTATCATCAGAAGCAGCTGCGGCAGAGCTGGTTCTGCGCCAATCCCGACGGAACCATTCTGGGCCAGAAAATCACGGCGCTGGAAAGCGCCGGCGTATATGTGCCCGGCGGAAAAGCCGCCTATCCTTCCTCGGTTCTGATGAACATCATCCCCGCGGAAGTGGCCGGCGTAAAGCGCATCGTCATGGTGACGCCGCCGGGAAAAGACGGCAGCGTCAATCCGGTGACCCTGGCCGCCGCCAGCCTGGCAGGCGCCACGGAAATCTACCGGGCAGGAGGGGCCCAGGCCATAGCCGCCCTGGCCTTCGGAACGGAATCCATTCCCCGGGTGGATAAGATTGCAGGCCCCGGCAACATCTACGTGGCGCTGGCCAAAAAAGCCGTCTGCGGCCAGGTGAGCATCGACAGCATCGCCGGGCCCAGCGAGATCCTGGTGCTGGCGGACGAAACCGCCAATCCCAGATATGTGGCGGCG
Source organism: uncultured Lachnospiraceae bacterium (assembly GCA_944380605.1). Taxonomy (GTDB): domain Bacteria; phylum Bacillota; class Clostridia; order Lachnospirales; family Lachnospiraceae; genus UBA3402. The sequence goes on along the minus strand of CALWIA010000010.1, from coordinate 15,202 downwards.
GATCTGCTGTCCCAGGCGGAACACGACGAACTGGCCTGCGCCATTCTGATCACCACCAGCCGGCAGCTGGCCGAGCAGGTGTCAAAAGAGGCCGACGCCTTTGTACAGACCCTGTCCCGGAAGGCGATACTGGAAAAGTCTCTGGAAAACTTCGGCTATATTCTGGTGGCTTCGTCTCTGGAAGAAGCCATTGAAACCGCCAACGCCATCGCCTCGGAACACCTGGAGATCATCACCCGGAATCCCTTTGAAGTCATGGCCAGAATCCGCAATGCCGGCGCCATTTTCCTGGGAGAATACAGCAGCGAGCCGCTGGGCGACTACTATGCCGGTCCCAACCACGTGCTGCCTACCAACGGCACCGCCCGCTTTTTCTCTCCGCTGGGCGTTGACGATTTTATTAAAAAATCCAGCATCATTTCATATACCCGGGACGCGCTGGAAAAGGCCAAGGACGATATTATCACCTTCGCGGAGGCGGAAGGCCTGACTGCCCACGCCAATTCCATACGGGTACGGTTTGAACAGCCGTTTTCCCGGCAAAAACAGGACTGATACCGGAAAAGGAGGAACGCCCATGGAACAGAAGCATCGGCAGGCGTCCATCACCAGGACCACATCGGAAACCAAGATCTGCCTGTCTCTGGATCTGGATGGCCAGGGAACCGCAGAGGTCTCCACAGGCATCGGATTTTTTGACCACATGCTCTGCAGTTTTGCCCGCCACGGATTTTTTGACCTGCAGCTGCAGGTGCAGGGCGATCTGGAGGTGGATACCCATCACACCATAGAGGACACCGGCATCGTGCTGGGAAAAGCCATCAAAGAAGCCGTGGGAGATAAGGTGGGCATTGTCCGCTACGGCTCCCGGATTTTGCCTATGGACGACGCCCTGGTGCTGTGCGCCCTGGATCTGTGCGGCCGTCCGTATCTGGGATGGGATCTGCCCTTTGAGCGGGAGCGGATCGGACAGCTGGAAACAGAAATGATCCGGGAATTCTTTTATGCCGTCTCCTACGGAGCGGAAATGAACCTGCATCTGCACAGACTGGCGGGCTTCAACAGCCATCACATCGCGGAAGCGGCTTTTAAGGCTTTCGCCAAGGCGCTGGATGAAGCGACGCGGCGGGATCCGCGGATTTGCGGGGTGCTGTCTGCAAAAGGAACACTTTAGACAGCCGGAAAGGAAAAACATTGGCCAGAAAAATTGTGATTGCCGCTGACGTAAACGCGGACATTCCGGAAGAGATGCGAAACGCCTGCCGCATCTGCATCCTTCCCCAGTACTACCGGTTCGATCAGGAAGAAGATGTGTACGGAGATGAAAAAAACCTGACCTCCGACGCATTTTTCGCGCGGCTGCAGGCGGGAAGCCGGGCCTATTCCATGGGCTGCAACCCGGCCCGGGTACAGAATCTGCTGGAAGAGGAACTCCGGGAGGACAAGGACGTCCTCTGCGTGCTGTTTTCCTCGGCTTTAAGCGGCAGCTATCAGACGGTATCCATGACCGCGGAGGAACTTATGGGATCCTTTCCCGGGCAGGCGGTGCTGACGGTGGATTCCCGGAACGCCAGCTTCGGCCAGGGCCTTCTGGCATACCGGGCCTGGTCTCTTGCGGAGGCCGGCATGGACGTGCATGCCATACGGCAGCAGCTGGAACAGGAGCGGAGCCGCATCGTTCTGAAATTTGTGGTAAAGGATCTGCAGTATCTGGTACGGGGCGGCAGGCTGAGCGGCGTCAGCGCCTCCATCGGCGGCATTCTGGATATCAAGCCCATCCTGACCGTCAATGAAGAAGGGCAGATTGTGCCGTTCCGCAAGGTGCGGGGATACCAGAAAGCCATTCGGGAAATGGCGCAGGAAGTGCTGACGCTGGCAGAAGACGGCATGCCGCTGGGCGTGATCCACGCCTGTTCGCCGAAAGAAGCCGAACGGCTCCGAGAATTTCTGCGGCAGGAACTGCCGGGGGAAAGAGAAATTTTCCTGACGGAAATCAACCCCACCATTGGCGCCCATATCGGGCCGGGAGCCGTAGGGGTGGCATACTGGAAGCGGGACTGACCGGTCCGGCTTCTTAAAGGAGGAGACCTATGGGACAGCAGCTGACGCCGGAAGCGGTATGGACCCTTCTGGAAGCGCATCAGGGAGAAGAATTTTTCACCTCCAAAGGCCTGCCTTTTACCTATTCCATAAAAGGTGGAGAAATTTTTATCAGCCGCAGAAGCAAGACCATTACCCGCAGCACCTTTTTAGCGGCCTGCCGGAAAGTCTGCGAAACGCCGCAGACCGTTACCGGTCCCAAGGCGCTGGGGGTGTTCGGGGCGCCGTATCTGTGGGCGCTGTTTCTGGCTCTGGGAGTCGTACAGGCCCGGCCGGCGGGGGAAACCCGGTGCGTCTACGGCGGATACGCCTTTTATGTGCCGCTTCCCCAGGCGTCTCCGGAAGGCGTCATCCTGGATCTGTACATGGAGGTCCCCAAAGAGATGTTTCAGAAATTCTGGGACCGCTATGGAAGTTTTGCGGGGCGTGAGGCCCATATGACCCGGCAGCAGGAAGAGGCGGCTGTCCGGGAAAATCCGCTGCAGTTTTCCGTCCGCCCGGAGCTTTTCTGCGGCGCCAGGGCGCTTCGGATGCAGAGAAGCCGCAGCAGCTGCCGGATGCCCCAGGCCCTGGCAGAGGAACTGGAAGCGGCGCATGCCTCCGAACCGGAACTGCTTCCTGGTCTGAATCCGGAATCCGCCTGGAAAATCACCCGCTGCCTGTTTGCCTGGCCGGACAGCAAACCATCTGCGGCTTCCAGACCTTCCTGGACCCTGCGGCTTTCTGCGGATACGGTGACGGTCCCCGCCGGACCGGTTCTGTCCGCCGTCGCGGGATGCCGCCCCTTTTCCTTGGACGTCCCGCATCCGGTTTCCGGACAGCGGTACCGGATCCAGGTGCTGCGGGTCCATGAGGAGCGCATGGATCTTTCGCCGGAATCCCTGCCGGATTTTCTGCGGGGCGCTCGGATTCCGTCCTGTATCACCGTGTTGGACTGCCGGATCACGCCGCGGCTTCCAGAAGGTGAGTCCCTTGCGCTCTGCAGTCTGCGGGATGCGGATGCGCCGGAATGGCCGCAGCGGCCCGGATTTCAGGGCGCTGCTTCCATAGGCGTCATCGGCGGCGCGGACGGACCGACTTCCGTATTTATCGCGGGGAGGTCTGCCGGAGAAAAGAAGCAGGATTCGGAAAAAACCGTTTTTTTTACGGCGGGGCCCTGGTTTCTGCCTGAGCGGCACGCCGTCTGGCAGCCCCGATTTACAATTCCGGCCTGCCCGCCGGAGGAATTTGACCTGGGCCGCCGCAGAGGGCAGCACAGGAAAAAGGAGGAGGAGCATGGAACGAAGGGATAAAGTCAATTACTATCTGGATCTGGCGGATGTGGTGTCCAAACGGGGCACCTGTCTGCGGCGCCGGTACGGGGCGGTTATCGTCAAAAATGACGAGGTCATTTCCACCGGCTACGTAGGCGCGCCAAGAGGGCGGAAAAACTGTTCCGACCTGGGCGTCTGCATCCGGCAGAAGATGCATATTCCCAGAGGAGAGCGCTACGAGCTCTGCCGCAGCGTCCACGCCGAGGCCAACGCCATTATCAGCGCCGAACGGGAGCGGATGATCGGGAGCGCGCTGTACCTGTCCGGGCGGGAAGTCTCCACCGGAGAATACATCCGCAATTCCAACAGCTGTTCCATGTGCAAGCGCATGATTATCAACGCCGGCATCGAAACGGTGTACATCCGGGACGACGAGGACCACTACCGGACCATCCGGGTGCAGGACTGGGTGGAGCACGACGAATCGCTGAACGGCGTTTTCGGATATTAGGAGAGGTCTATGGAAGAGAAGATTCTGGAAACCCGGCGGCTGTATCTGCGCCGGCTGACTCAGGAAGATTTCGACGCCCTTTGCCGGACCCTTCAGGATCCGGAGGCCATGTACGCCTATGAGCACGCGTTTTCCGACGAAGAGGTACAGCAGTGGCTGGACCGGCAGCTGAACCGCTACCGGCAGTACGGCTTCGGCCTTTGGGCGGTAATCGAAAAAACATCCGGCCGGTTCATCGGCCAGTGCGGCCTGACCATGCAGGACTGGGATGGCCGCCAGGTGCTGGAAGTGGGATACCTGCTGGAACGGCAGTTCTGGGGACAGGGATATGCCTCGGAGGCCGCCATTGCCTGCCGGGACTACGCGTTTTCTGCCCTGCATGCGGAGGAAGTCTATTCCATCATCCGGGATACCAATACCGCTTCTCAGAACGTGGCCCGGCGAAACGGCATGACGCCTGCCGGCCGCATGGTCAAGCACTATTACGGCATGGACATGCCCCATCTGGTTTTCCGGGTGGCCAAAAAGGAACAAAATCAGGAATAAGGCTATGAAATCAGAAGAAAAAACCAATGTAATGCGTCTGCTGGATCAGAAAAAGATCCCTTACGCCAGTCATACGTATGTGCATACCGGCGCCGTTAGCGCCGTGGAAGTGGCTGCGGCGCTGGGACAGGACCCGGCCCGGGTATTCAAAACCCTGGTGGCAGTGGGAAAAACCGGGACCCACTATGTGTTTGTCATTCCCGCCGCGGCAGAACTGGACTTAAAAAAGGCGGCCCGGGCCGCCGGTGAAAAATCCATGGAAATGGTGCGGGCCAAAGAGCTGCTGCCGCTGACCGGATATATCCACGGCGGCTGTTCCCCCATCGGCATGAAAAAGTTTTTCCGCACCTTTGTAGACGAAAGCGTCCGCAATTTTCCCACTTTCTGCTTCAGCGCCGGAAAAATCGGCTATCAGGTGGAAACTTCTCCCCAGGATCTGGCGCGGATCATCCGGTTTGACACCGCGGACCTGACGGCGGAGGAAGAAACATGAACCTGTATCTGGCCCCTATGGAGGGCGTGACCGACCGGGTATTCCGCCAGGCGTACTGCCGGTGTTTTGAGCCGCTGGACAAATACTTCGCGCCGTTTCTTACTCCCAACGAAAACGGGAAACTGGGTCCCAGAGACCTGGCGCAGCTGGATCCGGAGCGGAATCCGGGGTGCCTTCCCATTCCCCAGATCCTGACCAATCAGGCAGAAGGATTTATCCGCACCGCCGCCCAGCTAAAGCGCATGGGATACCAGGAGATCAACCTGAATCTGGGCTGTCCTTCCGGCACCGTGGTGTCCAAAGGCAGAGGCGCCGGGTTTCTGGCCTTTCCCGAACAGCTGGACGGCTTTTTATACCAGGTATGTTCCGCCATGGAGTCCATGAACGTGAAACTGTCCGTAAAAACCCGGATCGGCGTGGAACAGCCGGAAGAATTTGAAGCGCTTCTGGAAATCTACAACCGGTACGCCATGGAAGAGCTGATCATCCATCCCCGGGTGCGGAAGGATTTTTACAAAAACACGCCCCGGATGGACGTGTTCCGGAAAGCCTTTGCCGAAAGCCGGAATCCCGTCTGCTACAACGGCGACATCTTCCGGAAAGAAGATCTGGACGCGGCGGTCTCCGCCTGTCCCGGCCTGGACCGGGTCATGATAGGGCGCGGGCTGGCTTCCAACCCGGGACTGGCGCAGCAGATCCGTACCGGCAGGCCGGTTTCCAGAGAACAGTTTCTGGAATTTTACCAGCTGCTGTACAGCGGATATAAGGAACAGCTTCTGCAGGCTTCTGGCCAGCGGGTGGTGCTGTTCCGGATGAAGGAAATGTGGGAATATATGATCGGGCTGTTTCCCGGCAGCAAGAAACAGAAAAAGCGCATTCTCAAATCCCAGAACCTGGCTGAATACGAGGCCGCGGTGCGGGATCTGATCCGGGAATGCCCGTTTGCGGGAGAGGAGGAATCGTATGCAGCTGTATCCGGCCATTGATTTAAAAGACGGGCAGTGCGTCCGGCTGACCCAGGGGCGGTTTGATGACGCGGCCATCTATGAGACCGATCCGGCGCAGGCGGCGCTGCGCTGGCAGAAGGAGGGCGCTGCCTTTCTGCATCTGGTGGATCTGGATGGCGCCAGAACCGGCCGGTCCGCCAATGCGGAGGCCGTCGCCTCTATTGTCCGGGCGGTATCCATCCCCGTTCAGCTGGGCGGCGGCATCCGAACCCGCCAAGCGGCGGCAGAGGCGCTGGAAATGGGCATCCGCCGCGTCATCGTCGGCACCCGGGCGGTAAAAGATCCGGACTTTATCCGTCAGCTGGTCGAGGAATTCGGTCCGGAGCGGATTGTGGCCGGTATCGACGCCAGAGACGGCATGGCCGCCGTGGACGGCTGGGAGACCCTCAGCGCCCGGCCGGCGCTGGAACTGTGCCTTCAGATGCGGGACTGCGGCGTCCGCCACATCGTATACACCGATATTTCCCGGGACGGCATGCTGACCGGCCCAAACGTAGAAGCGACCCGGCGCCTGACAGAGGCCACCGGACTGGACATCATCGCTTCCGGAGGCATTTCTTCCATGGAGGATCTGCAGCAGCTGCAGGAAAACGGCATCCGGGGCGCCATCATCGGAAAAGCGCTTTACGAAAAACGTATCGACCTGCGGCAGGCTGTGCTCCGGTTTCAGAATGCCTGAGAGACGGAGCAAAAAAAGGAGGAACAGAGCCCATGCATCACAAAAAACTGATTCCCGGTTTTGTCTGCCGGGATGGAAAGACCTTTTCCCTTCTGGGACATCCCTTTTGTGATTCCGCCGAAGAACTGGGGCTGTTTAGCGGCAGCACCGGCGCCGACGCGCTGCTGTTTGCCGACGGTTCCCGCACCGACGAAGACCACGAAGCCGTCATCGGCGCCCTCAGAAAAACCGTCCGGGCAGCCGATATTCCGGTGCTTGCCGGCGGACGGGTCCGCCGTCTGGAAGATGTGAAAAAGTATCTGTACGCCGGAGCCGAATCCGTATTTTTAGACGCGGCAGAGGAGTCTAACGTAGACCTGCTGAAAGAGGCCTCGGACCGGTTTGGAAGCGAGCGGATCGGCATCTGCCTTCCGGATCCCTCCTATGAAAGCCGCCTGGAAGAATACGCGCAGCTGGGAGCCTCCTATGCCATTCTGCTTTCCCCCGGCCCGCTTTCGAAGGCGGATTCCCTTCCGATTCCGGTATTTCCGATGCTGAGGCAGGAAAGTGAAGAAGCCGCGGCCGCCATGCTAAAAGCGCCGTCCTGCGGCGGACTGATTCTGACGGAAGGCTGGGGCCGCGAAAGCGGCGCAGGCAGCTGCATGGAATGGAAACACCGGCTGAAACGGCATCAGGCGGATGTGGACCTGTTTGAAAGCACCCTGTCCTGGGACGCGTTTCATCCCGGCCCCGGCGGGCTGATTCCGGTCATTGTGCAGGATTACAAGACGGCAGAAGTGCTGATGCTGGCCTATATGAACCAGGAGGCGTTCCAGAAGACCCTGGACACAGGCAAAATGACTTATTACAGTCGGAGCCGCCAGTGCCTGTGGGTCAAAGGCGAGACCTCCGGCCACACCCAGTACGTCAAATCCCTGCATCTGGACTGCGACAACGACACCCTTCTGGCCAAAGTGCACCAGATCGGCGCCGCCTGCCACACCGGCAGCCGTTCCTGTTTTTACCAGACCCTTGTCAGCAGGGAATACCGGGACGCCAATCCGTTAAAAGTATTTGAAGAGGTCATGGCGGTGATTCAGGACCGGAAAGAGCATCCCAAAGAAGGTTCCTACACCAACTACCTGTTTGACAAAGGCCTTGACAAGATTTTGAAAAAAGTGGGAGAGGAAGCGGCGGAAATTATCATCGCTTCCAAAAATCCCGATCCAGAAGAAATCAAATATGAGATCTCCGATTTTCTCTACCACATGATGGTGCTTATGGCTTATAAAAACATTTCATGGGAAGAAATCATGGAAGAGCTGGCCAGCCGGTAGAGAAAACGAAGTCATAAAACAGCGAAGGGAGCACAAACTTATGGAAACTACTGTATTGGAACGTTTTCTGCGCTATATTGCCGTAGACACCCAGTCGGAAGACGAGAAAGAAACCATTCCCAGCACGCAGAAGCAGTTTGACCTGGCCCGCATGCTGGCGGATGAATTAAGGGAAATGGGAGCCGAAGACGTCCGTCTGGACGAACATGCCTACGTCTATGGGGCCATTCCGGCCACCACGGACAAGCCTGTTCCGGTTTTGGGCCTCATTGCCCACATGGATACGGCCCCTGCCTTTTCCGGCACCGGCGTCCGGCCCCAGATTATCCGCGGCTATGACGGCGGAGACATTCTGATGAACCCGGAAACCGGCCTGACTCTGAGCCCTGCCGCGTATCCGGAGATGCTGCGCTACAAAGGGCAGGATCTGATCACCACCGACGGCACCACACTGCTGGGAGCCGACGATAAGGCCGGCGTAGCAGAGATCATGGCCCTGGCGGAATACCTGCTGTCCCATCCGGAAATCCCCCATGGCGCCATTAAAATTGCCTTCACGCCGGATGAAGAAGTGGGGCACGGCGCCGACGCCTTCGACGTAAAGGGATTTGGAGCCGACGTAGCCTACACCGTCGACGGCGGAGAACTGGGCGAACTGGAATACGAAAATTTCAACGCCGCTTCCGCCAAAGTAAAGGTGCACGGCCTCAGCATCCATCCCGGTTCTTCCAAAGGCCGGATGAAAAACGCCATTCTCATGGCCATGGAATTTCACAGCCTGCTGCCGGTGTTTGAAAACCCCATGTACACGGAAGGATACGAGGGATTTTACCATCTGAACGGCATATCCGGCGACGTGGAGCTGACGGTTATGGATTACATTGTCCGGGATCATGATATGGAAAAATTCCTGGCCAAAAAAGAGCAGATGCAGAAGGCCGCCGAGTATCTCAACCAGAAATACGGGGCCGGCACCATTGAACTGATCATAAAGGACAGCTATTTCAACATGAAAGAACTGATCCTGCCTCATATGTACCTGATCGATCTGGCCAAGGAAGCCATGGAAGAGCTGGGGATCCAGCCGTTGATTTCTCCTATCCGCGGCGGCACCGACGGAGCCCGCCTCTGCTATATGGGACTTCCCTGTCCCAATCTCTGCACCGGCGGCCACAACTTCCACGGCAAATTTGAATACATTCCCATCCAGTCCATGGAAAAAATGGTAGAGCTGCTGTTGAAGATCACACAGAAATTCGCGGAGAAACTGTAAACTTGCCTCATGGATTTGAATATGGTATAATGTACGGGATGTTAGTTTAGACTAACATCCCGTATTTTACAAATACCACGACCGAAAGGGGCAATGTTATGACTTCTTCGATTCTCTGGGCGGCGGTGGGCACCGGTTTTACTTTCTTTATGACTTCGCTGGGCGCCGCCATGGTATTCTTTTTCCGCAAATCCGTAAGTCCCGGTATTCAGCGGATCTTTCTGGGGTTTGCCGCCGGCGTGATGATCGCCGCGTCGGTCTGGAGCCTTCTGATTCCGGCTATGGAAGAAGCGGAAGCGGCGGGACAGAGCGGCCTGCTTCCTGCAGTCGGCGGATTTCTTCTGGGAGTGGCATTCCTGATTCTGCTGGACAGTCTGCTTCCGCATCTGCACGCCGGTTCCAGCCAGCCGGAAGGGCTGAAATCTTCCTGGAAACGCACTACGCTGCTGGTGTTTGCCGTTACTCTTCACAACATTCCGGAGGGTATGGCAGTGGGGCTGTCGTTCGCCCTGGCCGCTCAGCATGCGGGAGAAGCGGCAGCGCTGTCCTCCGCGGCGGCGCTGGCTCTGGGTATCGGCATTCAGAATTTTCCCGAAGGCGCGGCTATTTCCCTCCCGCTGCGGCAGGAAGGCATGTCCACGGGACAGGCCTTTCTCAGAGGAAGCCTGTCCGGAATTGTGGAGCCTATTTTCGGCATCCTGGTGGTGCTGGCCGCCGGTTCCATAGAACCGCTGATGCCGTGGCTGCTTTCCTTCGCTGCCGGCGCCATGATGTATGTCGTTGTAGAGGAACTGATTCCGGAAGCGCACCTGGGCGATCACTCCAATATCGGGACCCTGGGGGTTATGGCGGGATTCCTGTTGATGATGGCGCTGGACGTGGCGCTGGGGTAAATATAAAAAAAATATAAAATTCTCTTAACAATTCCTGGCAATTAGCGTATCCTAATTCATGAAGTTAGCCGAAGCTAATAAATGATTCTCATAAAGGAGAAAGGAAAATCCTGACGTCATCATCAACCTGGTGGACGCCACCAACATTGAAAGAAATCTTTATCTGACCACACAGCTGATTGAAACGGGCATTCCCGTGGTCATCGCCCTGAATATGGCGGATCTGATGGAGAAAAACAGCATCTGTATCGACACGGAGCGCCTCGGCATGCTGCTGGGCTGTCCCATTGTAAAAACTTCCGCTCTGAAAGGCGCCGGCCTGAAGGAAGTGGTAGACGAAGCGGTGCACGCGGCAAAGAAGCGGGAAGTAAAGCTTCCGGGCGCCATGTTCAGCCGGGAACTGGAAGCCGCCATCGATACCGCCAGCCATCATCTGGAAGGGACTGTGGAGGAAAGCCGGAGCCGCTGGTATGCCATAAAGCTTCTGGAGAGCGATCCAAAAGCAGCGGAAGGCCTGTCTCTTTCTGCTTCTGCCAGGAAGGAAATCGAAGACTGCGCCAAAGCTATGGAAAAAATCCATGATGACGATATGGAAAGCATCGTAACCGATGAACGGTATCGTTATATCCAGAAGTTAGTTTCAACTACTGTCAAAAAAATCCGGAGCAAAGCTGACCCTTTCTGACCGGATCGACCAGGTGGTCACCAACCGGATCCTGGGAATTCCGATTTTCATTGCCGTCATGTTTGTGGTATACTACATATCAGTAACCACCATCGGAACCTGGGTGACCGACTGGACCAACGACGTCTTTGTGGTGGCCGTACAGGATGCCGCCGCCGGAATCCTGGCCGCTATTGGAGCCGGAGATCTGGTCACCGGCCTGGTGGTAGACGGTATCATCGGCGGTGTAGGCGCCGTCCTCGGATTCGCACCTCAGATGGCAGTGCTGTTTTTGTTCCTGTCCATTCTGGAAGACTGCGGCTATATGGTCCGTATCGCCTTTGTTATGGACCGGGTGTTCCGCCACTTCGGCCTTTCCGGAAAAAGCTTTATTCCGCTGCTGATTTCTTCCGGCTGCGGCATTCCCGGAATTATGGCTTCCAAAACCATTGAAAACGACAACGACCGTCGTCTGACCATTATGACCGCCACCTTTGTGCCCTGCGGCGCCAAGCTTCCGGTAATTGCGTTGATGGGCGGCGTTATGGTAAGCTATACCACAGGAAGCTATGAAGCAGGCGGCCTGATCGCTCCCATGATGTACGTTCTCGGCATCGCGGCGGTTCTGATTTCCGCTATTATGCTGAAGAAGACCAAACCCTTCTCCGGCGAGCGGCTCCCTTTGTTATGGAGCTGCCCCAGTACCATCTGCCTTCCGCAAAAACGGTTCTGATGCACGTGTGGGAGCGGCTGAAAGGCTTCCTGATCAAGGCCGGAACCATTCTGTTTGTAGCCTGCGTGGTCATGTGGTTCCTGGGCGGATTCGGATTTGGCGAAGCCGGATTCGGCATGGTGGAAGACAGCAACGAAAGTCTCCTGGCTGCCATCGGCGGTGTGATCGCGCCTCTGTTCGCGCCTCTGGGCTTCGGCCAGTGGCAGGCGGTAGCGGCTTCTCTGTCCGGCTTTACGGCAAAGGAAGCCATCGTCTCCACCATGGGCGTCCTGGTCAATGTGCAGGGCGATACGGAAGACGCCGTAACCGTAGCGGCTGCCGTGCAGGCCTGGTTCCCCAATATGCTGGCGGCATTCAGCTTCCTGGTGTTCAACCTTCTGGATTCTCCGTGTCTGGCGGCGATTGCTACCATGGCGCAGCAGATGCAGTCCAGAAAGTGGTTCTGGTTCGCCATTGTCTTCCAGAATGTGTTCGCCTATCTGGTTTGCCTGTGCATCTATTAGCTGGGCATGGTGCTCATGGGCGGCGCGTTCACCGTATTTACCGCCGCAGCCATTGCGGTTCTGCTGTTTATGCTTTATATGCTGTTCCGGCCGGATCCTTACAAGGATCAGAAGGTTTACACCAGAAGATCGGTGCAGATGGCCAAATAATCCCCTAGCTCTGGGGAAGGAAACGGCGCGGACAGGTTATGGAGGAACGTTATGATTGCTGATATTCTGATTTTAACCGTCATACTGGCGTATTGCGCCTTTCTGGTCCTGCGCCGCGCCCGAAACAAAAATCATCCGGGATCTGGCTGCTGCGGATGTTCCGGCTGCTGCGGAAGCTGCAGCGGATGCATGTCCGCTCCGCCGGATCCGAGAAAGGAGCGCGCTGGGAAATGATGGGGGATTCTTCTGCCTCCATGCTCTATTTCTTCCTGATTTTTCTGGTCGTCTACTTTGCAGGGGCCGGTATTTACACACTGGTCAAATTTGTTAAAAAGAAGCTGGAAAAGAAAAAACAGGAGGATCTGTATGGTTGATGCAGTCATTCTGCTGCTGGTACTGATTGTCATGATTTTCGCAGTAAAAGGTTCTATCCGACATTTTCGCGGGGAGGGCCCCTGCTGCGTAGGCGGCAGTACTCCGGCGGCGGAAGTAAATAAAAAGCTGGACCGTCCGGTCATCGGTGAAACGGTCATCCGAATCGGCGGCATGCACTGTGAACACTGCCGGCAGAATGTGGCCGGCGCCCTGAACCGGATCGACGGCGTATCCGCAAAGGTGGATATTAAAAAAGGGCAGGCGGTTGTCGCCTATGACCGCGCCGTAGACGCCGCCGTTTTAAAAAAGGCTGTGGAAGACGCCGGCTATACGGTAGTCTCCATACAATAAGATTTCTGCCGCTGTAAAAAGGAGCAGCCTTTCCGTTCTTTCTGTGACGGAGAGGCCGCTCCTTTTTGGCGCATCCGCTATTCTGAGGTTGACTTTATGGGAAATCCGTTTTATAGTCATAAGCAGACGGATCCCTCTGATCCGTAATTTTCGTGCGGCAAAACCCGTGTTCTGCCGCATCCGAACGCAGAAACAAAGAAGAATTTATAAGGAAAAGAAACATGAGAACATTAGCGTTAAGCGACGAAATTCTGCTGCGTGTCCAGCAGCCTGCCCGCTACATCGGCGGGGAAATCAATTCCGTCATTAAGGACCCCAAGCAGGTGGACCTGCGGTTTGCCTTCTGCTTCCCTGACGTGTATGAGAAGAATGAATGACATACAATATATAGAAGTTTCTTGATACTGAGCATCTATATATTGTACTGACAATTACTTGCTGATACTGTCGTAATCGTACAATTGTCGTCGAATTTACACGATATGTATGAGGGGCAGAAGAAAAATAATATGCATTTAATGAGAAATTGATAATTTTTTATGCAACCAAGAAATACTGGATTTTACGGCCGCTTTTTAGCGGCCGTAACTATTTTACACAGGAGTTCAATAAAACAGATATTTTAAAGACAAGTAAGGATATTCGAAAAAGAGTATCCTTTTTTTATTTGAAAGGAGGATATTAAATGGGAAAAGTTATAACAGTGGCCAGCAAAAAAGGTGGCGTAGCCAAAACGGTAACGGTGGTAAATTTAGGGATAGGACTGGCAAGAGCCGGAAAAAAAGTGTTGCTGGTGGATGCAGATGCACAGGGCAGCATGACGGCGAGTCTGGGAATCCAGGAACCAGATGAACTTAACTTTACACTGGTAAATATTATGGAAAAAATAGTGAATGATGAAGTCTTTGGTTATTCAGACGGAATATTGCAGCATGAAGAAGGGGTAGACTTTATGCCGGCTAACATTGAATTAGCCGGTCTGGAGACAACACTGGTAAATGTTATGAGCAGGGAAACAATTCTTCGTCAATATATCAATCAGATCCGGAATTTATATGATTATATCCTGATCGATACAATGCCGCCATTGGGAATGATGACGATCAATGCTCTCGTGGCGGCAGACAGTGTTTTAATTCCGGTTGAAGCAGCATATCTGCCATTGAAGGGACTGCAGCAGTTAATCAAGACCATTGGACGAGTTCACCGGCATTTAAATCCACAGCTGCAGATTGAAGGAATCCTGCTGACAAAGGTAGATCGGAGAACGAATTTTGCGAAGGATATTTCAGCCATGGTGCGGGAGACATACGGAGAACAAATCCACATATTCAAAAGCAGTATCCCATTGTCCATCAAGGCTGCTGAGACCAGCGCAGAAGGAAAGAGCATTTATCTGCATGCGCCAAATGGAATTGTGGAAGAAGGATATAGAGCTCTGACAGAGGAGGTACTGGCTGATGAGCAGGCATGGTGCGGAGAAAATTAAACTTACCTCTTTTGAGGATTTGTTCGGCGGAACATCGGTTCCTGAAAAAGATCAGGGAGAAGTGCTGGAAATACCATTGTCACAATTATATACATTTCATAATCATCCATATCGGGTACAGGATGATCGGTCAATGGACGAATTGTCTGAAAGCATACGGCAATACGGTGTATTAAACCCTGGCTTGGCGAGGAAGAGAGGAAATGGATATGAACTTATTTCTGGCCATCGGAGGAAAAGAGCCAGTGAACTTGCAGGTCTGCAATCTATGCCGGTCATCATAAAAGACCTGACGGATGATGAAGCTGCAATTATAGTGGTGGATTCCAATCTTCACAGGGAGAATCTTTTGCCTTCGGAAAAAGCAAAAGCATATCGCCTGAAAATGGAGGCGTTGAAACATCAGGGGAAAAAGGACAGCCAATTAACAGCAAATCTGGTAGGAAGCCAGTCAAAAGATAGTTATCGGACTGTATTTCGTTATATACGTTTGACTTATCTGATTCCGCCACTGCTGGAGTGTGTAGATAAAAAAACGCTGCAGGTAACGTCTGCCGAGAACTTGTCATTTTTAAAACCGGAAGAACAAGAATGGGTTTTTGAAGTAATACAGAATAGAAGGATTTGTCCTAATAAAAGACAGGCTCTGGAATTGAAGCATGAAAGTGAGCAGGAGATTCTGACTTATGAAAAAGTAAAAATTATTGAAAAGAAAAATTTATGATCGTCTTCTGGAGTAGAAGTCCAGATCCGGCCATAGCACACTCGAAGCCAATGAGGCAAGGCAGGTGGAAAAAACGTTATTTAGTGGAGATAAAATCCAGTAAAGGAACAGCGCAAACATCTCTGCGGGCATTGAAGGAGCG
>CALWIA010000009.1 GCA_944380605.1 uncultured Lachnospiraceae bacterium | reverse complement strand
GGTTCCGATATAAATGTAAAAAATTCTTTTGGCATCAGACTCTCATAATTCCTTTACAAATGTACATTTTTCTCTGGGAGTCCTTATTTTATAAGGCTTTCCAAAACCGGTAGTTCCGATATAAATGCAAAAAAATCCAGCTTTCCGACTCGTATAATTCCCTTTAAATGTCTTAAATTCCCTTATAAATGTAAATTAACAAACCGTCCTCAGCACCCCTGCCCCGCGGCCCACCCCGTGGACCAGGCGATCTGCAGGTTAAATCCGCCGGTGACCGCGTCCAGATCCAGCACCTCGCCGGCAAAAAACAGCCCCGGCAGCTTTTTGGACTCCATGGTAGACGGCTGGATTTCACGGACGGAGACGCCGCCCTGGGTGATAATGGCCTCCTTAAAATCCCGGAGGCCCGTCAGGGTCATGGGGAATTCCCGGGTCAGCCGCACCAGCTGCTGCCGCTCCTGTCTGGTGATCTCGTTGACCTTCTTATCCGGAGCGATGCCGCTGCGGCGGATCATCACCGGAATCAGCTTGGCCGGATACAGATGATTCAGGGAATTTTTGAACTGCCGGTTGGCGGATTCCTCAAATTCCCGCAGGAACCGGACGTCCAGCTGTTCCTCCGTCAGCGCCGGCTTCAGGTTGATCTTCAGCTGGAGAGGCCGCCGGGAAAGGATTCCCGCCACAAAGCTGCTGGCGCTTAGGATAATGGGTCCGCTGACGCCGAAATGGGTAAACAGCATTTCCCCGAACTCCCGGTACAGCTCCTTTTTCCCGTCCCAGACAGACGCCTCCACATTTTTCAGGGAAAGCCCCTGCAGTTCATGGACGCAGTCGTCCGAGGCGTTCATAGGCACCAGCGCCGGCCGCAGTTCCGTCACCGTATGGCCCCATTCCCTGGCAAAAGCGTACCCGTCGCCGGTGGAGCCGGTGGACGGATACGACAGGCCGCCGGTAGCCACAATCACCGCGTCCGCCGGCACCTCCAGACCGCTGCCGGTGCGGATGCCGGCGCAGCGTCCGTCTTTTGCCAGCAGTTCCTTCACCTCGGCGCGCAGGTGCACCTGCACCCCCAGCGCCTTCAGTTTCCGGGTCAGCGCGGCGATGACGTCCGAGGACTTGTCCGAAACCGGAAATACCCGCTCGCCCCGCTCCGTCTTCAGCGGGCAGCCGTTTTCTTCCAGAAGCCGCATCATGTCTTCGTTGGTAAAGCCGTAAAAACTGCTGTATAAAAAACGGGGATTGGTCACCACCCGGCGCAGCATCGTTTCCATATCGCACGCGTTGGTCACGTTGCAGCGTCCTTTTCCCGTGATAAAGACCTTTTTCCCCAGTTTCTCATTTTTCTCAAAAATATGTACTTCAAAACCCCGTTCAGCCGCGGAAATGGCGGCCGCCATTCCGGCTGCGCCGCCACCCGCAATTACCACTTTTCTCATGGATTACAGCTGATTCAGATGAATGGCAAAACCAGCGATTTCCTTGTCCAGATAGGTAAACGTGGTCTTTCCATCTACGACCTTTCTGGTCTCTTCGATAGGATTCACGCCCAGACCCTTGAAATACTCAATGGCCTTGTCGCAGTCGTTGACGCCCAGAGCGATGTGACCGTGGGTTCCGCGGCCGTTGCCCTTCATGATCTCCACCAGGTTGCCGGCCCATACGGAGCTGTTGCCCATCTTCTCGGGAATATTGAAAAACTGCTGGAACTCGTCGGCCCATCCCTTGGCCTGATCCGCGTCCTTGGCGTTGATGCCTACGTGAAGAACCTTCATATCAAACATTTTTACCGCATCTTCCATAGTACTTTCCTCCATACATAAATTCTTGAGATTTTATTTCATTTCAACTCTACTGTACAATAAAAGTTCAGAAAATTCAAGTGGCGCTCTCCGCCTTTTTGATTTTCTCTTCCAGGGCCTCTACCACGCAGCGCAGCACTTTGACTCTGGCGTAATACTTGCTGTTGCCTTCCACCACGATCCAGGGCGCGTAGGTGGTGGAGGTGCGCACCAGCATCTCGTCCACCGCCGTCTCGTACTGGTCCCATTTTTCCCGGTTGCGCCAGTCTTCGTCGGTGATCTTCCACTGCTTAGCCGGATTTTCCATGCGTTCATGGAACCGGCGCTCCTGCTCGTCCTTATCGATGTGCATCCAGAATTTCAGAATCACCGTGCCGAAATTGGCCATATGGGCTTCCATCTCGTTGATCTCCTGATACGCCCGCTTCCACTCGGCTTCCGTGCAGAATCCTTCGATCCGCTCCACCATGACCCGCCCGTACCAGGTGCGGTCGAAAATCGCGATGTGGCCGGCCTTTGGCATGTTGTTCCAGAACCGCCACAGATAGTGGTGCACCCGCTCGATGTCGTTGGGGGAAGCCGTAGGATTCACCTGGTAGCCTCTGGGGTCCAGATGGCTGGTGAGGCGCTTGATGGCGCCGCCCTTGCCGCCGGCGTCCCATCCTTCAAAGCAGAGCACCACCGGAATCCGCAGCCGGTACAGCTCGCTGTGAAGCTTTTCCAGCTTTTTCTGCAGATGGCTCAGCTCATTTTTGTACTCTTCCCGGGTCAGGGTCTTGCTCAGATCCACGCCGGACAGCACTCCGTTTTTAAACCGGTTGTCCGGCCGGACTTCCGGTGCGCCGCCGTCCTTTTGGGCCGCCGCTTTCCGTCTTTCCAGTTCATAGGCCAGACGCTGGGCAACGGTGGAACGGATTTTCATAGCCGCGTAGTCCTTGTCCGTAGCCTCGATGATGGTCCAGGGCGCCGCGTCCGTATCGGTGTTTTCCAGCATCTCTTCGTTGATCTTTAAATAGGTGTCGTACTCCTTGTTGCGCTTCCAGTCCTGTTTCGTCACCCGCCAGGAAGTTTCCTTGGAATCGTCCAGCTTCTGGAACCGCTTCTTCTGCTCCTCTTTGGAAATGTAGAGGAACAGTTTGATGATCACAGTGCCGCCGTCGGTCAGCTGCTTCTCAAAGGAGAGGATATCCTGATACGCCCCCGCCAGATCCTCTTCTTTGGTGATGCCGTCAAACCGGTCCGCCTGCACGCTGCGGTACCAGCTGCGGTCAAATATGGCGATCCGTCCGTTGGCCGGCGTCTTGATCCAGAACCGCCACAGAAACGGCCGCATCCGCTCTTCCTCGCTGGAAGAATTGCTGGCGTACACCGAAAATCCTCTGGGATCCAGCGCCTGGATCAGCCGGTTGATCTGCACGCCCTTGCCTGCCGCCCCCATTCCTTCAAAGACAATCATCACCGGAATGCCGGCGGCCTTGCATTCCCGCTGCAGCCGGGCCAGCCGTTCCCCCTCCTGCTCCATCACCTGTCTGCAGGTCTCCTTGTCCGCTTTTTTCGACAAATCGATTTTTTCCAGCATTGCTGCCCCTCCTTCTCCCCGTTTTTCCCGAAAGCGCATACGCGCTTCCGTTCTATTATCCCCATTATATGCGAGTTTTCCGGCGGTTTCAAGGCCGCCCTGCAAATTCTGTCATTTTCCTGTTGCAATTTTCCAGATTCATGCTATAATAATAAACGTTGCGGGGATATAGCTCAGCTGGGAGAGCGCTGCGTTCGCAACGCAGAGGTCGCGAGTTCGAATCTCGTTATCTCCATTTCATAAGAGCCGCTGCCAGATCGATGAAAATCTATCGGGCAGCGGCTCTGTTTTGTATCTGCCATGGTAAAAAGACAGGCGAAAGCGCCATTTCCGGCGGCTTTTGCCTGTCTTTTTTGTCCCGCCCGCCTTACAGCTCCGACGTGACGAAGATATCATAAATTGCCTTAATGGCCGGCTCAAAATCCGCGTTTTTCACGCCGATGATGATGTTCAGTTCGCTGGAACCCTGGTCGATCATCTTGACGTTGACTCTGGCATGGGCCAGGGCGGAGAAGATGCGGCCGGCGGTTCCCCGGGTGGCCTTCATGCCCCGTCCCACCACGGCGATCAGCGCCAGATCCGATTCCATTTCCACAAAATCCGGTTCCACCGCCCGATGGATTCCGGCGATCACCGACTGCTCGTATTCTTCAAATTCCGACTGATGCACGAAAATCGTCATGGTGTCGATGCCGGAAGGCATGTGTTCGAAGGAAATGCCGTAATTTTCAAACACCTGCAGCACTTTCCTCCCAAACCCCACTTCCGAGTTCATCATGGCTTTTTCAATGTTGATGGAGCAGAATCCCTTTTTGCCGGCAATGCCCGTAATGGTGTAGCGGGGCTTGCGGCAGGTGCTCTCCACAATCAGGGTGCCCTTTTCTTCCGGCTTGTTGGTGTTGCGGATGTTGATGGGGATTCCTTCCTTGCGCACCGGGAAAATGGCGTCTTCGTGGAGCACGCTGGCGCCCATGTAGGCCAGTTCCCGCAGTTCCCGGTAGGTGATGGTCTCGATGACCTCCGGATCCTTCACGATCCGGGGATCCGCCACCAGAAAGCCGGACACGTCGGTCCAGTTTTCATACATGTCGGCGTGGATGGCCCGCGCCACAATGGATCCGGTGACGTCGGAACCGCCCCGGGAAAAGGTTTTTATAGAGCCGTCGGGCATGGAGCCGTAAAATCCGGGGATCACCGCCCGCTCGATGTGCTCCAGCCGCTCTCCCAGCTCCCGGTTGGTGGCTTCGGAGTCAAACACGCCGCCCGCGTCAAAGAAAATCACCTCGGCGGCGTCTACAAAGGTGTAGCCCAGGTATGCCGCCATGAGAATGCCGTTTAAGTATTCGCCTCGGGACGCCGCGTAATCGCGGCCCGCCTTGTGCAGGAAGTTTTCCTCGATCCGGTTAAACTCCGCATCCAGGTTCAGGTTCAGATCCAGCCCGTCGATGATCTCCTCGTACCGCTTCCGGATCTTGTCCAGAATCTTTTTATAAGAAGCGCCGGACGACGCCGCGTCGTAGCACTGGTACAGCAGGTCCGTCACCTTTTCATCCTTGTCGTTCCGCTTTCCGGGGGCGGAGGGCACCACGTACCGTCTGGCCCTGTCGCC
Source organism: uncultured Lachnospiraceae bacterium (assembly GCA_944380605.1). Lineage (GTDB taxonomy): Bacteria > Bacillota > Clostridia > Lachnospirales > Lachnospiraceae > UBA3402. The sequence continues at coordinate 105,519 of CALWIA010000009.1, read as the reverse complement.
GCGGATGATATCGCCCGCCTTTTTAAACTGCCTTGCGCTGGCCAGCGAGCTTCCTCCAAATTTCACAACTTTTTTCATATTGCGGTTCTCCTCTTTTTGTTCTTCCTCGCCGGTCAGGCGCCGCTTCCGGGAAACAGGGCTTCCATTTCCTTCTGCACCGGTTCCTCGCAGGCCCGCATGGCCAGAATCGTCTTTTCCATCAGTTCTTCCAGGCTCCATCCCAGCCGTTCGGCGCCGGTGCGGATCACGTCTCTGGAACAGCCGGCGGCGAACCGTTTGTCTTTAAATTTTTTCTTCAAACTGGACACTTCCAGGTCTGACGCGCTTTTCGAAGGACGCATCTTCACCGCCGCGCCGATCAGGCCCGTCAGTTCGTCCGCGGCAAACAGCACCTTTTCCATTTCGTGCTCCGGTTCTATGTCGCTGCAGATGCCGTATCCGTGGCTGCAGATGGCGCGGATCATGTCCTCGCCGACGCCGGCTTCCCGCAGAAGTTCCGGCGCTTTCCGGCAGTGCTCTTCCGGATACCGCTCAAAATCGATGTCGTGCAGCAGCCCCGTCTGTCCCCAGAATTCTTCGTCTTCTCCATATCCCAGTTCCCTGGCGTACCAGCGCATAACGGCTTCCACCGTCAGTCCGTGGAGAATGTGAAAAGGTTCTTCATTGTATTTCTGCAGCAGTTCCAGTGCCTGCTGTCTGGTCAGCGTGGTTGTCATCTCGTATTCCTCCATTTCTGATTCTTCTGCGTGGTCAGGTCTTTTCTGCCTCTGCCAGGTCTGTGATCCATTCCCAGCCGGCCCGGAACAGCTGGTTGATCTGCCATACGCCGATGCCGGCAAATCCCAGTTCCCGGACCAGTTCCAGCTTGGCGCCCCAGCTGCGTACGTCCTCAAACCAGACCTGATGCTCCGCGCCGTTTTTCCTGTACTGAAACCGGGGCGAACGGGCCGTCGGGTCAAAGACAATGGGCGTCCCGCATGCCGCCGCCATCTGGGCCGCTTCCACGTTGCCCAGGGTTCGGGCCCTTGGGCCTCCTTGCACGTAGGGCAGCGTCCAGTCGTAGCCGTAATTGGGCACCCCCAGCAGAATCTTTTCCGCGGGGATCCGCGCCAGTGCGTATTCCGCCACCCGCCGCACCTGGGGCAGCGGCGCCACCGCCATGGGCGGCCCGTAGGCGTAGCCCCATTCGTAGGTCATCAGAAGCACCCGGTCCGCCGCCTGGCCCAGCCCGCGGTAATCCATGCCTTCGTACAGCAGTCCCGGCTGGTCGTCGGCGTATTTGGGCGCCAGCGCCGCCGTCACGTAGTACCCCCAGGGATGCAGCCGGCGGGCCGTCTCCGCCACAAAATCCGTAAAGGCGTCCCGGTCTTCCGCCCGCACATATTCAAAGTCTACGTTGACCCCCTGGTATCCTTTTTCTTCCAGTACCGTCAGCAGATTCCGCATCAGATTCCGCCGCGCCTGCCGGCTGCCGACCAGAACCGTCACCAGGCGGTTGTTAAAATACCCGCCTTCTCCCAGCGGCGTCAAAGTCAGGGCCGTGCGGACCCCAGCGGCCGCCGCCTCTTCCAGCATCCAGGTATCGTCCAGAGAAGGCGCGATCAAATCTCCCTCTTCCGTAAACCCATAGGAAAATACCAGCAGTTCCGTCAGATAAGGCAGCGTCTGCCGCAGCACCCAGGGCGAGATAAACGGATAGGCGTAGCCGCCGGTCCAGATCGGCTGTTTCTGCTGGTCGCTGCTGCCGCCTGGAATCAGCAGCGCCTGGCCCTCGGCCAGGCGGTAGGGATATTCCAGCTGATTGAGATCGGCGATGGCAGACAGCGGCGCGTTCTGCTCCTTCGCGATGGACTCCGCCGTGTCTCCCGGCCGGACCACATAGATTTCCATAAAGGCCTCCGCCTTTTTGTTTACAGGATATGCGCCCCGATTCAGGAAATAGAACGGTCCAGTTTTTCAAGTTCGCTTTCGCCGATGACGGCAATACCCTCTTTTTCCAGCAGTTCCGCCGTCACGCCGTCGCCGGCGGTCAGACGGCCGCTGAAGGTTCCGTCGTAAATCTGCCCTTTCCCGCAGGAAGGGCTCCGTTCTTTTAACACCGCCAGGCGGCAGCCGTACATCCGGGCCAGTTTCAGCGCTTCCTTTGCGCCTCTCCGGTACTCCGCCGTCACGTCCGTCCCCTGGCTGTTTTCCACCCGGCCTTCTTTTCGTTCCGAAGGAAGCCGGGGGGTGGGAAGACCCCCCAGCTGTTCCGGACACACCGGGATCAGCACCAGGTCTTCCCGCTCCAGCAGTTTTCGCACCTGCGGATTTCCTTTTTCCTTCCCGTCATACCGGCAGGCAGTGCCCAGCAGACAGGCGCTGACCAGTACGCAGGTCATGCCGTCAGCTCCGGGCCGTGCGGGAATCGATCTCCTCCCGCAGAGCGGCGGTAAACTCTTCCAGCGTCTTCTGGCCCTCGTCGCCGGCGAAGCGGCTTCTGACGGAAATCACGCCTTCCTCTTCTTCCTTCTGGCCTACGATAACCATATAGGGGATCTTCTGCATCTGCGCTTCCCGGATCTTGTAGCCGATCTTCTCGGAACGGGTATCCAGTTCCGCCCGGATGCCGGCCTCCGTCAGCTGATCCGTCACTTTAGAAGCGTAGTCCGCATATTTGTCGGAAATCGGCAGCACCTTCACCTGCACCGGCGCCAGCCAGGTGGGGAAGGCTCCTGCGAAATGCTCGATCAGAATGCCGATAAACCGCTCAATGGAACCGAATACCACCCGGTGAATCATGATGGGACGGTGCTTCTCGCCGTCGGCTCCGTTGTATTCCAGTTCAAACCGCTGCGGCAGCTGGAAGTCCAGCTGAATGGTTCCGCACTGCCAGGTACGGCCAATGGCGTCTACCAGATGGAAGTCGATCTTGGGGCCGTAGAAGGCGCCGTCTCCTTCGTTGACCACATAGTCCAGGCCCAGGTCTTCCAGCGCGGAGCGCAGGCCCTCAGTAGCCATCTCCCAGTCCTCGTCGCTTCCCATGCTGTCCTCCGGACGGGTGGACAGTTCCACATGGTACTGGAAGCCGAACAGGGTGTACACTTCGTTGATCAGACGGGCCACGCCCTTGATCTCGTCCTTGATCTGCTCCGGCGTCATAAAGATGTGAGCGTCGTCCTGGGTAAAGCAGCGCACCCGCATCAGGCCGTGCAGCTGGCCAGACTTTTCATGGCGGTGCACAATGCCCAGTTCTCCCATGCGCAGCGGCAGATCCCGGTAGGAACGGGGCTCAGAAGCGTATACCAGCACGCCGCCGGGGCAGTTCATCGGCTTAATGGCGTAGTCCTGCTCGTCGATCACCGTAGTGTACATGTTGTTTTTGTAATGATCCCAGTGGCCGGAGGTCTCCCACAGGCTGCGGTTCAAGATAATGGGCGTGGAAATCTCCACGTAGCCGGCTTTTTTGTGGATCTCTCTCCAGTAGTCCAGCAGCGTGTTTTTCAGCACCATGCCCTTGGGCAGGAAGAAAGGAAATCCGGGGCCGGCCTCATGCATCATAAACAGGCCCAGTTCCCGTCCCAGTTTCCGATGGTCTCTCTTCTTGGCCTCTTCCATCATGGTCAGATAGGCTTCCAGCTCTTCCTTCTTTCCGAAGGCCGTGGCATAGATCCGGGTCAGCATCTTGTTGTGCTCGTCGCCTCTCCAGTAAGCGCCGGCGATGCTGGTCAGCTTGTAGGCTTTTCCCACGTCCTTGGTGTTCATCAGATGCGGGCCGGCGCACAGGTCCGTAAACTCGCCCTGTCTGTAAAAGCTTATGGTCTCGCCTTCCGGCAGATCCCGGATCAGTTCCACCTTGTAGGGCTCCTGCTTTTCTTCCATCAGGGCCAGCGCCTCTTCCCGGGGCAGTTCAAACCGCTCCACCGGCAGCGCTTCCTTGACGATTTTTTTCATCTCCGCCTCGATCTTTTCCAGATCGTCGGCGGCGATGGGCGTCTCAAAATCGATATCATAGTAAAATCCATCGGCGATGGAAGGGCCAATGGCCAGCTTCGCCTCCGGATACAGGCGCTTCACCGCCTGGGCCAGCACATGGCTGGCGGTATGGCGAAGGGTGGACAGGCCGTGCTCGTCCTTCGCCGTCAGGATGCTCAGCCGGCAGTCCCGGTCTACTACGGTCCGCAGATCCACCGTCTCTCCATCCACTTCTCCGGCGCAGGCCGCTCTGGCCAGCCCGGCGCTGATGTCCGCCGCGATATCCAGCACGGACATGGGGCTCTCATACTCTTTGACACTTCCGTCTTTCAGCGTGATTTTCATGTTCATTCTCCTTATCCGATTCTCGTTGGCTTCCGGGAAATCCATTCCCGCAGAAACAAAAATCCCTTCCTGCATGTTTCCATGCAAGAAGGGACGATATGCATCGCGGTTCCACCCTGATTGCCGGGCCCGGCATGCCGGTCCGGCCGCTTATTTACGATGATAACGGAATCACCGGGTCCGATTAAGGACCGCTCAGGGATGGTCTTCCGATATGATTTCCGTAAGGCGCTTCCACCAGCCGGCCTCTCTCTGGACGTTCCTCATATCCTACTGTTCCCGTCTTCGCGTTCTCTTTGTTTCTGTTTGCGTATCAACTTGATTATAGCATCGGCCTTTCATTTGTCAAGGCTTTTTCCTCGCCCGGCTCCTTACTTTACCTCTACGCTCCAGCCGGCAGGTCCTTCGATTTCGCCCAGCTGAATGCCGGTAATGGTATCGTACAGCTTCTGGGTCAGTTCGCCGATCTTTCCGCCGCCGATGGGCATCTTTTCTTCCTCATACCGCAGCTCGCCTACGGGAGAAATCACCGCCGCCGTACCGGTGCCGAAGCACTCTTCCATAGCTCCGCTTTCCGCCGCGGCCACCACCTCGTCTACGGAGATCTGCCGCTCTTCGGTGGGAATGCCCCACTCTCTGCACAGCGCCAGCACCGAATCCCGGGTCACGCCCGGCAGAATGCTGCCGTTGAGCTTCGGCGTCACCACCGTGCCGTTGATCTTGAAGAAAATGTTCATAGCGCCCACTTCTTCGATGTACTTTCTGTGCACGCCGTCCAGCCACAGCACCTGGGAATAGCCCTCTTCATGGGCCTTTACCTGGGAGGCTAGGGACGCCACGTAGTTGCCGCCGGTCTTGGCTTCGCCGATGCCGCCTTTGACGGCGCGGACGTATTCATCTTCAATCCAGATCTTCACCGGATCCAGGCCGCTTTCATAATAAGCGCCCACCGGCGAAAGGATAATCATAAACTTATAAGTATGAGACGGCCGCACGCCCAGGAAGGGATCCGTGGCGATCACAAAGGGACGGATGTACAGCGACGTGCCCGGTTTGGTGGGGATCCAGTCCTCGTCCGCCTTGACTACGGCCTTTAAGGCTTCCATAAAAATGTCTTCCGGAATCTCCGGAATGCACAGCCTGCGGTTGCTGCGGTTGGCCCGCTCGATGTTCTTGTCCGGGCGGAACAGAAGGGTTCTGCCGTCGGCGGACTTGTACGCCTTCAGGCCTTCAAACATCTCCTGACCGTAGTGAAATACCATGCAGGAAGGCTCCAGTTCCAGATTGTGATAGGGAACCACCCGGGGATCGTGCCATCCCTTTCCCTCGTCATAGTCCATCTCAAACATATGATCTGTAAAAATCGTACCGAATACCAGCGGATTGTCCTTTCCCGGCTTCTCCTTGGGGCATGCGGTTCTTTCCATTCTGATAGCTTCCATAACCTGCGCTTCCTTTCCCAGCAATTTGTCTTACATTATCTTCCAAAAAGGGCCATCTGTCAACTCCCTTTTCCCATATCAAAAAGTCATATCTGCCATAATCAGCCCCGGATGTTCCGCCGCGCTCTGGGGACCTTTTCTTCGATAGGAAGGCCTTTTTTCATCCGCAGTCCCACGGTAAACAGCATGGCTCCGTAGCAGGCGGCTCCGCCGATAAAATTGGAGATAGGCTCCGCCATAAAGACGCCGGTGGTGCCCAGCCCGAACAGCGCCGGCAGAATCGCCGTCAGCGGCATGACGATGATCACCTTGCGGAAAATGGAGAAAAACACCGCGCTGCGGGAACGGCCCAGGGCCACAAACACCGACTGCCCGGCAAACTGCAGGGACATGAAGCAGAAGCCGAAATAGTACACCTGCATCGCCGGCACGCCGACGGCCAGAATCTCCGGATCCTGGTTAAAGATGCGGATGAACCACTCCGGAAAGCTGTGGACAAACAGCCACATCACCGTGGTATAAACAATACTCACCGCGGACATAAAGGTAAGGGCCTGCCAGACCCGTTTATACTCCTTCGCCCCGTAGTTGTAGCCCATAATGGGCTGCGCCCCGTGGGTGACGCCGGTCACCGGCATGGAAATCACTTCCCGCACCGAATTGACAATGGTCATAACGCCTACATACAGGTCTCCGCCGTAATGCTGCAGCGTGGCGTTGCACATGATCTGCACCGTGCTGTTGGTCAGGGACATGGTAAAGCCGGACAACCCCAGGGCCGTGATCTTTTTGACCCGCTCCGCGGAAAGCCGGAAGCAGGAACGCTTCAGCTTCAGAATGGTTTTGGGCCCCGTCAGAAACCGCAGGATCCAGGCCGCCGACAGAAACTGGGACAGGATGGTGGCTAGGGCCGCCCCCTGGACGCCCATGCCGAATACAAAAATAAAGATGGGGTCCAACACGATGTTGGTCACCGCCCCCAGAAGCACCGTCAGCATTCCGGTCTTTCCAAACCCCTGGGCGTTGATAAAGCTGTTCATGCCCAGCCCCATCATAACGAACACATTGCCCAGCAGATAGATGGTCACATACTGCTCCGCGAAGAGATAGGTGCTGTCGCTGGCGCCGAACAGGTACAGCAGCGGCCGCTTGAACACAAGGCCCAGCACCGTCAGCACCACGCCGGTGATCATCATCAGCACAAAGGAATTGCCCATAATGGCCTCCGCTTCCTCCGTGTTGCCCCGTCCCCGCTCTATGGAACAGAGCGGCGCGCCGCCGGTGCCGAACAGATTGGCGAAGGCGGTGACAATGGACAGCACCGGCAGGCAGATGCCCAGTCCCGTCAGGGCCAGGGTGGCGTTTTCCGGAATCCGTCCGATGTATATCCGGTCCACAATGTTGTACAGTACGTTGATCAGCTGGGCCATGGTCATGGGCAGCGCCAGGCTCAGTACGTTTTTGATGACGCTTCCCTTGGAAAAATCGTTCTGTGTTCTGCCTTGTTGGTTCAAGTGCCCCATCTCCCCTGTTTTTCGTAATTTTGGTACTATCATAGTACAATTTTTCCGGACCGGCAACTAAAATCCTCAGCGGAGCGGCTTTCCGCCGCAGGAAAGCCCCCTTCCCGGCGGCGCTTTTGCCTGCGCCTGCCGGAACGGGGGCCTCTCTTTCCTGAATATGCCTTTCTATGGCCGGTTCATTACCGTCCCAGATGGATCACATGGAAGCTCTTGTCCTGCAGCACCGCGTGGAGAATGCCGTCCTCCACCCGGGAATTGCCGCCGGATACGGGAACCACCTGCATGGGATCCTGTTCCGTGTTGACTGCCTTTACATCCTTATGAGTCATGTAGATATGCTCTTTTACCCGGTAGCCCGCGAACTGGCGCAGATCCAGGGTCAGTTCCATGGAATCCTCCAGGTCCCGGTTGACGGCGAATACCGTCAGGGTGTCGTCCTCTTCGTTGTGCACGCAGACGCTTTCCAGGTAGGCCGCGTCGCCGTGCACGCTTTCATATACCGGAGACTCCACCGCCGTGCGCAGGGCCGTGCCTCTGCCGTACTTGCTGATCAGGGCGAAGGGATAGAAAATGGTCTGTCTCCAGGCGCCGGTATCCGATGTCATAATGGGCGCGATGACGTTAACCAGCTGGGCCAGGCAGGCCACCTTCACCCGGTCGGCGTGGCGCAGCATGGTGATCATCATGCCCGCCACCAGCAGCGCGTCTTCAAAGTTGTATACGTCCTCCAGCTGGTGCGGCGCCCGGCACCAACGCTCCAGCTTCTTGTCCTGCTCGTTGGAATGGTACCAGACGTTCCACTCGTCAAAGGACAGGTGAATGCTCTTTTTGCTGCGCTTTTTGGCCTTTACGGCGTCGCAGATGGAAATAACGGAGGAAATAAACTGGTCCATGGCTACTGTGCTGGCCAGGAAATCCGCCGTCCGGTTGTCCGGGTTGCCGTAGTACTGGTGCAGGGACAGATAGTCCGCTTCCTCGTAGCACTCCGACAGCACCGTGTCTTCCCAGGTTCCGAAGGTGGGAATGGTCAGGCTGGAACTGCCGCAGGCCACCAGCTCGATGTTCGGATCCACCATTTTCATCACCCGGCCGGCTTCCGAAGCGATCCGGCCGTATTCCTGCGCCGTCTTGTGGCCCATCTGCCAGGGGCCGTCCATCTCGTTGCCCAAGCACCACAGCCGGATGTTGTGGGGGTCCGCGTAGCCGTGGGACTTGCGCAGGCTGCTGTAATAGCCGCCGTCTCTGACGTTGCAGTACTCCACCAGATTCCGGGCGGCGTCCACGCCGCGGGTGCCCAGGTTCACCGCCATCATCGGCTCCGTCTGCGCCTTATGGCACCAGTCCATAAATTCGTTGAGGCCGAACTGGTTGCTCTCCACCACCTGCCAGGCCAGTTCCAGCCGCTCCGGCCGCTTCTCTTTCGGTCCCACGCCGTCTTCCCAGTTGTAGCCGGAAACAAAGTTGCCGCCGGGATAGCGCACCACCGGCACATTCAGTTCTTTCACCAGGTCGATCACGTCCCGGCGCAGTCCCTGCTCGTCCGCCGTGGCCTGTCCCGGCTGATAGATGCCTTCGTATACCGCCCGTCCCAGGTGCTCAATAAAAGAGCCGTAGATCCGCGGATCCACCGTTCCAATGGGCATGTACTTGTCAATATGAAGCGCTGCTTTTTTCATGTGGCTTCCTCCTGTTTTCTTCTTGTTTTTCTTATTTTTTCGCTTCTTCCGCCGGCTTTCACCCCGGCTGCCTGATGCTTTTATTATAGCATTTTCCCTTTTTATGAAAATGATTTTCCTTCTCGTTTTATTGACTTTTTTTCCGGTTTTCCGTATGCTGGTTTTATCAGAAAACACATGTTTCACAAAAGACAGGAGGTACGCTATGATTACCGTCCCCTACTGCGGCTACCGGTTCCGCAACCCGGACCGGGACGCCATATACCGGCCTTCCGGCACCGATTCCTTTCTGTTCCTGATGATCCTCTCCCCCATGACCTTTTATTTTGAAGACCGGGAACCGGAGCATGCGGAAGCCGGCGCCTGCATCTTCTATCCTCCCTTTGTCTTCCACCACTATCAGGCGGAAGGAGAATTTCTAAACAGTTTCGTCCACTTCCGCTGCGATCCGCCGCTGCCGGAACCGTATCCCATTCTCACCGGCCGCCTGTTTTATCCGGAACAGCCGGAAGAGATCCACAGCCTGCTGCGGCTGATCCAGCAGGAACATTTAAACCGCCAGGACAACTACGCCCAGATGGAAGACCTGCTGGTGCGCCAGCTGCTCCTGCTGCTGGGCCGCGTCCGGGCCGCCTCCCACCCGCCCAGAGAGCGGCGCTACTACGGGCAGCTGTCGGCTCTGCGGGAAGAGATGCTGGAAACCTGTGAAAAGCCCTGGACCCTGGAACAGATGTGCCGGCGGGCCAACATCGGCAAAAGCCAGTTTTACCGCTATTATGAACTCTATTTCCGCCGTTCGCCTCTGGAAGAGCTGACCGACGCCCGGCTGCAGCGGGTCCGCTATCTGCTGGCCAGCAGTTCCCTGTCGGTGCAGCAGGCCGCCGCCGCTTCCGGCTTCCGCAGCATCTGCCACTTCAACCGGTTTTTCCGCCTGCGCTGCGGCTGCACGCCTACGGAATTCCGGGAAGCCGCCTTCGGCCGGACGGCGGCGCCGAAACCCGTTGACATTTCCGCCGCCCCATGATAGGATAAATATGATTCATACCCGGTAAGGGGCTGTACTGGTTTCGACAGGGATCATGCAGCTGGTGAAGCTATCCGCATGCGATGCGTTAAATGGCAAACCTAAATATAAACGCTGAAGATAATTTAGCAATCGCTGCTTAATTGCGGCCGTCAGCCCTGACGCACTCACACGTCAGGATCCTGGCGTCGACTATGTGAGAAACGACGCGCGCTAAGCTTTGCCCGCGCGGGCGTATGATGAAGCTACTGAAGCCGTCAGGGTGTCTGTCCCCGGGCGGCGGAGGGAATGTCAAAGGACCGACTATGATAGTAGAAGAACAGGGAATTGATTTTTGGACACGGGTTCAAATCCCGTCAGCTCCATCGGCAGCCTTCCGCGGGGAAGGCTGTTTTTCTGTGCAAAGGAGACATACCCATGGATACCATAGCTGTGCTCATCCCCTGCTACAACGAGAGCCGAACCATTGAAAAAGTCGTCGCCGACTGGAAGCAGGCGCTTCCGGAGGCGGTGATCTACGTCTATGACAACAATTCTACCGATTCCACCGATGAACTGGCCCGAAAGGCCGGCGCCGTGGTGCGCTACGAGTACCAGCAGGGCAAGGGCAGCGTGGTCCGCCGCATGTTCCGGGAAATCGACGCCCGGTGCTACATCATGATCGACGGCGACGATACCTACCCGGCCCAGGCGGGACGGGCCATGGCGGACCTGGTGCTTTCCGGACAGGCGGACATGGTGGTGGGCGACCGCCTCTCTTCCACGTATTTTTCGGAAAACAAGCGTCCCTTCCACAATTTCGGCAACACCATCGTCCGCGGCTGCATCAACCACCTGTTCGGCAGTGACATTCAGGACATCATGACCGGCTGCCGCGCCTTCAGCTATCTGTTTGTCAAGACTTTTCCGGTGCTGTCCAGGGGATTTGAGATCGAAACCGAGATGAGCATCCACGCCGTGGACAAAAACATGGCCATCAAAAACGTGGTGATCGAATACCGGGACCGGCCGGAAGGCAGCACGTCCAAACTCAACACCTTCACCGACGGCGCCCGGGTGCTGCGCACCATTCTGCGGCTGTACAAGGACTACCGGCCCATGCGGTTTTTCGGAGCCGCCGCCGCCGTCCTGACCCTTTTGTCCGCCGTATTTTTCTTCCCGGTGCTGTTGGAGTACCTGGAAACGGGACTGGTGCTGCGCTTCCCCACGCTGATCGTCTGCGGCTTCTGCGTCATGGCCGCGCTGCTGTCGCTGTTTGCCGGCATGATTCTCCAGACGCTGATCACCCGGAACCGCCAGGATTTTGAATACCGCCTGATTCAGGCACAGAAAAACCTCAGGGAACTGCTTCCCTGAGGCTTTTTTCTTTTATTCCGCAGACCGGTCCGACGCCTCAAAGGCCATATCCGCCAGCACCGGCACGCAGAGGATGATCCCCAGGCAGTAGCGGGGAATGATGCAGGGGCCGAACACCAGCGTAAAGCCGTAGGCCGCCAAAAACAGCGGCAGAAGCAGCATCTCGTACCGGCGCTTCTGCAGCAGCACCCCGGCGCACAGCGCCGTGCACCAGCAGTAAAAGGACGTATAGAAAAACAGGGAGATTCCCGGCAGGTATTCCTGAATATTCAGATCCGTAAACCAGGAATGATAGTCTTTCAGCCAGGGCAGCAGACTCCGGGTCTCCACCGCGTGCGCTTCGTCAAACGGCGGCGACATGGCGTATTCCACATAGCAGCTGGAATCCCCGCCCATGTACCACAGGCCGAAGGTGTTGTACAGCGGCGCCTTCAGGTACTCGGAAGGAAATTTCTGCCCCAGGTGCGCCCACAGCCGGAAAAATCCCGCCGGATCCGCGTCAAAGGCCCCCATGTCCATCTCCGCCTTGACCGGGTCTGAAACCCAGTATTTGTACCGCAGCAGCCCGTCTTCGCCGAAATAAGTCAGCAGCGCTTCCTTTTCCTCCGGCGTAAATTCCGCCTGGTGGTATACGTAGGAACGGGCCATCTGCTGCATGGGCAGGCTCATCATCTCCGCCATGCTGCCCTTGTCCGCGTCCAGCCCTTTTTCCAACGCCGCGAATATGCACTGGCTGCCGGCCATCACCGCGATGGTCAGCACCAGCACCCGCGCCGGCGCCCTCCAGGTTTTCTTCCGGGCCAGCCGGTATAAAAGCGCCAGAACCAGACAGCCGGCCATCACCGCCAGCCCGTATACCGCGTTGTTCCGGAACAGGCACATCAGCACCGACAGTGCGAAAAACGCCGCCAGCTTCCAGCCCCGGTACAGCCGCCGCTGCCACATCATATCGCAGATGCACACAAACACCGCCAGGAACAGACAGCCGAAGATCACGTCCTTGGTGGTGCTGATGCCCAGCACCGGGAAAAAGGGGTACAGCAGGAAAAACGCCGCCGTCAGAACCATGGCCGCCGGATGGGCCTTCCGCTTTGCCAGGAATGCCAGCGCCCAGGCCATACATCCGGACATGAGAAACAGCTGCACCAGAGAATGGAAAAACAGCCCCCGGTTGTAGGTGCCAAACAGCGCTTTTCCCGTCTCGATCAGCCATCCGGCAAACACCGTGTGCACCAGCGGATGGTGGGTGGAATAGGTTCCGGAGGCGTACTGGGCCCACTGCCAGATCATATCGTAGCAGTACAGGCCGGGATAAAACGCCAGCAGGCACGGCAGATAGCCGATAAACAGCACCCCCCAGGCCAGAAGGAAGGTCCGCGCCGGCGAAAGGGACGTCAGGCGGGCCGTCAGGTTCCCGATTCTGCCGCGGGGGCGGGTCCTGCGCGCCCGTTTCCCATCTATGGAAAACTCCATCAGACGGCGCATCAGCGGTTCCAGCAAAAGGCCGAACAGCAGGGCGCTGCCGGCCATCCACAGAGCGGATCCGAGAGAAAACGCCACGCCGCCGGCGGCGTAGTCCAGCCGCAGGGACATGCCCAGCAGTTCCGTAAAGGCCAGCGCCGCGGCAAATCCATAGCTGACCGCAAACGACCGCCGGTTTCTTCTCCGGTCCGCCGCCGCTTTCGGAAGCACCCAAAACGCCAGAAAGAACACCGCGGCGGACAGAAACCGCTTGTTGAAAAACAGCACGTCCTCCAGTCCCCAGATCCGCACCATTCCGCTGGCCGCCGCCATCACCAGAAGCGCCAGCACCGCCCTTATCCATTGCTTCATACGCTTTTCCTCATTTTTTCTTTATTTTCTCTGCCGGCCCGGCCCCAAAAGCGCCTGCCGGCGGCCAGCGCCGCAAGGGAAGCCAGAGAAACGGCTTCCATACACCGCCAAAGGCCGCTTTCCTGATAGTACACGTGAAGGGTTCCGGCGTCGGTCTGCGGATACACCCGGACCACATTGGAAGTCCCCCGCTCCGGCGCCAGCTGCCGGCCTTCGCCGTCCTCGCAGCGGTATCCCGGATAATACAGAAGCGGCACCTCCACATACCCTTCTCCCTCTCCTGCCGCCTCATACCGCAGCGTCACGGAAAACCCGTGTTTTTCCACATCCGACACCGAATATCCGGAGCCGTACGCCTCTCCCAGCAGGCTACCGGTCTGGGTGCCGGCATACAGGTATTCGGATTTTCCCACGGATGACGTCACGTTGTATTCGTTCCAGATTTCCGCCTTTTCCCGGCCGATCTGATCCAGATAAAACTGGGAAGATACCATGGCCAGCACCAGCGCCGTTCCGTACAGATATCCCGCCGGTTTTCCCGCCAACAGCCGGTTCAGCGCCCAGGCGCCGGACATGGACAAAAAGCAGTTGGCAAAAGTCAGCAGACGCCAGGGATACTGGATATAAGAAGAAGCCGTTTCCAGAAGGGGAATCCGGGACGCAGCCCCCCAGGGAAACAGCGAGCTTGCGGCGGCCAGCATCGCCAGCCCGCACCAGAACAGCACCCGCGCCTCCCGCCAAAATCCCGCCGGTTCCCCGTTTCCGGTACGTTTCCGTTCCGCCAGCATCAGAAACGCGCCGCAAAGCAGCGCCAGGCCCAGCCCCAGCGGCATAGCCGAGGACAAGTCTCTAAGAATCGACGGGGATTCTCCCGAACCCGGCGGATAAACCGCCAGCAGGGTTGTCCAGGACGCGCTGTAAGTATCCGCCGGGAACTGCAGCGCCGACGTATCGATGCCCGACGTCAGATACTGCACCAGCGGCACCAGGGTCCACAGATTCAAAAGCAGCGTAAACAGAAGCGCCTTTCCCAGCGCCAGAAGCCGTTTTCTCTCCCCCAGCCGGCGGATGGCGCAGATGCCGAAAAGCACGCAGCCGGCGGCCACCAGCACCGTGGTAATCAGATGGCTCTGGAAAATCCCGGTAAACGCCGCCGTCAGCACCGGCCACTGCTTCTCATCTCCGAAAAACAGCTGGTACAGTCCATAAACCGCCAGCGGCAGAAACACCATGGCCAGCAGTTCGCCGTAGGCCGCCCGGGTGTAGGCGTTGCTGAGCCGGTATACCGACAGGGTATAAAAAACCGCCGCCGCGCAGCCGGTTTTCCGGGAACGGAACAGCTTTCCGGCGCTGAAATACATGGAAGCCGCCGACGCGGCGTGGACCATCAGCAGAAATCCGTGGACCGCCGCCGTAAAAGGCACGCCGGCCATATACAAAAGCGCGGGAATGTACAGAAACAGGTTGGGATAAAAAACCGCGTCGGCATAGCCGTAGCCGTTGAAGCTGTAGCCGTTGAGCCGCACCGGGAACATGCCGGATTCCATGGAAGCCGACAGCCCCAGGATCCGGTTTAAGTGAAAGATCAGATCGTGTCCGTAAGTGAGGTAGCGGGTAAACAGCGGCGCGCTGGAAAGCAGCACCGCCGCCAGAAGGCACGCCGCTTCCATTCTGCCCTTTTTGCGGCTGCCGTACAGCGCCGCCGCGGCGCCTGCCAGAAACAGGACCATGGGAAGGGCATTGCCCGGATGGTCTTTCTGGTATTCTCCCTGTTCCTGCATGTGCTCCCCGGAACCGTCGTAGGCCGGAACCGCCTCCGCCAGACCCGCCGGCGGCTGGATGCCTTCCCGGGTAAACCGCAGTTCCTGGCCATCCACCATACGGGGGCCTTCATACAAGGTTCCGTCCGTCTCAAAAAAGTACAGTCTGCCGTCGATCTGCGCCGGACCGGTCACCAGGATCCCATTCCGTTCGAAAAAGTACCAGTTCCCGTCCGGGTCCTCCATCCAGCCCCGGACCATATGCCCGTCTTCATCCAGATAATAGGTCTTTCCGCTGCTGTCCGTAAACCACTCGTTCTGTTTATATGTGCCGTCTTCGTTGCTGTACTTCCAGTTGATCTCTTCTTCCCACTGCGCAGACGCCGGGAACGCTCCCGCCGCCAACCAGACCAGGACCAGCAGAAATACCAGCCGAAGATCATATCGGTTCTTTTTCATTCTCTCACCCGCATATTTCATTTTCCATGTCTGAATCCCTTCCGTGGGAATGCGTGACAAACCGGGCGCGCGCCTGCAAAGCGCCGCCCGGCTTTCATTATAACAAGTTCCGTTTATGCCGTCCATACCCAATTCCCCGGTTTCTGTTTTCCTGGATTTTACACGTTCTTTACCCTTCCCGGCTTGCAGTTTCTCTGCCCTTTGGCTATGATAACGGCATAAAACGAAACAAGGAGGTTTGGATCCATATGAAACGAACGGTGTATCATAAAAAGAGCCCTGCGTTTTACCCCTGGCTGGCCCTGGCCATTCTCTCCGCCGGCTGGCTTCTGGCGCTTTTTCTGTCCCGGAAGCTGGCCCTTCCCTTCCTGCCGCTGGTTTTCCTGTTCACCGCCGCGTCGCTGGCTGTCATTGCGTCCATGCCCGCCAGGTAGACATCACCAGGATTTCATAATCGTCAAATTCCAGGGTTTTATAATGTTCATCTGTGGGCCGGCCAAATTCCGCCACGGCCTCTTCTTCCACCTCGTTGATGATACAGGGGACATATCCGACCGCTTCTCCATCTTTGTAATACAGACAGATCATCTGCACCATCCGGAATACCTGTCCCGTGGGATTGGAAATAGACGCCAGAACCGTTCCCTCCGTTCCCACGTTGGACACAATCTCCAGTTCATTGCCGAAATACCGGCTTGCCTCGTCTTCTTCCGCTTCTTCCGCATCCAGCCGAATTTCATAAGAATCAAAAGGAACAAACTGGAAATCCTCATCGTGGGGAAGATAAACAGACAGCATCGCCCTGCCATCCGGCCAGCAGGGGTCTGACCACCGCTCCTCAAGTGACAGCATCTCCCCGTTTTCTCCGTAAAATACTACTTCCCCGTGGATATCCGCCGGCACATCGCCATGGTTTTCAAACAGGATCAGCAATTCCCGCGGCGTCACAATGGTTTCGGCCGTCAGCGAATCCATCACATCCGCCGCCGGGGTTTCTTCTGTCGTCTCCGGCTCCGTTTCCGAAGGCCGCGTACCGGCTTCGAAATCTTCCTCCGCAGGTTCTCCGTTAGCCAGCGTCCCGTTTACGGCCTCCTGGCTCTGATCCAGATATCCCATGATAAAGTAGTACGGCAGGGCGGAAACCAGCCCATATACCGTCAGGCCGATGCAGACCGCCGCCAGTCCCCGATTTCTCTTTTTCCCGGTCACGCCGATGACGCCGCAGACCAGGCCGCAGATCAGCAATATCACCCGCATCGGGCCAGAAGCCCAGAACAGTGCCGCCAGTGCGCAGACACTGCCGGCTGCAGCAAACATTCCGGTACCGGCGGGACGTTCTGCCTCTTCTGCCGCCTGATAAATCCGGCAGCGCCGTTCTTCGTCGCTTTCCTGCTGTTTTTGCTGTTCTTTCCGCTTTTGTTCCTGTTTCCACCGTTCCACATCATCCATGCGGTTCCAGTCTTTTTCGGCCATATTCACACCTCCCGCCAGGCTGTCAGGCAAAGTTTCTTTTTTACAGTCTAGCGCAAAGGCCAGCAGGCGGCAAGCCTGCGATTCTAAAGGCTGTGTGAAATTTATGTAAAATCCCGGCGCCGGGTCGATACATAATCAATCTCTGCCCGGGCCGCCTGTTCCATCTGGTCTTTTCTCTGAACATGGTACAGCCTTCCCCCTTTTTTGAACCGGGCGCCGGTCTGCTTGAAATGAAAGGACACATCCGCTTCCACGCACTGCCGCCAGGTGTCCAGCACCCAGCTGTAATCACAGATCCGGACCTCGTCTCCCGACTCTCCGCCGCAGATGACCTGCTCAATACGGCCGGACTTCAGCCAGCGGCTGATGTTCACCGGCCCCAGCATGGGCTCGTGGATAATCTTTTTATGCCGGATGGGCGCTTCCAGAAAAGCCGGCAGCCGTTCCTCCGCCCGTTTCTGGTCCTCACAGGTGCAGATCACCGTCACATGTTCATATCCCTCTCCCCAGTCCTCGGGAATACACTCCAGAAACCGCAGGATCCGCTTGGTAATAATGACAAATTCCAGATCCGGACGCTGCCGGATCATCTCCCAGGCCGCAGGACGCCAGGCGTCCGCCTCCTTCAGGAAAAAGTCGGACGTCATGCAGGTATACACCGGTTCCCCGCCTGGCTGCAGCTTGTACTCGCCCTTCCGGTTCCGCCTGACCGGCAGATCAAAGGAAGCCGTCTTTGCGATTACGGAAGCGTCTTTTCCAAATTCCGCGTCTCTCCGGTATACGTAGCAGTTTAAACACCCCGGACTGATCTTCCGGCACCCGTGCCACGGGTTCCATACCGCCATGCGCCCACCCCCTGACATTCTAAGGCTCTTCTGTCCCGTAGCGCTCCGCCTGCCGCATATAATGCCGGTACAGCATGCCGAACCGGTAGAAATATCCCGGTTTCCAGGGCTTGGCCCTGCCGCAGAAATGCAGCAGCGACGTGTGTTCCATCACCCAGGCCGCGTCACAGACCCCGGAACTGCGCAGCAGATAGTTGTTGTAGTTGCGGGCGTCATAATTCCACACCGCGTCGTCCAGCGGCAGAATCCGGTCTCCGTACATGGCGTTTAACACGTCCTGATCCGGCAACAGCAGTTCATTTTCATGTTCCCGGACAAAGGCAAACAGAGTCTCCGGATCCATCTCCTTCCGGCAGGCCTCCAGATCCATAAGCAGTACCCCGGAATTGTAATAATCGTGATCCGTTCCCAGCCGCAGCCGGTTGACGCTGTTGGCCAGCTCCGTCTTGCCGGTATGGGCCGCGGCGGCAAACAGGCAGCCGCCCAGCTCCATTTCCCACAGCGGCCGCAGGGAATTGACCGCCAGAATGTCCGGATCCAGGTAGAGAATCCGGCGCACCGAGGGCGGCAGCAGCCGGTAGGCCAGCAGCCGGTAATACATCTCCTTGGGATAGCGGCTGCTCACCGGGGCGCCGGCAAACAGTTCTTCCTCCGTAAACACCGGATGAAAGGCAAAGCCGAACCGCCGGCAGCGCCGGCCGATCTTTTCCAGGCTTTCTTCACTCAGCCCGCTGTGCATCAGATACAGGCAGAACGGTTCTCCCGGATGGGTTAAGTATATGGACGTCAGCAGCACGCCCAGCTGGGGCACATAGCCCTCGTCCAGCGCCGCCAGCAGGCAGATGGCATCGTCGGATTTCCTCATTTCTTTTCTCCTGACTTTCAGATTTTCCACAAGTATACCATACGGGAATGCCTCTGGCAAACGAAGTTTTTATTCGGAGTTGTTATCCAGAATCTACAGTCTTCTGGCGGCGTCCATGGCCAGCGCGGAACGCTCGCACTCTTCCGATTCCATGGTGATCTGCCAGCACAGAGGGCTGCCTTTCATATACTCGGACGCGTAGCTGAGGCCGTTAGTCCGCTCGTCCAGGAACGGGCGGTCGATCTGGTCCGGGTCTCCCAGCAAAATAATTTTGGTCCCCTGGCCGGCGCGGGTGATGATACCTTTCACCTGATTGGGCGTCATGTTCTGCGCTTCGTCAATGATCAGATAGGTCCGGACAATGGAGCGCCCGCGGATAAAGTTCAGGGCTTCTGTCTGAATCAGTCCCCGTTCAAAAATTACGTCAATCTTCCCTTTCAGTTCCGCTTCATTTTCATAGCGCTGCTCTTCACTGGAATCGATCAATTGTTCCAGGTTGTCAATCACCGGCCGCATCAGCGGAGAGATTTTCTCCTGCTCATCTCCCGGCAGAAATCCGATATCAGAATCAAACTGTGCGTTGGGACGGCTGATGATGATCCGTCGGTATTCACCGGTGGGATTGTTCAGCAGTTTTTCCAGGCCAACCGCCAGAGAATAAAAGGTCTTGGCCGTTCCGGCAGCGCCTTTTACAATGACCAGCGGCGCGCTGGCGGCATCCTCCATCAGCGCCTCCTGCAGAAAATACTGTCCGGAATTTCTGGGGGAAACGCCATAGGGTCTGGATTTTTTAAAGCGCAGGGGCACAGCCCGTCCCTGTTCCACACGGCCCAGCATGGTTTTCCGCACCGACTGGTCTCCCCGCAGAATCAGGAACTGATTCTCCCAGAGCTGCGGCGCCATCCGCTCTCCCCGTTCATCGGTCTGATACAGCACCTGCAGCGGCACCCCCTTTTTCTTGAATTCTTTCAAAAGGTCTTCCGGCACGTACACTTCCGCGCGGCCGGTATACTGCTGATCCCGTTCCGATACCTGTTCCGTGGTAAAATCTTCTGCCCGGATTCCCAGAATCTGGGCTTTGATTCGCAGCAGCAGATCTTTGGTCACCAGAATGACCTGGGCGTCTTCTCCATCTGTTCCTTCCATCTCCGCCAGGCCTCTGCAGACTTTCAGAATCCGGTTGTCCATTTTCTCCTCCGGCAGATCCGGCGGAAGAACCACGTCTACGAAATTCTTCTCCACACGCAGCGTCCCGCCGCTTTTCAGCGGCACGCCGGTCAGCAGATCCCCCTGCAGCCGCAGTTCTTCCAGAAACCGGATGGCTTTTCTCGCGTTGGCTCCTTTTTCTCCTTCTGCTTTTTTCAGCCCGTCCAGTTCTTCCAGCACCACCACCGGCAGCACCACCTGATTGTCTTCAAAGCACTGCAGCGCATAAGGGGCCTGAATCAGGACATTGGTATCCACTACATACGTTTTAATCATCTTCGGAACTCCTTTTTCTGAGATTCGGATCCAGTGCGGCGTCCGGATTCCGTATAAGCAGCAGAAAACTCCCGTTCCCTGCTGTCTCTGATTGTACGAAAACGCTGTAATAGCTGTCCGCAGAGATGTGTAAAAAGGCCGTAAATTTTTAATTGTCAACCATTCTTCATAATATGGTTTACAATCGTTTGATCCTGTGCTATACTGCTGACATATTTCATTAAAAAAAGCAGGCCGCTGGGCCTGCCGGACATCGGAGGTTTTTATGCAGAATACGTATTCTACGGGAATTTCCCGCTCCCTGAACCTGGCTTTTACCGCCCTGGGCGCCGTACTGATCGCAGTGTGTTCCTGGATCAGCATTCCCACGGCGGTGCCGTTTACCATGCAGACCTTTGCCGTCTTTTTCGTGCTGCTGGCTCTGGGCGGCCGCCGCGGCACCTGCTCCATTCTGGTGTACATCCTGCTGGGCGCCGCCGGCATGCCGGTATTTTCCAATTTTTCCGCCGGCGCCGGCGTCCTGTTTGGCGCCACCGGCGGCTATATCGCCGGCTTTCTGCTTACCGGCCTGATCTACTGGCTATTTACCCGGCTCTTTGGCCAAAAAACCGCCGTCCGGGTCCTGGGGCTTCTGGTCGGCCTTCTGACCCTCTATGCCTTCGGCACCTTGTGGTATCTTGCGGTCTATGCCCGGACCCAGGGCAGCGCCGGCCTTTTCACCGTGCTGTCCTGGTGCGTCTTTCCCTTTGTGGTTCCCGATCTGATCAAGCTGGAACTGGCCCTTCTGCTGGCCCGGCGGCTGGCTCCCGCGCTGCCCCGCTTTTAGCGGAAGGTCTGCTTGAACTCCCGCTCGATTTCCCGCTTCTGATCCTTTTTGGCTATGGTCTCCCGCTTGTCGTAGAGCTTTTTGCCTCTGGCCAGGCCCACTTCCACCTTAACCAGGCTGCCTTTAAAGTACACCTGCAGCGGCACCAGGGTATATCCTTTTTCCGCCATTTTCGCGTCCAGGCGGCTGATCTCCGTCCGGTGCATCAGCAGCCGGCGCACCCGCAGCGGATCCTTGTTGAAAATGTTGCCCTTTTCGTAGGGATTGATATGCATCCCGTAGATATACATCTGGCCCTTTTCAATCCGGATAAAGGATTCCTTGATGCTGCACTTGCCCATGCGGATGGATTTGACCTCCGTCCCGAACAGTTCAATTCCCGCCTCGTACTTGTCTTCAATAAAATAATCGTGATACGCCTTCTTGTTGTTGGCGATCAGCTTGATGCTTTCTTTGGCCATCCGCCTTCCCTCCCCTGCTTTTCATCCTCTTCTTCCGTCTCGTCTTCCGCCGGAAGAAAGTCGATGGTACGGCTCATCTTGTCGGCCCCCGACACATAAATCCGGAGTTTCTGCCCCAGCCGGTACCGGCGCCCTGTCATCTCTCCCGCCAGCTCCATGCGGGATTCGTCAAAGACAAAATAATCTCCCCGCAGATCGCCGATGCGGATCAGGCCCTCCGCCGTATTGGGCAGCTCCACGTACAGTCCCCAGCCGGTCACGCCGGAAATCACGCCTTCGTATTCCTCGCCGATATGCCTGGACATGTACTCGCATTTTTTCATTTTTTCCGTTTCCCGCTCCGCCTCGTCGGCCCGGCGCTCCGCCGCCGTGCACAAAAGCGCGGTCTCCGGCAGAATCTGTTCATAATGGGCCCGGCGCTTTTCTCCTAGGCCGCCCCGCAGGTTTTCCTTGAGAATCCGGTGGATCTGCAGATCGGGATACCGGCGGATGGGCGAAGTGAAATGGGTGTAGTACTTGGCCGCCAGGCCGTAGTGGCCGGCGCAGGCCGTGGAATACATGGCCCGTTTCAGAGAACGCAGGGTCAGCCGGCCGATCAGCGCCTCCTCCGGCGTTCCTTCGATGCGGTCCAGAAGCTTCTGCAGTTCCTTGGGATGCACTTCCCCGTTCTGGGTGCGGACCGAATATCCGAAGTTGTGGATAAAAATCCCCAGCCGCTTCATCTTTTCCGGATCCGGATAGTCATGGGTCCGGTACAGAAACGGCAGTTCCTGCCAGAAGCTGTCTTCCGCTATGGTCTCGTTGGCCGCCAGCATAAAATCCTCAATCAGCCGGGTGGCCGCGTTCCGCTCGTAGGGACGGATGTCCAGGGTCCGCCCCTTTTCATCCAGTACGATCTTACATTCCGGGAAATCAAAATCGATGGCGCCTCTGGCCTTGCGCCTTTCCCGCAGCAGCCCGCTCAGTTCCTGCATCAGAAGCAGCATGTCCCGGAATTCCTTATAGCCTTCCGGCGCCGGCTCCTGCCCCGTCAGAACGTCGTTCACCGCCTGATAGGTCATGCGCCGGTCGGAGCGGATCACCGTCTCCGCGATCCGATGGCCAATGACGCAGCCCTTGCCGTCGATCTCCATAATACAGCTTAAGGTCAGCCGGTCCTCTCCTTCGTTCAGGGAACAGATGCCGTTGGAAAGGCGGCGGGGCAGCATGGGAATCACCCGGTCCGCCAGGTATACGCTGGTGCCCCGCTTTCTGGCTTCCGCGTCCAGGGGCCCGCCTTCTTTTACGTAGTGGGAAACGTCGGCGATATGCACCCCCAGGGTGTAATGGTCCGGCCCTTCTTTGGAAATCGTCACCGCGTCGTCCAGGTCTTTGGCGTCCGCGCCGTCGATGGTCACTGTGGGCAGATGCCGCAGATCCAGCCGGCCGGCCAGTTCCTGGGGCGAAATCCGCTCCGGAACCTGTCCGGCCTGCCGCGTCACCTCTTCCGGAAATTCCTCCGGCAGGCCGCAGGCGCGGATCACCGACAAAATGTCCGTGCCGGGATCGCTGATATGGCCCAGGATCTCCGTCACCGCGCCTTCCGGATTCCGGCTGCTGTTCCCAAAGTCAAAAATCCGGACCATCACCTTGTGCCCGGTGACCGCCCCCATATCCTTTCCCTCCGGAATGAAGATGTCCTGGCAGAGCCTGGGATTGTCCGGCACCACAAAGCCAAAGTGCTTCCGCTTCTGATAGCTGCCCACCACCGTCCGGTTGGCATGTTCCAGAATCCGGATCACTCGGCCCTCCGGCCGGCGGCCGGTCTGCTCCGTCTCCACCAAAATCTGCACCCGGTCTCCATCCATCGCCCCTGCCGTATGTTCCGCCGGAATAAATACGTCTGCATCCATGCCTTCCGCGCAGACAAAGCCAAAGCCCTTCCGGTGGCCCCGGAATACGCCTGTCCGGCCCAACAGTTCCGGACGTCCGTATTTTCCCTTGGCGGAGATCCCGATCTTCCCCTCTTCCACAAGGGCGTCCAGCACCGCTTTCAGTTCGTCTCTGCGGTTTTTGGGCACGTCCAGCAGCGCCGCCAGCTCCTTGAGCTTCATAGGCACATAGGCCTTGTCGGAAATCAGCGCCTCCAGCGTCTTCTTTCTCTCATCAAAAACTTCCTGCGTCATCCATCTCTCCTGTGAAACAAAAACACTCTTGTTTCCAAGAGTGTTTGTCATTTACCAGATTATATTCAGTATCAGCGCCAGCGCAAGAACGGCCACCGCGGCGAACTTGGTAAATTTCTCCAGGTTGCCTTCCATGGAACGGCCCTTGTTCTTTCCCCAGTAGGTGTCAGCCATGCCGCTTATGGAACCAAGCCCCTGAGCCTTGCCTTCCTGAAGCAGCACAATAATCGTCAGCGCGATACAGATCAGCACAAACACGACGGTCAGTATAATCTTCAGCATGCTTTTTCCCACCTCCTATAGTCAAACAAAGGTATCATACCATATTTTCCATGGAAATACAACTGGATTTTCAGGCAATTCTACCCGGCTATGCTGTGGTCGCACTCCAGGTTTTCCCCGTCGGCCACCTTTTTCGCCGTCCAGCTGGCATTCTCGCCGGCCCAGAAGGGATCCTCCGGCGAAAGTCCCAGCGCCAGGAACACCGCGCAGCACAGATACAGGCTGCCGGTGCAGATGTAGGACTCGCCCAGCCCCGGCTGGTATCCGTAGACGCCGGGCCGCAGCCATCCTTCCGCGTCAAACATCCCCGGCGCTTCCATAATCTTCTGCATCACCGCCGTCAGGCCGCAGCGCACCTGGGCAGGCGCAGCCTCTTCCGGCAGCAGATGCTGCAGCGCCGCCTGGGAGAGCATCTGGAACGCGCCGAACCGGTAGGCGATGGAACGGCCTACGATGGGATAATAGCCCTCCGGAGAGATCATCCGCTCCAGCAGCGCCGCGTACCGGGACGCCCGTTTCAGAATCACCGGACACATCGCGGCGATTTCCTCATCCCGGTCCGCGAAGTATCCGCTGATATCCGTCAGCATCGGCGCGATGACGAAGCTGTTGTAGTAATCGGCGTGGAAATCCGCGCCGTCTCCATAGACGCCGTCGCCTTTGTACCACTGCATAAACTGCCGCAGCGCCGACTTCACCCGGAGCATATCATAGTCTTCCGCGCCCAGGGCGCACAGCGCCGTCTCCACCATGGCGCTGAACAGAATCCAGTTGCTGGGGCCGGGCACGATGCAGCGGCTGGACCGGAAGGCCCGGATTACCTGCTGCTTCTGCTGCTCTGTCAGAGCGCCTATCAGCCGGGGCGCCCGGATCAGCGCATGGGACAGAAACGCCGTATCCACCAGCGGCTGCGCCTGCTGGTTAAAGTTCATAAAGTCCGGAGAATCCGGATCCGTAGCCGCCAAAAGCCCCTGCACCGCCATGGCCTCGTACCGCCGCCGCAGCTCTTCCTCTTCTCCCCCCGGCAGTTCCTGCTGAATCCAGGGCGCGATGCCGCACATGGTTCTTCCGAAAGCTTCCAGATGGGCGAAGGGCCTGCGGTCGTCGTCCCGCTGCTCCACCGGCATCCGTTCCTTCAGTTTTCCCTGGCTCACCGCCTCCATCACCGGTCCCGCGATCCGGGTCATGGTCTCCACCCAGTACTTTCTCTGCTCCGCCTGTTTCATCATTCCATCTCCTCCTGTGCCGGCCGCCTCCCGCTTCTGGTTTTACGCGGCCCTGATTATCATCAATGTAGCACAGTTTCGGCGTTTCAGCAATACGGCAATCCGACAAAACCGCCGCCCATCAGCCGTCTTCCCGCAGGTCTTCCTGAATCCGCAGCAGCTGGTTGTATTTGGCGGTGCGGTCGCTGCGGCAGGGAGCCCCTGTCTTGATCTGCCCGGCGTTGACCGCCGCGGCCAGGTCCGCGATAAACGGATCTTCCGTCTCGCCGGACCGGTGGGAAATCACCGTGGTGTAGCCGGCCTTTTTGGCCATTTCAATGGCTTCCAGGCTTTCCGTCAGTGTTCCGATCTGGTTGACCTTGATCAGAATGGAATTGGCGGCTCCCAGCTGAATGCCTTTTCGCAGCCGCCGGGTATTGGTGACAAACAGATCGTCGCCCACCAGCTGCAGCCGGTGCCCCAGGGTTCGGGTCAGCAGCTGCCACCCGTCCCAGTCTTCCTCCCACAGCCCGTCTTCAATGGAGCAGATGGGGAATCCGTCGGCCAGCCGCCGGTAGTATTCCACCATCTCCTGGGCCGTCCGCTCCACCCGGATGCCGCTCATCTGGCTCTCTCCCGGGAACACGTACAGGCCGGACGCCGGATCGTAGAGCTCGCTGGAAGCCGCGTCTATGGCGATTTTTACCTGTTCGCCGGGCCGGTAGCCGCTTAAGGACACGGCGTCGGTCAGGTAGGTCAGCGCTTCCTCGGTATTTTTCAGGTTGGGGGCGAAGCCGCCTTCATCTCCCACCGCCGTGGAATACCCGCCGGTCTTCAGAAGCTTTTTCAGCGTGTGGTAGATTTCCGCGCACATCTGCAGGCCCTGGGAAAAGTCCTCCGCGCCCGACGGCACGATCATAAATTCCTGCAGATCCACGGTGTTGTCCGCGTGGACCCCTCCGTTTAAAATGTTCATCATGGGCACCGGCATCATTCCGGCGCCGGCGCCGCCCAGATAGCGGTACAGCGGCATATCCAGCCCCCGGGCCGCCGCCCGGGCCGCTGCCAGGGATACGCTTAAAATGGCGTTGGCCCCCAGCCGCCCCTTGTTTTCCGTTCCGTCCGCTTCCCGCAGCAGCCGGTCGATCCGTTTCTGGTGCATGGCGTTTTCAAACAGCACCGCCTCCGCCAGCACCGTGCTGACGTATTCCGCCGCTTTTTTCGTTCCCAGCCCGCCGTACCGGCTTCCTCCATCCCGCAGTTCCGCGGCCTCAAAGCTGCCGGTGGACGCGCCGGAAGGCACGCAGGCCCGGCCCACGGCTCCCCCCTGCAGCCGCACCTCTGCCTCTACCGTGGGATTCCCTCTGGAATCCAGGATCTCCCTGCCCCGCACTTCTATGATTTCCAGTTGTTCACGCATAAAAAAACAGCCTCCTTACAGCAGAATGAATACTGTAAGGATGGCTGTTTTGTTCCGGATTTATGCACGCAGCTCGATGCCCAGCTCTTTCAGGCCGTGGAGGATTTTTTCCATAACCGCGCTTACTTCTTTGTCTTCCAGCGTATGGTCCTTGGCCCGGAAGGTGATGGTGTAAGCCACCGACTTGTGGCCCGCCAGAATCTGCGCTCCCTCGTAAATGTCAAACAGGCTGTAGGATTCCAGAATCTTTCCGCCCCGTTTTTCAATTACGTCTTCGATCTGGCCCACCAGAACGTCCTTGGGCACCACCATGCTGATGTCCCGGGTTACCGCCGGATACTTGGCAATGCCTTCATACTTCCGGTCAAAGGTGGTAAAGGGAATCAGCGCCGGCATATCCAGCACCGCCACATACACCTTTTCTCCGATCCGATAGCTGTCCGCCACATCCGGGTGAATCTCGCCCAGATATCCCACCGGCACGCCGTCGTAAATCACGTCGGCCTGTCTGCCGGGATGCAGATAAGGTCTTCCCGCCGAGGGGTCATAGTGCGGCCGCTTGTGCATGCCCACTTTTTCAAAGAACTCCTCGATGACGCCCTTCATGGTGAAGAAATCCGTCTCTCCGTAGGCGCCGAGAATAAACTGCATCCGCTCCTCCGGCAGTTCCGTCAGCGGCAGCGCCTTGGGCAGGTACACATTGGCCAGTTCGTACAGGTGTACGTTTTTGTTTCTCCGGTTGTAGTTGGTGGACAGAGAGGTCAGCATGCCGTTTAACGGCGTAGTACGCATGATGCTGAAATCTTCGCCCAGGGGATTCAAAATGTTCACGGTCATCCGCAGCCGGGAATCCTCCGGAATCCGCAGCCGGTCAAAGACCTTGGGGCTTTCAAAGGAATAGGTCATGCTCTGGCTGAAACCGGAGAATTCGGCGATTTCTCTGGCCTTTTCCTCGATGCGCAGTTTGTAGGACAGACCGCCGGAGGTAGCTTCACCCGACGGCAGCGTGGTGGGAATGTTGTCGTAGCCGAAGAACCGGGCCACTTCCTCCGCGATATCCGCCGGACGCTCCAGGTCCTGCCGGAAGGTAGGCACAATCACTTCCTTCGCCGCTTCGTCAAAGCCCAGATCCAGCTTTTTAAAGTAGGACCGCATGGTGGCCTCGTCGATTTCCGTGCCCAGCAGGCGATTTACCGCCGCCGGATCGAAGGGGATCCGCCGTTCTTCCCGCTTCACCGGGTAGACGTCGATCATGCCGCCTACCACTTCGCCGGCGCCCAGCTCTTCCACCAGCTGGCAGGCCCGGTTGATGGCCGCCGCCGCGTTGTTGGGATCCAGGCCCTTTTCAAATTTTCCGGAGGCGTCGGTGCGCAGGCCGATCTTCTTGGCGGACAGGCGGATATTGGTGCCGTCAAAGCAGGCCGCCTCAAACACCATGGTTTTTACATCGTCGGTGATCTTGGAGTTTTCACCGCCCATGATGCCGGCGATGCCCACTTCCTTTTCTCCGTCGTTGATCATTAACACCGTGCTGTCCAGCTTCCGCTCCTGGCCGTCCAGGGTCTGGAATACGTCGCCGTCTTTGGCGCGGCGCACCACGATCTCGTGGCCGGCGATCAGGTCGTAGTCATAGGCGTGCATGGGCTGGCCGTATTCTTCCATTACATAGTTGGTAATATCCACCAGATTGTTGATGGGGCGGATGCCGCTGGCAGCCAGCCGTCTCTGCATCCACTCCGGCGAAGGCGCCAGGTGAATGTTTTTCACCATGCGGGCGCAGTACCGGGGACACAGGTCCGTATCTTCCACCCGCACCTTCAGATAGTCGTGGACGTCCTCGCTGTTGTCGGTTTCCTTTACCTGCGGCGGGCAAAAAGGCTTGTCAAAAGTAGCCGCCGCCTCTCTGGCAATACCCACTACGCTGTAGCAGTCCACCCGGTTGGAGGTGATCTCATACTCGAACACCACGTCCCGCAAGCCCAGCACTTCCACGGCGTCCGCGCCTACCGGCGTATCTGCCGGCAGAATGTAGATGCCGCTTTCCGGCGCGTCGGGATACATATCCCGGGAAGAACCCAGTTCTTCAATGGAGCACATCATGCCGCAGGACTCCACGCCCCGCAGTTTGCCCTTTTTGATCCGGATGCCGTCTTCCGGCAGCGGGCCGCCGTCGTGGCCGCCGGCCACTTTGCCGCCGTCCAGAACCACCGGAACCTTGTCGCCGGTTTTGATGTTGGGCGCTCCCGTCACGATCTGCAGGGTCTCGCTGCCCACGTTGACCTGGCAGACCACCAGCTTGTCCGCGTCAGGATGCCGCTCGATGCGTTCGATCTGGCCTACCACGATCTTTTCCAGATTTTTGTCCAGACGCGTATATCCCTCTACCTTCGTTCCCGACAGAGTCATGGCGTCTGTATACTCCTGAGCCGTCACGTCCAGCTCCGGAACGTATGCCTTAATCCAAGATAATGCTGTATTCATGCTTTTTCCCTCTCTATCTGCTTCTGTCTGTTCCGGTCCCTTTTATCAGAACTGCTTCAGGAAGCGGATGTCATTCTCATACAGAAGTCTCATATCGTCAATTTCATATTTCAGAAGAGCGATACGCTCCAGGCCCACGCCGAAGGCGAAGCCGGTGTATTCTTCCGGATCGATGCCGCACATCTCCAGCACGTGGGGATGCACCATGCCGCAGCCCAGAATCTCAATCCATCCGGAGCCTTTGCAGAACCGGCAGCCGGTTCCGCCGCATTTGAAGCAGCTGACGTCCACTTCCGCGCTGGGTTCCGTGAAGGGGAAGTGATGAGGACGGAATTTGACCTTCGTGTCTTCTCCGAACATCTCTTTCGCGAACTGGGCCAGCGTGCCCTTCAGATCGGCAAAGGTAATGTGCTTGTCGATCACCAGGCCCTCCACCTGATGGAAGGAGGGAGAATGGGTGGCGTCCACCTCGTCGGAGCGGAATACCCGTCCCGGCGCGATCATGCGGATGGGAAGCTTCCCCTGCTCCATGATACGGGCCTGCACCGGGGAGGTCTGGGTCCGCAGCACAATGTCCTTGTTGATATAAAAGGTGTCCTGCTCATCCTTGGCCGGATGGTTTGCAGGGATATTCAGCTTGGTGAAATTGTACTCGTCGTACTCCACTTCCGGCCCTTCTACCACTTCGTAGCCCATGCCTACGAAAATCCGCTCCACCTCTTCCAGGGCAATGGTATTGGGATGGCTGTGGCCCACATGGTTTTTCACCGCCGGCAGCGTCACGTCGATGACTTCCGCCTTCATCTGTTCTTCTCTGGCTTTGCGGGCCAGGCGGGCTTTCGTCTCCTCCAGCTTCGCCTCAATAGCTTCTCTGGCCTCGTTGACCATCTGACCGACTTTGGGACGGTCTTCCGGAGCCACATCCTTCATGCTTTTCAGCACCTTGGTCAGTTCGCCTTTTTTGCCCAGATACGCCACCCGGATGTCGTTGAGTTTTTCCAGCGCGTCGGACCCTTCAATCTGCTTTAAGGCTTCTGATTTGATTTTTTCCAACTGGTCTTTCATCTTGCTCTCCTTCTATCTCGGTATTGAACAGGGGACGGCAGCCTGCCGCTTTTGCCGCGGACAAGAAAAAAAGTCCCTTCGATTGCTCGAAGGGACGAATCTGTTCGCGGTACCACCCTGCTTCCTGCATATAATACACATACAGGCACTTCTTCGCGCGTAACGTGCAGCCCACGGCGCGGCCTACTGCTTCCGGCCTTTCCGGCCTGAGGTTCAGCCCCGCGGCTCCGGCGGGAAATTCGAATGCTTATGGGAACCGAAAGGAACTTGCAGCCGGTGATTCCTTCTCTCTGAACGGTACATAAGATTCTACTGGACGCCTTCACAGCCTTTTTTTTCTGTCTGAGACAGTGATTTCATAAAATCTGTAAATGATTGTAGCACATTAAATCAAAATGTCAAGCGAAATCCGGCGCCGTCCTGTTTATCCCAGCCTTCTGGCCTTCTGCGCCGGCTGTGAAAGAATCAGCGTCTCTATGGCATAGGCCACGCCGTCTTCTTCGTTGGAGCGGGTCTGGCACCGGGCGGTCTTTTTGACAATATCCGCGCCGTTTTCCATGGACAGGGTATACCCCAGCTGCAGCGACAGCATGGAATGGTCGTTTTCGCTGTCCCCCAGGGCCATGATCTCGTGCAGGCCGATGCCCCGGTAAAAGGCGTAGTGGATCAGCGCCGTGCCTTTCTGTGCCTCAATATGGGTGATTTCCAAGTTAGTGGCGTCGGAAGATACCACCGCCAGATCGTCTACGTTTTCATAGAGTTCCCGCCGCACCGCGCTCAGGGTCTCCGGATCGCGGCTCATAATGGACATCTTGTATACCGTATTGCCATGGCGGAACAGGTCTTCTTTTTTGGTAAAGGAAAACCGCTGTTTCAGATGCTCAAAGGACTCCACCGCCGCCATGGGAAGCAGGTATCCTTCATGGAACGCCTGCCGCATTTCCTCTTCCCCGGAAATGGTGCAGCTGCCTTTGTCCGTCATAAAGTCCAGTACAACCGGTCTGCCTTCGCAGAATTCCAGAATCTGCAGCAGCTGTTCTTTTTTCAGCGGTTTTTTGTAAATCTGCCGGCCGAATTTATCGTAAATCGCCGCGCCGTTCATGCAGATCATATCGCAGAGAATCCCCGCCTTTTCCAGCGGCAGTTTCGCGTCCAGATATCCCCTTCCCGTGCACACCAGAAAATCCACGCCTCTGGCCTGCAGCTGATGCACCACCTCCGCGGTGCGCTCCGATATCGCTCCGTTTTTTCCCAGAAGGGTTCCATCCATATCAGAAGCAACCAATCGTATCATAGCTTCCCTTCCTTTCCGTATTTTACCTTTTTTCAGTCTTCTGTATCATACTGCTTGTTTGTAAAATACAGGCCGGAAGCTGTGTTAAATTCTGGAAAAAGGATCAGGCGCCGGCGAACTGGCTGTTGTACAGCTTCGCGTAGAAGCCGCCCCGCTCCAGCAGTTCCTCATGCCGTCCCTGCTCTACGATATGGCCGTCCCGCATCACCAGGATCACATCCGCTTCCCGGATGGTGGACAGCCGGTGGGCCACAATAAAGCTGGTGCGGCCCTCCATAAGGGTATCGAAGGCCTTCTGGATCCGGATCTCCGTACGAGTATCGATGGAGGACGTAGCCTCGTCCAGAATCAGCATCGGCGGCAGGGTCAGCATCACCCGGGCGATGCACAGCAGCTGCTTCTGTCCCTGAGACAGGCTGCCGCCGTCTTCAGAAATCACCGTATCGTATCCCTGAGGCATCCGCCGGATAAAGGAATGGGCATGCGCCTCTTTGGCCGCCCGCACAATCTCTTCTTCCGTGGCGTCCGGTTTCCCGTAGGCGATGTTTTCCCGTATGGTGCCTGCCTTCAGCCAGGTCTCCTGCAGCACCATGCCATATCCGGCCCGCAGGCTTTTCCGGGTCATATGGCGGATGTCATTGCCGCTTACCCGGATACAGCCGGAGTCCACGTCGTAAAACCGCATCAGCAGATTGATCACCGTGCTCTTTCCGCACCCCGTAGGGCCTACAATGGCGATTCTCTGGCCCGGTTCCACCTTCAGGTTAAAGTCCTCGATCAGCGGCGTTTCTTTCGTATAGGAGAAATACACATGGTCCAGTTCCACATGGCCGTCGGCCTGCCGCAGGTCCACTGCGTCCGCGTCCTCTGCCGGAATCGGCTCTTCGTCGATCAGGGCAAACACCCGGGAAGCCGACGCCAGGGCGTTCTGGAATTCCGTCACCACGCCGGAAATTTCATTAAACGGCTTGGTGTACTGGTTGGCGTAGCTTAAAAAGCTGGACAGCTGGCCCACCGACAGCAGGCCGTGGACGGCGGCAAAGGCGCCGGTAATGCCCACGCCGGCATAGACCAGGCCGTTGACGAACCGGGTGGCGGGGTTGGTAATGGAAGAAAAGAAAATCGCCTGCAGGCTGTAGCCCCGCAGCCGCTCGTTGATCTCTTCGAACTGCTGCTGCGCCTCTTCTTCATGGGCAAAGGCCTGTACAATCTTCTGGTTCCCCAGCATCTCGTCGATCAGGGACGTCATCTCGCCCCGGGTCTCCGACTGGTGCTGGAACATGATATAGGTCCGTCTGGCGATGAAGCTGGCCACCACCAGAGACACCGGCGTCAGGCACACCACCACCGCGGCGATCAGCGGATTGATATAGAACATAAAGCCCAGGGTTCCCAGAATGGTCACCACGCCGGTAAACAGCTGGGTAAATCCCATAAGCAGGCCGTCGGAAAACTGGTCGATGTCGGCAATGATCCGGCTGACCACGTCGCCGGTGGGATGGGAGTCCACATACCGCAGCGGCAGCTGCTCCAGATGCTCAAACGCCCGGGTGCGGATGTCCTTGACCACCCGGTAGGTAATCTGGTTGTTGATATGGTTCATCAGCCACTGGGCCGCAGCGGCAGCGGCGATCACAACCCCCATGCGGATGAGGATCTGCACCAGCCCCTCAAAATCCACCTGGCCGGGGGCCACGATCCGGTCCACCGCCTCTCCGGTGAGAATGGGCACATACAGCGTGCCGGCCACCGACACCGCGGCCAGCAGAAGGGAAACCAGGACGCCCCATTTGTAATGGCCAATATAGTTTAAAATCCGACGCATGGTAGAATGGTATTTTTTCAATGCTCCCGCACCTCCTTTTCCGACAGCTGGGAGAAGCAGATCTCCCGGTACACCTGGCAGGTATCCAGCAGTTCCTTATGGGTGCCGGCTCCCGCCAGCTTTCCATCGTCCAGAACCAGGATCTGGTCTGCCCCCTGTACGGTGGTGGCCCGCTGGGACACCAGAAATACCGTCATGTCTTTCGTGTTTTCTTTTATGGCTTCCCGCAGCGCCGCGTCGGTGGCAAAGTCCAGAGCCGAAGCGCTGTCGTCCAGAATCAGGATCCGGGGCCGGCGCACCAGCGCCCGGGCGATGGTCAGCCTCTGCCGCTGGCCGCCGGACAGGTTTCTGCCGCCCTGCTGGATTTCCATATCCAGCCCCTGGTTCTTTTCTTCTACAAATTCTCTGGCCTGGGCCACCGTAAGGGCCTGCCAGATTTCTTCATCGGAAGCGTCCTTTTTGCCCCACTGCATATTTTCCCGCAGCGTGCCTTTAAACAGCACCGCCTTCTGGGGCACTACGCCGATGCCGCCCCGCAGGTCTCCCAGCGGATACTCCCGCACGTCGCGTCCGTCCACCCGCACCGCTCCGCCGGAAACGTCGTAGAATCGGGGAATCAGGTTGATCAGCGTGGACTTGCCGGAGCCGGTGCCGCCGATGATGCCGATGGTCTGTCCGGCCATGGCCCGGAAGGAAATACCGGAAAGGGCCGGTTCCGGAGAACCCGCGTAGCAGAAATCCATATGGTCAAATTCCACCCGGCATACCGGTCCGTTCCCGCCGGCGGCTTCCGCCTTCTGTTCAGACGCCGCGCCGCCTTCCGGATCCTGAATGCTGCCGGTGACATGAAACACGGCGCTGACCCGACCGGCGCAGGCCAGGGACTTGGAAATGGTGATGATCAGGTTGGCCAGCTTCACCAGCTCCACCAGAATCTGAGACATGTAGTTGACCAGCGCCACCACCTCGCCCTGGGTGATCACGCCGGTTTCCACCTGCCAGCCGCCGATCCACACCAGCGCGATCACCGACCCGTTGATAATCACAAAGGTCAGGGGATTCATCAGCGCCGAAATCTTTCCCACAAACACCTGGAACCGCACCAACAGGTCGTTCTCTTCCCGGAATCTGCGGATCTCGTCCTCCTGCCGGTTAAACGCCCGCACCACTCTGGCGCCCTGCAGGTTTTCCCGGGTAGTCAAAAGCACCTGGTCCAGCTGCTTCTGCACCTTCTTGTACAGCGGCATGCTGACCAGCAGAATGCCGAACACCACCACCGACAGAAGCGGGATGGCCGCCACAAAGACCAGTGCCGCCTTTACGTCGATGGTAAAGGCCATGATCATGGCGCCGAACACAATAAACGGCGAACGCAGAAACAGGCGCAGCACCAGGTTGACGCCGCTCTGCACCTGATTGATGTCGCTGGTCATCCGGGTGATCAGCGTAGCGGTGCCCACAGTATCGATTTCCCGGTAGGACAGGCGGTTGATGTGGCGGAACAGGTCGTTGCGCAGGGCCGTTCCGAATCCCACCGCCGCCTTGGCGGAAAAATACTGGGCCGTCAGCGAACAGGTCAGGCCGATGACTCCCAGCAGCACCAGCACGCCGCCCATCTGCAGGATATAGGTCATATCCTCATTTTTGATGCCCACATCGATGATCCGGGCCATAACCAGAGGAACAAACAGCTCGAAACTGGCTTCCAGCATCTTAAACAGCGGCGCCAGAATGCTTTCCAGCCGGTAAGCCTTCAGGTATTTCAGCAGTTCCTTCATGAAACATCCTCCACTTTATATTTTTATGGAATAACCACTTGTAACATTATATCATTTTGCTATAATATTACAAGAGGATTTTGTATTTTATCCGGAACCCATAAAAGAAAGGACCGTTTTTATGAATTCCAGACAGCTGACCTATTTTGTCGCCATTGCGGAAACCGGCAGCTTCACCGCCGCCGCCAAAAGCCTGGGGCTTTCCCAGCCTCCTTTGAGCAAGCAGATCCAGACGCTGGAGGAGGAACTGGGGGTGGAACTGTTTACCCGGGGCTCCCGCACCGCCCATCTGACGGAAGCCGGATCGTATCTCTACGGAAAGGCCAAGGACATTCTCTCTCTCATGGACTCCGCCGCCAGAGACCTGGCGGATTTTGACCACATCGCCGCCGGCGTCCTGAAACTGGGCACCATTTCTTCCTGCGGCCACGTGCTCACCCGGCAGATTCTGCGCCCCTTCTGCGCGGACCATCCCCGGGTCCGCTTCGAGCTGACGGAAGGCAATACCTATGAACTGATGGAACAGCTGAAAAACGGCACCATCGACTGCGCCGTCCTGCGGACGCCCTTCAACAGCGAAGGCCTGGAAGTGGCGGAAGGCCCCGAAGAACCGCTGGCAGCCGCCGGCGTGCCGGCCTTTTTCCGTTCCCCTTCCGGCCCGGATTCCGGGGCCGGCCGCTCTCTTGGCCTGGCGGAACTGGCGGGCAAACCGTTGATTTACTACCGGCGGTTTGACTCCATCCTATCGGTGGCCTTTCAGAACCTGGGCGTCGAGCCGTCGGTGTTCTGCCGCAACGACGACGCCCGCACCTGCCTGATCTGGGCCCAGGCCGGACTGGGGGTGGCCCTGGTGCCCAAAGGCGCCTGCCTTTTGTCTCTGTCGGATGGCCTGGAGGTGCATCCCATTCATTCCGAAGGAACGGCCACCCGCCTGGCGGCCGTCTACAAAAAAAATGGCTATGTGTCACACATAGCCAAAGAATTTGTTTCCTATTTCCGCACGTATTCCGCCGCCGCTTTTCCCGCTTCCGTCCCTACCTCATTGTAGGCGGCCTGGTAATAGTGGAACGAATCCTTCATCAGCCCCCGCTCTTTCATGGAGGCGAAGGAACGGGACACCATGATTACCCGGGGATCCGTTCCGGCCAGAACCTCCTGTGCTTGACGGATGGGACCGTAGTCCACCGCTCCCGGCCCGTTGTAGCAGCCGATCTGCACCAAAAAGCAGCGCTCCACGCCCCGCTCTTCCATAAAATCCAGCATGTTCTCAAACTCCGCCTGATACTGCTCCGGCGTCACTCCCGCGTTGCCGTCGCTCTCTCCCTGGCACCACAGCATGAATATGTGGCGGATCGGGATGCTGGTTTCCGCCAGAAACGTTTTTACCGCTGCCAGACGGTTCGCGGCGTCTGTCAGCATCGGCGTCCCCGGCTGCCACTCCCGGATCCGGCTGCCTCCTTTGGAGGCGGATACGCCGATCACCGGAACGCCGGTTCCCTCATAATAGGCGTTGACAAAGGCCGTCACCATGGAACCGCTTTTTCTCACCGCTTCGCAGATGCCGTCGGGCCGGTTTTCATTTACGCCGAAGGGTTCCCCTATGGGGTACAGCCGCGTGGGGTCTGACACGGCCCGGAACTCCCATCCGGCTCCCTCCAGCAGCGCCGGCGCCCCCTCCGGCCAGGCCGCGCAGGTTTCCCCTCTTCCCGCCATGTTGGACTGCCCCATAAACAGGAACAGATCCGCTCTTTCCGCTTTCATACTGCCGCCTTTCCCGGACCTTTTGTCCGTCCGATTCTATTATTTATTCAGCGTCTCCAGCAAATAATCCGTAAATTCCGCCGTACTGGCTCCATCCGGCATCGTCGTTATCACCGTTTTTCTCTCCTTTACCGTACAGATATCCAGAGCCTGATCCAGTTTCTTTTTTCTGTCTCCGTAGCCGATATGTGCCATGAGCATGCCCGCCGCCCGAATAAGGGAGCAGGGATCTGCATACTTTCCTCTTCCATGTTCTACAAGATAGGGCGCAGTTCCGTGAATAGCCTCAAACAAAGCATAGCGGTTCCCCAGATTGGATGAAGACGCCGTACCCAGACCGCCCTGCTGTTCTGCCGCGATATCCGTTACAATATCACCGTACAAATTGGGCAGAAGGATCACTTCCATCCCTTTGTTAAACTCCGGATCCATTAGCTTGGCACTCATAGCGTCTACCAGCCGCTCCTGAATCTCGATTTCAGGATAATCTTTCCCTACCTCCCGTACCTCTTTGACAAAATTGCCGTCAGACAGCTTTACAATATTGGCTTTTGTCACAACGGTCACATTTTTCTTCCCGTTCTTCCTGGCAAAGTCAAAAGCTGCCCTGGCAATGCGCTGCGTTCCGGGTCTGGTCTGGATCCTGAAATCCACTGCCAGATCCTCGTTTACCTGAATTCCTTTATTCCCCCAAATGTATTCTCCTTCTATATTTTCCCGGAAAAAAGTCCAGTCAATCTTTTTTTCGAGAATTCGGATGGGACGTACCGCTGCAAACAGATCCAGCCCCCGACGCAGCAAGCTGTTGGCAGATACCAGGTTGGGCCACGGATCGGAGGCTCTGGGCGTCACCATAGGACCCTTTAACAGGACATTGCACTTCTTGATTTCCTCAAAAACGGAAGCCGGCAGACTCTCCCCTGACGCCGCCCGTTCTTCAATCGTCATTCCTTTTATAACCCGCAGCTTCAGCCTGCCGCTTTCTATTTCCGAAGCCATGAGAAAAGAAAGCACACGGACGGCCTGTTCCATAATAATCGGTCCTATTCCATCTCCTGGCAGAATACCCACAATGATCTCTTTCAGCTTTGTGAAGTCCACCGGTTCTGTATCCATTTTCATTCGTTCAATCCGTTCCAGTTCCGACCGGATCAGACTTCCAAAAGCCTCCTCTGCCATCCGTATCGCATCCGTATTGCTGTCCGCTGTCCTCTTCTCCTCCGTTCTGTTTCTCTTCATCCCGCATTCTCCCATTCTCTCACTTTGCGTTCCTTCCTCCACGTCTTGGCTCATTGCACGTTCTCTTCTCAACGTCTCTGCTCCTCCCGGGCCAGCCGCTCCTTCAGATACCGCAAGCGTCCGCCGGCCAGCAGCACTTCCAGTTCGCTGTCAGACAGCTCCAGCCGCACCTGAAATGTAAAATTTCCGGTGAGGCTTTGCACTTCTACCATGCGGGATAGCATCTGATCCCGCAGCCCGCAGATTTCCAGACGGTCCTCCAGCTCCAGCCGGTCGTAGTCCGCCGGACTGGCAAAAATCATCGGAATAATGCCGTGATTGATCAGATTGCCTTTGTGAATTCTGGCGATGCTCTTGGCAATGCATTATAAACCAGGGGCATATATTAGTAAAATTTAAAATTATAATGCAGGCAATAACTTTTTCTTATTCCATTCCAGTCCGCGGGCTGCCATTTTCAGAAATTCCTCCTCTACCTTCCCCAGATAGGCCTCCTCCCGGTACAGGGCATGAATCTCCCACGTAACCGGGTGTTCTGCCAGATGATAGAACTCCAGATTTTCCGTATCGGCCAGCATGGACGGCGTAATCTCCGGAACCACTGCCACCCCCAGTCCCTGAGCCGCCAGACGGCAGGCCAGCATATTACTGTGGAACTCCAGAAGAACGCGGGCCTTCTTCCCGCTCCCCCTCAGAAGCGTATCCACGCTGTCCCGCAGCACATGTCCCTCCTTCAGTGTAATCAGCGGATACTTTTCAATGCGGGCCCAGTTAAAAATCTTCCGTTCCCTGTCCAGCAGATCCTCCTCTTTCAAATACCCCCTGGCCGCTGCCAGCACCAGTTCTTCCTCGGAAATTCTGCGCTGTGCCACGCCCCTATGCTTTTTCCACACCGGAAGCAGAATAAAGTCCGCATCTCCCGCCAGCAGTGCTTCCATAAGGCGTTTTCCTGATCCGGTCATGGTTTCCACCCGAATTCCCGGATAACGCTTCTGAAATTCCGGCAGAATCAGAGGCAACATATATACAATGCGTTCACTGGGAAATCCCAGCCGCAGACGGCCCGCCAGATGATTGGAGATATCCCGTATCTCCCTTTCCAGTCCATCTGCCTGCCTGAGAATATCTTTGGCGTAAGCCAGATATTTTTCTCCTGCATAGGTAAGTCCAAGCGGCGTCACTGAGCGGTCAAACAACCTGATTCCCAGCTCCTCCTCCAGCTTGCTGATATAGCTGCTTAAGGCCGGCTGGGTAATAAACAGCTTCTCTGCAGCTTTGGTAAAGCTCCCGCATTCTGCAGCCATGCTGACGTACATAAACTGCCGTATTTCCACTACACCTCCCGTCCTTCCTCTTCTGTGCAGACACCCGCCTGCGCCAGCTTCTTCCTGGTGTCCGCTGCCGCCTGCCTGCGCACGCTTTCCAGGAAATCGTCAAACTTCGTATACTCCGCCCCATACACCTGGTTCAGCTCGTACTCCAGTTCCAGCCAGGTGGACAGATCTGCTTCGTTGTGCTGAATCACCGCTTCCAGTTTGTCCAGCGCCTTCACAATTCTGGCCTCCGGCGTTTCCAGAGCCTCCATTTCTTCAAACAGCGCTCTGGTTTTCTCCCGGTACGCTTCCGGCAGG
Organism: uncultured Lachnospiraceae bacterium; assembly: GCA_944380605.1. Taxonomy (GTDB): domain Bacteria; phylum Bacillota; class Clostridia; order Lachnospirales; family Lachnospiraceae; genus UBA3402. The sequence continues at coordinate 66,049 of CALWIA010000009.1, read as the reverse complement.
GAATCCACCCAGCGGCGGATCTGTTCCTTTTCCCTGGCTTCGTGATCCTTCGTCTTTTCAAAGGCGGGGATATCTCCCGTAAATGCCTCTCCCATGTCGTGAAGCATGCACATTTCATATATCTTCTTCATATCCGCTTCCGGGAAACGGTTCTGGACAAAATAGGCCATGGACGCCATATGAAAGGAATGGTCCGCAACGCTTTCCTGCCTGCCTCCCCTGGTCCAGGAATGGCGCGTCATATCCTTCAGCCTCCCCGTCGTCTCCATCAGCTGAATCCACTCTTCCGGCTTCATGCTCTCTCCTCCTTCACCGCTTTTCCAAACAGGATAAATCCGGCGGCAAACAGCACCGCCAGGGCGCCGACGCCGCTGGATGGATTCCTGGTCAGCTGGGCCATAAGGCCCACCAGCGCCGTTCCCATAAAGGACGCTCCCTTGCCGCAGATATCAAAAATCCCGAAAAACTCTCCCGACTTTTCCGGCGGTATAATGGATGCAAAATAAGAACGGGACAGGGCCTGGATTCCGCCCTGGAACATACCCACGCAAGCCGCCAGAAACCAGAATTCCCACTGCTTGTCCAGCTGCACCGCAAACAGGGCAATGGCAAAATAGCAGGCGATGCACAGACGGATCAGCGTCGTGTTTCTGTATTTCTTTGCCGCCTTTCCAAACAGCAGGGCAAAGGGAAACGCCACGATCTGGGTCATCAGAAGCGCCAGCAGCAGCCCTTCGCTGCTCAGTCCGATGGCGCTTCCATAGGACGTGGCCATATCGATGATGGTGTATACGCCGTCGATGTAGAAGAAAAACGCCAGCAGAAACCACATCACCTTCCGGTTCTGCCGGATGTCCCCCAGCACCTTTCCCAGACGGAGGAAGCTTTCCCGTACCGGATGTTCCCGGCGCTCCGAACCGTGCACCTGCCGGTAGCGCTTCAGCAGCGGCAGGGTCACCAGCAGCCACCAGGCCGCATTGAGGGCAAACGCGCCTCCCATAGCCTGTTCCATGGAAATTCCCAGGACGCCGCTTCCCAGCACCAGCCCCAGACTGATCACAAAGGGAATGCAGCTGCCCAGATAGCCCCAGGCATATCCCTGAGACGATACCTGGTCCATCCGCTCCGGCTCCGTCACATCCGACAGCATGGCGTCATAAAAAATCAGGCTGGCGGAATAGCCGACTCTGGCAATGACAAACACCGCCAGAAACAGCACCCAGGACCGGGGCAGCGCCAGCGCCGCGCAGCCAATGACGCCGGTCATCATACAAATGGTAAAAATCGGCTTTTTATACCCTTTGGTATCCGCCATGGTGCCAAGCACCGGCCCCAGCGCCGCCACCGCCAGCGTCGCCGCGGAAGAAGCGTACCCCCAGTACGCCATGGCGTCTACTTCCGTTATCCCGGACAGCCCTGCCAGGTAGTGAAAATAAATGGGCAGAATGGTGGATACCAGCAGCACAAAGGCGGAATTGCCCACGTCGTACAGCACCCAGCAGACTTCCAGCGGTTTCATTCCCGTTTTTCCTGTTTTCATAATCCCCCTTCTCCGGCTTTTTCCATTTTTCCGGTTCGACAAAATGCCGGCATCTTCCCTCCTTGATCTTTGAACGGCTGCGTGATACTATGAAGGCACCAGTTTGAAACAGTCATAGAAAGGCGGAACGGCATGGTTTCTTTTATTATTCAGTGCAAACGGATTTTTGACAAATTCCGGCAGGACGAGGTGACGGTCTACGCCGCCCAGGCCTCCTTTTTCATTGTCATTGCCTTTTTCCCCTTTATCATGCTGCTGCTGACTCTGATTCAGGTGGTCCCCGGCGTCCACAAATCCGACCTGCTGACCATCCTGGTCTCCATTATGCCGGATATGCTGGACTCCCTGGTGGTGGGAATCGTGGACGATCTCTACACCCGGTCGCCCGCCACCGTCCTGTCCATTACCGCGGTGGTGGCCCTCTGGTCCTCCGCCCGGGGCATGATGGGCATTGAACGGGGCTTAAACCGGGTATACGAAAGCCCCATGGAACGGGGATACCTGGTGCGCCGGCTGATCTGCTCCGGCTATACGGTGCTGTTTACCGCCGCCTGCATCGCCAGCCTGGTGCTGCTGGTGCTGGGGTCCTCCATACAGAGGGCCGCGGAACGCTGGCTGCCCCGCATTTCCGAAATCATCGGCTATGTCATCAGCTTCCGCTCCGTTATGGCTCTGACCATCCTGTTTTTTATCTTCGCCGGGCTTTACACCTATGTGCCGGCGCGGAAAAACCGGGTCCGGGACCAGCTGCCCGGCGCCCTGTTCTCCACCCTGGGCTGGATGATCTTCTCCGCCCTGTTTTCCATTTATTTTGACCACTTCAGCCATTTTTCCTACATGTACGGCAGCCTGACCGCCGTCGTCATGCTGATGCTGTGGCTGTACATCTGCATCTGCATCCTGTTAATCGGCGCAGAAATCAATTTCTATCTGGAACTTCATCCAAACATCGGCGTGGACAGATAGCGGTCCCCCGTATCCGGCAGCAGCGCCACGATGGTTTTTCCCTCGTATTCCGGTTCCGCCGCCAGCTTCAGGGCGGCCCACAGCGCCGCGCCGGAGGTGATGCCCACCAGAATCCCCTCTTTCAGGGCCATCTGCCGGCCCATTTCATAGGCATCTTCGTCTTCCACGGGGATCAGCCGGTCATACACCTTCGTATCCAGCACCGCCGGCACAAAGCCGGCGCCGATGCCCTGCAGTCCGTGGGGGCCTGCGGTTCCTTTGCTCAAAAACGGGGAGGAAGCCGGTTCCACTCCCACGATCTCCACCGTGCGCTTTTGGCTTTTCAGATACTGGCCGGTGCCGGTAATGGTTCCGCCGGTGCCGATGCCTGCCACAAACACATCCACTTCCCCATCGGTATCGTTCCAGATCTCCGGTCCGGTGGTCTCCCGGTGCGCCCTGGCGTTGGCCGGATTGTCAAACTGCCCCAGGATCACCGATCCCTCGATTTCTTTCTGCAGCTGATCCGCCTTTTCAATGGCTCCCGCCATGCCTTTGCTGCCGTCCGTCAGCACCAGTTCGGCCCCGTAGGCCTTTAAGATCTGCCGGCGCTCCAAGCTCATGGTCTCCGGCATGGTCAGAATCACATGGTATCCTTTCATGGCGGCAATGCTGGACAGGCCGATGCCTGTATTGCCGGAAGTAGGTTCAATGATGGTGGCGCCGGGCTTTAAAATGCCTTTCTGCTCCGCGTCCTCCACCATATAAAGGGCAGCCCGGTCCTTGACGCTGCCGGCCGGGTTCAGGTATTCCAGCTTTGCCAGCACCTTCGCTTTCGCGCCGCAGGCCTCTTCCAGACGCCGCACCCGCAGAAGGGGGGTGCCTCCGATCAGTTCCTGTCCGCTTTGTTTGATATTCATGTTCTCTGCCTCCTGATAGTTCTGCATTTTCTTTCTCCATTTTCAGCCTTTTTCCCTCTATTGTCAATCATTTCACGAGAGTTTCCATGATTTTGCTGGTTTTTGCCGCGGCTCTGTGCTATAATTTCTGTATTGGTCAAAACTTATGTGCATTGGAGGAAGAGTTATGAAGGGAAATGTGATTGTAGGACAGTCCGGCGGCCCTACTGCCGTCATCAATTCCAGCCTGGCAGGTGTGTTCCGCACCAGCATCGACCGGGGCGCCAAGAAGGTATACGGCATGCGGTTCGGCATCCAGGGCCTGCTGGACGAGCAGTATGTGGATCTGTCCGATTATATTAAAAACGAGCTGGACATTGAGATCCTGAAGCGGACGCCCTCCGCCTTTCTGGGCACCTGCCGCTACAAACTGCCGGCTATCCACGAAAACCAGGAAATCTACGTCCGGATCTTTGAAATTCTCAACAAGCTGGACATCGAGTGCTTCATCTACATCGGCGGCAACGACTCCATGGACACCATCAAAAAGCTGTCCGACTACGCTATTCTCACGGGACAGACCCAGAAGTTCGTAGGCGTGCCCAAGACCATCGACAACGATCTGGCCCTTACGGACCACACTCCCGGCTACGGCAGCGCCGCCAAATACATCGCCACTTCCACCAAGGAAGTCATCCGCGACGGCAACGGCTTTTCCTACAAGAAACAGCTGGTTACCATCATCGAGATCATGGGCCGCAACGCCGGATGGCTCACCGGAGCCGCCGCTCTGGCCAAAGGCGAGGACTGCGAAGGCGTGGACCTGATCTATCTGCCGGAGGTTCCCTTCGATACCGAAGCGTTCACCGCGGAGGTCAAGGAGCTTCTGAAAGTGAAAAACACCGTATTCGTAGCGATTTCGGAAGGCATCCGCTTAAAGGACGGCACTTACGTCAGCGAAGCCGGCGGCGGTTCCGACTATGTAGACGCGTTCGGCCACAAGCAGCTGACCGGCTCCGCCACCTACCTGGCCCACTTGATCAGCCATGAAATCGGCTGCAAGACCCGTGCCGTAGAGTTCAGTTCCCTGCAGCGCAGCGCTTCCCATCTGGCTTCCCGCGTGGATATCAACGAAGCCTTTATGGTAGGCGGCGCGGCCGTGAAAGCCGCCGACGAGGGCGACAGCGGCAAGATGGTGGTCATCGACCGGGTATCCGACGATCCCTACCAGTCTGCCACCGGCATCTACGATGTGCACAAGATCGCCAACGGCGAAAAGCTGGTTCCCCGGAACTGGATCAATGAAAAGGGCACCTATGTTACCGAAGATTTTATCGACTATGTCCGTCCCCTGATCCAGGGCGATTACCCCTGCGTTATGGTCGGCGGCCTGCCCAGACATCTGTATCTGAAGGATTGATCTTCTGAAAAAACACAGTCCGGGAGACGCAGTTTTGTAATACTGCGTCTCCCGGACTGTGTTTTGTCTTGCTCATCAAATCTCAAATTCCGTACAGCATCCCGTACTTCTCTTTCAGATACCGGATATAGCAGCCGGCGTCAAATTCTTTCCCCGTCATATCCTTTAAAATCTGCCGGCTGGTTTTCATTTTTCCATACCGGTGCACATGTTCCCGCAGATATTCCCGAATAGGAGCCGGATTTCCCTGTTCCAGCAGTCCTTCCACGTCCATCTGCGTCTTCATGGTCTCATACATCTGGGCGCCGAAGGCGCTGCCCAGCGCGTAAGATGGGAAATAGCCGAAGGACCCCTGGGACCAGTGGATGTCCTGCAGCACGCCTTCTCCGTCATTTTCAGGACAGACCCCTAAGTATTCCCGGTACTTTTCCGCCCATATCTCCGGCAGTTCCCGGACGTCCATCCCCTGTTCCACCAAGAGTTTTTCCACCTCATACCGCACCATAATGTGCAGGCTGTAGGTCAGTTCATCCGCCTGGATGCGGATCAGCCCCGGCCGCGCCTTGTTGACCGCCCGCACAAACGCGTCCAGAGAAACGGTTTTCAGCTGCTCTGGAAACGTCTCCTGCAGCCTGCCGTACAGCGGCACCCAGAAAGCCCGGCTTCTGCCGATGATATTTTCAAAAAACCGGGACTGGGACTCGTGCATGCCCATGGAAGCCCCCTGCCCCGCCGGCGTCAGCGTCAGCGCGTCGGGAATCCCCTGCTCATAAATGCCGTGGCCGGATTCGTGGATCACGGAAAAAATGGCGTCGTCCACCCGGCGGGTATAGGCGTTGGTGATCCGCACGTCGTGATTATGCAGATTGGTGGTAAAGGGGTGGGCGCTGACCGCCATAACGCCCCGGTCAAAATCAAATCCCACGTACCTGGCCAGAAAACCGGCAAAGGCCTCCTGCTTCTCTTTCGGATAGTCTCCTTCCAGGAAAGCATCGTCGGGCTGGCGGCCGCAGTCCATGACCTGTCTGAGGAACGGCACCAGTTCCGTCTTCAGCTGCCCGAAAAACCGGTCCAGGCTTTCCATATCAAATCCTTTTTCGTAAGAATCCAGCATCACGTCATAAAGCTTCTGCCCCGGCTCCGCCTGATAGGAGGCAAACCGCTTCTGATAGTCCAGCACCTGGCGCAGCGTGGGCGCAAACGCCCCAAAGTCCCGGTTCTTTCTGGCTTCTGCCCAGATGCCGGCCGACCGGGCGGTCAGTTCCGCATATTCCCGGTATTCTTTTGCCGGAATCCGCTCCAGCTTTTTCATTTCCTCCCGGAATTCCCGGAGGGCGGCGGCTTCGGCTTCCGTCATGCCGGCGCCGTCCCCGCAGTCCTGGGCCAGCTTTCTCGCCGTTTCATCCGTCATCACCCGCAGATACTCCTCGGATATGGCGCCGATCATCCGTGCGGTATACGGAGCCGCCGCCCGAGGCGCCAGCGTCTCATTGTCCCACTCAAACAGCACCATCGCCGTCTGCAGCGCCTGCGCTTTTTCCATATACGGCTTCAGCCGCTCATAGGATTCGTTCATGTCCTTTTCCTCCTGTCTGCTTTTGTCCTTCAGTGTCTGCAGAGCCGCGGCTTCTTATTCCGCCGCATCCCTGCCTTTACCGCGAAAAAAGACCGGACTCCCTTCGGAAATCCATCCGCAGGGATCCGGTCCTCTCTCCTGATCAGAAATACTTCCTGGAACCCCACAGGTTATTCTTTTTCAGTTCCAGATACTCGTTGTAGGCCTTTTCCAGAATCTGCTTCTCATTGGAAAACTTCAGCAGATGGTAGGCTTCGTAATACTTGTAGTATCCGGAATCCAGGAAATACTCTTCGCGTTGTGGTTTGCTGTAGTAGCTGTCGGCCATCATCAGATACCAGTGCACATCCTTTTCCACCATATCCTGAGGCGTATTGAAGGAATACTGGCTCTTTCCGATGTACTTGATGATAGACGCGCTGACGCCGGTTTCTTCCTTTACCTCCCGCAGCGCCGTCTCCTTGTAGTCTTCGCCAGCTTCTACAGTTCCTTTCGGCAAAACCCAACCCTCGTATTTGTTTTTGTAATTCTTATACAAAACCAGAATCTTACCTCGAAATATCACCACACCGCCACAGCTCGTTGCTTCTATCATTGCAATTCCTCCTGTCGCAGGTTCTGCCGGCCGGCAAAACCCCTGGTGTGTCATCACAGACTGTATTCAGTATAGCGCTTTTTTCGGCAAGATGCAAGTTTTATTCTGAAAACCAGGCGTCCATCACCGCCCGGGCCGCCGGCCCCGCCGTCCTTCCGCCGGAACCTCCTTCTTCCACAATCACCGTCACTACGATCTGCGGATCCTCCGCGGGAGCAAATCCGGTAAACCAGGCATGGGTCTCTTTCCCCGTCTCATATTCGGCGGAACCGGTTTTTCCCGCCGCTGTGTACCGGTCATTCTGCAGCGCCGACCCGGTACCGGACTCCACCACCGCCCGCATCATCTCCGTCAGCGCCTGCGCCTCCTCTGCCGTCATCAGGGCCCCGTATTCCCGGGGAGAAAATTCCCGCACCGTCTCCCCGGCTGCGCTTTCCGTTTTCTGAATGAGATACGGCTCCATCAGCACGCCCCCGTTGGCCGCCGCGGCCGTGATCATGGCTATGTGCATCGGCGATGCCTGGGTGCGGCCCTGGCCAATGGAGGTCTGCAGAACCTCCCAGACGTCCGCGCCCTCTTCCAGCGCGAACCGGCTTTTCTCATAGGCCATCGAAAGGGGCAGTTCCTGGTTGAACAACAGTTCCTGCGCCGTCTGCCGGATCCCCGCCGGATCCAGCATAAGTCCCAGCGACGCGAACGCCCCGTTGCAGGAATTGGCAAAGGCCTCTTGCAGGTTCTGCTGCCCGTGGGCGGTCTGGTGGTAGCACTGAATGGAGTAGGTTTCTCCCCCGTCGGACACCTGGTATACGCCGCTGCAGTCAAACTGAAACGCCTCATAATCATCGGGATACTCCCGCATGTACTCCAACAGCATGACCATCTTAAACACGGACCCCGGCGGATACATCCCCTGAGAAGCCCGGTTCAGAAGCCGCGCCTGACCGCTCTCCTCCGTCACAATCCGCTCCCAGTCTTCGTTCAGGGTATTGGGGTCAAAACCGGGCCTGGACACCATGGCCAGCACCTTTCCGGTAGACGGTTCCAGAGCGACGATGGCGCCTCTCCGGTCTCCCAGCGCGTCATACGCCGCCTGCTGCAGCCCGGGATCCAGCGTCGTATAGACGTCGTCGCCCTGGGTTTTGGTTCCCGACAGGTCCGCGGCCAGCCGCTCCAGCGGACTGACATGGGAGGACAGCAGGTAAAAATTGGCCAGGGATTCCAGCCCGGTCTTGCCCCGGACCGAATACCCCACCGCATGGGCATATACTTCCCCAAAGGGATAGACTCTGGTTTCCGTTCCGTCCTCCTGCAGCGCCGTCTCCGCCAGCACCGTACCGTCTGCGGCGAAAATCCTTCCCCGCACCACCTTTTGCGCGAACTGGTCCAGCCGGGCGTTGTAGGAATTGTTAATCACCTGCTCCCTCTGAAACAGCAGAAAATGGGCCGAATACCCGAAAAGCAGCACAAAAACCAGCACCACCGCGTACGTCAGGCCCAGGATATTGTCATTGGCCTTCTGTCCCGGCGTCCGTTCCTTCCGGTTTCGCTTAAAGGGATTCCTCATCATCCTTCTCCTCTTCTTCATCCTGCTTCAGAATATACATCCCCTGCATCACGGCGAACAGGATGCAGGTGGCCAGCATGGAGCTGCCTCCGTAGCTGACAAAAGGCAGCGTCACGCCTGTGGAAGGAATAAACTTGACCGCGCCCCCCACCGACAGAAATACCTGAAAAATGTACATGGCTCCCAGGCCGAAGGCCGTCAGCTTGTAGAAAGAAGCCTGCATCCGGCAGGCGATCATGACAAACTGCAGAAAGCACCCCAGGCAGATCAGCACCAGGCACAGCGCGAATACCGCCCCCAGTTCCTCCGATATGGCGGAAAACATAAAATCCTTTTCCACCACCGGAATCCGCTGGGGCATGCCCTGTCCCAGGCCCATGCCGAACCAGCCGCCGGTGCCTATGGCAAACAGGGACTGGGCGATCTGGTATCCGGTGTTGTCAATATCCGCCCATGGATTCTGCCAGGCAGATACCCGCACCCGCACATGGGAAAACAGGCGGTACGCCAGAACGGCCGCGCCGCTGCCGGACAGGATGCCGGCCCCCAGATACAGCCAGCTGGACGTGGCTGCAAAAAGCATACACAAATACACGGTAAAAAACAAAAGGGCGCTGCCCAGATCCCTGGACAGTACCAGCACCAGCACGTGCAGCGCCGCCATAACCGTGGTCACAGCCGTCTGGCGGAAACTGACCGACCGGTAAAACATGGCCGCCGTAAAGCACACGAAGCTGATTTTTACAAATTCCGAAGGCTGCACGGAAACCGGCCCCAGATCCAGCGACAGCTGGGCGCCGTAACTGGTGCTGCCCGCCGCCCATACCACCGCCAGCAGCGCCAGCCCCAGAAGGCCGTACAGCCAGGGAATCCGGCTCAGCTGCCACATCCGGTCCAGCAGCCAGGGAACCGCCCAGCAGACCGCCGCCGACAGCGCCGCGATTCCGAACTGCCGGACCGCCCGGTCGAAATTCAGCCGGGTCAGCATAAAAAATCCTATGGCCAGCAGCATGCACATGTTGTTGATCAAAATCCGGGAAGCCTTGGGATACAGTACGCGGGAAAAGAACCGGTACAGGACAAAAAACAGCACCTGGGCGACGTAAAGCACCGCTGTGCGCGTCTGGCCGGTCTGCAGGTACAGCACGGCATAAGCCGTACCGTGCAGCAGGTAGAAAAGCCAGGCCTGACGTCTGCACAGCGCCTCTCTCTTTTCTTCTTTCACTCCGAAATACCGGAAATTCAAGTACGTATAGCCGGCCATAAGCAGGGTCAACACATACTTGGACGCGTCAATAAACAGGTTCATCCACCATTCCTCTACTCGGCTCCGCGCCGGAAATGACCTCTTGTAAACTCCCCTGCCGCAGGCGCCGCCTCCCTGCCGTACCAGAATTCCTCCGTACAGGCCGAAAGCAGCGCTCTGGCCTGCGCTTCCGTCTCCCGGGTAAACTGCAGCCGCAGGGCCGACGGCGTCAGCCGCCGTACTTCCTTTGCCAGTCCGAACAGCGACAGAGGAAGCGGGTTGTATATGGTATTAAAGCAGAACGCGCACCGGCTGCGTACCGGCAGTTCCTTGCCGGTCCGGTCCTTCAGCCGCGTCCACCCGGGGCGGCGGGTGCAGCCGGCATAGGTCTTCTGCACGCACTGGGCCGACACCATCGCCGGCATATAGCCGTACACCGGCAGTTCCCATCCGGAGCTGCCCAGATCGTTCAGTTCCCGTTCATTCAATTCCAGCGGAAAGGTCAGCCGCGCAAGGCCCAGCTGCCGCAGGGCAGCAGCCGCCTCCCGGTTCCAGGCATACAGCTGAAAATCTCCGTACACCGGCAGCCGGACCGCATGCTGCTTCAGATAATCCGCCTCTTCCAGAGACCGGATCAGGATGCCGTCAAATCCGGCCTCCCGCAGCTGTTCCAGATTCCGGTCAAAATAGCCTTCCGCCTCCTGCCGGAAAATCGCCGGCATAGCCAGCACGCAGCGGCGGCCCGCCTTGTGACAGGCCTGAACCGTCTCCTGCCATCGCTCCGGGGCAAAACTGTCGCATTCCATCTGGATCTCCGACACGGCGTCCGCCTCAAGGACCGCAGCCAGAAGTTCCGGCGCGTCCAGCAGAACGTGAATCTCCGGCAGCGTCTCCGTTCCGGCGTTCTTCCCGGCTTCCGGATCCCGGACCTCCGCCTGCGTCTTGCCGGTTCTTTTCAAACCCGGTTCTGTCCGGCCGTCCCGTCTCCACACCGCCGCCATGACCTCCGTCAGCTGTTCCAGGCCGGCGCGCCGCCATTGGTTCAGGTCCTGCATCGGAAGAAAACCGCTGCCTTCCGTCTCCACCTCCAGCTGCTCCCACACATAAGGCGTCTGGCCGGTTTTGTGCAGCTGCTTCTCGATCCGCTCCGCCGAAAGCGGCTGATTCAGGGCCGGCTGGACCGGCTTGCCTTCTGTCACCGTCTCCACCAAAACCCGGTCCGGGCCCGCCGCCGCAGACAGCTTAAGCCGGAGCGGCTCTCCCTCCCGGAACAGAGCCCTGCCCCGTATAGGCACCTTCTTTTCCCGGTTGACATAGGTCTCGTCCAGATACTCCTGCAGCTTCTGGTTTCCCGGCCGAAACGCCGGCTTCTCCTTCAGCGCGATCATGTCCCGTCCGTTGTGCTGCCGGAAATATCCTTCCGTAAATCCGCCCCGGTCAAACAGATCCAGCAGCATTTTCTTATCTTCCGGATCCACCCGGTATCCTTCGCTTCCATCCCGCAGATACCGGTCCACGTATTTGCGGTAGATGCTGACTACGCCGGCGGTATAGCGGGGACTCTTCATCCGTCCCTCGATCTTCAGAGAATTGACGCCGGCTTCCAGAAGCTGCGGCAGCAGATCCAGGGTGCACAGGTCTTTCAGGCTCATGACGCACCGGTCGTCCCTGTCCAGTTTCCGGCCGCCGGGTACCTCCGCCGCGCCCCGGATCTCATAAGGCAGACGGCAGGGCTGGGCGCACCGCCCCCGGTTGCCGCTTCTTCCGCCGATAAAACTGCTGAGCAGGCACTGGCCGGAATAGCAGTAACAGAGCGCTCCGTGGACAAAGCATTCGATTTCTATGTCCAGTTCCTCCCGGATCCGCTGGATCTCCTCCAGGGAAAGTTCTCTGGCCGGCACCACCCGGGTGGCTCCCCATTCTTTGGCGATCCTGGCCCCCCGGACCCCGGTTATAGTCATCTGGGTACTGGCGTGCACCGCCAGGTCCGGAAAATACCGGCGCACCTGCCGCGCCACGCCCGGATCCTGAACGATCACCGCGTCCAGCCCCTGCCGGTAATACGGCTCCAGATAAGGGATCAGCGCGTCCATTTCCCGCTCCTTGACCAGGGTGTTGACGGTCATATACAGGGAAACGCCCCGCAGATGGGCATAGTCGATGGCCTCCAGCATCCGTTCTTCCGTCAGGTTGTCCGCATAAGCCCGGGCCCCGAACCGGCTGCCGCCGATGTAGACCGCGTCCGCGCCGGCACTGATGGCCGCCTGCATGCTTTCATAAGAGCCGGCCGGCGCCAGAACCTCCACTTCTCCCTTTCTCACCGATGAACCTCCTTATCCTTTCCGCCCGCTGCCGGACCGGCTGCCCCCCGCGTGGGCTTCCGCCGTCTGCAGCGCCTTCACCTTCAGCAGTTCTTCTTCCGCTTCCTTCAGCTTTTTCAGCGCTTCCTCCAGCTGATGCTGGGCCGTCTCCAGCTTCAGCTGGGTCGTCACCAGCTCGTGCTTTAAGCTGTAGGACTCCTTTTCCATCTCATCACAGCGCTTCTGGCTGGCGCGGGCCTGTTCCGACGCCTTGAAATAGTCGTCTGCGATGTTTAATTCCACCATCACCGCCTGATACTCCTGGCTCTGTCTGGAAAAGCCTTCCTGCCGCTTCATCTGCGAAATCTTCTCGCTGATATAACTGGCGACCCGCTGCAGGTAATGCTCTTCCTCCGCGCCTCCCAGGGTATAAATTTTTCCATCTATCAAAACTTCCGCGTAGTGTTTTCCCGCGTCAAACTGCTCTTTCATATGCTCCATCTCCTGTCGTGGTTTCCTTTACATCAGTCCCAGATGGCGGTATGCCGCCTCCGTGGCCGTCCGGCCTCTGGGCGTACGGTTCAGCAGGCCGTTCATCAGCAGATACGGCTCATACACGTCTTCCAGCGTGCCCGCGTCCTCTCCCAGCGCGGCCGCCAGGGTATCCAGCCCCACCGGCCCTCCGGAAAACTTCTGAATAATGGTCAGCAGAATGTTCCGGTCGTTGTTGTCCAGGCCCAGCCGGTCCACATCCAGAATGTCCAGGGCGAAATCCGCCACCTCCCGGGTAATGACGCCGTCGTACTTCACCTGGGCGAAATCCCGCACCCGCTTTAACAGCCGGTTGGCCAGCCGGGGCGTACCCCGGGAACGGCGGGCCAGTTCCATGGCTCCCGCTTCCTCAATTTCCACTCCCAGCACCTTTGCCGAGCGCAGAATGATGATTTTCAATTCCTCCGGCGTGTAAAACTCCAGCTTCTGCACCACGCCGAACCGGTCCCGCAGCGGAGCCGTCAGAAGCCCTGCCCGGGTGGTGGCGCCGACCAGCGTAAAACGCGGCAGCTCCAGCCGGATGGAACGGGCTGAGGAGTCCTTGCCCAGCATGATATCAATGGCAAAATCCTCCATGGCGGGATACAGCACTTCCTCCACCTGGCGGTTCAGCCGATGGATCTCGTCCACAAACAGCACGTCGCCTTCCTGGAGGCTGTTCAAAACCGCCGCCATCTCCCCCGGCTTTTCAATGGCCGGGCCGGAGGTCACCTTCATATTCACGCCCATCTCGTTGGCAATGATGCCGGACAGGGTAGTCTTGCCCAGGCCGGGAGGCCCGTAAAACAGCACGTGGTCCAGGGCGTCGCCCCGGGACCTGGCCGCGTCGATGTATACCTTCAGCGTGGACTTCAGTTTTTCCTGGCCAATATAATCCTTCAGCAGCTGAGGCCGCAGCGTGGATTCCGTCTTTTTCTCTTCTTCTGTCAGATCCGTGGAAATGATTCTCCGCTCCATATTCTCCTACCGTCAAAATAGCATATATTTCAGCGATGCCTTCAGCACCTCTTCCGCCGTCATGGACTCCGCGCCTTCTACCCGGCGCACCGCCGCCGCCGCTTCCGACGCGGAATATCCCAGGGCTACCAGCGCGTCCGCCGCCTCTTTGCGGGACTGGCCGTCCACGCCGCCGGCGGCCGCCTCTGCGGGGCGGAAAGAATCCAGCACTTCCTCCGCCGATACCCGGTCCTTCAGGTCCAGAATAATCCGCTGCGCCGTCCGGGCTCCTACCCCCGGCGCCCGGGTGATGGTCTTGACATCCCCGGACAGAATCGCCACCCGCAGCTGATCCGGCTGAAGCGCCGACAGAATCCCCAGCGCTCCCCTGGGGCCGATGCCGGTTACCCCCAGCAGCTGGCGGAACATCTTCAGATCCTGCCGTCCGGGAAATCCATAGAGGGTCACCGCGTCCTCCCGGACCTGCAGATAGGTGTATACCTGAACTTCTTCTCCTACCGGAGGAAGGGACGCCAGAAAGGAAAGGGGCACATAGATGTCATAGCCTATGGAGCCTGCCTCCACCACAATCCGGTCTTCCTCTTTTTCCACCAGCATGCCTTTGATATATGAAATCACCGACGGTTTCTCCTTTTACAGCCTTTTCTCTAAAGTATAGCATATCTTCCATCCCTTTGCAAGGCAGGAAGCGAACAGACATTCGAATCCGGATTCAGGCCTTCTTTACGACTTCCGGAGCCCATCCTGCATAGGGCGGTTCTCCCGAAGCCGCCGCGAACAGATCCGCCCCTTCCGGGTGCCACTGGTGCCCGCCGGGACAGATGTGATGGCAGAGCCGGTCTTCCGCGCCCAGACAGGCGTAGGCGCCGCGGATCACTTCCATCGGCTCCCGGACATTTTCCATCCCCCGTGCTCCGTTCAGAGGGTCCTCCACACAAGACTGGATCACCAGCGGCCTGGGAGCGATCATCGCCCCGATGTCCCCCATATCCAGATATCTCCAGAGCCCCGGCACATAGTTACAGCTGCAGTTGTCATTGAGCTTCAGCAGGGCGTCTTTGTACCCGTACAGATAGCCGCTGACGCAGGCCCTGGCGACGCGGCCATCCAGCGCCGTCAGAAACAGCGTCTGCATGCCGCCTCCGGAAAAGCCGACGCAGCCGATGTCCTCCAGATTCCACTGGTCTCTCTCTTCTATATAATCGATGAGCCGCATCAGGTCCCAGACAAACATGCCGGCCACGGTCATACCCAAAGGCTCCGCCATATGGGCCAGCTGGCGGCAGGAAGACGCCAGCACCTGTTCCGGGCGGTCTCCCTGAACCGCCGGTTCTCTCCGCTCCCCAAAGCCGCGGCTGTCGGGGCACAGGGCCACCAGCCCCTTTCTGGCCAGCTGCAGCCCGTAGTCGCAATGATACCGGCGGATCCCCAGGGCCGCGGCAGCGCTGCTTTGATCTCCTGCCGTAGAAATCTTGCCTCCACTTCCGTGGCCCGCCGGCGCGATGACGCAGGATGGCCGCCCGCCGGCCCGCCGTTTTGCTTCCGCCTGTTCCGGAATCAGCACGTACACCGGCATCCACACATCCGGCTCCGTCTGAATCACCACCCGTTCCCGCCGGATCCCCGGCTCCGCCTCACAGACCTCTGTCACCTGGCTTTCCAGCGGGCAGCGCTCCATCCGCTCCAGCCCCAGCAGCTCATACAGCTTGGTTCCGGCCTCCTTTTTCCAGGCCCAAAACGCCTCCGGCGACTCCGTCCGCGCCGGCATCTGCCGGCCGAACCGGTCAAACTGCCGCTCCATCCGGCTCTGGCAGGTCATATACGATACTGTCTTCATCCCGTTTCGTCCTTTCTCGCCCGCGGCAGCCGGCACAGCCGGGTTTCTGCCGGGTCCTGGTTTCATTATAGCCGTACCGCCTGCCGCTGTAAAGCCGTCCCGTTCTTCCGCTTCATTGCAATCCGGTCCAAACCATCGTATAATGGCCTTTGAGAATCTGATTCATCTGCAAAGGAGCCTATAATGATTACTGCAGCATCTGCTGTTTCCTTTCCGGAAACCTATCCTCTGGAGAAACTTGGCAGGCGGGAAGACCTGCTGTTTTTTGACATTGAAACCACCGGGTTTTCCGGCGATGCCTCCCGGGTGTATCTGATCGGCGCCGTCTTTTGGGAAAACGGCGGCTGGCAGCTGATCCAGTGGTTCGCCGACACCCCCGCTTCCGAGCCGGAGCTTCTGAACGCCTTTTTTTCTCTATTAAAACGATATTCCGTGCTGGTTCACTTCAACGGAGACACCTTTGACATCCCGTTCCTGCTGAAGCGGTGCCGCCAGTACGGCCTTCCCTTCTCCTTTTCCGAAGTGCAGAGCGTGGATCTCTACAAGCGGATCCGGCCCTTCCGGAAACTGCTGGGGCTGGACAGCTTAAAGCAGAAAGCCATCGAGCGGTTCCTGGGCATCTGCCGCCAGGATCCCTTTTCCGGCGGCCAGCTGATCGAGGTATACCAGGAGTACCTAGTCTCCCGGGATGACCGTCTCTACGGCATGCTGATGCTGCACAACCGGGAAGATCTGGAAGGCATGCCGCTGATCCTTCCGATTCTTTCGTATCCGGATTTTCTGGAACACGAATTTGTCCTGGAAGACCAGCAGCTGATGGAATCTTCGGAGGCTCCGGCCCTCCGTCTGCGGCTGCGGGGATGCTGCCGGCTGCCGGCGGCGTTTTCCCGGGAATCCGGCGGCATCGCCATCTCCGCCTCCGATTCCCTTCTGACCCTGGAAATCCCCCTGTTTGCCGGCACCCTGAAGCATTTTTACCCCAATTATCAGGATTATTACTACCTGGTCTGTGAAGACACCGCCATCCACAAAAGCGTCGGCGCCTTTGTGGACCGGAATGCCCGCAAAAAGGCCACCGCCGCTACCTGCTACACAAAAAAAAGCGGCCTCTTCCTCCCTCAGCCGGTCCCCATCTGGGAACCGGTCATGAAAGAGGACTGCAGAAGCCGCCTTACTTATGTCGAATACCGTCCGCAGCTGTTCCAGTCTCCCGACTGCCTCAGCCGCTATGTCCGGGAGATTTTAAAAGCCGCCGGGCGTTAGTTCCAGAGCCGCCGGTACAGTTCTTCCACATCCGCCTTTTCCACCGCCCGCCGGGTGTTCTGGGGGCTGCCGCTTTCCATGGCGTCGTGGGCCATTTTTTCAATCTGGGCAAAGAACGTATCCCGGTCGATGCCGTACTGTTCCAGGCTGGGAACCTCCAGTTCCTGCAGCAGCGCTTCCACTGCCTGCAGGAAGTTCCTGGCCGCGGTCTCGTCGGAATCCTGTCTTCCCGCCACGCCGATGGCTCTTCCCAGCGCGCCGAAGCGGTCATAAGCGCCTTCCAGCGCATACTCCAGGCACACCTTCATCAGCATGGCATTGGACAGTCCGTGGGCCACATGGAACAGGGCGCCGATGGGACGGCTCATGCCGTGAATCAGAGTCACCGACGCGTTGTTGAAGGCAATGCCCGCCTCCAGCGCCGCCAGAGACATCTCGGAACGGGCGTCCTCATCTTCGCCGTTGTGATAGGCCTTGGCCAGGTTCCGGAAAATCCGCTTCACCGCGGACAGGGCGAAGGTGTCGGACATTCTCTGGGACTTTCTGGATGTATAAGCTTCGATTCCATGGCAGAGAGCGTCCAGACCGGTGGCTGCCGTAATCTTCGGCGGCGCCGTCATGGTAAACTGCGGGTCGATGATGGCCAGATCCGGCATCAGCACCGATCCCTTCAGCAGCATCTTTACATCTTTGACCGTATCGGTGATAATGGTAAACTGGGTCGCCTCGGAGCCGGTTCCCGCCGTGGTGGGAATGGCTGCCATGGGAGGCATCTGCACATGGATTTCCTTGCCCATGTAGCTGGCGATTCCCACGTCGTTGAGCACCAGGGAGCCGATGGCCTTCATGGTGTCGATGGGGCTTCCGCCGCCCAGGGCCACCAGGAAATCACAGCCCTCGCTGCGGTATTTCGCCACGCCGGCCTCTACCATCTGATCGGTGGGCTCTCCGGTGACGCCGTCGTACACCGTATAGGCCACGCCTTCATTTTTCAGTGCCTCTTCTACCTTGGCACAGTTTCCCAGCTTTACCATCATGGGATCCGTTACAATCATTGCTTTTTTGCCCATCCGCCCCAGAGCGGCCTCCGCCATGTTCAGGGCCTTGATGCCGCTGATAATGCGTCCGGGCATAATAAACTCTCTTGCCATTTCTTCCTCCAAATTTTATGTGCCGCAGGCCGCTCCTTACGCCTGCCTGCGCACAGAGTCAGAGCCGGAACACCGGAACGGACTGCGCTCCGAAACCGGGTTCCGGCCCGTATGTTTTATCTAAGCCGGTACGGCTGACTCACCCGACCGTCTGACGCCGGTCAGACACGTTCTACCGTGCCCTCCCAGGTGCTGACATTTTTATGACGGGAAGTCTCGTCATACCAGTGCTTGGTTACCGTCTTGGCGCGGGTGTAGAACCGTACGCCGTCTTTGCCCAGAACGTGCAGATCGCCGAAGAAGGAATCCTTGTTACCGGAGAAGGGGAAGTAAGCCGTGGGCACCGGAATGCCTACGTTGATGCCTACCATGCCGCCGTCGGTCAGGAACTCAAACTTGCGGGCATAGAATCCGCTCTGGGTGAAAATTACAGAACCGTTGGCGAAGGGATTGGCGTTCATAATGGCCAGACCTTCGTCGAAGTCCTTGACTCTCTTAATGACCGTTACCGGTCCGAAAATCTCCCGGTCGCCCACCGACATGCCGGGTTTTACATGGTCCAGAATCGTCGGGCCTACAAAGAAGCCGTTCTCATATCCGGGAACTACGATGTCGCGGCCGTCCAGCACCAGCTCGGCGCCTTCGTCGATGCCCTTCTGGATCCAGTCGCAGACGCTCTTTTTGTGAGCCGCCGATACCACCGGTCCCAGTTTGGTCTCCGGATCATAGGCGCATCCCACTTTCAGCTTCATGGCCTTTTCTTTCAGCATGGCCACAAACTGGTCGGCAATGCTCTCCTGCACTACGATGACCGGCAGCGCCATGCAGCGCATGCCCGCGCAGCCGTAGGTGGAGTTGATGATGGCGTTGGTGGCGCTTTCCAGATCCGCGTCTTCCAGCACCAGCGCGTGGTTCTTGGCTTCGCACTGGGCCTGTACCCGCTTGCCGTTGGCAGAAGCCACGGAATAGATGTGCTTGCCTACGCCGGTAGTGCCTACGAAGGTTACCGCCTTGACTCTGGGATCCGTCAGGAAGATCTCCGCCTCGTGCCGGCTGCAGGTCACCAGGTTCACCACGCCCTTGGGGAATCCGCCCTCTTCATAGAACAGTTCCAGAATCCGCATGGACGTCAGCGGCGTCTGGCTGGCGGCCTTCAGCACGATGGTATTGCCGGTGGCAATGGCTAACGGCACCATCCAGCCCCAGGGAATCATGGCCGGGAAGTTAAAGGGTACGATGCCGGCTACCACGCCCAACGGCACTCGGTAGGTGGCGGTATCAAATCCGGTGGTTACCTGCAGAGACGCGTCGCCCTGCATCAGCGTGGGCAGGCTGCAGGCGTGCTCCGTGGGCTCGATGGCCTTCAGCACGTCTCCGCGGGCCTCGTCCAGGTTCTTGCCCAGTTCCTTGGCGCACAGAACGGTCAGTTCGTCGATATGCGCCAGCAGCACATTTCTCCATTTGAACATCATCTGGGTTCTGGCGCTTAAAGATTTCTGGGACCAGGCCGGAAATGCCTCGTATGCCGCGGCTATGGCGGACTCCACTTCTTCCTTGGTGCAGCAGGGCACCTCGGCGATTATTTCGCCGGTGCTGGAATCCGTTACCGGATTCCATTTGTCGGTTTTGGACTCCAGCCATTCGCCGTTTACGCAATATTTTTTCCGTTCAACTGCCATACTTTACCTTCTCCTTTTCTTTTTTATGCATCCGGCAGCGCCCCCCGGCGCCGCCGGACTTTCGTCAGACGGAAAACGCCCCCCGCATCCGTCTGTCTTTGTCAGATCCGTTATTCCGCATTGTGCAGCCAGACGTAGCGCTCATCCTCGCAGCGGTCCGTCTGCAGCCAGGGATTGCCGTCCAGATGGCGGATCATCCAGCAGGTGTACATCTGATAGCCGGGCGCCACCGCCTGGGGATGCAGTTCTCCGCCGGGAATGGCAGAAAAGCTGTTGTCCACGCTCTTGAAGACCTGATCTCCCACAAAGCTGGCCCCGAACCCCTCCGGATGGTCAAACTTGAAGAAATAGGTCTCCGGCTGCGGATGCCGGTGCGGCAGGTAGCCGGACCAGTTGCCCTTGTCGTTGAGCACTTCGCCCAGAACCATGTTGGATTCCGGAGAAATGTCGTGATCGAAAATGGTGTTGACCCGTCTCTTGGCCACGTTGCCGAACTTGCCGACGCAGGAATAGCCCCAGGGCGCGTCTTCCGGCCGATACAGACGGCTTTCAAAGGATTTTTCGTTCTTCGTGCACTGCACCAGAATCTCCGAATCCGCCTCCGCCGTCACCTGGATCTGGTGTCCACCGCTGACATGGACGCACCAGGGTCCTTCCGTAAACACGTCCTTCCGGCTGACGGTCTCCGTCTTGCCGTCCCAGGCATAGGTAATTCTGCCGGACAGCAGCAGCACCGCCGTCTCCTCGCCTTCCCGCAGAAAGCTTCTGGTCTCGCCAGCTTTCATGCGGTATACCCGGATATCCATCATCATGGCCTTGTAGTCGTTGTCGTAGGTGGTGAGGATCATCTCGCCTGTGCTGTCAAATTCCGGATAACCAAATACTTTTCCCATTGCTTTGCTCATCCTCTCTGCATGCGCCGCGGCCGCCGGCCCGGAAGGCATGCGCCTCCCCGCCGGCCTGCGGCGCAAAAAATCTGATCAATATGCTCTTGATTCGCTTCTGCCTTTCAGCACGCCTTCACATGCCTTTCTGACCGATTCCTTTTCGGAAGTGGTGGCAATGCCCACATTCCACCAGGACTCATAGCCGTCGGTCATGGTCTTAGGAATGACCTTCAGATCGAACAGGCAGGCCTTCGTCTGCTTCTTGGCGTCTTCCAGCGCATCTTCCAGTTCCTGAATGGTCTTGCAGGTATAGGTCTTTAAGCCGTAGCCTTCGCCTACCTTGGCGTAGTCCACCGGAATCAGATCTCCGCAGGGCTTCTTGCCGTCGGTGTAGCGGAACTCCGTAGCCAGGCTGCCGATGCCGTGGTTCATCTCCAGGTTGTTGATGCAGCCGAAGCCGCAGTTGTCAAATACCAGGATGTTGACTTTTTTGCGCTCCTGCATAATGGTCATGATCTCGCTGTTAAGCATCAGGAAGCTGGAGTCGCCCACTACGCAGTACACTTCGTTGTCCGGCTCCGCGAACTTTACGCCCAGAGTCGCGGCGATCTCATATCCCATGCAGGAATAGCCGTACTCCGCGTGATAGCCGCCCCTCTTGTCGGTGGTCCACATCCGCTGCATGCAGCTGGGAAGGGATCCGCCGGCGGTGATAATGGTAGCGTCCGCGTCGATCTTTCTGCGGATAGCCGCCAGCGCCGCCGTCTGGGTGATCACGCCGCCGGTCATCTTTACAAACTCCGGAATGGTTCTGGGGTCTCTGGCCTTGATCAGCGGCTCGAAGTCATCGCCGGTGTAGACAATGGAGCCCAGACGTTCCATCTCTTTGTCCCAGGCCGCCTTGGCTTTCTGGATCTCGTCGGTATAGGCGGACACATAGCCTCTGGCTCTCAGCTTTTCTGCCAGCGCCTCTACCGTCGCCTTGGCGTCGCCCACTGCCTTCACCGCGTCCATTTTGTATGCGTGGAACCGGCAGTTGTTGATGGAGACGAATTTTACGTCTTCATTCTGGAACAGGTGCTTGGAACTGGTGGTAAAATCGGACATGCGGGAACCGATGGAAATCACCACGTCCGCGTCTTTGCCGATGATGTTGGAAGCGTAAGTACCGGTCACGCCGATGCCGCCCAGGCAGTAGGGATGGCTGGATTTGCAGGCGCTCTTGCCGGCCTGGGTCTCGCCGAAGGGGATGTGGAATTCTTCACAGAACTTCTCCACCGTTTCTCCGGCTTCGGAATAGCGGACGCCGCCGCCGACGATCACCAGAGGCTTCTTCGCCTGGGCGATCACCTCGGCAATGTCTTCCAGTTCCTCTTCCACCGCCACCGGACGGGTGATGCGGTGCACTCTCTTCTTGAAGAAGTAGTCCGGGAAGTCATAGGACTCGCCTTCCACGTCCTGGCACAGCGCGATGCAGCAGGCTCCGGTCTCCGCCGGATCCGTCAGCACCCGCATGGCGTTAATCAGCGCCGTCATCACCATTTCCGGACGGGTGATGCGGTCCCAGTATTTGCATACCGGCTTAAAAGCGTCGTTGGTGGTCACCGCCAGGCTGGAGCTCTGTTCCAGCTGCTGCAGCACCGGGTCCGGCTGACGGGACGCGAAAGTATCTGCCGGGAATACCAGCAGAGGAATGTTGTTTACCGTAGCGGTAGCGCAGGCCGTCACCATGTTGGCGGCGCCGGGGCCTACCGAAGAGGCGCAGGGGATGATCCGTCTGCGGTTGCTCTGCTTGGCAAAGGCGATGGCCGTATGGCACATGCCCTGCTCGTTTCTGCCCTGCATCACCCGCAGTCCGCCGGGATTGGTGTCCAGCGCCTCGCCCAGGCCTACCGCGATGCCGTGACCGAAAATGGTGAAGAAGCCTTCTACAAACTTGGTCTCCTTGCCATCCATGGACACGTACTGATTGTCCAGAAATTTCACGATTGCCTGGGCAGTCGTCATTCTTGTGGTTTTAACCATAATTGTTTCACCTCTTGCTGAAAAGAATTCCTGCTACACTCTGGCGATCATTTCGCCGAACTGTTCCTTTTCTTCCTTGATAAAGGCCTTTACTGCCTCCGGACCCGGAAGGGCGTCGGAACAGTTGTTGCTGCGGACCATCATGGACGCCTCGGCGGAGCCGAACTCCAGGCAGTCGATGATCTCCCAGCCCTGATACAGGCCGTACAGGAATCCGGAGCCGTAGCCGTCGCCGCCGCCGAAGCCTTTTCTGGCGGTTACGGGGAACGGCTTGATGCTGAATTTCTGGCCGTCGCAGGTATAGGCCGTGGATCCCTGCATGCCGTGCTTGATCACTACGATCTTGGCGTTGCAGTTCTGCCAGTAAGCGGCGCTTTCCTCGTCGGTCATGCCGGGACGGATCAGTTTCTCCGTCAGGTCAAACTCTTCTCTAGAACCCATGATGATGTCGGCTTCCTTGGCAATGATAGAGTAGTAAATGGAAATCTCATCGCTGTTCTTCCAGTTGTACTCCCGGTAGTCGATGTCAAAAATCACCCGGGTATTGTTTCTCTTGGCCAGCATCACGGCCTTGATGGCCGCTTCTCTGGAGGGGCTTTCCGCCAGAGCCGTGCCGGAAATCAGAATCGCCTTGGCGCTGCGGATGTAATCCTCGTGGATGTCGTCCACATGCAGCTGCAGGTCGGCGATGCAGTTGCGGTACATCAGGATATGGCTCTCCTTGGGAGAAAGCATCTCCGTAAAAGTCAGACCCAGCTTCTCGCCGCCGGTGCAGCGGGTGATGCAGGAGGTGTCAATGCCTTCTTTGTTGAAGTAGTCTACCACGTAGTCGCCGAACTGGTCATCGGAGACCTTGCCGATGAAACCGGCCTTCAGTCCGTGGCGGGTGACGCCCACCGCTATGTTAGCCGGTGAGCCTCCCACGAATTTTTCAAATACATGCACCTCTTTCAGAGGCTTGAATTCTTCCTTTACCTGATCGTTGTAAGCAGGGTTAAAATCGATGGCCACCCGTCCCAGCAGAACCAGATCCAAGGGCCTTGAAGAATCGAATTCAATATATTTCATAGCCCTGTTCCTCCCTGATTAACCTCTCACTTCGGAAATCTTCACCGGACGGTGCTCTTCCATGGACTTCTTGGCGGCGATGCCCATCAGCACCGGCTCCAGACCGTCCATAACGCCTAAAGGCGTGTCGGTATTGTTGACAATGGCGTCGATGAAGCACTTCACTTCTTTTGCGTAGGCAGCCATGTAGCGCTCCAGGAAGAAGTGCAGCGGCACTTCGCCGGTCACGCCGTTTTCATTGCTGATCACCGCCTGGGAAGCGGAATCGTTGCCGGTGGCAACCATGCCCTTGGAGCCGAATACTTCCGCTCTCTGATCGTAGCCGTATACGGCCTTTCTAGAGTTGTCAATCACGGCGATGGCGCCGTTTTCCATCTTCAGGGTGATCACTGCCGTATCCACGTCGCCGGCTTCGCCGATGGCGGGATCCACCAGAACCGCGGCTTCCGTGTACACTTCTACGGCGTTGCAGCCTGCCAGGTAGCGGACCATATCGAAATCATGAATGGTCATATCCAGGAACATGCCGCCAGATACCTTTACATACTCGGCACTGGGGGGTTCCGGATCTCTGGAGGTCACTTTGATGACATGGATGTCGCCGATCTTGCCGGCGGCTACCGCGTCATGCACAGCCTCGAAGTTGTGGTCGAAGCGGCGGTTGAAGCCTACCTGATATTTTACGTTGCTGCCCTTTAAGGCGTCGATCACTTCCTGGATCTTCTCCACATCGTGGTCAATGGGCTTCTCGCAGAATACGTGCTTGCCGGCCTTGATGGCTTCCACGGAAATGGGGGAATGGGTGTCCGTAGAGGAGCAGATCAGCACTGCGTCGATCTCCGGATCCGCCAGAATCTCCTTGTAATCCTTGGTTACGTGCTCCACGCCCATGCCCTTTGCCCATTCAGCCGTCGCCTCGGACATAAAGGGATCTGCCAGAGTCTTAACCTTCGCCTCCGGCACGTGCATGCAGATGCTCTCTACATGAACCTTTCCAATTCTTCCTGCACCAATAATTCCTACCTGAATCATCGTGTTTAAACTCCTTTCGCGCTTTTGAAATATCATACAGGCGCCGGACAGCCCCAGGCCGCCCGGGCCTTATGTTCTTTGGATTTGTTTTTACAGACCGGTCTTTTCCGCGATGTACTTTCTGGCGCGGATGGCATATTCCAGCGGATTGGCCTTGGCCGGATCCTGCTCCGCCTCAACCAGCATATAGCCTTCGTAGCCGGCGTCTTCCAGAACCTTGAAGATGGGTTCAAAGTCGATGCAGCCGTCGCCGGGAATGGTAAAGGTGCCCATGCGCACGCCGTCCAGGAAGCTTAAGTTCTCCGCTTTTACCTTCTCCACCATCTCCGGACGGATGTCCTTCAGATGTACGTGTTTGATGCGGCTTACGTATTTCTTCACCATTTCCAGGGGATCCACGCCGCAGTAGCGGAAGTGGCCGGTATCAAACAGCAGGCTTACGTATTCCGGATCGGTGTTGTCCATCATCCGCTCCACCTCGTCGGCGTCCTGCACCACGGTTCCCATGTGGTGATGGAAGGTCAGGCTGATGCCGTAGTCTTCCTTGGCAATCTTGCCCAGGCGGTTCATGCCGTCGCAGAAGGTCTTCCACTCCTCATCGTTCATCACATACTTGTGTCCGAAAATCGGGGTGTGCAGCTGGCCCTGTACGCTGTGGCTCTGCTCGGAAGCGCCGATGACCTTGGCGCCCATAGCCTTTAAGAACTCGCACTGCGCGCGGAAATCCTTTTCCACTTCCTCGAAGGGTTTGGTAATCAGGAAGCTGGAGAACCACTGGTTGCAGATTTCCATGCCCCGCAGATCCAGCGCTCTCTTAAGCACCGCGGGATCCTTCGGGTATTTATTGCCCACTTCTGAGCCGGTAAAGCCGGCCAGCGCCATCTCGCTGACGCACTGTTCAAAGGTGTTTTCCTTTCCCAGATCCGGCATGTCGTCGTTGGTCCAGGCGATCGGGGCGATGCCCAGTTTCACTTTGTCCTTGTTAAACATGGTTTTTCTCCTTTATATATAAATATTTAAAACCTGTCAGATTACTGAATCCGGATGTCTTCCAGCTCCGGTCTGGCCGCCTTTCCAGAAAATCCTTCCATGGAAAGGTTTTCGCAGTCTTCCGCGTAAAGCGCTTCGCCGAAGGCGCTTACGTCGTCTCCTTCAAACTTCACCCGGCAGTTGCGCAGCACCACATCGTCGGCCCGGCGCATATAAAAGCCGGCGGAGGGGATCTCTTCGATCTTCTGGCCGTATCCGGGCCGCAGGTCGTACATGCCCTTGGGCCATTTGCTCTTGCTGCGCATGGTCACCGACACCCGTTCAAACAGCACGTCCTCGATGTGGTTGCCGTCGCTTCCGGACAGGAACACGCCGTTTTCCGAGTCACAGGTGATGTTGGTGAAGCGGATATTGGAAATATGTCCGGAGCGGGTGTTCTCGTCCCGGTCATGGGTGGATATGGTAATGGGCTCCGCGCATCCCCACCAGCAGTCGGCAAACCGCCGCGTCTCGATGATGATGTTGGAGAAGGAAACGTTCTTTACATTGCCGCCGTCCCGGATCTGTATGGAAATCCCCCGGTTGCTGCGGCTGATGACGCAGTTGTCCACCACGACGTTTTCAAAATCCCCGGTGCCTTCCGTGCCGATCTTCAAGGCCGCGGAGGTAGAGGTCAGGGTACAGCCGGAAATCACCACGTTTTTCGTGGGGCCGTACTCCATGTTGCCGGAGGAGCTCTTTAAGCAGATGCAGTCGTCGGCGCAGGTCACATGGCAGCCCAGAATCCGCACATTGGTGGAATGGTCCGGATCGATGCCGTCGGAGTTGGCCACATTCAAGTCGTTGAGAATGCGGATCTCCGAGATCAGCACGTCGTCGCAGCCCGCCGGATGCAGCGTCCAGAACGGCGCGTTGCGCATGATCACGCCGGTAAAGGAAATGTGGTTGCAGTGTTCCACATAGATCAGCGTGGGTCTGGGATAAAAATCTCCCGTCACGTAGTAGGGGCTTACCTGCTTTACAAACGCGTAGGCGTTGCCGTCAATGGCGCCGGCCCCGGAAATGGCGATGTGATCCGCGTCCTTGGCATAGATAAACGCGTAGGAAGGCTTCAGCGTCACTGGCGTACCTACCCGGTCCACGCCGTCGTCCCGCTGCCCCGCGTTGGGCCGGAAATAGGTGTCCAGATCGGCGTGCGCCTGCAGCACAGACCCCCGCTCCAGGTGCAGATCCACATACTCCTTCAGAATAATGGAACTGGAATAGAAATGTCTTCCCCCTTCCAGGATCACCCGGCCTCCCCCTGCCTGGCTGCAGGCGTCAATGGCCTTTTGAATGGCGGCTGCGTCGTCGGTTACCCCGTCGCCTTTGGCGCCGTAATTCAATACATGATAATCCATAGATTCCTTCCTTTCTGCCGAAACCGGCAATTTACTTTTTCGCTGACCCATAGTATAATATCATTATAAATGCAATCAAAAATAAAATAAATTGGTGGATTTGGTAAAATAGATTGCATTTCTTGTATATCCTTTGCGGTTTCCGCAGGCAGGAGGGCCCTTATGCTGAAAATTTCCGGCTACAGCAAATTCCCCCAGGATTTTATGCGGGATACGGATTATGAGATGGACCACCAGCTGGACACCTCTTCTCTGGATCTGGAGCCCCATTATCACGAATTTTATGAAATCCAGTACTTTATCAGCGGCAATATGAACTACATCGTCGGCGACAAGGTCTACCACCTGCAGACCGACGACCTGCTGATCATCCCGCCCAACGTGATGCACAACCCCATATTTTCCGATTTCCGGGTGCCTTACGAGCGCTATGTCACCTGGGTGACCCGGCCGGCGCTGCAGGCGCTTTTATCCATCGATCCAGAACTGGAAACTTCTTTTGAAAAGATCAATTCCGAGCGGTACCTGCTGCGCAAGCCTCCCATGCTGATGAGCGGCTTCCGGGCCATGTACGTCTCCCTGGAATACACCCGCAGCCAGCAGTACCCGCTGTTTCTGGCTCAGCTAAAAGCCCTGACCCTGCAGCTGCTGGTGGAATACACTCAGGCGCTGGCCAACGACAGCGCCGCGGTGCAGGGCGGCGTGCGGGACACGCCTCTGGCCCATGTGCTCCACTACATCCAGGACCACATCACGGAAGACCTGTCTCTGGATACGGTTTCCCGGCGGTTTCTCATCGACCGCTTCAACCTGTCCCACATGTTCAAAAACAACATGGGCGTTTCCTATTATCAGTACGTGCTGCAGCAGCGGCTGCTGCTGGGCAAAAGCCTTCTGACCGAGGGGGCTCCCGCCAACCGAGTCTGCTTCCAGTGCGGATTCCACGACTATTCCAGCTTTTTCCGGGCATTCAAAAAGAAATACGGTCTTTCACCGGCTCAATATCAGAAACAGGCGGCAGGCGATTAAGCCTGCCGCCTGTTTTGCGGTCAGTCGATTACGTTGCGGATCCGGGCCGGGGAACGGTAGTTCCACTGGGAAATCTTGATGCCGCTGCGCCTGCTGGCCGCGTGCACCACCTGGCCGTTGCCGATGTACATGGCTACATGGTTGACGGTTCCGCTGCTGTTGGTATAGAACACCAGGTCGCCGGGACGCATCTCGCTCTGGGTCACGGCGCTGCCTGCCCGGGACTGGTCTCTGGACACCCGGGGAATGCTGATGCCGAAATGCCGCAGCACCGACTGGGTAAAGCCGGAGCAGTCCGCGCCGTTGGTCAGGCTGGTGCCGCCCCATACGTAGGGGTTGCCCACAAACTGCAGGGCGTAATTGACGATCTGGCTGCGCAGGGACGCCTGGGCGTTGGCCTCTTCCTCCAGCGGGGAGAAATGGATGGCCTCCGGCAGGGCGTACCGCACTTCCACCAGGTTGTCTTGGGTGGAAATATAGGCCGCGTCTGGTCCGCTCTCATCGTCGCCGGCGTCCAATTCGATCTGGACCCAGCCGTCCAGCTGGTCCACTACCGGATACCGCTCTTCTTTGGAGATCTGCGTCCAGATCCGGGACTCTGTATTGGGTTCCATGCGGACATTGAGCCGCTCCGTATTGACAATGGCCATGAGAGACGCGTTGGCCATGGCCAGATCCTGGGCCTCCTGGCCGGTAGCCACATACTGGGGATCCATGCTGACGTAGCCGTTTATATCGCCGGACTGGATTTTGTACCAGCCGTTTTCCTCTCCCAGAATATCCGCCGCCGCCTTGCCCGGCAGCTTGCCGATGATATTGTCATTGCCGGCGTCTTCCGGTGAACTGCGGACGTTTAAGTAATTGTTTACTTTGGAAATCAGCAGATTGCTGTAGCGGCCGATAGCCATGGCCTTTAAGTCCATCTTCCGGGCTTCGTTGAGGCACAGTTCCAGTTCCGCGTAGTCGCTGGAGATATAGCCGCTGGGAATCCGGATCCATCCGTCCAGTTCTTCCAGCACCTCGTAGCGCTCGTGCATCAGCGCCTGGGCCACGATGTTGGACGGGTCCAGTTCCGGGGCGCTGCGGATATTCAGGCTGTCCGCCTGGACAATGGCCCGAAGCTTTACCTCCGGAAGCGCCGCCGCCCGGGCTTCTTCACCCGTGAGAATATACTGGGCGGAAACATAGCCGTCCACGTCGCCGGACTGGATGTGGTACCAGTCTCCCTCCTGGGACAGGATCTCGCAGGCGGCGTTCTGCTGCATTTTCCCGATAATATCGCCGTCCAGCTCCGCCGTGCGGCGCACATTTAAGTAACTGCCCTCTTCGATCTGCGCGATGCCCAGATTTTCGTAGGAATCCACCACCGCCTGCCTATCGGCTTCTTCCTGGGCCTGCCGGTCCGCCTCTGCCTGGGCCTGGGCCTGCGCCTGGGAATCCGCGCCGTCACCGGCGTCTTCCTGCTGTTCTAACTCCTGCACCGTGTCAGGCCGGTCCGAAGACGCGTCTGACGCTCGGCGCACCAGCGCCCAGATACCCAGGCCCGCCAGAATCAGCAGCAGCACCGCCGCAGCCAGAATCAGCCAGAACCGGAAGTCTTTTCCATTTCGTTTTCTTCTGGCCTTGTTCAGGCTGGCCAGATAATCCTTTTTCTCAAACATCGCGTGTCAGCTCCTGCAGAAAGTATCATCAAATGTCCCTAGTATACCACAACGCCTCCCTTTTTTCGATAGGGAGGCGTCAGAAAAACAGCAGAAAAATATTAAAATTTTATTACAGAACTAGGATTCCAGCATTTTCTGAAGGCGCAGATAGGTTTTGACCAGTTCCACAGCGTCGTCCAAATCCATGGAGGAGGTGTTCAGGGGCAGGTCGTAATTGGCCATGTCCTGCCACTCCTTGCCAGTGTAATATTTGTAGTAATCCCGCCGCTCCTTGCTGATGCGGTTGACCCGCCGCAGGGCTTCTCTGGCGTCCACGGCGTCCACTTCCATTACCCGGCGGATGCAGGTGGTGATGTCCGCGTAGACAAACATGCGCACCAGCCGCATGCCTTCGGCTTCCAGCACATAGTCCGCGCAGCGCCCCATAATGATACAGGGCTCCTTGGCCACCTTGCGGATGATTCTGGCCTGGAAGCGGAACAGATTTTCCGGAGAAGTGATGTCGTCGTCCAGGGAGGGTTCTTCCAGACTGGACTTTAAGCCGCCTATGGCCCGGAAAAACAGGTTGTTGCCGGCTTTTTCGTCGTTCATGCGGAAAAACTGCTCGCCTATGGCGCTTTCTTCCGACGCCATCTTCAGAATCTCTTCATCATAAAACGGTATCTGCAGCTCCTTTGACAGCTTCTTGCCCATAATACGTCCGCCGCTGCCGTACAGACGGTCAATGGTAATGACACAGTCTTTCTTCAGCATACAAAAACCTCCTTCCTACGTCGTATCAAATCCTCCGTTCGTTCGCTCACGGGCCTGCGCCCTATGGCATCTGCCAGCTCTCTGGATGCTTACGTGCAAGCACGACGCATCTCGTCACTGGACGCAGTGCGCGCTCACGAACTCCGTTCGTTCGCTCACGGGCTTGCGCCCTATATCATCTTCCAGATATCCCGTGACGCTCGTGCAAGCACGGCGTCTCTGGATATCTGTCATCTGATGCACTGCTTAATGCTTTCGTGTACATTATACCATGTCTGCTGCGCAGACATGAACCTTCCGAGGGATGCGCACGGTTCGGTTCGGACTTTGCCTCGCTCCGCTCGGCCCGAACCGGCGCTGGTATAATATCTAACGATATTATACCATATTCTTTCTTGTTTTGTTTGTGTTTTTCGGATTTTTTTATTATAATGGTACGATAAGTATTATGAGAATGTTAAGTGGAAAGGGTGAAATCTATGTCGGAATACCATATCGGACAGATTTTCTCCTGGGACCGGCGGACGCTGCGGGACATGGACGATCTGCTGGAAAAGGAGGGCATTGAGCGGGACCGGAACCTGGACTATTCGGCGGGGCTTTTTGACGACAGCGGCCGCCTGGTAGCCACCGGCTCCTGTTTTAAAAATACGCTGCGGTGCATGGCGGTAGATTCGGCCCATCAGGGCGAGGGCCTGATGAACGAGATCGTCAGCCATCTGATCGACGTCCAGTACCGCCGGGGCAATATGGAACTTTTCCTGTATACCAAATGCAGCACCGCGAAGTTTTTCTCAGATCTGGGCTTTTATGAGATCGCCCGGGTACAGGACCGGGTAGTGTTTATGGAAAACCGCCGGGACGGCTTTTCCGGCTATCTGAAACGGCTGAAAAAGGAGACGGCCGCTTTTTCCGGCACGCCGGGTCCGGAAACCGAGGACGGCGCCGTAATTTTGAACGCCAACCCCTTTACCCTGGGGCACCAGTACCTGGTGGAGACCGCAGCCGCCCGCTGCCGCCTGCTGCACGTGTTTGTCGTCTCTGAGGACGCTTCCCTGGTGCCTTTCGCGGTCCGCAAGAAACTGGTTATGGAAGGATGCTCGCACCTGTCCAACCTGGTGTTTCACGAGACCGGCAGCTATATGATTTCCAGCGCCACCTTCCCTTCCTATTTTCTGAAGGACGCGGAAACGGTGATCCGTTCCCACGCCATGCTGGACATCGAGATTTTCCTCAAAATCGCCGGCGCTCTTTCCATTTCCCGCCGGTTTGTGGGGGAAGAACCTTTCAGCCAGGTCACCGGCATCTACAACCAGGTGATGCAGGCAGAACTGGCAAACCGCGGCCTTTCCTGCCTGGTGATTCCGCGCAAGGAAAACGCCGAAGGCGTCATCAGCGCCTCCCGGGTCCGCCAGATGATCCACGATGGACAGCTGGAACGCCTGCGGGACGCGGTGCCGCCGTCTACCTACCGCTTTTTCACTTCCGAGGAGGCCCGCCCCGTGGTCGAGGCCATACAGGCTTCAGAGGAAGTCGTACATTATTAATATTACATATTTCAGGAGGACTGTACTATGCAGCTGATTCTGCCGGAACATTATGACCCGCGTCTGACGGTGCGTCAGACCCAGGAAGCCATCAAATACATCCGGGATACGTTTCAGAAAGAATTTGGCAAAGAAATGAATCTGGAGCGGATTTCCGCCCCGCTGTTCGTTGAGAAAAGCAGCGGCTTAAACGACGACTTAAACGGCGTGGAGCGCCCGGTGGCCTTTGACATGGCCGCCATCCCCGGAGAAACCATCGAGGTGGTCCATTCTCTGGCCAAATGGAAACGTCTGGCTCTGCTCCAGTACGGCTTTCAGCCGGGAGAAGGCCTTTATACCAACATGAACGCCATCCGGCGGGACGAAGAACTGGACAACCTTCACTCCTGCTACGTGGACCAGTGGGACTGGGAAAAGGTGATCACCCGGCAGGAGCGCACGCCGGAGACTCTGATTGCCACGGTGCGCACCATTTTCAAAATCATCAAGCACATGGAGCACGAGGTCTGGTACAAATATCCCCAGGCCGTCAAGCACCTGCCGGACGATATCTTTTTCATCACTTCCCAGGAACTGGAGGACCTCTATCCGGACTGCACGCCCAAGGAGCGGGAAAACCGCATCACCCGGGAACACGGCTGCGTCTTCCTGATGCAGATCGGCGACAAGCTGAACAGCGGCGAGCCCCATGACGGCCGGGCGCCGGACTACGACGACTGGCAGCTGAACGGCGACATCCTGTTCTGGTTCGACACCCTGCAGTGCGCCCTGGAAATTTCCAGCATGGGCATCCGTGTGGACGAGGCCTCTCTGGACGCCCAGCTGAAAAAAGCCGGCTGCGAAGACCGGCGCAGCCTGCCGTACCATCGGATGCTGCTGGAGGGCAAGCTGCCTCTGACCATCGGCGGCGGCATCGGACAATCCCGCCTGTGCATGCTGCTGCTGGACCGGGCCCACATCGGCGAAGTCCAGGCCGGCATCTGGCCTCCGGAAATGCGCAGACAGTGCATGGAGCACCGCATCTTTCTTCTGTAAACAGCAGCAAAATTTCAGCCGCGGCGTCAGAACCGCGGCTGTTTTTCATCTATTCGCAGATCTTTACCTGAATCTCCGTCAGGAATTCTTCCGGCTGCACCGTATAGCGGTTGTCCACCTCATAGATTTCAAAGGGATTTCCATCCAGCCGCAGTTCTTTCTCCCGGGCATAGCGCAGCAGGCTTCGGATGCAGCGGCCGTTCTGTTCGTATTCCCCCCGGTAATAGCAGGACAAATACGCCCCGGCCGGCAGCTGGAACTCCCACTCCTGGGTCTCTTTTTCCAGAATAAAAAAAACGGAGTTGTATACGTTGGTGCGGCCGTTCTGAATGTCTTCCATAGATAAAAACGCGCCGATGGAATGATTTCCGAACACCTGGATTTCCTTCTCATATTTCCGCTGCAGCCGCTTAATGGCAAAATCCATTTCTTCATCCCGGGTGATGTGCTGGTTCAGCTGCACACAGTTTCTGGCCGGCAGCTGCTTGATCCGGTACTCCCCCGGCTGTATCCCGGCGGCGTTTTCCAGTTTCAGAAGGCTCCGCTTCAGGACCTCTTCCTTCTGAGCCAGTTCTTCCTGCTGCTGCCGGATCAGCGTCTGCTCCTGCATCAGCAGTTCCCGGGTCTTCGCCACGTTCTGGCCGTCCAGGTATTCCTTGATCTGCTTCATGGAAAATCCCAGGCTCCGCAGGTCCCGGATGATGTTCAATTTGTACATGTCTTTCAGGCTGTAGAGGCGGTATCCGTTTACGTCTCTGCCCGGCCGGATCACTCCCAGCCGCTCATAATACCGCAGAGAATCCACGCCGATTCCGTACAGTTTGGAAATTTCGTGAATCTTGTAGTAGTCCTTCATAGCTCCATCTGCCTTTCCATTTTTTGCAACTTTCTTATTTTTACCTCTTGACCTTAGTATTATACCAGGGTTTAGACTGAATTTAAAGAAAGGAATGAACATCATGAAACAAAATGTATCACTGAAAAAACAGATCGCCGCGCTGACCGCCGGCATCACCCGCAAAAAACTGGCCATTATCCTGCTGGGAACCGCCATCTCTTCCTTTGGCATGTACAACATCCATCA
Source organism: uncultured Lachnospiraceae bacterium (assembly GCA_944380605.1). GTDB lineage: Bacteria > Bacillota > Clostridia > Lachnospirales > Lachnospiraceae > UBA3402. The sequence goes on along the minus strand of CALWIA010000009.1, from coordinate 32,011 downwards.
GCAGACCAATATCACCGAGGGCGGCGTTCTTGGAATGATCCTGCTGCTGAACCACTGGTTCGGCATCTCTCCTTCTCTGCTGACGCCTATCCTGGATTTCAGCTGCTATCTGCTGGCCCTGAAATTCCTGGGCGGCGGATTTTTCAAGACGGCGCTTTTGTCTACCCTCAGCTTTTCCGCCTGGTTCCGGCTCTGGGAGCAGTTCCCGCCGGTACTGCCCAACCTGTCGGGCCAGCCGCTGTTAGCCGCTTTGCTGGGCGGCATGTTCATCGGCATCGGCGTCGGCCTAGTGGTGCGGCAGGGTGGCTCCAGCAGCGGCGACGACGCCCTGGCCATGACCATTTCCCACCTGACCCGGTGGCGCATCTCCCACTGCTACCTGTTTACGGACTTTACGGTGCTGTTTTTGTCCCTGACCTATATTCCGGTGAAACGCATCGCCTTTTCTCTGATCACCGTTACCATCTCTTCCTGGCTCATTGACCTGGTGCAGAATTTCCGGCTGGAAGCCGCGGGGGAGCGGGCCGCGTCCTGAACGCCCCGCAAAATAAGGAGGCCCTTATGAATGCAGAATCTTTTCAGATCCGGAAGCTGACTTCCGAAGATCTGACCCAATACAACGGACTGCTCCGCTACGCGTTCCAGGTAACGGAAAAATCCCTTCAGGAAATCGGCTGGGAAGACGATGAAATCAAGCAGTCCAAATTCCCGGTGCTGGAACGGGCCAACGTCTGGGGATGCTTCGACGGCGGCAGCCTGATTTCCCAGTTTGCCGCCTACCCTCTGGAGATGAACATCCACGGAGCGGTCTGCCCCATCGCCTTCATCACCAGCGTTTCCACTTATCCGGAATACTCCGGCATGGGGCTGATGTCCCGGCTGATGAAGCAGAGTCTGTGGGAAATGCGGGAAAGCGGCCAGACGCTGGCCCTGCTGTACCCCTATTCCATCCCTCTGTACCGGAAAAAGGGCTGGGAAATCGTATCCGACAAAATGTCCTATCAGATCCGGGACGTGCAGCTGCCCCGCAGCATTCAGGTGCCCGGCCACGTCCGGCGGGTTTCCTGGGAGGACGCGGATTTTATGAACCTCCACACCCGCTTCGCCTCCCAGACCCACGGATGTCTGTTCCGCAACCATCTGGCCTGGGACGAATACTGGCGGTGGGACGAGGACGACACCACCGTAGCGGTCTACTACCGGGAAGACGGCACGCCTTCCGGCTACATGGTCTACCTGATCAAAGACGACGTCATGCACATCAAGGAAATGATCTACCTGGACTCCGAGTCCCGGAAAGGTCTGTGGAAGTATATCGGCGCCCATGAGTCCATGGTGGATGAGGTGGTAGGGTACAACTATTTCAGCGAACCCATCGCCTTCAGCCTGGAAGACAGCGATATCAAGGAAACCATCCGCCCCTATATCATGGGGCGCATCGTAGACCTGGAGGGCTTCCTGAAACGCTACCGCTTCCACCCCGGATTTGCCGGTACCTTCTCCCTGGAGATTTCCGACCCCATTCTGGAGTGGAACCGAAAGACCCTGACCCTGTCCATATCCGGCGGCGCCGCGTCGCTGACCGAAGGCAGCTGCCCTCACCAGGCGGCGCTGTCCATCGGGACGCTGACCACTCTGCTGCTGGGATACAAACACGCGACCCAGCTGGCGGATCTGGAGCGGATCCAGGCCGACACGGAAACGCTGCACATGCTGGATCATGCGGTCATCCATCGAAAACCCTATATTTCCGACTATTTCTAATGCTGCCGGCGCGGCGGGGCTGTCCATTTCGGGCGGTTCTGCCGCGTTTTTTACAGCCTCAGTCCCTTTACATCCTTCAGACGGGAAAGGATCGCATGGCAGCTGCAGCTTAACAGGCCCGGCAGAGGATCCATAACCTCCCGAATCAGCCGCTCCATCTCTTCGCCGGAGGCGGCCACGGCATGGACATGCAGCCGGCCGTTTCCCGTCACCCGGTAAATCTGGGTAATACACTCCTGTTCCATCAGCCGGCTTTCCGCCTCCTGCAGTCCATCCGGCCGGATCTCCAGTTCAAAATAGCAGGACACCGCGCCGCTGATTTTCTGCGGGTTGATAATGGTGGTATACTCTTCAATCACGCCCGCTTCTTCCAGCGCCTGGATCCGCGCCCGGACCGCCACCCGGGAAATCCCGATCTGTTCTCCAATGTCCGAATAGGACATCCGGGCATTTTCAATCAGCAGTCCCACAATCTTCCGATCCAGTTCATCCAGTCCGTCCAGAAACATCTCCATTCTCCTTCTCGTTTCGTTTTCTTTCAGTATACGCCAGATTTCTCCGAACCGCAAGTGCATGATTGACTTTCGAAATATAAATGTTTATAATGATTTCATAATGAAATTTATATCTTACATACAGAAAGGAATTGCATATGAACGGAAATCTGACACAGGGGCCGGTGATGAAGACCATGCTGCGGTTTGCCCTGCCCATGATCGCGGGAAATCTGCTGCAGCAGTGCTACAATATCGCGGATACGCTGATCGTCGGCCGGTTTCTGGGGGCCAACGCCCTGGCTGCCGTCGGCTCCGCCTTTACGCTGATGACCTTTCTGACTTCCATTCTGCTGGGGCTGTGCATGGGCAGCGGCGCCGTCTTTTCCATACGCTTCGGGCAGCAGGATGAGGAAGCCTTAAAAGAAGGCATGTGCGCTTCCTTTTTCCTGATCGCCGTCCTGACTCTGGTTCTGAACCTGGCGGTTTTTGCCGGCCTGGACTGGATTCTGGTCTTTCTCCGGGTGCCGGAAGACGTGATGGCGCCGATGCGGGAATACGTCTTTGTCATTTTTTTCGGCATCGCGGCCACGTTTCTTTACAACTACTTCGCCTCCCTGCTGCGGGCGGTGGGCAATTCTCTGGCGCCCCTGCTGTTTCTGGCGGTTTCCGCCGTTTTGAACATCGTGCTGGATCTGTGGTTCGTGCTGGGCCTGAAACGGGGCGTAGCCGGCGCCGCCGAAGCTACGGTAATCGCCCAGTATGTCTCCGGCATCGGCCTGGCCCTCTACACCTGGATGTTCTGTCCCCAGCTGCGGATTTCCCGCCGCCACCTGCGCATCCGTCTGTTCTGCATCCGCGAGATCGCCGGCTTTTCCGTGCTGACCTGCGTCCAGCAGTCGGTGATGAATCTGGGCATCCTTATGGTCCAGGGCCTGGTCAACAGCTTCGGACCCGCCATTATGGCCGCCTTCGCCGCCGCGGTAAAAATCGACGCCTTCGCCTACATGCCGGTGCAGGATTTCGGAAACGCTTTTTCCACCTTTATCGCCCAGAACTACGGCGCCGGGCGGGAGGACCGCATCCGGACCGGCCTGCGAAGCGCCGCGGCAGTCTCCATCTGCTTCTGCCTGGCGGTCTCCGCCCTGGTCTGGATCTTTGCCCGCCCGCTGATGCTTCTGTTTATCAGCCCCCAGGAAACCGCTATCATTGCGGAGGGCGTCCGCTACCTGCGCATCGAAGGGGCCTTTTACTGCGGCATCGGCTGCCTGTTTCTGCTCTACGGGCTGTACCGGGCCCTGGGCCGCCCCGGCATGTCCGTGGTGCTGACGGTGATCTCCCTGGGAACCCGCGTCGCTCTGGCCTACCTTCTCTCCCCCATTCCCTCCATCGGCGTCGTCGGCATCTGGTGGGCGGTTCCCATCGGGTGGTTTCTGGCGGATGCCGCGGGCCTGCTTTACTACCGGTTCTGGAAGAGGGCGGAACGTCCGGACGGAACCTAATAATGGTTCCTCTTGCGCGGCAATGTACTTTGTGCTATAATAAAAACACTTTTCAGTATTTGTCTTTATTTTGAAAGGAAAGGTATCTGATGCCGAAAGTTGCTTACTCCGAAGAAGACCGGGAACGCGTCCGGGCGGAACTGCTTTCCGCCGGTCTTTCTCTTATGGCCCGGCAGGGAATCCAGCATACCACCGTAGAGCAGATCTATAAGGCAGCGGGGATTTCCCGGACGTTTTTTTACTCCTTTTTCTCAACCAAGGAGGACCTGATCGTGGAGGCGCTGTACCTGCAGCAGCCGCGGATTCTCGCTTATGTGGAACAGCTGATGCAGGACCCGGCTCTGGACTGGCGCGGCGCTGTGGAAACGTTTCTCCAGCACTGCTGCTATGGAGAAGAACACGGCATCGTGGTTCTGACCATTGAAGAACAGCAGCAGCTTTTCCGCCGTCTGTCCGAAGAAAGCTATCAGACGTTCCGCATCCGGCAGCAGCGCCTGTTCGGACAGATCCTGGAGGGCTTTGGAATCCAGGCGGATACAGACCGCATCCGCCTGTTCACCAACTTAAGCCTTACTGTTATGATCCTGCGCCGGGCCATTCCGGATACGCTGCCTCTGTTTGTTCCGGAAGCGGCAGACGAAACCGTCCGCGTCCAGATCCGCGCCATCGTGGATCTGCTGCAGACCTTCCGGGATCAGCCGCTGCCTTCACGGTAACCCAAACCGATCCAGATCCGTCCGGACCGGCACCGAAGGATTCCGGTTCGTCCGGATTTTTTCTTACGCAAAATAAAGACAAATCACAAAATTTATTCTTATTTTAACAGGAGGAAGTCACAATGGGTCTTTTCGGAAAATTGTTTAAAGGGCCGGAAATCGACATGGAGAAAAGCAGCGCCAACGCCAGAAAGATGCGGGATCTGTTTAACCAGGCAGTGCCTGGCGGGGACCGCTACCAGCTGATCTTCGGATATACAGAAGATGTCAGCCGCTTCAATTATCTATTGGTCCACGGCAGCAAGACAAAGATCGGCAATCTGATCGTGGGATGGGAAGAAGAAAGCCAGACCATCGCGGTGGTACCCACCGTTCCCGATCTTTCCGGCCGGGGCGAAGCCACGTACTACCGCCGTTCCGACATTTTGAAAGCTTACCGGAACAAGTATCCCAACGACGCTTTTATTATCTACCCGGACAAGAAAAGCTATATCGGCATCAATGCCTATGACTGGCTGGACGATGAAAAACTTTACGTTTATGTGTCGCAGCCGGAAGAACTGGCGGCTTTTACAGACTTTTTCATGAATCGCTTCGCAAAAAAATAAAACAAAAAACGGGGCGTGATCCAGTCACGCCCCGCTCCACCAATGCGGCATCAGTTCTTTCAGCCGGACCGTCTGTCCGGTTTCGTAATCCTTCAGAATCTCGATGTTTTCCGCCCCTTCTCCCAGCTGCATCATAAATTCCCGGCAGACGCCGCAAGGCATGACCGCCCTGCCATCCGGCATCAGAGCCGCGATCTTTGCCACCCGGCTTTCTCCCTGGCTGATCATCTGGGCCATGGCGTTTCGCTCTGCGCACATGCCCATGGAACAGGCGGTATCGATGCAGACGCCGGCATATACATGGCCCGCTTCTGTCAGCAGCGCGGCAGCCACCGTGCCCGCCTCCATAAGCGGCGAAATTTTCCTCGGATACTGAATCCTTCTCGCCGCCAGATACAGCCGGTCCCAGGCGCCGTCATATTCCGCCAGCGCCCGCCGCTCCATTTCTTTTACAAATTCGTCCTTTCCATCGCAGTATGCTTCAATATCCCATGGATGCTGCTCCGCCAGCTTCTTTTTCAGTTCTCCGTAGGCTTCCCGTTCTTTTTCGTGGGCACGCATAAAGTCCCGGAATGCCAGATGGCGGTGCAGGCTGTCCCAGTCGTCTCCGCAGAACAGATGAATCTGATGGGTCCGTTCCTCTCCGCCTTTGCGGAAATAGCGCCGGCCGACGATTCCAAACTCTCCCATGCACGCATAGCCGGCCTGTACAAAGGCTTCCGAAACCGCGTCCACTTCTTCCAGACTTCTCACAGCCCCAAGAATATCGATCACCGGCTTGGCCGCCAGCCCCGGCACCGACGTACTGCCGATATGCCACAGCGCCAGGCAGTTCTCCTTTAAAATCTTCTGAATCCGCTCTTTTTCCTTTTCATATGCCAGCGGCCATTCCGGCCGGTACTCCACAACCACCACATGCTGCGGCATGTTCCTTCCCCTCCCCAATTATCGAGATACCTGTTACACAAAATCCGGACCTGCCGCTGGCAGATCCGGATAAGGAAATGGAGACAATAGGACTCGAACCTACGACCCTCTACACGTCAAGCAGATGCTCTCCCAGCTGAGCTATATCTCCATTCGAAGTTTATTATAAACGATACGCCCTGGTTTGGCAAGGAGATTTTTCTCTTTTTTCCGCCGCGTTTGGGGACCGCCTCCCGTCGGATGCCCGGCCGGCGTATCGCGCAAAAGGCCGCCGGGAGAGGAAATCCCCCCGGCGGCCTGTCTGTTTTGGTTTCCGGCGTTCCGCGTCAGCGGATCTTGATAACCGCTTTTACAATATCCGCCTTGTTGTGAATGCTGTACTCCATAGCCTTGGGAGCCTCGTCCAGGCTGAAGATATCCGTCACAATGCCCTTTAAGTTGACCTTGCCGGCAGCCACAGCCTCGATGGCCATGGGATAGATATGGCGATACCGGAATACGGTCTTGAAGGTCAGTTCTTTGTCCAGCGCCAGGCTCATGGGCAGAGTCATCTCGCCGGTCTTGCTGTATCCTACCAGTACAATGGTGCTGCCCTTCTTGGCAATCTTGATGGCCTGACGGGTGGTGATCTCGGTGCCGGCGGTTTCGATCACCAGGTCGGTGCCCATGCCTCCGGTCAGTTCCTTAATCTTTTCCTCCACATCTTCATTGGCGCTGTTGATGACGCCGTCCGCGCCCAGCTCCATAGCCTTGTCCAGACGCTTCTGCATAATATCCACCACGTATACCTTGGATACGCCCATAGCTTTCAGCGCCATCATGGATACCAGGCCGATGCAGCCGGAACCCATAACCACTGCCTTCTGTCCCAGACGGGCGCCGCCCTGCATCGCCGCATGGAAGCCAACGGCCAGCGGCTCGATCAGCGCGCCTTCCAGCGTGCTTACGTTGTCCGGAAGCTTGAAGCACAGATCCGCCTCATGGGCCACATACTCCTGGAACACGCCGTCCACCGGCGGCGTCGCGAAAAAGACCACGTCCGGACACAGGTTGTATTTGCCTTCCCGGCAGAACTCGCAGTGGCCGCAGGTCTTGCCCGGTTCCAGCGCCACCCGGTCGCCCACTTTCAGATGATGTACATTCTCTCCCACTTCCACGACAACGCCGCCGGGCTCATGGCCCAGCACCAGCGGAGACTTTACCACAAAATCGCCGATGGCGCCGCTCTCATAGTAGTGCATATCGGAACCGCAGATTCCCACGTAATCCAGCTGAACCAGCACTTCGTCCGCCTTCGGCTTCGGAATATCTCTTTCTTCCATCTTCATCTGACCGATGCCGGTCATCACGGCAACTTTCATCTTGCCTTCCATATACAGTTCCCTCCATCTCGTATTCTTTCTCGCGGCGGTTCTTCGCCGTCTCTACAGACCAATTATAAAACCAATTCCCTTCCGGCGCAACGAAAACCTTTCCAAAAACCGGCCCCAGATCCGCCGCTTACACCTTTTCCGACGCCCGCTCTTTGACCAGTTCAATGCCTTCTTTTCCGGAAATATGTTCCGGCGTCAGTTCCAGCATGCACAGGCCGTTCCAGTCCCGCTCTATGGCCAGATGACGGTGCTCTTTTGTGTCCTCCGGCGCGTATTTTAAAGCCAGCTTTTCAATGGCCGTCCGCTTTTCCCCGTCGTCCTCCAGAATCCGCATGTCGCCGAATACAATGACGCTCTGGTAGGCGGTGGTATAGGCTTCCGGCAGGATCCGGTCCTGGCCGATGACGCAGAAAGAAGCCTTGGGATTTCTGCGGATGGCGTCCAGTTTGTGGCCGGATGACGCGCAGTGAAAATACAGCTTTTCTCCGTCGTATACGTAGCTCATGGGAACCGCGTACGGGTAGCCGCCGTCGCCGGCAAGGGCCAGCACGCCGGAACTTCCCCGGCTTAAAAGATCCGCGCATTCTGCCGCGGAAAGCATCTGTTTCTTTCTTCTCATTTCCCGAAACATAGGGGATTCCTCCTTTATCAGGCTGATGTATTTCAATTATATCGAAAACATACAAAAGGCACAATCCTGTCTTTTGCGCATTTACAAAATTTTTCTTTCCTTCGGATGCCCGACCGGCGTATCGCGCAAAAGGCGGCAGACGGATGTTTCCGCCTGCCGCCCCGAAGGTCTATTCTCTATGTCTCTCTTTTCTCCGTCTTCTTCTGTCCAGGATCCATACCCCGGCAAATCCGGCGCCGGATATGGCCAGCAGCGCCGCCCACAGCATTACGCCGGAACGGTCCCCGGTCTTCGGCACGTTACTGGTATGTATCTCCCGGTTCTCCGACACTTCCTCTATCTGCGCGAAGTTCGGTTCCTCCCCTTGGATCTCGGCCTCGCCCTCCGGCATATCCGAGTTGACGATGGTAAACCGCGTTCCCTGCTGATATACCACCGCGGAAAAGCCTTCCGGCACCTCCATCTCTTCCACCGTCCAGACATGGGATTCTTCCAGGCCATACCAGACATGGGTCCAGCCGTTCTGGCTGCTTAACCGGACCGTATCATAGGGGATCCCATCCCGGCGCAGCACCGCGGTGACAAACTCCGCCGCCGTCTTTCCATGCTCCAGCTTCCACTCCTTCCGGACTGTCACGTTCACATGGGAGTCGCTGCTTCCGCCTCCCCCGCCGCCGCTTCCGCCTCGGTAGTTATGGAAGGCCGCCGTGTACCGGAGGCCGGCAGGCAGGCAGGCGGCCGTTTTGCTTTCGCCGTGCTTCAGCGTAAACACCGCCTCTCCGTCATGGAAGGTCATCTCGCCGTATTCGCCGTTGACAGAGGCGTCTCCCAGCGTTACCGTAAAGGTAATTTCCCTGCTCTTGCTTCCGCGGCTTCCCGACACGGTCTTGGAAACCGTAAGGCTTCCGGTCTCCGGCTTAGGATCGGGATCCGGCCCTGGGTCCGGCCCCGGATCCGGCGTATGGGTGTTGGTAATGGTAAAACCTTCGGAAGCGGTTCCGGTAATTGCAGGCGTATAGCCGGTCACCGATGCTTCCTTTACCTCGTAGGTAATCTTCTGACCGTTTTCATACTCCGGCAGGTTTGTAAAACTGCCCGTCCAGCCTCCTGCTTCCGTCAGCGTCAGGGTTGTCCCGGTATTACTTCCATTCGCCCACAGCGCAACTGTCACCTGCTCCGGGCGGATGCCGTCCTGATCGTCCGCGTCGTCCCAGACCTTTTTCACCGGGATATCCACCTGCCTGCCATAAAGGCCAGGTCATGGTGGCGGGACTCATAGGTCTGCACCGTGATCCATTTGGCCTCCGGCATCTGGATTCCCTCGATGCCGGCGGAAGCCAGCTTTTCATCCTCTACAACGGCGATAGCGTCGGAGTCGATGGTATCGTTGGTTCCCACGTTGGGCTGTGTCGCCGTATATTGCTCCAGATCGACCGCCGATCCGGTTTCAAACCTGACGGCGAAATCCCCATGGGGCAGGTGCAGGAAGCCGTACGCGCCCTCCGCATTGTTCTTGCTGATTTCTCCTGTCAGCACGTTCATCTGCTGCCCGGTTTCCACGGAGGCCGTCACAACTGTTTTTTCTTCGTCCGGAAGTTCCAGCTGATACGGGGCATAGGTTCCGTCCTCGCCTTTTTTCAGCAGCGTGACCTTTACGCCGTTCAGCAGTTCTTCCCCGTCGTCCCGCAGGCCGTCCTTGTCGACGTCCAGCCATACCACGCCTTCCAGCAGGCGGTTGACAATGTAGGTTCGGGCGTTGCTCTCCATATCGCCGCTGCCGAAGCTGTTGACCAGATATTCCCCCCGGCTTGCCATCCGGCACATCAAAGGTGATGTGCATTTTCAGCGTCTCACTGGCGGGCAGGGTTCCCACGGCGGCCACCGCCACGATCACATGGGTCACGTCGGGAAGCTCCACCGCTCCGGTATCCGGATCTATCTTCATCTCCATCCAACCATTTGCCTCTGTGAAATCCGAGGCCTGATAATCCCCTGCCGACGTGTTCCGCTTACTGGTGTCGGTGGTATAGTACAGCTTAAAGTTACCAATGAGACTCTGAACCGTCAGTTCCGACACGATCACCTGCCCGGTGATGTGGGTGCCTCTGCCGTCCCCATTGTGGGGGAGGAAGTCGATGTCCACCACTTGCATGGCGTTGCTGGAATTGTTGCCGTGGTGAATGGTAAAGCCCATTTCCTCCCCCACCTCCACGATCTTCTGGTCGGAGGTTTTAGAGAAGCTCACGCCCCGGTTCTTGCTGATGATGATACTCTGCTCGGCATAGTTGCCGTTGGCGGCGACAAAGTCCCGTTTCTGTTCACCGTCGCTCCAGATCTTGACCGAGTTTAGAAGCTGATCCTGGTTCTTCACGTCGGTTTCCTCATTGCCGGGCGTTCCAATCAGGCAGGAATAGTAGATCGGTTCAAATCGCGTCACATCCTCCGCCGTTGGAGGTGTAATTACCGCCGTAAAAGGTGTGTTTCAAGGCCTGTTTCCGCCCGAAAACCCGGAAAACAGGGCCAAAACCCGCCGGAATCTATGTAAAAATCTCTGACCGAAATTCTCTACCTTTTCCCGCTGAAAACTCATCCCTTCGCTTCCCGCGCCCAGCGCAGGAAGGTATCCTGGGCGATCTGCAGCTCCCTCGCCGCCTGCCGGGAAGAGATCTGTCCCTGCTTCCACTGCTCGATCAGCCAGGGAAACCGTTCCGGCACCGGCTTCCTGGGCCTGCCGAACCGCACGCCCCGCTGCCTGGCGGCGGCGATTCCTTCCTGCTGCCGCTGGCGGATGTTTTCCCGTTCCGTCTGGGCCACATAGGAGAGGATCTGCAGGACCAGGTCCGCCACAAAAGTGCCGGTCAGGTCTTTCCCCGTCTGCCGTGTGTCCAGAAGCGGCATGTCCAGCACCACGATATCCGCCTGTTTTTCCTTGGTGATAATCCGCCACTGCTGAAGGATTTCTTCATAGTTGCGTCCCAGCCGGTCTATGGATTTCACCACCAGTACGTCTCCCTGTTTCAGTTTCCGCAGCAGCTTCCGGTACTGCGGCCGGTTAAAGTCCTTGCCGCTGAGTTTGTCCCTAAAGATGTTGCCGTCCCCCACCGGAAATTCCCGCAGGGCTATGAGCTGGCGATCCTCGCACTGCTCTTTGGTGGATACCCGGACATATCCGTATTGTTGGTTCATGTTCCTTCCTCCTGTCATTTTTCTTTATTGTATAGGATAAAGGAATCTCGTTTTTTCATTCGCAGCTTTCACAGGCCTTGATTCTGGCCCCGGATATAGTATAATTTTCCTTAGAGCCTGTACCGAAAGCGAGGCGATTTCCATGATTTCATTTACCGAAGGGCAAAAACAGGTGGACATCTTTCCCGCCGTCGGGTCGGACCGGCCGGTTCTGTATCTGCACACCTTCGGCCAGGAGGGCCGGGAAGTATGGAACCAGCTGAAGGCCTCCGGCTGTCCGGACTTTACGCTGGCGGCTGTCAGCGGGCTGGACTGGAATCACGATATGGTCCCCTGGGACGCCCCTGCCCTTTCCGATACAGACGCCCCCTTTACCGGCAGCGCCGACGCCTGGCTGCGCCTGCTGACGGACCGGATCCTGCCGCAGGCAGAAGCCGCGGTTCCCGGAACTCCGGCATGGCGGGGCATTGCCGGCTATTCCCTGGCCGGGCTGTTCGCCCTGTACGCTGCCTGGAACACCGACGCCTTTTCCCGTGCCGCCAGCATCTCCGGTTCTCTCTGGTTCCCCGGCTTTCGGGAGTATCTTCTTTCCCGGCCGCCGGCCCCTGCCCTCTCCTGTCTCTTTCTTTCTCTGGGAGACCGGGAGTGCCGGACCCGGAACCCGTACTTAAAACATGTGCAGCAGCATACCGAGGACATTGCGGCGTTCTGCCGGCAGCAGGGAATCGATACCGTTTTCCGCCTGAATCCTGGCGGCCATTTCAAAAACAGCACGGCGCGCACCGCGGCTGGAATCCGGTATCTTCTGGAACCTTCGCCGGCCGCAGACGCTTACCCTTAAACAGCAGGAGGACATCTTATGGAACAGAAACCTTTTCATGTTTTGCGCCTGGAACCGATTGACAGCAAAAACCGCCAGGAGGCGGAACACCTGGCGGTTTTTTCGGAACAGTCCGGGTTTATTGAAAGTGTGGCGGAATGCCTGCAGGAGGCAGACCAGCTGGCCTTGTGGCGGCCCGTAGGCATCTATGACGGCAGCACCCTGGTGGGCTTTGCCATGTACGGCTATTTTCCCGCCCCCGGCCAGCTGTGGCTGGACCGGCTTCTGATTGACAAAGCCTACCAGGGCCGCGGATACGGCAGAGAGGCCATTCTGGCCCTGTTAGACCGGCTGCGCGGCGAATACGACAGCCCCGTGGTATACCTCAGCGTCTACCCGGAAAATGCCCATGCCATCCGCCTCTATCAGCAGATCGGCTTCCGTTTCAACGGCAAGTACGACACCAAGGGAGAAAGCATTATGGAGTACGCGTTCTGACGCGCCCCGGGCGGAGGGACTGCCTGAAATTACAGTTCCCTCCGCATATACAGCAAAGGATACGGATCCCCCTGCTCATCCAGTTCTGTTCTCCTGTAAACCTAAAATCCCATATGTTCGTAAAAGCCCTTTGCGAGGGGATTCTGTTCATTGACCGCCAAATCGCTTACGGCATATGCGTCCATTCCATACTGCAGCAGCGTTTTCCCGACTCCTTTTCCCCGTTCCCCGACAGAAACAAACAGCATTTCCAGATGCTGCCCCGCAATTCCCATAAATCCCACGGGAACTCCCTCTTCATTTTCCGCCGCCAGCAGATGCGGCACGTCTTTCAGCGCCTGCGGCACATACTGTTTGATGCGTTCTATCTCGCTCTCCGACAGGAAACCATGGGTTGCCCTCACCGAACTTTCCCATACGTCTGCCAGCGGTTCGATCCGCAGAGGATCTCTGTCTGCAATTTCAATTATTTTCATCTTGCCACGCTCCATCTTATCATCATATTCCAAACGCCTGATCATACTCCATGGTTCCATTCAGCCGGTCAGGGCTTCCACTAAGGCAGGCTGCCGGTGATCGCTGTCACCTACGCGCGAGGTGGCGCTGCGGATAGCATCCATCATCTGCGGCCGCCTCTTTTCTTCCTGTCTTTTCTGATTTTATCCAGGCAGGCGGCGGGAACGGCTCCGTACTTGCGGAAAGCTGCAGCAGTCTCGCTCATCATGCGAAAATTCAACTCTGTGCCTTCGCTGTCCGGCACATAGTCCACAGCCCGGTCTGCATCGATTCCAAATCGTCCGGCAGTTTCCACGGCATCCATGTTCGCGCCAAGGAAGATAAACTCCCAGCCATAGCGTTCCTTCTGCCGCTGGATCATCTTCTTGACCTGCGCGGAGGAATACTGGCGGCTGGCGTTTTCCTCCCCATCCGTGATGATGACGAACATCACTTTTTCAGCCCGGTAATCCTCGGCGGTGTTTTTCTGGGCAGTGCCAATTTTGTGGATTGCCTTGCCGATGGCATCCAGCAGAGCCGTGGAACCACCCACAAAATATTCCCTTTCCGAGATGGGCCCAATGGCACGAATGTCGATGCGGTCATGGAGCAATTCGCAGCAGTTATCAAACAGCACCGTAGTGATGACGCACTCGCCGTCTATTTTCCGCTGCTGCTCCAGCATGGAGTTGTATCCGCCGATGGTGTCCTTTTCCAGACCTCTCATGGAGCCGCTCTTATCCAGGATAAATACCAGTTCCGTCAAATTCTTTTTCATATTGAAAGCCCTCCTGCTTTTTTCTTGTATCTACAGGATACAGCAGAAGGGCTTTCTTTTGGTCGCTTTGAAAGCGACAGCCATCAGCCCGCTCCAAGCAATGGCTGATCATATTTGAACAGGACTTCGTTAATCTCAAAAATATCGTATTTCCCGCTGACAATGAAGAACTCCACGATAACATCAAATTTCTGGCTGTGGGACAAGGCGTATCCGGCTCTCTCCAACAGATCGTCGGTTTCATCCAATGTCAGTTCCAGAGCGATGGCAAGGGCGAGAATCGTCCGTTTGCCGGGCATATAGCCCTTGCCGGTACGAATTTTGGAGAACAGTTTCCGGTCGATATTTGCCCGTTTATATACCTCTGCATCGGTCTTTCCTTTGGCATCGATCAGCCGAAGCAGGGCGGTGTTGAAGGGCTCGTCCAGCTCGTCCATCAAATCATCCAGCCCTTTGGCTGGCGCCGCCGCATCGCTCAATGCCTTATATTCAACGTTCAGCAGTTTCCGGCGATGGACTTGGTGAGTATCTGCATAGTTTTCGTCTATGTAGCTTTCCACAGCTCCCAGCAGTTCTTCACTGACCGCAAAAGCAACCCGGTCAAAAATTGCCAGGTACACATCCATGTCATGGTCCTCAAGAAAATCTTTGATAGCGGCAGTCGCTGCCTGCAGCGCCTCGTCCTTCGGGTATCCATAGATTCCGCTGGAGATCAGTGGAAAAGCAATGCTCTCGCATTTGTGCTTGTGCGCCAGTTTGAGGGATTCCGTGTATGCGCTTCGGAGCAGCTGCTCATTCTGTTCGGCGTTCCAATGGCTGTACACGGGGCCGGCGGCATGGATGACAAACTTCGCCGGAAGATCAAAACCAGGGGTAATCGCCGCTCCGCCGGTCTTGATGGGCGAAACCTTATCACAGGCTGCCTGCAGCCGGGCAGGCCCTGCGGCCTTGAAAATAGCGCCGCAGACGCCGCCGCCCATAGCCAAATCCGTATTGGCTGCGTTGACGATAGCGTCAACCTTCATTCGGGTTATGTCCTGTCGGACAATTGTAAAAGGCATAGGTTTACCTCCATCCGTTCATAAATGCATCAGCGATCGCATTAAGCGAACCAGCAATTTCCGCAAACTCGCAGTTCAAATCCAGCGTTTTTACGCTGATACGGTTACCGCTCATCATATATGTGTTGTCTGGCTGGATTTCTTCATCCGTCCGAGCATAGAGCAGCATTCCTGAAACTTCACCGCCAGACGCAGCCTTGTTCTTCACATAGGTGAAAATCTGGTATAGGTTATTAGAATGAAGTGTATTTACATTATACTGCACCTGTGTTGTATGGCTGTAATACTTGGCATCAATAATTAAAGTCTTGTTGCCATAGGTCAACATAATATCAGACTGCATAGTTGGCAGCATAGCACTGACACCATCGTCCAATGCCCATCTAATTTGTGATGCACTCGTCCTAATCTGCGGATAGTGCTTTTTATAGTATTCGAGGATGAATTTTTCATACAAACGGCACATCTGTTGCTCGTCTAGAAATTGTATCAACTTTACAGAGCCATCTGCAGATGTTTGTAATAACCCCTTGATTATGAGGTGGCATATCGCCATCAGCATTTGATAACTTTGATTATTGCGGTTGAAACGGAACGACCAATCGATCGAATACATATCCAAAATTCCGACTTCTTTGAAATAAAGGAGCAAATTCCGCAGTTCCTTTTTTCTCGTCTTTGGAATATCATATCGCACCAACAGTTCCATTGTTGTTTTGAGTATGCGGTTCATGTAAGAATCCACCGAAAACTCATCATAGGTGCAGACAAGCTGCTGCTTCATGATCGTCTGTTGCTTGATGGACTCCGTAACGCCTATTTTACCACGCAGACAGCTCAACGGCTCTGTTGCTTCAATATACGCACGTCCCAAACCACGTTTTATCTGTATGGATACTCCTTTGGCAAGTATGGCAGATAACAGATCTGCGGTGTTCTCAAACTCCTCTGTACCACAACTTCTATATCCCTGTTCCCGCAAAATCTGGAAAGCGTATGCAAGCATATGGTAGAGGTTCTGAATCCGAATCATCGGATAGCCTCACGCAGTGCATATTCCCAATCTCGAACTTTGCTCGGTTCATCAAACCAATATTCATTCAAGAGCGGAATAATTTCATAAGTGATAACAGCATTCAGCCACATATCATCAATTTCGCTTTCCGTACAGAAATAGCTATGGCCAATGCGGAACCCTCTGCCCAGAGTGTCATCACTTTCAATTGCTATGTTCAACTTTTCAATGGTCGCAATCAGATGGTCAAATTTCTTGTTGTTTTTCTCCTGGCGATACGCGCGGAAACCTTCTGTCTCAAAGGCTGGAGAGAACTCAAAGAATGCAAAACGGCGGCGCAAGGCATAATCGAGCATGGCAAGACTTCTATCTGCCGTATTCATCATGCCGATAATATATACATTCGCAGGAACAGAGAATTTCTCATCCGAATAGAGAAGCTGCAGCGAGACTCCACGCTTATCATTTTCAATCAACATAAACAATTCGCCGAAAATCTTGCTCAAATTGCCTCTGTTGATTTCATCGATGATAAAGAAATAGTCGTTTTCCATATCCGTCTCAGCTATTTTACAGAAGCTATAAAACGGCCCTTTTTTGAGTTCAAAGCCGGTGGATGCCGGTCTGAATCCCATAATAAAGTCCTCATAGCTGTAACTCTGATGAAATTGCACCATCATAACACGGCTAGAATCCTTAACGCCCATCATCGAATAAGCCAGTCGTTTTGCTGCGAAGGTCTTACCAACGCCGGGAGCGCCTTGCAGAATCACATTCTTCTTATTTCTGAGTAGATTGACAAGAACATGATAGTCAGACTCACTCATGTACACCTCATCCATGAAATCCTCTGCTGTATAAACAGGATACTGCACTTCGACTTCCTCGATCTCCTCAACTGCCTCATCCTCAAACAGAGCATTCAGTTTTTCCACATAATCTGTATAAGAGGTAATGTCCGTCAGGGTTTTCATGACTGCCTGCCCAGGATGATTCCATTCGCCCTTATTTGTCCAATTGATCTGACGAATATTTTTATACTCATCGCTACGCGAAGCATCAAACATATAGTCGGAGGTGACAACGCCTCTGCCGACCACCCGGTGCATCCCTTTCTTTACGAACACAATATCGCCGGGCTTCATATCATTGGCAAATTGCCATGTAGCATGTGCTGCATTCTTGTAAGAGAGAGTCGGATCGATGCATTCCTTCATCTTCTGTTTCATAGCATCTTTGGTGGTAAAGGCGGTCAAGTCGCCGATTTCTCCCCAGCCGATCGCCATAATGCCTGCATCATAAAACTCATCCCACATACAGGCATTATCGCCCGGTGAGTAAATCCAGTAATGTGTTGTTTGGATATCCTTGTCGCCGATGGATTCACCAACTTTGGCACGCTGATTTTCTGCAGCAGCGGCGGCGCGAGTTTCTTCATTCACTCTCTCGGAAACAAGCCACGCATAATAAGAAAGTTCAGGAAAATTCTTGTAACGGTAATTACTCTTCTGAAGAATCCTGCGGCACTTTTCAATAATTTGAAGATACTTTTCGCCGCTTGGTACCGCATTGAAATTGCCCACGCTTTCAATGAAATCAGAAGGCATATTTTCTGGGTTACAGATGTACCAGCGATTGCGCGAATCAAGATTGATATACTCGTATGGACAAATCCAATATAACGCCATTGTCAAATTCCATTTAATGCCTTTTTGCAGCAGAGCAGCATCATAGGCTTCCATCAGCGCAATTCTGCTGCTTTCCGAATGACTTTTGGCATACTCCATCGCAGACACAAACACTCGCCAGAGATTTTCGATATCATCATCCTGACGTTCACCAATGAAAAAGTAGAATGTGGCTTTCTGGTTGTTGAGTAGAGGAATCCCCTCAAACGACTCTGGTACAGGAGCGTTTACTGAAAACTCTTCGGCAATTCCGCGCAGAATCACAATACGATTTGCATTTGTGATACCCTTGTTAAATAGACCGAAAACAGTAAAAGGATCAATGTCAATAATATTGTTATCCTTCTCCAATTTGGGCAATCGCATACCGATGGCCGTATATACGTTTTTTATTTTTTCAATCAGCGTTTTCCGATCTTTTGCATAGGGCAATAATTTCTCGGCAAATTCTGTATAGAATGCAACCCATGTGAGATATTCTTTATTCACAGCAATCACTCCTTTATCACTCTGTGTGATTTTATCCATGACACTGACTCCTTTAAAAACGTTGTAGTCTTCTGGAGTTATTACCTCATGGAGCGAGGCAACTGGAACGGTACTAGGAATTTACCGTATACTTATTAGACGGATGCCGCAATTTGAACCGCATTCTCACGAATCTGATTGATGGCTGTCATCAATGCGGTTCTGGTCTTTGCGTCAAACAGTTTGATAAAGCTGACCGGTTTATCAAATGGCGGCTTTGTAAGTTCCGATACATTTTCCATATACCCATTCAATTCAATGTGATTGATAATCTTTTTTACAAAGGCAATTTGCTTCTGATTCAGGGATTGGTCGCTGATAAAAGCAGAAAACGCCTGCATAGCAGCATCGTGATCCAACTTGGCGATTTGACGTATTAACAAGCCAAACGGCGTATCTCCAAATTCCCGCTCGTAGTCTTCTTTGCTCCCCAGTTCGCTTGTCAGCACTCGCTCCAATTCCTGATAATCGCCCATAGCCAGTGGAATATTATGCGTCAGCTTGTAAATGGCCAGCGTATTTCCATGCTCATTGACGTAGCGGTTTACTTTAGCACGATAGTCCTCAAAATCGTACGCTGCCTCCAGCTGAATTCCTTCCTGACTGTCGGTAATCGGATCAGTCAGTTTGGTGACGATGCGTTTCTGTTCTCCGTCCCCTTCGTCCAGAAATCGGATTAGACTGCGGATTTCCTTCCGAACCCTTTCAAACAGTAAAATATCATTGGCACCCCAGAAGGCATCTGTGTGAATTTCCTGAAGCAGCGGCAATTTCTCTTTGATTTGCGGAATGTTAGCCTTACGCTCCAGCAAAGCGGCCGTATCGCACAGCTGTTTTTTTGCATATTGAAAGGCAGGCAGCTGTTCCATGTGAGCTAGTATTAAACCGTACATGAAATTATCAAACCGCTTGGCAAATTCGTCACTATCATCCGAGTGAACAAGCGGTGCAATCTGCGTCAGCAAATCCCCTTTATCTCCTTCGCTTAGGGAAAGAAACGCCTCTTTCTTCTTGTATTTTTCCACATACTGCATCCGCAGTTTTACAGAAATCAGTTCTTGGTTCAGTTCTGTAACTTGCCTATGGCAGATATCGACAAGTTCATTTCTCCATGCCTGATAATTTTCTCCGACAAAGGCGCTTTCTTGTAAAGCCATGGCAATTTTAATCTGCTTGCCGAAGATATTTTCCGACAATGTCTTTGTCTCTCTGGCCTCGTATCCTTCCTTATGTTCCCGGAAATATTCAAAATTCCCGCAATAATCAAAAATCAGAAAACGGCGTTTATCCGTGTAAGATCCATCGATCTGATCCACACAGGACAATCCCTTGCACAAGCGGGTTCCCCGGCCGATCATCTGCCAGAACTTTGCTTTGGATCGCACCTTCTTGAAGAATACCAGATTGACACATTCCGGCACATCAATACCCGTATCCATCATATCCACGGACACAGCAATCTGCGGCTCCTTTTCTGGCTGTTTGAAATCATCAATAATGGTTTGCGCATAACTGTCGTCGCAAATTACGCGCTGAGCAAATGAACCGTGATACCATGGGTAGAGTTTGTTAAACCGCTCCAGAATAAATTCGGCGTGGCGCTTATTTTGCGCAAAAATAATGGTTTTTCCCAACCGGTCTCCGCCTGCGGTCTTAATCCCCCGCTCCATTAAATCCTGCAGTACAATATCCACGGTTGTTTCATTAAACACAAATTTATTAAGCGCCGCAGAGGGAATAAAGTCCGGCATCATGCCATCCTCAATGAAGTCATCTTCATAACGCTCCTTGTCTTCATCAGACAGATCGTCATAAGTAATGCCTTCCTCCAGGAACTTGGTTTTGACCTCGTAATTATAGTATGGTACAAGTACATGATCCTGGTAAACTGCCGTTTCATAATCATAGGCATATGTAGGAACACCATGTTCCATTTCAAAGAAATCGTAAGTGTTCCGGTCCACATCCGTTTTCGGCGTAGCAGTAAGGCCAACCATTAAAGCATCGAAATATTCAAAAATCGCCCGGTATTTTTTGAAAATGCTCCGGTGGCTTTCATCAATAATGATTAAATCAAAATGCTCCGGAGTAAACAACTGACGGCCATCTTTGGACTTGGTATCGTCGATGGCGTTCAAAATTGTCGGGTAGGTGGAAAATACAATTCTGGCATTTCGGTCATCCTTGTTGGAACACAAATTGCACAGAGACATGTCCGGCAGATACCTCTTAAAATCATCCTTTGCCTGTTTTACCAGAGCGGTGCGGTCCGCCAGAAAAAGAATATTGGTAATCCACTTGCCGCGGCTGAGTACATCTACAAGACTGGACGCCGTCCTTGTTTTTCCCGTACCGGTAGCCATTACCAGAAGATGCTTACGGAATCCCTGTTCGATCTGACCGCAGACAGCTCGTATGGCCTCTTTCTGGTAATATCGATCTGTGATTTTGTCATCAATAGGAATGCTCATCAGGTCTTGCCGTTCCGCACGGCGGTTCATCAGCTTTTGCAAATCGTCCTTGCTGAACACGCCGCTGACCTTGCGCTGAGGGCCGGACCGGTCATCCCAGTAATACGTCTCAAACCCATTGGTAGTAAACATCATCGGGCGGCGGCCAAATTTCCTTTCCAGACAATCTGCATACAAAACCGCCTGTTTTCGTCCAATGTTAGGATCTTTGCTGGTACGTTTGGCCTCAATCACTGCCAACGGAAGGCCATCTTTGCCAAACAGCACATAGTCGCAGTAGCCCATCTGGCCCACCACGCCAGACATACCCTGTACCGGGTATTCCTCCTGCACATCTGTATCTGTACCGGTAAATTTCCAGCCCATAAGTTTCAAATCTACGTCAATGTAAATTTTCCGTGTCTGATACTCGGACAAATCTTCCGGCTGGAAAGAACGCTCCTGCTGATGTTTCTCTTTCTCAGCAGTGTACTGAACAGACATCTGCTCAATTTGTTTGCGCAATGCCTCAATCTCTGCCTCTTTTTCATCCAGCAGGCTTTCCTGCTCTTTGATTTTCCTGGTATCTACTATCACTTTTTCAGTAGGAATCAGGCTTTCGTCAAAAACACGCTCTTGATAATCCGTTCCATAGCAATAATCAATCCACTGGACAAACTCGAATAATCCTTTTAAGGACGCAATAGCATCACTTGGGCGCACATTCCGTTCTGTATGTACCGCCAGATTGCCCAGCTTGACGATGAAAGGCAGTTTCCCCCAAGTATTGTAATCCACAGCAAAACGGAAGGAAGACTCATGAATGAGTGATTGCAAATTGTCCTTATAGGGCATTTTCATAGTCTTATCCGCTGCGTAAACCCATTTAACCGCCAACTCTAATGCCTTGCGGCAGCCCACAGCACACATGGCAGGAGCGGAGGCATAGATTTTTTCAGCTTCTATGCAGGACGGAGAGAAAAGCGCGTATTCAGTTTTTGGTGAAAGAAAAGAGAAGTTGGTCATAAAAATTCACCTCTTTTACGAATTGGCTCATATCGTTACTACTTTTATATTGTCCAAACAGATAATGCAAAACGATTTCCCATAATCTGTTAAACTTATGTAACCTTCCTTTAAATTTACCCTTTTATATGCATTCTTTGACAAAATCGATTCATCCATTTTTGACTGAATATACTGATGATTTTTAAGAGGCTCATAAAGCTTTTTGTCCACCAAAGATGAGAATGCCTGCGATGATTCCAATAACCCAAGTCGAATAAGATTATCAAAATATTTATTTATCTCAAAAGGGCTTTCACAGTGTGCCAATTCACCAACATTAGAAAAATTTTTGACTATATCTATTCCTTTACCCTTCTCATCTTCATATCTAAGGGTAACCGTTGGAAAAACTTTGTGAACAGCAAAATAGCAGAGTATTTTTGCTTCGTCTGGGCATAATTGCTTTATAATTTCAATAAACCCAGGATGAACTCCATTCTTAACTACCTCGTTCATAGAGTTTGCCAACAAATTTGCATACATATTTCGTAATTCTTTATTATCCATACAATAACTTATGTATTGAAGTGCAGGTACCGCAATATATGGTTCCGGCGGCTGAATCAATTCAGGAGGAACATTTTTCAACTTTTCTTCAAGTAATTTCTTAGTTTCCTCAATATTATATTCACGTTGAAGAACCCACTTTTCAATGGGCGCAATTGCAGCTTTGATTGCACGAGGGACCAGCCCTACAAGTTCTCCCGTTGCTTTCACAACAGGTTTCCCTCCATCGCTATATACATCCCTTGCCAGTTCCTTTGCAATTTCTTTCGTAACATCAAATTTATCATTTGTTTCTGTCATACCTGAACACCTCACCCAAACTATTCCTGCTTCAGTGCTTTTTTCAACATTTTCAACTTTTCAAAATTCTTCTCAGTTAGCAATTTTGATTTATCGCTCTGGCGGACAAAGGCCGCAAACTGCTCCTGTTCATCCAATGGCGGAACGACAACCTTCACTTTTCCAATGACATTAAGATGCAAATGTTTAACTGCTACACCTTTTGTTCCAGCAACTAGCTGTTCCTGAACTACTGACGATTGTAGCTGTTGCCGCAGAAATACACCATTTAAAATCTCCCGATTGTACTTAATGACAGCCAGACTCTCAAATAGTCCCACCGGTATATTATCATCAAAAAGTGCGACAGTTCCTAGTGTTCCACTCTTTGAAAGCAAAAGATCACCTCTCTCTGTTCCACAGCGTCTCTGAATCTCTTCATACTCATCTTCAGAAATATACTTAACATCGCTATAGTCAATCTTTCCATCCACAATATTCTTGGCCGATATAAATACGACCCCTTCATCCTGATAGTGCGGTGTCTTATGGGTTCCATCAGTTATCTTAGAGCATACCTCTGCAAGTTCATACTCTGGAAATCCACGCCTGTGAAACTCCCCAAGAAATCGGGATTGGCAATTAGCCAATGTATTTTCTATGAGAAATCTTTACATTATTTTGATTGACCATCGCATATTGCATAGTAGTGTCAATTTTGGAATGGCCAAGCAACCTCTGCACTTGTTCGATCGGCATTCCTTTATCGATTGCGCGTGTCGCCAGTGTACGCCGGAATTTATGCGGATGTACTTTAGAAATACCTAGTCGCCTTCCCAATTCACGTAGCCTAATCTCAACGCCACTGATCTCCAGCCGATTAAAAGGACGCATTAACGAGACAAACAAAGCTGGATTTCCATCTGTTCTACTATCCAAATAATTTTTCAAATGAATTTTGGTACGGGCATCAAAATAAACAGGGCGTTCCTTGCTTCCTTTGCCAAAAACTACGCACTCCCGATTCTCAAAATCAATATCAGCACGGTTCAACCGCACCAATTCTCCAACTCGCATCCCGGTTGAAGCCAATAAGTCAATTAACGCAAGATCACGCAAGCAACCGCACTGATCCCGCATAATTTCCAACGATTCATCTGAATAGGTTTCCTTTACGGTTTTGCTGGATTTGATTTTATGAATCCGGCGCACAGGACTTTTTATGATGTAGTTTTCGTCTTCCAGCCAGGCAAAAAAGCTGGAAAGAATCCGCCGTATGTTATCAATATTCCCCTTGCTGCATTGACTTTCCTGCTGGTAATCGGACAGATAGTTACGCAAATCATCCGTCCTCATATGTGTTACGTGCAGTTTGATCGCAGTGAACATTCTCAAGATTGTAGTGTTGTAATATTTTAAGGTCTTTTCACTGCATCCCTCCACACGTTTGGCCGAAATAAACATTTCCAGCAGTTCCATATTGGACTCTTTCTCCTGTAACTGTTCTGTCTCGGATGAATCGGAAATCTGTACTCCCCAAAAACAATGCGTTAACACTTCCTGCAGTTGCTTCATCTGCGAATTGTCCAAATAAGGAAGCATTTTTCGCATGATTTCGGTGATTAGTTGTTCTTTCATAGTGGTACACTCCTTTTATCATGATGTACCACCATCCTTCACCAGCTAAAACTCAGCCAAAATATTTCTGCATCAGTGCTTTTTTCAGTATTTCCAGCTTTTCAAGGCTCTTCTGGATTGCCAATTTTGATTTGTCGGTCTGAGCGGCAAATGCGGCGAATTGCTCTTGCAGCGCCTTATCCGGCACCATAACTTGCAGTTTTTTCAGCATTGCAATAGAAAGATAAGTGACCGTCGAACCAGCTTGCATATTGTCAATTTGCTTCCTGAATCCACTCATAGTAAATAGATATTGCAAATATAGAGGCGTAATTTCTTCAGAATAATTGCTCAACCAACTGATCATTCCATCTTGGAAGTAAAAACGATCCTCATCCTTAATTATATAACATCTCCCAAGCGTTCCGCGAGATGTCACCAGTATATCGCCGGTTACAGGAACAAGCCCGGCTCGTTTCAATTCTGTATATTTTATCTCCGAAATAAACAATGCGCTATCTACGGTCCCTGTATCTATTTTAGTCACTAAATCAGATATTCTCCAAAATGGCACCCCTACAGAGCTTTGTTCACTTTGATATACACGCTTACTTGAGCCTACAGTGCAAAGCTTGTCTAAAGGCTTGACTGGCCATGCCTGATTATTGTTTTCCGGCTTTCCAAACAATTCAATAAATCGGGATTTCGCCAATTCATCCAGTTTGTCCAGCTGCTGGCGGCGCTTGGCAATCAGGTCGCCGACTTTGTCCAGAACCGCCGCAATTTTGCGCTGTTCAGCAAGGGGCGGATACATTACATTAACTTTTGCTAAAGATTGTCTGACAATTTGTGGCTGTGCTGACCCAGTGATAACATCTGATAGACCACGGGATAATAAATAGTAATATAAGTACCGTATATCTACTTCTTCTGATAAATTGTCTAATGCCATTGCGTTACCATTCACGTATGAAAACGGCTCGCAAATATTCAATGTTCCACAGGTAGCTCCTCTGCATGTTATTAATATAGTTGGTTCTTCATGGTTATAACTTGTATAATATCCAATTACTCCGTTCGCACCATACACCGGATAACCGTTCTCAGTTAGCATATCGGAAGATATCGTTTTCCATTGTTTTGGATTGCAGATTTCACATAAGCCTTTTTTTATCACAGCAATCCCTCCAATTCTGCCAGTCCTGCGGTGATCTCCATTTCCAATTCATGCAGGTCAGCCATGATTTCTTCTGTAGACGGATACTCCACTGGCACATACTCCACCTTTTTGTACTTTTTTTTGGACAGGTCATAGTCGTTATCCGCAATTTCCTGTTTCGGGACAAAGAAACTCTGCTCGGTACGCTGACGATCAGCTTCCTGATCCAGATGGTGAAACCGCTCAATGATATCGGGAATGTCGTTCTCTGAAATCTCGCTGCGCTTGTCGTCCAGCGAAAAACCATCCGCCTTCATATCATAAAACCACACATTTTCCGTGCCGCCCGCGCCGGTCTTGGTAAACACCAGCACCGCCGTAGAAACACCTGCGTAAGGTTTAAATACACCGGAAGGCATGGAGATTACTGCCCGCAATTGATGATTCTCCACCAACTCCTTGCGGACAGATTTATGCGCTTTAGAAGAACCGAACAGTACGCCGTCCGGCACGATACAAGCACACTGGCCGCCCTTTTTCAGCATCCGCAGAAACAGTGCCAAAAACAAAAGTTCGGTCTTTTTTGTGTTGGTAACAGCTTTCAAATCATCGTTGATGCTCTCAGCATCAATGGTACCTTTGAAAGGCGGATTGGCCAGGCAGATGGTATATTTATCCCGGATTTGATTCTGCTTGGAAACGCTGTCCTGATAGTCGATCTCTGGGTGCGTAATCGAATGAAGCATCAAATTCATGGCCGACAACCGCAGCATGGTGCGGTCTGTGTCAAAACCGGTAAACATCGGACCGGAGAAATGTTCCCATTGTTCATTTGTCATGGTATCTTCATAATGGCTGCGAATGTACTCTGCTGAAGCCACCAGAAAGCCCGCCGTACCACAAGCCGGGTCACAGATAGTATCCTCCGGTGTAGGCTGCAAAAGTTCTACCATCATTTTGATGATATGCCGGGGTGTGCGGAACTGACCGTTTTGACCGGCAGTGGCAAGTTTCCCCAGCATATATTCATACAGATCGCCCTGCATATCCAAATCAGAAATATCGTGCTCATACAGATCATCCAAGCCTGTGATGATTTTCTGCAGTACCTGCGGCGTAGGAATCAAAAACATCGCATCGCTCATATACCGGGCAAAAGCAGTATCTTTTTCCGTGTCATTCTCAGTGTTATCCACGATTTCGATCATCTCGCCCTGCTCCGTAAAATCTGGCAGATGTCCGTGTTTCATGTTTTTAATAGCAGGAAACACCCTCTGAGAAATCACATCGTAAATATTGCGGGGATCGTCATTCTTGAACTTGCTCCATCGCATAGACTGTCCGATCGAAGACTGCGGAAAGATTTTCTCCATCTTCTCGCCGCTCATGTTTTCAAACTCTTCTGTCTCCAGTTCTTTTTCGTCAAGAGAGCGAATAAACATCAGGTACGTCAGCTGCTCAATGACGGTCAGAGGATTGGTAATGCCGCCAGCCCAGATGTCCGTCCAGATTTTATCTACTTTATTTTTGATCGCGCCGGTAATCATGCGTCTTTTCCTCCATTTTCATTATCAGGAACAAATTCCATAACATCGCCAATATTGCAGTCTAACACCTTACAGATTTTTTCTATGCTTTCCATTGAGACAGGCGCACCCTTTCCCAGACGTGCCAGAACATTGGTACTAATGTTTGCACGGCGCATCATATCGGTTTTACTTAAATCATGATCGATCAATCGTTTCCAGAGACGATTATAGCTGATTGCCATCCTGCACCTCCTGATATTTTTCATTTCTAGTATACTTGATTTTGCACTAAAAGGCAAATAAAATTCACGAAATAGTGAGCTATAAGACTGCAAAAAGGGCCTAGGATAAACTACCCAGGCCCTTGTGTAATAATCATATCATTTGAAAATACTTCAGCGCCTCCATAATCGCCGCCTCTTTTTCCGGCGGACATTGCGGCACTTTTACCTCTTCCTTCTTCGACAGATTATAGTTTGGCCCAACATCCAGCCCGCACTTCCGTTTGACCTGGGAGATATACAGGCTGGACACCTTCAGGCCGTGCTTTTCCAACACATAGGCTTTGATCTCATCATAGTTGGCTTTACTCTCCGCCGCTGTCAAATCCAACTCATCCAGATTCAACTCCACCTCTATATGCTGCTTGGCATTAAGTTTGGACAAAAGTACAACCGTCTCCACATGCCCCGTCCCCGGAAACATATCCACCCCGACGCACTTCTCCACTCTATACCCTCTCCCTTGCAGCATTTCCAGATCTCGCGCAAGGCTCGTGGGCTTGCAGCTAATGTACACGATTTTCTCCACGCCGAAGTCAATGATCTTTTGCAATGCCTTGGGGTGGATTCCGTCGCGCGGCGGATCGAGTACAATCAGATCCGGCTTGTCCTGCAGCTCATCGATAACTTTCAGCACATCGCCTGCAAGGAAGAAGCAGTTGTCCAGACCGTTCAGGCGCGCGTTTACGCGCGCCGCTTCGACTGCTTCCTCGACAATCTCCACGCCGACTACTTTGCGGGCCACGGAGGCGAGAATCTGAGCAATCGTGCCTGTGCCGCTATACAAGTCAAAAATCATACGATCCTTTGTGTCGCCAATGTAGTCGCGGGCAGTGCTGTAGAGAACTTCTGCGCCCAGAGAATTGGTCTGGAAGAAGGAGAACGGGGAAATCTTGAAGCGCAATCCAAGAAGCTCCTCATAGAAATAATCTCTGCCATAAAGAACCTCTGTCCTGTCGTTCTGAACCACGTCAGCCAGGCTGTCGTTATAAGTATGCAGGATTCCTACAATTTCACCATCCAGTTTCAAAGACTGGAGCCGTTTTACCCAGGCAGAATCCATGCTCTGAATCCGGCTGCCCATGCCTTCCTGTTGCATTTCTTCCAGCCGTACTCCTTCTTCCCTCTCTTTTTCCTGCCCCGCCTGTGCGCCTGTCTGCGTCGTAGTCACCAGCACCACAAGGATTTCTCCTGTGCGCGCTCCCTTGCGGACCAACAGATGACGCAAATATCCTGTATGCCGCAGTCTGTGATAGAAGGGCAGACACTGTTCCTGAAAATATTCAAGTGTGGCGGATAAAATTTTCCGGTAATCCTCGTCCACAATCTGACATTGGTCTGTGGTGACAATATCGTAAAAACTGCCTCGTCTGTGCATACCGAGAGCCAGAGGTCCGTCCTTTTCTTCGTCCCCAAAGGAAAATTCCATTTTATTGCGGTAGGACAGGCGGCGCGGACTTTCCTTTACACCCTCGAACACATACGGAGCCGTGATCGCTCCATCAAGCAGTTCCCGAAGCTGTCCTTCCTTCAAACGGATTTGTTCTTCATAAGGAAGGTTCTGATAGGTACAGCCGCCGCACAGGCCAAAATGCGGACAAGCCGGGTTTATCTCAAGAGGGGAAGGCGTCAGAACTTCTAAAAGCTGCCCTTCTCCTGTTCCCTTGCGAAGCTTGCGGATCCGGTAACGGATCCGCTGGCCCGGCAATGTATTTTTCACTATAATGCGGCGTTCCTCCGCCTTTATGATGCCACGATTCGGAAACTCGGTCTTTTCCACGGTTCCCTCATAAATCTCTCCCTTTTTCATAAATACTCCTCTTATTATTCTATTCTGGCCAGACCGCAGTACGTTCCTATGTGCGCCAAAGGCGCTCCCTATTACAGTTGCTGCGGTCCGGGATTCTACTTTTTCTTTTTACTACTGTCCTCGTCGTCCTTCGGCCAGCGAAACAGCACCTGTCCCACCAGGGCAGCGCCGCCGAAAATGAGAACCAGCATAATCAGATATACATAGAGGCTTGTACTGTGGAACACAAAATGGATATTCGATATAATAGAAGCAAGAATAATCACGATTCCGAGTACTGTTAAAAGCTTTGCCCCGACGGAATCCACATTCAGAAACAGCCAAATGATCCCTGCAATAAAGGGGACTACGACGAGCCCTGCCCCAAAGCGAAAGCCCCCTATCCTGAGACCAAAATAGGTACTGACGGTCACATTAGACATGAACCAGTACAGGCCTGCTGCCAGCATCACCATACCAATTACAAACTGCGCCAAAGGACTACGTCTCTTTTTCAACTTCTTTCCCTCCCCATAATATCTGAATTTCTGACAGATTCTCCTGCTTTCTGCAGGTTTGTATCCAAAAAAGAGCGCCCCAAAACCTTTCCGTCTTGAGGCGCCCTTTTCATCAAGTGTTACTCTTCTTCTCCATCCTCAAAGAAGTCATCATCGAAATCGTCGTCGAAGTCATCCTCAAACTCCTCCGGATAAGACGGAGTAAAGAAGCGGTATACGGCGTACGCGATTCCTGCAATAGCCGCCACGGCTCCGATAATGGCCAGAACCCAGAGCAGTGTATTCTTATTTTTTTCGTCTTCTTCTTTTCTGCGGAGCAGATCGTTCAGTTTCGTTGCTGTCAGAAATTCTTCCATCTTATTCATCGCTCAAACATCCTTTCTGTGATATGCAAAGCCCACGCTTTCTGATTGTTCCTATTATATCACAAAGCGGACAAAATTACTATCATTTCCTAGATCTTTTTCAGCTTTGCAAAGGATGCAAACAGCTTTTTTGTGCCAGCGGTGTCAAAATTTACCTTTACCTCATAATCCTTGCCGCCTTCTGTGATTTCCAAGACCGTACCCTCGCCGAATCTGAGATGGCGTACCCTGTCACCCACACCATAATCCAGATGATCAGCCTTTGTCACAGTGAAGGTATTCGTCTCAAAGGGCTTCGCCCGCAGATTCCGACGTGTTTCCATAATGCTCTGCCGGCGTTTTTCCTGGCGCTGCTCCCGCTCCTCGCGCGCCCGCTGTCCCGGACTTTCACTCTTGCTGTCAAGGTATTCCTCCGGAATCTCCCGGATGAACCGTGAAACCTGATTATACTGAATCTCCCCTCGGATCATCCGCTGTCTGGCAGCCGTCAGCGTCAGCTCTCTTTTCGCGCGGGTAATTCCCACATAGCAGAGACGCCGTTCCTCCTCTATCTCCTCCTTCGGATCATCGGCCACGATAGACATATAGCTTGGAAACAGTCCTTCCTCCATGCCTGCCATATAGACATACGGAAATTCCAGTCCCTTCGCGCTGTGAAGGGTCATCAGAATCACCCGGTTGCTTTCCTCCTCCAGATTATCGATGTCAGCCACCAGGGCTACCTCCTCCAGAAAACCGCTCAGAGAAGGCTCCTCCGCGTTGTCCTCATAATCACGGACCTTGCTGATAAGCTCGTCGATGTTCTCAATCCTGGCGCGGGCCTCGTCCGTATCCTCAAGCTCCAGCTCTTTTACATAGCCTGTTTCCTCGATCACCGCTTCCAGGAGTTCGCTGACGTCTATGGTTTCCTGTTTCGCGCGCAGCGACTGAATCAGCACGGTAAAGGGCAGGATCTTCGCGCTTCCCCTTCCGATTCCGGGAATTTCTTCCGCTCTCAGAAGGGCGTCGTAGAAGCTCAGTCCGTAAGCGTCGGCATAATCTCCCACACGGGTAAGCGTTGTGGCTCCGATTCCACGCTTAGGCACATTGATGATACGGCGAACCGCAATCTCATCCCGCCCGTTATCCACCGTTTTCAGGTAGGCAAGCAAATCCTTGATCTCCTTACGGGCATAGAAGTTGACTCCGCCTATCAGCTTATAGGGGATGTTGGCGTAAATCAGTTTTTCCTCAAACAGACGGGACTGCGCGTTTGTCCGGTAGAGAATCGCGTGGTCACGATACTCTGCCTCATCCTTCTGGATATGGCTTCTGATATTTCCGATGACATACTCCGCCTCTTCAAAGCCATTCTGGAACTGACGAAAATGCACCGGCGTCCCTTCTCCGTTTTCCGTCCAGAGCCGCTTGTCCTTACGTCCCGTATTATTCCGGATCACGTCGTTAGCCGCATTCAGGATATTGCTGGTGGAACGGTAATTCTGCTCCAGCTTGATGACCTTCGCGTCCGGGAAAACCTTTTCAAAATCCAGAATATTTTTGATGTTCGCGCCACGGAAACGGTAGATGGACTGATCGTCGTCTCCCACCACGCACAGATTGCGGTATTTGGATGCCAAAAGGCTTACCAGACGAAACTGGGCCGTATTCGTATCCTGGTACTCGTCCACCATAATATACCGGAAGCGTTCCTGATAATTGTCCAGCACCTCCGGGCAGTTCTGAAACAGCTCCACGGTTTTCATGATCAGATCGTCAAAATCCAGGGCGTTGTTCCGCCGAAGCTGTGCCTGATATTCCTTATAAACAGCAGCCGTTCTCTGCTGATGATAGTCGTTCCCTGCGTTCAGTTCCATTTCCACGGGACTGATCAGCTCGTCTTTCGCTCTGGAAATAGCGCCAAGCAGCGTTCTTTCCTTAAAAATCTTCGTATCGATCTGCAGCTTTTTGCAGACCTCTTTCATGACCGTCTTTTGATCATCCGTATCATAAATAGAAAAAGAATTGTCAAAACCCAATCTGTCTATGTAACGCCGCAGAATCCGCACGCAGGTGGAATGAAAGGTGCTTACCCATACGCTCGCGCCCTCCACGCCCGCGATCTGGTTCACCCGCTCCCGCATTTCGCTGGCCGCCTTATTCGTAAAGGTGATCGCTAAAATATTCCAGGGACTCACTCCCTGCTCGATAAGATATGCCGTCCGGTGCGTAAGCACACGGGTTTTCCCGGAGCCGGCTCCCGCCAAAATCAGAAGCGGCCCTTCTGTATGAAGCACCGCTTCCTGCTGCTCCGGATTTAAAGTAACCTGATTTAAGGTATCACTCATAATCCATTGTCTCTTTTCTAAAAATTTTCTGCCAATAT
>CALWIA010000008.1 GCA_944380605.1 uncultured Lachnospiraceae bacterium | reverse complement strand
GCGGGAAGTCCGCCGGGAAGGCCGGAGGCCGGAAGAAAGGATTGCTGGCGGCAGCGGCGGCGGCGGTGGTAGTGGCGGCCGGAGCCGGCCTGTTTCTGGGGTTCCGCGGAACGGAAAGCAGCGAAGCTGGAGGAGCCGGGGTACTGGCGGGAGAGGCGGCAGACAGCCTGAAAGAGGCGCTGGCGCCGACGGTGATGATCGCGGGAGAAGAATACAGCACCGCGGCGGAGGAACTGGATTTAAGCGACCGGAACCTGACGGACGCGGATCTGGTGAATCTGGGAAAGATGACGAATCTGAAGACGCTGGATCTGCAGGGAAACAACGCCCTGTCAGACCTGACGCCGCTGTCGGGACTGACCTCCCTGACCTCTCTGAGCCTGCCCTGCCCTTCGGAGATCCGGGACCTGACGCCTCTTGCCGGCCTCACCGGCCTAGCCAAACTGAATATCAGTGAAGACTGGAGCAACACCCCGCCCATCAGCTATGTGGAGGACTACAGCCCCCTGTCGGGTCTGACCAATATGGAAAACCTGTCTTTGATTGTCACGGACTTACAGGACCTGTCCTTTGTGAAAAATATGACGAAACTGGAACGGCTGCGGTTAAACGGCAGTGTCTCCGCTCCGGATTTGACGGCCCTGTTCGGCCTGACCCGGCTTCAGGACCTGCGGGTGATGTCCGCCGGGTTGGGCAGTCTGGAAGGGCTGGCCCCCCTGACGGAATTGCGTTCGCTGGACATCCGGGACGAATCCGACACCCGGTATGTGGACGATCTGTCTTTCCTGGCGGGCATGACAAAGCTGCAGTATCTGCGCTGCGACGCCTGCGGCCTGTCCAGCCTGCAGGGCATGGAAAACCTTACCAATTTGCGGGAACTGTGGCTGTACGGAAATGACGCGACCATTCTGGATCTGGACCCGATGGCAAATCTGACCAGCCTGGAGCAGGCGCGGCTGCCGCTGATGGCCGACGGGTATGTATACAATGGAGACGGGCTGGCCGGTCTGGTCAACCTGACGGACCTGGACATGGACTGCGCGGTAGAAAGCCTGGAACCGCTGCGGAACCTGACGAAGCTGCGGAATCTATCTATCCGAAACGGCGGCAATGTGGAAGGGGCTTACCAGTCTCTGGAGCCGCTGTCCGGGCTGACGGGCCTGCAGACGCTGGAGGTGCGGATCAGCGACGCGGACAGTTCGGTGGATTTAAGCCCCCTGTCGGGCCTGACGAATCTGAAGAATCTCAGCGTACAGGCGGACTGCGCCGATTACCGGGTTCAGTCGGTGGTCAGCCTGGAGCCGCTGGCGAATCTGACGGGCCTGCGCAGCCTGGAACTTTACATCTACAATGTGACGGATATCTCCCCGCTGGCGTCGCTGACCAATCTGCAGTCGGCTACGGTATACGCCTATAACAACAGCGTGCCGGAGATTACCGACTGGTCGGCGCTGGACCACGTGGCGGCGCTGAAAATCAACAACTGATACTATGCAGCCGGAATATTGTTTCTTCTGGAAAAAGTTTGTAGAATAGTATATACAATACAGAGAACACAGGAGGAGAAGGGATCATGAAGAAGACAAAAAAGGCAGTTTCTCTGGCGGCGGCGCTGCTTCTGGCGCTGTCTTTGGCGGCCTGCGGCAAAAGCGAAGAAGCCCAGGCGGTGGACGACCAGATCGCGGCCATTGGCACCGTGAGCCTGGACAGCGAAGACGCTATCGCGGCGGCGGAGGACGCTCTGTCCGGCCTTTCTGAGGAAGACCGGGAACAGGTGGAGAACCAGGCGGTGCTGGAAGAGGCCCGGACAACCTACGAAGATCTGGTGAAGCAGAGCCAGGCGGATGAGGTGGACGCGGTGATCGCGGCCATCGGAGAAGTAACGTTAGACAGCGGCGACGCCATCGCGGCGGCCCGTCAGGCTTATGACGGAGCGGCAGCCGAGATCCAGGCGCTGGTGCAGGGAGCCGCGGATCTGGAAGCGGCGGAGGCCAAACTGGACGAGCTGCAGATCGCGGAAGCTTCCGACGCCATCGCGGCCATTGGAGAGGTGACCATGGACAGCGGCGACGCCATTGAAGCGGCCAAGACCGCTTACAACGGCCTGACTGCGGATCAGCAGTCCAGGGTGGCCAACGCGGGAGACCTGACGGCTGCCGAGGAACAGCTGAAGGAACTGAAGCGGGCCAGAGCCGACGAACTGCTGGCCGGTATGACAAAAGATGAAGATCCGTTCCAGGGCGTCAGCTTCTACTACCCCTCCGGCTGGCGGTTCTATTCCGACGGCAGCTGGGTGGCGGATGAGAGCAGCTTTATACGGCCTTATCTGGGAGTCAGTGAGGACAGCGCCTGGATCCGGGTCATCTACAACTACACCGGCGACGACTGGGTATTCTTCACCAAGCTTACGGTGCTGGCAGACGGCGAAACCTATCACAAATCCTTCAACTATTTTGATATCGTCCGGGACAATAGCGGCGGCGTAGTCTGGGAGTACATCGACGACGACGGAACCGGAGACGAGGAGATGCTGTGGGCCATCGCCAACGCTTCGGAAGCGATGATCCGTTTTGAGGGCGACGACTATGTCAGCGACTATACCGTAAGAGACAGCGACAAGGAGATTATCCGGCAGGCGCTGGAAGCCTACGAGGCGCTGCAGTAATTCCGGAACCGGCGAGAGTTCCGGCAGGCCGGTGATTTCCCCGCGGAAAGCGCTTGACAAATTGTTTTCGCGAGCGTAAACTTCTTCTATTCCGTCAGAAGTACCGGAGAGAAAAACCAAGGATGTCTTCAGCGGTACGGGGCCTTCCCGGCGCTGGGGACATCTTTTTTTATACGATAGGAGATTTCATTCCCTATCGTATGAAAAAGACGCTTTTGAAGCAATGGAGAAATCAGGCGGGGGAGAGAGTTGACAGCATGAGAGAAACGAGGTCCGCGGCAAAGGGAATGTACGCCGCGTCTATGGTGATTTTTGGAACGCTGGGGCTGTTTACCCGGCATATTCCGGTCAGTTCCGGGGAGCTGGCCCTGTACCGGGCGGTACTGGCATTTCTGCTGGTGGGGCTGTTTCTGGCGGTGTCCCGGCAGAAGCTGGACTGGAAAGACGCAAAGCGGGAAATCGGCCTTCTGCTGGTTTCCGGCGCGGCCATGGGCGTCAACTGGATTCTGCTGTTTGAGGCGTACCGCTATACCACCATCTCCCTGGCTACGTTAAGCTATTATTTCGCACCGGTGCTGGTAACGGCGGTCAGCCCGTTTCTGTTTCATGAGCGGCCGGGCCGGAGGCAGATCTTCTGTTTTGTCATGTCCACTGCCGGCCTGGTGCTGATTGTGGGAAGCGGCGGGCTGGAAGGCGGCAGCGCCGCCGGCATTTTCTTCGGCCTGTGCGCCGCCGTATTTTACGCGTCGGTGATTCTGTTAAATAAGCGGATCCGCGGAGTTCCGGGGCTTTTCCGCACGCTGCTGCAGTTTCTGGCGGCGGCGCTGGTGCTGCTTCCCTACGTGCTGTGCACCGGGGGGATCCGGCTGGGAGAGATGGACGGGACCGGCTGGGCCTGCCTTCTGCTGGTGGGCCTGTTTCACACTGGCGTGACGTACTGCATGTATTTTTCTTCCCTGAAAGAACTGACGGGACAGGAGGCGTCTATTTTAAGCTATCTGGATCCGCTGACGGCGGTGTTTATTTCCGTGGCGCTGCTGGGAGAGTCCATGAGTCCGGGCCAGGTTCTGGGAGGCGCGCTGATTCTGGGCTTCACTTTCTGGAATGAACGGAAATCTTCCTGAAAAGAAAGGGCGCTTTCATGAAAGACTCTCTTGTGAGCGGCAGAAAGATTTAGTATAATAGGGACAGAAGCAGTACGCTGCAGACGGAGACGTTTTTTTCAGACAAGGGGGCGCATTTATGGAACACACATACACCAAGATCCAGACCATGGGAACCGATGTGCCGTTGAAGGTGACGGCCGGCCATTTTGCCACCAATCACGCGCATACCAACTACTATCTGGACATGACGACCATCAAGGCCAGAGCCAGCGAGGCCCACGGCATCGCCCGGGTGCTGGCGGGGCTGTATCTGTACGACATGGTGATCGACACCATTGTCTGCATGGAGGGGACCCAGGTGATCGGGGCGTTTCTGACGGAGGAGCTGACCAAGGGAGGCTTCCTTTCCACCAACCAGCACAAGACCATCTATGTGGTAGGACCGGAGTTCAACAGCAACAGCCAGCTGATTTTCCGGGACAACCTGGTGCCCATGATCCAGGACAAGCATGTGCTGATCCTGATGGCGAACGTGACCACCGGACAGACCGTCAGCCAGGTGATGGAGAGCATCCAGTACTACGGAGGCATTCTCCAGGGCGTGTCGGCGGTGTTCAGCGCGGTGGATTCGGTAAACGGGGTGCCGGTGATTTCCGTATTCGGCAAAAAGGACCTGCCGGATTATGAAGCCTACGACTACCGGAACTGCCCGATGTGCAAAAAAGGGGAGAAGATCCGGGCACTGGTCAATTCTTTCGGATACTCCGCCTTGTAATAGGACAGACTCGCGGTACAAGCCGCTTTCGGACCTGCGTCCGGAAGCGGCTTTTTTTCTTCTCCGCCAGGAATGTTTGTCTCTCTTTTCCCGTATATATGAAAAAAAGGAGGGGACAGCGTGGAACGAAAAGAACAGTTGACCCGCGTGTTTGCCAGGTCTATACGGGACATCCTGGAGCGGGCGCAGGTGGATTTTGAACAGGTACAGGAGATACGGCTGCGGGTGCGGGGGCCTCTGCTCATGGTGTCCGGGGGCCGGGAGTATTATCTCACCGGGGATGGGCGGCTGAGCGGAGAAATGGAGCAGGCCCATGTGGTCAGCCGGGAGGAGATCCGGGAAACCATGGAGTATATCAGCAGCCATTCGCTGTACGCGTTTGAGGAAGAAGTCCGGCAGGGGTTTCTGACCATTCAGGGCGGGCACCGGGTGGGGATCGCCGGAAAGACCATTCTGGACGACGGGGGGATCCGGTCTATGAAATACATATCCTTTATCAATATCCGGCTTTCCCATCAGATCCGGGGCTGCGCGGACCCGGTGATGCCCTATCTGTACGAGAACGGCCAGGTGCTTCATACGCTGATTATTTCTCCGCCCCGGTGCGGCAAGACCACGCTGCTGCGGGATATTGTGCGGCAGCTGTCCAACGGCTCCTGCCGGCAGCCGGGGGTGACGGTGGGGGTGGTGGACGAGCGTTCGGAAATCGGCGCCTGCTGCCAGGGGGTGCCACAGAATGAACTGGGCATCCGCACCGACGTGCTGGACTGCTGCCCCAAGGCCAGGGGCATGATGATGCTGATCCGCACCATGTCGCCGGCGGTGGTGGCGGTGGACGAGATCGGAAGCCGGGAGGATCTGGAGGCCATGGAGTACGTGATGAACTGCGGCTGCAAGCTGGTGGCCACGGTCCACGGCGCTTCGGTGGAAGATATCAAGCAGAAGCCGGTGCTGCGGCGGCTGGTGCAGGAGCGGATGTTTGAGCGGTATATCGTCATGGACAGCCGGGGCGGCGTCGGCCACGTATCCCAGATCTATGATTCCAGAGGCAGCCAGCTGTACCGCTCGGAAAGGAAGGCCGTATGCTGATGAAACTGGGGGGCAGCGCGCTGGTGACGGCGTCCTGCGCCGGGCTGGGGATCATGAAGGCCCGGAATTTCCGACAGCACAAAAAGAACCTGGAACAGCTGCGGTCCATGATGGTGCTGCTGCGGGGGGAGATTCTCTATGCCCGGGCGCCGTTAGCGGAGGCGTTCTGGTCGGTGGGAAACCGGGAGGAAGGGCCGGCGGCCTGTCTGTTCCGGGAGACGGCGGCCCGGATGCAGAAGCAGGAAGGAGAACCTTTTTTTCAGATCTGGCAGGAAGAATCCGGCCGGTACGGCCGGCAGCTGCTGCTGACGGATCGGGAACGGCTGGAACTGCAGGAACTGGGGCGGCATCTGGGCTTTCTGGATCTGGGGATGCAGGAGCGGACCATCGCCTTGTATCTGGAACGGGCGGAACAGTCCATCCGGTATTACCGGGAACATGAGCGGGAGCAGAACCGCCTGTATACCGGACTGGGCATTATGGGCGGGCTGTTTCTATCCATTCTGTTGTGCTGAGGAGGGAGGCTGCCATGGGAGTCAATCTGATTTTCCGCATTGCGGCGGTGGGAATCCTGGTATCCATTCTCTGTCAGGTGTTAAAGCACAGCGGACGGGAGGAACAGGCGTTTCTGGCCAGTCTGGCAGGGCTGATTCTGGTGTTGTTCTGGATGGTGCCGTATATTTATGAATTGTTTGAAACCATTCAAAATCTTTTCGCGTTGTAGGGGAAGCATATGTCGGTGATCACCATTGGGATTCTGGGAATTCTGGCGGTGCTGCTGGCGGCGCAGCTGAAGGGCATCCGGGGAGAATACGGCGTGTACCTGGCGGCGTCGGCGGGACTGGTTATCTTTTTTTACGGAACGGCCAGGCTGGAGACCATTCTGGACGCCATACGGCAGATCCAGTCCTGCATCCGGATCAACAGCGTGTACCTGACGGCGCTGATGAAAATGGTGGGGATTACGTATGTGGCGGAATTTTCCGCCGGCATATGCCGGGACGCCGGATTCGGCGCGCTGGGGAGCCAGATCGAGATCTTCGGGAAACTGTCGATTCTGGCGGTGAGCATGCCGATTCTGCTGGCCCTTATGGAAACCATACAGGGGTTTCTGTCATGAGGGGGCGGGGACCTGCGGCGCTGTTTCTGGCAGCCTTCGCGGCGGCTTTCACGTCGGTCCTGGCGTCAGGAGGCCCGGGAGGCATGGAAGCGTGGGCAGTGGAGCCGGTGGAGATTTCCGTGTCCCTTTCCCGGGAGGAAACGGAAGGGGAGGAATGGATGGAAGGAGAAACCGGCGCGGCGCCGGCGGATGAGGCTCTGGAAACGGAACTGTTGGATGAGATGGATGTTTCGGACATTCAGGAGTTTCTTCGGAAGGAGGCGCCGGAAAGCCCGGACTTCCGGCAGATCATGGAAGATCTGATGGCGGGGAGGCTTCTGAAGGTGTGCGAGGATCTTCTGGAGCCGGCGAAGGAGGAACTGTTTTCGGAACTTTCTTTCGGCATCCGGGCGGCGGGACAGATTCTCACCCTTGGAATTCTGGGCGCCGTTTTCACCAATTTCTCCGATGTATTTGACAAAAGCCAGGTGTCGGAGACGGCGTTTTACGTGACCTATCTGCTGATGACCGCCATTCTGGCGGCGGGGCTTGGCCAGAGCGCGGAAACCGCCTCCCGGACCGTTTCCCAGATCCTGCGGTTTATGCAGGTGCTGGCGCCGTCGTATTTTCTGGCGGTGGCCTTTGCCGGCGGCAGCGCTTCGGCTATGGCCATGTATGAGGGCACCCTGCTTCTGATTACCGGCGGCCAGTGGCTGCTGCATACGGTATTGATTTCCCTGGTGAGGATCCACATTCTGCTGTCTCTGGCCGGCAATCTGGGAAAAGAGGCGTATTTTGGAAAACTGACGGAACTGCTGCGGCAGGCGGCCGGATGGGGGATGAAGACCCTGCTGGGGCTGGCGCTGGGATTTCATCTGATCCAGGGCATGATCCTGCCCTACGTGGACGCGCTGAAAAACGGTTCGGTCCAGAAGCTGATGAGCCTGATTCCCGGCGTCGGGCAGGGGGCGGCGGCGCTGGCCCAGGTGCTTCTGGGCTCCGGCGTGCTGATCAAAAATACCATGGGCATGGCGGCGGTGGTGATTCTGGCGGCGGTGACGGCGGTACCCGCAGCCAAGCTGCTGCTTTTGATGCTGCTGTACCGGCTGCTGGCGGTGCTTCTGGAGCCGGTGTGCGACCGGCGGCTGGTGGCCTGCGTCACGGCGGCGGCAGACGGCCATCGGATGCTGCTGCAGATCGTCATGACGGCGGCATTTCTGCTGGTGATTACGGTGGCCCTGGTCTGCGCGGGAACCAATGTGACCTACTATGCCTGAGGAGGAAAATGGTGGAGGCGGTATATCAGTGGGCGGCCAACATTCTGTTTTTTTCGCTGTTTATGACGGCGGCGGGGTCTTTGCTGCCGTCGGGGAAATATGAAAAATACCTGCGGCTGTTTTCCGGCATGGTGCTGATTCTGCTGACGGTGCAGCCGCTCACCGGCGGGCTGCGGCTGGATGACCGGCTGGCCTATTATTTTGAATTATTCAGCTTTCGGGAGGAAACCCGGGACTTGAACCGGGAAATTCTTGGAATCGAGAAGCAGCGGTTAGAGCGGGTCATCGCCGGCTATGAGTCCGCCGCCGCCCTGGATCTGGAGCAGATGGCCGCCGCCGCAGGATTCGCGCCGGCGCGGACCCGGGTGTCCATAGAAAAAGACCGGGACAAAGAGGCATATGGGACGGTGACGGAAATATATATGGAAGTAAGGTCCAAGGAGCAGAGTGAAGGAAAAAACCGGGCGGAGGAATTGAACCGGCTGCGCAGAAAGGTGGAACAGTATTATGGATTGGAATCCCGGAACGTGGAAATCCATCTGGAAGAATGAGAAAAGCCGATGGCTGCTTCTGCTGGCGGCAGGCCTGATCTGTCTGCTGTTTGCGGTGCCCTCCGGCCTGGAATCCGGCCAGGAGCCGGCCGGAGAGGAAAGCGGGTCCGGCGGAGTCCATGGAGAGCAGGGGGAGGCGGAGCCGGAAGAAGAATCGGCCGGAGCCTATGAAGAGCGGCTGGAAAAACGGCTGGAAGAGATTTTAAGCCGGGTAGAAGGCGTGGGGACGGCGGAAGTGATGATTGTGCTGAAGTCCTCGGAAGAGAAGGTGTGGCGGGTAGACCGGAACACGTCGGATTCCGTTACTCAGGAAACGGATCAGAACGGAGGCAGCCGCCGGGTGGAAAGCCGGGAACTGTCGGAAGAGACCGTCCTTACCGGTCAGGGAGACGGAGACGGGCCGCTTTTGGAAAAGAAACTGTTCCCGGAAATCGGAGGCGTGGTGGTCAGCGCCGATGGCGGCGCCAGCCCGTCGGTGCAGGCGGAAATTTCCGCGGCTGCGGAAGCATTATTTGACCTGCCTTCACATAAAATAAAAGTATTAAAGCGGGTAGAATAAAAAGGAGTGTCGGGAATGAAGCTAGGGAAAGACCTGATTAAAAAGGACTTGAAAAACGTCAATATGAAAAAAATGCTCCGGAGAAATCAGATCATCGTTACCACGCTGGCGGTGATGATCGCGGCGGCCGGCTATCTGAACTACACGGACAGCCAGAACCTGGATCCGGACAGCGGCGCCTATGAGGCGGGCGCCATGGACGTGGGGGAGGAAGAGATCCAGATGGAAAATCAGGCGGCGCTGGACGCCCAGGGCGGCTATGAAGAAATCGCCAGTCTGGACCAGGACGGGGCAGCGCCGGAAGAGACGCAGCCGCTGGTGCTGGCGGAGGGAGAGCCGGCAGCGCAGGATGGCGCCGGCGAGGCAGGGACAGAAAGCGGCGAAGCCGCCGGCGCGGAAGCCCAGGCCGGGCTGGAAAACCCGGGGGAGGCGATTCTGACCAGCGGCATGAGCGTGGCGGACTACATAGCCGGCGTGCAGCTGAGCCGGGAGCAGGTGCGGGCCAGAAATAAGGATACGCTGCTGAATATCATCAACAGCACCGGCATTGAGGAGGCGGCCAAACAGGAGGCCATTCAGGAGATGATCGACCTGACGGAGCTGTCGGAAAAAGAGAATGCGGCGGAGACCCTTCTGATGGCCAAAGGCTTTCTGGATCCGGTGGTCAGCATCTCCTCCGACAAGGTGGACGTCATTGTCAACGCCGCCTCCATCACCGACGCCCAGCGGGCCCAGATCGAGGACGTGGTGAAGCGCAAAACCGAGATGGCGGCGGACAGCATCATCATTACGCTGCTGAATCTCAGTGAATAAAAATACCTTTGCAAACAGGAGTATTTTTGCTATAATAAGGCTATTATAGAGTACAGGAGGGAAGTGCCGTGGCAGAGGCGGAAAACAGGAATACGCATAAAGTCTATGAAAAAGGTACCATCGGCGAAGTACAGATTGCCGACGAGGTGGTGGCCATTATCGCGGGCCTGGCAGCGACAGAGGTCGAAGGCGTGGATTCCATGGCCGGCAATATCACCAACGGACTGGTCAGCAAGCTGGGCATGAAGAACCTGTCCAAGGGCGTGAAGGTAGAGGTGACGGAAGAGCATGTGTCCGTGGACCTGTCCCTGAATATCAAGTACGGATACAGCATCCCATCCGTTTCCGAAAAGGTTCAGGACAAAGTAAAAAGCGCCATTGAAAATATGACCGGGCTCAACGTGCTGGATGTCAACATCCGGATCGCCGGCGTAAACATGGAAGAAGATCAGTAAGAAGCACGGGACGCAGCCGCTTTTGCGGCTGCGCCTTTGGCGTGCGGGGAAAACCATCAGGAGGACAGAAAATGACCAGAAGAGAATTGCGGGAGCATTGTTTTAAAATGCTGTTCTGCGCAGATTTTTATCCGGCGGGAGAGACAAAGGAGCAGATAGAGCATTATTTTGACGCGCCGGAGGAAGATGAGATGACGCCGGAGGGAGTCATGCAGGTCCTCCACAATGTGGATCTTGGTGAAAAAGACAGCGATTATCTGAAGCAGAAGACCGAGGCCATTGTAGAGAAGCTGCCGGAACTGGACGACCGGATCAACGCGGTGGCCCAGGGCTGGAAGACCCGCCGCATGGGCAAGGTGGAGCTGACCATTCTGCGGCTGGCTCTGTATGAGATGCTCTACGACGAAGAGGTACCGGAGAAGGTGGCCATCAACGAAGCGGTAGAGCTGGCCAAGAAGTTTGGACAGGGAGAGTCGCCGGCCTTTATCAACGGCGTGCTGGCCAGACTGGTGCCGTAGCATGGCCGGGATTTACTCGGTGGCGCAGGTCAACGCCTATATCAAGAACCTGTTCGAGCAGGACTTCCTGCTGAACCGTATCCAGGTGCGGGGGGAAGTTTCCAACTGCAAATATCACTCGTCCGGCCATATTTATTTTACGTTGAAGGACGATTCCGGCACGCTGGCGGCGGTGATGTTCGCCGGCCAGAGAAAAGGGCTGGCGTTTCAGCTGCGGGAAGGGCAGCAGGTGGTGGTGACCGGAACGGTGGACGTGTACCCCCGGGACGGCCGGTATCAGCTGTATGCCAGACAGATCCGGCCGGACGGCACCGGCAGCCTGTATGAGCGCTTCCAGAAGCTGAAGCAGGAACTGGAAGAGATGGGCATGTTCGCTGTCGAATACAAGCAGCCCATTCCCCGCTACGCACGGACGG
The DNA here is from genome assembly GCA_944380605.1 of uncultured Lachnospiraceae bacterium. Taxonomy (GTDB): domain Bacteria; phylum Bacillota; class Clostridia; order Lachnospirales; family Lachnospiraceae; genus UBA3402. The sequence goes on along the minus strand of CALWIA010000008.1, from coordinate 16,727 downwards.
TGGGCATCGTGACGGCTCCCACGGGAGCGGCCATCCGGGACATTATGAACATTGCCGCCAGGCGGAACCCGTATGTGCAGCTGGTGCTGTATCCGGCGCTGGTGCAGGGGGAGGAAGCGGCCCCCAGCATTGTGAGAGGCATTCGGACGCTGGACGCCATGGGGCTGGACGTGCTGATCGTCGGCCGGGGCGGCGGTTCCATAGAAGATCTGTGGGCGTTCAACGAAGAGATGGTGGCCCGGGCGATTTTTGAGTGCCGGACGCCGGTGATTTCCGCGGTGGGCCATGAGACTGACGTGACCATTGCCGATTACGTCGCGGATTTGCGGGCGCCTACGCCTTCGGCGGCAGCGGAGCTGGCGGTATACGATTACCGGCAGCTGGAGGAACGGCTGGACACGTTCCGGAGAATGCTGAACCGGAATATGGGACAGGCACTGGAACAGAGGAAAACCCGTCTGGAGCGGAGCCGGCTGCGGCTTCAGATGCGCCATCCCCAGCGGCGCATGGACGAAAACCGGCAGCGGCTGGCGGATCTGACCGACCGCATGGAACAGGCGGCCCGGAGCCGTCTGGAAGACCGCAGGCACAGCCTGGCGATTCTGGCGGAACGACTGCACGGTCTGTCGCCTCTGCGGCGGCTGAGCAGCGGTTTCGGCTTTGTCACCGACGCGTCAGGGGCGCGGGTGGCGTCGGCGCGGACGCTGACCGCGGGACAGCGGCTGGACATCCGGCTGGCAGACGGCAGAGTCCGTACCCGGGTGGAATCGGCGGAGTGGTTCGGAACAGAAGAAACCGCCGGGGAATACAGGGAAGGAGAACAGCTCTGCAATGGAAATCAAAGAGATAACGGGGAATCCTGAGCCGGAAGGCGGCGCGGATTCCATGACTATAGAAGAGATGCTGGACCAGCTGGAAGGGCTGCTGGAGCAGATGGAAAATCGGGACAGCTCTCTGGAAGAGACCTTTGCCTGCTATGAAAAGGGCATGAAGCTGGCAAAGGTGTGCAGCGGAAAAATCGACAAGGTAGAAAAGAAGATTCAGATTTTGTCGGAGGAAGGACAGGATGGAGAATTTTGACGCATGTCTGAAGCAGTATACAGAAGAGGTCTGGCAGGTGATTCAGTCCTATCTGCCGCCGGAGGAAGGGTGCCAGAAGACGGTGCTGGAGGCGATGAACTACAGCATGAAGGCAGGCGGAAAGCGGCTGCGGCCCCTGTTCCTGCGGGAGACGTACCGGATGCTCGGAGGAACCGGCCGGGCGGCGGATCCCTTTATGGCGGCTATTGAGATGATACATACCTTTTCCCTGGTGCACGACGATCTGCCCTGTATGGACAACGACCGGTACCGCCGGGGGCTCCCCACTACCTGGGTGCAGTATGGGTATGATATGGCGGTGCTGGCGGGAGACGCGCTGTACGGATACGCCTTTGAAACGGCGGCGAAAGCCTTTGCCATGACGGATGACGCGGCGGCGGTTGGCCGGTGTGTGGGCCTGCTGGCCCGAAAGTCCGGCATTTACGGCATGATCGGCGGCCAGACGGCGGATGTGGAACTGACCGGAAAGTCGATGACGGCGGAGCAGCTGGATTTTATCTACCGGGAAAAGACGGGGGCGCTGCTGGAAGCGCCGGTGATGATCGGAGCCATTCTGGCCGGAGCGCCGGAAGATCAGGTGGAAACGGCGCGGCAGATGGCCGCCTGCGTGGGCCTGGCCTTCCAGATTCAGGACGACATTCTGGATCTGACCAGCAGCCAGGAGGTGCTGGGGAAGCCGGTGCTCAGCGATGAAAAGAATCACAAAACCACCTATGTATCCCTGTACGGCATGGACCGGGCCAGAAAGGACGTGGAGGCGTATTCGCTTCAGGCGGTAAAGGCGCTGGAAACGCTTCCCGGCGATCATGAATTTCTGCGCCGGCTGATTGTTTCGCTGGTGACAAGGGAGAAGTAACAAGCAGAGGAAGATGGCAATGTTGGAAAAGATAAACGGCCCGGAAGATATACGGGCCCTCAGCCGGCAGGAACAGGAACAGCTGGCGCAGGAAATCCGGGATTTTCTGATTGAAAAGATCAGCGTCACCGGGGGCCATCTGGCCTCCAACCTGGGTGTGGTGGAGCTGACCATGGCCATATATCTGACCTTTGATCTGCCCAAAGACAAGGTGATCTGGGACGTGGGCCACCAGGCCTATACCCACAAAATTTTAAGCGGACGCAAGAATTTTGACGAACTGCGGCAGCTGGGAGGCATCAGCGGATTTCCCAAAACCAGGGAGAGCGCCTGCGACGCCTTCAACACGGGACACAGTTCTACTTCGATTTCCGCCGGGCTGGGCATGGCCCAGGCCAGGGACTTAAAGGGAGAGGACTACCACGTGGTGTCCATCATCGGAGACGGGGCGCTGACCGGCGGCATGGCTTACGAAGCGCTGAACAACGCCGCCATGCTGGACAGCAATTTTATCATTGTGCTCAACGACAACAACATGTCCATTTCGGAAAATGTGGGCGGCATGTCCCGGTATCTGGGCGGCCTGCGCACCAGCGAAGGGTACAACGATTTAAAGAAAAGCGTTACCAGCGTCCTGGAGAAAATTCCGGTGGCGGGCCCCCGGATGATCGACAAGATCAGCCGGACCAAGCAGGGCATCAAGCAGCTGCTGATTCCCGGCATGCTGTTTGAAAATATGGGCATTACCTATCTGGGTCCGGTGGACGGGCACGATCTGAACCAGCTGTGCCGGGTGCTGAAGGAAGCGAAAAAGGTGGACCACGCGGTGCTGGTACATGTGCGGACCCAAAAGGGCAAAGGATACCGGCCGGCGGAAAAGAACCCGGAGCGGTTCCACGGCGTGGATCCCTTTGACGTGGAGACGGGAAAGCCCAGGCAGGAAAAGATCTATCCGTCCTATACCGATGTCTTTTCCAGGGAACTGTGCCGGCTGGCCAAAAAAGATGAGCGGATTGTGGCCATTACCGCCGCTATGCCCGATGGTACCGGCTTAAAGCGCTTCCGCAAGGAATTTCCGCAGCGGTTCTTTGATGTGGGAATCGCGGAGCAGCATGCGGTAACCAGCGCCGCCGGCATGGCGGCCGCCGGATTAAAGCCGGTGGTGGCGGTGTATTCTTCCTTCCTGCAGCGGGGGTATGACCAGATTCTGCACGACGTCTGCATCCAGAACCTGCCGGTGGTATTTGCCGTAGACCGGGCGGGGCTGGTGGGAAGCGACGGAGAGACCCATCAGGGAATTTTTGATCTTTCGTATCTGACGTCCATCCCCAATATGAGCGTTCTGGCGCCGAAAAATCTGTGGGAGCTGCAGAAGGAACTGGACTTCGCCCTCCAGTATGACGGCCCCATTGCCGTCCGGTATCCCAGAGGCATGGCCTACCGGGGATTAAAAGAATTTGATTCTCCCATTGTATATGGAAAGGGAGAGGTTTTATACGAAGGAAAGGATATCGCTCTGCTGGCGGTGGGCAGCATGGTCAGCACCGCGGAGCATATCCGGGACAAACTGAAGGAAGAGGGATGGGATGTGACGCTGGCCAACGGCCGCTTTATCAAGCCGGTGGACTGGGAACTGGTGGACCGGCTGGCTTCCTCCCACAGCCGTCTGGTGGTGCTGGAGGAAAATGTGCTCCAGGGCGGATACGGACTGCAGGTGACGGCGCATGTGCATCAGCGGCATCCCGGCGTGCGGGTGATGAACGTAGCGCTTCCCGACATGTATGTAGAACACGGCAACGTGTCGCTTTTACGAGAGGCCCTGGGCATTGACAGCGACTCCATTATCCGCAGAATGCGGGAAGAAGGGTATCTATGAAGGAACGTCTGGACGTACTGATGGTAAAACGGAATCTGGCGGAGTCCAGAGAAAAGGCCAAGGCGATCCTGATGTCCGGTATCGTCTATGTGGACGGACAGAAGGAAGACAAGGCCGGAACTTTTTTTGAAGACACAGCGGTGATTGAGGTGCGGGGCCATACGCTGGCGTATGTCAGCCGGGGCGGCCTGAAGCTGGAAAAGGCCATGAATCGCTTTCACCTGGATCTGAAGGACAAGGTGTGCATGGATGTGGGCGCCTCTACCGGCGGCTTTACGGACTGCATGCTGCAGAACGGCGCGGCCCGGGTGTACGCGGTGGACGTGGGCCACGGGCAGCTGGCCTGGAAGCTGCGGAACGATCCGCGGGTGGTGTGCATGGAAAAGACCAACATCCGCTATGTAACCCGGGAACAGGTGCCGGAACCGATTCAGTTCGCTTCCGCGGATGTGTCCTTTATTTCCCTGACTAAGGTGCTGGGGCCGGTAAAGGCGCTGCTGGCTGACGGGGCGGAGATGGTGTGCCTGATCAAGCCCCAGTTTGAAGCCGGAAGAGAAAAGGTGGGGAAAAAGGGCGTGGTGCGGGAAAAGAGCACCCATCTGGAAGTGATCCGGATGGTGATGGACTACGCCTGGTCTCTGGGATTTGACCTGCTGCATCTGGACTATTCTCCCATCAAGGGGCCGGAAGGCAACATCGAGTACCTGCTGCATATAAAGAAGCGACCGGAGACAGAGGCTTTGGAAGCCGGGACGGAGCGCCCGGATGTGCCGGGACTGGATCCTGCCGCGGTTGTGGAAGCGGCGCATCAGGATCTGCAGACAGAGGCGTAAGGAGAGACGGGCAATGAGGCATTTTTATCTGGTCTGGAATCCCTATAAGGAAGGAACCCGGTCCATGGCAGAGGAGATCCGGGAATGGCTGCGCCGCCGCGGCTGTGTCTGCGGCATGCAGGCCAACGGCAGTGCAAGGCCGGCGGAAGGCCGGTACAAATATACGGATTCCAGCCAGGTGCCGGAAGATACGGAATGCGTGCTCACGCTGGGCGGCGACGGAACCCTGATCCAGGCGGCCAGAGATCTGGCAGGGCGGCAGATTCCCATGCTGGGCATCAATATGGGAAATCTGGGGTATCTGACTCAGGTCAGCCGCCGGGAGGAACTGGAAGAGGTGCTGCAGGCGCTTTTGGAAGACCGGTTTCGTCTGGAACGGCGGATGATGCTGAAGGGTTCCGTGATCCGGGACGGACAGGAGATCTGTTCGGACGTGGCGCTGAATGAGATTGTCATCAGCCGCCGGGAGATGCTGCGGATGCTGAAGCTGCGGATCTATGTCAATGGAGAGATGCTGAATCAGTATCACGCCGACGGCATGATCGTCGCCACTCCCACCGGTTCCACGGCTTACAACCTTTCCGCCGGCGGTCCCATTGTGGAGCCGGACGCCAGAATGACCATTCTGACGCCGGTCTGCCCCCATACCCTCAACGGACGGAGCATTGTGCTGTCGTCGGAGGACCAGGTGGAAATCGAAGTGCTGGGCCACGACGACGCGGGCCAGGCGGCAGTATTTGACGGGGATTCCTCCCTGCAGCTGAAGGTAGGCGACCGGCTGCGGGCGGAGCGGTCCCGGACGGAGACCGTGCTGATTCAGCTGCGGGCCGGTTCCTTTTTTGATAATCTCCGCAGCAAGCTGGCGGGAATATAAATGAAGCGCGAAGACATACGGATACAGGCGACAAGGCAGGAGGACGAAACGTGAAGGTAAAACGACAGAGCAAAATCATCGAACTGATCAGCAGATATGAGATCGAGACGCAGGAAGAACTGGCGGATTATCTCAACAAAGCCGGATACCGGGTGACCCAGGCCACGGTTTCCAGAGATATCCGGGAACTGAAACTGACCAAAGTGCAGTCGGAAAGCGGCAAGCAGCGGTATGTGGCGCTGCAGCATCAGGGGCCGTTCAGCGACAAATACATCCGCGTGCTGAAGGATGGATTTGTTTCCATGGATATGGCGCAGAACATTCTGGTGATCAAAACCGTTTCCGGCATGGCCATGGCGGTGGCGGCGGCTCTGGACGCCATTCATTTTCATGAAATTGTCGGCTGCATAGCCGGAGATGATACCATTCTGTGCGCGGTGCGCAGCACGGAAGACAACGTGCAGGTAATGGACAAAATCCGCCGGCTGCTGGCGGAATAGGAGGGAGAAGCCCATGCTTCTGGATGTACGGGTAAAGAACCTGGCGCTGATTCAGTCGGCCCAGGTATCGTTTGCCGAAGGGCTGAATATACTGACGGGAGAGACGGGAGCCGGCAAGTCCATTGTAATCGGCTCCGTCAACGCGGCGCTGGGGGGCAAGGTCTCCAAAGACATGATCCGCCAGGGAGCGGACAGCGCCTATATCGAACTGATTTTTTCCGTAGACGACCCGGAGAAGCGGCGCCGGCTGGAAGAGCTGGACGTGGAGCTGCCGGAGGACGGGACGCTGATTGTCAGCCGGAAAATCACGCCTTCCCGCAGCATCAGCAAAATCAATGATGAAACCGTTACGGCCGGCCGTCTGAGAGAAATCACCGGCCTTCTCATCGACATACATGGTCAGCACGAGCATCAGTCTCTGCTGTACAAATCCAAACATCTGCAGATTCTGGACGCTTATGCCAAATCCCGGACCACGCCTTTAAAAGAACATATTGCCGCTTGTTTTTCCAGCTATCAGGAACGGATCCGGAACCTGAAAGAAATGGATTTGGACCGGGAGAGCCGTCTGCGGGAGATGGATTTTCTGCGGTTTGAAATCGGCGAGATCGAAGAAGCGGATATAAAAGAAGGGGAAGAAGAAGAACTGACCGCCGGATACCGGCGGATGTCCAATGCCCGGAAAATCATGGAATATTTGTCGGAGGCGTACCGAGCGGTAGAGGGGCAGCCCATAAGCGAGGCGGTAAGAGAGGTAGAACAGGCGGCAGAATACGATGAAAGCCTGTCCCGGATCCGGGATCAGCTGTTTGACGCGGAAGCGATTCTGTCTGACGCGGCCCACGATATCCGCAGGTATATGGACGCGTTTACCTATGACGAGGCGGAGTTTCTGCGCATGGAACAGCGGCTGGATCAGATTCACGGGCTGCAGGCCAAGTACGGGAGCACGGCGGAGGAGATTCAGGAAAAGCTGGAGCAGAAGAGGAAGCGGCTGGATCAGCTGGAACATTTTGACCAGACCCGGGAACAGATGGAACGGGAGCAGGAGGCCTGCCGGAAAGAACTGGAAGAGCTGTGCGGACAGCTGTCCCAGGTGCGGCGGGAAGCGGCTGGCGTGCTGGCGGAAAAGATCCGTCGGGGCCTGGAAGACCTGAATTTTATGGATGTGCGGTTCTCTATGGAACTGAGGCGGCTGCCTGAGTTTACGGCGTCCGGCTATGATGAGGCGGAGTTTCTGATTTCCACCAACCCCGGACAGCCGGAGCGCCCGCTGGGCCAGGTGGCTTCCGGAGGCGAACTTTCCCGGGTGATGCTGGCCATTAAGGCGGTGCTGGCGGATACGGATGACATTCCGACCCTGATTTTTGATGAAATTGATACGGGAATCAGCGGAAGAACGGCGCAGAAGGTGTCGGAGAAGCTGGCCTATATTGCGGCGGGCCATCAGGTGATCTGCATCACCCATCTGCCGCAGATCGCCGCCATGGCGGACGCGCACTTCGAGATTTCCAAAGCCGCGGAGGACGGGAGCACTTCTACGGCTATCCGGAAGCTGAACCGGGAACAGATGGTGGCGGAACTGGCCAGACTGCTGGGCGGCGCCAGGATCACAGACGCCGTATACGACAATGCCCGGGAGATGAAAGAACTGGCGGAGGCCGCCAAGAAACGGGGATAAAAATGGCCGCCGGCGGCGGAAAAACCGCGTCCGGCGGCGAAACGGGCGTTACAGCCAGCGGTAGATCAGCAGGGACAGCGCCACGCCGATGATGCTGGCCATGGTGATGCGGATGGACAGCCCGAAGGTGATCTGCAGAATGCCCAGATCCAGAACGAGAGGAGAGGTCAGGCCGAAGGACTGGCCGAAATTCAGCCAGGAGAGCCAGGAAACGCCCTGGGTCATGGTACCGATAAAGCCTCCCAGGACGATGCCGGATAAAACCAGCAGCAGGAGCACCCAGAAATTTTTGTTGGTTGCGGTTCGTTTCATATATCTACCATATCCTTTGTTTTGATTTCACAACCAGTGTAGCATAACAAGAAAAATGTAACAACTAAAAAATTACAGAGTGGTTTCAAAATCATGACACATACTATGAGAGAAGTTTTCTGTCGGCGGTGTTTTCAGGAGGTGTGTCATGGTAAGAAAAAGCAGATTTCGCAGATGCCTGACCGGAATATTTCTGGCGGGCATTTTGCTTTCTTCGGTTTTTTCCTATTATTATATGGAGCGGGTCATTCCCGACAAGCTGAGCATTGTCCTGGATCAGGAGGAGACGGTGCGGATTCCGCTGCCGGTGCGGATGACGCTGGAAAGTGAAAGCGAAGAGGTGGTGCTGGGAAGCGGATCGGAGATTCCCACAGACCAGATTACCATTGTGCGGGATCAGGCGTTTCGCCTGTATGGCAAAACCGAGGGCAGCTATCAGCTGAACCTGGATCTGTTCGGCTGGCTGCGGTTCAAGGAAATCCAGGTGGATGTGGTGGACACGCAGTACGCGGTGCCCTGCGGCGTGCCGGTGGGCATTTATCTGGAATCCGATGGAGTGATGGTGATCGGCACCGGAGAACTGACCAATGAAAAGGGACAGGTGGTGGAACCGGCGGCCGGCATACTCCGGTCCGGCGACTACATCGAGGCCATCAACGGCCAGCCGCTGGAGACTAAGGAGGAACTGGCGGAAGCGGTGGGAGAACTAGAGGGCCGGGAAGCGGTGCTGACGGTGCGCCGGGATGGCAGCGCCTTTGACGTTTCCATGGAACCGGTGGTGACGCAGGAGGGAGAGAGCAAGCTGGGAGTCTGGGTCCGAAGCGATACTCAGGGCATTGGAACCATGACCTATCTGGATCTCAACGGCAATTTCGGAGCGCTGGGCCATGGCATCAGCGACACCGATACGGGCGAGGTCATGGAAATCGCAGGAGGAAGTCTGTACGATACGGAGATTATCGGCATTGAAAAGGGATCAGCCGGAAACCCCGGCGTAATGTCCGGCGTGATCTATTATGGGCCGGGGACTTGCACCGGGGAAATTGACGCCAATACGGACGCGGGAATTTTTGGAACGGTGGACGAGGCGTTTCTGGCGGATATTCGCCAGGAACCGATGGAAATCGGCTATCGCCAGGATGTGGAAAAGGGGAGGGCGTGGATCCGCAGCGGGGTTTCCGGAGAGGTCCGGGATTATGAAATCGAAATTCAGAAGGTGGATGGTTCCGGTTCCGGGAACAAAAACATGGTGCTGCAGGTGACCGATCCGGAGCTGCTTGCGCTGACCGGGGGAATTGTTCAGGGAATGTCCGGTTCGCCGATTATCCAGAATGGGAAGCTCATCGGCGCCGTGACCCATGTGTTCATTCAGGATTCTACCAAAGGATATGGGATCTTTATAGAAAATATGCTTTCTGAAAGCGCCGCCGCCCGCTGATGCAGACGGCGGCGCAGAAATGTCCGGGGCCGTATTTCCTCTATGCCAGGTCGCCGGCAGCCTTGATCCGGACGCGGCAGGTATTTCCCACGCAGTAGGCCAGCGGTACATCCTCGGCTTCGATGATTTCGACCGTTTCCGGGATGGCGCCGGCGGCTGCCGCCAGCCGGGCGGCCTCCTGTTTTGCCTGCGCAAGGGCCTGCTCTCTGGGAATCTGGTTATAGTCCACCAGCTGTTCATAATTGCCGGACACCTTGGAAATGACGGCGCCGATGGCATTGGCGCAGCCGGAGTGGTCCGGAGTATAGACATGGGAAGTGCCGGCCAGTTCCTTCGGCAGCACAATGGAGCCGCCGCCTACCAGAATCACGTCCACATCCTCATTGGAAAGCTTCAGGGCGTCGAGACATTCTTCTACCATTTCCCGGATGGCGTCCATAGCCTGGACGGCGAAATCGTCGTCGATGCCGGCGGCCAGGGATGGATCGCCCAGGTTTGCCATTCCCAGTTTCACTGCAATATCGGTGGCGGTCACCGTCTGCCCGCCGAACACCAGCGCTTCGGAGGTGATCTTATAGCCTACGCTGTCAGGTCCTACGGTTACCCGGCCATCCGGCTGCCGCCGGACAATGGAGCCGCCGCCCAGGCCGATGGAGATGATATCCGGCATACGGAAATTGGTGCGGACTCCGCCGATGACGGCGGCGGCGCTGGATTCTCTGGGGAAGGCGTTCTGGATGACGCCGAAATCGGTGGTCGTGCCTCCCACGTCAATGACGATGGCATTTTTTACATGGGTGAGATAGGACGCGCCCCGAATGGAGTTGGTGGGGCCGCAGGCAATGGTGAGAATGGGATACCGCCGGGCGTGTTCCATGGTCATAAGGGTGCCGTCGTTCTGCGACAGGTAGATCTTCGCATGGGAGATGCCCTCGTCTGCCAGAGACTTGGCGAATCCTTCGGTAAACCGTTCCGCCACCTGATAAAGCGCCGCGTTGAGGATTGTGGCATTTTCCCGTTCAATCAGCCCCATGGAACCGATTTCGCTGGAGATGGAGATATGGACATGTTCTCCCATGATCTCCCGGCACAGCTGCGCCACCGCCAGTTCGTGGTCGCTGCGGATGGTGGAAAATACGCAGGAGATGGCAACGGACTGTACTCTGCCCTTGATTCGTTCAAAGAAGGATCTTGCCGCGTCCAGATCCAGCTGCGCCAGTTCCTTGCCGTCAAATTCAAAGCCGCCGCGGATCACCAGAGAGTCTTCCACCACAGCCTGGATGTCCTCCGGCCAGTCTACCATAGGAGGAATGCCTGTGGTAGCCGGCGCGCCGATGCGGATCAGGCCTACCTTTGCCAGGTGCCTGCGCTCCACGATGGCATTGGTGCACTGGGTGGTGCCCAGCATAGCCTGCGTGATTTCCGAACGCTGGATGCCGGAGTTTTTCAGTACCTCCCGAATGGCGTGGATAATTCCATCGTACACGTCGTCGGTGGTGGGATATTTGACCTCCGCCACCACTTCCCGCCGCTCGTTGATGATGACTGCGTCCGTGTTGGTGCCGCCTACATCGATTCCCAGCTTATACATACCCGTTCCCTCCTTTTGCCCGTTCTTCCAGGGGAATATAGTCGGTATCGACGCCGAAATACCGCGGGCCGACCAGTTCCAGGCCCCTTTCGCTGCGCCACATCTCGCAGCACTTTAAGCCTACCACCAGAACCCGTTTGCCGTATTTCAGGGCTTCTGTGGTTACTGGGGTAAAGGTTTCCGTGTCAACCAGACAAATGAGATCCGGAACGGTGGCCTTTATCTCGCCGTTTACAACGGCAGCCAGGTTTTCGTTCTGGAAAGATACTTCGGCCGTCTGGCCCCGGCAGCCGCCGATGCCTTCCAGCAGGATGCGGCCCAGGTTAAAGGCGCCGTTGGTCTCCCGGAGCACGTCCACGATCTTTCCGCGGAACAGCCGGTATCCCTCGCAGGAGCGGAGAAATGCCTCTTCCGGCGGCAGGCTGTCCTGATCTTTCACGCAGCGAATGGCCCGTCCCAGCATTTCGCTGCGGGTGACGATATTTTTTACGCCAAAGGCTTTCATGACGGCGCCGGTCATGACATAGAGGCCGACGGTAACGGACCCGCCGCAGCTCATGGTCACGGCCCGGGCCAGCTCCTCCGTCCACTTGTTGGTGATGGTGTTGAAAATAGCGCTGTTGCCCTTTTCATCGGTCAGGGCCATGGGGGTAGCTTTGACGCCGCCGATGGTAAAGGTCACCATCTGCAGTTCCGGGAACGCCCTGCCCATTCCGTCGCAGTCTACCATGGGCAGACCCAGCCGGGCCGCCGCCGCAATGGGCAGCATGGAGTTCACGCCGCCTGCCTCCATGGGCATGACGGCATAAATGGGTTTGCCCAGATACTGGGATACCATCTCGTAGATCACCTGGTATTCATTGCCGCCGGTGCCTTTTTCACACAGGACGGTAGGCGCTCCCATCATGGCGATGGGCAGGAGGATGGCGTCGTCCGGAACTTCTTCCGGATCCACCAGGTCTACGGGCCCGCATTCTTTAATGGCGCCAATGGCCATAAGCTTTCCGTAATACGGGTCGCCTCCGCCTCCGGCGCCCAGCAGGGACGCGCCCAGGGCGATGTCTTCCACTTCGTTTAATCCGATTTTACGCAAATTGCCGCACTCCTCTCTTTGTAGTTTTTCTAATGCCGCAAAACAAGCAAAAAATTATGAATCCATTATAGTCTGGAACCGGAAATCCGTCATTATGTGAGAAGATAAAGTTTTGCCCTGTTCATTGGCCTTTCGGACAACGGACAGGGCGTGGATAAAAACCGGCAGGAAGAAACGCTGCTTTATCAGCCGGTTTCAGAAGTATGCAGGATTCTTTGCAGAGACAGGGCATAAATCAGGTTTTTGGACTGCGGGACGTCTCCGATGCGGAAGCCGAGGATGTCGCCGGCCTTTTGCAGCCGGTATTTTACCGTGTTCTTGTGGACAAAAAGGCGGGACGCCGTATCTACGATGCTGGAGTTTTCGTCCAGCAGATACGTTTCCAGCGTGCGGAGGATTTCCGGTCCGTCCCTGCCGTCCAGAAACGGATCCAGCAGAGAGGTATACCATCGCACATTTGCTTTTCCCGCTCCGGCGATCTCCCGGCACTCCTTTGCGAATTCGATTTCCGAAATGGTAAAGAACGGGCGCAGGGGGAATATCCGGATGGCGTCGGCCAGATAGGTGTGGTTGATTTCATAGGCATATTTTACGTTGGCCGTGTTCTGCAGCAGCGGACAGCGGGTGATCTTGATGGGAATTTCGTGTTTTGCGCAGAAGCCGGCCAGGGCCGCCGCCCACCCGTTCATATCCCGCAGCGTCCGGTTTCCCACCGGAAAGATCAGGATGTCGTTTTCATATGGTTCGCAGATTTCAATTCTGGCAAAATGCGAAGACAGTTCCCGGATGGGGCCGATCCACCGGGACAGGTCCGCGTCCGTCAGATTCTTCAGGATCCACACGTCGCTCAGGGCTTCCACGTCGATGTGATACAAATCGCCCAGCCGGCGCATCTTAATGGGCTCGTCCTGGATAATCGCCCGTACCAGTTCAGACAGGTCCGCCTGGTCGTGCTGCCGGCCCCAGACGCTCATCCCCAGCCGGACGCCTTCCACCGCCTGTTTCCACAGTACAGAATCGAACTTTCCGCTTTCTGAGATCACCAGCAGATGCATCGGACGGCTACCGCCGGGCTGGATCTCTGCCTGGTAGACCCAAAGAGGGCGTTCCCCGCGGATTTCCCAGAATGTCTCTGAACGGCTGTGTCCCGAGAGCACTTGCTGCAGTTCCTCCTGCCGCATTGCCTGGTTGCGGGGCCAGGAAGCCTCGCTGAGAATATTGTAATCGGAGTCGGTGATCAGCGCGGTGGCCCGCAGCCGGTCGCTGGTGATTCGCAGAATGGTTTTCACCGTCTGCTGGCTCTTGGGTATTTTCGCGATCTGTTCCAGCAGATCCAAAGCGAAGGCGGGATTGTTCAGTTCATCCCGGATGATGGCGTCCATACACTCCCGGATCACTTCGCTGTAGCGAAGGGTCGGTTCATTCTCCGGCATACAGATGAATACGAAATCCAATTCGTCTGCCAGCCGGATCAGCCGGGGATCTACCGAAGGCAGGATCAGACCCACGTAATAGAGGATCATTCCCACCTCGCCGGCCGCGGCCATGCTGCGGATGTTGGCGCACTGAGCGTCCACGTCATCCGCGATATTGCAGAATCCGGTGATGACCAGTTCGCTGCCCCAGAATTCAATGCTTTCATATAATTTCTTCTGCGTCTCCGTAGGGGTGGAATATTCCAGAACGGAGATGCTGGTTACGATTCGGTCCAGACTTTTGTGTCCTGCCAGGACTCTGGCCCGCCGCAGGCACGGCAGCTCCAGAAGCTGTGATACAGTCAGGCTCATGGCTTCCCTCCTTTTTGGCAGATTTTATCCGTACAGTTCATTCTCTGTCCGTATTTTACTGAGAAAAGCGCGGGCCTGTCAAGATTTCTCCCAGAACCGGATTACATAGAAAGGATCGGATAGGGGAAGGCAGCGTTCCCGATCCGATCCGCTGAGCGCTTTGTTAAATTACAGTGAAAAAGATATGGTTCACGGAATTAAACAAAACAGGGTCACTAAAATGCAAAATGAGGATATTTTAAAGATTTTATAGAATTTTGTGCTATACTGCATCCATGAGAGAATCGGCGTATGGGTATGTTTATAGGATACCGCATCGTTACTGAAGTTTAGAACGATAAAGTGCCAGAAATTCCTGAACGAAGAGCAGATCCTGTTCTTTCATGGATTCCAGCAGGAGGAGGATTTCCTGAACCTGCGGAGAAAAATCGGAGGCGTTTTTCCTGGGAATCAGGTCGTACAGGATATAGTCCAGCCCCACCGTCAGCGCGCTGCTGATGGAAAGCAGCGTCTTGACCGGCGCGGAATTGCGCCCGGTTTCGATCCGGCTTATGGTGCTGACCGAAAGACAGCATTGTTCGGCAAGTTCTTCCTGTGTCATTCCCCGGCTGCATCTGGCTTCAGCTATGCGTTTTCCGATTCGTTTTTCCATATTGTCCATATTTTCGCATGCCTCCTTCCCGATAAGTGTAGCAGTTTACCGCATAGAAGTGAAATGCGTAAACTGAAAACATATTTAGAAATATGATCAGTTCAGAGATACGAAAATTGCAGACGAAAGAGAGGAAGAAAGCCCCATGATACGGATAGCGATTCTGGATGATTCAGACACGGACCGGAAGCTGATGGAGTACGTGACAAAACGCTACTTTGCCGGCCGCGGAGTTCCCTGTGATGTCCGGGCATTTTCCCGCTGGCAGACGCTGTTCGCGGAGTTGTCGGAAGAGACATATTATGATATCTTTTTATTGGATATGGAACTGCCGGAAAAGACGGGGCTGCAGGTGGCCAAGGAGATCCGCCGGCACTATCTGGAGCCCGCCATTGTCTACGTGACCAACTACGTCCAGTACGCCATGGAGGCGTTTGAGGTAAACGCGTTCCGCTATATCCCCAAACGGCTGCTGAGGGAAAAGCTGCCGGCGGCGTACGACGTGCTGCTGCCGGAGATGGAACAGCTGGACCAGCGCAGCTATATCGTGGAGAAAGAGTCAGGAATCGATCGGATCCTGTACCGGAACCTGTTTTACATCCGCAAGGAGGGGAAGTACGTGGTGCTGTTCCACCGGGGCGGGAGCAGCCGGGAGAGGAAGACGCTAAAGGAGATCTACGGGGAACTGAACGCGGAAGAATTCTTTTATGTGGATAAAAGCTACGTGGTAAACGTCCAGCATGTGCTGTCGTGCAGGCAGGGGGAGCTGGAGATGAGGAATGGGGACGTCCTTCCGGTAAGCAGACCGAGGCACCGAGAGGTGCGGGAGAAGATCATGAATTACTGGAAGGGATATAAGTAATGGCCATATGGTTGACATCGGGAGCGGAAGTGCTGCTGCAGATGATGACGGGGTTGGGACTGTACCGGTATGTGTATGGAGAGAGGGAGGAGAAAAGCTATTTAAAGCAGAAAGGAATCCTGCTATTAATAGCCATATATATTCTTCAGGTTTATAATTCAAGGTTTTGTATTTTCAGCATATTTATGACATGGATTTTTATTGTCTTGGAAAGTTTGTGGCTGATAATACCAGAAAAAGATAATACAGGGCGAACTATCTGTTGGTGTATCTTTTACAAATGGTTTTATGTAATGACAAAAATGCCGATTTTAGTAATTAGCGGGCTGTTGAATCAGAGTACGCTGCCGGGTGTTATTAATCGTCCCAACAGAGGAACTGCGATAGCAGGATTAAGCATTACGATGGCGTTGTATTTGTTTTGCATGTGGAAAAAGCAAGAAATACGGCCTTTCTTGGAAGAAGTACTGAACCGATACAGAAAAGCTCTGCTGTTGATAGGCTGCATAGAACTTCTTGGAATTGTGTATGTCTTAAATATCCTGGAGATTCAGTTTGAAGTCTATATGTTTGTGTTTGTAATTATCCTGCTGATTCTGTTGATTTTCTGTATGGGAGTTTTTGGGATTTACATGAAATATCAGGAGAATGAGAAAGAGAAGCAGATTCTGCTGGCCAGAGAACGGGTGATGTCGGACAACTATGCGCTGCTGAAGAAGGAGCAGGAAGAGAACCGGAGGCATATCCATGAATTCCGTCATGAACTGGAATACCTGTACCAGTGTCTGCGGAGACAGGAGTATGAGGCAGGGGAATTGTACCTGGAGAAAAAGAGCCGTGAGATCGGGAAGCAGCAGAAGGAACAGCTGTGGACGGGAAGCGGATGCATAGATTTTCTGGTGAATAAGACCAGGGTACAGGCCGGGGAGAAGGGGATCCGGTTTGAGTCAGAAGTGAATGTGCTGGAGATACCGATTGAGGAATACGACCTGTTTATGATCATGAGCAACCTGCTGGAGAATGCGGTGGAAGCGGCACAGCAGTGCGAAGAAGGAGAACGGTATATCCGCCTGCAGATTTTTACGGTGAACCGCATGTTCTTTCTGCTGGTGGAGAACAGTTATGAGAAAGAGCCTGAGGAGAGGGATGGGCGTTTTGTGACGTCGAAGGGAGACCGGAGTGCCCATGGCTGGGGGCTGGAGAATGTGAAGGAGACGGTAAAGAGGTACGGAGGCGAGTGTGAGATCCGATATGGGAATCAGGTGTTCTCT
>CALWIA010000007.1 GCA_944380605.1 uncultured Lachnospiraceae bacterium | reverse complement strand
TAACTGGCGGGATGCTGATTGAAAATGCACCATTTTCCTTGGTTAAGGAATAGGACAACTGAACATTGAAAAGCCGGAAAAGCCCGGAATACCAAGGAAAATCGGCGCTCAAAGGAGTTTAGTACGGCCTGAAAGCTGCGAGAAGAGCTCCTCAGTTCAGCAAGCGATAATTCGATATCTATTCAGAACTTCTGTATCCCGGAAGCCGAGGCTTCCGGGATTTTTCAAATCAGCTTATATCATATCAATTCAAATTCATTATATCAAACATCCGGAAGTCACCGGAAAACATTCCCAATATAAGAAATCAGCAATCCGACTGTAGAAATGCAAGAAAAAGGTTAAGCCTACAGCAGAAAAACAGGAAAAGCCAAATCCCCCCGTAGAAATAAGCGGAAGTCTACGGCAGAAAAACGAAAAAAAACGAAATCCCCCGTAGAAATAAGCGGAAGTCTACGGCAGAAAAACGAAAAAAGCGAAATCCTCCCGTAGAAATAAGCGAAAGTTTACGGCAGAAAAACGGAAAAAGCGAAATCCCCCGTAGAGATAAGCGGAAATCTACAGCAGAAAAACGGAAAAAGCGAAATCTTCCCGTAGAGACAGCCTGCTGGTTTCAACAGTAAATCAGAGGGTTAAGACTTGGTTGTAAAAAGGAGAAATAAATGAAGGGTCTTAAAGATATGCTGCTCTGTGAACAGCGCAGACTGGAAGAAATACTGGAGAAAACAACAAAGGAAATGGAAGAGGATGTTCCGCCGGGTTCACTTCAGATATCTGCAACTAAAAAATGGATACAGTTTTATCAGTGCATGCCGGGAGATAAAACAAAAGGAAGGTATATTCCAAAAGAAAACCAGAAGCTGATATGCAGGCTTGCGCAGAAATCCTATGATGAGAAGATTATCCGGCTGGTTTCCAAAAGACTGGCTCAAATTCAGAAGATTACCAGAGATTATGAAGACGATGAAGTAGAAATGGTATACTGGAAAGAACATAAAGAAAAACAAAAACGTATCCGGCCGGTGGAGACTGTCTGGAAACGCCAGATAGAAGAATGGGAAAATCAAGAGTATAGAGGAAAAGGATTCAGAGAGGATACACCATTGATTCTGACGGAACGGGGAGAAAGAGTACGTTCGAAATCGGAGAAGATACTGGCAGATTTCTTCTACAGAAATAGAATTCCTTATAAATATGAATGTCCTTTATATTTGAAAAATTTGGGGATCGTCTATCCGGATTTTACATTTCTGTCTGCAAAGACCGGACAGGAAATCTACTGGGAGCATGACGGCAGGATGGATGATCCGACGTATGCGCAAAATGCGGTCAGAAAGATTTACGCATACGAGGAAAACGGAATCTATCCAGGGGAGCGTTTGATTCTTACATTTGAGACGGAGAAAACAGTTTTAAATATGCAGATTGTAGAGCGGCTTGTCCAAAAATATCTGAAGGAACCATAGATACTGCACTTTATGGATCGCCTATTTTCATGAATAAAATACCCATTGTCCGGTGAAAAGGAGGATCCCAAAGTTTGTGAAAACCTTCAAATGCAGAGATATGGAATGTACGCTTCCGGAGCTGCGGCATATGCGTATGAAAGGTTTGATGCCATTGACTTCCGTCAGTTTCTCCCCCGCCCGCCCCTACTGAAATACCGTCAGCGCAATATCCAGCGGCTGGCCGCAGCGGTTTTCAATGTCCGTGCCGTTGCCGGTAAAATGGCTTCCGGAGAAGTCCAGAACCACAGGGGTGGCAGCATGTTCCAGCAAAACGGCAATGGCGTTGGAGGCGAAGGTGTTGGCGGTGAACTGCGGATCATCTGCGTCCGGATCGCTGGAATTGCAGAGCAGGCCTATGGTATTGCCGATGAAGGCGCAGTCTGCCGCGCTGACCCAGGCGCGGCCCAGGCAGGACACCGCCGTTTCCCAGCCCAGGAAGCGGCAGTCCTGCAGACGCACGCGGCCGGCGGCGGACAGGCCGGTGCCGGCCGCCGTATCGGCGTAAGTATCCGGATCGGTATCGGAATCTTTGCGGACGCCTGCAAAATCCATGGAGGAAAAAGTGCTGAAGCGGAGATCCGGGTCCGAGGCAGTCATCTGGACGCCGCAGGCAAAGGTGGTGCGCTGAATCCCGGACGTATCCTGCCGGGAATCCGGCAGTTCGGATCCGGTCAGCAGAAAGGAGCGGTCCGGAAGGGTCAGCGGTTCGGTGTATACGACCGCGGGAAGCTGAATGGAAATGACATCTTCCGGCCGGGTTTCCCGGGCGATCCGATCCATAAAGGCCTGCAGGGCCGCGGAATCGGACAGATCCGCGTTCCGGGAATCATAATAGAGGGTGCGGAGAGGGACCACCTGCAGATCAGAGCGGAGACGGATGACGTCTCCGTTTTTCATGTTCAGTGTCCAGATGGCCTGCGCAGGGCCTGTGCTGTCCTGGCTGCAGGTGAGGTAGCAGACCTGGGCGGCTTCCGGATTGGAGGCAGAGGGTTCGCAGGCGGAAAACTCAATGGGATCCGGGCTGTCCGCCGGCTGCCGGACGGTCAGGCTGCTTTCGGCGATTTTACTGGCAAAGATGCCGGAAGCGTCGGCGCCGGTGCCCAGGTGGTTGATATACAGATACAGCGGGATACGGGCCGGCTGCCCGTCGGTCACTGCAGGCTCCAGCACATCCATGGGAGCATAGCGGTCCGGACGGCTGCTGAGCAGAAGCTGATAGGTGCCGTCGGAATCGGTGTAGCAGACCTCTCCTGTGCCCTCGCAGGTCTGGGGAGACAGGGAAAAGGAAAGGGACAGAATCAGAAAAACTGTCAGGAATATATAGGCTGCGGCGCGCAGCGGCCGGGTCGGTATCCGGACCGGAAGCGCCGCCTTTTGGCGGGAGTTGATGCTCTGCGCGCAGAACGGGCAGAATACGGCTTCTGCCGGCAGAGCCGCGCCGCAGAACGGACAATGCTTTTCTTTGTTCATAAACAGGACCTTTTCACATTATAATTCGTTGAGCAGCCGCAGAACCGTTTTGTAGCGGCGGTCCGGATTTATCTGGGTGCAGCGGGTGACGATGCGTCCCCAGCGCCCGTCCGCCAGCTGGCTGGACGGGTGCTGGCCGGTGAGCATGACATTGATGAGAATGCCCAGCGCATAAATATCCGAGCTGGCGTCGGACTGGGACAGGCCGTACTGTTCCGGAGCGGCAAAGCCGGTGGTGCCCAGAATCTGTGTGTCGCTGCCGCCGTCTGCCTTGTGGAACCGGGCGGCGTCAAAGTCGATGAGCACGGCGTCGGAACCCCGCAGAATGATATTTTCCGGCTTGACATCCCGGTGTACGGCGCCCATGGAATGGAGCACCCACAGGGCCCGGCAGAGCTGCCGGAGAATCTGGCGGGTTTCATCCGCCGTAAAAAGGGCGTCCTGCAGCATGACGCCCATATTATCGCCTTGAATGTATTCTTCCAGAACCAGGTTCTGATCGTCTTTGGAAGCGACTTCGCAGGTTCTGGGAAGGTTGGGACATTGATAGTTCAGCAGTTTCCGGTAAACCTCCGCATTGCCGGTAAAGGAGCGGAGGACAAATTTTTGATGGGAGGCACGGTGGCGGATCAGGGTCACGGTGCCGCGTTCGCTTTCTTTCAGCAGCTGAAGCGGTTCAAATTCCTGCTGAAGCGCTTCAGAAAACCAGTCGTAATACATGGGAATCCTCGTTTCTGCCATGAACACTATGCAGTCAGCATATTGTATTCTCCTGCAAAATTTCATAAAATATTATACGAATTTCCAGATAAAAAGTAAAGGGAAGAATTTACCCCCGGGTGGTATGTGAAGATCGCCTGGCGGGAGAAATGCCAGCATAGAATGGGGAGGTTATATGAGCAGCCTCTGCTACAACTGCTTTCAGGAAAAGCCGGAAGGGGCGGGCCCCTGCCCGTACTGCGGCTTTGACCTGGAAGAAAATGCAAAGAAATACCCGGTGGCCCTGCGGGCCGGCACGGTTTTAAACGGCCGTTACCGGATTGGACGGGTGCTGGGCCAGGGCGGTTTCGGCATCACCTATCTGGCCTGGGATACCAAGCTGGAGGCCCGGGTGGCGGTAAAGGAATTTATGCCCAACGACATCGCCGCCCGCATCGGCACCACCGTGTCCGTGGCGGTGGAAAGCCGGTCGGAAGACTTTGCCTACGGGGCGGAGCGGTTTAAGGAAGAGGCCAGGACTCTGGCCAAATTCATGGGCCAGCCGGGCATCGCCGGTGTGACCGACTATTTTGACGAAAACGACACGTCCTATTTTGTCATGGACTATATCGAAGGCATTTCCTTTAAGACCTATATTGCCAACGCCGGCGGAAAGGTCAGCTGGGAAGAGGCCTTAAACGTGATGATCCCGGTGCTGCAGGCGCTGACGGCGGTGCACGCGGAAGGCTTTATCCACCGTGACGTGACGCCGGACAACATCTACATCACCAGAGACGGCAACGTGAAGCTTTTGGACTTCGGTTCCGCCCGGTACAGCATCGGGGACAAGAGCAAGAGCCTGGACGTGATTCTGAAGGTGGGCTACGCGCCCAAGGAGCAGTACATACGGAGAGGGCGGCAGGGCCCCTATACCGACGTGTATTCCTGCGCCGCCTGCCTGTACGCGGCCATTACCGGGTATCTGCCGCCGGAGTCGCTGGAACGTCTGGACCAGGATACGCTGGTGCCGCCGTCCCAGGCGGGAGCGGAGATTCCGCTGTATCTGGAGCGTGCGATTTTAAAGGGCCTGGCGGTGCAGCCGGAGGACCGGTTCCAGAGCGCGGCGGAGTTTCTGGAGGCCATTGAACGCCGGCAGGTGGTGGAACTGCCGGGAGAGGCGAAGGAAGCGGCGGCTGGAACATCGGCCCAGGGCGGGAAGTCCGCCGGGAAGGCCGGAGGCCGGAAGAAAGGATTGCTGGCGGCAGCGGCGGCGGCGGTGGTAGTGGCGGCCGGAGCCGGCCTGTTTCTGGGGTTCCGCGGAACGGAAAGCAGCGAAGC
>CALWIA010000006.1 GCA_944380605.1 uncultured Lachnospiraceae bacterium | reverse complement strand
GAACATCCGCCTGGGCCGCCGCGGCGCCGCCGATGAGGAGGTGCTGGAGGCGGCAAAGGCCGCTCAATGCGACGAGTTTATCCGCAAGCTGCCCCAGGGCTACCAGACGGTGATCGGGGAGAACGGCTCCACTCTCTCCGGCGGGGAGCGGCAGCGGATCTCCATCGCCCGGGCCCTTTTAAAGGACGCGCCGGTGGTGCTGTTGGACGAGGCCACCGCCAGCCTGGATGTGGAAAACGAGAGCGCCGTCCAGACCGCCCTTTCACGGCTGCTTCGGGGCAAAACGGTGCTGGTTATCGCCCACCGGATGCGTACCGTAGCAGGGGCCGACCATATCGTAGTGCTGGAGGATGGCCGCGTGGCTCAGCAGGGCACTCCGGCGGAACTGATGGAGCAGGGCGGCCTCTACCGCCGCATGGTGCAGCTTCAGAACAAGAGCGCCCAGTGGCGTCTGCCCTGAAAAACGAAAGCCCCCCGGCAGATCCTGCAAAACAAGATCCGCCGGGGGGCTTTCCTATTACAAACACAATCCTGCTTTATCCTTCGCTGACCAGAAAAACTTCTGCCTGCTGCAGGCCGTGTGCCAGCGCTTCTTCGTGGGTGGCGTAGTAAACGTCGATCTTATTGCCGTCTACGCCGCTGCCCATATCCTCCACCGTATAGACAATGCCGTTGATCATAACCCGGGTATTCAGCGGAAGCCGGTCCAGATCCGCGGAAATGGTGTGATCCGCCTGGGGAACCGTACCGCTGTAGGTCAGGTTGTGGCCGCCGGAGCACTTCTCGCAGTTGCAGTAGCCGGTGGTGGTAAACGTGCCGAGAGAAATCAGGTCGGATTCTTCTAAAACGTCCGGGGTATCCGCCTCGGAAAGGGGCGTCACGCCCGGTCCGATCTCCGCCTCCGTCTCCGGGACCGCCTCTGTCTCTGCCGGCTGCGCAGGCGCGAAAGCCGGGCCGGCCGCGATCCGCGCTTCTTCGGAAAGCGGGTCCGTTTCAGAAGCCGCCGCGGAAAAAGCCGCCGCCGCGGTTCCAAAAACCGAAAAAGCGGCAATTAACAACATCTTTTTTGCTGACCGTATGTTCATGGAGTACCTCACTGTAAAAATCGTAAATCCATCCTCTGGTTTGGGTTCGGCAAAACGTTATAGCTTGGTTACAATTATATTACAATATTGTTAAATGTCAAGAAAAATCGGGAAAATCCCCCGTCACTTTTAGAAAAAAACTATTGACAAACGCAGAGCAAAGGTCTATATTAGGAGCATAGGAATTAGCACTCGACATCATTGAGTGCTAACAACTAGAGAGAAAGGATGGGCGGGATGGAACTGGATGAGCGCAAAGTTACCATTTTAAAAGCGATTATCAAGAACTACATGGATACCGGTGAACCCGTAGGTTCCAGAACCATATCGAAGTACATCGATTCCAAGTGGAGTTCCGCTACCATCCGCAACGAGATGTCTGACCTGGAGGAGATGGGGTATATCATTCAGCCTCATACATCCGCCGGCAGGATTCCTTCCGACAAGGGATACCGGTTCTACGTGGACCAGATCCTGCAGGAGAAGGACAGCGAGGTGACGGAGATTCAGGAACTGATGATCCAGCGGGTGGACCGGCTGGAGCTGGTGCTGAAGCAGCTGGCCAAACTCCTGGCCAAGGATACCAACTACGCGGCGCTGATCAGCGGCCCCCAGTACCACCGCAACAAGCTGAAGTTCATTCAGCTGTCCAAGGTGGACGTCCATAAGCTGCTGATTGTGACAGTGGTGGAAGGCAACCTGATCAAGAATTCCATTGTGAACATACAGGAAGAGATCAGCGACGAGGAACTGCTGAATCTGAATATCCTGCTGAACAGCAGCCTAAACGGTTTGACCATTGAAGAGATCAGCCTGGGTGTCATCAGCCGGATGAAGGAGCAGGCAGGCCCCCACAGCCAGGTGGTGGATCTGGTGCTGAACGAGGTGGCGGACGCCATCAAGGTGGACGAAGAGGACCTGCAGATTTACACCAGCGGCGCCACCAACATTTTCAAGTACCCGGAGCTCAGCGACAACCAGAAGGCCAGCCAGCTGCTCAGCACGCTGGAACATACGGAGAACCTTCAGGAGCTGGTGGACGCGGTCAATGAAAATGAAAACGAAAACGGAATTCAGGTGTACATCGGCGACGAGTCGCCGGTAAAGGGCATGGCCGATTGCAGCGTAGTAACGGCCAATTACGATCTGGGCGACGGCATACGGGGAACCATAGGAATCATCGGTCCCAAGCGTATGGATTACCGCAAGGTGTTAAAGACCCTGAGAAACCTGATGACCCAGCTGGACGCGACCTTTAAAAACGACGAAAGGTAGAGGAAACCGTGAGCGAGGAAAATAAAAAAGAAAGCGAAATGGAGCAGGCGGAAGAGACCGTAAGAGAAGCCGCACAAGAGGTTTCTGAAGAAACTTCGGGGGAGGCTCTGCCGGAGGAAGAAGCCGCCGGAGAAGAGGAGGCGAAGGAAAGCGCCCCTCAGGAAGAAAAAAAGGGCTTTTTCAAAAAGAAAGAGAAAAAGGATCCGAAGGATACGCAGATCGAGGAACTGACAGACCGTCTGCGGCGGACCATGGCGGAGTTCGACAATTTCCGCAAGAGAACGGAAAAGGAAAAGTCGGCGATGTTCGAGGTGGGAGCCAAAGACATCGTGGAGCGGATTCTGCCGGTGATCGACAACTTTGAACGGGGTCTGGCTTCCATGCCGGAGGATGTGAAAGGAACGGCATTCGCCGAAGGCATGGAGATGATCTACAAACAGCTGCTGAAGAACCTGGAAGAGGCCGGCGTAAAGCCCATAGAGGCGCTGGGCCAGCCCTTCGATCCCAACTTCCACAACGCGGTGATGCATGTGGAAGATGAGAACCTGGGAGAAAACGTGGTGTCTCAGGAGCTGCAGAAAGGCTATATGTACCGGGACAGCGTGGTAAGACACAGCATGGTGCAGGTGGCCAACTGACGGAGCATTCTCAATATTTTCAGATAGAATCAATCAGGAGGAAAAGACAATGAGCAAGATCATAGGTATTGACTTAGGTACTACCAACAGCTGCGTAGCGGTTATGGAAGGCGGCAAGCCCACCGTAATTGCCAACGCGGAAGGCGTCCGGACGACACCGTCTATTGTGGCGTTTACCAAAAACGGGGAGAGACTGGTAGGCGAGCCGGCAAAGCGCCAGGCGGTCACCAACGCGGAGCGGACCATTTCTTCCATTAAGAGACATATGGGCACCGACTACAAGGTGGACATCGACGGCAAGAAGTATACGCCCCAGGAAATTTCCGCTATGATTCTGCAGAAGCTGAAAGCGGACGCGGAAAGCTATCTGGGCGAGCCGGTAACGGAAGCGGTGATCACCGTTCCCGCGTATTTCAACGACGCACAGCGTCAGGCCACCAAGGACGCGGGCAAAATCGCAGGCCTGGACGTAAAGCGTATCATCAACGAGCCGACGGCGGCTGCGCTGGCCTACGGCCTGGACAATGAGAAAGAACAGAAGATTATGGTATACGACCTGGGCGGCGGTACCTTTGATGTGTCCATCATCGAAATCGGCGACGGCGTTATCGAAGTGCTTTCTACCAACGGCGATACCCACCTGGGCGGCGACGACTTTGACAACCGCATTACCCAGTGGATGGTAGATGAGTTCAAGAAAGCGGAAGGCGTGGATCTGTCCAAAGACAAGATGGCGCTGCAGAGACTGAAAGAGGCGGCGGAGAAGGCCAAGAAAGAGCTTTCCACCGCTACCACCACCAACATCAACCTGCCGTTTATTACGGCTACCAGCGACGGCCCCAAACACCTGGATATGAACCTGACCCGGGCGAAATTTGACGAACTGACCCATGACCTGATCGAGCGGACGGCGATTCCGGTGCAGAACGCGCTGAAAGACGCGGGCATTACCGCTTCCGAACTGGGCAAGGTGCTGCTGGTAGGCGGCTCCACCCGTATGATTTCCGCGCAGGAGAAGGTAAAACAGCTGACCGGACATGAGCCCTCCAAGAGCCTAAACCCGGATGAGTGCGTGGCCATCGGCGCCGCGATCCAGGGCGGCAAGCTGGCAGGCGACGCCGGCGCCGGCGATATCCTGCTGCTGGATGTTACGCCTCTGTCCCTGTCCATTGAGACCATGGGCGGCGTAGCGACCCGCCTGATCGAGAGAAATACCACCATCCCCACCAAGAAGAGCCAGATTTTCTCCACGGCGGCGGACAATCAGACGGCGGTGGATATCCACGTGGTACAGGGCGAGCGCCAGTTCGCCAGAGACAACAAGACGCTGGGCCAGTTCCGGCTGGATGGAATTCCGCCGGCAAGAAGAGGCGTTCCGCAGATCGAGGTTACCTTCGATATCGATGCCAACGGCATCGTAAATGTATCCGCCAAGGATCTGGGAACCGGCAAGGAGCAGCACATCACCATTACTTCCGGATCCAACATGTCTGACGCGGATATCGAGAAGGCTGTGAAGGAAGCGGCCGAGTACGAGGCGCAGGACAAGAAGCGCAAGGAAGCCATTGACGCCAGAAACGACGCGGATTCCATGGTATTCCAGACCGAGAAGGCACTGGAAGAAGTGGGAGACAAGATCAGCGCGGACGACAAGGCTGCCGTAGAGGCGGACCTGAATGCTCTGAAGGAAGCCATCAACCGGGCTCCGGCGGAGGAGATGACCGACGCGCAGGTAGCGGACATCAAGGCAGGCAGAGAGAAACTGATGGCCAGCGCCCAGGCGCTGTTTGCCAAAGTATATGAAGCGGCTCAGGGAGCGGGCGCAGGCACGGCCGGCCCGGATATGGGCGGCGCCGCAGGTGCCGGAAGCACCCAGAAACCGGATGATGATGTCATCGATGGAGACTTTAAAGAAGTATAATACGGCTTCCTCCGCGGCAGCGGAGGCATAGACAGGCAGCCTTCTGCCGGACCTGACAGGTATCCATAGTGTTCAGAATCCGGCAGGAGACTGCCAAATGTGCTGTATGCCGGAGATCCGGCGGAAAGACGGCGCATGTTTGAGAAACAGTATTGTGGAAAGGCAGACCAAACATGGCAGAGAGCAAAAGAGATTATTATGAAGTCCTGGGCGTTCCCAAGACGGCAGATGAGGCCGCCATTAAGAAAGCCTACCGGGCTCTTGCAAAAAAATATCATCCGGACGCCAACCCGGGCGACGCGGAAGCGGAACGCAAGTTCAAGGAAGCGTCGGAGGCATACAGCGTATTAAGCGATCCGGAAAAGAGAAAACAGTACGACCAGTTCGGCCACGCGGCCTTTGACGGCGGCGCCGGGGCAGGCCCCGGAGGGTTCGGCGGATTCGGAGGCTTCGGCGGATTTGACGGCGCGGATATGGGCGATATCTTCGGGGATATTTTCGGAGATATTTTCGGAAGCCGCGCGTCCCGGGGCGGTTCCCGCTACCAGGGTCCCATGCGGGGCGCCAATGTGCAGACTACGGTCCGCCTGACGTTTGAAGAAGCGATTTTCGGCTGCGAAAAAGAGATCGAGATCAACTATAAAGAAGAATGTTCTTCCTGCCACGGCACCGGAGCCAAGGCCGGCACCTCCAAGGAGACCTGCCCGAAGTGCAACGGCAAAGGCAAGATTATGTATACACAGCAGACCATGTTCGGCACGGTGCAGAACGTGCAGACCTGCCCGGACTGCGGCGGCACCGGTCAGATCATCCGGGAGAAGTGTCCCGACTGCCGGGGCACCGGATACATCACCAGACGGAAGCGTCTGAAAGTGACCATTCCTGCCGGTATCGACGACGGACAGAGCGTGCGGATGGCGGGAGCCGGCGAGCCGGGCGTCAACGGCGGCGAGCGGGGAGACTTGCTGGTGACGGCTGTGGTGTCCAAACATCCGGTGTTTATCCGCAAGGACATCAACATCTATTCTACGGTGCCGATTTCCTTCGCTAGAGCGGCGCTGGGCGGCCCCATTATCATCAAGACCGTGGACGGTCAGGTGGAGTACGAGGTCAAACCGGGAACCCAGACCGATACCCGGGTGCGCCTGAAAGGAAAAGGCGTGCCGTCGCTGCGCAACCGCAGCATCCGGGGCGATCATTACGTGACGCTGGTGGTGCAGGTGCCGGAGCGGATGAACGAAGAGCAGCGGCAGGCGCTGCAGCGGTTCGATGAACTGATGACCGGCAAGATCAGCAAAGAAGAAGGCGGCCACAAGAAGAGAGGGCTGTTTAAGTAAAAACGGGAAGATCCGCAGATACAAAAAGAAACTGCAGGGGAATCCGCGGCGTATCAGCGCCGCAGGTTCTCCTGCAGTTTTTCGTTGAGAAAGGTCCGCAGAGCCGCTTCCGATCCCCGGACCAGGGAACGGGGATCCAGGATGTAGGACGTCCGGCCGTCTACAAACAGGAACAGATAGTGTCCGTATTCCAGGATCCGGGTGATCCGGGAATAGGGAATGGATTCCGGGGCGGCATTGCCGGACCGGACTTCCAGGCAGTCGTCCCGGAACCGGTAGCAGTTGACCATGGGCGCGGACTTGCCGGTCTCTGCCAGCAGCATCTGTACCAGAAAGTATTCCGCGAAAACGGAAAAGAGAATCAGGGCATTTCCGAAAAGCAGAAACAGGATGCAGAGCAGGTCGAAGGACGAACCGGAAAAGAGCCGGTATCCGGCCAGCGCCAGGGTTCCGAATCCCAGGGTCATCACCGCCAGCCGCGGCCAGCGCCGCAGCTTCCGCAGCATCATCTGTACCAGCGCCCGGTAGGCGCCGGCGTCATAAGCCGTTCTGGCTTCAAATAAGAGTCGTTGTTCATGCATGGTCCAGTTCCTCAATCATCATCTGGGCACGCCAGATGGTCTCATCCAGCTGCCGCTTCCCGGCAGCCGCGTCAATAATCAGTTTTCCAAGAGCCGTTTCAAATTTGTGGATATCCGGGTGCAGGCCGCAGTTGGTCAGGATGGATTTGCGGCACCCCAGATTCAGGTTTTTTTCAAAATCCGTCAGCCAGGGATATCCGTTCAGGGTTTCCGCGTGTTCGTAGGCGGAGCGGCAGGGGGAAATGCCGCCCATGATCATCAGGCGGGAAGCGATTTCGTCGCCGGTGGCCCACTGGATGAACCGGTAGGCGTCTTCCTTGCGCCCGGAATCGGCGCAGATGCCCAGAAGGCCGCCGCCCAGCAGAGGCCGGGAACCGGGCACCGGAGCGAATCCCACCTGTCCGGAGGACAGAAGCCCGCCGGAGCGGACGATGCCGGAGGCGTGGTTGGCGAACAGGATGGCCATGGCCTGCTGTCCGGAGGAAAAACTGTCGGCTACCTGGCCCCAGCTGTATACCAGGGAGGGGGCGGAAAACTCCGCGCTTTCCAGGTAGACGGCCAGCGCCTCCCGGGCAGTGTCGGAAGAGATGTGCAGCAGGCCAGTTTCGTCATACCGGTCGCCGCCCATGCTCAAAAGCCGGATCAGATATTCGGCCGCCGCGGAAGTAGGATTGCTCAAAGAAATGCTGGTTCCGTAGGGCGTAGGAGAATCCGGCCGGAATTTCCGGGTAAAAAACCGGGCGATCTGGTTGAATTCCTGGAAGGTCTCCGGAACTTTTAAGTTCTGGCGGGTGGCCTCGAAATAGCTGCGGGACTGCATGGCGTTTTCAAACAGGTCTTTCCGGTAAAACAGCATCAGGCTGCTGATATCAAAGGGCAGGGCGTACAACGTGCCGTCCACCAGGCCGTAGTTGTCTTCCAGGCCGGAAAGAAACCGTTGAAAGTGGCGGCCTGCCTGAGGGTCGATGTCGGTGAGAGGCACAAAGGTGCGGGGCGCCTTGTAGTCAAAGCTGGATACGTCCATGCGCAGCACATCGTAGTGCAGGGAATTGCCGGATTCGATATAGTCGTATATGGTGGACAGCGGCTGGGTGTCCAGCTGGACCCGGATGCCGGTCTGGCTCTGAAATTCCGGAAGCATACAGGAAAGCGCCGCCGCCGTAGGCGAGGTCAGGGACAGCACCCGCAGCGGCTGCTGCCCGGATACGGAAACGGCGGGGTGCAGCGGATAGTACAGCGAAGCCTCAAAGGCACGGGACTCCAGCCCGGCGCCGGACTCGATGGAATCCACCAGAGCCTGGGCCGCCGCGCCGCCCATCCGGGAATAGTTGAGAGCAAGGCAGTGAAAACGGCTGTCCTGGGTGGTGCGCAGCGAAGACAGCGTATAAAAAGATACCTGCCGGTCCCGGCCGAAAAACCGACGGATGTGGTACAGCTGATGGGAAAATTCTTCGTGAATGGTGATGCAGCAGTCAAAATCCTCCAGCCCCATAGCCTGATAGGCCTCTTCGGCGCAGGCTTCATACTTCAGCTCTACAACCCGGGAATCGGGAAGGTCCGGAAATTCCTGCCGGACGCCTTTTAAAAAGCGGCGGTTGGATGGGTAATCCAGGTTCCCTACAAAGACCCGTGGAGAAACATGGCCGTCTTTTCTGGCTTTTTCCGCCAGAATCTGCCCGCCCTGTTCATGGTCAAAGTAGAAGCAGAATCCGGAATCGGTCTGGGGCCGGCGCTCCAGAAACAGGGCCGGAATGGTCTCTAGGCTGGGCACCAGATAGCAGGTCTCGCTGTGGTCCAGACAGGTAACGGCCAGAATGCCGCAGGCTTTGGCGGCGATGGCGCTGCTGACGGCATGGCGCTCCCGGCGGGGATCGTCTTCTGTAAGAAAGAGTCTGGCGGAGTAGCCGCACTGCTCCAGTTTCCGCAGAATGCCGACGTACAGATCGCAGTACCGGGCGCTGCGGATATCCGGAAGGATAACGGCGACGGTGCGGGTGGTGCCGCGCCGCAGCAGGCTGGCCTGTTCGTCGATGCGGTAGCCCAGGGCCCGGGCCGTTTCCTCCACCAGCCGGATCTTCTCACTGCTGACATTCCCTTTTTTGTTCAGCACGTTGGACACGGTGGCGTGGGAGACGCCGGCAGCCAGCGCGATATCTTTGATGGTGGGCATACGGTTTCCTCCTTTTACGAACAGCTTCTTATTTTTATTATTATATAAAACGTGAAGAAAAAATGCAAGTATGAACGTGTCAAGATAAAATTAAGTTAAAAATAGAAAATCAATACGTGCAAAGATATAAATATATATAATAGATAATTGATTGACACGTTCTAAAACATGAGATATACTGAAGACAAAGGGAATGCACACAGAGGGAAAGGGGGATGCAGAACAGATGAAATATGGACTCCAGATTGGTCTTAAATTCAACCAAGATGGCTCTCCAAAAAAGTATCCGGGCAATACGGTGATTGCGGATGTGAATCCGGACAACCCGGCTTATCCGGTGATCCGCGGCCTGCGCGGGATTCTGGAGGAAGGGGAATTGGGCCGATGCTACATTTTCCTCCCGGAGGACAGCTATCATGTGACCATTATCCGGGGGCTGAACGACTATGTACGGGATGCGGCTTTCTGGCCTGCCGGCCTGCCGGCCGATCTGCCTATGGAACAGGTGGACGACTATTTTGTCAGCCGGGCGGGGGCGGTGGAGGTTCCTGAAGGGATTCATATGCGCTTCAGCCATGTGCGGATCGACGACCATGACGTGCGCATCTGCCTGGAGCCGTGGGATCCGCAGGAGGAGACCCGGCTCAGACGGTACCGGGACGAAGTGGCTTCCCGGCTGGGACTTTGGCTTCCCGGCCACGACACGTACACGTATCATATTACGCTGGCGTATATGCGGACGATTCCCGAGGGAGACTGCTGCAGAGAGCAGGAGAGACGGGTCAGCCGGATGGACGCCTGTCTGAAGAATCAGGATGGATTTTTCCTGTCCTCTCCCAGAATCGCGTTTTATGACGACATGCTGCGGTTTGAATCGCAGCGGATTCCCAGGGTCTGATAAAAGGAGGTTGCAGCAATGGGAGAGAAACTTGTAAACGGCGGATTGTTTCTGCTCAGCATATTGTATACGTATTTCGCGAGAGGCTATTCCTTTGGAAGCCCCACCGCCCCGAAGGTGGGATTCCTGCCCCAGCTGGTGGGGTACTGCGCCATTGTCATATCCGGCTATCTGCTGGTCCGCTCCCTTATGGGAAAGGGAGACGCGCAGAACGTAAAGCTGCGGTGCGACTACAAGCGCCTGGGGCTTCTGGTCCTGAGCATGGTGGTGTACATACTGATTTTTAAACCGGTGGGATACCTGATCAGTACGGCGGCGCTTCTGTACGCGGCCATGAAGATCGGAAGAGTAAAGGGCTGGAAGATACCGGCGGCGGTGTCGGTGCTCGCTTCCGTATTCTTCTTTCTGGTATTTAAGGTATTTCTGGCAGTGCCGCTTCCGGCGGGCCTGCTGTTTTAAGGGGGTGGCGACATGTTAGAGACATTCAGCGCTTTGTTTGACGGCTTTGCGGTCTGCTTCAGCCTGGAAAATATTTTTGCCTGCATTGCCGGCGTACTGGTGGGTACGCTGACCGGCGTGCTGCCGGGCATCGGCGTCACCGGCGCCATGGCCCTTTTGCTGCCGCTGACCTACGGCATGGATGCGACGCCGGCGACGATTCTGTTCGCGGGCATCTACTACGGAGCCATGTACGGCGGCTCCACCAC
Organism: uncultured Lachnospiraceae bacterium; assembly: GCA_944380605.1. GTDB lineage: Bacteria > Bacillota > Clostridia > Lachnospirales > Lachnospiraceae > UBA3402. Next base: position 205,946 of record CALWIA010000006.1, on the reverse strand, counting down.
ATCGATTTTGGTAAACCTGCCCGGCGAGGCCGCGTCGGTGATCACCTGTCTGGACGGCAACGCCATGGCGAAAAAGGGCCGGGCGGGAGCGGCTCTGTCCATAGCGGCCATCGGTTCCTTTATCGCCGGCACCATCGGCTTGGTGGGCCTGACGTTTTTCGCGCCGGTGCTGGCGGACGCGGCTCTGAAATTCGGACCGCCGGAATATTTCGCCATTGCCATGCTGGGCCTGGTGCTGTTAACCAACCTGACCGGCAAGAACGCCCTGAAGAGTTTTCTCATGGTGCTGGTGGGGCTGATGCTCAGCACCATAGGCGTGGACAGCGTCTCCGGTATTTCCCGTCTGACTTTCGGCATTCCTAGCCTGATGCGGGGACTGGAATTCGGCGTAGTGGCCATGGCGGTATTCGGCATCAACGACCTGTTCGGCACCCTGGTGGAGCCTCAGGAGAAAAAAGAGATCGGCCACGTGACCCTTCGGGAACTGTATCCCACGCGGGATGAGATGAAGCGGTCGGTGGGACCCATTCTGCGGGGCACGCTGATCGGCTTTCTCATCGGCCTGATGCCCGGCCCGGCGGGAACCCTGGCCAGCTTCAGTTCCTATTCCGTGGAGAAAAAGCTGTCCAAGCATCCGGAGCAGTTCGGACAGGGCGCCATCGAAGGCGTGGCGGGTCCGGAATCTTCCAACAATGCCGCCAGCAGCGCGGCCATGGTCCCGCTTCTGTCCTTGGGACTGCCCTTTGCTCCGCCGGCGGCTATGCTGCTGACCGGATTTATCGTACACGGCATTACCCCTGGCCCCACGCTGATCACCCAGCATCCCGACGTGTTCTGGGGCCTGATCGCCAGTATGTACATCGGAAACGTATTCCTGGTGATTATCAACCTGCCCTTTGTAGGCGTGTGGGCGTCCATGCTGCGGACGCCGGCCAATATTCTGATGCCCATTGTTATGGTGATTACCATGACCGGCGCCTTCGCCACCAACAACAGCGTGACCGATATGGTGGTGCTGCTGATTCTGGGCGTGTTTGCCTACTTTGTGGCCAAATACGGATATTCCATGGCGCCGCTGGCGGTGGGCATTGTGCTGGGGTCCACCATTGAAACGGGCCTGACCCAGGGCATGATCATATGCGAGGGCAGCGTCTGGAAGATGATGACACGGCCGCTTTCCGGCACGATTCTGTGGCTGGCGCTGCTTCTGGTGGCGGCGACTCTGTTCAAACCGGTTAAGAAACTGCTGATCAACAGCAAGGATGATTAAAAAGCATGTGTTTCATGCAGAAAAAAGGAGGATACAAGTATGTGGAAGAAAACGCTTGCAATGACACTGGTACTGGCCATGACGGCCGCGGCGGCTGCGGGGTGCAGCAGCGCCGGAACGGCTTCGGGAGACAGCTCCGATTATCCATCCAAGGAAATCGAGTGGCTGGTGCCCTATACGGCGGGAGGAAGCTCGGACCAGATGGCCCGTCTGATCGCCAAATACTCCAAACAGTACCTGGGAGTGGACATTATCATTGAAAACGTAGGAGGCGGCGGCGGAAACGTGGGCTTAAGCCAGTTTGTGACGGATCCCTCTGCCAGCGACGGCTACAACATCACCTGCTTCAATACGACGGCCAACCTGCAGCCGATTTACGGAACCTGCGAATACGACTGGCTGGAAGAGCTGGAGCCCCTGGCGCTGTGCGTATCCATCCCGATCGCCATCGCTGTGCCCAAGGATTCTCCCTTCAACACCATTGAGGACCTGATCGAATATGCCAAGGCCAATCCGGGCGATATCCAGTACGGACATGCCGGCATCGGCTCCATCACCAACGTAGCGGCGGAGCAGTTCTGCCTGGAAGCCGGCATTCAGATGACGGCGGTGCCGTTCGGAAGCGGCGCGGACGCCCTGACGGCCATTATGGGTTCCCAGATCGACGTGGATGTGGCGTCCCTGTCTGAGGTGCTGTCCTACGGCGAGACCGGCGAACTGAAGCTGCTGGCCCTGTGCACGGATACCACCATCGAGACCATGCCGGAAGTACCTACCCTGGTTTCCAAGGGATACAACGTAGACCAGAAGGTAACGCAGGGCATCGCCACCGGCAAGGATACCGACGCGGAAATGGTAGCGGTTCTGGACGAAGGCCTGGGCAAGATCATCAACGACGAGAACTTTATCGCGGAACTGAAGGACTACGGCATGGACGTAGACTACATGAACGCGGCTGATTTTAGTACCTTCCTGCAGGAGCAGAGAGAGGAATTCACCCAGGTTGTGACGGATTCCGGCATTCTGGAGCAGGTACAGGCGCAGACCAACTAAGAAACGGGACAGAAGGAGGCAGAACCGATGCGTATAAAAGTACTGCTTCTGGATATGGATGGAACCACCCTGGAGCCTAACCAGGTGACCATATCGGAAAAGAACAGAAACGCCATCGCCCGCGCTGTGGAGAAGGGGATCCATGTGATCCCCTGCACCGGCCGGGTGCTGGATATGTATCCTCCGCAGCTTCTGGCTATGGAGAGCATCCGCTACTGTGTAACCGGACACGGCGCCCGCGCCGTGGACCGGGCGGAAGGAAGAACCATTTACGCCAACCTGATTTCCCCCGCGGATACGGCCAGAATCTGCCGGATTTTTGAGGGGCAGGGCATTTATGCGGAGATTGCCGCGCAGAATACCATTTTTCTGGAAAAAGCGGTGGACGACCGTCTGGACGAGATGCCGGTACCGGCGCACCACGTATGGTATATCCGGGACGAGCACTGCCAGCTGGCGGTGGAATCCCCGTCCAGATACCTGTTTGAGCATGGAATCGGCCTGGAGAAAATCAACATTTACGGAATTCCGGAGCCGCTGCAGCAGAAACTGTACGACGAAATCACAGCTACCGGCTGCGTGAAGCATACGAGAGAAGGGGCCGGAAAGGATCTGGAATTCGCCTCCCGGACGCTGGACAAGGCCGCGGCGGTAAGCGCCATTCTGCAGGAACTGGGCGTTACTCTGGAGGAGTGCATGATCATGGGAGATTCCATCAGCGACTACGACATGATCTGCAAGGTTGGCTTAGGCATCGCTATGGGCAACGCGCCGGAGTGGATCCGGAAGGCGGCCAAAGACGTGGCGCCGCGCTATGACGAGGACGGCGTGGCGGCTATGATTGAAAAGTATCTTCTGTAGGAGGAAAGGCAGTGGAAAAGACCATAGAAAACTTCCGGCCGGCGCACCCGTTTCTGGTGTGCATCGATTCCGACGGCTGCGCGTATGATGTAATGGAAGTCAAGCACAAAGAGTGCTTCTGCCCGGCGGCGGTGAATCTCTGGGATCTGCAGGCGGTGGACCGCTATGCCAGAGAGGCCTGGGAGTTTGTCAACCTCTATTCGGTGGACCGGGGCATCAACCGGTTTCTGGCGCTGGAAAAGGTGCTGGAAATGCTGGACGAGCGGGAAGAAGTAAAGCGGCTGACGGGATTTTCCATGCCGGCCCACGACCAGCTGAAGGCCTGGACCAGAAGCGGCGAGCCGCTGAACCAGCAGTCGCTGGAAACCCATATGGATCAGGAACAGCTGGCGCGGACGCTGCGATGGAGCGAAGACTGCAACCGGCGGATCCGGGAGATGGTCCGCGGCGTGCCGCCGTTCCCCTATGTACGGGAAAGCCTGGAAAAGCTGGCGGATCACGCGGATATCGTTATCGTATCGGCGACTTCCGCAGAGGCTCTGCTGCGGGAGTGGGAAGAACACCGGCTGCTGCCGCTGGTCTCCGCCGTATGCGGGCAGGAAGCCGGCAGCAAGGCGGAGTGCATCGCCAGGGCCATGAAAGGGTATGCGCCTTCCCACTGCCTGATGCTGGGCGACGCGCCGGGCGACGCGGCCGCCGCCGGGAAAAACGGAATTCTGTTTTATCCCATCCGTCCGCTGGAAGAAACCGACTCCTGGCAGGAATTTTACCAGGAATACCTGGACGCGTTTCTGGAAGAGCGGTATGAAGGAGAACTGCAGAGAAAGGCAGAGGAACGTTTCCGCCGGCTGCTGCCGGAGACGCCGCCCTGGAAACAGGAGGCAAAACGAGAATCCTGAGAGGTGAGGCCAAATTGGGTATCCATGCAATCGTCCAGCGGTTTGATCTGCTGAGCCAGATGGAACTGCTGCTGCGCATCGTCATTGCGGCATGTATCGGGTATGTGATCGGATATGAGAGAAAAAACCGGGAAAAGGCCGCCGGCATGCGGACCCATGCCATTGTCTGCATGGGCGCGGCGCTGATTATGGTGGTATCCAAGTACGGATTTTCGGATATTCCGGAATGGGATGCCTCCCGGGTCGCCGCGCAGATCGTGTCCGGCGTGGGCTTTCTGGGAGCGGGAGTCATTTTCATCCGGAACAATTCGGTCAGCGGGCTGACCACCGCGGCCGGCATCTGGACCACGGCGGGCGTAGGCATGGCCATCGGCGCGGGATCGTATTTTATTGGAATCTGCTCGGGGGTGCTTGTAGTGGTGACACAGATCCTTTTGCACCGGGCGTCTTTTCTGACGGCGGAGCCGTACCGGGGCTATTTAAAACTGACCACCGACTGCTATGAAACGGTGGTGGAGGAGCTGCGGGAGCGGTTCCGGACCGAAAGGATCCGGGAAGTGAATATAAAGATCAGCAAGAACAAGACAAAAGACGAGACCAAGGTAGAGTTTGATCTTTTGTTTCCCGCTGAATATGACAAGAATCAGCTGGTGTACCAGCTGGCGAAGGACAGCCGCGTCAGCAGCGTGTCCGGGTAAATGGAAGACAAAATCGGAGGCACAGGAACGCGGTTCCTGTGCCTCTTTGTATGGGCGATTTTGCAATTACTGCTGTTTCTTTGCAATCTCCGCCATTTTCATCGCCCGGACCTTTAAGGGCAGGCCGAACAGGGTGATGAAGCCATCGGCGTCGTGGTGGTCATACAGATCGCCGGTGGTGAAGGACGCCAGAGACTCGCTGTACAGGGAGTAGGGGGAGGTGGTGCCGGCTTTGATGATGTTGCCCTTGTACAGTTTGAACTTCACTTCGCCGGTCACGTATTCCTGGGTGACGTCCACAAAGGCCTGAATGGCTTCCCGCAGAGGCGTGAACCACTTGCCTTCATATACGATCTGGGCGAATTTGTTGCCCATGTCTTTCTTGACTTCCATGGTGGCGCGGTCCAGCACCAGCTCTTCCAGCTGCTGATGGGCTTCCATGAGGATGGTGCCGCCGGGCGTCTCATAGACGCCGCGGGATTTCATGCCCACAACCCGGTTTTCCACGATATCCACAATGCCGATGCCGAGCTTGCCGCCCAGGGCGTTGAGCTTGCGGATAATATCGGAAACCTTCATCGCCTCGCCGTTGATGCTGGTGGGGATGCCTTTTTCAAAGGTCATGGTGACGTACTCCGCCTCATCCGGCGCCTTTTCCGGCGTAACGCCCAGCACCAGCAGGTGATCGTAGTTGGGCTCGTTGGCCGGATCCTCCAGTTCCAGTCCCTCGTGGCTGATGTGCCACAGGTTGCGGTCGCGGCTGTAGCTGCTGTCCGCGGAGAACGGCAGGTCGATGCCGTGCTGGCGGCAGTATTCGATCTCTTCTTCCCGGGACTGCATGGTCCAGATGTCGGTCATACGCCAGGGGGCGATGATCTTTAAATCGGGAGCCAGGGCCTTGATGCCCAGCTCAAAGCGGATCTGGTCGTTGCCCTTGCCGGTGGCGCCGTGGCAGATGGCGGAAGCGCCTTCTTTTCTGGCAATTTCCACCAGCCGCTTGGCAATGGCGGGACGGGCCATGGAGGTGCCCAGCAGGTACTTGTTTTCATAGACCGCGCCGGCTTTGACGCAGGGCATGATGTAGTTGTCGCAGAAATCGTCTACCAGATCTTCGATGTACAGCTTGGAAGCGCCGGAGAGTTTGGCCCGCTCTTCCAGTCCATCCAGTTCGCTGCCCTGCCCGCAGTCGATGCAGCAGCAGATCACGTCGTAGTCAAAATGTTCTTTCAGCCACGGAATAATCGCCGTGGTATCCAGACCGCCGGAATATGCCAGAATTACTTTTTCTTTCATGGTTTCGTCCTCCCGTTTTCCTGTATGATTCAGAAATTTTTTCATATGGATTGTTTAAACATTCATAAATATACAACACTTCTTGAAAAAATGCAACAGGAAAATGTAATGTTTTCATAGAAAAACAGATTGCATAATGGGGAAAGAAGGTGTATAATTATGAATCAGCAGCAGAACTATAACGGAACAATCCATAAAATAAGGGAAAGAGGATTTGAAGGATGAATAAGAAAATCAAAGCCGGCATCATCGGTTCTACCGGATACGCCGGAGGCGAGCTGGCCCGGCTGCTTCTGCAGAGGGACGACGTGGAAATCGTGTGGTACGGTTCCAAAAGCTATGCGGATCAGAAATACGGTTCCATTTATCAGAATATGTATCAGATGACCGACGCGGTGTGCGGGAATGAAGATATGGAAGCGCTGGCGGATATGGCCGACGTGGTGTTTACGGCGACGCCCCAGGGGCTGTGCGCGTCCCTGGTCAGCGAAAGCGTGCTGTCCCGGACGAAAATCATCGACTTGAGCGCGGATTTCCGGATCAAAGATGTGGAGGTGTACCAGGCCTGGTACAAAATCCAGCATCCGTCGGCGGATTTTATTAAGGAAGCGGTGTACGGACTTCCGGAATTGAACCGGGAATCCATAAAGCAGGCGCGGCTGGTGGCCAATCCGGGATGTTACCCCACCTGTTCCATTCTGACGGTGTATCCGCTGGTGAAAGAAGGGCTCATCGATCCGGACACCCTGATCATCGATGCCAAATCCGGCGTATCCGGGGCCGGCAGAGGGGCCAAGGTGGACAATCTCTACTGTGAGGTCAACGAAAGCTGCAAGGCCTACGGCGTGGCTTCCCACCGCCATACGCCGGAAATCGAAGAGCAGCTGTCTTACGGCGCCGGCCGTCCGGTGACCATAAGCTTTACGCCTCACCTGATCCCCATGAACCGGGGCATTCTGGTGACGGCGTACGCGTCCCTGAAAAAGGATGTGTCCGACGCGGATATCCGGGAAGTCTATCACGCCTATTATGACAAGGAAACTTTTGTCCGGGTGCTGCCGGAGGGCGTGTGCCCCCAGACCCGCTGGGTGGAAGGCAGCAACTACGTGGATGTGAATTTTAAAATCGATCCCCGCACCCGCCGGGCAGTGCTGATGGGAGCCATGGACAACCTGATGAAGGGCGCGGCCGGCCAGGCGGTCCAGAACATGAACCTGCTGTTCGGTCTGCCGGAAAATACGGGCCTGAAGCAGATTCCGCTGTTCCCGTAGGGATTCCGGAAAGGAGACACCATGGCGGGCACCATGAGCATCAACATCCGCCCCATGGAGATGGCGGACTATGACAGGGTCTATGCCCTGTGGCTGGGCATCAACGGCTTCGGCATCCGCAGCATCGACGACTCCAGAGAAGGAGTGGAACGGTTTCTGCGGCGGAACCCGTCCACCAGCGTGGTGGCGGAGCAGAACGGCCGGATCGTCGGCTCCATTCTCTGCGGCCACGACGGCCGCACCGGCTGTTTTTACCATGTCTGCGTGGCCAAAGAATACCGGAAGCACGGCGTGGGGTATCAGATGGTGCGGTTCGCCCTGCGGGCGCTGCAGCGGGAAGGGGTCAGCAAGGTGATGCTGATCGCGTTTCAGAGCAACACCGTCGGCAACGCCTTCTGGCAGGGCATCGGATGGAACCAGAGGCCGGATGTAAACTATTATGAATTTGTGCTGAATGAGGAAAATATTACCCGGTTTATTCCATAGGCCGGGAAAGCAGGAAATGCGGGAGGAAGACATCATATGAAACAGATAGATGGAGGCGTGACGGCGGCGAAGGGATTCCAGGCGGCCTGTACGGCGGCGGGCATCAAATACGCGGACCGGAAGGATATGGCGATGCTTTACAGCGAAACGCCCTGCCGGGCGGCGGGGGTGTACACCACCAACCTGGTAAAGGCGGCGCCGGTGAAATGGGACCAGAAAGTGACGGCGGCCGGCACGGCTCAGGCGGTGGTAATCAACGCGGGCATTGCCAACGCCTGCACCGGTGCAGAAGGATACGGCTACTGCCTGGATACGGCCAAAGCCGCTGCCCAGGCGCTGGGCGTCCCGGAGACGTCGGTGCTGGTGGCTTCCACCGGCGTCATCGGCATGCAGCTGCCTATGGACCGGATCCGGGCCGGTATCGCCGCTATGGCGCCGGAGCTTTCGGCGGATATAGAGAGCGGTACGGCGGCGGCCAGGGCCATTATGACCACGGACACCAAGCAGAAAGAGACGGCGGTGCAGATCTGCCTGGGAGGGAAGACCGTGACCGTCGGCGGCATGTGCAAGGGTTCCGGCATGATTCACCCCAATATGTGCACCATGCTTTCTTTTGTCACCACCGACGCTGCCATTTCCCATGAACTGCTGCAGCGGGCGCTGTCGGAGGATGTCAAAGACACCTACAACATGATTTCGGTGGATGGCGACACCTCCACCAACGATACGGTGCTGCTGCTGGCCAACGGCATGGCCGGCAATCCGGAAATCACGGAGGACGGAGAAGATTACCGCATGTTCTGCCAGGCGCTTCGCCAGGTCAACGAGACGCTGGCCAAAAAGATCGCCGGCGATGGGGAAGGATGCACCGCGCTGTTTGAGGTGAAAGTAACAGGGGCGGCGGACAAGGCACAGGCGGTGACGCTGGCCAAATCGGTGATCACGTCCAATCTGACCAAGGCGGCCATCTTCGGCCACGACGCCAACTGGGGCCGGATTCTGTGCGCCATGGGCTATTCCGGCGCGTCCTTTGATCCGGAACAGGTGGATCTGTACTTTGAAAGCGCGGCAGGAAAGCTGCAGATCATCAAAGACGGGGTGGCGCTGCCCTACAGCGAAGAAAAGGCTACGGAAATCCTGTCCCAGCCGGAAGTGACGGCCATTGCGGATATCCACATGGGAGAGGCGTCGGCCACGGCCTGGGGCTGCGACCTGACCTTTGACTATGTAAAGATTAACGCGGACTATCGTTCATAAAAGAAACGGAGAAAGGGAGGAAGGGACGATGAATCTGGATCCGGTGATTATGCAGAAGGCGGAGGTGCTGATCGAGGCGCTTCCCTATATTCAGAGGTTCAACCGCAAGATCATTGTGGTAAAATACGGCGGCAGCGCCATGGTGGACGAGGCCCTGAAACGGCGGGTCATCCAGGACGTGGTGCTTCTGAAACTGGTGGGATTCAAGCCTATTATCGTCCACGGCGGCGGCAAGGAAATCAGCAAATGGGTGGGAAAAGTGGGGATGGAACCCCATTTTGTCAACGGCCTGCGGGTGACGGACGAGGCCACCATGGAAATCGCGGAAATGGTGCTGAACCGGGTGAACAAGAGCCTGGTGCAGCTGGTGAATGAACTGGGCGTCAAGGCGGTCGGCATCAGCGGCAAGGATGGCATGCTGCTGCAGTGCGAAAAGAAATATTCCAAAGGCCAGGACATCGGATTTGTAGGGGAAGTGCGGGAGGTGAACCCCAAGATTATCTACGATCTGCTGGAAAAGGATTTTCTTCCTATCATATGTCCGGTGGGATTTGACGAGCATTTTCAGAGCTACAACATCAACGCCGACGACGCGGCCTGCGCCGTGGCCAAGGCGGTGAAAGCGGAAAAACTGGCGTTTCTGACCGATGTGGAAGGGCTGTACCGGGATTTTGAAGACAAGGATTCCCTGATTTCCGAAATGGACGTCAACGAGGCCCAGGCCTTTGTGGACAGCGGCAGCCTGGGAGGCGGCATGCTGCCCAAGCTGCAGAACTGCATCGACGCCATCCGGGACGGGGTATCCCGGGTCCACATTCTGGACGGGCGGATTCCCCACTGCCTGCTTTTGGAAATTTTCACCAACAAAGGAATCGGAACGGCGATTCTCAATTCCAGAGAGGAGCGGTATTATCATGCAGAATAAGACGGAAGCGGCCATGGGCCGGGCGGAGCAGGTGCTGTACAAAACCTATAACCGGTTCCCGGTGATGTTTGACCACGGAAAAGGCGTGTACCTGTACGACGCGGAGGGAACGGAGTACCTGGACTTCGGCGCCGGCATCGCCGTGTGCGCCCTGGGGTACGGAGATCCGGAATACACGGAGGCGGTAAAGGCGCAGACGGAAAAGCTGCTGCATACCTCCAACCTGTTTTACAATCAGCCGGTGATCGACGCCGGAGAAAAGCTTTTGAAGGCGTCGGGCATGGACCGGGTATTTTTTACCAACAGCGGCACGGAAGCCATAGAAGGGGCGCTGAAAATCGCGAAAAAATACGGCTTCAGCCGGGACGGACACGGCGGCCATGAGATCATCGCCATGAAGCACTCCTTCCACGGCAGAAGCCTGGGAGCGCTGTCGGTGACCGGCAACCAGCACTATCAGGAGCCGTTCCAGCCGCTGCTGCCGGGGATCTGCTTCGCGGATTTCAACGATCTGGACAGCGTTAAGGCGCTGATCCATGACAACACCTGCGCGGTGATTCTGGAGACCATTCAGGGCGAAGGCGGCATCTACCCGGCGACGGAAGAATTTCTGCAGGGCGTCCGCAGGCTCTGCGACGAACACGGCCTGCTGCTGATCCTGGACGAGATCCAGTGCGGCATGGGCCGCACCGGAGCCATGTTTGCCTGGCAGAACTACGGCGTGAAGCCGGATGTGATGACCACGGCCAAGGCCCTGGGCAACGGCGTGCCCATCGGGGCGTTTCTGGCCTGCGGCAAGGCGGCAGAGGTGTTAAAGCCCGGCGATCACGGCACCACCTACGGCGGCAACCCGCTGGTCTGCGCCGCGGCGGATAAGGTGCTGGAAATCTTTGAAAAGAGGAATCTGGCGGCCCACGCGGGACAGATGGGAGAATACCTGTGGAATACCCTGGAAAATCTGGCAAAACGCCATGCCTGCATCCGGGACCACCGGGGCGTGGGGCTGATCCAGGGCCTGGAGTTTTCCTGCCCGGTGGGTGACATTGTAAAACGGGCGCTGCTGGAACAGCATCTGGTGCTGATCAGCGCGGAACATCAGGTGATCCGGTTTGTACCGCCGCTGATTGTGACCGAGGCGGACATCGACCATATGGCGGAAAAACTGGAGCAGGTGCTTCCAGAATAAAGGAGTCATGAATGATTACCATAACAAGAGAACAGGTACAGGGAATCCTGAGCAAAGAAATATCCCCGGCGGCAGTCTGTGCCGGCGGGGATATTGTGGTATTTGAAACCAGAGACTGCTATGACGACGGAATCGTCAGCGAAGACCGCCCCATGGGCGACAAGACCGATCCCATAGAAAATCCGGCGACGGGACCTTTGTATGTACAGGGGGCCGAACCTGGTGATATACTGAAGGTGGAGATCCTGGACATCCGGCTGAAGGCGGCAGGGGTGATGCAGACCGTGCCGGGAGCCGGCGTGTTCGGCGGGGATTTTGCCGCCTGCTCGGCCCGGATTTTTCCCATAGAAGGAGACCGGGCGGTGTTTGACGCGCATCTGAAGCTGCTGCTGGATCCCATGATCGGCGTTATCGGTACGGCGCCGGCAGGCGAAGGCGTCACGACGGATACGCCGGATCGCCACGGCGGAAATATGGACTGCCGGAAAATCGTCAAAGGGTCGGTATTGTACCTGCCGGTCTTTGTCAAAGGCGCGCTGCTGTCCATAGGCGATCTGCACGGGCTTATGGGCGACGGCGAGGTGCTGATCTGCGGACTGGAGATGGCAGGGGAAGTGACGGTGCGGGTGCAGGTGCTGAAAGGCGTCTGCCTGCCGACGCCGTTTTTGTACAGCCGGGGCAGCGTGATGACCATCCAGTCGGCAGATACCCTGGACGAGGCGGGGGATCTGGCGGCAAAGGCCATGAAGGCCTTTGTGATGCAGGCCGCCGGCCGCAGCGATGAAGAAGCGGGCATGCTGCTGTCTCTTATGGGGCAGATGGCCGTCTGCCAGGTGGTGGATCCGAAAAAGACCATACGGATGGAGCTGCCGCTTTCGGTGCTGGAGGCCTGGGGATACCGGCTGCCGTAGGCGGAACGGCCAGCAGGCCAGGACAGAAAAGGGAAGCAGAAAGGGGAGCGTGGAATGCGTACAGACGCGGACGAAAAGCAGATCAGCGAAATGCAGGTGGAGGAGTTCCTGGAAAAACTTTCCTCAAAGGCGCCGGTGCCGGGGGGCGGCGGCGCGTCGGCTCTGGCAGGCGCCTTGGCGGCGGCCCTGGGGCTGATGGTGGGGAATCTCACCGTGGGAAAAAAGAAATACGCCGGCGTGGAAGCGCGGGTAAAAGAGATTATGGAGCAGCTGGAACAGCTGCGGGAAGAGATGGCCGGCCTGGCACAGAAAGACGCCCAGGTGTTTGCGCTGGTGGCGGCGGCTTACGCGCTGCCTTCCGGGACAGAAGAGGAAAAGGCCCATAAAGATGTGGTTATGGAAGCGAATCTGCTGGCAGCCAGCCGGGTTCCCCTGGACGCGGCGCAGAAGGCGGAAAATCTGCTGGTTCTGCTGGAAGAGCTGGAAGAAAAGGGCAGCGTCATGGCCGTCAGCGATGTGGGCGTGGCGGTGCAGATGGCCCGCGCGGCCATCACCGGCGCGGTGATGAATGTGTATATCAACACGAAATCCATGAAGAACCGGGAGATGGCCCGGCAGCTGAACCAGGCGTCGGAGGCTTGCGTTCGCAGAGGGACGGAACTGGCGGACCGGCTCTACGGCCGCATCCAGGCCCGGCTGCTTTCCTAGGAGCCGGAAACCGGATACAAAAAACAGGAGGAACGATATGGAATTGCTGAAAGGAGCAGCGGTTTCCGCCGGGATCCGGCAGGAAGTGGAAACCCTGATCAAAGATCTGGACCGGGCGCCGGTGCTGGCCATTGTCCGGGTGGGAGAAAAGCCGGATGATCTGTCCTATGAGCGGAACGCGGTGAAAAAGATGGAGGCTTTCGGCCTGAAGGCCCGGTCCTATGTATTTGACGCGGAGATCTCCGACGCGGATTTTAAGAAAGCATTCGTAAAGATCAACGAAGAACCGGAAGTGGACGGCATTCTGGTGCTGCGGCCGCTGCCGAAACAGATCCGGGAAACGGACATCGAGCGGATGATCGATCCGGCCAAAGATGTGGATGGCATCTCCCCGGCCAGCCTGGCCGGGGTGTTCGCCGGCGATGAAACCGGATTTGCGCCCTGTACGGCGGAGGCGGTTGTGGAAATGCTGAAGGCATATGGGATTCCCATAGCCGGCCGACGGGCTGTGGTGGTGGGCCGCAGCATGGTGGTGGGCCGGCCGCTGGCCATGCTGCTGCTAAAGGAAAACGCCACCGTTACCATCTGTCATACGAAGACGGAAGATCTGCCGGCGGTGTGCCGCCAGGCGCAGATTCTGGCGGCGGCGGCGGGCCGTCCCCGGATGCTGGGCCGGGACCATGTGGGAAAAGGCGCGGCGGTGCTGGACGTGGGCATCAACGTAGATCCGGATGGGAACCTGTGCGGCGACGTGGACCTGGCCGCTATAGAAGACATCGCGGCGGCGGCTACGCCGGTGCCGGGGGGAATCGGAGCCGTGACTACGGCGGTGCTGGCCAGGCATACGGCGCTGGCGGCGGGCAGACGCAAAAAGGCAGCGAAGGGGCGGCGCGGGTAAAGAGAAAATTGCGCTGGCTTATCAGATTTTTAATATCTGTGTAAATGCGTATCAGGGGGTGGGGAACTAGGCGGAATGGTGAGACTCCTTTTGTGTGATTATTTAAGAAAAAACAGCTGGGAATGGCTGATCTGTACATTGGTATCTGCTGCCGGCGCCGTGACACAGGCGGTTGTTCTTCCTGTTCTGCTTGGCTGGAATCTGTACCAGATTGGTGCGGAGCCAGGACATCTGCCAGTTGACTTGCTGTTTACATTTCTTGGTATGGCCGTTTTCAGTGAACTTCTGATGCTGCTTCGGCGTTATTTGCTGTGCAGGCAGAGGAGAAACTGGGAGGTGTTTTTACAGACTTCCTGTATCCGGATGTTTTGGAAAGGAAACGCTGGATATTCGGCGGACAGCCGTAAAACAGCAGCGTTGTTCCGGGAGAGTATTCCGCAGCTGTGCGGGGATCAGCTGCGGCTGTATGAGCAGCTGGTTCAGCTGGTATCCATAATTGCTGCCGGAAGTATTATGGGGATATATTTGAACGCGGCGGTATATGGAGCAGCTGGTTTCCTTGTACTGACTACAGTGCTGATTATGCGGAAGAGGCTGGGGAGCCTGCAAGCGAAGCAGAAAGCATTTACGGATATTTCACGGGAGGTCAGTGACAGAACCTGGGAACAGATCCAAAATCACGAGATAGAAGGTTTTTTGAATCCAGAGAGGATGCTGGCCGGTTACCAGAGAAAGAATGCAGAATTGCTGGACCGGCTGTTTTCTTTGAAAAAAACTGGAAATATTTTTCCGGCGGGAGCGCTGCTTACGCCGCTGTTTCTGATGCTGTGCGCGGCGGGAGGCGGGGGAATGCTGGTTCTGGCAGGAAAGGCTTCGCTGCAGGAAGTGTATCCGCTGTTGTTTCTGCTGCCGGGCGTAGCAAGAGAATGCTGTAAAATTCCGGAACTGGCGGGCGATTTGGGCAAGCTGAACGGGCAGATAGAATTTCTGGAACAAACGCTCCAGAATACGGAGAAGGGAATCTCCAGTGAAGAACGAAACGATTCCGTTACAGAAGACTGCGAGGCATGGAAGGGGCTGAAACTGCAGGCGGTTTCTTTTGGGTATCCTGGTTCAGAAGTTTTGTTTTCCGACGTATCGGTCTGGTTTCATCCTGGAGAATACTGGTCGGTAACCGGTGAGAATGGATGTGGGAAAAGTACGCTATTAAAAATCATGGCCGGCATTTTGGACGCAGATACGGGGGAATGCAGGCTGGATGGAATTCCAATGCGAAAGGGAAGAAGAAAGGACTGGTGGCGGCAGATCAGCTACCTGGATCAGAAACCTCGTTTTATAAAGGGCAGCATTTGTGACAACATTGTTATGGGAGAATCGTTTGGGGAAGACCGCCTGGTTCAAGCGATAAAAGAAGCGGATTTGGAACGATTGATTGTACAGCTGCCGGAAGGGCTGAATGCTCCTGTGGAAGATTTGTCAGCAGGAGAGCGGCAGAAAGTGTGCTTTGCGAGAGCCTTTTACAGAAATCGAAAAATACTGCTGCTGGACGAAGCGACATCCGCTTTGGATGAGGAGGCAGAGCAGCGGATCTGTCGTATTCTGCAAAAAAAAGCAGAAAATGGCTGGCTGATTATTGGCGTGGCGCACCGGAAACCGTTTGCCGAATTGGCGGACAGGCATCTGGTATTCCGGAAAAGGCAGAAGAGATTTGCAGAGGAAAGCCAGATTGAAAACGAGGAGGGGCCGTATGATCAGAGGCTTTTTGTTCCGGAATAATAAAAAGGAAACGATCTTCCAGTTCTGTGTATTCAGCATCTTTTTGCTGATGCTGTTTGGCTGGGAACCGGTTTGCCTGTATCTGGTGTTTCGGGCGGTCGAATATGGAACGATGGCGGAATTGGCGAAAGCCTGCTGTCTTATGGGGGCGTCACTGTTGTTTTTCGTCGGTGTGCAGTATGTGAATCAGACGTACGCAGACCGAAACAGCTGGAAAATTATCACATCGGTAAGGGAACAGCTGCTGCGAATGTATTATTCTTTAGACTACAGCCGGATACATAAGCGGTTTACCTATGGAGAATTGTATGATCGGATTTTTTATTCCGGCATAGGGATACTGGATTATGCGGTCCATTTTCTTTCTATCGGTATTTTTATGCTGCTGGCCGGTGTTTTCAGCGCAGTCTTTTTTCAATGGTTTCCTGCGATATTGATTGCCGCAGCACTGGCTGCAGTTCTGGAAATTGCTGCAGCTGGTATGGCTTCTAAAAAAATAGGGATACTGGAGCAGGAAATCCGTGTTTGTGAAAGCGAACGAACAGAACGAGGAACCCTGTTGGTGGAGGATATGGTGTTTCTACAAATGCACGACGTGGAAGAACAGGCGCTGGAACAGTACTGCGCAAGTCTGGATCGAGTGAGAAGAAAAGAAGCCGGAGGAGAGCTCGTGAAGGAGGCTGTTATCCGCGCGCATTCTCTTTTTCAGCGGCTTTTACAGGTATTGACGCAGAAAGAACTTTCAGCGGGTATTCTGGCGCTGGCAAAATTTCCGGCCTATATGGCTGCGCTGGAAAAGTACACGGCAGCTTTAAAGGAGGTTCTGACACGGATACTGGATATAAAAAAGAAGAAAGCCATGATCCGGCGGATCGAAGCGCTGATTTTGCCGACGGATGCTGACAGGGAAACAGAATCCGGAGAAAACGTCGAAATGCCGGAAGAAAGCCGTGACGCAATATGGGCAGAACATATGAGAGTATGTCTGGAAGGAAAAGAGATCTTGAAGGATGTTTGCCTGCAGGTGAAGAAGGGAGAAAAAATAGCAGTCGTTGGAGCAAATGGGAGCGGAAAATCCACGCTTTTGAAGGTAATGCTGGGACTGATTCCGCTGAACAGCGGCGTATGCTATGTAAATGGAAAGCGAGCTGGCTGCCAGACGCAGAGTGACAGGAAGCAGATATCCTATGTTCCGGCCGCTCCTTTTTTGTTTGACGGATCGGTAATGGAGAACATCTCCATGGGAGAAGTAGAAGAAAATCCGCAATGGAAGGATCAGACCGCCCGTCTGTGCGCCGGATTCCTGGAATGCGATATCCAGACCCTTTCAGGGGGACAGCAGCAGTGCGTAAATGTCTGCAGGGGGATAGTAAGGAGTGGAAAAATTTTGTTTGCGGATGAACCGACCAGCCAGATGGACGGGGAACGGGCTCAGAAGATGATGCGGCAGCTGATACAGTCGTGTGAAACCTGCATAATCATTACCCATGATGTTCGGCTTCTGCCGCTGTTTGATCGGGTAGTAATCATGAGAAATGGGGAAGTGGTGGAATGAATGGATGAGGGGGGTGTACATGTCAAAAATCGTATGGTACCCTGTCAAAAATAGTAGGTTCCCTGCCTTGTGCCGAAACAGCGTCCATGGTAGGATGGGAATACGCCGGATAGCGGCGCGCTGTCCAGGCACAGGAAAGGGGGAACCGTATGACAAAAGACAAAAAACAGGAATCAGAAGAACGGAGCCTGATAGAGGCCCGAGAACGAAGGGTAGAGGAAGCAAGGAAGTTTAATCTGTTCAGCAACGTATTTCTTTCTGTAGCCTTAAATGACAAGCTGGCCTGTCAATATGTGCTTCGGATTCTGACCGGGATTCCGGATCTGGAGGTGAAGGAGGTGCGGAGTCAGTACCGCATTTCGAAAATAGAATCCCATGACGCGGTGCTGGATGTGCTGGCGGAGGTCAGCGGCGGGCGCCTCTGCAACCTGGAGGTTCAGAGATCGGATACCATAGATCACAGCAGACGAACCCGGCTGTATGGATCTGCGGTAGACAGCGAATACCTGGAAAAAGGGAAGCCGTATCAGGACTTGCCGGATGTGTACGTGATATACATCAGCGAGACGGATCTGTGGAAGGCCGGCCGTACCGTATACGCGGTGGAGAAATATTTTAAAGGTACGGAGTTGAAATATGACGACGGACAGTATATTCTATATATAAACGCGGCGGCGGATGACGGGTCGGAGATCGCGGAACTGATGAAGTACTTTAAGACAGCGGATCCGGATGATATGAGGCATGGAGATCTTTCCAGACGTGTTCACTATTTGAAGCGGGAAGAAGGAGGCTACGGGGAAATGTGCGAGATATCAGAGAAGATTTATAAGGAAGGCGTGGAAGAAGGGATCGAGAAAGGGATTGAGAAAGGGATTGAGCAGGGAATTGTGAAAGGAATTGAGCAGGGAAAACAGGAGACTCTAAGAAAAAATGCTGAAACCATGGTCCGTATGGGCATGCCTGTGGAAACCATAGCTCAGGCGCTGGAAGTCAGTGAAGAGACGGTCCGGGCGTGGCTGGAAGCCTGAAACAGTCAGAAACAAATAGCGGTATGGTGAGGACCTGGAACGGGATGCTCACGCTGATACAATTTGGCTTGACTGTCACTAGTTCGTGTGATATATTTATATCGTAAAGAGCGAAATATACCACATGACAGGAGGTTGAGTTTATGAAATCAAAACACTATTTATACGGGCTTATGGGCTTGCTTTCTCTACTGGGGTTTATTGGTATTTTCACGGAAGCGAAGTCTTTTCTTGCTTTCTTTGCCTTTGTGGTTGATTTTGAATATTTCTTCATCAAATCAGATGAAATGTTGGAAGAATACATGAATAAATCAGCTTCACGCGCATTTTATTGTGGAATGATTTCCGTTGCATTCGTTTCTTTTATTTGCTTTTTTGCTGGGTTAAAGGAAGAAAAAGAAGCGCTGATCACAGGTCTTGCCTCTGGCTGGGCGGTGTCCGTTGCAATCTATGCTTTATCCACCGCTTATTACGGCTTCAAAGAAAAATGGGGGCTGGAGAATGATAAAGAATAGGATTAAGGAGTATCGGGCCAAGTATGATATGAAGCAGGAAGATTTGGCAAAGTTAGTAAATGTCCGCAGAGAAACCATAGGGAATTTAGAAAAAGGCAGATATAATCCGTCATTGGTATTAGCATGGAACATAGCAAAAGTATTCCATGTTTCCATCGAGGAGATTTTTACAGTGGAAGATTAAGATAGCAAAGCCAGTTGAGCCGGCGGGCGGTCAAGAAGAATGGCGCATACGCGCCGCCGCCTGCCGTTCCGTCCATACACATCTTTCCAGATGTGTTCACGATTTGAAGCGGGAAGAAGGAGGCTACGGGGAAATGTGCGAGATATCAGAGAAGATTTATAAGGAAGGCGTGGAAGAAGGGATCGAGAAAGGGATCGAGCAGGGGATTGAGCAGGGAAAACAGGAGACTCTAAGAAAAAATGCTGAAACCATGGCCCGTATGGGCATGCCTGTGGAAACCATAGCTCAGGCGCTGGAAGTCAGCGAAGAGACGGTCCGGGCGTGGCTGGAAGTCTGAAGCAGTCAGAAACGAACAGCGGCATGGTGAGGACCCGGAACGGGAACTTTCCGGCAGAAAATTGCGGAACAGGGAACATTCGGCTCTTTCCTTATGTTTTAAGTTGTGGTACACTAATACATGTTTGAATTGATTAGAGACTGCAAAGGGGATAAGAGACGTATGAAGATCGGGTTTGACAATCAGAAATATTTGAAGCTTCAGTCGGAACATATCCGGGACCGGATCAACCAGTTTGGGGACAAGCTCTATCTGGAATTCGGCGGCAAGCTGTTTGACGACTATCATGCTTCCCGGGTACTGCCGGGGTTCGCACCGGACAGCAAACTGCAGATGCTGATGCAGCTGGCGGATCAGGCGGAGATCGTGATTGTAATCAACGCGGCGGATATCGAGAAAAACAAGATCCGCTACGATCTGGGAATCACTTATGACGTAGACGTGCTGCGGTTGATTCAGTCGTTTCAGGATAAAGGACTTTATGTGGGCAGCGTGGTGATCACCCAGTATACCGGCCAGCCGGCGGCGGATACGTTTAAGGCCAAGCTGGAGCATATGGGCGTGACCGTGTACCGGCATTACCGGATCGATGGCTATCCCAACAATGTAAAGCATATTGTCAGTGAAGACGGGTTTGGGAAAAATGACTATATTGAGACGTCCCGCCCGCTGGTGATTGTGACGGCGCCGGGACCCGGCAGCGGCAAGATGGCCACCTGTCTGTCCCAGCTGTACCATGAAAACCGCAGGAATATCAAGGCGGGATACGCCAAATTTGAGACTTTCCCCATTTGGAACCTGCCGCTGAAGCATCCGGTCAATCTGGCCTATGAAGCGGCCACTGCCGACCTGAATGACGTCAATATGATCGATCCCTTCCATCTGGAAGCCTATGGAGAGACGACGGTCAACTACAATCGGGACGTGGAAATCTTCCCGGTGCTCAGCGCCATTTTTGAAGGCATCTACGGAAGCTGCCCCTATAAGTCGCCGACGGATATGGGCGTCAACATGGCGGGCAACTGCATTGTGGACGACGAGGCCTGCCGGGAGGCGTCCCGCCAGGAGATCATCCGCCGCTATTACCATGCGCTGAACCGCATGGCCGACGGCGCCGCTTCCGAGGAAGAAGTGTACAAGCTGGAACTTCTGATGAAGCAGGCCCGGGTGGCTCCGGAGGACCGCCGGGTAGTGGGCGCGGCCAACCAGAAGGCGGAGGCCACCCATGCGCCTGCCGCTGCCATGGAACTGCCGGACGGCCGCGTGGTTACCGGACGCACCAGCGATCTGCTGGGGGCGTCGGCAGCGGTTCTGCTGAACGCGGTGAAGGTACTGGGAGATATTCCGGACGAGCGGCACCTGATTGCGCCGTCGGCCATTGAGCCGATCCAGAAGCTGAAGGTGGGGTATCTGGGGAGCAAAAATCCGCGGCTGCATACCGATGAAGTGCTGATTGCCCTGTCCATGTGCGCGGCGACGGATCCCGACGCCCAGAAGGCTCTGGACCAGCTGTCCAAGCTGAGAGGCAGCCAGGCCCATACGTCGGTGATGCTTTCCCGGGTGGATATCCGCATCTTTCAGAAGCTGGGCGTGGACCTGACTTCCGAACCGCTGTACGAGCATAAAAAGATTTATAAATCGTTCTGATAAGAACAGAAGATCCCTTCGTATTTTCCGCGGAACCGGTCATACTAAGAAAGCCGGTTTCTGGCAGAAGCGGCCGCATGGACGGCCGCGGAACATACGGAGGGATTTTATGATATCTGTTTTTACTGCCTACCTGCTGATTCCCCTGTACACCTTGTTGTTTGTATACGGCACCGACTGGTTTTCCACAAATCTGTCCGTGATTGGAAGCTGGCCGGAGATGCGGGACGGCTTTGTCTTTCTGGGACTTCTTCTGCTGGCGTACTACTGCGGCGCGCTGCGCCGGCTGCTGCGGTATCTTCCCCGGCGCCGGCTGGAGACGGGGATGGCGGGCATGGCGGCCTTCTGCCTGTTTCTGGCAGTGGCGACGCCCTACCTGCCCAAAACGGTGCCGCTGCAGGCCCGCCTGCATGTGGTGTCCGCGTTTGCGTCGGCGGTGCTGCTTCTGGCGGTCCTGTACCGCGTGGTCTGGCGTCTGTCCGACCGTTCCGAGGCGGCCGGGCGCGGTCTGCGGCTGTACCGGATCGGCCTGATTCTTGTGACCGCCGGCTGCGCGCTGCTGTTTTGGCTGGCGGGGATCATAAGCAGCGCGCTGGAAGTGTTCTTTATTCTGTCCCTGACGGTATGGACGCAAAAACTTTCCGGGCGAATCCGTTGCATTTTCCCGGAATCGGATTAAAATAGAAGCAGGAGCATAGAAACCAGACAAAAACAGGAGGGATGTATCGATGAACGCGGTTATGGAAAATCTGCTGACAAGAAGAAGTGTCCGTGCCTTTGAAGAAAAGGAAATTCCGCAGGAGGTGATGGAACAGCTGGTGCAGGCGGCATTGTACGCGCCCAGCGCAAGAGGCCTGCAGACCTGGCAGTTTACGGTGGTGACGGACCGGGACAAAATTCAGGAACTGGCGGCTGTTATGGCGGCGGAGCTGGGACGGAGCGATTACGACATGTACGCGCCTCAGGCGCTGATCATTCCTTCCAATGAGGCGGACAGTCCCTACGGACGGGAAGACAATGCCTGCGCGCTGGAAAATATTTTCCTGGCGGCCTGGTCCTTCGGCGTCGGATCGGTGTGGATCAACCAGCTGCACGGGCTCTGCGGACGGCCTGCCATCCGGGAGATCCTGAAAAAGTGGGGCATTCCGGACAGCCACGTGGTATACGGCATGGCAGCTCTGGGATATCCGGTGCAGGAGCCGAAAAAAGAAGTTCAGAAGACAGGAAAAGTGGTATATGTACAGTAGCGCGGCGCGTGCTTCAGGCCGGAATCCCAGACGGGGTTCCGGCCTGTCTTAGGATCGGGAGTCCGGCAGCCGGGAGTCCGGACGGCTCTGTCTGCGGAACTGTCCGGGAGAGTATCCGGTGCGGTTTTTGAACTGCCGGCAGAAAAAGCTGACGTCCTGATAGCCGAGGGATTCGGCGATGCGGGACAGCTTCTGATCCGTTTCACGAAGCAGAAACCGGGCCCGGTTCAAACGGGCGGCAATGACGTATTCCGACAGGGGAATGCCGGCGGCGGCCCGGAATTGCCCGCCGAAATAATCGGCAGAATAGCCGCAGGCAGCCGATACGGTTTTGAGACGGTAATCCGCTCCCGGCTGCTGCTGAATCCGTCGGCACAGGCCCTGGATCTGCGCCCGCAGCTGCTCGTGAACCGGAGAGCCGGAAGGCTGCCGGTCCTGCTGCCGGATTTCTTCCAGCACGGCGTGCAGCCAGCAGGCGGCGGTGTCCGGCTGTCCGGCGCTGCAGGCATCGACGATCCGCTGCAGCATCCGGCCGATAAAATCCATTTCCGAAAGACTGCGGAACAGAGGAAATTCCTCTTCCAGGTTCCGCATGGCGCCGTTTGAGTCCAGCAGGGCAAAGTGCAGATAGAAGACGGTAAGCGGCCGGTCCGGGTTCTGCAGACCCCGGTACCGTCCGCCGGGACGCAGCAAAAAACAGGAGCCGGCCATCACCGGGAAGGCCTGTTCCTGCCGGGAGTCCCCTGCAGATGCTTCTGCGGACTTTGCTGCAAATACGGTGCCTTCGCCGTCCAGAACGATCCAGAGGTCGTAGTCCGGGGAGGGATACCGGCGGGTATTCCAGCTCCAGTCTCTGGGGCAGGCAACCATTCCATAAGAAGATAAGCGCGTAGTATTCATAGCGTCATAGTACAAAAATCCTGCGTCATAGTCAATGGTTTTTCCGGCTTTTCCGTGCTTTAATAAAGAAAAACGGACAAGAAGGAGGACTTCTCAGATGAAAACGAACATCAGACTTATGGTGCAGGCAAAACAGCCGGGAATCGCCGGATGGCCCCACATCAATTTCAATTACGAGCAGGCGGTGGGCCAGATCTGCGCCGTGCTGGAAGACCGGATGCCGGAGGCGGAGTTTTCCGTGTTTTACTGCGATGATCCGGAAGCGGCAAAAGTGCAATTTCTGCAGGACAAAGAAAACTTTGACGGTTTGGTCTGCATCACGGCTACCAACAACCCGCCGGTATACCGGGCCTGCTGTGAACTGGCGGATACGCAGTTCCCGGTGCTGATTGCCGACCTGCCCCATGCAGGCAGCGGCGGATTCCTCAACGCGGCCCATCGGGTATTTTCCGGAAATCTGCCCATTGGCCTGACCTCGTCCATGGACTACCGGGATATCGCGGAAAACGTCCAGATCATTGAACTGCTGAAGCGCCTGAAGCAGGAAAAGCTGCTGATTATCAGCGACGATCCGGACAATCCCATGTACGCGCCGGCCAAGCGGGAAGCGCTGCGGCGGGACTGGGGTGTGGACAGTGTGGTAAAATCCAGCAGCGACTTGTTTGCCCGTTATGAGGCGGTGCCGGAAGAGACGGCGGCTCCCCTGGCGGAAAAGTGGCTGAACCAGTCCATTCGTTCCATAGAGCCCGGCCGCGGCGAGATCCTTTCCAGCGCCCGTCTGTACTTTGCCCTGCAGGAGATGATGGAGCAGGAAGGATGCACGGCGCTGACGGTGGACTGCCTCAGCCTGTTTTACCAGAACAAGATGAAGGCCTATCCCTGCATGACTTTCTTTGAGATGCTCAACAACGGCCGGGTGGGAATCTGCGAAGCCGATGTGGACTCGGCCCTTTCCGCCATGATTGCCAGACACGGCATGGAACGGCCGGGTTTTGTCTCCGATCCGGTGCTGGACACTTCCAGCGGCCAGATCATCTATGACCACTGCGTCTGCAGCACGAAAATGCTGGGCTACAGCGATCCCAGAGTCAGCGAATACTATATCCGCAGCCATGCGGAGGACCAGCAGGGGGCCTCGGTGCAGGCCATGCTTCCGCTGAATCTGCCGGTGACGACTTTCAAATTCTGCACGGACCGGCAGGCACTGGCGCTTCACACCGGAACCGCGGTAGGCAATGTAGGGCTGGACCGGGGCTGCCGGACCAAGCTGGCGGCGTCTTCTCAGATCCGGAATATCATGAAAAACTGGAATTACGATGTGTTTGCCTGGCATCGGGTGACGGTTTACGGAGACTGGAGGGACAAATTGCTGAACCTGGCCAGAATGAAAGGCCTGGCGGTGACGGAAGAGGACCGGGACCAGCAGCAATAAAAATGAAAAAAATTTTTCAAAAAAGATTGACAGAAGAGTTAGCATATGCTAATATACAAATGGTTAGTGAATACTAACTACATGTGAATATTCTATACATTGAAAACCCTCCATTGGACCCGTGGAGGTGATGACTCCTACAGAAAACCGCCCTTATCCCGCATAGTAAGGGCGGTTTTCTGGTGTCGTCAAAAGATCAGTCGTACTGTTCCATTACGTAGACGCCGTCCACATACTCGATCATCTGAAATCTTCCGAAATATCCGTCGTCAATATAGAAGGAAATGGAGATGCTGGCATCGGGTTCGTAGGAAGCGGCATACTCCAGGAACATTTCGTAGATGGATTCGATGTGTTCATGATACACGTCCCGGTAGTCCGAAGTGCGCATATGGTAGGGGAAGCCTGCGCCGATGGACAGGCTGCCGCTGAGAGAACTGATCTGGTATTCTCCGTAGCCCAGGCCCGCGTTCAGCCGCAGGTACTGATCGATGGAACTGATCAGCTGATTCAGAGCCTCGGTCTGGCTCATAGGCCGGAAATCGGGGTCTCCGTCCGCGTCGTAGGTGCAGGTTCCGTTTTCATAGTCCAGCCGTATTTCATCCGCGGATTCGGCGCACAGCCGGGTGATCAGATTGCCGAAGATGCCAAGATCCTGATAGGACTGGTACAGATCCGGGAACCACTCCAGACAGTCTTCTTTGATCAGCCGCCATCCCGACGTGCCGTCCATGATGGCAGAATCGATATCGCCAGCCAGCACGCAGATGGTCACGTTTGTCCCGTCCTGCTCAATGCTGTAATCGGTGTTTTTCAGGGTGTTCTGAACGATTTCTATAAACGCGTTCATCTGGGTGGATTCCGGCCGCTCAAACCCCGCGTCTTCCGCCGCGTTGTATACGATGGAACCGTTCTGGCTGGTGAGCCGCACCGCGCCTTTGGAACCGGCGCACACATGGACCGTCAGCAGCCCCTTCAGACCGCTGGAAGCGTACAGATCTTCCAGGTCAGAAGCAATGAGATGCAGCTGCTCTACCCGGTCCGACCAATCGTCGGAGGAGGCGCCGAGAACGGGAATCTCCGTGTCGATGGAGGCGTCCTCCACAATGCTGACGGTAACATTTTCTCCACTGGTATCGTAAAGGAAATTTCCGTATCCATAATCGCGGGCGGCCTGCAGGAACGATTCTATGGAAGAAGAGGCGCCGTCCGACTCCTGTCCGCTGTCCTGTCCGGCGCTGGATTCGCTGCCGGAACCGCTGTCGTCCTCGTCATAGCGGCTGTGGGAATCGTCTTCGTCCTCTTCGTACCATTCCTCCTCTTCTTCTTCCGCTTCCCGCTGGGCGCGGGATACCTCGTAAGAAGTCATGGCGTCCCGGGCAGAGGGAGCCGTGACAGCCTGTACCGATCCGCCGACTATCCATTCGCCCAGCCCGTTGACCTGATAGCCATCCGGCGTATTGGTGTTGGTCAGCATATATCCGCTGCTGTCAAAATAATAGCATTTCATGCCCTGGATGCTGGTGTCAAAAATCCACCACCATCCGTTGGAGCACCACTGGCCGTTCGGCAGTTTGTACCACCAGCCCTGCGCATCTTTCTGCCAGCCGTTTTGCTGGGCGCGGGCGGCGGCGGAAGCTTCGTAATTGCCGGGGAGGTACTGGGTGTAGTCAAAATCCGACCGCAGGGCGGCGGCGGGCCTGGGCGCGTAAATGGTCTGTACCGTACCATCGATGGTCCACTCTCCCTTTTCGTTGACCTGAAATCCGTCGGGCGTGGTGGTGTTTGCCAGCATATATCCGCTGCTGTCAAAATAATAGCATTTCATCATCTGCGTTTGGTCGTCCAGAATCCACCACCATCCGTTGGCGCACCATCCGTTGTCGGCGGCGGAAGTGCCCATCTGCCAGTTTCCGGCGCTGCCTTTCTGCCAGCTTCGGGTGTATGCCGCGATGGAACCGGTATCTTTTTCATACCACCATCGCCCGGCGCCGTCCTGGCGCCATCCGCCGGCAAAGACCGGCATGCTGCACAGCGCGGTCAGCGCCGCGCCGGCCAATACGGTTATCAGCTGCTTTTTCATGATGTCTGATCACCCTCCATTGTCTGAAGATTGGGGATAGAAATCCTCTGTTGTCAGTGTAGCATTTTGCGGAACCAAAAACAATTTGCCGGCTGCATAGGAATGGAGATATTTTCAGATAAATTCCGCCGCCTTGCATCCGCTGCCGGATTTGTGTTATACTGATAAGAATGGAAACGGAGGAACGATATGACAAAACAATGGCGGACTCTTTGGGGAGTCTGTGCTTTGCTGGCAGTGCTTTTGTCCGACGGCTGCGCGGAAATGCGGCATGGGGACAGCGGCTGGAAGGAAGAAGATCCGAAACTGAAGGTGGCAGCCACCTTGTTTCCGTATTACGATTTTGCCAGGCAGATAGCCGGAGACGCGGCAGACCTGACGCTGGTGATTCCGGCGGGGATGGACAGCCATTCGTTTGAACCGACGCCGGCGGATATGCGGACCATCCAGGAGGCGGATGTGCTGATCTGCAACGGCGGCGCCATGGAACAGTGGGTCAGCCAGGTGCTGGAAGCGATAGATGCCCCGGACCTGACGGTGGTGACCATGATGGACTACGCGGACGCGGTGGAAGAAGAGATGGTGGAAGGCATGGAAGCCGAAACCCACGAACATGCCCACGGGCATGCGCATGAGCAGGATGGCCATGCCTTTGAAATCGAGTACGATGAACACATCTGGA
This sequence comes from uncultured Lachnospiraceae bacterium, assembly GCA_944380605.1. Classification (GTDB taxonomy): domain Bacteria; phylum Bacillota; class Clostridia; order Lachnospirales; family Lachnospiraceae; genus UBA3402. Next base: position 178,841 of record CALWIA010000006.1, on the reverse strand, counting down.
CTTCGCCGGTGAACGCCATGGAGTTTACCCGCGTCATCGCTGATACGCTGATACAGGAGGATCCGGCCAACCGGCAGCGGTACGAGGCCGGGCGGGACGCCTATCTGGAGCAGCTGTATGAGCTGCACCAGGAGTTTCTGCAGGTAGTGCGGAATGAGAAGCGGGACATCATTGTGGTGGGAGATCGGTTCCCTTTCCGATACCTGGCGGAGGAATACGGGCTGCGGTACCGGGCGGCGTTCTCCGGCTGCAGCACCGATACGGAGCCCAGCGCGAAAACCATAGCGTATCTCATAGACAAGGTGCGGGAAGAAGAGATCCCCGCTGTGTACTATCTGGAACTGAGCAGCCATCGGGTGTCGGAGATCATCGGAGAAGAGACCGGCGCGCAGCCGCTGCTGCTGCATTCCTGTCATAACGTGACCCGCAGGGAATTTGAGGACGGCGTCACGTATCTGGAACTGATGAAGGGAAATGTGGAAAATCTGAGAAAAGGACTGGATGAATGAAACCTTTGATTACCTGCAGCCACGTGGATTTCGGCTATGAAAACCACGACGCGGTGATTGATCTGAATATGGAAGTCTGCCCCGGCGATTATCTGTGTATCGTAGGCGAGAACGGATCCGGGAAAAGCACGCTGATCAAAGGGCTTCTGGGGCTTTTAAAGCCCACCGGTGGAAGCCTGAAGATCGACGAGGACCTGCGCCGCACCGGCATCGGCTATCTGCCGCAGCAGACGGCGGCCCAGCGGGATTTTCCGGCGTCGGTCCGGGAAGTGGTGCTGTCCGGGTGCCTGAGCCGGAGAGGCAGCCGGCCGTTTTATTCCAGAGAAGAAAAACAGCTGGCGGCGGAAAATATGAGACGGCTGGGCATCGAGGACCTGGGCCGGCGCTGCTACCGGGAACTGTCCGGCGGCCAGCAGCAGCGGGTGCTGATTGCCAGGGCGCTGTGCGCCACCAGGCGGATGCTGATTCTGGACGAGCCGGTGACGGGACTGGATCCTTCGGCGATCCAGGATTTTTACCATCTGGTACGGCAGCTGAACCGGGAAGAACATGTGACCATTCTCATGGTGACCCACGACGTGGGCAATGTGCTGCAGGAGGCCGGAAAGGTGCTGCATTTGAAGCAGCGGGTGCTGTTTTACGGCACGGCAGAGGACTATCGGGCCAGCGAGGCCGGCTGGCTGTTTCTGGGAGGTGAGCGGTGATGCAGGTGATTCTGGAAATGCTTTCCTATCCGTTTATGGTGCGGGCGCTGGCCGGCGGACTTTTGGTGTCCCTGTGCGCGTCCCTGCTGGGGGTCAGCCTGGTGCTGAAGCGGTATTCCATGATCGGCGATGGACTGTCCCATGTGTCTTTCGGCGCGCTGTCTATCGCGGTGGCGGCCGGATGGGCGCCGCTGCCCTTTTCCATACCGGTGGTGGTTCTGGCTGCCTTTTTCCTACTGCGGATTACGGAAAACGGAAAAATGAAAAGCGACGCCGCCATTGCCATGATTTCCGCCAGCGCCCTGGCGGCCGGCATTGTGGTGACTTCGCTGACCACCGGCATGACCACCGACGTCAGCAGTTATATGTTCGGCAGCATTCTGGCCATGAGCCGGGCGGACGTGGTTCTGGCCGCGGCGCTGTCCGCAGTGGTGCTTTGTTTGTTTGTGTTCTGCTACAACAAGATTTTCGCGGTGACATTTGATGAAAGCTTTGCCAGGGCCACCGGCGTGCGGGTGTCCTTTTACAACGGCCTGACGGCGGTGCTGACGGCGGTGACCATCGTGCTGGGCATGCGGATGATGGGAGCCATGCTGATTTCCAGCCTGATTATTTTCCCGGTGCTGACGTCCATGCGGCTGTTTAAAAGCTTCCGGGGCGTGGTGTGGTCGTCCGGCGTTGTTTCAGCGGTGTGCTTTCTGGCCGGTCTGACGGCGTCTTACGCCTGGTCGGTGCCGGCAGGGGCCAGCGTGGTGCTGGTGAATCTGGCGGTGTTTCTGCTGTGCGCGGCGGCGCAGGCTTTGCGCGGCGCCACAGCGCGGATCTAAAGATAAGAATACGGAGGAAGCGATATGGAAGATACGCAGAAACTGCAGCTGTTTGAAGAAATGCCGATTCCCGGCGCGGTGGCCAGGCTGTCCATTCCCATGATTTTCAGTTCCCTGGTCATGGTGCTGTACAACATGGCGGATACGTATTTCGTGGGCATGTTAAACGACCCGGTGCAGAATGCCGCGGTAACCCTGGCGGCGCCGGTGCTGCTGGCGTTCAACGCCATCAACAACCTGTTCGGCGTGGGTACTTCCAGCATGATGAGCCGGGCCATGGGAAGCCGGGACTACGATACGGTGGCCCAGAGTTCCGCCTTCGGGTTTTACTGTTCCCTGATCGGCGGCGTGCTGTTCGGCATTCTGTGCACGATCCTGGGCGGTCCGCTGCTGACGGTGCTGGGGGCGGACGAGACGACCCGGGCGGCCACGGAAGGCTATATGTTCTGGACCGTTTCCCTGGGAGCGGCGCCCTCGATCCTCAACGTGGTGATGGCTTACCTGGTCCGTTCCGAGGGTTCGGCCATGCACGCCAGCATCGGCACTATGAGCGGCTGTTTCCTGAACATCATACTGGATCCCATCTTTATCCTGCCCTGGGGGCTGAATATGGGAGCGGCCGGCGCGGGTCTGGCCACGTTTTTGTCCAACTGCGCGGCCTGCCTGTACTTTTTTGTGCTGCTGTACGTGAAACGGGGCAAAACCTTTGTCTGCGTGGACCCAAGAAAATTCTGCTTCCGGAAGTACATCGTGCTGGGAGTCTGCGGCGTGGGCGTGCCGGCGTCTATACAGAATCTGCTGAACGTGACGGGCATGACCATTCTGAACAATTTCACCTCGGTGTACGGCGCCGACGCGGTGGCCGCCATGGGCATCGCCTACAAGCTGTACACGGTTCCCATGCAGGTGACCCTGGGCTTTTCCCAGGGCATTATGCCTCTGGTCAGCTATAATTTCGCGTCCGGCAACCGGAAGCGGATGAAGTCGGCGATTCTGTTCGCCATTCGGGTTATGGTTCCGGTTCTGGCGGTGGTGGCGGCGGGCTATTATGCCGGCGCCGGCAGCCTGATCCGGCTGTTTATGAACAACCAGGCCATTGTGGACTATGGAACCCGGTTCCTGCGGGGATTCAGCCTGGGCCTTCTGTTCCTGTGCATCGACTTTCTGGCGGTGGGCGTGTTCCAGGCCCTGGGATTCGGACGCTACGCGCTGCTGTTTGCCGTGCTGCGCAAAATCGTGCTGGAGATTCCGGCGCTGTTTCTGTTCAACGCCCTGTTCCCCCTCTACGGACTGGCTTACGCCCAGTGCGCGGCGGAAGTGGTGCTGGGTATAGCGGCGGTGTTTATGCTGCGGCATATCTTTGTGAAATACGGTTCTGACAAGAGCCAGGTGAGACAGGACAGATAAAAAGGAATGTCCGCCAGCCGGAGCGTGTTCCCGGGATAGATGTGTGTGAGACCGGACACCTCCGATACGGCATGGGCCGTACTCCTCCCGGAACTGGCGGACACTTCTATTATAGAACGGAACCGGTTTCCTGGCAAGAGGAAACGGCCGGCTCTGCTTGACTTTAAAAGCGGTTTGTGACAAAATAAACACTTAGAAAGAAGGGAATCAGAATGACAAAAATTGATATCATATCCGGCTTTCTGGGAGCCGGAAAGACGACATTTATTAAAAAACTGCTGGAAGAGGCCATTGCCGGCGAACAGGTGGTGCTGATTGAAAATGAATTCGGCCAGATCGGCATTGACGGAGGATTTCTGAAAGAGTCCGGCATCGAGATCCGGGAGATGAATTCCGGCTGTATTTGCTGCTCTCTGGTGGGAGATTTCGGCAAATCTCTGGAAGAGGTGCTGACCAAATACCATCCGGACCGGATTATCATCGAGCCTTCCGGCGTGGGCAAGCTGTCGGACGTGATGAAAGCGGTGCGGGACGTGGCCTGCGACATGGACGTGGTTCTCAACAGCGCCGTGACCATGGTGGACGCCGCCAAATGCCGGATGTATATGAAGAACTTCGGCGAGTTTTTCAACAACCAGATTGAAAATGCCGGTACCATTGTGCTGAGCCGCACGGATGTGGCGGACGCCGCTAAGGTGGAGCAGGACGTGGAACTGCTGCGGGGGCTGAACCAGAAGGCGGCCATTGTGACGACGCCCTGTTCGCAGCTGACGGGAGAGCAGCTGCTGGAGATTATTGAAAAGCCCGACACCATGGCGGAGGATCTGATGCGGGAAGTGCGGGAGCACCATCACGCCCATGCGCATGAACACCATCATGACCATGACCACGGCGAGGCGTGCTGCTGCGGCCACGATCATGACCATGAACATCATCATCATGACCACGATCATGGAGAGGAATGCTGCTGCGGCCATGACCATGAGCATGAGCATGAGCATGAGCATCACCACCATCATGACCACGGCCATCACCATGCGGACGAGGTATTCGGCAGCTGGGGCATGGAGCATGTGGGAGCCTTTACCAGAGAGCGGCTGGACCGCGTTTTGAGCCAGCTGGCCCAGGGAACCGGCTTCGGCCAGGTGCTGCGGGCCAAAGGCATGGTGCCGGGAGAAACGGAGGGCCAGTGGTATTATTTTGACCTGGTGCCGGAAGAGTACGAGATCCGCACCGGCAGTCCGGACTATACCGGCCGGGTGTGCGTCATCGGCGCGGAACTGAAAGAAGAAGAACTGAGCAAAGTATTTGGCAGGAGTTGAGCGTATGGGACCGGAAATTGAAGATGACGTAATGCCGCTGTTTCTGATCAACGGTTTTTTGGAAGCGGGAAAGACTACGTTTCTGCAGTTTACCATGAGCCAGGAGTATTTCCAGGCGGAGGGACGGACGCTGCTGATCGTCTGCGAGGAAGGCGATACGGAGTACGATCCGGAGCTGCTGAGCCGGACCCGGACGTCGGCGGTGTACGTGGACAGCCTCGCGGAACTGACGCCGGCCCGTCTGGAGGAGCTGGAGATCCAGTACAATCCGGAGCGGGTGCTGATGGAATGGAACGGCATGTGGAACCAGGACGAACTGCGGCTTCCGAAGGACTGGGTGGTCTATCAGCAGGTGACGATTCTGGACGGTTCCACTCTGGATCTGTACCTGAAGAATATGAAGCCGCTGCTGGGCGCCATGGTGCGCAATTCAGAACTGGTCATCTGCAACCGCTGCGACGGCATCCAGGACCTGGAGGGCTACCGCCGTACGCTGCTGGCGATGAACAGCCGGGCGGAGATTGTGTTTGAAGACGAGCAGGGAGAGATTTCCGAAGTATCGGAAGCGGATCTCCCCTATGATATGTCCGCGGACGTGATCCAGATCGGGCCCGAGGCTTATGGGATCTGGTACATCGACTGCATGGACAAGCCGGACCGCTACCGGGACAAGGTGGTGGAATTTACCGGCATGGTGTTGAAGTCTCCGGAGTTTCCGAAAAATTATTTTGTGCCGGGGCGGATGGCCATGACCTGCTGCGAGGCGGACATGACGTTCCTGGGATATGTGTGCAAGGCCAGAGAGGCCAGGCACCTGGAGACCCGGCAGTGGGTGCGGGTCCGCGCGCGGATCGCCTATGAAGAGTGGAAGGACTACGGAGGCGTGGGTCCGGTGCTTTACGCGGAGTCCGTGGAGCCGGCGGAGCCCATCCCGGACGTGGTGCAGTTTTAAAAAACAGGAGAGAAAGAGAGGACGCCGCGGATGCTCTACATTGCCCGTTATACGCCGCAGGACCGAAAGACAGATGCCGGCAGGGAGCACCGGCTGGGCAGGCAGCTGCTGCGGTACGGACTGGAGCAGGAGTACGGCAGAACCTGGGAAGCGGTCTGCGGCCCTCATGGAAAGCCGGTGCTGGCGGAGGGGCCGGAGGGCCTGCAGTTCAGCATCACCCATACCCGGGGCCTGGCGGCCTGTCTGATCGGGGAACGGAATCTGGGCCTGGACGCGGAACAGATCCGGCCGGCGGATATGCGGACGGCAAGAAAGGTCTGTACCGACGGCGAACTGGAATATGTGCTTTCCGGAACGGGGCCTTTTGCCAGGCCAGGTTCGGAGAACCGAACCTGGGAAGAGCGTTTTTTTGAGATCTGGACGCTGAAGGAAAGCTACTGCAAGGCCATTGGCCTGGGGCTGGCGTTTCCCATGCGGGAGATCGCTTTTACGAAAGACAAAGAAGGAACCATCGCCGGCAGCCGGCCTGGCTGGCGGTTCTGGCAGACCCGCCTGGAGCCGGGGGGCTATGTGCTGGCGGTCTGCGCGGAGCAGAAAGAAGGAGAAGAACAGGAGGAGGGGCGCGGGATGACCTATGAAGAAATTTTCCAGACGGTGAAGGAACGGCTGAAGGACGCGGATGTCAGCGAAATCGGAGAACATCTGGCGTTTCAGTTCAATATCACGGGGGAGGGCGAAGGCGCTTTCTACGCGGAAGTCAAGGACGGCAGGCTGATCATCGAACCGTATGAATACTACGACCGGGACGCGGTGTTCGTCTGCAGCGCCGATACGATGTTAAAGATTCTTTCCGGGAAAATGGATCCGGTATTTGCCTTTACCCTGGGAAAACTGAAGGTGGAAGGCAGCCTGGAAAAGGCGCTGAAGGTCTGTGAACTGGTGAAGCGGCAGGAGAAAAAGCGTTGAAGCGGGCGGTGAAATGGCTGGCCGGCGCGGCGGGAGTCTTGCTGCTGGCGCAGGTTGGCGGCGCCTGGTATTTATTCCGCCAGGCCGTGGTCCGGAAAAGCGGCCGGCGGAACGTGGCCAAAGGCCTGTCCGGCACGGACTGGTCGGCGTACCGGCCGGTGATTCAGAAAGACCGGGAGTGGCTGGAACAGCAGCCCCGGGAAGAGGTCTGGATTTCGTCGGGGGACGGCCTGAAGCTGTACGGAGTGTTTTATCCCCTTGAAGGCTCCAAAAAAGCGGTGATCGGCTTTCACGGCTATGGCAGCCAGGGAACCGGCGACTACGTGTCCATGGCCCGGTTTTTCCTGGAAAACGGCATACAGGTGCTGGCGGTGGACGAACGGGCCCATGGAAAAAGCGAAGGAAACTATATCGGTTTCGGATGTCTGGAACGGCTGGACGCGGCTGCCTGGGCGCGTTATCTGGCGGACCGCCTGGGAGAGGAAGGCCGCATGGCGCTGTACGGAGTTTCCATGGGAGGGGCTGCGGTGCTTATGGCGTCGGGACAGCCGCTTCCGCCGCAGGTGAAGGCGGTGATCTCCGACTGCGGATTTACCTCTGCCTGGGATATTTTTTCCTGGGTGCTGCGGGCCTCCTATCATCTGCCGGCGTTTCCTCTGCTGTATCTGGCGGACTGGTTTGCCGCCCGGTTTGCGGGTTATCATCTGAACCAGTGCGACGCCAGAGAAGAAGTCCGCAAGGCAAAGGTGCCGGTTCTGCTGATTCACGGGGAAGCGGATCATTTTGTGCCGGCAGCCATGGCCTGCGAATTGTATGAGGCCTGCGGACCGGCAGGGGAACTTCTGCTGGTGCCGGAGGCGGATCACGCGGAAGCGTATTACAAAGATCCGGAACGGTACCGGAAAACGGCAGAACAATTCCTTTTCCCGCTGCTGGAGAAGGAAGACTGACAGTAAATCTACAAGAAAGACGAGGAAAAAGCAATGGCGGTGGACTATACGTTGGTGGTCAAAAAAATGAGAAACCTGGATCAGGTGTACGGCCTGATTTCTGCCGTTACCCGGCTGCCCTATGTGGAATGCGATCCGGAGGAATTTGACGATCAGGTGTATCTGTTTACAGAGGAAGAGGCGGCGAAGGAGCAGGCAAAAGCCTACACGGAAAAGCAGATGCCCGTGGGCGTTATGAAGATTGAAAAAAAGCAGATGCCCATGTTTTATACCAGCCTGCACCTGATGGGCGTGAATCTGGTGGTGTTTCAGGACGGTTCCGGCGCCGCCCGGGTTCCGGTGGAAGAAGTGGTGAAGCTGGATCCCAAGCTTAAGGAAAATAAGCAGGCGGTGCCGCTGATGAACGCCGCCCTGCAGCTGACTGCCATCTATTTTATGCAGGAACTGCGCAGGCCCGGACAGAAAAAGGACGATCCGGAAAGAAGCCGGAAGCTGCAGGAACTGGAAGAAGAGATGACAGCGGATCTGTATCGGTCCCGCTTTATTCTGGCGGTGGACGTTTCCAAAGTGCCGGAGGGACAGGATCCGGCAAAGTCCGGCGCCAACGTGCAGATTCCCTATGTAAAAACGCCTTCCGGCGACATGTACCAGCCGCTGTTTACCGATGTCTGGGAATTTCAGAAATTCCAGAAGAAGCCGGAGATGAAGCTGCGGATGGCCGCGGTGGATTTCCAGAAGCTGCTGCCGTCGCTGGTGCCGCAGGCCAAGGGATTTATTTTAAATCCCGGCGGCGTCAATCTGGTGCTGTCCAGAGAGCAGCTGACTTCCATTGGAAAACGGTATGGACAATAAAAGATACGGCGGCATTGGCCGCTCTTTTCCCGGCCCGGGGACTTCCCGGCCGGTTTTTTTGCGTGCCCGGAGATCAGCCGCCGTGCCTGATGAAAAAAAGACTTGCAATATACCCCACAGGGGTATATAATACGGATGAGAAACAAAAGGAAAAAGCAGAAATACCGGAGGATATGCCATGGAAGAGAAAAACTGCTGCCGCAGAACCAAGGAGCGGACGGAAGCGGAATACAAAGACCTGATTCACCGGCTGAACCGCATTGAGGGACAGGTGCGGGGCATCCGGAATATGGTGGAAAAGAATGCCTATTGTCCCGACATCCTGATTCAGTCCGCGGCGGTCAGCGCGGCGATGAACAGCTTCAACAAGCAGCTGCTGGCCAGCCATATCCGCACCTGCGTGGCCCATGACATCCGGGAGGGGAAGGAAGAGACCATCGACGAGCTGGTGGCCACCCTGCAGAGACTGATGAGGTAGTTAGCGCGGCCGGCAGGCAAACCTCCGGCGGAAAGAAGGGAAAATATGGAACAATATACCGTAACGGGCATGAGCTGCGCCGCCTGCAGCGCCCGGGTGGAAAAGGCGGTTTCTAAAGTAGAAGGCGTGACGGCCTGCTCCGTCAGCCTGCTGACCAACTCCATGGGCGTGGAAGGCACCGCTTCTCCCGAGGCGATCATCCGGGCGGTGGAAGAGGCCGGCTACGGAGCGGCGGAGAAAAAGCCGAACGCCGCCTCTGCCGCTTTGGCGTCCGCCGGAGAAGAGATGCTCAAAGACCGGGAGACGCCGGTTTTAAAACGGCGGCTTCTGGCGTCTCTGGGATTTCTGGCGGTCCTGATGTACGTCTCCATGGGACATATGATGTGGGGCTGGCCGCTGCCGGCGTTTTTTGAGGAAAATCACGGGGCCGCGGGCCTGCTGCAGCTGCTGCTGGCCGGGATTGTCATGGTGATCAACCAGAAATTTTTCATCAGCGGCTTTAAGGGACTTTGGCACCGGGCGCCCAATATGGACACGCTGGTGGCTCTGGGCTCCGGCGCATCCTTTGTCTGGAGCACCTACGCCCTGTTTCTGCTGCTGGACGCGGAAGCGGCCGGCGACATGGAAGGCGTCATGACCTATATGCACGAGTTCTACTTTGAGTCGGCGGCGATGATCCTGACGCTGATTACTGTGGGCAAGATGCTGGAAGCCCGCTCCAAGGGGAAAACCACAGATGCGCTGAAGGGGCTGATGCGGCTGGCCCCCAAAACCGCGGTGGTCATCCGCGGCGGAGCGGAGACCGAAGTGCCGGTGGAACAGGTGCGGGCCGGAGACGTGTTTGTGGTGCGGCCGGGCGAGCATGTACCGGTAGACGGCGTGGTGCTGGAGGGAAGCAGCGCCGTGGACGAATCGGCGCTGACCGGGGAGAGCATTCCCGTGGACAAGGCGGCCGGTGACCCGGTGTCTGCCGCCACCGCCAACCAGTCGGGATTCCTGCGGTGCCAGGCCACCCGGGTGGGAGAAGATACGACCCTGTCCCAGATCATCCAGATGGTCAGCGACGCCGCGGCCACCAAGGCGCCCATCGCCAAGGTGGCGGACCGGGTGTCCGGCGTATTTGTGCCGGCGGTGATCACCATCGCGGTGCTGACTGCCGCCGGGTGGCTGCTGGCGGGAGAAACGGCGGGCTTTGCCCTGGCCAGAGGCATTTCCGTGCTGGTGATCAGCTGTCCCTGCGCCCTGGGCCTGGCGACGCCGGTGGCGATTATGGTGGGAAGCGGCGTCGGCGCCAGAAACGGCATTATGTTCAAGACGGCGGTTTCTCTGGAGGAGACCGGAAAAGTGGAGATTGTGGCGCTGGACAAAACCGGGACCATCACCAGCGGCGAGCCGCAGGTGACGGATCTGGTTCCGGCAGAAGGCATGTCGGAAGAGGAACTGCTTTCTCTGGCCTGCGCTCTGGAGCAGAAAAGCGAGCATCCCCTGGCAAAGGCCATTCTGCGGGAAGCGCAGGCGAGGAATATTGCCGGCGGGGAGACGGAAGGGTTTGAGGCGCTGCCGGGCAACGGGCTGTCGGCCCGCCTGGGAGACGTGCCGCTGCTGGGAGGCAGCCTGGCCTTTGTCAGCGGCCGGATTCCGGTGCCGGAAGATTTGAAAAGAAAGGCGGAAACCCTGGCGGAGGCCGGGAAGACGCCGCTGCTGTTTGGCCGCGGCGGCGCGCTGGCAGGCATGATCGCCGTAGCGGACACCATCAAGGAAGACAGTCCGCAGGCGGTAAAGGAACTGCAGCATATGGGCATCCGGGTGGTGATGCTCACCGGCGACAACCAGCGGACCGCCAGAGCCATAGGAGACCAGGCCGGCGTAGACGAGGTCATTGCCGGCGTACTGCCGGACGGCAAGGAAGCAGTGATCCGGGCGCTGAAGCGCAAGGGCAGAACCGCTATGGTGGGAGACGGCATCAACGACGCGCCGGCCCTGACCCGGGCGGATACCGGCATCGCCATAGGCGCGGGAACTGACGTGGCCATTGAGGCCGCCGACGTGGTGCTGATGAAAAGCCGGTTAAGCGACGTGCCGGCAGCCATACGCTTGAGCCGGGGCGTACTGCGCAACATCCATGAGAATCTGTTCTGGGCGTTCTTTTACAACGCGGTGGGAATCCCGCTGGCGGCGGGGCTGTGGTATCCGGTATTCGGCTGGAAGTTAAATCCCATGTTCGGGGCCGCGGCCATGAGCCTTTCCAGCTTCTGCGTAGTAACCAACGCCCTGCGGCTGAACTGGCTGGATATCCGCAGCGCGGCCAGGGACAGAAAAATAAAGCACAAAGAAAGAAACATCACTCAGAAGGAGGACGAAACCATGACCAAGACCATGAAAATTGAAGGAATGATGTGCGGACACTGCGAATCCAGAGTGAAAAAGTGCTTGGAAGCGCTTCCCGGCGTGACGGAAGCCGCCGTCAGCCACGAGGCGGGCACCGCCGTAGTCACCATGAGCCAGCCGGTGGCGGACGATGTGCTGAAAAAAGCGGTGGAAGACCAGGATTACAAGGTGATTTCCATCGCCTGACTTTCCAGAAAACGAAAGAAGGGATCTGCGGTGCCGCCGGCACGGCAGATCCTTTCTTCTATGGGGTTCCCCTGGTTGCCATGCTTTCTCATTTTTGTTATAATGGTCAGGTAAAACGGCGGAAACGGACAGGGCGGGGAGTCATGGAGAAGATACGGGCGATTGTGGTGGATAACGCGCCGGACCTGAGGGAACGGCTGACGGGTATCCTGGAAAAGATGGAAGACGTGGAGATGGCCGCTTCCTTTGAGGACGCGGTGGCGGCCATGCAGTACGTGGAAGAGCATCCGGTAGACCTGGTGTTCTCGGATGTGGTGATGCCGGACATCAGCGGCATTACGTTGGCGGCGTCCATTTATCGCCTGCCGCGGCATCCGGAAGTGGTGCTTCTGTCCGGTATTCCCGGATTTTCCCTGGAAGCCTGGAAAATCCAGGCCTTCGGCTTTATCATCAAACCCTATACCCGTGCCCAGATCGCGGAGATGATCCGCCGGTACAGAAATCGGGAGAAAGAAGAGGACTGACGCGGATGGAGACCATTCAGATCAAATATTTTACGGATCAGATCGACCGGCTGACCTATATCGGAGGAAAGTCGGACTGGATTGACCTGCGGGCGGCGGAGGATGTGGAGATGAAGGCCGGGGAGTTCCGGCTGATTCCTCTGGGCGTGGCTATGAAGCTTCCCAGGGGCTACGAGGCCCATGTGGTTCCCAGAAGCTCCACCTTCAAAAACTTCGGCATCATCCAGACCAATCACTGCGGCATTATCGACGAAAGCTACTGCGGCGACGGCGACCAGTGGTTTTTCCCGGCCTACGCGCTGCGGGATACGCGGATCCATGTCAACGACCGGATCTGTCAGTTCCGGATCGTGGAGCATCAGCCGGCGGTGACCTTTGAAACGGTAGAGCGGCTGGCGGACCAGGACCGGGGAGGCCTGGGCAGTACCGGCGTCCGGTAAGGAGAGACAGATGAGAAAGACGAAGATCACGGGAAGGAAACGAAGAGCGGCGGGACTGGCGGCGGCTCTTTTTCTGACGGCGCTTTTGGCGTCCGGATGCCAGGGCGGAAAGGAAAAGTACGCCTTCCGCGAGACGGGCATCAGCCAGATGGACGCCGGCGACTACGAAGGGGCCATACAGTCCTTTGAACAGGCGCTGGAGCATTCCGACGGATTTGTCGGGGAATTTGAACTGGACGTGCTGAAATACCGGGCGGAGGCGGAATACGCGCTGGCGGATTACGCGGCTTCGGCCCATACCTATGACATTTTGGTCCAGGCGGATGGGGAGCGGCCGGAGTATCTGAACCGGGGCTGCGTCATGCACGCCCTGGCCGGCGATACGGAAGCGGCCCTGGCCTGCTATGAGAAGGCCTTTGCCCAGGCACCGGAAGAAGAGGAGACCAAAGACGCCCTGATGGCGCTGGGAGACGCGCTGGAAGCAGAGGACCGCGGGGAAGAGGCGCTGGCGCTGTATGAGCAGGCTCTGGCCGGCGGCATGGAAAGCGGGGCGCTGTACAGCCGGATGGCGCTGTGCCGGATGGACGCCGGCGACTACGAAGGCGCTCTGGCCTATCTGGAGCAGGGGCTGGCGGCGGGAGACGCCCAGGCCCGCGCGGAGCTGCTGTACAGCCAGGCGGTGGTCTATGAACATATGCTGGACTTTTCTTCGGCGCTGCGCGCGCTGGAGACCTATGAGGCGGAATTCGGCGCCACGCCGGAGATCCGCAAAGAAATCGCGTTTTTAAAAACAAGGTAAAGGAGAAACGGGTGTCAGAGCTGATTGAGATCAAAGAGACACAGGAGCGGGTCATCCTGGCGGCGGTGCAGACCGGGTCGGGAGAGGACGCCAAAAGCTGCCTGGAGGAACTGGGAGAACTGGTAAAGACGGCGGGCGCCGCCGTGGCGGGCACGGTGATTCAGAACCGGGAGAACATCCATCCGGGGACGTATCTGGGCAAAGGAAAAATCGAAGAAATCCGGGAAATGATCTGGGAGACGGAGGCCACCGGCGTGGTGTGCGACGACGAACTGACGCCGGCGCAGATGCGGAACCTGGAAGAGGCACTGGAGATCAAGATCATGGACCGGACCATGGTGATTCTGGACATTTTCGCTTCCAGGGCCAACACCCGGGAGGGCAAGATCCAGGTGGAACTGGCCCAGCTGAAATACCGGGCGGCCCGGCTGGTGGGCCTGCGCAGTTCCCTGTCCCGTCTGGGCGGCGGCATCGGAACCCGGGGACCCGGCGAGAAAAAGCTGGAGATGGACCGGCGGCTGATTCACGAGCGCATCGGCCAGCTGAAGGCGGAACTGCGGGACGTGGAGCGCCATCGGACGCTGCAGCGGCAGCAGCGGCAGCGCTCTCATGTGATGACGGCGGCCATTGTGGGCTATACCAATGCCGGCAAGTCCACGCTGTTAAACCGGCTGACCAGCGCCGGCATCCTGGCGGAGGACAAGCTGTTCGCCACTCTGGACCCCACCACCCGGAACCTGCAGCTGCCCGGCGGCCAGCAGATTCTGCTGACGGACACCGTGGGCTTTATCCGCAAACTGCCTCACCATCTGATCGAGGCGTTTCAGAGCACGCTGGAAGAAGCCCGGTACTGCGACATCATCCTCCATGTGGTGGACTGCTCCAATCCCCAGATGGATATGCAGATGCACGTGGTCTACGACACGCTGAAGCAGCTGGAAGTGAAGGACAAGGTGATGATCACCCTGTTCAACAAAATCGACCGGCTGGATGGGGAGATGATGGTGAAGGATCTGTCGGCGGACTATCAGGTAAAACTATCCGCGAAGACGGGAGAGGGCATCGATGAACTGCTGGAAACGCTGGAAATGGTGCTGCGCAGCCGGAAGATCTATCTGGAAAAGACGTACGCTTACAGCGAGGCGGGACAGATCCAGCTGATCCGCAGATACGGAGAACTGCTTTCGGAAGATTATGAAGAGGACGGCATCCGGGTGCGGGCTTATGTGCCGGCGGAACTGTACAGCCGGCTGATGGAGCCCGGCGGCCCGCGGCATTAAAACCCGGCGCGGGCCGGTTTGGAGCGGGCATGGCCGGTATGGGCCGGTCAGCCGCCGTTCTGGCGGCTGGTTTTCCGGTACTGCCGGGGCGACATGCCGTGAAAGGCGCGGAAGGCGCCGGAAAAGTGCTCGGAAGAGGAGTAGCCCACTTCCAGGGCGATCTCTTCAATGGACTTGTCGGTATAGGCCAGCAGGATCTCCGACGCGGAGATGCGGGCGCTGCTGCGCTTCTGCAGAAAGGTCTGGCCGTGGCGTTCCTGCAGCAGCCGCTGGGTCTGCCGGACGCTGAGTCCCAGACGGTCCGCCAGCTGTTCCAGCGTCAGGGTGGGATAGTCGTAGAGGAAGGATTCTTCCAGAATAAAATCCTGGGCGTCGGCCAGGGTGGCCGGCTGAAAGTGCAGACGGGCTCCGGCGCGTCTGTGGTAGCAGCGCACGGTATGGATCATCAGCTGCCGCAGCAGAGTCTCCACGCAGGAGGTGTAGCCGATGGGCTGCCGGCGCAGTTCTTCAAAAATGGATTCCAGAATTTCCCGGACCCGGTCGGAGCCGGGACCGATCCAGAAATTTTTTTCAATGAAAAGGGCGGCGATTCCCCCGGAATGCCTGGGGGGAGGCGCCGTTTTTTCCATTCGCAGGTAGATGCAGTAATCTTCCATGGGGCTGCCGGGCATGGAAATCTGCGCGTGGGGGACGTGGGGGCCCACCACGTACAGGGTGCCGGGAGTAATCCGGCAAGCCTTCTGGCGGACGCCTACGATGCCTTCGCCGGAAGGTACGTAGTGGATTTCGTAGCTGTCCTCGCCGTGGCTGTGGCTGGGAATGATGCGCTGCAGCGTCTCGAAGGCGATGTTCAGCGTGCGGAAACGGATGTTGTCTTCCTGAAAGGAAATGTCCAGGTTGTTGTACTGCTCCAGCATGACGGCAGATCTCCTTTTGACGGCGGCTTTTGCATGGCCGCCGGTATTGATGTTCAGTGTAGCATGGCCCCGTCCCGGTGTCAAGAAACCTGCGCTGATGCGACATGGAAAACGGCGGGGAGTCGGCTGCCGCTGTAGAAAAAAAGAGAAGCGGCAGGTATAATGGAATCATCAGATACATGAGTTTCCCAAAAAGGAAGGAGCGTATGAACATGGCAGAAATGCTGGGTGCGGTGCTGCCGGGCAACAGTACCGTCGAACTGAAAAAATTTGAGATTCCCAAACCGGGACACGGCCAGGTGCTGATCCAGACCAAGGCCACCACCATCTGCGGCAGCGATATCCGCTGCATTTACCGGGAACACGTAGGAAAAGGACCGGAAGCCTACATCCCCGGAACCATCGCCGGCCACGAGCCCTGCGGCGTGATCGTGGAAGAGGGCGAAGGCCTGAAGCGCTTTAAAAAGGGCGACCGGGTCATCGTATATCATATCTCCGGCTGCGGCGTATGCCACGACTGCCGCATGGGCTACTACATTTCCTGCAAGAGCGAGCACCGGCAGGCCTACGGCTGGCAGCGCAACGGCGGCATGGCCCCCTACATCCTGGCGGATGAAAAGGACCTGATCGCTCTGCCGGACGAGCTGACTTACAAAGACGGCGCGCAGGTGGCCTGCGGCTTCGGTACCGTATATGAGGCCATTGAAAAGATCGGCATCAGCGGAAACGACGCGGTGCTGGTAACGGGACTGGGCCCGGTAGGTCTGGCAGCTCTGATGCTGGCCAAGGCGCTGGGTGCTAACAAGCTGTTCGGCGTGGAAGTCAGCGAGTACCGCAGAAACCTGGCTCTGGAAAAGGGGCTGGCGGACTATGTGTTCTCCCCCGACGAAGCGCTGGAGAAGATCCGGGAGCTGACCGGCGGCCACGGTGTGGAAAAGGCCATTGACGCCAGCGCCAACGATGCCGGCAGAAGACTGGCGATTCAGGCTACCAGGGAGTGGGGCAAGATCGCTTTCGTAGGAGAGGGCGGCACCTGCACCTTCGAACCCAGCCCGGACATCATCCACGGTCAGAAGACCATTTACGGTTCCTGGGTAACGTCACTGTGGCGCATGGAAGACCTGGTGGAGCGTCTGGTCCGCTGGAACATCCATCCGGAAGATCTGATTACCGACGAGTTCCCGCTGGAAAAGGCCGGAGAAGCCTATGCCCTTATGGCCGGAGGCCACTGCGGCAAGGTGGCGGTAGTCTTTGACTGATCTGCCTGATTTTTAAAGAAATACGGCTGTTATGAAAACACAACATCTATGTTTCTGACGAAAGTCAAAACAAGATGTTGTGTTTTTCTTTTGCCTCTGTTATAATAAGACCCATAGCGCCGGAAATGGGTTCCGGCACGGAAAAAAACGAAAGAATACAGACGGAGGTCAGAGGAAAGGGGACAGACAGCATGATTCATGTAGTCAAGCGGGACGGCGAAATCGCGGATTTCAGCCTGAATAAGATACAGGAGGCCATTAAGAAAGCCTTCAAAGCCACGGGAAAGGAGTACAGCCCGGAGATTCTGGAGCTTCTGGCGCTGCGGGTGACGGCGGATTTCCAGACCAAGTTAAAGGACGGACAGGTGACGGTAGAGGAGATCCAGGACAGCGTGGAGCACGTGTTGGAGCAGGCGGGCTATACGGAGGTGGCCAAGGCCTATATCCTGTACCGGAAGCAGCGGGAGAAGATCCGCAATATGAAAAACACCATTCTGGACTACAAAGACGTGGTCAACAGCTACGTCAAGGTAGAGGACTGGCGGGTCAAGGAAAACTCCACGGTGACCTATTCCGTGGGCGGACTGATTCTGAGCAATTCCGGCGCGGTGACGGCCAACTACTGGCTGTCGGAGATCTATGATCAGGAGATCGCCGACGCCCATCGGAACGCGGACATCCATCTGCACGATCTGTCCATGCTCACCGGCTACTGCGCCGGATGGTCCTTAAAGCAGCTGCTTTTGGAAGGGCTGGGCGGCATTCCCGGCAAGATCACCTCGTCTCCGGCCAAGCATTTGTCGGTGCTTTGCAACCAGATGGTCAATTTCCTGGGCATTATGCAGAACGAGTGGGCGGGGGCCCAGGCGTTTTCCTCTTTTGACACCTACCTGGCGCCCTTTGTCAAGGCGGATCACCTGTCCTATGACGAGGTGAAAAAGTGCATCGAGTCGTTTATCTACGGCGTTAATACCCCCAGCCGCTGGGGCACCCAGGCGCCGTTTTCCAACATTACCCTGGACTGGACGGTGCCGGCGGATATGGCGGCCATGCCGGCCATCGTAGGCGGAAAAGAGATGGACTTTACCTACGGAGACTGCAAGGCGGAGATGGACATGATCAACAAGGCGTTTATCGAGACCATGATCGAGGGAGACGCCAACGGAAGAGGATTCCAGTACCCCATCCCCACCTATTCCATTACCAAGGATTTCGACTGGTCGGAGACGGAAAACAACCGGCTGCTGTTTGAAATGACGGCCAAGTACGGCACGCCGTATTTCTCCAATTACATCAACAGCGACATGGAGCCCAGCGACGTCCGCAGCATGTGCTGCCGCCTGCGTCTGGATCTGCGGGAACTGCGCAGAAAGACGGGAGGATTTTTCGGTTCCGGCGAAAGCACCGGCTCCGTCGGCGTGGTGACCATCAACATGCCCCGGATCGCCTATCTGGCCAAGGACGAGGCGGATTTCTACAAACGCCTGGACCATATGATGGACATTTCCGCCCGTTCCTTAAAGACCAAGCGGGAAGTCATCACCAAACTGCTGGACAACGGCCTGTATCCCTATACCAAACGGTATCTGGGCAGCTTTGAGAACCATTTTTCCACCATTGGCCTCATCGGCATGAACGAAGCCGCCCTGAACGCCAAATGGATCCGGAAGGATCTGACCAGTCCCGAAGCCCAGGCCTTTACGAAAGACGTGCTGAACCACATGCGGGAGCGGCTGTCGGATTATCAGGAGATGTACGGCGACCTGTACAACCTGGAAGCCACGCCGGCGGAGTCCACCACCTACCGGCTGGCCAAGCACGACAAGGAACGCTATCCGGATATCATTACCGCAGGCCGCGATGGAGATACGCCCTACTACACCAACAGTTCTCACCTGCCGGTGGATTATACGGCGGATATTTTCGACGCCCTGGACATCCAGGACGAGCTGCAGACCCTGTATACGTCGGGAACGGTGTTCCACGCGTTTCTGGGTGAAAAACTGCCGGACTGGAAGGCGGCTGCCGGCCTGGTCCGCACCATTGCGGAAAACTACCGCCTGCCCTACTACACCCTGTCGCCCACCTATTCCATCTGCAGAGAGCACGGATATCTCATCGGCGAACATCCGGTATGCCCCATCTGCGGACAGGAGGCGGAGGTGTACAGCCGCATTACCGGTTATTACCGGCCGGTGAAAAACTGGAACGAGGGCAAGGCCCAGGAGTACAAGAACCGGGTGACCTATGATACGGCCCGTTCCATGATGAAGCGGCATCCGGAAGCCGCGTCCGCGGTGAAGGAAACGCTGCAGGAGCGGAAGGAAGCCAGACAGAATCCGGCGGAAGCGGCGCCGTCGGGCACCTTCCTGTTTGTGACCAAAACCTGCCCCAACTGCCGGGCGGCCAAGGAATTTTTAAAGGGCGTGAACTATCAGCTGATCGACGCGGAAGAGCATCCGGAGCTGGCGGAGCAGTTCGGCATCCGTCAGGCGCCGTCGCTGGTGCTGTCGGAAGACGGACAGGTCCAGAAGTTTATCAACGCTGGCAGCATCCGGCAGTACGCCGACAGCCTGAAGGCGGTTTAAGACGTTGATACGTTAAGTTGCCTGTCCGGACTTTTCGAAACAGCAAATCTGTAGTACAATGGAAAGCGGTGCGGACGCCGGATTCCCGCCAGGGATTTCCGGTTCCGCACAAATGCTGTTTACGAAAAGGAGAAAGAGGAATGGACAGGGAAAAATTTGCGTCCAGGCTGGGATTTATTCTGATCTCTGCCGGATGCGCCATTGGTCTGGGAAATGTATGGAGATTTCCCTACATTGTAGGCAGATACGGCGGGGCGGCGTTTGTGCTGATCTATCTGGCGTTTTTGCTGCTGCTGGGACTTCCCATTGTAGTTATGGAGTTTGCTGTGGGCCGGGCCAGCCAGAAGAGCGCGGCCAAGTCTTATGAGGTGCTGGAACCCAAAGGAACCAAATGGCATCTCAACAAGTACATTGCCTTTGCCGGCAACTACCTGCTGATGATGTTCTATACTACCGTTACCGGCTGGATGCTGATCTACTTCGCCAAAATGGTTATGGGCGATTTTGCCGGCCTGGACGCCGCCGGCGTGGCGGACGCCTTTAACGGTGTGCTGGCCAATCCGGGCCTGATGATGTTTACCACGGTGCTGGTGATTGTGGCCGGGTTTGCCATTTGCAGCGCCGGCCTGCAGAACGGCGTGGAACGGATTACCAAGTATATGATGCTGTGCCTGTTTCTGCTGCTCCTGGTTCTGGCGGTGCACTCCATTACCCTGGACGGGGCTGCCGCCGGCCTGGAATTCTACTTAAAGCCGGATTTCAACAAACTGAAAGAGGCGGGCGTCGGCGAAGCGGTGTTCGCGGCGCTGGGCCAGTCGTTCTTTACCCTGAGCATCGGCATCGGGGCGCTGGCGATCTTTGGAAGCTATATTGGAAAAGAGCGGAAGCTGACAGGAGAGGCCATAAGTGTCCTCTGCCTGGACACCTTTGTGGCCTTTACTTCGGGTCTGATTATTTTTCCCGCCTGCTTTTCCTACGGCATTGAGGCAGGCACCGGTCCTTCCCTGATTTTCGTGACGCTGCCCAACGTGTTCAACCACATGGCCGGCGGACGGATCTGGGGTGCGCTGTTCTTCGTATTTATGTTCTTTGCGGCTATGTCCACGGTAATCGCCGTGTTCCAGAACATCGTGTCCTTTGCCACGGACATGACTGGCTGTTCCGTAAAAAAGGCGGTGGTGATCAATACCATAGCCATTATCGTGCTTTCCATTCCCTGCGTGCTGGGCTTCAACGTCTGGAGCGGCTTCGCTCCGCTGGGCGCCGGCACCACGGTGCAGGATCTGGAAGATTTTATCGTCAGCAATAACCTGCTGCCCATTGGAAGCCTGATCTACCTGCTGTTCTGCACCAGCCGGTACGGATGGGGATTTGACAATTTCATGAAAGAAGCCAATGAGGGAAAAGGTATTTCCTTCCCCCGCTGGGCCAGAGTGTATGTAACCTATATCCTTCCGCTGGTAATCATCGGACTGTTCCTGGAAGGATACTGGAGCAAGTTCTTCGGCTGATGCCGCTGAAACAAAAGGAGCTGCTGCAAAAGCAGATGAATCATCCATCTGCTGGAGCCGCAGCTCTATTTTTATGTCTAAAATGGAAAGGCAGCGCCGCAAAATCATCACAATCGATGACGGAGCGGGATTTTGGACGCAGTTCCCCTTAAATTGTACGGCTGACGACCGCTATGCCGCGGCTTCAGCCGTAGTGTCATGGATGAGACATAAAAACAGAGCCGATGCTCTGCAGATGCTACTATTACATCTGCTTTGCAGCAGCTCCGTGCTGTGATAAAAGGGGAAAACGGGCGCCGCGGCTGCGGCAGCAGACGCCGGACCGATTAGTCCCAGGTGACCGGTGTGGGCCGGTTGGGAGAAAAGACGTCTTCCGCCCGGAACAGGTCGTCCAGCCTGCGTTTTTCGGAATTGTCTCCGGCGGCGATGTCCTGCCACATGCGGTAGCCGTCCAGGTTGCGGCGTCCCTGACGCAGGGAAGTGCGGCCCAGCTGCACCCAGTACTGGCTGGAATCCACGTTGCAGAAATAGCGGAATCCCAGGGAGTACAGGTAGTTGAACCGGTCGTTATCACTGGAATAGGGGTGCCAGTCGCCTACGTCGGCGCCGAAGGGGAACAGAATGATGTCTGTTGGGCCGATGAGGGATTCCACTTCGGACTCCCATTTGTCGCAGTCGGTTTTGAAGTGGCTGTATTCGATGGCGCCCAGATCCCGGTGGCCCCAGCTGTGGGAAGCCAGTTCCCAGCCGTTGTCCCGGAGACACTGCGCCACGGCTGCCGCGGCTTCCCGGTCCTGCTCATAGGTGGGAGAATCGCTGTAGGAGGCGGCGGTGCGGTAGCCCAGGATTCCCTGGTAGCCGGTAAAGGCCAGCACCGCCCGGGCGCCCCGGTAGGAAAAGTCCGGATGTTCCTGGATAAATTCTTCCAGAATGGGCACCAGGTCATAGGCGCCGGTGGCGACGGTGCCATTGTCCATCTTCATCTCACAGGTGGGCTTTCCGTCTTCGCCGATGACCATACGGCTGGCAAAGCCATCCCCATCCATATATTCGTAGTAGCAGACGTCGTCCTGGGACATGACAAACGCTTTTTTGCCTTCCGGAAGCAGGATGGTACCGGCTTCCATGCGGACGTTCCCGTCTTCGTCTACAGTTTCCGAGGCCAGGTCGTGGAGCCGCACCAGGACAAAGCCCTTGTCGTACATGGACTGCAGGATTTTTAAGAATTCGTCCCGGGTGGTCATCACCTGGTTGTAGCCGCTTTCGTCGGCGTCGCCGTCAAAGGCTTTGGCTTCGTCGATGACCAGGGAATGGAAAAACACGTGGGTGACCTGGTTGATGTCATAGGGAACCAGGGAGGCGCGGGTGGCTTCGTATTCGTCAGCCGCTTCCCGGAACCGGGGGTCCGTCTCCATGAAAGGAGAGGCGGACAGCATCTCGATGGCGGCGTCGTAGTCGTACCCGGCGGCAGTTCGGGCCGCTTCCTCAAGCAGCGCGTCGGCCTCTTCGGATCCTTTACTTTCCGCGGGAGTCCCGGTCTCTTCAGAAGAATCGGGAGCGCTGGTGCCGGTTTCCGGCTGGGCAGACGGAGATCCCGGCGCGGATCCGGAAGGCGCGGTTCCGTTTTCGGAATCTGCCAGGACCGTGCCGGCGGCCGGCGCCGAACCGGCCGCAAGCTGGCGTTTTATGACAAAAAATCCGCAGCCGATGACGGCGGCGCCCAGAATGGCCAGCGCCAGAAGGGGCAGGCGCCGCGCCAGGGCCCGCCGTCTTCTGCGCATCATACGTCTGCGGTAATCGGATTTACGGCTGTTGTAACTCATGGAAAGTACCTCTTAGCTCATTTGATGTAGTGGTGTCCGCCGTGCGGGCAGAAATCCCTGCGGGGAGGGGGCGCATAGGCGCCGTGCGTGCTCGGAAACTGCGTTTCCTCGCTCACGGGCTTGCGCCCTATGTCATCTGCCAGATACAAAAAGATGCTCGTGCAAGCACTCGGCGTCTTTGCCGCATAGGCGCAGTGCGCGCTCACGAACTCCGTTCGTTCGCTCACGGGCTTGCGCCCTATGAAAAAATCCGGCTCTTTAACGGCTCATGTGCGAGCACATCGCCGTTTTCAGATCCGGCTTTTTTCGCACTGCTTAATGCTTTCGTGAACATTATACCATAAATAAATAAACTGTAAATGAGGGAAGGGGAGGTGTGGGAAAAAGTCAGGAAAACGTAAGAAACGTGTCTGGTTCCGGCCGGAAAGGGCAAAAAAATTGTATATAAATTATAAATCTATACGACTAAATAGATTTAAAAACGTCATTTTCACAACCGATAAGACAAAATCTTAAAAATTTATACCACAAAAAGTAAAATAATCGACCAGAAAATCAGACAAAACATGGTATTATGTACAAAATGAAAGGAGGAGAGGTAATGGAACGGAAGATTGTGGAAATCGCCCCCAGAACCTGGCTGATCAGCGATTATCTGCTGGCCAACATGTTTCTGCTGGAAGGCGACGAGAAAGCCCTGCTTATCGACGCGGGATCCGGCCTGGGGCCTTTGGAGGAACAGGTGAAGAGCCTGACGGACAAGCCGCTGATTCTGGCCCTCACCCATGGCCACGCGGATCACCTGGGCGGCTGTCATCTCTTTCCGGGGGTTAAAAGCCTGATCCATCCGGAAGATATGTTTTTCGCCGAGGAATTTACGGAAGCGTACGCGCAGGAGTTTATCGACAATTACGTGAAGACGAGAGGACCGGTGCGCAACCCGGAAGCTACGGACGAGGACTGGAAGCAGATCATCCGTCCTTACGGCCCGGCGGAATATGGGACGCTGGAGGACGGAGAGGTATTTGAACTGGGCGGCCGCGCAGTGGAAGTGATCCATACGCCGGGACACAGCATGGGATCGGTATGCTTCCTGGATCATAAAGAGCGTCTGCTGGTTACGGGAGATACGGTCAATGACTGCCTGCTTCTGAATTTCCCGCCCCATACCTCTACGGTGGCGCAGTACCATGAATCCATTCAGAAGCTGTGGGCCCGCGAAGGGGAATATGACGGACTCTGCCAGGGACATGACACGCTGACCATTGCGGACAAGTCCTTTATCACCGACTACCTGACGGCGACGGAAATCATCCTGTCCGGCCAGGCAAGCCCTCAGGAGATCGATGACGGCATTCACAAGGGACTTGGCATCCGCTGCGGGAAGGTACGGCTGTATTACGATCTGAACAGTATCCGATAAGGATAAAAGAAAAAACTATATAAGGAGAGGGGAAGGAATGAAAAAAAAGAAAATCTTAGACCAGATCCGGCGGGAAAAAGTATCGTATCTAATGCTGCTTCCCAATGTCATCATGTTCTTGGTCTTTACGGTATACCCGATTTTGTGGGCGCTTCGCTACATGCTTTACGACTATAAAGGATACGGCGAAGCCAGGTTTGTAGGACTGGACAATTTTGTCCGGGTATTTACCAGAGACCCGGTGTTCTGGGATTCGGTGGTCAACACCTTTGTCTATGTAGGCGGAAAGCTGATTATTACGCTGCCCATTGCCTTTCTCATAGCGGTTATGGTCAACAAGAGCTTCCGCAGAAACGCCGTGGTTCAGTCCATTATCTTTACGCCTACCATTATGAGCAGCGCGGTTATGGCACTGATTTTCTACCTCATTTTCAATACCTATAATGGCAGCGTCAACAAGATTCTCATGTCCCTGGGGCTGATCAACCAGAATATCAACTGGCTGGGCGTAAAATACGCCATGCTGACGGTGGTGATCATTGCGGCCTGGGGCGGCATCGGAAACTACATGGTCTACTTTATCACCGGCCTGACAGGGATTTCCGAGGACATATACGAAAGCGCCAGAATTGACGGAGGAAACGAAACGCAGCTGCTGTTTTATATCACCATTCCCATGCTGGCGCCGATTATCAAGATGATCCTGATGCTGGCGCTGGTGATCTCCTTCATGGATATGCAGAGCATCCTGGTGCTGACGGAAGGCGGTCCCATGAATGCCACCAACGTCATGTTCCTGTACATCTACCAGCTGTTCTTCCCGGTGACGTCCGGTTCCACGGTGCTGCAGGAGTTCGGATACGGCGCCGCGGTCAGCATCGTGGCCGCTCTGATCGTAGGCGGCGTGACGCTTTTGTATCTGTTCCTGGCCAGACGGCTGGACAAGATCATGGAATAGGAGGCGCGTATGAAAAAGAAGAAAATCACCGTCTGGTGGACGGTAAAAGCCGTTATAAAATGGACGTTTCTTGTGGCGATGTGCGTCTTTACCCTTTACCCTGTCTTCTACGCCGTCATCGGTTCCTTCAAAACCAATGCGGAACTGACCCTGGGCAACGCGCTGTTTCCGGAGCAGTGGCACTATGAAAACTATATCTACGCGTTCCAGCAGCTGGACTTCGGGCTTTACACCTTCAACAGCGTGGCGCTGGCCCTGCTTACGGTGGTGCTGTCGGTGCTGACTTCTTCCATGGCAGGCTATGTCATCGGAAGACGGCAGTTTGTAGGGAAAAAGCTGCTGACCGGCATGTACCTGGCTTCCATGTTCATCTCCGTGGGCTCCGTAGCGCTGTACCCGCTGTACAAGCTGTTAAACGGCCTGGGGCTGACGTCCAACCTGATGGGCCTGGCGCTGATTCTGACCGGCGGCCAGGTGTCCAACATCTTCCTGATTTCCGGCTTTGCCAGAAGCGTGCCCAAGGAACTGGACGACGCGGCGACCATCGACGGAGCCGGGGTGTTCCGCATCTACTGGCAGATTATCGTGCCCATGATCCGGCCGATTCTGGGCATCGTAGCCCTGTTCTCCTTCCGGACCGCCTGGAATGAATTTATTACCGCCCAGGTATTTACCATGTCCAATCCCGGACTGAAGACGCTGAGCGTGGCGGTGGCCAACCTGCGGTACTCTTCCAACGCGGCGGCGGAGTGGCACATCATGGCGGCCGGCGCTTCCATAGCCCTCATTCCCATCCTGATCGTGTATCTGTTTGCCAACAAACAGTTTATCGCGGGAATTACCGCAGGGGCAGTAAAAGGCTGACCGGCGGCGGATTTACCGGCCCGGGCGTTCTGCCTGGGCCGGATTTTTGGAAATTCAGCGGCTTTTTGCGGCGTGGTCTTTGCGGATATCTTCCAGCAGCGCCTGAGACACCCGCAGCCCGCCCCGTCCTACGCCCAGCCGGATATCCGGCTTGTTGGAACCGTGAAAATCGGAACCGCCGGAGGGCAGCAGGCCGTGGCTTCGGGCCATTTCCCGCAGCTGGCAGCTCTGGCCGGGCGTCTGGGAAGGGTGGTAGACTTCCAGTCCGCGAAGGCCCCGCTGCTTCAGGTGCCGGATCAGCGCTTCCAGCTGGGTGCCATCCAGGTGGTACTGCACCGGATGGGCCAGGCAGGGCCAGGCGTCTGCCGTGCGCAGCAGTTCCATGGCCTCTTCGGGGGTGACCATTTCTTTCCGGGCGCAGTAGCGCCCGCCATATTGCAGGTATTCGCGGAAGGCGGCGTCCATAGAAGGGGCGTAGCCTTTTTCTGTCAGGATTCTCGCAAAGTGGGCCCGGGTAATGACCGTATCCGGGTTGCCGCTTCTTAAATCCTCCAGCGTGATGGCAAAGCCGTCTTCCTGAAAACGGGCCAGCATCTGGAGGTTTCTCCGTGTGCGGATCTGCACCAGACGGTCCAGGGCCTGCTGCAGGGCCGGACAGGTCTCGTCGATAAACAGTCCCAGGATGTGAATTTCCGTTCCCTGCCAGACGCAGGAAAGCTCGATGCCGGGCACCAGTTCCAGAGGAAGGCGTTCTGCCGCGGCCCGCGCCCGGACGATGCCGGCCACCGTGTCGTGGTCCGTCAGGGCAATGGCTTTTAAGCCGGCGGCAGCGGCGGCGGATACAACTTCTTCCGGCGGCAGCGTGCCATCGGACGCGTCGGAATGTACGTGCAGATCTACATAATTCATAATTTGTCTCCATTTCTCATCATTTTCGCAACACTTGAAATACTTTCGCAACACTATAGTAACACGTGCTGGAAAATAAGTAAAACAATAAGTAAAACAGGAAAAAACATATTTCTTTTTTACATAAATATGGTATACTACAGGTTGAAAACTACAATATCATGTAAAATTAGGTGAAAATATGAGTACAGCAAACCGTTCGTCCGGAAGAAATGTCTCTTCCGGCAGAAGCACGTCTTCCGCAGGCCGGTCCCGGGCGGGGGCGGCAGGAAGGCAGACCGGCGCGGGACGGCAGAACGCGGGGCGTTCCTCGTCTTACCGCTCGTCCTATCGGAGCCGCAGCGGCAGAAACAGAAGGAGAAGAAAACCGGAGCCGGATTACCGGCTGATCGCGGCCATAGGCGTGATCCTGATTCTGATTATCGCGGCGGCGGTGTTCGGCCTGAGCCAGGAAAAGCGGCAGGCGGTGGACGCCTCCGCGGAAAGCGGGACTGAGCCGTCGGCAGAAGCGCAGATGGAGCGCAATGTGATGGTAGAAGACGTATCTCTGATCGGCCTTTCCCGGACGGAGGCGCTTCAGAAGCTGCAGGAAACCTATGCCTGGGGCATGACGGTGGTCTGCGATGGAGAGACCTACGAGGTGCCGGATCTGATGAGCGGCCGCATCGAAGGACTGCTTGACCAGATCTATCAGGAGACGGAGGCGGAAACCGCCGGAACAGACGCGGAAGGCGCTTCCGGCGATTCCCAGGAAATTTACAGCCTGGACACTTCCGGCATGGAAGAAGAAGTGGACATCCAGGTGCAGGTTCTGCAGGACCGCTGGAATACGGCGGCGAAAAACGGCTCCATTTCCGGCTATGACGCGTCCAGCGATACCTTTACCTTCTCGGAAGGTACGCCCGGCAGGGAGGTCAACGGAGACAAACTGAAGGAAGATATGCTGGCGGCGCTGGAAAACCGGGATTTTGACGCGGAGATTTCCGCGGAGCTGCTGCAGACGGAGCCGGAGATTACGGCGGCCCAGGCTAAGGAACAGTATCGGACCATCAGCACCTTTACCACCACCACCACGGCCAACAGCAAGCGCAATACCAATATCCGGCTGTCCTGCGAGGCGTTAAACGGCGCCATCGTACAGCCGGGGCAGGAACTTTCCTTTAACGATACCGTAGGCGAACGGACGGAAGCGAAGGGCTACCAGGGCGCCGCCGCCTACAACAACGGAGAAGTGGTGCAGGAGATCGGAGGCGGCGTCTGCCAGACCTCCACGACGCTGTACAACGCGGTGGTTCGGGCTGGACTGAAGATCACCGTCCGCCGGTCCCATACCTTTGAACCTTCCTATATTACACCGGGACAGGACGCCACCGTCAGCTGGGGTGGGCCGGATTTCAAATTCCTCAACAACTCCAGCACGGCCATCGGCATCCGGGCCCACTATGCCAACCAGAAGGTGACGGTGTCGGTGTACGGCATCCCGATTCTGGAAGAGGGCGTTACCTACGACCTGAAGTCGGAGAAACTGGAAGATCTGGACCTGCCGGCGCCTACCTATGAAGAAGATCAGACGCTGCAGCCCGGCGTGGAGGTGATGTCTTCGTCGGGAACCCGGGGAAGCCGCTGGCAGACCCGTCTGATCATCAAAAAGGACGGGGAAATTGTCAGCCAGGAAGTGGACCACAGCACTACGTACAAGGGCCACGCGCCGGTGATCCGCAGAAATACGTCGGGCATTGTTATCGGCGGCGGCACTTCTTCATCGGTGGATCCCTCCGCTTCGTCGGCATCCTCGGACGCTTCGTCCCTGGAGGCTTCGGAAGGAACGGAAACCACGGCGGCGACGCCAACCTCCGGCGCGGTGACAGGGCCGGGCAGTTCCGGCGGACTGGGCGTGGAAACGCCGGCGCAGACCACGTCCGCGCCCATAGGGCCAGGCGAGACTACGCAGCCGGCAGGGCCGGGAGCGGCGCAGCCTTCCGAGACGCCGGCGTCGACGGCCGCGGCTCCTTCCGGCGGACCGTCATCCGCGGCGGGAGACCAGGGACAGCTGGTGGCTCCCAAGCCGGAGTAGGCGGGGCGGAATTGTTTCTAAATTAGTACGTAAAATTGAGGTTTTTGTCCTTTTCAAACCAGAAATTTGTTGCTATAATAAGGTCAGGTCAGTGCGTGTTTTTTACATGCGCTTCACTATGCAATATTCACATTTGTAGGAGGAAAATCAAATGGCAAGAAAAATGAAGACCATGGATGGTAATCAGGCCGCTTCCCATGCATCGTACGCGTTTACCGATGTGGCAGCGATTTACCCGATTACTCCTTCTTCCGTCATGGCCGAGCACACCGACGAGTGGGCTACGGAAGGAAGAAAGAACATTTTTGGCCAGACTGTTCAGGTAACGGAGATGCAGTCTGAGGCAGGTGCCGCAGGCGCCGTGCACGGTTCTCTGGCAGCGGGTGCGCTGACCACTACATACACGGCTTCTCAGGGATTGCTGCTGATGATCCCCAATCTGTATAAAATCGCAGGCGAGCAGCTGCCGGGCGTTATCAACGTATCCGCCCGTGCCATTGCCAGCCATGCCCTTTCCATTTTCGGCGATCACTCCGACGTATACGCCTGCCGTCAGACCGGCTGCGCGATGCTGTGTGAGTCCAGCGTACAGGAAGTTATGGACCTGACTCCCGTAGCGCATATGTCCGCCATTAAGGGCAAGGTTCCGTTTATCAACTTCTTTGACGGATTCCGTACTTCCCACGAGATCCAGAAGATCGAGACCTGGGATTACGACGATCTGGCTGAGATGGTAGACTGGGATGCCATCGACGCGTTCCGCAAGCACGCGCTGAACCCCAACCATCCGTGTCAGAGAGGTTCCGCTCAGAACCCGGATATCTTCTTCCAGGCGAGAGAGGCCTGCAACCCCTACTACAACGCGCTGCCGGCCATCGTACAGGAGTACATGGACAAGGTCAACGCCAAGATCGGTACGGACTATAAGCTGTTCAACTACTACGGCGCGGCAGATGCCGAGCAGATCATTGTTGCTATGGGTTCCGTCAATGATACCATTGAAGAGACTATTGATTACATGGTAAAGACCAGCGGCGCCAAAGTCGGCGTGGTAAAGGTTCGCCTGTACCGTCCGTTCTGCGCGGAAGCCCTGCTGGCTGCGATTCCGGATACGGTTAAGAAGATCACCGTTCTGGACAGAACGAAAGAGCCCGGCTCCCTGGGTGAGCCGCTGTACCTGGATGTAGTGGCTGCCCTGAAGGGAACCAAGTTTGACGGCGTAGAGATCTACAGCGGCCGTTATGGTCTGGGTTCCAAGGATACCACTCCGGCACAGATCGTAGCTGTTTACAACAACACCGAGAAGAAGAGATTCACCGTGGGTATCGTAGACGATGTGACCCATATGTCTCTGGATCTGGGCGAAGCGCTGGTGACCACTCCCGAGGGAACCACCAACTGCAAGTTCTGGGGCCTGGGCGCGGACGGTACCGTAGGCGCCAACAAGAACTCCATCAAGATCATCGGCGACAACACCGATATGTACGCGCAGGCGTATTTTGACTACGATTCCAAGAAGTCCGGCGGCGTGACCATGTCTCACCTGCGTTTCGGACACAAGAAGATCAAATCCACCTACCTGATCCACAAGGCGGACTTCGTGGCCTGCCACAATCCGGCATATGTGCGCAAGTACAACATGGTTCAGGAGCTGGTTGACGACGGTACGTTCCTGCTGAACTGCCCGTGGACCGCGGAAGAGCTGGACAAGCATCTGCCTGGCCAGATGAAGAAATTCATCGCGGATCACAACATCAACTTCTACACCATCGACGGCGTAAAGATCGGTATCGAGACCGGCATGGGCCCGACCCGTATCAACACCATTCTGCAGTCCGCGTTCTTTAAGCTGACCGGCATCATTCCGGAAGAGAGAGCCATCGAGCTGATGAAGGACGCCGCTCAGAAGACCTACGGCCGCAAGGGCGAAGACGTGGTTAAGAAGAACTGGGCCGCTATCGACGCCGGCGCTCAGGGCGTAGTGAAGGTAGACGTTCCCGAAAGCTGGAAGAACTGCGAGGACGAAGGTCTGGACTACGAAGTGATCACCAGCGGAAGAAAAGATGTTGTGGACTTTGTCAACAATGTACAGACCAAGGTAAGCGCGCAGGAAGGCAATACGCTTCCGGTATCCGCGTTTACGGAATATGTAGACGGCACCACGCCCTCCGGCTCCTCCGCATACGAGAAGCGCGGCATTGCGGTAAATGTGCCGGTATGGAATCCTGACAACTGCATCCAGTGTAACTTCTGCTCCTATGTCTGCCCGCACGCGGTAATCCGTCCCGTTGCCATGACGGCGGAAGAAGCTGCCAAGGCTCCGGAAGGCATGAAGCTGCTGGATATGACCGGAATGCCCGGATACAAGTTCGCGGTTACCATCTCCGCGCTTGACTGTACCGGATGCGGCTCCTGCGCGAACGTATGTCCCGGCAAGAAGGGCGAGAAGGCTCTTACCATGGACACTCTGGAGAAGCACCTGGACGAGCAGGCCATCTTCGAGCACGGCCAGTCCCTGCCGGAGAAGACCGAAGTGGTTGCCAAGTTCAAAGAGAACACCGTTAAGGGCAGCCAGTTCAAGAAGCCTCTGCTTGAGTTCTCCGGCGCATGCGCAGGCTGCGGCGAGACTCCTTATGCGAAGCTGATCACTCAGCTGTTCGGCGATCGGATGTACATTGCCAATGCGACGGGATGTTCCTCCATTTGGGGCAACTCCTCACCGTCCACTCCTTACACCGTAAATGCCAAGGGCCAGGGTCCTGCCTGGGACAACTCCCTGTTCGAGGACAACGCTGAGTTCGGTTACGGCATGCTGCTGGCTCAGACCGCTATCCGCAACGGACTGAAGGCGAAGGTAGAAGAAGTTATGGCCAGCGACAAGGCCAGCGACGAAGTAAAGGCTGCCTGCAAGGAGTACCTGGATACCTTCGGCGTAGGCGCGACCAACGGTACGGCTACCGACAAGCTGGTGGCTGCTCTGGAAGGCTGCGACTGCCCGGTATGCAAGGACATCGTAAAGAACAAAGATTTCCTGGCCAAGAAGTCCCAGTGGATCTTCGGCGGCGACGGCTGGGCCTATGATATCGGCTTCGGCGGCGTGGACCACGTACTGGCCAGCGGCAAGGATATCAATGTAATGGTATTCGATACCGAAGTTTACTCCAACACCGGCGGACAGTCCTCCAAGGCGACCAAGACCGGCGCTGTGGCTCAGTTCGCGGCAGGCGGTAAGGAAACCAAGAAGAAAGATCTGGCCAGCATCGCCATGAGCTACGGTTACGTATATGTAGCGCAGATCTCCATGGGCGCTGACTACGCCCAGACGGTGAAGGCAATTTCCGAGGCTGAGGCATATCCGGGTCCGTCCCTGATCATCGCTTACGCTCCCTGTATCAACCATGGTATCAAGAAGGGCATGGCGAAGGCTCAGACCGAAGAGAAGCTGGCTGTGGAGACCGGTTACTGGAACAACTTCCGCTACAACCCGGCTGCTGAGCAGAAGTTCACTCTGGACAGCAAGGAGCCGAAGATGGAAGGCTATCAGGACTTCCTGAAGGGCGAAGTACGTTACGCGTCCCTGGCTATGAAGAATCCGGAGAGAGCTGCCAAGCTGTTCGCAAAGAACGAGCAGGAAGCCAAGGAGAGATACGAATATCTGAAGAAGCTGGTTACCCTGTACGGAAACAACTGATTTTCAGAAATTCATTCCAAATAAAAAGAGGACCGCGCATTGCGCGGTCCCTTTTTTAAAGCAGGACTATTTGGTTTCCGGAACCGGTGCCGGTTCCTTGGTCAGCTGCAGGCCGATCAGT
Source organism: uncultured Lachnospiraceae bacterium (assembly GCA_944380605.1). GTDB lineage: Bacteria > Bacillota > Clostridia > Lachnospirales > Lachnospiraceae > UBA3402. The sequence continues at coordinate 146,119 of CALWIA010000006.1, read as the reverse complement.
CCCAGGAGAAAGGCGCCGGTGCCGCCGACCACATAGAGGCTGATAGATTCGTGGAAGAACAGCACGGCCCACAGAATGGCGAAAATGGACATCATGCTCTGGATCACCGGAACCATGTAGAAGGGCACCAGGGGAATGGCCCGGGCATTTAAGTAAAAGCCGATGCCGGTAATCATGCCGAAGCCGATGATAGCCAGAATGCAGGGCAGATCCGGCCGCACGCCGGCCAGGTCGCCGGCCATGACGCCGGGCAGCTGAAACAGAGAGGAACAGATGGCGGACACCACGAAGATGGAAAGGTTGCTGTCAATGATGTCCATGCGGTCTCCGATCATCTTCTGAGCCAGCACATGGCATCCGGCCAGGATGCCGGTGAGGATAAACAAAAAGGTCAGGAACAGGTTTTCCTGGAAGAAAACAGAAATGGGACGGCCGTTCCAGGATACGCACAGCACGCCGGCCATGCACAAAAAGATGCAGAAGACCCGTTTCGGCCCCAGCTTTTCCTTAAACAGCAGGACGCTGGCCAGGGTGATGAAAATGGTCTGGGCCGGCTGGGTGATGATATTTCCGTAGGAAGGTCCGTGGGAAAGGCCGTAGTTTTCCGCCAGATAGGCCAGCCATTTGGTGATGGCGCCGAAGAGAATCCAGCCGGCGCACATACAGAGGAGCCGTCCGAAATCCCGGGGAAAGCCCTGCCGCTTGATGACTTTCAAAAGCAGCAGAAACAGGATGCCCACCAAAAACCGGAAGCAGGTGATGTAGCCGGAACTGAAATAAGGGCTGATGAGTTTGACGCAGGTTCCGCCAAAGCTGAACATAAACGCGACGCAGAGCAGATACAGGTATCCCATGGCAAAGTCTCCATTTTGAATGTAATCGGGAGGCCGGCAGAGCCGGCGCCAGTATCATCTTAGTATGAATCTGTGAAAAAAGCAATCGTTTGCCGGTTGACAGCCGGCATTTTTTGTGCTACAACTGTATTAAATGAACTAATACAGTTGAATACAGAGAAAGGAGGGGCAGAATGATCATTCTGGATTACAGGGACCGGCGGCCGATTTATGAACAGATCGTGGAGCGGTTTGAGGAACTGATGGCCACCGGCGCGCTGGAAGAAGGCAGTCAGCTGCCTTCCGTCCGAAGTCTGGCTATGGAGCTTTCCATCAATCCCAACACCATTCAGCGGGCCTATGTGGAGCTGGAGCGGCAGGGGTATATTTACTCGGTAAAGGGGAAAGGCAGTTTTGTAGCCGACAGCGGCAGGATCCGGGACAGCCGGCGCCAGGAAGTCTGCCGGCACCAGGAGGAAACGGCCAGAGAGGCCCTGGCCCTGGGAATGGACCGGGAAGAACTGGAAGGGATCATTGGCCGGATCTACAGCGAAGGAGGAGACGAGAGATGATAGAGACCAGAAATCTGACCAAGCGGTTCGGCGATATCACCGCGGTGGACCACGTGTCAGCGGATATACGGGAAGGAAGCGTATTCGGCCTCATTGGAACCAACGGAGCGGGCAAGAGCACGTTTCTGCGGCTGCTGTCCGGGGTGCTGAAGCCGGACGAAGGCTCCGTGACCATCGACGGACAGGAAGTATTTGAGCATACCGAGGTAAAGTCCCGGTTCTTTTACATATCCGACGACCAGTACTTTTTCAGCAACGCGACGCCGGAGGAGATGATGATTTTTTACCGGACGGTGTATCCCCGGTTCGATACCCGCCGCTTCATCCACTTGATGGAGAGTTTTGAACTGAACCGCCGGCGCAAGATCAACACCTTTTCCAAGGGCATGCGCAAGCAGGTATCGGTGATCTGCGGCGTATGCGCCGGGACGGATTATCTGTTCTGCGACGAGACCTTTGACGGCCTGGACCCGGTGATGCGCCAGGCGGTGAAGAGTATTTTTATCGGCGATATGGAGGAACGGAATCTGACGCCGATTATCGCTTCCCACAACCTGCGGGAGCTGGAGGATATCTGCGACCATGTGGGACTGCTGCACAAAGGCGGCATTCTGCTGTCCCGGGATTTAGACGATATGAAGCTGAATATCCACAAGCTGCAGTGCGTGCTGCGGCCGGGGATGACGGCGGAGGATCTGACGGGGCTGACAATTATGAAAAAAGAGGAACGGGGAAGCCTGCTGACGCTGACGGTGCGGGGCAAGCGGGAAGAAGTGGAAGCGGCGCTGGCAGCCAGCCAGCCGATTTTCGCGGAACTGATTCCTCTGTCTCTGGAAGAGATCTTTATCAGTGAAACGGAGGTGGTCGGCTATGACATCAAGAAACTTGTGCTTTAAATTGATGAAAGAGGATTTAAAGCGCCGGACCTGGACCCTGGCCATCACGATTCTGGGGCTTCTGTTCAGCATCCTGGTGCCGGTGGCTTTAAAGTGCAGCGAATACGCGGAGCGGTACGGAGCGGACCCCATGGCGCCGGTCAGCTCGGCCCAGTACCGCCAGATAGAAAATATCATTAACCTGGCGGGAGTCAATGGATTCGCTATTTTTATATTGATTATCCTGTCCCTGCTGTGGGCGGCTTCCGGCTTCCAGTATCTGCACAACAGCCGGAAAGTGGATTTTTACCACAGCATTCCCGTGAAGCGGCATCTGCTGTTTTTCTCCCGCTACGCCAACGGCATTCTGGTGCCGGCGGCGGTGTACCTGCTGTTTCAGGTCTGCGCGGCGGCGCTGATTCTGCGCAGCGGAATCCCTGCTTATGAGCTGGGAGACATCTGGTGGCGTGCGTGGGTGATGAACATGGTATACTACAGCATGCTGTATACCACGGCGGCCGCGGCTATGATGCTGACGGGCAATCTGGTGGTGGGGATTCTGGGAACCGGCGTGTTCTACGGATACGGCCCCATGGCGGCAGCGCTGGTCTTCGGCTATCTGGACAACTGGTTTGAGACCTTTTACATGACCCGGGAAGCCAACGACCTGCTGTACCGGATCGTCCAGTATTCCTCTCCCTTTGCCAACTATATGTACGCGGTGACGGATCTGGGAGAGGGACTGTGGAACTTCCCGCAGGCGGCGGGGGCCGCTGCAGTGACGGCGGCGCTTGCTATGGCGGTGTACGGGCTGTACCGGATCCGGCCCTCGGAAGCGGCGGGAAAGGCCATGGCGTTTCCCAGGACCTGCATGCCTATCAAGGTGCTGTTAGTGATTCCCGCGGCGGAAGTGTTCGGCATGTTTTTCTATCTCCTGCGCCCCACCACGGTGTGGCTGCTGTTTGGTACGGTCTGCGGCGCGGTGCTGATGCACTGCGTTATGGAGATCATTTACCATTTCGATTTCCGGAAGCTGTTCGCCCATCGGATCTGCCTGGGGCTGTGCACGGCGTTTGCCGTCCTTTTGTCCCTGGCCGGACGCTACGACTGGTACGGATATGACAGCTGGGTTCCCGACGCGGCGGATGTGGAATCGGCGTCGGTGCAGCTGGGATACGGGGACGACTGGGTCACTTACGGCAGCCTGGAAAAGCGGAAGGATTACAACGGAGAAGAGTATTACGGCTGGGATTACGGATGGGGCCAGACGGAGTACATCTTTGACCATATGCAGATCACAGACCTGTATCCGGTGCTGGAACTGGCGGAAAACGGCGCAGCTGCGGCCAGACGGATGCGTTCCCAGGCGGAGTTTTATGAGGAAAGCGGATACGACGGGATGCGGTATGTGGTGCAGTACCGGATGACCAACGGAAGCCGGAAGACCCGGACCTATGTGGTGGTGATGGACGAGGCGGCCCAGGAGGCCCTGGCTTCGGTACACGACAATCTGGAATACAAAACCGGCATTTATCCGCTGCTGCAGCAGGAGAGCGGCGATCTGGCGTCGGTGTATTTCCAGCAGTACAACCGTTCCAAACCGGTAAAACTGGACCGGGACGGCATGGAACATCTGCTGCAGGCCTATCAGGCGGACCTGATGGAACAGACCCTGGAAAGCCGCCGGAAGGAACTGCCCCTGGGAACCATCCAGTTCCGGACGGTCCAGATGGAAGAGGCCATGAAATGGAACCAGGCGGAGCATCCGTACGAAGGGCTGGAAGACCGCTGCTATTATCCGGTGTATCCGTCCTTTGCCCGGACTCTGGAAGCCTTGGAAGAAGCGGGCATCTCGCCGAAACTTATGAACGAAGACATCATAGAGTCGGTGGCGGTTTACCACTACGCGGTTTACGGAGAAGATGGAACTTATGACGATTCTTCCGATACGGCGTGGAACGCGGTTTACAAGGAGCCGGCGATGATCCGGGAACTGGCGCCGGCGCTGTGCAGCACCGCCTACCTTTCCATGAATCCCTACTATGAAATCGTCCGTTCCGGCGGCACGGATGTTACGGTGACCATGAAGCAGGAAGCGGACGAGGCAGAGCCCAGGGTTATTTCCTGTGAACTGGATCTGAACCGGATCTCTGAGGAAACGGCGGAAACGTACCAGCTGCATCCGGTTTCCTGACAAAGACATGGGTTTGGAAATGGCGATTGACATTCCTTCTTACAGCGACTAAGATAGAGAAAAAGGAGGGGTTGTTATGGCATTTCTGGATGAAATCGGAAAAACCATTGCCGGACGGGGAAAGGAAGCGGCGCAGAAGGCCAAAGACGCGGCGGAAGTGCTGCAGCTGAAGGCGCAGATCAGTTCGGAGAAGGGAAAGATCAAGGAACTGTACGCGGCTATCGGCGCGCTGTATTTTAAAAAGCACCGGGGAGAAGAAGCGGACGAGTACCGCATGTTCTTCCCGGAGATTGAAAAAGGCCTGGCGCAGGTTGCCCAGCTGGAAGAGAAAGTCATGAAGCTGGAAGGCGGGCGCGCCTGCGGCAGATGCGGGGCGATGATCCGCAGAGGCGACGCGTTCTGCGGCAAGTGCGGAGCGCCGGCGGAGCCGGAACGGGAGGAACCCGCCGCTCTGGAAGCGGCAGCGCCGGAAGAAGCAGAGGCCGTTTTCGAAGAAGAAAAAACGGAACTGTAGGCTGGGTTTACCGGAAACGAAAAGACGGAACGCGCGGCAGCGCAGCAGTGCTGCCGCGCGTTTACATGAGGCTGTATGAGCATGGATTACCTGAAAAGACAGGGGAAATGGCTGGCTGCCATACTGGGAGTTTCTCTGGCAGTCCATATACTGATTGAAACCATAAGCCGGGGATCGCTGTGGGAAGTGCTGGCGTATATGGGAAGAAGCCCGCTGGTGTTTCTTCTGAATACGCTGATTGTGGCACTTCCTTTTGTGCTGCTCTTCTTTACCCGGCGCCGGTATTTTGTGATGACGGCGGCGGCTTCGCTGTGGATTCTGGCCGGAGCGGTCAACGGGTTTCTGCTGACGTTCCGGACCACGCCTTTTACGGCGGCGGATTTCCGCCTGGTAAAGTACGCGGTGAGCCTGCTGACGGACTACATGACCTGGCCCCAGATCATCGGCGCCGGCGCCGGCATTGTGCTGCTGCTGGCGCTGTGGGCCTGGTGCTTTCAAAAGGCGCCGGCGGAACCGGAGCCTGTGCGCCTGCCGGTGTCCGCGGCTCTGGCGGCGGCCTGCGCGCTGCTTGTGGTGGGCGGCACCACGGCGGCTATGGGCCAGGGCATTCTGGCGGTGCGTTTCGGCAATATCGGCCAGGCGTTTCTGGACTACGGATTTCCCTACTGCTTTTCCAATTCGCTGCTGAACACGGGAATTTCCCGGCCGGAAGGCTACGACAGCGAGACGGTGGCGGCCATTGAGGAGGAACTGAAGTCGTCGGAGCGGTATGAGGTGGGCAGCGAGCGGATGCCCAATGTGATCATGGTGCAGCTGGAATCGTTCTTTGATCCGCTGCAGTACCGGAACTATCAGTTTGAAAAGGACCCGATCCCGTTTTTCCGCTATCTGAAGGACCGCTATCCTTCCGGTTACTTAAGCGTACCCTCCGTAGGCGCCGGCACGGCCAATACGGAGTTTGAGTGCATCACCGGTATGAACCTGGACTTTTTCGGGCCCGGGGAATATCCCTACAAGACGGTGCTGCAGAAAACCGCCTGCGAGAGCACGGCCTTTGATCTGAAGAAACTGGGTTACAGCGCCCACGCCATCCACAACAACGAAGGCACGTTTTACGACCGTCACAAAGTGTTTGCCCAGCTGGGGTTTGACACCTTTACGCCCATTGAATACATGTATGACGAGGAGCGCAATCCCACTGGCTGGTGTAAAGATGAGATTCTGGTGGGAGAGATAGAAAAGGCGCTGGATTCCACGAAAGAGCCGGACTTCGTCTACACGATTTCGGTCCAGGGACACGGGGCCTATCCCAGTTTTGAATATTACTGCGAGCAAATCAGCGAAATGGACCGCTTTATCCAGGATCTGGTCTACGCGCTGAACCGCAGGGAAGAGCCGACGGTGCTGGTGCTGTACGGCGACCACCTGCCGGGGTTTGAATGGGAAGCGGCAGATATGAAAAATTATTCCCTGTTCCAGACCCAGTATGTGGTGTGGAACAACCTGAATCTGGAGCAGACCCACCGGACGGTGGAGGCGTATCAGCTGGCGGCCTGGGTGCTGGATATGGCGGAGATTCACGAGGGCACCATGATCCGGTACCACCAGAGCTATCTGGACGGCGAAATCGAGAGCAAGCAGCAGTATCTGGACGGGATGAAGGTGCTGGAATACGACATTCTTTACGGAGACCATGAGATTTACCAGGGAGAAAGCCCCTTTGCGGCCACGCAGCTGCAGATGGGAATCGATCCCATTGTGCCGGAAGACGCGGTGTACAAAGATTCGCATCTGCTGATTTTTGGAGAAGGGTTCAACCGGTATTCTAAGGTATTTCTGGGAGACGAGATGCAGGAGACCACCTATGTCTGGCCGGAGCTGATTCTGGTGAAAGATGTGGATCCGGATGTCTATGCCAGGTACCGGGATCAGATATCCGTAAAACAGGTGGGGAAGGACAAGCAGGCGCTGGGCACGTATCCGTTGTGACGCGGAAACAGGAAAAAGCAGGGACTTCCCTGCTTTTTTTTGCGCGATACGCGAAAAAACTTATATAACTTTGTATTTAGATCATTTTTACAACCTAAGGCGAGGCAGAAAACGCTTAAAATGAAAGGTATACCAAAGAAAAGGAGAGCGTCTGCCTATGCCGAAACCACGAACGGAAACAGGGGAAAAGAATCTGATTGCCCAGAAGCTGAAACGGCTGCGGGCCTATTATCAGATGTCTCAGCGGGACGTGGCGAACCGTCTGCAGCTGAGAGGCTATGACATCGACAAAAATGTCATAACCAGGATTGAGACCAACAAGCGTTTTGTGACGGACATTGAACTGAAGGCGATTCTGGATTTGTTCCAGATCAGCTATGACGTCATCATGGGGCCGTTGGATCAGTTGAAGTAAAAGGGGGAGATACAGTATGAAAATCGCTGTTTGTGATGGCGATGTGAAGGCGTGCCGGGAAATCAGGCGCATGCTGGATCGGTATGGAGAAAAGGAACGGGTGTTTTTGGAAACGGAGCTGTTTTCGGAAAGCGGCGCGCTTTGCCAGGAGGCAGAGGCGGGAAAACGGTACGATCTGATTTTTCTGGAAGTCCGGCCAAAAAGCGGCGGCGGGACAGAGGCAGGCAGAAGAATCCGGCAGAGGTGGAAGGCTTCCGAGACCAGAATCGTATACATGATTTCCGAAATGGTGAAGCAGGAAAAGCTGCGGCAGAATGAGCCCGCGGACCTGTTAAGCAAGCCGCTGCAGGCAGACCAGATCGCGGCAGTGCTGGACCGGATCCGCATGGAGGATCAGCGAAGCGGCAGGTTTTATTTTTACAGAAAAAGCAAATTTCTTTATCAGATCCCATATTCAGAGATTCTGTTCTTTCAGAGCGCAGGGAGAAAAATCCAGATACATACACAACAGGGAATTTATGAATACAATGGAAAATTGTCGGAAGTATTAGAACGGGGAATACCGGAAACCTTTATTCGGATTCACAAATCCTATATCGTAAACGGCAGCTGTATTGCGGGAAAGCTGCAGAACCGGATCTATCTGCAGAACCGGGGGGAATCCCTGTCCGTCAGCCAGCCGTACCGAAAAACGCTGAAGGATTTTCTGGCTTCCGATCCGCAGAGATAGGGAAAAGAAAAAAAGGCCGGCCTGGAAGGCGGCGGGGCATGCGCCCCGCGCCCTGCCGGCCGGCGATAATCCTTGTCAGATGGTAATCAGTTCGTATTCTTTCTGGCCCAGTCCCAGTTTCACCGCGTGATCGATGGCGGATTTCCAGTTGGTATCCGGATGGGTATCGGTGAAGTGGTCGTGGTGGGTGTGGGGCTGGCGGCTCAGCAGGCTGCCTTCGATCACCGGCTGGCGGTTGACCGCGTCGACGCAGGCCATATCCAGCGCCACCGGATCAAAGGAGGCGAACATGCCGATGCTGGGCACGATGGGTACGTCGTTTTCCGCATGGCAGTCGCAGTAGGGAGAGACGTCCATAACCAGGCTGATGTGGAAGCTGGGACGGTCTTTCAGGACGGCCAGGGTGTACTCGGCGATCTTGCAGTTTAAGATATCGTTGGCTTCGTCCAGATCCGTATCTACGGCGTCCATGGGGCAGACGCCGATGCAGCGGCCGCAGCCGACGCACTTGCTGTGGTCGATGGAGGCCTTCCGGTCCGTAATGGTGATGGCGCTGTGGGCGCAGTTTTTGCGGCAGGCGCCGCAGCCGACGCAGCGTTCCTGCACCACGTGGGGCTTGCCGGCGTTGTGCATCTCCATCTTGCCGGCCCGGGAACCGCAGCCCATGCCGATGTTTTTCAGGGTGCCGCCGAAACCGGTGCTTTCATGTCCTTTGAAATGGGTCAGGGAAATAAAGATATCGGCGTCCATAATGGCGCGGCCGATCTTGGCTTCCTTGACATAGTCGCCATTGATGGGCACCAGGGCCTCATCGGTGCCCTTCAGGCCGTCGGCGATGATGACATGGCAGCCGGTGGCAAAGGGATTGTAGCCGTTTTCGTAAGCGGTGTCCAGATGATCCAGGGCGTTCTTGCGGCGGCCGACGTACAGGGTATTGCAGTCGGTTAAGAAAACCCGGCCGCCCTGGGCCTTGATTAAATCCACTAAGACCTTAGAGTAGTTGGGACGCAGATAAGACAGGTTCCCCGGCTCTCCGAAATGGATCTTGATGGCGGTGTACTTGTTGCTGAAATCAATCTGGTCCAGCATGCCGGCGGTCTTGACCAGACGGGCCAGCTTCTGCAGCAGATTCTCCTGGAAGGTGACATGGAGATCGGTAAAATATACTTTCGATGGTGCCATAGGGGGTGCTTCCTCCTTATCTGTATTCTGTGTGCAGTGACAACTCCTTGGCATATTATAATACAAGAGAAAAGCGAACGCAAGTTCTATTTGACAGGAATTGACTTTGAAAGCCGGTTTGTGATAGACTTAGAAAAAATATCTGCACATACTGAAGGAGGATCCTATGAGCCGGAAACCATCTCTTGAGACCATCTGCATCCAGGGCGGCTGGAAGCCGAAAAACGGAGAGCCCCGGGTGCTTCCCATTTATCAGAGCACCACGTTTAAGTATGAGACCAGCGAACAGATGGGACGTCTGTTTGATCTGGAGGAAGACGGCTATTTTTATACCCGGCTGGCCAATCCCACCAATGACGCGGTGGCGGACAAGATCTGCCAGCTGGAAGGAGGAGAGGCGGCGATGCTGACCTCTTCAGGGCAGGCGGCCAATATGTACGCCATCCTGAATATCTGCTCGGAGGGAGATCACGTGATCAGCTCCGCCACCATCTACGGAGGCACCTCCAACCTGTTTACGGTGACGCTGAAGCGGTTCGGCATCCAGTGCACCCTGGTGGATCCGGACGCGCCGGAAGAAGAGCTGGAAAAGGAATTCCGGCCCAACACCAAGGCGGTGTTCGGGGAGACCATCGCCAACCCGGCGCTGGTGGTGCTGGACATTGAAAAATTTGCCCGCCTGGCTCATCGCCACGGCGTGCCGCTGATTGTGGACAACACCTTTGCCACGCCTATCAACTGCCGGCCCTTCGAATGGGGCGCCGACATCGTCACCCACTCCACCACCAAGTACATGGACGGACACGCGCTGGCGGTAGGCGGCTGCATTGTGGACAGCGGCAATTTTGACTGGGACGCCCACGCAGACAAGTTCCCGGGGCTGACGACGCCGGATGAGTCCTACCACGGCGTGGTCTACACCAAGCGCTTCGGCAAAAAGGCCTATATCACCAAAGCTACGGCGCAGCTGATGCGGGATATGGGATCCATTCAGTCGCCGCAGAACGCGTTCCTGCTGAATGTGGGGCTGGAGACGCTGCACCTGCGGATGCCGAGACACTGTGAAAACGCATTGGCGGTGGCCCGCTATCTGAAATCCAGGGAGGATGTGGCCTGGGTCAGCTATCCCGGCCTGGAAGGCGACAAATACTACGCGCTGGCGCAGAAGTATATGCCAAACGGAACCTGCGGCGTGATTTCCTTCGGACTGAAGGGCGGACGCCAGGCTGCCGCCGTATTTATGGACAAGCTGAAGCTGGCGGCCATCGTGACCCATGTGGCCGACGCCCGCACCTCCGTGCTGCATCCGGCCAGCCATACCCACCGGCAGTTAAGCGACGAGCAGCTGGTGGAGGCCGGTGTGGATCCGGCGATGATCCGCTTCAGCGTCGGCATTGAAAACGTGGACGACATTATCGCGGACCTGGAGCAGGCGCTGGCATAGAACCGAAAAAGAAACCGTTGCATTTTCGCGGCGGAAGGATTATACTGATCTGGAAAAAAGAAAAGAAAGTTCTTCAGGGCGGGGTGCAATTCCCCACTGGCGGTACAGTCCGCGACCCGCCGCAGGGCGGCTGATTTGGTGCGATTCCAAAACCAACAGTTACAGTCTGGATGGAAGAAGAAACGATGCGTATGTTTCGCGTACGCCGGCTGCGCCCTGAGTGTATTCACTCAGGGCTTTTTGCTGTGTCGGAACCACCGGAAGAACTTCCTGAAAAGGAGGATGCTGTCATGGAGACAAAGAAACTGTTTACCGTAAGAAATGTGGTGCTGATGGCCATGTTCGGAGCGCTGGGGGCGGTGCTGATGCTGTTTGAATTTCCCCTGCCCTTTATCGCGCCGTCTTTCTACGGCCTGGATCTCAGCGAGATCCCCGTACTGGTGGGGACCTTTGCCATGGGGCCGCTGGCGGGCACGGTGATTGAACTGGTCAAAATCCTGGTGAAACTGGTGCTCAAACCCACTTCCACCGGGTTTGTGGGCGAGTTTGCCAATTTCTGCATCGGCTGTTCCCTGATTCTTCCCGCCGGCTGGATCTACAAGCTGCACAAGAACAGAAAGCGGGCCATGGCCGGCATGGCCGCGGGAACCGTGTGCATGGCGGCGGTGGGAGCGGTGCTGAACGCGGTGGTGATGCTGCCGTTTTACTCCAATTTTATGCCGCTGGAATCCATTATTGAAGCAGGGGCGGCCATCAACCCGGCGATTTCCAACGTATGGACCTTTGTGCTGCTGGCGGTGGCGCCCTTTAACCTGATCAAAGGCGCCCTGGTGTCGGTGATTACGGCGCTGATTTACAAGCGGATCAGCGTGATCATCCACGGAAGATAACCGGAAAAGCAAGATTCTCCTCCGGTCCGCATACAGTGTAACAAGACCGCATCGGGAGAAAACAATGAAACAGAGCAAACGGCCGGACCGGCAGACAGGCAGCCGGCCCGGAATCCGGCGGGCCGCCCGGCTTCTGATTTCGGCGGCGGCCGCGGTGCTGTGGGCGTCTCAGGCATTGGCGGCGGAGCCGGCGGAGGCGATTCCGGCAGGGGCGCTGATCTCGGAAGCGCCGGCGCAGATTCCGGCGGGGCCAGAAGTATCGGCGCCCTCCGCCCTGCTTATGGAAGCGTCCACCGGAGAAGTGATCTATGAAAAAAATGCCGACGAGCCCAGAAGCCCGGCCAGCATTACCAAGATTATGACGCTGATTCTGATTTTTGACGCCCTGGAAAACGGAACCATACGGCTGGAAGATGAGGTAGTCACCAGCGCCTATGCCAAATCCATGGGCGGTTCCCAGGTGTTTCTGGAAGAGGGAGAGGTGCAGACGGTGGAGACGCTGATCAAATGCATTGTCATCGCTTCCGGAAACGACGCGTCCGTAGCCATGGCGGAGTACATAGCGGGGACGGAAGAAGCGTTTGTGGAACGGATGAACGAACGGGCCAGAGGGCTTGGCATGGAACATACCCATTTCGTGGACTGCTGCGGCCTGACGGAGTCGCCGGACCACGTAACCACCGCCAGGGATATTGCGATTATGTCCAGGGAACTGATCAACCGGTACCCCAAGATTCACGAATATGCCACCATATGGATGGACACCATTACCCATGTGACCAGGCAGGGGACCAAAGAATTCGGCCTGGCCAATACCAATAAGCTGCTGAAAATGTCCGCGGATTTTACGGTAACCGGACTGAAAACCGGCTCCACGTCGGCGGCGAAATACTGCCTGGCGGCTACGGCCCAGAAGGACGGCATCCGCCTGATCGCGTCCATTATGGCGGCGCCGGACTATAAGGCCCGGTTCTCGGACGCCCGGACCCTTCTCAACTACGGATATTCCATCTGCCGGCTGTATGAGGACAAAGAACCGCCGGCGCTGCCCCGGATTCCGGTAACCGGAGGAATCGAGGACAGCGCCGGGCTGATGTACGGACAGGTGTTTTCTTATCTGGGGATGAACGGCGAAGACTTTTCCGCCGTGGAAACCAGGCTGACGCTGGAGCCGTCTCTGGAGGCGCCGGTGGAAACCGGGCAGCCGGCCGGCGTCCTGGAGTATTTTCTGAATGGGAAAAAACTGGGCGAAATTCCGGTGCTGGCCTCGGAAGCGGTGCGGGAGTCCCGGTACGGGGACTGCCTGAAAAAGGCCTGGGAATTCTGGCTCTGCCAGGCAGGTCAGGGAATCAGGGTCTCGTAGACCAGAATCCAGAAGGGCATGGTGAGGATGCAGGACAGGGTGGACAAAACGTTGATGGCAGAGGCGTATTTTTCGTCCTTGCCGTACAGGATGGCCACCTGGTTGATGTTGGACGCAGAAGGCGCGATGGCGGACAGCAGGGTGATCATGACGATGGAACGGCCGGAAGGAATCCGGTACGGGATGCCGGTCAGGATCACAAAGGCCACGGCGATGCCGGAACCGATGACCATGCGGAACAGCAGCACCAGCCAGATGCGGCGGTTGCCGGTCATTTCCTTCCAGTTCATGCTGCCCACCACCATGCCGGTGATGATCATGCTCAAGGGTCCGATCATGGCGGCCACGTCGTCAAAGGCGATGGCCAGGGGACCCGGCAGGCGGATGCCGGCGGCCAGAAACGCCAGCCCGGCGAGCACCGCCAGAATGTTGGGGTTGAGCAGGATCTTTTTAAAGTCGGGAGAACTAGAACTGTCAAACATCCGGATGCCGTAGGTCCAGAACAGCACGTTGAAGACCAGGATGTATCCGCTGACATAGATGACCCATTCCTGTCCCAGGATGTAGGCCACCAGCGGGATAATCAGGTTGCCGGCGTTGGTAAAAATCACCGACGCCCGCTCCACCACCGTGGCTTTCCAGACATGCTGCAGCAGTTTGGCAAACAGGATATACAGAATCTGGAAGGTGATGGCCAGGGCAATGGCAGTGGCCAGCCCCTGGAGGATTTCCGGCGTCAGATCTTTCTGAAAAGAATTGAAAATGACGCAGGGCGTGACAAAATTCAGGGACAGGCGGGAAAGGATCCGGCTGTCCTCGGTTTTCAGAATGCCGGCCCGCACCAGAGCGGCGGCGGCAAAGAGAATCAGAAACAGTTCTGTGATTTTTTCAACCAGCGGAATGGCGATCATGGCAGAGCTCCTGTCTTATGGTTTTGTTCCTATTATACTACGTTCTTGTTTTCGGTTCAAATAAAAAGAAGCAGGCGGCGGAACCCTGTACAGGCTCCGCCGCCTGGCCTTTGCCGCTGGATGACGGCAGGAATCTCACGTTTAAGAATTACCGGGTGACTACTTCCACCGGCACGTTGAAAATCTTGGCCACTTTCAGAATGGTGTCGATGTGTCTTCCGGTGGCTGCCGCGAAGTGGTGGGTGGGGCCGCATTCGCTCCAGCGGGTCACAAACTCTCTGGCGCCGCAGGTGAAGCGGGTCCGCATGTTGGTGTCGCCGAAGGAAAGGATCTTGCCCTCTTCGTTGACGCCTTCCGCCGCTACGAATTTGAAGCGTCCATCGCCATCCTGGGTAATGGCCAGGTAGGTGACGGGACCGGTGTAGGGATAGAACTGGGTCAGGTATCCGCCGCCGGTCTTGCCGTGGAACACTTTTACGATCTTCATGGTAGGTTTCTTGTCGGAAATATCCGCGTCGCCGGAACCGCTGTGGCCGATGATGGCGATGTCGTCGTTGAAGTCGATGGAGTACATCTCAGCCAGCTGGCCGGTGCCGGAAATGGTCTTTAAGATGCTCATGGCCATGGCCACTTTCATATCGCCTTCCACGGCGCAGGCGGTGCCCTGCTTGATCAGCATGGAGAACGCGGGGATCAGCATGCTGTCCAGAACGCCGGCCTTTCCGGTGGCGAATCCGTCGTAGTGAGAAGCGATCAGGCCCAGCTTTTCTTCCTTGACCCATTCTTCAAAAGCGACGACGTACCGGGCCATTTCCCATACTTCCTCGATGCTTCCGCCGCCTTCGATGTCGAAGGTATCCAGAATATCCTGGGCCTTGGCGCGGATAGCGTCTTCGTCGGTGATGTGGTCGGCGATGGCCCACATCTTCTCCCAGTCAAACTGCTTGGTGTACAGATGCATCCGCCGGTACAGGTTGGACTCGTCGATGTAGAGGTCCATCATGCCGGGGTAGGGTCTTCCGATCTGGGCGATGTTGGTGTCGCGGAATCTTCTTCTGACCTGAGCCGCGCGGCACCATTCTGCGATTTCCTTAGCGACGCCGGGATCTCCGCCTTCGACCACGCCGGTGATCACCGCGTGGCGCTTGCCGAACCGCTCCAGGTCGGCCACCATCTCGCCTACCGCTCCGCAGGCATAGCCTTCGCCCAGCCAGGAAGCGATGTCGGTGTGGTCATAGTCCAGCGCTTTCAGCTTCTGGATGTTGACCAAAACCACGGGAACGTCCAGATCCTTCACCGCGGGGAGCATGTTGTAGGAAGTGGCATAGGTCAGCAGCTGCAGAAAGACCAGGTCCACGTCCGCGGCCCGGAACAGGTCTCCGGCCGCCTGGGACTGCTCTTTGGTCGTAACCATTCCGCCGTCGATGATCTCTACGGTATCCGGCAGCGTTTTCTTAAATGCCTCGTACTGAGCCTGGAACTCAGGAACCAGAGAAGGGAACTGCGGCAGGTACGCGCCTAAAGCAATGGAAAATACACCTACTTTTGCTTTGGTATCCACTAACATAGTAAGTAAGCCTCCAATCTTATATTCAGGCGGTCCGCCCGGAACGGCGGTACGGCCTTATTCTTATTATAACTGGGGGAGCGGGGATGCGCAACCAAAAAAACGGAAATGTGCCGGAGACGGAAGCCGGATAAATTGACTTTGGCCGCGGAATCGCTTACAATAAGAATCATATCAGAGACTTCGGAGGACCTGCCATGGATCGGATGACCATTATTGTGCCCTGCTATAATGAGCAGGAGACGCTGGAGGATTATTATCAGGCGATTTCCCGGGTACGGGAACAGCTTTTGGATATGGACTGCCGGCTGGAGATTCTGCTGGTGGACGACGGCTCTTCAGATGAAACCCTGGCCCGGATGAAGGAATTGTCCCGGAACAACGGCTGGATCCGGTATCTGTCCTTCACCCGCAATTTCGGCAAGGAAGCGGCGATTTACGCCGGCCTTACCCACGCCAGAGGCGAATACGTCAGCCTGATGGACGTGGACCTGCAGGACCCGCCGGCGCTGATTCCCCAGATGCTGGACATCTTAAGAAACAGCGACTGCGACTGCGTGGCGACCCGCCGGGTGGACCGGAAGGGGGAGCCGGTGATCCGGTCCTTTTTTGCCAGAGCGTTTTACCGGCTGATGCGCCACATTTCCGATGTGGAAATTGTGGACGGCGCCAGGGATTTCCGGCTGATGACCCGCCGGTATGTGGACAGCCTGCTGGAACTGAAGGAGTACAACCGGTTTTCCAAAGGACTGTTCGGTTGGGTGGGATACAAGACCCGCTGGCTGGAATATGAGAACATCGAACGGACCAAGGGAGAGACCAAGTGGTCGTTTTTCAAGCTGCTGATGTACAGCATCGACGGCATTGTGGCGTTCTCCACCATGCCGGTGCGGATCGCGGCCTGGATCGGCCTGCTGTTCTGCAGCCTGGCTTTTATCTTTATTCTGGTGATCGTGGCCCGCACGCTGATGTTCGGGGATCCGGTGGCCGGCTGGCCGTCCACCCTCTGCGTGATCCTGCTGCTCAGCGGCATTCAGCTGTTCTGCCTGGGGCTTCTGGGAGAATATCTGTCCAAGACCTATCTGGAAGTGAAAAAGCGTCCCATTTACCTCTGCCGGGAGACCAACCTGGAGGAAGAGGACGGAACACCAACCGAATAACCTGCGTCAGACCTGGCGGCGGTTTCCGGAGCATATCCGGAAGCCGCCGTTTTTGGTGTGCCCGGCAGGCAGCGGTCATGAAGCGGCAACCGAGATCAGGGCAGGTCTGCCGCCGCTTCGGAAAATTCGGTGGTTACCAGGTCTTCATAGGGAACCCGCCGGGGCAGCTCGCCGGCTTCTTCCAGAATGTTCTGCAGCAGATCAAAGCTTTCTTTTGTAAAAATCGTATCCTCTTTCCAGGTGTCCTGCTGCAGATACCGGTCTACAATGATGGCGATGTCTTCCAGGTCCGTCTCCGGGAATTGGGGCTGTATGGTTTCGGCGATTTCCTGGGCGGAGTGGGAGTTGACGTAGGCCAGCCCTTTCTGGATGGCGTTGGTAAAACTCTGGATGATCTCCGGATGTTCCTCGATATAGCTCTGTCTGGCGGAATAGGCGGTATAGGGAACGTAGCCGGAATCGGTGCCCAGAGACGCTACCACATAGCCGCTGCCTTCCGACTCCAGCGCGGTGGCGTACGGTTCAAATTCCACGGTGTAGTCGGCTTCGCTGCCGGGAAAGGCGGCGGCGGTAAGGCCGAAGCTGATGCTCTGGTCGATGGAAAGGTCCGTTTTGGGATCCAGGCCGTTTTTCTTCAGAATGTATTCAAAGACCATCTGGGGCATGCCGCCGGCCCGGCCGCCCAGTACGGTTTTGCCCCGCAGAAGGTCCCAGGAAAAGTCCGGCTGAGGCGTCCGGCCCACCAGGAAGTTACCGGCCCGCTGGGTCAGCTGGGCAAAATTGACGGCCCAGTCCGCCGCGCCGCCGGCGTAGGTATAGATGCTGGCTTCCGACCCCATAAAGCCGATGTCCGCGTCGCCGGACACCAGAGCCGTCATGACTTTGTCGGCGCCGGCGCCGTTGACCAGGGTTAAGTCGATGCCTTCTTCTTCAAAATACCCCAGTTCGATGGCGGCGTACTGAGGCGCGTAGAAGATGGAGTGGGCGACTTCGTTTAAGGTGACCGGCGTCAGGGAATTGGCGCCGGCGCTTTCCTGGCAGCCGGCGAGAAACAGAAGCGGAAGGGCGGCGGCAAGGCCGCGCAGAAGAGAAAGTTTCATAGCAGACTCCTGCAGATAATGGGTATGCCATATCCTATGGACGGTCTGGAAGGAATGTGCCTGTTTTCCAGATAAAGACAATTGTCTGCCCTGGTTTGACAAAAAAGTGGGCGATTTTGACTTTTTCTATTGACTTACCCATACTTTTGGACTAAACTAGGGTACAATGCGCTTTATGTAAAGCGGAGAAAAGAAAAATAGGATGTGAGAAAATGGGTAAGTACGTAATCAAACGGCTGTGTATGGCCCTGGTTACCATCTTTTTTGTAACCTGTCTGACCTTCCTGCTGATGAACGCGGTGCCGGGAAGCCCGTGGCTCAGCGAGAAGACGCCTTCGGAGGCTACGCTGGCGGCGCTGAACGCGAAGTACGGCCTGGACCAGCCGGTTCCGGTGCAGCTTCTGAAGTACCTGCAGAACCTGCTGCACGGAGATTTCGGCGTGTCCCTGAAGATGCAGAAGAACCGGGATGTGTTAAGCATTATTCTGGAGATGTTCCCGGTGTCGGCCAAGGTAGGCGCCATTGCCCTGTGCTGGGCGGTGCTGGTGGGCGTTCCCCTGGGATGCCTGGCGGCGTTTAAGAGAGGAAGACTGACGGACAGCTTCCTGCGGGTGGTCTGCACCCTGGGCATTTCCATGCCCAGCTTTGTGGTGGCTTCGATTCTGCTGGTGGTGTTTGCCGGCGGCATCCAGGCCCTGAAGATTTTCCCGACGCTTTTTGATCCGTCGCAGGGGTGGAAGACGTACGTGCTTCCCTGTTTTGCCCTGGGGTTCTATCCCATGTGCTATACGGCCCGGCAGACCCGCTCGGCCATGCTGGATTCCCTGAACCAGGAATACATCAAGACGGCCCGGGCCAAAGGCCTGAAAAACGGCCGGATCATTTTCAAGCACGCGCTGCGCAACGCCCTGATCCCCGTTATTACCTATCTGGGCCCCCAGGTGGCGTTTACCCTGTGCGGCGGCTTCGTGGTGGAGAGCGTGTTTTCCATTCCCGGACTGGGAAGATATTTTGTGCAGTCCATTCAGAACCGGGACTATCCGGTGATTATGGGAACCACCATTTTCCTGGCCAGCTTCATCATCCTGATGAACATGGCGGTAGATATTCTGTATAAGATCGCGGATCCGCGGATCAATCTGACAAAGGGAGGAGAGTAACGGTGGCTGAAAAGAAGATGAAGCGCTGTCCGGTGAGTTTTCAGCCGGATATCGAAGAGATGCTGAACGCAGGCAGTCTCAGCCCGGAAGATTTTGAAAGCGCCTCCCAGACGGAAAAAGAAGAGTTTATTCCGGACCGGCAGAGCGTTTCCTACTGGAAAGACGCCTGGCGCCGGCTGCGCCGCAACGTGGTGGCCATGGTGGCTCTGGGAGTGATTATTTTCCTGGTGCTGTTCGCCTTTGTGGGACCGCTGCTGGTACCTTATGATTACGACCAGTTCAACAAGGGAGCGGAGAATCTCCATCCCTACCACTACAGCCTGGAAGACCAGCAGAGGCTGGAGGCGGAAGTGGCGGCCAGAACCCAGACGGGGACCAAGAGCGTAGATGAGATGATCGCGGAAGCCCAGGCAGAGGCGGAAGCGAAGGGAGAAAAACTGAGCACCGTGGACATCGCCAAAATCCGGGCGCAGGCCAAAGTGGCCCAGCAGAACGCCCAGGGCGGCGAAAGCGAAGTGGATACGGAGACCCTCCGCAAGGAACTGGGCATCAAAAAGAAATTGTTCGGCTATTCCGCGGACGAGCTGGAGCGCAAGGCGGCGGGAGAACAGGTATTTCCCCATGTGTTCGGCACGGACATGTACGGCCGTGATATTCTGGTGCGGGTGATGTACGGAGCGCGGGTATCCATGAGCGTGGGCATCTGCGCGGCCCTTCTGGTGCTGCTGATCGGCGCCACCTACGGAGCCATCTCCGGATACTGCGGCGGCAAAGTGGACGCGGTGATGCAGCGGATCGTGGAAATCATCTATTCAGTTCCGGAAATGCTGGTGGTGCTTTTGATCGCTACGGCGCTGAAGCCGATCCTGACTGAGTTTGTAAACACCCAGACCGGCCCGCTTCGGGACTTTGTTTCGGTGCTGGGCCCCAACCTGATTTCTTTGTTTATTGCCTTCGGCATGCTGTACTGGGTGACCATGAGCCGGATCATCCGCGGACAGGTGCTGCAGTTAAAGCAGCAGGAGTATGTGACCGCAGCCCGGGCCCTGGGCGCCTCCGGCGGCCGGATTATCCGCCGGCACCTGCTGCCCAACTGCATTGGGCAGATCGTGGTGACCACCTGCCTGCAGATTCCGTCGGCCATTTTCCTGGAGTCGTTTCTGTCCTATCTGGGCGTGGGCGTATCCGCTCCGCTGCCCAGCCTGGGTTCCATGGCTACCGACGCCTTAAGCGGCATGTACACCTATACCTACCGGCTGATTATTCCGTCGCTGGTACTGAGCATTATGATCCTGTCCTTCAACCTCTTCGGAGATGGGCTGCGGGACGCGCTGGATCCCAAACTGAAAAAGTAGGAAGGAGGAGAACCGATGTCAGAACAGAAACCGAAACTGCTGGAAGTCAAAGATCTGAAGGTCTCCTTCTTTACGCCGGCCGGTGAAGTCAAGGCGGTAGGCGGCATTTCCTATGACCTGGACTACGGCGAGGTCATGGGCGTGGTGGGAGAGTCCGGCTCCGGAAAGAGCCAGGAGGCCTATGCCATTATGGGACTGCTGCAGCAGCCGGGCAAGGTGATCGGAGGCTCCATTACCTTTGAGGGCGAGGACGTCCTGCATTTTTCCAAAGAACAGATGACCAGCTTCCGAGGCAGCCGGGTGGCCATGATTTTCCAGAACCCCATGACCTGTTTAAACCCGGTGTACACCATCGGCAACCAGCTGGTGGAGGCGCTGCGGGCCCACGACAAGTCCATTTCCGCGGAGGACGCGAGAAAGCGTGCCATGGAAATGATGGAAATGGTGGGCATCAACAATGTGGAAAAGCGGATGAAGCAGTATCCCCACGAATTTTCCGGCGGCATGCGCCAGCGGGTGATGATCGCCATGGGACTGATCTGCCATCCCCAGCTGCTGATCGCCGACGAGCCTACCACGGCGCTGGACGTGACCATCCAGGCCCAGATTCTGGAACTGATGAAGGACCTGCAGAAAAAGACCGGCATGGGCATCATCTTTATTACCCACAACCTGGGCGTGGTGGCGGATATCTGCGACAAGGTGTCCGTGATGTACGCTGGACGGATTGTGGAACAGGGGCCGGTGGACGACATCTTCTACCATGCGGCGCACCCCTATACCCTGGGCCTTCTGCGGTCCATGCCCCGGGTGGACGCCGAGTCCTATGAGCGCCTGATTCCCATCGAGGGAACGCCGGTGGACATGCTGAATCCGCCGGAGGGCTGCCCCTTCGCGCCCCGGTGCGAGCACTGCATGAAGATCTGTCTGAAGAAGATGCCGCCCTATGTGGAAGTAGGAGAAAAGCACCGCTCCGCCTGCTGGCTGCGGGTGCAGGAGCGGCTGAACAGGGAGGAAAGCGCAGATGAATAAGAATGAAAAACACCTCCTGGAAGTCACCAGCCTGCGGAAATATTTTCCTGTCAAGGGAGTCAAAGGACCAGGCGTACAGGCGGTGCAGGACGTGTCCTTTTTCATCCGGAAGGGGGAGACCCTGGGACTGGTAGGAGAGTCCGGCTGCGGCAAGACGACGCTGGGCAGAACGGTGCTGCGCCTGCATGAGCCCACCGGAGGCCGGATCGTCTACGACGGCGAGGTGCTGTACGACAACCCGCTGGGACCCGACGGAAAGCCGGAGGGAAAAGCCAAGGCGGTGAACATGCTGCCGTACCGCAGAAAGATGCAGATTATTTTTCAGGACCCTTCCGCGTCTCTGGACCCCCGCATGACGGTGGGAGAGATTATCGGAGAGGCCATTGATATCCATAAACTGGCGGCCAGCAAGAAAGACCGCTCCGATATGATCAAGGAGCTGCTGGCCAGAGTGGGGCTGAATACGGAGCACACCAACCGCTATCCCCACGAGTTTTCCGGCGGTCAGCAGCAGCGGGTGGGCATCGCCCGGGCGCTGGCGGTCAAACCGGAATTCATTGTCTGCGACGAGCCGATTTCGGCGCTGGACGTGTCCATTCAGTCGCAGGTGGTCAACATGCTGGAAGACATGCAGCAGGATCTGGGGCTGACGTATCTGTTTATCGCCCACGACCTGTCGGTGGTGCGGCACATTTCCAGCCGCATCGGTGTCATGTATCTGGGAACTATGGTGGAGCTGGGAGAGAGCTATGAGCTGAACCGCCATCCGCTGCATCCCTATACCCAGACGCTTTTGTCGGCGGTTCCGGTGCCGGATCCGCAGCTGAGCCGCAGCCGTCACCGGATTGTGCTGCAGGGCGATATTCCCAGCCCCATGAACCCGCCGTCGGGATGCCGGTTCCACACCCGCTGTCCCTACGCGACGGAGCGGTGCAGCCAGGAGGCGCCCCGGTTTAAGGAGCACGAGCCGGGACACTGGGCGGCGTGCCACCTGCTGGATTCGTAAGCCGGCACAGGCCGGAAGCACAGGTATCTTCGCCTGTGAAACAGGCGTTCTGATACAGATAGGAGGATAATTATGAGAAAAGGAAAGAAGATTCTGTCCGCGGCACTTGCTTCTGCCATGGCGCTGTCTTTGGCAGCCTGCAGCAGCGGTACGGCGGAGGAAACCACCACGGCGGCAGCGGAAACCACGGCAGCCGCGGAGGAAACCACGGCGGCTTCTGAGGAAGAGACCACGGCGGCAGCCGCGGAAGGCGAGGGCTTCAACCTGGCGGTATGCCTGGCTTCCGAGCCCCAGACCATCGATCCCGCGTTAAACAGCGCGGTGGACGGCGCCATCATGATCAACCACATGTTTGAAGGCCTGGTAAAATGGGTGGACAACGGCGAAGGCGCTGCCGAGCTGGCTCCCGGACAGGCGGAGAGCTGGGAAAAGACTGTCAACGACGACGGCACCGTTACCTATACCGTGACCCTGCGGGACGGCATCAAATGGTCTGACGGCCAGCCGGTAACTGCCGGAGACTTTGAGTACAGCTGGAAGCGTCTGGCCAGCCCGGAGACGGCTGCCGACTACTGCTATATGATCGATATGGTAAAGGGCTACGCGGAAGTATCCACCGGTGAGGCGGACCCCGACACCCTGGCCATTACCGCGGTGGACGACAAGACCCTGGAGATCGTGCTGACCTACGACTGCCCGTACTTCGAGGAGATCATGGCATTCCCGGCTACGTTCCCGGTTCGTCAGGACATCGTGGAAGGCAACGAGGAGTGGACCTATGACCCCGCTACCTATATCGGCAACGGCCAGTATCGCATGACCGAGTGGTCCCACAACGCGTACATTCTGACGGAAAAGAATCCGGAGTACTATGATTACGAGAATCTGGGACCGGATACCATCCGCTACACCCTGCTGGACGACGACAACGCCATTCTGGCTGCCTACAACAGCGGCGAGCTGCAGTTCATTGAATCTCTGCCCACCGACGAGGTTGCCAACTACCTGGCTTCCGGCGAACTGCAGATCGTGGACTACATCGGAACCTATTATGTATGCTTCAACACCGAGGACGAGATTTTCTCCGATCCCAGAATCCGCAAGGCCTTTTCTCTGGTGATCGACCGCAACTACATTGTGGAGCAGGTAACCCAGACCGGTCAGGTGCCCGCCAGCGGCTTTGTGCCCTACGGCGTGTATGACGCGGAAGGTTCCTCCGGCGACGACTTCCGTACCGTCGGCGGCGACTACTACAGCGTAGCGGCCGAGGACTATGAGGCCAACTGCGAGGAGGCCCGCCAGCTGCTGGCAGAGGCCGGCTATCCGGACGGCGAAGGCTTCCCGGCGGTGGATTATCTGTACAACACCGGCGACGAGCACAAGTCCATCGCCGAAGCGCTGCAGAACATGTGGCAGACGGAGCTGGGCGTAACCGTAAACCTGAACAACCAGGACTGGAACGTATTCCTGCAGACCCGTAAGGATGGCGACTACCAGATCGCCAGAAACGGCTGGATCGCCGACTACAACGATCCCTGCTCCTTCCTGGATATGTGGTACACCGACGGCGGCAACAACGATGCCCAGTACTCCAATCCGGAATACGACGCTCTGATCGACGCCGCCAAGGCGACCTCCGTACAGAGCGAGCGTATGGAAGCGTTCCATCAGGCGGAAGATATCCTGATGGGCCAGGACAGCGTACATGCTCCCATCTACTTCTACACTCAGAAGTATATGCTGGATGACAGCGTAAGCGGCATGTACTACACGCCTCTGGGATACTTCTTCTTCGGCTATACCTCTCAGCAGTAAGCTGTGAAAAACCGGCGGACAGGCCGGATGGCAGCCGCGGGAAACACCTGTGAAAACAGGGTTTTCCGCGGCTGTTTACATACCGGGAAACTGGTGCTATAATGGGCTGAGCAGCTGATGCAAATCTGAACAGACAGGAGCGGGAAGGAACATCATGGGAGAACCAAAACGGAGGAAAACGGCGTCCAGAAACTATGAGATCGACATGTGCAGCGGACCGCTGATGTCCAAGATTATTTTATTTGCAGTGCCGCTTATGGCCTCGGGAGTTCTGCAGCTTTTGTTCAACGCGGCGGATATTATCGTGGTGGGGCGGTTTGCCGGCAGCGAATCCATGGCGGCGGTAGGATCTACGTCGTCGCTGATCAACCTGATCGTCAACGTGTTTATCGGCCTGTCCATCGGCGCCAACGTGCTGGTGGCCCGGTTTTACGGCTCCCGCAATGAGAGGGATCTGGAAGAAACGGTGCACACCTCCATTCTTATCGCGGCGGTGGGCGGCGTGATTCTGATTTTTGTCGGCGTGCTGCTGGCGGCGCCGATGCTGGAACTTATGGGAACGCCGGACGACGTGCTGCCGCTTGCGGTTCTGTACATGCGGATCTATTTCGCCGGCATGCCGGCGACGCTTCTGTACAACTTCGGCAGCGCCATTCTGCGGGCGGTGGGAGATACCCGCCGGCCTCTGTACTATCTGCTGACCGCCGGTATTGTCAACGTATTTCTGAACCTGTTTTTCGTCATTGTATTCCACATGGACGTGGCGGGCGTGGCTCTGGCCACGGTGATTTCCCAGTGCATTTCCGCTATGCTGATCATCCGCTGCCTGGTGCAGTCCGACGCGGCTTACCGGCTGAATCTGAAGCGGGTGCGCATCGTAAAGGACAAGCTGATTTCCATTGCCAAAATCGGTCTGCCCGCCGGTTTTCAGGGAGCGATTTTTTCCATTTCCAACGTGCTGATCCAGTCGTCGGTCAACTCCTTCGGTTCCGTGGCCATGGCCGGCAATACGGCGTCCTCCAACATTGAAGGGTTTGTATACACCTGCATGAACGCGGTGTACCAGACGGCGCTGAGTTTTACCAGCCAGAACTACGGAGCGAAAAATTACAAGCGCATGACCCGGGTGCTGCTGTACTGCCTGGGACTGGTGACGGCGGTAGGCGTGATTCTGGGAGAAGGCGCGGTGCTGATCGGGCCCCAGCTGCTTTCCATTTACTCTTCCGAGGCGGAAGTGATCCAGTACGGCATGAACCGGCTGCGGATCTGCAGCGGCCTGTATTTCTTTTGCGGTCTTATGGACGTGATGGTCGGCGGCCTGCGGGGCATGGGATATTCGGTGATTCCCATGGTGGTGTCCCTCACCGGCGCCTGCGCCTTCCGGATTGTGTGGATTTACACGGTGTTTGCCATGGACCGGCAGCTGGTTACCCTGTACTGGTCTTACCCGGCGTCCTGGCTGCTGACGTTTCTGGTGCATCTGGCCACCTACCTGTTCATCCGGCATATGGAGGCCCAGGGCAAGGCCCATCGGATAAAAATCCATTGACAAACCCCAGGGAATTGGGTATGATAGCATACATAGCGACAGGCTGAGAAGAAGAGGAGTAGGTTCACGGCCCTGACAGAGAGAACCGTTCGCCGGCTGCAAGACGGTTTCAGAAGGTGTGGACAGAAGGTAGCTTCGGAGCCGGAGCGGCAAACCCCGGGCGCCGGCAGGCGCGGACAGTAGCCGCTTCCGATTTGTCCCCGTTACCGGACAGAAGAGACGCGCGGCGTCAGAATGCCGCGTAACAAAGGTGGTACCGCGGATGGATTTCGCCCTTTGCCGTTTGGCAGAGGGCGTTTTTATTTCCCGTAAACCGGGGCGTTTTCGTCCGCAGGAAAGGAGAAGAAGATGAAGGAGCTGGAAAAAAATTACAACCCTTCGGAGATTGAGGACAAGCTGTACCAGAAGTGGCTGGACAAGAAGTATTTCCATGCCGAGCCCAACCCGGATAAGAAACCGTTTACCATTGTGATGCCGCCGCCCAACATCACCGGCAAGCTGCATATGGGCCATGCCCTGGACAATACCATGCAGGACATCCTGACCCGCTATAAGCGGATGCAGGGATACGAGGCGCTGTGGCAGCCGGGCACCGACCACGCGGCCATCGCCACGGAAGTCAAGGTCATCGAGAGCCTGAAGGAGCAGGGCATCGAGAAAGAGGACCTGGGACGGGAAGGTTTTCTGGAGAAGTGCTGGGAGTGGCGCAGGGAGTACGGTTCCCGGATTATCAATCAGCTGCACCGGCTGGGGTCTTCCGCGGACTGGGACCGGGAGCGGTTTACCATGGACGAAGGCTGCTCCAAAGCGGTGCAGGACGTATTCTTAAAGCTGTATGAAAAGGGATGGATCTATCGGGGTTCCCGGATTATCAACTGGTGCCCCGTATGCGGCACGTCCATTTCCGACGCCGAGGTGGAGCATGAGGACCAGGAAGGCTTTTTCTGGCATATCAATTACCCCATTGTAGGGGAAGAAGGCCGCTTTGTGGAAATCGCCACTACCCGCCCGGAGACGCTGCTGGGCGATACGGCGGTGGCGGTGAACCCGGAGGACGAGCGGTATCAGGACCTGGTAGGCAAGATGCTGAAGCTGCCGCTGACGGACCGGGAGATTCCGGTGATTGCCGACTCCTACGTGGACCGGGAGTTCGGAACCGGCTGCGTAAAGATCACGCCGGCCCACGATCCCAACGACTTTGAGGTGGGCAAGCGCCATCACCTGCCGGAAATCAACATCTTAAATGACGACGCTACCATCTGCCTGCCTGGCAGCAAATACGACGGCATGGACCGCTACGAAGCCAGAAAGGCCATGGTGGAAGACCTGAAGGCCCAGGGCCTGCTGGTAAAGGTGGTGCCCCACACCCACGCGGTGGGCGTTCACGACCGCTGCGGCGTGACGGTGGAGCCCATGATCAAGCCCCAGTGGTTCGTGAAAATGGACGAGATGATCAAGCCGGCGGTGGAGGCGGTGAAAAACGGAGAAATCCGGCTGCTGCCGTCCCGCATGGACAAGACCTATTTCAACTGGACCGACAACATCCGGGACTGGTGCATTTCCCGACAGCTGTGGTGGGGACACCGGATTCCGGCCTATTACTGCCAGGACTGCAAGGAGACGGTGGTGGCCGCTGAAATGCCGAAGGTATGTCCCCGGTGCGGCGGCACCCATTTCAAACAGGACGAGGATACCCTGGACACCTGGTTTTCTTCGGCGCTGTGGCCTTTCTCTACCCTTGGCTGGCCGGAAAAGACCAAAGACCTGGAGTATTTTTATCCCACAGACGTGCTGGTTACCGGCTATGACATCATCTTTTTCTGGGTGATCCGGATGATTTTCTCCGGCTATGAGCAGACCGGAAAGGCGCCGTTCCATACGGTGCTGTTCCACGGACTGGTGCGGGATTCCCAGGGCCGCAAGATGAGCAAATCCCTGGGCAACGGCATCGATCCCCTGGAAGTGATCGACAAATACGGAGCCGACGCCCTGCGCATGACCCTGATTACCGGCAACGCGCCGGGCAACGATATGCGGTTCTACTGGGAACGGGTGGAAAACAGCCGCAACTTTGCCAACAAGGTGTGGAACGCGTCCCGGTTTATTATGATGAATGTGGAAAAGGCGCCGGATACGCCGGTAAGCCTGTCGGACCTGACCATGGCGGACCGGTGGATTCTGTCCCGGGCCAACCGCCTGGCGCAGGAAGTGACGGAAAACCTGGACAAGTTCGAACTGGGCATCGCCTTCCAGAAGGTCTATGATTTTGTCTGGGAGGAATTCTGCGACTGGTACATCGAGATGGTCAAGCCCAGACTCTGGAAAGACGACGACACCACAAAGGCGGCGGCGGTCTGGACCCTGAAGACGGTGCTGATCCAGTTCCTGAAGCTTTTGCATCCCTACATTCCGTTTATTACGGAAGAAATTTTCTGCAACCTGCAGGAGGAAGAAGAGTCCATTATGATTTCTTCCTGGCCGGTATACCGGGACGACTGGAACTTCCGGGAGGAAGAGACGGCGGTGGAGACCATAAAGGAAGCGGTCCGCGCCATCCGCAACGTCCGCACGTCCATGAACGTGCCTCCCAGCAAGAAGGCCCGGGTGTACGTGGTATCGGAAAACCAGGAACTGCTGGATATCTTCGAGCACAGCCGGCTGTTCTTCGCTTCTCTGGGCTATGCCAGCCAGGTGGTGCTGCAGAAGGACAAGACCGGCATCGGCAGCGACGCCGTATCGGCGGTGATTCCCCAGGCGGTGATCTATATGCCTTTTGCCGAGCTGGTGGACATTGCCAAAGAGACGGAACGTCTGAAAAAGGAAGAAGAGCGGCTGAAAAAGGAACTGGCCCGGGTGGACGGCATGCTGAGCAACGAACGGTTCGTGAGCAAGGCTCCGGCGGCCAAGATCGAGGAAGAGAAAGAGAAACAGAAGAAATACCAGCAGATGATGGACCAGGTGCGGCAGAGACTGGCCCAGCTGCAAAACCAGTAGGAAAAAGACAGGCGGGGAGAGAAACACACGCTCCCCGTTTTTGTCATTTCCTGCGAAAAAAACCGGTTGCATAATCAGGCAGTCCGTGGTATCGTCATAGCCAGGAGAACCGGGCGGAACGAAAAAACAGGAAGGTTGGGAGCATGTCGGAGATCGAAGCCTATATTGAACGGATTCCCATGTGGGCGTCAAAAAAGAACAGTCTGGAAGACATCCGCAGATATCTGTGCCGGATGGGCGATCCGGACCAGCGCATGAAGATCATTCATGTGGCGGGCACCAATGGAAAAGGCTCGGTCTGCATGTTCCTGACGTCCATGCTTCTGGAAGCCGGATATACGGTGGGCACCTTTGTCTCGCCCCATCTGGTTTCCCTGCGGGAGCGGTTTCTGCTGAACGGGGAAATGATAGAGGAAGCATGGTTCCGGCAGGCTTTCCTGCGGGTGAA
The DNA here is from genome assembly GCA_944380605.1 of uncultured Lachnospiraceae bacterium. Taxonomy (GTDB): domain Bacteria; phylum Bacillota; class Clostridia; order Lachnospirales; family Lachnospiraceae; genus UBA3402. The sequence goes on along the minus strand of CALWIA010000006.1, from coordinate 117,021 downwards.
GAAGCTGTCGGATGAGAAGACGGCCGAGGGGTCTGCGCCCCCTACCTATTTTGAGTTTCTGTTCTATATGGCCATGGCGGTGTACGAGACGTGCCGGCCGGATTTTGTCATTCTGGAAACGGGACTGGGCGGGCGGCTGGACGCCACCAACGTCATCCGCCGGCCGGTGCTGACGGTGCTGACGTCCATCAGTATGGATCACCGGAGCCAGCTGGGAAACAGCATCCGGGAGATCGCCGTGCAGAAAGCTGGAATTTTGAAACCCGGCGTTCCGGCAGTTTTTGACGCGTCGGATGCGGAGGCCGCCGCCGTGATTTCCGCGCGGGCCGTGGAACTGGGCTGTCCGCAGTTTCCGGTGACGGAGCAGGAGGTTGTCTGTCTGGGAAGAGAGGAAGGCGGCGTCCGGATTGCCGCAGAGACGGCGGACGGCGGACCGCTGGCGGTGACGGTGCCGTCGGAAGCGGAGTACCAGCAGAGGAACGCGGCGGTGGCCATCCGGGCCATGAGCGTGCTGCGCAGGTCCGGGGTCTGCCGGTTTTCGCCGGAGGACGCGGCGCGGGGGATCCGGCGGTTTGCATGGCCGGGCCGCATGGAGGAAGTGCTGCCGGGGGTTTTTCTGGATGGAGCCCACAATCCGGGGGCTGCGGAGAGTTTAAACCGCACGCTGCGGCGGATGCAGAAAGAGACGGGGGCGCCGGTTTCCCTGCTGGTGGGAGCCGCCGCCGATAAGGAACATAAGAAGGTGCTGCAGGCGCTGTGCCGGCAGCTGCCGGTGGGGTACGCGGCGGCAGTCCGGCTGCGCAGTGAGCGGAGCGCGGATCCGGCGCTGCTGGCGGAGGAACTGCAGGAAGCCTGCGGTGTCAAGCCGGAAATTTTTGACGACACGGAGCCGGCATGGAACCGCCTGCTGGCCCGCAAAGGCAGCGGGCTGGCGGTCTGCGCCGGATCCCTGTACCTGGTGGGTGAGATCCGGGCAATGCTTAAGGAGGAACGCCATGATTGATTTTGAGGAAGAACTGAGCCGCTTCAAGCCCAGTCTGGAAATTGAAGTGGTGGAAGACGCCATTGTAAACAGCGATCTGACGGATATGACGGATATCATGATGGAGCTGATCAAGGAAAGAAAAGAGTAGTTATATGGATTACATAGAAAAATGCCGACGGATTGCCAACAGCTATTACAACCAGGGGTTGGAAAAGGCAGGAATCCGGGACCTGACCGGCGCGGCGGAGTGCCTGAAGAAAAGCCTGCATTTTTATAAATACCAGACCGACGCCAGAAACCTGCTGGGGCTGATTTACTATGAAATCGGAGAGACGGCCCAGGCCCTGGTGCAGTGGGTCATCAGCACCAACCTGCAGCCGGAGAAAAACCGGGCGGTCCACTATCTCCACGAGATCCAGGGAAAGCCGGGGCGGCTGGAGGCGGAAAGCGCCAATATCCGCAAATACAACCAGGCCCTGTTTCAGGCCCAGAACGGCAGCGAAGACCTGGCGATTCTGCAGCTGAGCCGGGTGGTGGAGTACAACCCCCATTTTATTAAGGCGCATCTGGTGCTGGCGCTTCTGTACATGAGCCGGGAAGATTTTACCAAAGCGGGGAAATCTCTGTACAAGGTGCTGCAGATCGACAAGAACCACCCCAAGGCCCTGTGGTACATGTCCATTGTCAAAGCCAATACGGGGCGGGCGGAGATCGAGCGGCGGAAGCTAAAAAACGCCTTTTCCCATCGGCAGATGCAGGACGACGACATCATCCTGCCGCCGACCTACCGGGAGACCACCGGGTGGCTGACCATTCTCAACATTCTGGCAGGCCTGGTTCTGGGAGCCGCGGTGATCTTTTTCCTGGTGATGCCTGCTTCCAGAGAGGAACTGAACGCCAGGCACAACCAGGAGCTGATCCGGGTCATGGACCAGTTAAGCCAGCGGGATCTGGATATAACGGAACTGGAGGACCAGCTGGCGGCGGCTCAGGAGGAACTGGGACAGGCCCAGCAGGACCTGCAGAACATCGGCGGCGTGCACGCCGGGGAACTGGGACAGTACCAGATCCTGGTACAGATCTTAAGCGCCCTGCGCGGCCAGGATGTGGGAACCGCGGCGGTGCTGTATACCGACTGGGATCCGTCGCAGATTACCGCGGAGAATATGCAGGGAACCATCGCGCAGATACAGGAGGAACTGAACGCGGCCGGCGGACCGGCGCTCCAGCAGATGGGAGATGCGGCCAGGGACGCGGGAAATGCGGATCAGGCGCTGGATTACTATGAGAGAAGCCTGCGGATCAACGGAGACAATCCTCAGGTGCTCTACGACATGGCGCTGCTGCGCCAGGCCCGGGGAGAGGAAGAACAGGCGGACAAGCTGTTTGGCCAGGTGATTTTAAACTATCCGAATACGGAGTTAGCCGAGGCGGCCCGAACCGCCCGAGGCTATTAGATAACGTTCACACAGATACCAAAGAAGAGAAAGACATTGCGGAAACGGGATGTCTTTCTTTTTCTATTTTCCGGAAAGGAGACCAAACGGTATGACAGAAACCTCGTTTATTTACGAAGCGGAGGGCCAGGTGCTGATCATTCACCTGCCGAAAGAACTGGACCATCACAACTGCCGGAACCTGCGGTATGAGACGGACCTGCTGCTGGCGGAGAATTACATAACGAAAATCGTATTTGATTTTTCCAGAACCCTGTTTATGGACTCTTCCGGCATCGGCATCCTGCTGAACCGGTACAAGCAGATGGAACGGAGCGGCGGCTCGGTGGTGCTGTACGGAGCGGGGCCGCAGATTCAGCGGATTCTGTCTATTGGCGGCATCAGCAGGCTGATGCCCTGCTACGCAACAAAGGAAGCGGCGCTGGCCGGATAAAAGGAGGAAGACATGGAGGAAAAGAAGACAGATATGGCGGTACAGACAAAGGCGGAAGCGGCCGGGCCGGGAGAAAAGCAGGAAGGGTGGTTTTCCATGGACATGGACAGCGGCTCCCGCAACGAGGCATTTGCCCGGACGGTGGCGGCGGTGTTCGCAAGCCGGCTGGATCCGACGCTGGAAGAACTGGAAGACATCCGGACCGCGGTGTCGGAGGCGGTGACCAACGCGGTGATTCACGGATACGGAAACGGAACCGGGCGGATTCACATGGAAGCCTGTATCCGGGGAAAGGAATTTGTGATTCAGATTCAGGACGATGGGGCGGGGATTCCGGATGTGGAAAAGGCCATGGAGCCGATGTACACCACGGATACCACCGGGGAGCGGTCCGGTATGGGATTTTCGTTTATGGAAGCGTTTATGGATCGGGTGGAAGTCCGGTCCCGGCCCGGCGAAGGGACCACGGTGCTGATGACCAAGCGGATCGGCAGGTGAACCCATGGAGGAGACCAGGGCTCTGCTCGCCAAAGCGCACCAGGGGGATAAAAGCGCCAGAGAACAGCTGGTGCTGGACAACATGGGACTGGTCTGGAGCATTGTGCGGCGGTTTTGCGGCAGGGGCTGCGAGTCTGAGGATCTGTTCCAGATCGGCTGCATCGGACTGATCAAAGCCATCGACAAATTTGACCTGGCCTTTGACGTGTGTTTTTCCACGTACGCGGTGCCGATGATCACCGGGGAGATCCGGCGCTTTCTGCGGGACGACGGGATGATCCGGGTCAGCCGGACCATAAAGGAGCTGGGCGGCCGGGTGAAAGGCGCCAGGGAGCAGTTGTCGTTCCGGCTGGGGCGGGAACCGACCATTGAAGAGATCGCCGGGGAGCTGGGGGTCAGCCGGGAAGAAGTGGCGGCCAGCCTGGAGGCGGGCGCCCAGGTGGAATCCCTGTATCAGACGCCGGGCCGGGACGGGGAGGGCGGCAGCTGCCTGCTGGATCGGATGGAAGACATGGGGCGCAGCGGAGAGCAGGAGCAGCTGCTGAACCGCATGGTGCTGGAAGAACTGATCGGGCAGCTGGAGGAAAAGGAAAAAGAAATCATTGTCCGCCGGTATTTTGAGAATCAGACCCAGACCCAGGTGGCGCAGGCGCTGGGGGTGTCCCAGGTGCAGATTTCCCGGCTGGAAAAGAAAATTTTAAAACAGATGCGGGCGCGACTGTAAATCCGCCGGACCGGGCATACTAACCAGGAAGAACAGAACGAGAAAAAGGAAGTGATACCGTGGGATTTCTGAAACGCAAATGGCTTTTCTGGACGGCGCTGCTTCTTTTGTCGGCGGCGGCCTTTCTGGGGTGGTATGTTTTGTCGGCGGCCGGCGGCAGCGACCCGTACGCGGGAGGCATGCTGGTGCAGGCCGCGCCGGAGATGCCGGTGTTTCCGGCGGCTCCGGACGGAATGGGAGGTGGAAGCGCTGGACCGGACGCTGTATCTGAAACTGAATGAGATGTCGGAGGTGCAGGAGGCCGACGTGTATCTCAAAGACGTGGCCCAGCTGTACTGCGACGACGAGGCGGTGCTGCGCCGCTGCCGGGAACTGAAGCTGTATGCGCTGGACCCGGAGCGGGAACGGCGGTATGTGAAAAATGTGCTGTCGGTGATCCGGAAGATCCACGAGATGGATCCGGAGATTCCGGTTACCAGCCTGGGCGGCTCGGACTTTGTCATCAGCTTCCGGAAGAAGCGGCCGCCAAGGCTGTGGCTGCAGCGGCTGAAGGCGGCCTTTGTCTGCCTGATCAGCTTCTGCGGAGCCGCATTTGCCATTATGACCTTCAACAATGACGTGGGCGTAGGGGAGGTGTTCGGCCGGCTGTACCAGCTGGTCATGGGAACCGAATCCGATGGCTATACCATTCTGGAAATTTCGTATTCTATAGGGCTGGCCGCCGGCATTCTGATCTTTTTCAATCATTTTTCCGTCTGGAAGCTGAATACGGATCCGACGCCGCTGGAGGTGGAAATGCGCATGTACGAGGACAACATTTCCAAAACCCTGATTCAGAATGCCGGGAGAAAGGAGTCTGGCACCGATGTGGATTAAGCAGCTGTTTCTGGGCTTTTTTGGGCTGTGCGCGGGAGGCATGACCGCTGCCGGCGTCTTTGCCTTTCTGGCCATGATCGGCATTCTGCCCCGGCTGATCGGAAAAACGGGGACGAAGCGGCAGACCCGGCTGTATGAAACCATGATGATCCTGGGCGGCAGCCTGGGAAACGCGGCAGATCTGTTTCTGGTTCCGCTGCCGGCGGGGAAGCCGGCGCTGGCCGCTTTTGGCGGCGCCGTCGGGATTTTTGTAGGGTGCCTGGTGATGTCTCTGGCGGAGACGCTGAAGGCGCTGCCGGTGATGAACCGGCGCATCCGCCTGGCGGTGGGATTTCCCTATGTGGTTTTGTGGATCGGCATCGGAAAAATGCTGGGATCTCTGTTTTATTTTTATCAGCAGATCGGCGGATGAAGGAGGTAAACCGTTGGAAATTGATAAAAAGGAGTATCAGGAATATATAAAAACCATCACGCCGGTATTTCCCCTCTGGAAAAATATGCTCCGGGCGTTTGTCACCGGCGGCGCCATCTGCACGCTGGGGCAGGGAATCCGCAGCGGGCTGCAGGCCCTGGGGGCTGGAGAAGAGCAGACGGCGGTTTTTCAGATTCTGGCCCTGATTCTTTTGAGCGTGGTGCTTACGGGGCTGGGCGTATACCCGAAGCTGGTGCAGTGGGGCGGCGCCGGAGCGCTGGTGCCCATTACCGGCTTTGCCAACTCCGTGGCGGCGCCGGCCATTGAGAACCAGGCGGAGGGCGACGTGTTCGGCGTGGGCTGCAAAATATTCACCATTTCCGGCCCGGTGATTCTCTACGGCGTCCTGGCCAGCTGGGTGCTGGGGCTTTTGTACTGGGCGGGGCTGCGGCTGGGGATTTTTTTGTAAGAATGGCTTGATTAAATAAAATTTTCCCATACAATAAAAGTACAGAGGGTCTGCGAAGCTTTCTGAATCGCTGTATGGGGGTAGGTTATGGGGAAGGAAGAAAATCGTCTGGAAAAAGAACGGGAGCGGAGAAACAGCCGGCTGATCAACGGCACCGCCCTGGGATTTTCCCTGGCATTTCTGCTGGCGGCTCTGGCTGCGGCAAGCTACACGGAGACATGGGGGTCGGTGCTTCGCGGGTGGCACCGGATTCTGATTTCCCCCTGTCCGCTGGTAACGGACTATTTTGCTATTGGAGGGCTGGCCAGCACGCTGCTGAACGCAGGCGCCTGCGGCCTGGCCTGCTGTGCCTTTATGCTGCTTTTGAAGGGAGAGTCCAGGGCCAATACCCTGGCGGGATTCTTTCTGGTGGTGGGGCACTGTTTCTACGGTCTGAATTTTCTCAATATGTGGCCCTGCTTTCTGGCGCCGTTTCTCTATTTCCGCCGGAATCGGCTGAATTACAAGGCCAATCTGCACATCTGCATGTTCGCCACCAGTTTTGCCCCGTTTGTCAGTGAGTTTCTGTTCCGGTACGGCCAGGCGTCGGAATTTGTGTTCGGCCAGTTCCGGCTGTCGCCTCTGGGGCCGGGGCTGGTGCTTGCCTTTGCCCTGCTGCTGGGGTTCACGGTTCCGGTGATTCTGCCCGGCGCCAGGGTCTGGCATAAAGGATACAACCTTTACAACGGCGGGCTGGCCTTCGGCCTGCTGGGATTTTTCCTGTACAACCTGATGTACGAGACCATGGGGCATCCGGAGACCCAGCAGACGATTCACGGGAACCCGGTGTATGAGCGGTTCGGCTACAGCTATGTTTCCTTTGCCACCGTCTATCTGATCCTGATTTTTGTCATCTGTATCGCGGCGGGCTGGCTGCTGAACGGAAGGTCCTTCGGCGGGTACTGCCGGCTGCTGAAGGACACCGGATACAACAGTGATTTCGCCCAGCGCTACGGCATGCCGCTGTGCCTGGTGAATCTGGGCTGCCACGGCCTTCTGTTTCTGCTTTACATACAGCTGGTGGTGCATCATACGGAGGGCGCGGGATTTACGGGGCCGACGCTGGGGGTGATCGTGGCCTCCCTGACCTTTAACGCTATGGGACAGCATCCGAGAAACGTCTGGCCCATCATTACCGGATACTGGCTCCTGTATTTTGTCACCCTGTTTTGCTGTCACCTGCAGGGCCGGGAAATCACCTGGACGGTTTCCACTCAGAGCTACATCAACGGCGTGGCTTTTGCCACCGGTTTATGCCCCATTGCGGGACGCTACGGGGTGCGGGCCGGCATTCTGGCAGGATTTGTCTGCGCCTCTCTCTGCACGGCCACCAGCGTCCTCTACGGCGGCCTGGTGCTGTACAACGGCGGCTTTACCGCCGGAATTACCGCGCTGATTCTGATTCCGCTGCTGGAGCATTATCTGCCGGCGGCCAGAGAAGAGATGAAGGAACAGCCTGTCAATCTGCGGGCGATGATCGCCCTGATCCGGGACGAAGAGTAAAACGGGCCCGGGACGCATAAGATGGCCGGATCCGGAGAAACTGATACGGAGAGGGGGAACCTTATGCAGAAAGGAAACGCAAGCATTTTGTTTGAAAAGCCTCCGGCCGTCGGCTGCTGGGGCTGCATCGCCGGGAAAAAGGAGGCAGAAGGGCCGCTGGGCGGCGGCCTGGACCGGACAGAGACGGATGACCGCCTGGGCCAGGAAACCTGGGAAGCGGCGGAAAGTGAACTGCAGAGGCGGACGGCGCGGCTGACCCTGAAAAAGGCGGGGCTGAAAGCGGCGGACATCCGGTATCTGTTCGCGGGGGACCTGCTGGGGCAGCTGACCGCGACTTCCTTCGGCGTCCGGGAATTGGGGATTCCGCTGTTCGGCCTGTACGGCGCCTGTTCCACCATGGGAGAGGCCATGGCGCTGGCGGCGGTGACGGTGCACGCCGGAGCCGCAGACCGGGTTCTGGCCATGGCTTCCAGCCACTTTGCTACGGCGGAAAAACAGTTCCGCTTTCCGCTGGGCTACGGGGCCCAGCGGCCTTCCTCTGCGTCGTGGACCGTGACGGGATGCGGGGCCGTGGTGGTGGAAAACCGGGAAACGGCCGCCGGGCCGGAAACTTCCGGCGGCTGCGCCGTGACCATTGCGGGGGTGACGCCGGGACGCATCGTAGACGCAGGCATCCGGGATTCCATGAATATGGGAGCCGCCATGGCGCCGGCCGCCGCCCATACCATCTGCCGGAACCTGGAAGATCTGCAGACGGACCTGTCTTATTATGACCGGATCATTACCGGAGATCTGGGAGAGGTGGGGAGCCGGGCGCTTTTAGACCTGCTGAAAAAAGAAGGGCTGGATCTGGAGCCGGTGCACGCCGACTGCGGAAAAGAGATCTATGACCGGAAACGCCAGGATGTGCATGCGGGAGGCAGCGGCAGCGGATGCTGCGCGGTAACGCTGTGCGCGCGGATTCTGCCGAACCTGCGCGCTGGAATCTGGAAGCGGGTGCTGTTTCTGCCGACCGGGGCGCTTCTGTCTCCGGTAAGCTTCAACGAAGGCAGAAGTGTGCCGGGCATTGCCCACGGAATTATACTGGAAGCCTGCAGTCTTCGGGACTGAGGGTCAGAAAAAAGGAGGGCTGTATGGAATATCTCAAGGCGTTTGCGGTGGGAGGGCTGATCTGCGCGGCGGTGCAGATCCTGCTGGACCGGACCAAACTGATGCCGGGCCGGATTATGGTGACCCTGGTGGTTTCCGGAGCTGTGCTGGGATGTCTGGGGCTGTATGAGCCTTTTGCCCAGTGGGCCGGCGCGGGAGCGGGCGTGCCTCTCCCGGGATTTGGAAATACGCTGTGGAAGGGTGTGAAGGAAGGCGTCCGTCAGGATGGCTTTACAGGGATTTTCACCGGCGGTCTGACTGCCGGAGCCGCCGGCATCTGCGCCGCCCTGGTGTTTGGATATCTGGCTTCGCTGATCTGGAAGCCGCGGATGAAATAAAAAGCCGGAACCGGAGGTTTCCGTGGGGAAACCTTCGGTTCCGGCTTTCCTTATCAGCGGGGACCGGAAACTCCGGGCCCTATGTTTTCCGTGGACGTGCCGCCGGAGGGCGTGTAGCCGGGGCCTACAGGCACCGTAGGCAGAATGCTGCTGCCCGGTTCTCCGGAAGGACCGATTTCCGCGGAAGGATTGGTCTCAATAATCGTGGACTGCGCGGTGTGCACCGTGCAGGAGCCCGGCATGGCAAAGTAGGAATCGTCGGTGGGACCGGACTCGCCTGCCGGAAGGGAGATAAATACGCGGGATTCGCCTGCCGGACAGAATTCGGTCAGCAGCTGTCCCGACTCGCTGCAGACCGTCGCCGTGGTATGCACGCTGCAGACCTCTGTAGGCGCGGTGCCCTTGGCGAAGTATTCGGTATAGACCGCGTTGCCCCGCTGGTCGTGATCGCAGACGCCGGGAATGGCAAGTTTGCCGGATTTGCGGCAGATCTGCGCTGTTTCAATGCTGTCCGGAACGGAAAATCCGGGATCCGAAAGCCCTTCGTGGACCCGGGTCATAATCTTTTTCCAGATGTCTTTGTGGTAGGAAGTCCCTTCCACGTTGCGGTTCATGGTCTGGTTCAGATCGTAGCCGCTCCAGATGCCGGCAGTGTAGTATGGCGTAAAGCCGACAAACCAGAGGTCCACATTGTTGGTAGTGGTGCCGCTCTTGCCGGCGCAGGACATGCCGTCCAGCTTGGCCCGGGTGCTGGTGGAGGAAGGCCCTGCCCCCGGCCGGGCAAATTTCCGGTTGGAGATCATAGAGTCCTTCATGGCGTCCGTCAGAAGAAACGCCGTGGAATCTTTCAGCACCTGGCGGGTCTCCGGCTCATTTTCAATGAGCACCTTGCCGTTGCGGTCCAGGATCCTGGTAAAGAAAATCGGTTCCGTGTATACGCCCTGGTTGGCAATGGAAGCAAAGGCCGCCGTCAGTTCCAGATTGGTAACGCCTTCCGTCAGCCCGCCTAGGGCGGTAGCGGCGTTTAAGTCGCTGGAAGTCATGGTAGTGATGCCGAAGTTCTGGGCGTACTCCACGCCCAGCTGCGGCGTAACCGTCTCCATCATGCAGCGGACGGCCACGATGTTCATGGAATAGATGATGCCGTCCCGGATGCTGGAATAGCCCTGGTAGCCGCCGGAATACCAGTTCCGGAAGGACTTGGCTCCCACGGTGTAAGGCGCGTCGTAGTAGACGGTGCCCAGGGTGGCGCCGCAGGTATCCAGCGCCGGCGCGAACGCGGAAATCACCTTGAAGGTGGAACCCGGCTGCCGGGGCACGTTGGTGGCCCGGTTCAGGGTCAGGTTGGCGGTTTTCTCTCCCCGTCCGCCGCTTATGGCCTTGACCTCTCCGGTGGCCTGGTCCATCAGGACGAAGGACACCTGGGGCTGCAGCGTAATGGTGACGCTTTCCGCGATGACTTCATCGCCGTCCTGCAGCAGATAGGCCTTGTAGGCTTCGGCATCGGCCCGGGCCTCTTCTTCGCTGTCGTACAGGGCGTTGAAGCCGGTGTCTCCCAGCACCTCCCGGTGCCAGGTGCGGATGTTGTTCTGGGAATAGTGGCGGGTTTCCCCGTCGGCATGGGTGACGGACAGCCGGTATTCCATGGAATACCGCACCACCGAATAGTTGTCCGGGTTGTTGACCTCTTCATCCACAATGGCCTGAAGATCCGGATCCTGGGTGGTGTAAATCTGCAGGCCGCCGCTGTAGAGCAGGTTGGAGGCCTGGGTCTCCGTATATTTCAGCTCTTCCATCAGCGCGTCCCGCACCTGCCCGATCAGTTCGTCGGTAAAATAGCTGTAGGGGGTGGATTCTTCCTTTGTCAGGGCGTCCACGTCCTGGATCCGGTCGTAGACGTTGTCCGCCAGGGCTTCTTCCTGTTCTTCCTTTGTGATATAGCCCTGCTCGTACATATACTGAAGAATCACCTTGCGCTTTTCTTCATTGGCTTCCCTTCCGGAAATGGGATTGAGCCGGGAGGGGTTCTGGGTGATGCCGGCGATGACGGCGCACTCCGACAGGGTCAGTTCCGACACTTCTTTATTAAAATAGCGGCGTGCCGCCACTTTGACGCCCAGAGTGTTGTTGCCCAGATTTATGGTGTTCAGATAGTTGGTCAGGATCAGCTTCCGGTCCATGGTCTTGGTCAGCTGGACCGCCAGATACTGTTCCTGCAGCTTTCGTTCCAGCTGTTCGCCGAAGCTGGTCTCCCGCCCGCCGTCAAACACGTTGTTTTTGATCAGCTGCTGGGTAATGGTGCTGCCTCCGCCGGCGGAAGAATTGCCGGTGAAAACGCCTACCGCGGCACGGACGATGGAACGTAAGTCGATGCCGTTGTGCTGCCAGAACCGGGAGTCTTCAATCGCCACGAAGGCGTCGATCAGATCCTGGGGCAGCTCTTCATACGTGGCCGGATCCCGGTTGGAGCCGGCGGTCACCAGAGTGTCGGTCAGATTGCCCTGGCTGTCGTATACCGTGGTGGCGATTCCCTGGGGGACGATGCTGTCTATGTTGATGTCCGGCGCGCTGTCGATGATTCCTTTTACCATGCCGAAACCGACGCTGGCTCCGGTTCCCATAAGCAGAAACACCATTACCAGCAGAGCCTTGGTAAACCCAAGAAAGATCCGGCTGGTGTATTTGCGGGAACGGGAAGCGGCGCGTTTCAGCCGTTTCTCTGTCGCATCCTTTCCGTAATTCATAGAAGTCCTCCTTCACCGCTACATTATAGCAAAAGATAGATGACAATTCAATAGAAGGGATTCTTAAGGTATTGCGCGGAAAAACGATCTGGTATATGATGATAACCAGGTCAGCGAGAGGAGGTGCTTTCCCTGGAAGCGTATAAGATTCTGCTGGGGCCGACCCAGGGAGAACTGACAGAAAAAAAATCCCGTTTTCTGGCGGCGGCGGAGCCGGTCAAAACGGAAGAAGAGGCGCTTTTGCTGGTGGAGCGCGAGAAAAAGCGGTACTGGGACGCCAGGCATCATTGTTTTGCCTATCTTCTGGGAGACAGAAACCAGATCCAGCGCTGCAGCGACGATGGCGAACCCAGCCAGACGGCGGGCCGTCCTATGCTGGACGTACTGCTGGGAGCGGATCTGCGGGACGTCTGCGTCGTGGTGACCCGGTATTTCGGCGGAACGCTTCTGGGCACCGGCGGGCTGGTGCGGGCCTATTCCGGAGCGGTGCAGGAGGCGCTGAAAAACGGACGGGTGGCGGAGAAGCATTCCGGAAGGCGGCTGGGGATCCGCACGGACTATACAGGCGTCGGAAAGATTCAGTACATTCTGGGACAGCGCCGGATCACGGTGCTGGATACGGAATACACGGATCAGGTGCGGATATGGGCCATGGTGCCATCGGAGGAACTGGCGGCGCTGACGTCGGAGATTACGGAAGGCACCAGCGGCCGGGCGGTTCTGGAAGAGGGGCCGGAGGTGTTTTTCGCCGTGGAAAACGGGCAGATCTGCCTGCTGGATGAGCGGGACCGGCCGGTGTAGACAGAAATTTCTTGCATTTTCCGGATAAAACGATTATACTCTATTTTTGATCTGCGGGGCAAAGGGCCCCGACCGGCGGCACGGGCCGCCGCTTTGCAGGAAAGGAACGCTGGATTTATGAAGATGAAAAGAGAAGATGTAAGAAATATAGCGATTATTGCCCACGTGGACCACGGCAAGACTACGCTGGTGGACCAGCTGCTGCGCCAGAGCGGCGTATTCCGGGCCAACCAGGAAGTGGTGGAGCGGGTGATGGACTCCAACGACCTGGAGCGGGAGCGGGGCATCACCATTCTGTCCAAAAACACGGCAGTTTTTTACAAGAATACCAAGATCAATATCATCGATACCCCCGGCCACGCCGACTTCGGCGGAGAGGTGGAGCGGGTGCTGAAGATGGTAAACGGCGTGATTCTGGTGGTGGACGCCTATGAGGGCGCCATGCCCCAGACCAAATTCGTGCTGCGCAAGGCGCTGGAACTGGATCTGTCGGTGATTGTCTGCATCAACAAAATCGACCGTCCGGAAGCCCGTCCGGAGGAAGTCATCGACGAGATCCTGGAACTGCTTATGGACCTGGACGCTTCCGACGAGCAGCTGGACTGCCCCTTTGTCTTTGCGTCCGCCAAGGCGGGATTTGCCAAGACGCATCTGGAAGACCCGGAAGTGGATATGAGCCCGCTGTTTGAAACCATTCTCCAGCACATTCCGGCTCCGGAGGGAGATCCGGAGGCGCCGCTGCAGATGCTGATCAGCACCATCGACTACAACGAATATGTGGGCCGCATCGGCGTGGGCAAGGTGGACAACGGCGTGATCCGGGTGAACCAGGAGTGCGCCATGGTCAACCACCACGACCCGGACAAGCTTCGGAAGGTGAAAATCAGCAAACTGTACGAGTTCGACGGACTGAACAAGGTGGAGGTCCAGGAGGCTTCGGTGGGTTCCATTGTGGCGGTTTCCGGCATTTCCGATCTGCATATCGGCGACACCCTCTGTGCGCCGGAGCATCCGGAGGCGATTCCCTTCCAGAAGATTTCGGAGCCTACCATTGCCATGAACTTTATGGTCAATGACAGTCCGCTGGCGGGCCAGGAGGGAAAGTACGTGACCTCCCGCCATCTGCGGGACCGGCTGTTCCGGGAACTGAACACGGACGTGAGCCTGCGGGTGGAGGAGACGGATTCTCCCGACTGCTTCAAAGTGTCCGGGCGGGGCGAGCTGCACCTGTCGGTGCTGATTGAAAACATGCGCCGGGAAGGCTATGAGTTTGCCGTCAGCAAGGCGGAGGTGCTTTACAAATACAACGAGCGCAACCAGAAGCTGGAGCCCATGGAACTGGCCTATATCGACGTGCCGGAGGAATTTACGGGAACGGTGATCCAGAAGCTGACGTCCAGAAAAGGCGAGCTGCAGGGCATGAGCCCCGCCAACGGCGGCTATACCCGGCTGGAATTTTCCATACCTGCCAGAGGCCTGATCGGCTACCGAGGAGAGTTTATGACCGATACCCGGGGCAACGGCGTGATGAATACCATCTTTGACGGATACGCGCCTTATAAAGGAGACATCAACTACCGAAAGACCGGTTCCCTGATCGCCTATGAAAGCGGCGAATCCATTACCTACGGCTTGTTCGGCGCCCAGGACCGGGGCACGCTGTTTATCGGACCCGGCGTGCGGGTCTACGCAGGCATGGTGGTGGGACAGAACCCCAAGGACGAGGATATTGAGATCAACGTATGCAAGACCAAGAAACTGACCAACACCCGTTCTTCCAGCGCCGACGAAGCCCTGAAACTGACGCCTCCCAGGGAAATGAGCCTGGAGCAGTGCCTGGATTTCATCGACACCGACGAACTTTTGGAGGTTACGCCGGTGAACCTGCGGATCCGCAAGCGGATTCTGGATCCGACGCTGCGCAAGAGGGCGGCATTTAAAAAAGCATAATGGAATCCGATACCGGAAAAAAGGGAATCCCGCGCCGCGGGGTTCCTTTTTTGTCGATCCGGGCCGAACGGTTTTAGTCATGACCGGTGCTCCTGCTTCATACATATATTATGAGCTGCAAGGCGAAACCAAAAAAGGGATTGAAGAGGAGAAATACTATGTCGGAAAAAACCATTGAAAACAACAAAGTCAGCGTAATCGGAAAAATCGTGTCGCCGTTTACCTTCAGCCACGAGGTGTTCGGCGAAGGCTTTTACCTGACGGATCTGGAAGTGAACCGGTTAAGCGACCAGGCGGATGTGATTCCCCTGATGATTTCGGAACGGCTGCTTTCCGTGGACGAGGACTATACCGGCTGTACGGCAGAGGCCATTGGGCAGTTCCGCTCCTACAACCGCCATGAGGGGGCCAAAAACCGGCTGGTGCTTTCGGTTTTTGTGCGGGAAATCAATTTTATGGATGAGTTTACGGATTATACCAAGACCAATCAGATTTTTCTGGACGGCTACATCTGCAAGGTGCCCATTTACCGGAAGACGCCGCTGGGAAGGGAAATCGCGGACATTTTGCTGGCGGTGAACCGGCCGTACGGCAAATCCGACTACATACCCTGCATCGCCTGGGGCCGTAACGCCCGGTACGCGGCGGGATTTGAGGTGGGAACCCGGGTATGCGTCTGGGGGCGGGTGCAGAGCCGCGAGTATACCAAAAAACTCAGCGATTCCCAGTGCGAGAAGCGGGTGGCCTACGAGGTGTCCGTCAGCAAGCTGGAATGCGTGGAATAGGAAGGGAAGGCCGGCGGATTCATAAAAACGTAAGAAAACTTGCAAAATCATGAAAGATATGATACGATATGCGGGCAGCATAAGGCAATCGATCAAGAGGTGCAAAAGAATGAAAGGAAAAGTAGAAGTAATATGTGGTTCCTGTCATGGCAAGACATCTCTGGCCATGGGAAAAGGAGTACAGGCCTGGTCACAGCAGAAAAGCGTTATTATGATCCAGTTTCTGAAGGGCTGCGCGAAAAAAGAGGATCAGGATATGTTGCGCAGGCTGGAACCGGAGTTCAAGATTTTCCGGTTTGAAAAATCCAGCGCCTTTTTTGAAGAACTGTCGGATGAAGAAAAGGCGGAGGAGCTGATCAACATCCGCAACGGATTCAACTTTGCAAAAAAGGTGGCCGGCACAGGCGAATGCGATCTGCTGATTTTGGATGAGGTGCTGGGCATTATGGACCAGAACATCATCACCACGGAGGATTTTGAGAAACTGCTGGAAGCGAAAGAAGAGAGCATGGATCTGGTTCTGACGGGCAAGGTATTTCCGGAAAAATTAAGACCCTATGTGGACGCGGTTTCTTCCATTTCTTATATGGAAGTTGACAAACAGAATGAAGGATGTTAGTATAAAACTTGACAGAGTAGAGGTTGCGCGAATCATGAGTAAGCGGTCCGATGCGGCAGGCGCAGGGGAAGACGGCAGAAAGGGAGAGCGCCGAAGAGGAGTACCGCCTGACAGTACGAATCTGGGCACAGGGCGAACAGGTCTGTGACTGTCATCCGGATGGGATGGGGAGCTACTTAAAGAGTTTGACTGACTTTAAGAACTGGCTTCCGCCAGTTCTTTTTTTACCCAAAAGGGCGTCATCCATCACGGAAGCGAGAAAAGGAGGATAAAACCATGGCGATTTTTGAAGGAGCAGGCGTTGCGCTGGTGACTCCGTTTCATCAGGACGGAAGCGTAAATTACGAGAAACTGACAGAGATTCTGGAAGAACAGATCGCGGGAGGCACAGACGCCATCGTGATCTGCGGCACCACCGGCGAATCTTCCACCATGACCCACGAGGAGCATCTGGAGGTGATCCGGTACACCTGTGAAAAGGTGGCGGGCCGGATTCCGGTAATCGCGGGAACCGGATCCAACTGCACCCGAGAGGCCATCGACATGTCTCGGGGAGCGGAGGAAGCGGGCGCCGACGGGCTGTTGCTGGTGACGCCGTACTACAACAAGGCGACCCAGAAGGGACTGATCGCCCACTATACGGCCATTGCGGAATCGGTGCGGATCCCGATTTTGCTGTATCACATCCCCGGCCGCACCGGCGTGACTATGCAGCCGGAGACCATTGTAAAGCTGTGCCGGGAGGTGCCCAACATTGTAGGCGTCAAGGAAGCCAGCGGCAACATCTCCGCCATTTCCACGATGATGGCCCTGGCGGATGGATGCGTGGATCTGTATTCCGGAAATGACGACCAGATCGTTCCCCTGCTGTCCTTAGGCGGCAAGGGCGTGATTTCCGTATTGTCCAACGTGGCGCCCAGACAGGCCCACGATATCTGCCGGTATTATTTTGAAGGGGATGTAAAGACCAGCGCGAAGATGCAGCTGGAGGCCATCCCGCTGGTGAAGCAGCTGTTCTGCGAAGTCAACCCCATTCCGGTGAAGGCCGCTATGAACCTGCAGGGCAAGGACGTAGGACCTCTGCGGATGCCGCTGACGGAGATGGAGCCGGAGCACAAGGAAGCGCTGGCGGCGGCCATGCGCGCCTACGGCATTCTGTAAGGAGGGCTGCATATGGTACGGGTACTTCTGCACGGATGCAACGGCGCCATGGGCCAGGCCATCAGCCGCATGGCGGAATCTATGGATGGGCTGACCATTGCCGCCGGCGTAGACCTGCGGGCGGAACAGAAAAACGGATATCCGGTATACGCTTCCCTGGAAGAATGCCGGGAAGAAACGGATGTGGCGGTGGATTTCACCGGCGCGGCGGCGGTGGATCATCTGCTGGATTTCTGCCGGGAACGGCAGCTGCCGCTGGTGCTCTGCTCCACCGGCCTGTCTGAAAAGCAGCTGGAAAAGGTGCAGGCGGCCGCGAAGCAGACGGCGGTGCTGCGCTCCGCCAATATGTCCCTGGGCGTCAATCTGCTTCTGAAACTGGTACAGGAAGCGGCTCAGGTGCTGGCGGGAGCCGGATTTGATATGGAAATCGTGGAAAAACACCACAACCAGAAGCTGGACGCGCCCAGCGGCACGGCGCTGGCGCTGGCGGACTCCATGGCGGAAGCCATGGGAGAGGCATATACCTACCGGTATGACCGCAGCCAGCTCCACGAAAAACGGGGCAAAAAGGAAATTGGCATTTCCTCCGTCCGGGGCGGTTCCATCGTGGGTGAGCACGATGTGATCTTTGCCGGCCAGGACGAGGTGGTCACTCTCAGCCATACGGCGTATTCCAAGGCTATTTTCGCCAAAGGCGCTCTGGAAGCGGCCCGATTCCTGGCGGGAAAGCCGGCGGGCATGTACACCATGGCAGACGTGATCGGCGGCTGACGCCGCCGTGATGGCAAATGTTTCCGGTTCGGGAAGCTTTTGCCGCTATAAAACATTCTCCCGGTACACATACTAACGGTGAAAGGAGAGTGTGATTATGAAAAAAGGAAAGATCTGCATCGGAACAGTGCTTCTGATTCTGTCTCTGGTATGTCTGACCGGCTGCAGCAGCCAGGAGCCAGAAGAGACCACGGCCCGCCAGACCACGTCTGCCGCGGAAACCTCGGAAAAAGAAGAGGACAGAGAGACGGCAGGGGAAGGGACTTCGGAAGACGAAGAAGAAAGCACCGGCGTCATCGGCGGACTGATGGACGATGTGGAAGAGGACGTCGACGAGTTTGTCAACGAGGGACCGGGGGCGGAAAGCACCTCCCGGGAATAAGACAGGCGCCGGCGATGGCAGAACGGATCCCCGCGTCCCGGCCGGGTTAAAGGACCGGGGCGCGGCCGTTTTTATCCCAACGGGATCCGGACCGAAACTTAAACATCCGATTCTTTGGCGGTTTCGCGGTCTGCGATTCCGCATATCCAGGTGCATAGATGAAAGCGGTACATAGAAACAGGAAACCCTGGAGAGGGTTTTATCGGGAGAGCAGAGGGATTCGCAGAATCTGTCTGCTGCTTCTTCTGGCAGAATGCGGGGCGTTTCTGAGCCGGACGCCGGCCTTTCAGATCCGCTGGGAACAGACGGCCGGCGCGTTTTATCGGGCGGCGGACGGGCCGTCCATCCGGGAAGAAATCCTGGGCATCCGGCTTCGGATCCGGGATGGCGCTCTGGAACTGTACCGGGAAGAAGCGGCGGAAGAGATTCATTAGGAAAAGTAATGAATAAAGTGATTGTATTTACGGTATAGGTGTATTATAATTCATGCTGGATCATGCTCTTTTATAGATGATACTTATAAATTAGGCCAGCACGTCCGCAAGCCGGCGGCTGCGTAAAGAAAGGGACAGGTGGAAACCTATGGAGAAAAAAGAATTACTGTACGAAGGAAAGGCAAAGAAGGTCTTTACGACCGAGTATCCGGATGTACTGATTGTATCTTACAAAGACGACGCAACGGCCTTTGACGGACAGAAGAAGGGCACCATCGTAGGAAAAGGCGCCATCAACAACCGGATGACCAACCATGTGTTCAAACTGCTGGAAGCGGAAGGCGTGCCCACCCATCTGATCGAGGAGTTAAACGACCGGGAAACCGCCGTCAAGAAAGTGGAGATCGTTCCGCTGGAAGTAATCGTCCGCAACTTCTCCGCCGGCAGCTTCGCGAAAAAGCTGGGTATGGAAGAAGGCATTGAACTGAAGTGCCCGACTCTGGAATTCAGCTATAAGAACGACGACCTGCACGATCCCTTTATCAACGACTATTACGCGCTGGCGCTGGGCCTGGCTACGGAAGAAGAGATCCAGACCATTTCCCGCTACGCGTTTAAGGTAAACAAGGTGATGCGCCACTATTTTGACAGCCTGGGCATCGAGCTGATCGACTTCAAGATCGAGTTCGGCCGGTATCACGGCCAGATCATTCTGGCGGACGAGGTATCTCCGGACACCTGCCGTCTGTGGGACAAGGAAACCCATGAGAAACTGGACAAGGACCGTTTCCGCAGAGACCTGGGCCATGTAGAGGACGCCTACCAGGAAGTATTCCGCCGTCTGGGCATTGAGTAATTGAAGGAGAAACGCGATGAACGACCGATATCAGAGCCCGCTTTCCGAGCGGTATGCCAGCAAGGAGATGCAGTACATCTTTTCGCCGGATAAGAAGTTCAGAACCTGGCGGAAGCTGTGGATCGCCCTGGCAGAGACGGAAAAGGAACTGGGGCTGCCCATTACCCAGGAACAGATCGACGAACTGAAGGAGCATCAGGACGACATCAACTACGAGGCGGCAAAGGAGAGGGAGCGCCTGGTGCGTCACGACGTGATGTCCCATGTATACGCCTACGGGCTGCAGTGCCCCAAGGCAAAGGGAATTATCCACCTGGGCGCCACTTCCTGCTATGTGGGAGACAATACGGATCTGATCCTAATGACGGAGGCCCTGCGCCTGGTGCGCCGCAAACTGATCAACGTCATGGCGGAGCTGGCTGCCTTCGCCCGGAAGTGGAAAGACCAGCCGACCCTGGCCTTCACCCATTTCCAGCCGGCGCAGCCCACGACCGTAGGAAAACGGGCGACGCTGTGGCTGCAGGATCTGTGCCTGGATCTGGAAGACCTGGACCATGTGCTGAACAGCATGAAGCTGCTGGGTTCCAAGGGAACCACCGGCACCCAGGCCAGTTTTCTGGAACTGTTTGACGGCGACCATGAAAAGTGCCGGCTGGCAGACCAGAGAATCGCGGAAAAGATGGGATTTTCCCAGTGCTATCCGGTTTCCGGACAGACCTATTCCAGAAAGATCGATACCCGGGTGCTGAACGTGCTGGCAGGCATTGCCCAGAGCGCGCACAAGTTTTCCAACGACATCCGTCTGCTGCAGCACTTAAAGGAAATCGAAGAGCCCTTTGAAAAGAACCAGATCGGTTCTTCCGCCATGGCCTACAAGCGCAACCCCATGCGCAGCGAGCGCATCGCGTCGCTGTCCAACTACGTGATGGCGGATGTGATGAACCCCATGCTGGTGGCGTCTACCCAGTGGTTTGAACGGACCCTGGACGATTCGGCCAACAAGCGGCTGAGCGTTCCGGAAGGATTTCTGGCGGTGGACGGCATCCTGGATCTGTATCTGAATGTGGTAGATGGACTGGTGGTCTATCCGAAGGTAATCGAAAAGCATTTTATGGCAGAACTGCCGTTTATGGCTACGGAAAATATTATGATGGACGCGGTCAAGGCAGGCGGCGACCGGCAGGAGCTGCATGAGCGGATCCGGCAGCTGTCTATGGAAGCCGGCCGCAGCGTCAAGGAAAAAGGGCTGGACAACAATCTGCTGGAACTGATTGCCGCGGATCCGGCCTTCGGCCTGACCATGGAAGAACTGCAGAAGACCATGGAGCCCATGCGGTACGTAGGCCGGGCGCCCAGACAGGTGGAAGAGTTCCTGGAAGAAGTGGTGGGTCCGATTCTGGACGCCAACCGGGAAGTGCTGGGCATGAAGGCGGAAATCAACGTCTGAGTTCATACAGGAAATGAGGAAGAAGCTTCAAAGGAGGATTCGAATCAATGGTAAGAGCAATTGTAGGCGCCAACTGGGGCGATGAAGGCAAAGGGAAAATCACGGATATGCTGGCGAAGGAGTCGGATATTATCGTCCGCTTCCAGGGCGGCAGCAACGCCGGCCATACGATCATCAACAACTATGGCAAATTTGCCCTGCATCTGCTTCCGTCCGGTGTGTTTTATGACCATACCACCAGCATTATCGGCAACGGCGTGGCGCTGAATATCCCCTATTTGTTTCAGGAGATCCAGTCGCTGATCGACCAGGGCGTACCCAAGCCCAGGATTCTGGTATCCGACCGCGCGCAGATTCTGATGCCGTACCATATGCTGTTTGACGCGTATGAAGAGGAACGTCTGGCAGGCAAGTCATTTGGCTCCACCAAGTCGGGAATCGCTCCTTTCTATTCGGACAAATACGCCAAGATCGGCTTCCAGGTCAGCGAGCTGTTTGATGACGATACGCTGAAGGAAAAAGCGAAGCGGGTATGCGAGCTGAAAAATGTGCTGCTGGAGCACCTGTATCACAAGCCGCTGCTGGATCCGGATGAACTGTACCAGACGCTGTTAAGCTACCGGGAGATGGTGGCGCCTTATGTGTGCGACGTTTCCCGCTACCTGCACGACGCTATTCAGGAAGGCAAAACCATTTTGCTGGAGGGCCAGCTGGGTTCGCTGAAAGACCCGGACCACGGCATTTATCCCATGGTAACGTCCTCCTCTACTCTGGCGGCTTACGGAGCCATCGGCGCCGGCATTCCGCCCTATGAAATCAAAGATATTATTACGGTGGTAAAGGCTTATTCCAGCGCGGTAGGCGCCGGCGCTTTTGTCAGCGAGATTTTCGGCGATGAGGCGGAAGAACTGAGAAAACGCGGCGGCGACGGCGGCGAATACGGCGCCACCACCGGACGGCCCAGACGTATGGGCTGGTTTGACGCGGTGGCCACCCGCTACGGATGCCGCATCCAGGGCGCTACGGAAGTGGCGCTGACGGTGCTGGATGTACTGGGATATCTGGACGAACTGCCGGTCTGCGTGGGATATGAGATCGACGGTGAAGTGACGGAAGATTTCCCGACGACGGTGAAGTTGGAAAAGGCGAAGCCGGTATATACCAAGCTGCCGGGCTGGAAGTGCTCCATCCGCGGCATCCGCAAATACGAGGAACTTCCCAAAGAGTGCCGGGATTATGTGAAATTTATTGAAAAACAGATCGGTGTGCCCATTACCATGGTATCCAATGGACCGGGCCGGGAGGACATTATCTACCGCTGATCGGTGAAAAAGAAAACCTGTGGAGTTTCACCCCCTGGGGCAGAAACTTCACAGGTTTTTTGCGCGATATGAGCAATGCGGTGGTCACGTCCCGGGGCCTTCTTTGCCGCCTTCTTCGCCGCGGTGTTTCAGATACCGGATCACCAGCAGAAAGGCGTAGAGGAAGACCGGAACGACGATGCTGCAAAACAGCGACGCCATGAGAAAACTCCCGGTCAGGGGATGGTCCATAAGGGCCAGCACCAGGGTGACGAGATACATGCCGGGGATCAGAAGCAGGGCCAGCAGGGCCGCGGCGCGCCGGGGGGTCATGGCTGGCCCTCCTGGGCTTCTTCCGCCAGCCGTTCCCAGTCTTCGTAGAGACCGGCCAGCTGTTTTTGAATCTGTTCCTGCTGCCGGTGCAGCTCCATAAGCCGGGCGGCGTCGGTGGCAATGGCCGGATCCTGAAGCTGTTCGGTCAGCTGCGCGTCTTCCTCTTCCAGCCGGCTGATTTCTTCTTCCGCTTTTTTCAGAGCGTTCTGCCGCCTGCGCAGGCGGGCCTGTTCTTCTTTCTGGGCTTTCCAGCCGGCCCTGCCATCGGAAGCGGCGTCTGTGCCGGAGGCCGCCGCCGGCGCCTGTCCGGCCTGCTGCTTCCAGAGGGCGTTGACCAGATCCCGCTTTTCCAGGTAGTAGTCATAATTGCCGATATAGTTTAAGAAGGTGCCGCCGGACAATTCCAGAATCCGGGTGGCGGTGCGGTTGATAAAATACCGGTCGTGGGAAACGTAGAGCACCGTGCCGGTATAGCGGTTCAGGGCCTGCTCCAGAATCTCCTTGGAGGTGATGTCCAGGTGGTTGGTGGGCTCGTCCAGAATCAGGAAGTTGGCGTTGGAAAGCATCAGCTTTGCCAGGGACAGCCGTCCCCGTTCTCCGCCGCTCAAATCTCCGACCCGCTTGAACACGTCGTCGCCGGTAAACAGAAACGCCGCCAGTATGCTGCGGATCCGGGTGTTGTTCAGCCCCGGATAAGCGTCCTGCAGTTCGTCAAACAGGGTCTTGTCCATGTGCAGCACCTGGTGATCCTGGTCGTAATAGCCGGTGTGCACCCGGGTCCCGAAGGTGATCTGCCCGCTGTCCGCCGGCACCATCTGGTTGATGATTTTCAGCAGAGTGGTCTTGCCGGTTCCGTTGCTGCCGATGATGGCCACCCGCTCGCCCCGGCGGATATCGATGTCCACATGGGAAAACAGATGGAGCGGCCCAAAGGACTTGCCAAGATCCCGGATGGTGAGCACGTCGTTTCCGCTGACAATATCCGGTTCCAGCCGGATTTTCATTTCATCGTCTGCGTCGGTCGGTTTTTCCAGCACCTCGATTTTATCCAGCATCTTCTCCCGGCTTTCCGCCCGGCGGATGGATTTTTCCCGGTTGAAGGAGCGGAGTTTGGCGATGACCTCTTCCTGGTGACGGATCTCCTGCTGCTGGTTCAGATACGCCTTCATCTGCGCTTCCCGCAGCTGGGCCTTTTTTTCGCTGTAGGCGGTGTAGTTGCCCAGGTATACGCTGCCTTTTCCCCGGTCCAGCTCGATGACTTTGGAAACGATCCGGTCCAGAAAATAGCGGTCGTGGGCGACGATGATCACGGCGCCTTTGTAATTGCCCAGATAGGTTTCCAGCCAGGATATGGATTCCATGTCCAGGTGGTTGGTGGGCTCGTCCAGCAGAATGATGTCCGGCCGGGTCAGCAGCAGCTTGCCCAGGGAGACGCGGGTCTTCTGCCCCCCGGAAAGGGAGGAGATTTCTTTGGAAAAATCTTCTTCGGAAAAGCCCAGGCCTTTCAGCACGCCGGTGATTTCGCTGCGGCAGCTGTAGCCGTCGGCCAGCTCAAACTGCTGGTTCAGCCGCGTATAGGTCTGAAGCATCTGTTCCAGCTCGTCCCCGGAGGCGTGCTTCATGGCGATTTCCAGATCCCGGATCTGTTCTTCCATCTCCAGGATAGGGCGCTTGACCTCCAGCAGTTCTTCGTAAATGGTCTGATGGCTGGTCAGGTCCTGCTGCTGGGCCAGATAGCCCAGGGTCTTTCCCCGGGACAGCACGGCTTCCCCCTGGTCGGCGGGCAGTTCGCCGGCGATGATTTTTAACAGCGTGGATTTGCCGGCGCCGTTGATGCCGACGACGGCAGCTTTTTCATTGTCTTCTATATGAAAGGAAACGTCATCCAGAATCACGTCGGTTCCGAATGCCTTGCTGATGTGACTGCAGGAAAGTATCATAGAGGCCTCCTTGTGGTTGATTCTGCATGTTAAAGTATACCGTACATCGGCAAAACTTGCAATGGCGGAAATCGCGGCGGTATCCGGCGGGAGTGGTTTGACATTGATTTGACAACCGGGTATAATGAAAACAGTTTGTACAGAAAAGGAGATTTGCCGTGGAGCAGAAACAGATTTCAAAAGCGGTCATTTCCAGACTGCCCAGGTACTACCGGTATCTGGGAGAGCTGCTGGAGGACGGCGTGGAGCGGATATCATCCGGCGAACTGAGCGCGAAGATGAAAGTAACGGCTTCCCAGATCCGTCAGGATCTGAACAATTTCGGCGGATTCGGACAGCAGGGGTACGGGTACAACGTGAAGTACCTGTACATGGAAATCGCCAAGATTCTGGGCCTGGACCGGCCCCACGGACTGATTATCATCGGTGCCGGCAACCTGGGACAGGCCATCGCCAATTACACCAATTTTGAACGGCGGGGCTTTATCATCAAAGGCATGTTTGACATCAATCCCGCGCTGATCGGCAGAGTGGTCCGCGGTGTGGAAATCCGGGACGCCAGGGAATTGGAGCCGTTTATCGCGGAAAACGATGTGCAGATCGCGGCGCTGACCATTCCCAAGACCATGGCGCCGGAAATGGCGGACCGGCTGGTCAAGGCGGGAATTAAGGCCATCTGGAATTTTGCCCATACGGATCTGGTGGTTCCGGACGACGTGGTGGTGGAAAACGTGCACCTGTCGGAGAGCCTGATGCGGCTGTCGTATCGGGTCTGCAGTATGCAGGAACAGAAGGAGAAGGAACGAGAGAGGGCCGCGAAGAAAAAACGGCCGTGATCCGGGAAGCCGGAGGGAGGGAATGCGTATGAGGTATCTGGTAACGGGGGAACAGATGCGGGCCATTGACCGGTTTACCATAGAACAGATCGGGATTCCGTCTCTGGTGCTTATGGAACGGGCGGCCATGGCCGTGGCGGAGGCGGCGGAAGAAGAGGCGGCCCGTATGGGCCTTGCGCTGGAACAGTGCCGGATTCAGGCGTTCTGCGGCACCGGCAACAACGGCGCGGACGGGATTGCGGCGGCGCGGATGCTGTTTTTGAAGGGCTGTCCGGTGCAGGTGATTCTGGCAGGAGAGGAGAGCCGTCTGACGGAAGAATGCCGGCGGCAGAAGGAGATCGGGGAACGGCTGGGGATGGAAATCCACCAGCTGTCGGATTTTCTGCCGGGGCGGTGCCATATGGTGCTGGACGCTTTGTTCGGCGTAGGGTTAAGCCGTCCGCTGGAGGGCGTGTACCGCCAGGCGGTACAGATGATCGCGGATTCCGGCGCCTGCGTCATCGCCGTAGATATGCCCTCCGGCATTCACAGCGATACGGGGCATATTCTGGGAGCCGCGGTGAAGGCGGACCGGACCGTTTCGTTTGGATATGAGAAACTGGGAAGCGCCCTGTATCCCGGCCGGGAATACTGCGGAACGGTGCAGATCTGCGACATCGGATTTCCGCCGGCGGCTCTTGCGGCGGCGGGAGAACCGGCGGCCTGCTGTTATGAGAAGGAAGACATCCGGCGGGCGCCGCGGCGGCCGGAGTACAGCAACAAGGGCACGTTTGGAAAAGTGCTGGCGGCGGCAGGCTCTCCCAATATGAGCGGGGCCGCCTACCTGTGCGCGCTGGCGGCGTACCGGGCAGGAGCCGGACTGGTGAAAATTCTGACGGTGGAGGAAAACCGGGAGATTCTGCACCAGCTGCTTCCGGAAGCCATTTTGTCTGTGTACGACGCGGACGCGGATCCGGAAGCGCTGCGGGAGCAGGTGCGGCAGGAGTGCGCCTGGGCGGACGTAATCGCCGCGGGCCCCGGACTGGGGACGTCAGAGTCTTCCCGGATTCTGATCCGGGAACTTCTGGAATGCGCCTATGTGCCGGTGATTCTGGACGCGGACGCCCTCAATATCCTGGCGGCGGAGCCGGAACTGACCCGCTACCTGACGGAAAATATGATTGTGACGCCGCATTTGGGCGAGATGGCCCGGCTGACTGGCTGCTCGGTAGGCAGTATCCAGGAGCATCTGCGGGAGACGGCGCTGCAGTTTGCCAGGGAGCACGGCGTCTGCTGCGTGCTGAAGGACGCGGTGACGCTGGCGGCAGGCCGGGACGGGCAGCTGTTTGTCAATACCAGCGGCAACAGCTGCATGGCTAAAGCGGGATCCGGCGACGTGCTGGCTGGAGCTATTGCCGGGCTGCTGGCCCAGGGAATGGAGCCCTGGGACGCGGCGGCGCTGGGGGTGTACCTCCACGGACTGGCGGGAGACCGGTACCGGGAACAAAGGGGCGCCTACAGCATGCTGGCCGGAGAACTGGCAGAAGAACTGGGAGAGGTGATGAAGGATGCCTTATGAACGAATCCGCGCGGTGATTGATCTGGACGCGCTGATTTACAATATTCAATCCATGAAGCAGAATCTGAGGCCGGGAACGCAGGTGATGGCGGTGGTCAAGGCTGATGGATACGGGCACGGGGCCGTTCCGGTGGCGGAGGCGGCGGAGCCCTATGTGGACGGCTTCGGAACGGCGACGGCGGAAGAAGCGCTGCAGCTGCGGCGGCAGGGCATCCGCAAGCCGGTACTGGTGCTGGGACCGGTGTTTGAAAGCGCGTGGGAAGCCATGCTGAAGGAACAGATCCGCTTTACTCTGTTTGAAGAAGACCAGGCAGCGGCGCTTTCCGCGATGGCGCGGAAATTGGGAACCGAGGCGCTGGTGCACCTGGCGGTGGACACCGGCATGAACCGCATCGGCATGGCCTGTACCGAAGCGGCCGCGGATATGGCGGCCCGCATCAGCCGGATGCCGGGGATCCGGACCGAAGGCCTGTTTACCCATCTGGCCAGGGCGGATGAGACGGACAAGGAACCGACCCGGCGGCAGCTGGAGGCTTACCGGCGGTTTGCTTCCTGGCTGGAACAGAGAGGCGTCGCCGTTTCGGTCCGCCATGTTTCCAACAGCGCCGGGATCATCGATCAGGAAGGAACGGGATGGGACATGGTGCGGGCCGGCATTTCCCTGTACGGTTTGTATCCTTCCCATGAAGTGCAGAGAAACCGGATTCCGCTGCGGCCGGTGATGGAGCTGAAGAGCCATATTTCCTATGTAAAAGAGATTCCGGCAGGCGCGCAGGTCAGCTACGGAGGGACCTTTACGGCGGACCATCCCATGACGGTGGCCACCATTCCCGTAGGATACGGAGATGGGTATCCCCGGTATCTGTCAGGAAAGGGCTGGGTGCTGATCGGCGGGAAAAAGGCTCCGATTCTGGGGCGGGTCTGCATGGACCAGATGATGGCGGACGTTTCTTCCGTGCCGCAGGCGTGCCGCGGGGAGGAAGTGACCCTGCTGGGCCGGGATGGAGACGCCTGCATCGGCGCGGAGGAACTGGCCGGCGCCGGCGGAGGCTTTCACTATGAACTGCTCTGCGGCATCAGCAAGCGGGTGCCCAGAGTATACGTAAAAGATGGAAAAACCGTAACGATTTCCGACATATCCGGGTGCTGAACCCTGCCTGGTTTTCTTTTTCCTGAGGGAAACGGGACGCACGCCCAGGTCATACAGTATAGAGAGGGCCGAAATGGTCAATACTAGAGGCCAGAAAGCAAATGCGGGAAACCGACAGGACGGAGAGTGAAACGGTGATCATCAGACGAGGAGACATTTTTTACGCGGATCTGCGGCCCGTGGTGGGTTCGGAACAGGGGGGCGTGCGGCCGGTGCTGATTATACAGAACGACGTGGGAAACCGGCACAGCCCTACGGTCATATGCGCGGCAATTACGTCCCGGATGAACAAGGCGAAGCTGCCGACCCATGTGGAACTGGATACCCGGCGCTGCGATATGGTCAAAGATTCCGTGATTCTGCTGGAGCAGCTGCGGACCATTGACAAACAGAGGCTGAGAGAAAAGATCTGCCATATTGACGAGGAACTGCAGAAACAGGTGGACTGCGCGCTGCGGGTGAGCCTTGAGCTGCCTACATAGCCGCGTCCATTGACGAACCAGCGGGAATCTGCTATAGTTCAGATATTGAAGACAAAAGATGAAAGAAGGAGTTTGAACAGATTCATGGACGAAGGATATTCGCTGCCGGGAACGATGACATTGATTTTGCTGCTTCTGCTGGAAGCCGGATTTTATGGATTCGGTTCCGCGGTGCAGAACCTGAATACGGCCGCGCTGGAAAAAGAGGCGGAGCAGGGCAGCCAGAAAGCGCAGAAACTGCTGAAAATCCAGGAGAATCCGGAACGGCTGGTATATTCGGTACAGGTGGTGACCAGTGCCGCCGGCCTGGTGATGGGCGGCTTTGTGCTGAAGTGCTGGTACGGTACGCTGGAGCGGCTTTTGCGGATGGCGTTCGGGCCGGCCGGATGGATTCTGCCGGTGAGCGTGCTGGCATCCGGTCTGGTGCTGGTCATATGCCTGGCGGGGCTGGGCATTATGGTGCCCAGACGGTGTGCTCAGAAGAAGCCGGAGGCATGGGCGTTTGCGCTGCTGCCGGCGGTTTCTTTCTGCCAGACGGTTCTGCTGCCGTTTGTGTGGCTGACTGCCGGAATTTCCAAAGGAGTGCTGCGGCTTCTGCGGGTGGACGCCGGCGGCCAGGAAGACAACGTGACGGCGGAAGATATTATGTCCATGGTGAATGAAGGGCATGAGCAGGGAGTCCTGGAGGCCAGCGAGGCTGAAATGATCACCAATATTTTTGAACTGGATGGAAAAGAAGCCAGCGATATCATGACCCATCGTACCAACATTGTGGCGCTGGACGCGCAGATGCCGTTAAAGGAAGCGGTTTCCTTTATCCTGAAAGAAGGGAAAAATTCCCGGTATCCGGTTTATGAGAAGGATATCGACAATATTATCGGCGTACTGCATATGAAGGACGCCATGATCTGGGCAGAGAACCGGGGCCGGTCGGAAGAAGCCATCGGGCAGCTGCCGGGGCTTTTGCGGGAAGCGCATTTTATCCCGGAAAGCAAAGACATTGACGAACTGTTCAAAGAAATGCAGTCCCAGAAGATTCACATGGAAATCGTGGTGGACGAATACGGCCAGACGGCCGGCATCGTGACTATGGAAGATATTCTGGAAGAGATCGTGGGCAATATTCTGGACGAGTACGATCCGGACGAAGAGTCCATAGTGGCGGCGGGAGATGCCTATGTCATCCGGGGCCAGGCGTTTCTGGACGACGTGGCGGACGCGCTGCACATCGATTTTACCGATGAAGAATATGAAAACAGCGATACCATAAACGGTTTTCTGATTTCCAGGCTGAACCGGATTCCGGAACCGGGAGAGCAGGCCCAGGTAGAGTATCAGGGGTACTGTTTCCATATCCTCAGCGTGGAAAATAAAATGATTCAGTTTATCCGCGCGGTCCCTGTTCCGGGATCCGCGCAGGGGCAAAAAGAGACGGAAGAGAAACATGAGACAGACGGTGTATGACATAAAGAATATGTTTCAGGACAGCGCGTTCCTGAAAAAGACGGTGATGATCGCCCTGCCGGTGGCGCTGCAGGGCATGCTCAACACCATGACCAACCTGGTGGACAACCTGATGATCGGCAGCCTGGGATCAACGGCCATCGCGGCGGTGGGACTGGCCAACAAGGTGTTTTTTGTATTTTCCCTGCTGGTATTCGGCGTGGTCAGCGGGTCCGGCGTACTGGCGGCTCAGTACTGGGGAAACCGGGATGTAAAAAATATCCGGCGGGTGCTGGGACTGGGACTTCTGATTTCTCTGACGGCGGCGGTGGCTTTTCTGGTGCCGGCCCGTCTGGCGCCGGAAATGCTGATGCGGATTTTTACCACCAGCGAGGAAAGCATTCGGGCAGGATCCGCCTACCTGGCGGTGGTGGCCCTTTCTTATCCCTGCACGGCGGTTTCCAACACTTATGTGGCCATGCTGCGGGCCATCAACCGGGTCAAGGCGCCGGTGGTCATCAGCTGCGCGGCGATTCTGGTCAACGTGGTATTCAACTATACGCTGATTTACGGCAATTTCGGCGCGCCGGCGCTGGGCGTGGTAGGCGCCGCCCTGGCCACGCTGCTGGCCCGCGTCGTGGAGATGTGTTCTCTGCTGGCGGTGGTTTACATAGGGAAGACGCCGCTGGCCTGCCGTCTGAAAGACCTGTTCGGCTATTCCCGGCAGTTTCTGTCTCTGTTTTTCCGGACGGCGGCGCCGGTGATCTGCAATGAATTTATCTGGGGACTGGGCACCACCATTTATTCCATGGCATATGGACGCATGGGCGACGACGCGGTGGCGGCCATCACCATAGCCACTACGATTCAGGATATCGCAGTGGTTCTGTTCCAGGGCTTAAGCGCCGCGACTGCCGTGATTCTGGGCAACGAAATGGGAGCCGGCAAACTGAAGCGGGCGGAGCGGTACGCCAAGTACTTTTTCCTGCTGCAGTTTCTGCTGACGCTGCTGGCGGCTGCTTTTATTGTCCTGATACGCTGGAAGGTCATTGCCC
The DNA here is from genome assembly GCA_944380605.1 of uncultured Lachnospiraceae bacterium. GTDB lineage: Bacteria > Bacillota > Clostridia > Lachnospirales > Lachnospiraceae > UBA3402. Next base: position 86,090 of record CALWIA010000006.1, on the reverse strand, counting down.
TGTATCAGCCCGGCATCAGCGATGAGGTGGCGGAGCTGGTGAGCCGGTGCCTGATTGTGTTTGCCATCTTCACGCCGGTGAAGATGTTCAACTATGTCAATGTGGTGGGCGTGCTGCGCAGCGGCGGCGACACGCTGATGTGCCTGTTTATCGATACCAGCGGCGTCTGGTTCATCGGCATTCCCCTGGCGTTTATCGGCGGCCTGGTGCTGAAGCAGCCGATTTACGTGGTGTACGGTATGGTGCTGCTGGAAGAAGTGTACAAGGCCATCATCGGCTACTGGCGCTACCGGCAGAAAAAGTGGCTGAGAAACCTGGCGGTATAGCGGGCGCGGGGGGCTGTTTCGGCGGAAAACACTTGCAGACTGCGGGAAATAATGATAAAATAACAAAGATATGCGCAGTCTGCGCAGAAATTCGGATGAAAACAGAACGAAAAAGGAGTGTTTCAGAATGTCAGGACATTCAAAATTTGCCAACATTAAGCATAAAAAAGAGAAAAACGACGCGGCAAAGGGCAAGATTTTTACGGTAATCGGCCGTGAACTGGCAGTTGCGGTGAAGGAGGGCGGACCGGATCCGGCCAACAACAGCAAGCTGCGGGATGTCATTGCCAAGGCCAAGGCCAACAACATGCCCAACGATACCATCGACCGGGGCATCAAAAAGGCGGCAGGCGACGCCAATTCCGTCAACTACGAGGTGCTGACCTATGAGGGCTACGGCCCCGGCGGCGTGGCGATTATTGTGGACACGCTGACGGACAACAAGAACCGTACGGCAGCCAATGTCCGCAGCGCCTTTACCAAGGGCGGCGGCAACGTGGGAACTCCCGGCAGCGTTTCTTACATGTTTGACAAAAAAGGCCAGATTATCATTGATAAAGAAGAGTGCGATATGGACGCAGATGAGCTGATGATGCTGGCGCTGGACGCGGGAGCGGAAGACTTTTCCGAAGAAGAGGACAGCTACGAAATTTATACGGATCCCGATGATTTCAGCAGTGTGCGGGAGAACCTGGAAAAGGCCGGCATTCCCATGATGGAGGCGGACGTCACCATGATTCCCCAGACCTGGACGGAGCTGACCGACGAAGACGCCATCAAGAAAATGAACCGGATTCTGGATCTGCTGGATGACGACGACGATGTGCAGGCGGTTTACCACAACTGGGACGAGTAAAGACGCGATATAATGGAGCCATTGCAAAATAGATGTGAGTAATCACAGCTATGGAGCAATGGCTTTTTCTGCGCTGTACGCGCCGGTATGTCAAGAAAAGACTATGCAGCCAGCTCATTGTTTTTCTACAGGGGCAAGGTATAATAAGAGCACTTGGCGAGGTCTTTTCGAGCCTAGTGCGAGTCATACCTGGCTGCTTAGCAAATCGGAGCCGAAGGCGAACGATGCGCTTAGCAGACGGAGGGGCCATACCTGCGCATGCGGAAAAGGAGGAAATTCCATGTTTGCAGAAATTGTGGAAATGAGATGAACGAATACGCAGTGGTGTGTGTTCGGTGCGGAGCAGCTAAAGGCAGCGGAAATTCGTATTGCCCGTACTGTGGAAACGCGACCAACCCCATGGCTGCGGTATGCTTAAACTGCGGCTGTTCTCTGGCTAAGCCAGAGGCCGCGAAAGGACAGGCGGCAGCTGAGGACGACGCCAGTATCGGCTGGGGGATTCTTGGTTTTATGATTCCCATCGCAGGCCTGATTCTGTATCTGGTCTGGAAGGATTCCAGGCCGAAAACCGCGCATATGGCCGGGAAATGGGCGCTGATTTCCTTTGTGTTGGGCATTGTGCTGTATGTATTTCTGATGGTGCTGGCAGTTATGCTGTCGATATAAAAGATACAGAAAGGTTGGGCTGAACATGAAGGAAAACAGAAAGAACATTCTTATGCCGGTGCTGTTTGCCGGAATGATGGCGTTTATTGCAGATGTGTTTAGAAATCAGCTGATCGCCATACCGATGATGCAGTATTTCCGGCCCTGGTCCCTGTATCAGTTTGTGCTGCACGCGCTGTACTTTCTTATCGTTCTGGCAGCGATTTTTGTTACGAATCTGATCGCCGGAAAGAAAGTGAATCTGGCCGCGGCGCTGCTGAGTCCGGTTATTGTGACGGTGGTTCTGTTTTTGTGGTCCAGTGTGGGTGTGCGGCTGCTCTGGAGATGGATCCCGTATATTCCGTTTCCGTATTTCTCTCAGATCCGTTTTGCGGTATTTACGGCCGCCGCGGAATGGGGTGTGCTGTTTCTTTCTTCTAAAAAGACACCGGAGTCTCGTCCGGTGGTGCCTGCAGGGCAGCCGGCCGCCGCTTCTGCTGTGTATCCGGCTGCAGGAACCGCTTCCTGGGCAGGCGGCGCGTCCAGAGGCGCCGGAAATGCTTTCTGCCCACACTGCGGAAATCCGGTGAATCCCCAGGCGGCAGTGTGCTTAAACTGCGGCGGCTCTCTGGCAGGGCCTGCCATAGCGGCCGGAGAGAATGCCAAGTCCAAGCTGGCAGCGGGGCTTTTGGGAATTTTCCTGGGCGGTCTGGGCATCCATAACTTCTACCTGGGATATACGAAAAAGGCAGTGGCGCAGCTGCTGATCTGCCTGTTGGGCAGCTGCCTGATTATCGGGCCGGCCGTGTCCGGAATCTGGGGCCTTGTAGAAGGCATCTTGATCCTGACAGGGAAAATCCGCGTCGATGGAAAAGGCAATCCTTTAAAGGAATAGAAACGGAAAACTTTAAGAGAAAGGCGGATGGTAAGGATGGAGAAAAAGGAAACAAACTTGATACTGCCGGTGCTTTTGGCGGCGGTAATCGCGGCGGTGCTGCGGTGGCTGTTTGGATTGCTGCTGGGGCGTGTGATACTCATACCCCTGGTCACTTATTTTGGAGATACAGGCTTTTTGATTTATCAGGTGCTTTCGAATCTCATTGCGGTGTTTGTCCCGGTGCTGATTGCTTTGTTTGCCGCTGGCGCGGCAACGGGAGAGAAACTTCGGCCAGGCGCGGTGCTGCTGGCTTCTCTTGTGGTGATGGTCGCGAATATTATTGTAATAAGACTGGTTACCAGGTTTGTACAGATCCCGTATTTGTATCTGGTGATTCATGCGCTTCTGACAGGAATCGGCATGCTTGCGGTTCTGATGATAGAGCCGAAACAGGAAACGGCCCGTCCGGCGCCCTATCCGGCACAGCCGCCCGGTCAGCAGGCGGCACGGCCTTATTCGGCACAGCCGGCAAGCCAGCAGGCGGTGCGGCCCTATCCGGCACAGCCGTCCGGTCAGCCGCCGGTACAGCCCTATTCCGTGCAGTCGGCAGGTCAGCCGCCGGTACAGTCTTACCCGGCGCAGCCGCCGGTTCAGCCGGCAGCGCCTTATCCGGGAATGACCGGCAGTGTTTCCGGCGCAGACAGCCCAAAAGTGGTATATTGCAGGAACTGCGGAAATATCATGAATGAGAACGCGGTGATATGCGTCAAGTGCGGAGCGGCAAAGGGAAGCGGCAATAACTTTTGCCCGCACTGCGGAAACCCGGTGAATCCGCAGGCGGCGGTGTGCTTAAACTGCGGGGGATCTCTGGCGGGTACGGCCATGGCAGCCGGAGAAAACGCAAAATCGAAGATGGCAGCAGGACTTCTTGGAATTTTCCTGGGCGGCCTGGGAATTCACATTTTTTACCTGGGATATACGAAAAAGGCGGTGGCCCAGCTGCTGATCTGTCTGTTGGGCAGCTGTCTGCTGATCGGACCGGCAGTTTCAGGTATCTGGGGCCTGGTGGAAGGCATCATGATTCTGGCAGGGAAGATCAACGTAGATGGAAATGGGAATCCGCTGAAAAATTAAAGGGAAAAGACGAAATTGTCCTTTCTGCTTGACTTTTTGAATGGAAAACCTTAAAATGAAGAAGAAATTTGTACATAATTCTCTATAATTGTCGAATAGGGGGGACAGATATGTTCTGTAAAAATTGCGGAAGTCAAATGGATGAAAACGCGGTTGTATGCGTGAAATGCGGCGCGGCAAAAGGAAGCGGAAATGCTTTCTGCCCCAACTGCGGACAGCCGACCAATGCCGGAGCGGCAGTATGTTTAAACTGCGGAAGCGCTCTGACCGCAACAGTTTCCGGTGAAGCAAAGTCGAAACTGGTAGCCGGTTTGCTGGGTATTTTCCTGGGAAGCCTCGGCATCCATAACTTCTATCTGGGATATACGACGAAGGCTGTGATTCAGCTGGTGATCTGCCTGGTAGGCAGCTGCCTGATTATCGGACCGCTGGTTGCAGGAGTCTGGGGCCTGGTGGAAGGCATCATGATTCTGACCGGAAAGATCAACGTAGATGGAAAGGGAAATCCGCTGAAAGACTGATGGGTTTTCCAATATACAGAATTTACAGAAGCACCCTGGACGGCTGGAAACAGCCGCAGCCGGGGTGCTTTTTTCGTGGAGCTGTCGCATCAATGATTAAAAAATTATTTAGTGCGACAGCTCCATGAAAAAACGCTCCGCTGAGGATGCGCACTCGCGCATGAGGCAGATGCTGCCTGACGGCAACTGCGCTCGGCGCGAGTGTGCGCCAAGGCGCACACTTTTTTAGTTTGCACACCTTGGAAATAATTTTTTGAATGACCGGAGCGGTGAAAAACCGGCTTAAAAGCTGGAAGAAGCGGCTGAAATGGGAATTTAGGTGTCAAAAATAGATGTTGTCATGGCTCTGCGAATCATGTAGAATATTTCTTACACCAGCTGGAGAATGTTAAGAAGAAGGGAGGGAAGAAGATGACAGAAGAAACACGTATGATTCTGGATGCAGTGTATGCGATTGGAAGTGATGTCAGCGGTCTGAAAGAAGAAGTGAAAGAAGCCATAGCGGCACTGAAAGAAGACGTAGCGGCACTGAAAGAAGACGTAGCGACACTGAAAGAAGACGTAGCGGCATTGAAGGAAGACGTAGCTTTGCTGAAGGAAGACGTAGCTTTGTTGAAAGAAGACATGGCAGCGTTGAAAGAGGAAGTGTCCGTCTTAAAAGCCGATGTAGCGCAGCTGAAGGAGGACGTATCTGTTCTGAAAGAAGACGTGGCCGAGTTGAAAGCGGACGTAGCTTTACTGAAGGAGGAAGTATCTGTCCTGAAAGCGGATGTAGCCCAGCTGAAGGAGGAAGTATCTGTTCTGAAAGCGGATGTAGCTCTGCTGAAAGAAGAGGTGTGCATCCTGAAAGAAGACGTAGCTTTGCTGAAGGAAGACGTAGCTTTGTTGAAAGAAGACATGGCAGCGTTGAAAGAGGAAGTGTCTGTCTTAAAAGCAGATGTAGCTCAGCTGAAGGAAGACGTATCCGTTCTCAAAGAGAATGTGACAGATCTGGAAAGAAAAGCGCTCGAGCTGAAAGATCATGTGGATACTGTGGAACAGAATGTGATTGTCCTGAAGGACTGGCAGTCTGCTTTGCATGGCGATATGAATGAAACGAAGCAGAAAGTCCATTCCATGGCCGGTACGATGAAGTCCATTCAGATCTCACTGGAGTGTGAGACGAACCGGAATATTCAGATTATTGCGGAAGGCCATTTGGATTTGACCAGAAAGCTGGATGAAGCTCTGCGAATGGAGAAAGAAAAAGAGATGATGCTGATTCGGGTCAATCGCATGGAAACTGAGATAGAAAGGATCCGGCGCAAATATACGGAAACGGCGTGACATTCCGAAAATGGCAGCGGTTTAGATAGAACTGCAAAGTTTTCAGAAGGCATCCGGACAGGTGCGGAATGTATCTGTCTGGATGCCTTTTTTCATAAAGGCATGTAGAATTCATGGCGGCTGTGCCCCAAAAGCCCGGAATTTCAAGAATGGCGGGATTTCCATTTGATGAAGAATATGATATGATACTAGTGATGCCATATGCGGAGAAAGGATGCGAATGGCGAACAGAAAGGTTTATCTTGTAGATACGGAGAATGTGGGAAGCGCTTGGACTCAGCTGCTGCCCGGCAAAGGCAGCAAGGATGTGATTATCCTGTTTTTCACGGAAAATTCTCCCGGAATCTCCTATAATGACCTTGATACCATTCGTCAGTATCCGTCCGCATTTGAACTAATCGAATGTACTCCCGGCAAGAACGGGCTGGACTTTCAGCTGGTTTCCTATCTGGGCTATCTGATCCGGTCGGCGCCGAAGACGGAGTACATTATTATTACAAATGATACTGGATATGACGCTGTGGTCAGGTTCTGGAGCAGCCGGGAGATTGCGGTGACGCGGAAGACAAAATCGGAACTGAAAAATCCCGTAAATGCGGAAGATGCCCGCAAAGAGGCAAAAGCGATGCTGAAGGAACTGCTGTCGGAGGAATATTCGGAGGAGGCATATCTGGAAGGCGTACTGAAGACCATTTGCGACTACAGCGCCAAACAGCTGCAGGAACTGTATCAGGCTCTGCAGAAGGAATATGGCCAGGATGCCGGATCCGCTATTTACAGACAGATCAAGCCTCAGATTCGGAATCTGTACAAAAAAATACTAAAGTAGAACCGTACCGCATATGGCATCTTTTCAGAAGGCGGCGGATACAGGACAACAGGGAGGAAAAGACGACGAACAGAGAGAAGACGGAGGAAGAGCGGGAAGCGGCTGCCGGATGGAATCCGGAGCTGTCTTCCTGGATTGACACAGAATATTCGTATCAGCTGGCCAGACGGATGGAAGCGTTTCGTTCGCATCCGCAACTGGGATACCGGCCGGCAGGATCCCGGGCAGAATATGAGACCGGGGAGATGCTGAAAAATGAGATGGAACGGATCGGCCTGTCTCATGTACATAAAGATCCTGTGACGGTGGACGCATGGGAATTCTGTAAAGCGGAACTGACCTGCTGCTTAAAAGATGGAACCAGACGGACGTTTCAGCTGGGAGCCTATCAGACCACCTTTCAGACCGAAGGGGCAAAAGAATTTTCGCTGGTTTACGCGGGAAAAGGAACCGCGGCAGATTATGAGGGACTGGACGTAACCGGAAAACTGGTGCTGGCGGAGATTAACCAGAGAGAAGAGTGGTGGATCAATTTTCCCGTTTACCAGGCCTGCATCCGGGGAGCGGCGGCTTTTATCGCGGTGCAGGAAGGCGGATACGGCCAGGTAGATGATACGGCGCTGAACGCCCAGGATATTGCGGGGCCTTCGGATGCGCCGGCCTTTTCCATGTCCAGGGCGGACGCCATGGTTCTGAAGGAAGCTATGGGAGAAGACCGGGAGATTCCGGTATGGCTGGATGCGGATACCAAAGTGGAAGAAAACCGGACGACTTACAATATCATCGGAGAACTGCCGGGACAGGAGGAAGGCGTCATGCTGCTTCTGTCGGCGCACTATGATTCCTATTTTAACGGATTCCAGGATGACAACGCGGCGGCGGCTATGGTGCTGGGCATTGCCAGAACGCTGATCCGCAGCGGATATAAGCCCAGAAAGACCATTTTGTTTGCGGCGCTGGCGGCGGAAGAATGGGGAATCACCAATTCCAAATATGACTGGTCTGCGGGAGCGTATCAGCAGGTATTTGTGACCCGGCCGCAGTGGCAGGGAACCGTTATGGCCGATTTCAACTTTGAGCTGCCGGCCAGAGCCCATGGCAGAAAAGACGCGGTGCGCAGCGTGTACGAATATACCACGTTTTTGAAAGACGCGGTGCAGGATGTTCCGGTGGATCCAAAGGCTTACCCCGATGGGCTGGAGATCCGGTGCCCCATTGAAACCATGTCGGATGATTTTTCCATGGCGATAGCCGGCATTCCTTCCATGGTCAATGATTTTACAGAAGGCCCGTTTATGGAGACCCATTATCACAGCCAGTTTGACAACGAGACGTACTATGAAGAAGCGGTATACCGGTTCCACCACCTGCTGTATGGCACACTGGTCCGGAAATTCGACCAGACGGCGCTGCCTCCGCTGGACTTTTCCGTATTGTTTGCAGCCATGGAACACAGTCTGGATCTGCAGTTTTCGGAAACCGTATCCCGGGCGGCGCAGGATGCCGCCTGCCGGCTTCTGGAAACGGCCCGGCAGGCAAAACAGCTGGGAAAAGAGGTCTATGGCTGGATCAGCAGAGTCAATCAAAGGTATGCGGCGCTGCTGGACGCGGGACAGTTCCAGGAAGCGACGGAATTTGCCGGCAGATGGGAAAAGGAACGCGCCGCGCTTTTAAAGGCGTTCCGCAAGGGACAGGATTCCTTTGTCCGCCTGAACTGGCACGACGAAGTGTTTTTCCCTCAGGAAACGGTGCGGCTGAATCTGCTGAACCTGCGGGAGGCAAAGCGGTGCCTGGAACAGAATGACAGCCGGGGGGCGCTGGAAGCGATCTATCAGATCGACAATAACCGGTACGCGTTTCAGTTTGATGAGGAAGTATTCAATTATTTCACGGATTACGTGTTCTGCCAGCCGAAAGAGCGGCTGCAGTGGGGCGCCGGACGGATTGTGCACCATGAAAACCTGTTTCATCTGGTGCGCAGCCTGAAGAACCGGGAACCAAGGCCGGAGACGGATTTCCGAGAGGAACTGCGGATCCTTACCCGGGTGGAGAACAATCAGAAGGCCTGCTATGAGTCGGATCTGGTCTATATGATCCGGGAAACGGAATACATTATGAAGATACTGAAGGAGTCGTTATGGACAGCCATACATTGTACCGAGTAACAAAAGAAGATCAGCCCAGACTGGAACAGCTTTTATCCGTATGCTTCGCGAAAGACCCGCTGTACTGCAAGCTGATTCCGGACGAGGATACGCGGAAACGGCTGATGCCGGAACTGTTTCACTGCGATATGGAAGAAATGCTGGCAACCTGCGAAATATTTGCGGACAGCCCGCAGATCCGCGGAATTCTGGTGGTTTCCGACGAGTCAGAACCCTATGATTTTTTTCAGTATGTGATGGCAGAACTGCACGCCGTGCTGAAAACAGACGAATATCTGATCAAAGAAGATCCATCGCTGAAGACGTTTTGGAATTTTTTGCTGGGGAAGGACTATCTGAATTCCCGATGGACGGATCAGCTGCATCAGAAGGAACGGCTGCACATCATCTATCTGGCGGTGGATCCGGCCGTGCAGCATCATGGAATTTCCGCCGTGCTGCTGGGAGAGGCCATCCGCTACGCGCAGGAGCACAGGCTGATGATATCTCTGGAAACCCATAATGAAAAGAACGTGGACTTCTACAAACATTTCGGATTTAAGCTGTACGGCGTGGTAGAGAAACATTTTGGCCTGAAACAGTACTGCATGATCCGGGAAGTTCAGTAAAAACAGCAGGAAAGGCGGGGCAGAAAAAATGATGAAGACGATTTTGTGCTATGGAGATTCCAATACCTTCGGCCATGATCCGGAGGGAAAGGTGTGCCGGCTTCCCTATGAGATCCGCTGGCCCGGCGGCCTGCAGAAACACCTGGGCGGGGAATACCGGGTCATCGAAGAGGCCATGTGCGGCAGAACGACGGTCTGGGAGGATCCGCTGATGCCGGGCCGGAACGGTCTGGCGCTGCTTCCCGCGGCGCTGGAGAGCCATCGGCCGCTGGATCTGGTGATCCTGGCGCTGGGAACCAATGACTGCAAAACCCTTTTCCGGGCGGCGCCCCATGTGCTGCGGATGGGAATGGAGCGCCTGGTTGAGACGGTGCGGCATTTTGACTATGGAGCCGGCGTACCGGTTCCGCAGATTCTGATTCTTTCGCCCATTCATATGGGCCCAAAAATCGCGGACAGCATATTCGGGACCTTTGATGAAAGTTCCGCGGCAAAAGCGGAGATGCTGGCGCCTCTGTACAAAGAACTGGCACAGACCTGTCAGTGCGGATTTCTGGACGCTTCCCGATATGCCGGTCCCGGACCGGATCAGCTGCATATGACGGCAGAAGGCCATCAGGCGCTGGCGGCCGCGGCGGCTGCTGCGGTGCGGGAGATGCTGAAGTAGACATGCGCCGCAAAGCCGTGCGGCTGCTGCGGAGCTATCTCTGTAAAAGAAAAGGGGCGCTGCCCCGCGGATAGGATCTATCTGCGGGACAGCGCCTCTGTCTGTCTGCGGATTTACAGCTTGAAGCCAAAGTATTTGACTGCGTTGTTGTAGGAAATGCCTTCGATGATTTCTTTCAGGGATTTCATGTCTGCCGGATATTCTCCGTTTTCTACCCAGCCGCCGATCAGGTTGCACATGATTCTGCGGAAGTATTCATGTCTGGTGTAGGACAGGAAGCTTCTGGAGTCGGTCAGCATGCCGATGAAGTTGCCCAGGCAGCCCAGGTTGGCCAGAGAGGTCATCTGATCCGTCATGCCTACTTTGTGATCGTTGAACCACCAGGCGGAACCCTGCTGAATGCGGCCCGCTACGCCGGCGCTCTGGAAGCAGCCGATGATGGTGCCGATGGCAGCGTTGTCATTGGGGTTCAGGGAGTAGAGGATGGTTTTAGGCACTTCGTTGGTGGCGCTTAAAGCATTGAGGAAATCTGCCAGCTGCGCGGACGGGGCGTAGTCGTTGATGCAGTCGAAGCCCGTATCCGGACCCAGCTTTGCGTACATGCCGGCGTTGTTGTCTCTCTTGCAGCCGTAGTGGAACTGCATAACCCAGTTCAGACGGTTGTATTCTCTTGCCAGGAACAGCAGGAACGCGGTTTTGTACTTGGCCTGCTCTTCTTTCGTGGTAGCTTCGCCGGCCAGGGCTTTCTTCAGAATGCCATCCACTTCTTCATCGGAAGCGGGAGCGTACATCACGTACTCTACGCCGTGGTCGGATACGCAGCAGCCGTTGTCGTTGAAGAAGGCCATACGATTCTTGATGGCTTCTTTCAGAGAAGCGAAGTCTTTTACTTCGATGCCGCTGGCGGCGGACAGCTTGCCGATGTAGGCGGCGAAGTCCGGCTTTTCAATATTGGTGGTCTTGTCCGGTCTCCAGGCCGGCAGAACCTGTACGTCAAAGGTATCGTCCTCGGCGATCTTCTTATGCCACTCCAGAGAGTCGATGGGATCGTCGGTGGTGCAGATCAGGGTTACGTTGGACTGCTTGATGATGTTGCGGACGCTCATGGAGTCCTGATGCAGCTTTTCATTGCACAGATTCCAGACTTCTTCCGCCGTATCGCCGTTTAAGTATCCGGTGTAGCCGAAATATCTCTGCAGTTCCAGATGGCTCCAGTGATACAGGGGGTTGCCGATCAGCTTGGGCATGGTTTCCGCCCATTTCTGGAATTTCTCGCGGTCCGTGGCGTCGCCGGTGATGTATTTTTCCTCTACGCCGTTGGAACGCATCTGACGCCATTTGTAGTGGTCTCCGCCCAGCCATACCTGGGTGATGTTGTCAAATTTGCGGTCTTCCGCGATTTCCTGGGGGTTGATGTGGCAGTGATAGTCCAGAATGGGCATATTTGCCGCATAGGCGTGATAGAGGGTCTTTGCCATGTCTGTGGAAAGCAGGAAATCCTTGTCCATAAACTGTTTCATGAATCCATCCTCCTTGATTAAAAATTTGTGGTTTGTTTTTGTATGAAGTCGGCGGCAATGGTGGTTTTGCCAGGCACATCGCCTCCGCCAAATACTCCCATCAGTGTCTTTACCGTGGTGATGCACAGCTCCTCCACTTTGGTATCTATGGAGGAAATTTCAGGGTCTGTGCAGTAGGACAGCATGGAATTGTTGTATCCGATGATAGCCAGTTCTTCCGGTATGGAAATATTCCTGGCATGGGCGTATTTGACCGCGCCTACGGCCAGGGAGTCATCGGAAGTCATCACCGCGTCGAATTCCAGCCCTTCTGCCGCAAGAGAAAGCAGCAGACTGCGGGCGGCGTGCAGATCTTTGGCGCACTGGTGAATCAGCTCCGGACGGATAGGGAGACCCCCATCCCGCAGCGCGTCTTTGTATCCCTGAAGTTTGTTGGTGCCGCTGTAGGAACGGCTGGTGTAAAGGTACAGAATCCGCTTCCGGCCGGAGGCGATGAGCCTGGCGGCCGCGTGGTAAATGGCCGAATGGTCGTCGCAGACCGTGCTGTAGATGCCGGGGGCATCCAGAAAACCGTTGACCAGCATAATGGGCAGGTCTCTGGCAGCGTCGATCAGATACGCGTTGTCCTTTTCTTCCATTTCAATAAATTTGGATCCGGCCAGAATCACAGCGTCCACCCGCTTGGAAAGCAGCAGGTCAAAATACTGGCGCTTGTTTTCCAGCGAAGTGCCGGTACAGCACAATATGGAATCATAGCCGTTGGCACGAAGTTCCCGCTCCAGATAATAGATGGCGTTGGCAAGGTAAGGGTCGGATGAATCGGAACACATGATGCCGATGGTCCGCATGGTGTTTAAACCAAGGCCCCGCGCGAACACATTGGGTGTGTAGCCCAGTTCGTTCATTACCTCCATGACGCGGCTGCGGGTCTTCTCACTGACATTGGGATTGCCGTTGAGCACGCGGGAGACAGTGGCAATGGACACGCCGGCCCGTTCCGATACGTCGTAAATATTCAAGTCATCACCTCATTGTCCTGTAAGCGCTTACATTCTGATATCATTATACCGATATTGTAAGAAAAAAGCAAGGGCTATCCGCATTGATTTTTTATCGTGTTTCGGCGAAACGTAAAAATTTCGGCAAATACCTTGACTTCTTATACCGGATTCTGTAGAATAAATGTAAGCGCTTACAATCAAGGACGCGTCTTTGCGCCGGTAAGCTGTTCAGAAAGGAAAAACAGAAAAAAAAGGAGAAGAAAACCATGCAGGACGTCATCAGGATCAATCAGGAAGACAATGTGGCGGTCGCGCTGCGTCCCATCGCAAAAGGGGAAACGCTGGAGATCGGCGGTACGCAGGTGACGGCGCTGGAGGAGATTCCCCAGGGCCATAAGATCGCGCTGCAGCCTATCGCGAAAGGCGGCGAAGTGATCAAATACGGATTCCGCATCGGAAACGCCAAAGAAGAGATTCAGAAAGGCCAGTGGGTCCATGTGCACAATGTAAAGACCGCCCTGGGAGATCTGCTGGACTATACATACGAACCCACCCATCCCCAGGTGGCGGAGACGGAGCGGGCGTACTTTGAAGGTTTCCGCCGTCCCGACGGCAAAGCCGGCGTGCGCAACGAGATCTGGATCATCCCCACAGTGGGCTGCGTCAATTCCATTGCCCAGTCCCTGGAAAAGGCGGCAAAGAAGCTGGTGGGAGGCAGCCTGGAAGACGTGGTGGCCTTTACCCATCCATACGGCTGCTCTCAGATGGGCGACGATCAGGAACATACCCGTACGGTGCTGGCGGATATGGTGCACCATCCCAATGCCGGCGGCGTGCTGGTGCTGGGTCTGGGCTGCGAAAACAGCAACATTCCCGTCCTGAAGGAATACATCGGCGCGTACGATGAAAAGCGGGTGAAGTTCCTGCAGTGCCAGGACGTGGAAGACGAATTCGCGGAGGCCATGAAGCTGCTGGAAGAACTGGCAGACTACGCCAAGGGATTTTCCAGAGAGAAGATCGACGCCAGCGAACTGGTGATCGGCTTGAAGTGCGGCGGTTCCGACGGCCTTTCCGGCATTACCGCCAATCCGGTAGTGGGAGCGTTTTCCGACTTGCTGATCTCCAAAGGCGGCACCACGATTCTGACGGAAGTGCCGGAGATGTTCGGCGCGGAGACCATCCTGATGAACCGCTGCGAGACGCCGGAAATGTTTGACAAGACGGTGCACCTGATCAATGATTTCAAGAATTACTTTACCAGCCATAACCAGACCATTTACGAGAACCCGTCTCCGGGCAACAAAAAAGGCGGCATCACCACGCTGGAAGACAAGTCCTTGGGCTGTACCCAGAAATCCGGCAGCGCGCCTGTAAAAGGCGTACTGGCCTACGGCGAGCCGGTGAAGAACAAGGGATTGAACCTGCTGTCCGCTCCGGGCAACGACCTGGTGGCTTCTACGGCGCTGGCGGTTTCCGGCGCCCAGATCGTGCTGTTTACCACCGGCCGCGGCACGCCCTTTGCCTCCCCGGTTCCCACGGTGAAGATTTCCAGCAATTCCCAGCTGGCGGGCCGGAAAGACAACTGGATCGATTTCAACGCCGGCTGCATGGTGGAGGACAAGAGCAAGGAAGAACTGGCCATGGAACTGTTCCGCTACGTGCTGGAGGTGGCCTCCGGCAGAAAGGTGAAAGCAGAAGAAGCCGGATTCCACGACATGGCGATTTTCAAGCAGGGAGTCACGCTGTAAATATGCGTTTATTTTCCATGGAGGTCTTGCGGAAAACTTCCCGGATGGGGTATACTATAAAAGAGCGGACGCAGCATAGAGGAGGCCGGAATGTATGAAGCTGAACCGAACGACCCAGAGGACTGTGGAGATCCTGAAGCTGGTATCCAAAAAGCCGGAGGGCATTACTCTGGACGAGATCTGCGGCGCGCTGTCCCTGCCCAAAACCAGCGCCTATGATATTGTGATCACGCTGGCGGAGATGGGCATGATCAACGTGACCCGGGGGCAGAAGCAGACCTATACCATAGGGCTTACGGCTTACCGCATCGGCATCAACTATACCAACAACCTGGACTTCATCGGCATCATTGAGCCGGAACTGCGGGCGTTTTCCCGCAAAGTGGGGAAAACGGTGTTTTTCGGCGTCCGTTCGGACCACGAAGTGGTGTATATCTGCAAGTTCGAACCGGAAAACCCGGTGATCACCACGGCTACGGTGGGGACCAAGAACCCGATGTACTGCACGTCCCTGGGAAAGGCCATCCTGGCCTATACCGACGAGGAGACCCGGCAGCAGGTGATCAGCCGCATCCATTTCCGCCAGAAGACCAGCCGCACCATTATGACCCGGGAAGGGCTGGAGCGGGAGCTGGAACAGGTGAAAAAGCAGGGGTATGCCCTGGACGCCAGAGAGATGGAAGAGCACATGGAGTGCGTCGGCGCCCCGGTATTCGGCCCCGATGGCAGCGTCATGGGCGCCATCAGCCTGTCCAGTCTTTACAAGCCGTCTGAGGATTATGAGGCTTTGGGCCGGACGGTGCGCAAAAAGGCGGAGGAAGTGTCGGGACTGCTCGGTTTTTTGGGGAAAAGATAGGTTTTTTCCATTGACAAATACTTGAGAACCTATTAAAATTTCAATATAAATCGTGTTTGCGAAAAAGAATCGCATATACGAACAAAGAAGGAGAGGTTAGAAATGAAAAAAGAACAGGTATTGGCAAGAATGAAAGAGGACTGCCTGGTAGCCGTGGTTCGCGCGAAGAACCTGGAGCAGGGTGAGAAAGTGGTGGACGCCATCATCGAAGGCGGCATCAACTTCATTGAGATTACCATGACCATGGACGAGGGCAACCCGGTGGAATTTGTTGCCGCTATGGCCAAGAAGTATAAAGACAATGACAAGGTAGTCATCGGCGCCGGCACCGTTCTGGATCCGGAGACCGCAAGACAGGTAATCCTGGCAGGCGCCAACTATGTAGTAAGCCCCGGCCTGAATGTGGACACCATTCGTATGTGCAACCGCTACAGAGTGCCCATGCTGCCCGGCGTTATGACTCCCACTGAGGCGATCACCGCTCTGGAAGCCGGATGCGACGTAATCAAGATCTTCCCCGGCAACATCATGGGACCGGCTGCCATCAGCTCCTTCAAGGGCCCGCTGCCCCAGGGCGAGTTCATGCCCTCCGGCGGTGTGGATGTGGACAACGTGGACAAGTGGATCAAGGCCGGCGCATATGCGGTGGGTACCGGCAGCAGCCTGACCAAGGGCGCCAAGACCGGCGACTTCGCTGCTGTGACCGCTAAGGCCAAAGAGTTTGTGGAAGCGGTAGCCGCTGCCCGCAAGTAATCGGGTTTCCCAGAGAACAGTTGAAAGAAAAAGAAGGAGAATAAAGACATGGCAAAGATTGTAACTATGGGCGAGATCATGCTGAGACTGTCTACCCCCAACAACGAAAAGTTCATCCAGGCGGACGAGTTTGACATCAACTACGGCGGCGGCGAAGCCAACGTGGCGGTTTCCCTGGCAAACTACGGACATGACGCGGAATTTGTTACCGCGGTTCCGGCTAACCCCATCGGTGAGTGCGCGGTAGCAGCTCTGAGAAAGTACAACGTAGGCACGAAGCACATCGCCAGAAGCGGTGAGAGACTGGGCATCTACTATCTGGAGACCGGTTCCGCCATGAGAGCTTCCAACGTGGTTTACGACAGAGCCCACAGTTCCATTTCCACTGCGACTCCGGACGAGTTTGATTTTGACGAAATCTTCAAAGATGCGGACTGGTTCCATTTCACTGGCATTACTCCCGCGGTCAGCGACGCTGCCATCGAACTGACGGAAGCAGCGCTGAAGGCTGCCAAGGCCCACGGCGTAACCGTATCCGTTGACCTGAACTTCCGTAAGAAACTGTGGTCTTCCGAGAAGGCTCAGAAGGTTATGACCAATCTGATGCAGTATGTAGACGTCTGCATCGGAAACGAAGAGGACGCGGAGAAGGTTCTGGGCTTCAAGCCGGGCAACACCGACGTAACCTCCGGCGAGCTGGAACTGGCCGGCTATGTGGACATCTTCAACCAGATGGCGGACAAGTTCGGCTTCAAGTATATCATCAGCTCCCTGCGCGAGAGCCACAGCGCCTCTGACAACGGCTGGTCCGCATGCATCATGGACGGCAAGACCAGAGAGTTCTATCATTCCAGAAAGTACCATATCACTCCTATCGTAGACCGTGTAGGCGGCGGCGATTCCTTCGCGGCAGGCCTGATCTGCGGACTGGTGGATGGCAAGGATATGAAGGCGGCTCTGGAGTTCGCGGTAGCGGCTTCCGCTCTGAAGCACACCATTCCCGGCGACTTCAACCTGGTTACCCGCGCGGATGTGGACAACCTGGCCGGCGGCGACGGATCCGGACGCGTACAGAGATAATCTTCTGCGGACGGATGTCTGAGCTTTTTATCTGAACAGGACTTACAAAGGACAGCTCTTATGCTCACAGGAGCATCGGAACTGTCCTTTTTAAAAAAGAGAAAGCATACTATTTGGGGGTGACAGTTATGACTTCAATCAAGGGAAATGTTATTGTGGGGCAGTCCGGCGGTCCTACCGCGGTGATCAATTCCAGTCTTGCGGGGGTTTACAAGACTGCGAAAGACCGCGGAGCCAAAAAGGTATACGGAATGCTTCACGGCGTTCAGGGACTGCTGCAGGAGCGGTATGTGGATCTGTCCGAGCATATCCGCAGCGATCTGGATATCGATCTGTTAAAGCGGACGCCGTCTTCTTACCTGGGTTCCTGCCGTTTCAAACTGCCGGAGATCAAGGAGAACACGGAAGTTTACGACAAGATCTTTGCGATCCTGGACAAACTGGAAATCGAGTACTTCTTTTACATAGGCGGCAACGATTCCATGGACACCATTAAGAAGCTTTCGGACTATGCCATTTTAAACGGCAGCCAGATTCGCTTCATGGGCGTTCCCAAGACCATCGACAACGACCTGGCGGTTACCGACCATACGCCGGGCTTCGGAAGCGCGGCCAAGTACATCGCCTCCATTACCAAGGAAGTAATCCGGGACGGCCTGGTATACGACCAGCAGAACGTGACGCTGCTGGAGATTATGGGCCGCAATGCCGGATGGCTGACCGGCGCGGCGGCGCTGGCCAAGGGCGAGGACTGCGAGGGCCCGGACATGCTGTTCCTTCCGGAGCTGACCTTCAGCGTGGAAGATTTCATGAAGAAGGTGGCGGAACTGCACAAGACGAAAAAGTCGGTGGTGGTAGCCATTTCCGAAGGCGTAAAAGTGGCAGACGGCCGGTATGTATGTGAACTGACGGACAACATCGATTACGTAGACGCGTTCGGCCATCGGCAGCTGACCGGTACGTCCCGCTATCTGGCGGAGAAGATTTCCAAGGAAGTGGGCTGCAAGACCAGAGCCATTGAGTTCAACTCCCTGCAGAGATGCGCTTCCCATATCGTATCCCGCGTGGATATTACCGAAGCGTTCCAGGTAGGCGGCGCGGCGGTAAAAGCGGCGTTTGAGGGAGAAACCGCCAAGATGATTATCCTGAAGCGGATTTCCGACGATCCGTATCTGTGCATTACCGATCTGTACGATGTGCACAAGATTGCCAACGTGGAAAAGAAAGTGCCGAGAGAGTGGATCAACGCGGCCGGCGACTATGTGACGCCGGAGTTTGTCAACTATGTGCGCCCGCTGATTCAGGCGGAACTGACGCCGATGATGGTGGATGGCCTGCCCAGACACCTGCGGCTGGAAGACAAATAAGCAGACGGAAAATTCGGGGCCGGGGAATCAAAACCCTGCCCTGGGATGACAGGCGGGAAGGAGCCGGAAGACTCTTTCCCGCCTTTGATATATGGAGAAAAGGAGACCGTATGAAACAGCTGAATGCTGCGCTTCTGCAGATCGCGCCGATGAAAAGCCTGGAGGAGAATCTGGAAAAGGGACTGGAAAGCTGCCGGAAAGCCCGGGACATGGGGGCGGATATCGCCCTGTTTCCGGAGATGTGGAGCTGCGGGTACCGGATCTATGACCGGCCCCGGGAGGAGTGGATCCGGGAAGCCATTCCGGCGGATGGGGCGTTTGCAGAAGCCTTTCGCGAAGCGGCGGCCAGCCTTCGCATGGCCATTGGCGTCACGCTGCTGGAGGCCTGCGAAACAGGGCCGAAAAACAGCTTGCTGCTGTTTGACCGGAACGGGCAGAAGGTCCTGTCCTATGCCAAGGTGCACACCTGTGATTTTGACGAGGAGCGGGCGCTGACGCCGGGAGACGATTTCTATGTGGCTGATCTGGATACAGCGGCCGGCGTGGTGAAAGTCGGCGCCATGATCTGCTATGACCGGGAGTTTCCGGAAAGCGCCCGGATCCTGATGCTGAAAGGCGCGGAGATCGTGCTGACGCCCAATGCCTGCCCTATGGAAATCAACCGCCTGTCCCAGCTGCGGGGCAGAGCCTATGAAAATATGATGGGGATTGCCACCTGCAATTATCCGGCGGGCGTGCCGGACTGCAACGGCCATTCTTCGGCCTTTGACGGGGTGGCCTATCTGCCGGAGCTGCCGGATTCCAGAGACACCTGCGTTTTGGAGGCGGGAGAAGAGGAAGGCATTTATCTGGCTTCGTTTGATCTGGAGCAGATGCGGAAGTACCGGGAGACGGAGGTGCACGGGAACGCCTTCCGCCGGCCGCGGACATACGGACTTCTGGTCAGCGAAGAGAGGCGGCCGCCGTTTATCCGCCCGACCTGGCGCCCCTGAAGCGGCCGGTAATTGTTACAAAATTGTAAAGGAAAAGTCAGGTTTGCGGGAGGGTTCCATGGTATCATATCAGCATGGACCAAGAAAAAAAGGAGAGATGGCTGATGATACCGACAAAACGATCCATTTGTTTACATAAAAAGACCAGACTGATTCCTGCCGTGCTGACGGTTTCTCTGCTGTGGGGACAGGCGCTGCCGGCCTGGGCTGCCGGAGATCCGCTGGGCGGTCCCGGCGTGTCCTCCGGTTCCGGAACATCTCCGGGACCGGGCACTTCTGCCGGCCTCGGGACTTCCGCCGGTCCCGGCGCTTCCTCCGGCCCCGGCGCCTCTTCCGGATGGGAGAGTTCTTCCGACGGCGGATCCGCTTCCTCGGACCGCACGGACAGCTGGCAGTACCGGGATGGGTATTACCGGATGCCGGACGGCAGCGCCATCCGGGGCGTGACTGCCAGAGGCATCGACGTATCCCGCTGGCAGGGAGAGGTGGACTGGCAGCAGGCGGCGGCAGACGACGTGTCCTTTGTGATGCTGGGAACCCGGTCCCGGGGCGAGACAGATCCGTATTTTCACCAGAATATCCGGGGCGCCGCGGAAGCGGGGATTTCTGTGGGTGTGTACATCTATTCCCTGGCGGTTACGCCCCAGATGGCGGAAGAAGAAGCGGAGTTTGTGCTGAACCTGATCAAAGACTACCCGGTCTCTTATCCGGTGGCCTTTGACATGGAAGACGATGTCCAGGCGGCGCTTTCGCCGGAACAGCTGGCAGAGATCGCGGACGCCTTCTGTTCCCGGATCGCCCAGGCGGGCTATTATCCCATAATCTACGCCAATGAATACTGGCTGAACAACGTTCTGGACATGTCTCTGATGGACTACCCGGTCTGGGTGGCCCGCTACGGAACCCGGCCGTCGTATTCCGGCGTGCTGTGGCAGGCGTCCAATACCGGCCGCGTGGCCGGCATCGACGGCAACGTGGACATCAACTTTCAGTTTGTGGATTTTACGGAACGGATTCCATCCGATCTCTGGCGCAGCATCGGCGGGAACCGTTACTACTATGACAACTATGTGCTGCAGAAGGATACCTGGATTTACGATGGAGACGGCTGGTACTATATGAATGCCGATGGACTGGCAGATACCGGTTGGATGGAAGAGGGAGGAAAGCTGTACTATCTGGATGAGAAAGACGGAAAAATGCAGTACGGTTGGAAAGACCGGGATGGCTTCTGGTACTATCTGGGGGCTTCCGGCGCCGCGTCCTCCGGCTGGGTATCCGACGGCGGACAGTGGTATTATCTGGATCCGGATACCTGCCGGATGGATACCGGATGGATCGAAGATCGGGGCAGCCGGTACTATCTGGAAGGAGACGGCCGGATGTATACCGGCTGGCTGGAACAGAACGGCTTCTGGTACTATTTCGGCAGCAGCGGCGCTATGACCGCAGGCTGGGTACAGGATGGCGGTTCCTGGTATTACACCGGCGCGGACGGCCAGATGCGCACCGGCTGGCAGCAGGTGGGAGATATCTGGTACCTGCTGGGCGGAGACGGACGCATGGAGACCGGCTGGCAGCAGACCGGCGGAACCTGGTATTATCTGGAGGACAGCGGTGCCATGGCAACCGGATGGAAGCAGATCGATGGAATCTGGTACTATCTGCAGGAAAACGGGGCTATGGCAGAAGGCCTGGTGGAACTGGACGGCGTCCGCTACTATCTGGAGCCGGGCAGCGGCCGCATGCTGGCCAATGGAACCGTGGAACTGGATGGCGCGCGGTGGACGGCGGGAGCCGACGGAGCGCTGACCCTGGAAGCGGCCGCAGAATAACGTGGGCCGGCAGTACAGAAAAATCTTTGTTTTGTGTACAGGGGAAACATTTACTTTTCGATTCCACGGTGATAAAATGAATACGATGGCGGGATATGCCGCGGCAGTCGGCCCGGCATCACGGGGTCAGAAAACGGACAACACAAGGAGGGGTCATATGCAATATCGTACATTTGGCAGGACAGGCATTGCGGTTTCCGCCCTGGGATTCGGCACCATGCGGCTGCCGCTGGCACAGGAGGAGAAGGTGGACGAAGCGGAAGCCATCGCGATTCTGCGTCACGCCATTGATTCGGGAGTCAACTATGTGGACACCGCGTACCCGTACCATCAGGGAAACAGCGAGCGGGTCGTAGGAAAAGCGCTGCAGGATGGCTACCGGGAGAAGACCTACCTGGCGGATAAATGCCCGGTTTGGCTTGTGGAAAAAGAAGAGGATTTTGAGAGAATTCTGGACGAGCAGCTGGAAAAACTGCAGACCGACCACATCGATTTTTATCTGCTGCACGCGCTGAACCGGGAGAGACTGGAGGAAAAGGTTAAGAAATTCCATCTGGTGGATCATATGAAAAAGGCCAGAGAGGCCGGCAAGATCCGCTTCCTGGGATTTTCCTTCCACGACAGCATGGACGTATTCAAGGAGATTGTGGACTACAGTGACGACTGGGATTTCTGCCAGATCCAGTACAACTACATAAACGTGGATTATCAGGCGGGGATGGAAGGCCTGCGCTACGCGGCGCAGAAAGGCCTGGCCGTAGTGATTATGGAGCCGCTGCTGGGCGGAAGGCTGGCAAACCTGTCGGATCATGTGGCGGAGGTATTTTCCAAAGAGAAGTCTCCGGTGGAGCATGCGCTGGACTTTCTGTGGGACCAGCCGGAGGTGAGCCTGCTGTTAAGCGGCATGAGCAGCCGGCAGCAGGTGGAAGACAACCTAGCCTACGCGGACCGCAGCGCGGTGGGATGCCTGAAGGAAGAAGAAAAAGAAGCGTACCGGAAGGCCAAGGAGATCTACGACAGCATGTCCATGGTGGGCTGCACGGGATGCGCCTACTGCATGCCCTGTCCCTTCGGACTGAATATTCCGGAGATCTTCAAGGCGTATAATCTGTATGGACTGCACGGACTGAATCCGGCCAAGGAAGCCTATGAAAAACTGGGAGTTTTGGCCGACGCCTGCAGAAGCTGTCATCACTGCGAGAAGGAGTGTCCGCAGAACCTGAAGATCAGTCAGGTGATGAAGGATGTGCGCGCCCTTCTGGGACCGCCGGCGGAGCCGGATCCCAAGTGGATGATCTGATTTGTTTTTAAAAGGAAGCCGCCGTACCTGGAAAGGCGCGGCGGCTTTGCAGATGGGGTCAGTTCCCGCATTCGATGCTGATGGCATTGAACTGTTCCAGCAGGTCTTCAATCCGAAGGCCTGCTTTTTCTTCGCCGGATTTATCCAGTACCGCCCGGCCCTGATGCATCATCAGCAGGCGATCGCCGTACTCCACGGCGTAGCGAAGGTTGTGGGTGACCATAATGGTGGTCAGGTGTTTCTCTTTGACGATTTTGTCGGTCAGCTCCATAATGACTTCTGCCGTTTTGGGGTCCAGAGCCGCGGTGTGCTCATCCAGAATCAGAAATTCGATGGGAGTCATGGTGGACATTAACAGCGCCATGGCCTGCCGCTGGCCGCCGGAGAGCACGCCGACCTTGACGTGAAGCTTGTCTTCCAGTCCCAGTCCCAGGGATTTCAGGCTTTCCCGGTAGAAGTCTATGCGCTGGCGGTTGGTGCCGGGCAGCAGATTGAAGGGCTTGCCCTTGTGATCCGCCATGGACATGTTTTCCAGAATGGTCATATTGGGGCAGGTGCCCATGGCCGGATTCTGGTAGACGCGGCCGATGCGGCGCTGCCGCCGGTATTCCGGCATCTGGGTGATGTCCTGGCCGTTGATCTGGATGGTGCCGCGGTCCACGGGGATGCTGCCGCAGATGATGTTCAGCATGGACGTCTTGCCGGAGCCGTTGCTGCCGACGACGGAGACAAACTGGCCGTCGTCTATGGAAAGGCTGAAGTCCTCAAACAGACACATTTCGTTGACGGTGCCGGCATTGTAGTATTTGTCGATGTGATTCAGCTTAAGCATGGGCCTTTACCTTCTTTCTGCGGTCTCTGCTGATCACCAGAATCAGCAGGAACAGGACGGCGGTAATCAGCTTTAAGTCATTGGCCTCCAGCCCGAAGGTCATGCCGTGGGTAATGGCCAGGGACACGCAGGCCTTGTAGACGATGGAGCCTACGATGACGGCGGTGGTGGAACGGATAAAGGAAAACCGCTTCAGCAGCTGGATGCCGATGATGACGTTGGCCAGGCCGATGACCATGGTGCCGGTGCCTACGGAAATTTCAAAAAATCCTTTCTGCTGGCAGTAAATGCAGCCGGCCAGAGCGGCAAATCCGTTGGCGATGGCCAGTCCTACGATCTTTACCAGTCCCTTGTCCTTGGCCAGGGAAGTGACCAGCACCTCGTTGTCGCCTACTGCCCGCAGCAGGTAGCCGGACCGGGTCTTCAGATACAGATCCAGCAGCACCTTGCACACCAGGGTGATAAGAAAGAGGATGATC
Organism: uncultured Lachnospiraceae bacterium; assembly: GCA_944380605.1. Classification (GTDB taxonomy): domain Bacteria; phylum Bacillota; class Clostridia; order Lachnospirales; family Lachnospiraceae; genus UBA3402. Next base: position 62,373 of record CALWIA010000006.1, on the reverse strand, counting down.
ACAATGGTGTAAGGGGCCAGGGCCGAAGGAATCCGCGCGTCCAGAAAACCATTTTCAAAAATGGTCTGCTGGCTGAAGATGGGGACGTTGGCCCGTCCGCCGGCGATCCGCAGGTTGATGGAGTAGAGGGCGGTCATGACGATGATGCCGCTTAACAGGTCCCGGACCTTCAGCTTGACGTGAATCAGTCCGGTGACGCAGCCGGCCAGGGCGCCGGCGGCGAAAGAGAGAAACAGCGTAAGCACCGGATTCATGCCCGCCAGGATGGCGGAAGCGGTGATGGCGGCGCCCATGGGGAAGGTGCTGTCCACCGACAGGTCCGGAAAATCCAGAATTTTGTAGGTGATATAGACGCCCAGGGCCATTATGGCATATATGAATCCCTCTTCCAGGATACCGATCAGCTGTGTCATGATTTCCTCCTTATTCCGCGGCGATTTCCGTAAACAATTCCGCGGCGGAAGCCGTCAGTTCTTCCGGCAGCGTGATGCCCAGAGCTTCCGCTGCGGCGGTGTTGCCGTAGAAGGAAGCTTCCTCGATGATTTCATAATTCATTTCGCTGGCTTTTTTCTCGCCGCTTAAAATGGCGGCGGCCATCCGGCCGGTCTGCCGGCCCAGCTCGATGTAGTCCAGGCCCATAGACGCTACGCAGCCGATGCGCACCTGCTCGATTTCACTGCCGAAGACCGGGATGCCCAGGGCGTTGGCCTTGTCCAGAATTACCGGAAGAGAAGCCACTACGGTGTTGTCCGTCAGGTTGGACAGGCAGTCTACCTGTCCCAGCAGCGCGTCGGCGGCCAGGGGCACGTCGGCGGTGGTGGAGATGCCGGTCTCCACGATTTCAAATCCGTAGTCCGGCGCGGCGGCCTTGTACTCCTCAATGGTGGAAATGGAATTGACCTCACTGGTGGTGTAGAGGATGCCGATGGTTTTGGCGTCCGGCAGAATGGCGCGGATCATTTCCAGTTGTTCTTCTACCGGCAGCTTGTCGCTGGTGCCGGTGACTTCGCCTACCGGCGTTCCGTCGGCATTTGCCAGTTCGGCGGCCACCGGGTCCGTAACGGCGGTGTAGATCACGGGGATGTCATTGCGGCGGCCGACGCCGTAGGCGCTCTGGGCCATGGGTGTGGCGATGCCGCAGAGCAGGTCCACCTTCTGAGAGGCGAAATTGGTAGCGATCTGGCTGGCAATGGAACCGTCGGCCTGGGCATTCTCGTAGAGTACCGTCAGGTTTTCGCCTTCCACAAAGCCTTCCTCCGCCAGACCTTCCAGAAAGCCTTCCCGGCAGTTGTCCAGAGAGCCGTGGGCGGCGTACTGGCCGATGCCGATGGTATAGGAGCCTTCCGCGGCGCCGGCTGCGGTGTCTGCCGAAGCGGCTGCGGTGGTGCCGGCGGCGTTTCCGCCTTCCGAAGAAGAACAGCCGGCTAAAAGCGTGGCGGCGGCCGCCGCCATCATCAGGGTCATCATAGCTTTTTTCATAACGATTCCTCCTTGAAATATTCGGTTTATGAAACAAAAACGCCCCAAGCATAGGTTCTATGCTTGAGGCGAATCAAATCCGCGGTGCCACTCAAATTGACTAAAAAAAGTCCACTCTGCCGTATACCAACATATACGCCGCTCTGATAACGGCTGCGGAAGCCGTCAGCCCATACTTGGAGAATCCCCGTTCCAGGCTGCCCTCGAAAGTCCATTCCGTCCGCTGTTCCATACCGCGATTCCACCAGCCGCGGCTCTCTGTGATTTCACCTGCAGGACATACTCCTCTTTCTCGGCGGTTTGTCTTGTTTCATTAACTTCCTGTATCATACAGCTTCTTTCCCGGTTTGTCAAGCCCCTGTCAAAAGGTCAGGGGAAGAGGCCGAAAAAGTTGGCCAGCGGTTCCACGGTGTCGTTGAGGTTCTGGATGGCCTGGTTCAGGGTGTCGATGTCAATGCGGTTGATTTTGTCCAGCGCGTCCCGGACGCTTTTTTCGCTGGAGGAAACCATGCCGTCAACGTCGGCGATCATCTGCTGCAAGTCGGACTGGGCCAGATCGGAAGTGATGTCTTCCAGATTTTCCATAACGGCGTCCATGTTCTGCAGCGTGGCCGAAGCCCGGGGAAGCAGGGCGGCGGTCCCGTACAGAACCACGGCCAGCACCAGGACGCTGGCGGCGGCGGTGATCTGGGACATGCGGTACTGTTTGCGGGCATAGAGTTCCTGGCCCGCGTTGGCGGATTCAATCCGCTGCATCATCTGGACAAACTGGGCCTCGGTCATGGGGGTCTGGGAGTCGTTTTTTGGCTGGTCGGACATGGGAATGCTCCTTTCCGTACAGGGTTTTTAAAACAGGTTTCTTACCTTCAGTGTACCACAGGAGGACTTTCCATGTCATGGGAAATGTGGTAAAATATTTCGTAAGCGAAGCCGGGAGAGACCGGTACAGACGGACAGAAAACAGGTCCGGCTGCGCGGAACAAGGAGGAGACTCGTGGAAGAGACACAAAAAAGAGAACCGGCTGCGGCGCAGGCGTTTGTGATCCGCAGAAGCCGTCCGGAACAGCTGGATGAGATCATGGAGATTTATGCCGGAGCCAGAACTTTTATGGCGGAGCACGGCAACCCTACGCAGTGGGGAACCACCCATCCCACCCGAGAAATGGTGGAGAGCGATATAGAGAAGGGCCTGGGCTATGTCTGCATGGCCGGAGACCGGATCGCCGCCGTCTTTCACTACCGGCTGGGCGAGGATGCGACCTACCGGGTGATCGAAGATGGAACCTGGCTGAACGATCGGCCCTACGGCGTAGTGCACCGCATTGCTTCGGCAGGCACCGTAAAGGGAGCGGCGTCGTATTGCCTGGAATGGGCGCTGGAGCAGAGCGGCAATCTGCGCATCGACACCCACCGGAACAATACGGTGATGCAGAGCCTGTTAAAAAAACTGGGATTTACGTACTGCGGCATCATCCATGTAGAAGATGGAAGCGAGCGTCTGGCTTATCAGAAGGATGGCAAACAGACGCAGGCATTATAAAACAGGAGGAGAAGACAGATGAAACGTTCAGAAATCAACAAGGCGCTGAAAGAGATGGAAGCCATGATCCAGGAGTGCAGATTTGCCCTGCCGCCGTTCTGCGGGTTTACGCCGGAGGAGTGGCAGGAAAAAGGACACGAATACGACGAAGTGCGGGACAACATGCTGGGCTGGGATATTACGGACTACGGCCTGGGGAAATTTGACCAGGTGGGATTTTCCCTGATTACCCTGCGCAACGGCAACCCCAAGAAGCCGGATGTGTACAAAAAGCCTTATGCGGAAAAACTGCTGTATATCAAGGATGGCCAGTCGTCTCCCATGCATTTTCACTGGTACAAGATGGAAGACATCATCAACCGGGGCGGCGGCAACGTGCTGATCCGGGTGTACAATTCCACGCCGGAGGGCGGGTTTGCCGATACGGACGTGACGGTGCACTGCGATGGAAGGGAGTATACGGTAAAGGCGGGCACCCAGATCCGTCTGACGCCGGGTGAGAGCATTACCGTATACCAGAACATGTACCACGATTTTGAAGTGGAGCCGGGCAGCGGAGCCGTGCTGCTGGGCGAGGTGTCCATGTGCAACGACGATGAAAACGACAACCGGTTCTATGAAACCATGGGCAGATTCCCGGCGATTGAAGAGGACGAGGCGCCCTACCGCCTGCTGTGCAACGAGTATCCGCCGGCAAAGGACTGAGACTATGGACAGAAAAACCCTTGCGTATGTGGGAAATCCGGAACAGCTGGCGGGGATCCGGAAGGTGCGCTATGAAGAAGGCCCGGCGGAGGGCCTGACGGCGTATCAGGTCAAAAACGGCCCGCTGCAGTTTACCGTAGGGACGGATAAGTGCCTGGATCTTCTGGAGCTGTCCTGGAAAGGCGTGAATCTGTCGTTTCTTGCTAAAAACGGCCTGTCCGCCGGCGCCTATGCCGGCAGAAACGCATTTTCGGACAAAAGCGTCATGGGCGGCATGTGTTTTACCTGCGGCCCGGACAACGTAGGGCCGGGGGATGGGTCCCGGGGGCTGCCGGTGCACGGCAGCTTCCGGTTTACGCCGGCCAGACAGGTGTCTTCCCGCTGCTTTTACGGCCCGGATGGGCAGTATCACATGGAAATCAGCGGCCGGATGGCGCCGGCGGGATTGTTTGAACCGTCGGTTACGCTGGAGCGGATGGTAGAGACGGTTTATGGAACCGGGACGGTGCGGATCCGGGACTGCTTCCGCAACGAAGGCTATGCCCGCGCGCCGTTTCTTCTGCTGTATCACTGGAATTTTTCCGGTCCGTTTCTGGAACCGGACTGCCGGCTGGACATCGGCAGCCGCCGCTGCGTGCTGCGGGAAGAGATGGGAACGCCGGTGGGGCCGGAGACCTATCTGCGGCTGGAGGAGCCGGAAGACGGGGGGACGGAACGGGTGTATTTTCACCAGCCGGAACCGGATGAAAGCGGCTGGGTGCGGCTGCGGGTGGAAAATCCCAGGCTGGGCATCCGGGCAGGCCTACGCTATGCGTGCCGGTATCTGCCCCGCCTGATTCAGTGGAAGTCCATGGTGTCCGGGGATTACGCCCTGGGACTGGAACCGTCCAACTGCCTGGTATTCGGAAGAAAATACGAAGAAGACCATGGAACCCTGGAATATCTGGAACCAGGGGAATCGCGGACCACAGAACTGGAATTTACGGTGGAAAGTATGGAATAATCCGGCGCCGCAGGGGCCGGAAAAGGAGAGAGTATGAAAAAAATTTGGATCTGCGCGGTGCTGCTTGGCGCCGTCTCCGCGCTGGGCGGATGCGGAATCGCCGGACAGGCAGACGGGCTGGGGGAGGCCGTAGGCGGCTGGATACAGGGAGAGGAACAGGAACCGGAGACGGAGGAAGAACCTTCCGGACCGGAGACAGGACCGGAACAGGAAACCGAAGGCGGGAAAGAAGAGGCGCCGGCTCCCATTGCCGGCGGAACCGACCAGGAAGGCAGCGGTCTTTCGGTGGAACTGTACCGGATCGCCGGGGCCACGCTGATTTTCCGCATTGACAACCAGTCGGATGTCAGCTACAGCAGCGTGCAGTTCAGCTGGCGGTTCCAGAACCAGCCGGGAAGCACCTTTGCCGACGAGAACGGATTCCCCCAGATGGCAAACGCCAGCGGGGAAGTTCCGGCCTATGCCTCGGTCTATGAGCTGGTTTCCGTACCCGATTACACCATTCTCCACGGGGACAGCAAGCAGGAAAACCCGGACGACGTATTTTACTACAACTGGATTCACAGCGCGGAAGACGTCATGGGACTGCAGATTACCGGGTGGGAGGTTTCGGATACGGTGCTGCAGGACGCGTCGGACTGGGTAGAACTGGAGAAGGATCCGGACGCGGGATCCGGACGTCTGGGCTATGCCTGGAACCGGTCGGATACGCCTATCCGTTTCCAGACCGCGGTGATTTACGGCGGAACAGAGGGCGGCTTTACGGAATCCGCGGATTATCTGCCTCCTGCCGGGGTGATTATGGAAGAAAGCGGCGGGGAACGGCCCCGGTATGACGGCGGAAGCGGGAATGCGCGGGCCATTGTCTATGCCGGGGAATACCTGGCGCCCACTGGGAAGGACCAGATGACGGCGTCGGAAATCGCGGCTGCGGGGGAGGATCTGTATCAGCCGGACGCGGCGGCCTTTGAAAACTGCGAGATTCTGATTACCCGGGCCTATTTTGAACGGAATTAGGGGGACCGCGGCGGATATGAAAGCAGGAAAAGAAAGAAAACAAAAGCGAAGCGGACATAGAACATGGCCGGCAGCAGGACGCCTGGGGGCGGCCCTGCTGGCGGCCTGCCTGTTTGTGGGCAGCGTTCCGGCAGAGGGTTTGGCGGCGGGAACGGCTTCGGTGCTGGAAGCGGAAAGCGCCGCCGCATATGAAATCTATCTGGCGGATTTTCTGTCTCAGGATCCCCGGCTCCGAAGCGATCTGTCGCTGGAAATGCTGCACCGCAGGCTCAACACGGCCATGGATGAGGAATTCGGCTTCCGGGAATCGGCGGACGCCTATCTGTTTCTGACGGATGGGGGCAGCCTGGTCTTTGAGAACCGGCAGGAACTCTACAAGCAGATTCTTCTGGAAATCCTGTGCCGGCAGGCGGCCAGCGGCGACACCCTGGAAAAGACCAGGGAAAGCTGCGCCGTCTGGCGGGACACCATTCTGGAATACGCGGTGATGGCGCTGGACTACGGACCCGATGTGCTGGGCTCGGAGGGGACGCTGCGCCAGGTGCTGGCGGCCGCCAGCCCGGCGGAACTGCAGAACGCTTTTCTGGCGTCTACGGTGTACGGCGTGGTGCAGGAACAGGGGAAGGCCGGTTCGCTGGAAGAGATTCTGACAGATTTGGGTCTGGGGGGCAGAGCCAATCAGGAGGCGCTGGAAACCTGTCTTTCCAAAATCGACGACGCGGCTTACGCCAGCGGAAAAACCCTGCGGCGGGCGGTGGAAAAGACGGCCGGCGGTTTCCGGCTGTCGGGAAGCGGCGGGTCCGCGGCTTCCGGCGCGGGGGCGGCCTTTTCTTCGGAAACCGCTTCCGGCATCGGCCTCTGCGTCAACCTGCTGCTTTCTACCACCCAGAACATGCTGGAATATACAGAAAAGATGGCCATGTACATGGCGCTGTCGGAACACCGGGAAGGCACCCTGGAATTTCTGGAACTGATGTACCGCCAGACCAATGACCCGTCGCTTATGGCGGCCATCCGGTCTGTATCCGACGGCATTCTGGCCGTCAGCAGCGGGGATGTGGCCCGTCTGGCCGCCGAACTGCAGTATGGAACGTCCATGCAGATCGTCACGGACATTCTGCTGAACCTGGTGCAGCAGTGGGCCGGAGCCGCCGGCCTGCTGATGGGAGGCACGGCAATTCTGACCGACATGCTGTTCCAGTCCGGGGAAATCGCGGGCCTGGCCCGGCTGCTGGACGCGCAGATCGCCGTGGAGGACGCGGTGCGGGCCGGTCTGGGGTATATGATCAATGCCTATGACGGCAGCTACGCGCAGGCGGTGACGTTGAACACCGGTGCGTACATGCTGTACGACACCTATGAATACGGCATGGAGCTGGCGGTTTCCTATGCGGAAACGGTTATGGACGACGCCTGGATCAGCAAGATCGGAAACAAGCTGCTGGAATTTTTCAAACGGGGCGTATACGGCAGCCGCTACGTTCCCAGGGAGGGAAGTTATTCCTTTAAGGAACTGGCAAAGGCCTACGAGGCGCTGATCACCACCGGGCGATCGGTGTTTGATTCCGTCCGGCTGATGTATGAAGAGGAGCACCCCGGCCCTTCGGTTTCGGAAGATGTGTGGGAAAACCCGCCGGTATTTGTTACCGGAATTTTCATGGAGCAGGAACCGCTGATTCTGCCGCTTTCCGGAGACGGGACGCAGGCTTATTTTGCTTCGGCGTCGGCGGTGCCGGCCAATGCGGACAACCGGCGCATCCGGTATGAAAGCAGCTATCCATCGGTGGTGGAAACCGACGAGTTCGGGCAGCTGACGCCGGTGTCTCCAGGCAATGCGTGGATCATCGCGTCTACGGAAGAGGGGCAGTTTACGGCCCGGCGGCAGGTGATCGTGATCCTGGGGCAGGAGGCGCCGGAACCGGCGGCCAATCTCCGGATGGAGGATGTGCCGGAGTCCTGTTATAAAGAAAATGAGGACGGCGTGACCCTGCTTGCGCCTCTGACCCTGCAGGTGACCTGGCCTGACGATCCGTATGAGAAGTATGCGGATTCCGATCCCCTCCGGTATGAGGATCTGGATATCAATTCAAAAACATCCCGGCCTGCGCAGTACCTGTCTTCTTCCTGCCTGGTGCTGCCGGCCTATGTCAACGGCCGCCCGGTAACGGAACTGGATTTTAAGGAAACGCATCAGGAACTGCCGGAAGGATATCAGGGGGAGCCGAGATACTGGAAGACCTATGGTTCTCTGCCGGGTGACGGCGCAGGGCAGTATGCCCTGGCGATCCCGGATACGGTGAAGCGGATTGCCGATGGATGTTTTGAACGCTGCGTGATTGCGGGAGGCATCCGCTTTGGAAATCAGGTGGAATCCATAGGGGAGCGGGCCTTTGCCGGGGCGGTGTTTTCAGGCGCGGCTGCCAGAAGCGCCCAGGGATATGAACTGGTGACGGGCGGCGGAGAACCCATCGCTCTTCCCGGGGTTACCGGCACGGTCCTGCTTCCGGAGTCTGTCCGGACGCTGGGAGAGAGTGCGTTTGAGGGAGCAGATTTCCAGGGCAGCAGTCTGGTGATACAGGCAGATGTGGAAGAAATTCCCGTCCGGTGCTTCGCGGAGGCCAAAAATCTGGCGGAAGCATCGTTTTCCGGTCAGAATCTGAAAATCATTGAAAAAGAGGGATTTTACGCACTGACCTCCGACGGAGATACCGGCGTGGCTTCCGGCGAGAGCCTGCTTCTGCTCCCCGACACGGTGGAGTCCATAGGAGAGCGGGCGTTTGCCTCCGGAAGTGAAAGTCATACGGCGGTGCAGGCGCTGCCGGCATCGCTGCGGGAACTGGGCAAAGAGGCGTTTTCCGGCACGGCGCTGGAAGAAGGCACATTTCCGGCGGGGCTGGAAGAAATTCCGGAACAGGCCTTTGCCGGAACCCGGTTCGGACAGGGGAACGGAACGGTGCAGCTTCCGGCGGGGCTGCGGACCATAGGGGAAGCCGCCTTTGCCGGCGCGCAGATGGACCAGGTGCAGCTGCCGGACAGCGTGGAAAAAATCAGAGAAAGGGCGTTTGAAGGCTGCGCGGCCAGAACCGTGGAATGCTTTGAGACAGAAGCGGCTGTGCCGGAAAAGGGAAAAGCGGAGCGGCGGGCCTTCGCGGACTGCGTCCATCTGATTTCCGCGCAGCTGCCGGCAGGCATCACGGAACTGGGCGAAAACCTGTACTCCGGATGCCCGGCGCTGCAGAACCTGGCCTGGCCGGCCGGTCTGCAGAAATGGAATCCCCAGCGTTTCAGCGGAGAAGGCGGCCTGTATATCACTCTGCGGGGACAGGCCGGGAATGTGAAAAAGGGGAAACTGCCGGATCAGGCGCTGCAATGCGATCCGGGGCGGTCCATTGTGTATCTGGAACTGCCGGCGGCCTTTGCCGGCCAGCTGAACCTGGGGGCCTTTGACCATCTGACAGAAGCCTACTGGAATACGAGTTATGAGGTCAGCGCGGAAAGCCGGATGATCGGGACGCTGTTTGTCCAGGGCATCGTGGATGGGACGGAACCGGGAGAAGAAGCGGAAGGCTTTGAAGACTGCATCCGGGAAGCGGCGTACGCGCTGGACGCGGATGGAAACCGGATCTGCCTGTACCGGAGACAGCCGGATTCCTATATCAAAGTTTCCCGGTACTGCTCGGAAGACAGCGAGGCCTATCAGATCGAATTTCCGGCGGAGAGCCAGCTGCTGACGGAACAGAGCTTTGGAGATTTTACCACCCGCGCGGTGCGGGTAAACGCCGACGCGGAAACGGCGGCGGCTTTGGCGGAAGCGGACATTGCCGTCTACAGCTGGTACAGCGAAAGCGAAGAAACCCGGGCATTGGAACTGGAAGAATTTCTGGAATTTGAGGATCTGTACCTGCGCCAGCCCCAGTGCCGCTATTACCGCATCGGCGTTTCCCTGGAGGGAGAAGAACAGTTTTCCTATCCCGGTTCCTATCAGGTGATCTTTGAACTGCCGCCGGAATGGGATGGATCGGCAACAGCAGTCTATCACATCGACCAAAGCGGCCTGATCACCCGGCTGGAGGGAGACTTTTACAACGACGGAACCACAAAGGAATTCCGGGCTTTAAGCAGCGATATCGGCAGCTTCGCGGTGGCGGCCATGACCCATTTGTCACAGGAAGTACAGGGCAGTTTTTCGGAAGAACGCCATCAGATGCTGGAAGAAGCCCATCGGGAAGCGGGAGAAGAACCCATTTCGTTCCCCATGAAGGGCGGCATCGTAAGCGTCGTCCGTCCGGCGGAGGAAGAAGCCAAAGAAGAGGCGGCAGAAGCGGGACAGCAGGAGGCAGAAGAAGCCGGCACCGTGACGGTATTCCGGCCGGAAACGGAGGTGCTGGAAATCCAGTCTACGGGAAGCGGCATCCGGCTGGAGATCGGCCTGACGGATCTGGAGGGACGGATTCCCATTCTTTCCAGAAAGACGGAAGGCATGGAAACAGAACACGAGGAAGAGGACGGCGGCCTTCTGTCTTTCCTGCCGGGAAGCAAAAAGGACGGGGAGATTTCCCTGACGGAGCGGCCCGGAGATGAGAAAGAAGCCTCCGGCAAAGGCACGGTCTGGTATGAGACCGTGCTGGAAGAACCGGGGCAGTATCAGCTGCGGCTGGAGACAGAGCGGGCCGGTGTCCGGGCATGGCTGTCGGAGCATCCGGCGCTTGCCAAGGCAGCGCTGGTGCTGGCGGTTCTCTGGATTTTGAAAAAGCTGCTGGGAGGCGGAAAGAGAAAGAAGAGAGCAAACGTCAAACGTTCATCATAAGGAGGGTGCATATGAATTACGCGAAACAGGTAAGGATTTGTGAAGTATCTACCAGAGACGGCTTTCAGACGCTGCCGCCCATTGCCGTGGCGGACAAGGTAAAGCTTCTGGACCTTATGGCGGATGCCGGCATCCGGGAAATCGAAGTAGGCTCGTTTCTGGGAGAGCGGTCCGGAGTGGACAGCATGCGCAGCACGCCGGAGGTGTTTCAGAAGATGAACCGCAGACCCGGCGTGGTGTACCGGGCCCTTCTGCAGACGCCGGCAGGGATGCGGGAGGCGGCGGACGCCGGCTGTCCCAAGGTAAAGATCAACATCTCCGGCAGCGGGACCCATTACCGCCTGATGACCGGGAAAAGCATTGCGGAAGGCATGGAGGGATTCCGGGAGATCGGCGCCATTGCCGCGCGGCATCAGATGACCCTGCTGGGCTCCATCTCCCTGGCGTTTGTTTCCCCCTATGACGGATGGATTCCCAGCCAGGACATCAAGGAGATCATCCGGCGGTTCATCGACTGCGGAGCCACAGAGATTTCTCTGAACGACACGGCGGGCATGGCGTTTCCGAATCAGGTGCGGGAGCGGTTCCTGGAGATGAAAGCGGAATTTCCGGAGATCCGGACCTGGGCGTTCCACGCCCACAACACCAGAGGCACCGGCCTGGCCAATGTGCTGGCGGCGCTGGATGCCGGGGTGGACCGGATCGACAGTTCTCTGGCGGGCATCGGCGGCTGCACGGTATTTAAAAACGCCAGCGGCAACATTGCCACAGAGGATACGGTATACATGCTCAACGGCATGGGAATCGAAACCGGCATAGACCTGGAAAAGGCCATAAAGGCCGGCGAGTTTGTGGAAAGCCTGGTGGATCCTTCCAAGACCGACAGCTATATCCAGCGGCTGGAAAAGATCAAAAGGCAGGGGAACGGAATTGAATAGCTGCTGCCGCCGTTACTGTACAAAGGACAGGCCCCGCCAGGAGGCCAGCCGCTCCAGATCCCGGTAAAACTCCGGATAGGAGATATCGACGCATTCGCTGCCCAGCACTTCCGTTTCGCCTTCCGCGCAGAGGCCGGCGACGGCGAAGGTCATGGCGATGCGGTGATCCAGACGGCTGTCCACCACCGCACCGTGCAGCGGCCTTCCGCCCCGGATGATCATGCCGTCTTCCGTTTCCGTCACGTCGGCGCCCATGGCGGCGAGATTTTTCACCATGACTTCCAGACGGTTGGATTCCTTGACCTTCAGTTCGGCGGCGTCCCGGATGATGGTTTCGCCTTCTGCGAAGCAGGCCATGGCGGCGATCATGGGGAGCTCGTCAATGAGGGTGGGAATGATGGCGCCTTCGATGACCGTGCCGTGAAGAGAGGAAGAACGTACCAGCAGGTCAGCCGCCGGTTCTCCGGAGTCTTCGGAAGGATCGAGCACGGAAATATCGCCGCCCATGGCCCTGCAGACCTGCAGAATGCCGGCCCGGGTGGGATTGACGCCTACGTGTTTTAACAGGATCTCCGAGTTGGGAACCATGAGTCCGGCGCAGAGGAAAAAGGCGGCGGAAGAAATATCTCCCGGCACGTCGATGGAGGCCCCGTACAGTTCCCTGGCCGGGCGCACGCAGGCGCAGGCGCCGTCGGAACGTTCTTCGGAACGGATGTCGGCGCCGAAGTGCCGCAGCATCAGCTCCGTGTGGTTGCGGGACAGATACGGCTCCGTTACGGAGGTTTCTCCGTCGGCATAGAGGCCGGCCAGCAGAATGGACGACTTGACCTGCGCGGATGCCACCGGAGACCGGTAGGAAATGCCGTGCAGCGGGCCGCCCTGAATCCGAAGGGGGGCGCAGCCATTGCCGTTTACACTTTCAATCCGGGCCCCCATGAGCGAGAGGGGCTCGATGATCCGCTTCATGGGCCGCTTCTGGATGGAAGCGTCGCCGGTCAGCGTAACAGAAAAATCCTGGGCGGACAGGATGCCGGAAATCAGCCGGGTGGTGGTGCCGCTGTTGCCGCAGTCCAGCACGCAGTCCGGCTGCTGCAGGCCCCGCAGGCCTTTGCCCCGCACCAGCACCGCGCCGCCGTTGTTTTCAATGTCGATGCCCATGTTCCGGAAGCAGGAAATGGTGGACAGACAATCGGCGCCCTGGAGAAAATGACGGACCTCCGTGATGCCTCTGGCAATGGAGCCGAACATAATGCTTCTGTGTGAGATGGACTTGTCTCCCGGCACGGCTACTTCGCCCCGGAGGCCGGAAACATTTCGGAATTTCATAAGGAATCCCCCCTAATCTTTCATCAGTTCGTAGTGATATTTTTTCAGCTGTTCCCAGGCGGCGTCCATAGACGCCTGATCGTAAAAAACGATGCGCAGGGCGCCTTCGCCCCGTTCCCGGTTGTGGTTGATGCCGATGTTTTTGATGCTGATGCCCTTGGCGGCCAGGATGACCGACAGGGTGGAAATGGAACCCGCCTCGTCCACGATGTCCACGGTGAAGGAATACTCCGGCGGGAGGGCGCCTCTGGCCTTGTCGGACATGGAGCCGCGGTATTCCCGGGATTCCTCAAACAGCCGGTACAGAGACGGGCCGTCGGCCGCTTCCAGCTGAGAAAGGGTCTGTTCCAGAGAGTGGATGTAGCGGCGCAGCATAACGGCCAGGTTGTCCCGGTTGGTCATGCAGATCTGCTCCCACATTTCAGGAGAAGAGGAAGCGATCCGGGTGATGTCCTTGAAGCCTCCTGCCGCCAGCCGGCGCATCATGCCTTCCGGCGAGTCGCAGTCCCGCACCAGATTGACCAGGCTGGAAGCGACGATATGGGGCAGGTGGCTGATGGCGGCGGTGATCCGGTCGTGTTCTTCATAGTCCAGTACAATGGGAATGGAGCGGATCTGCCGGGCCATCTCCACCAGGCGGGCGATATCATCCTCGGTAGAGGCGCTGGTGGGCGTGATGATATAAAACGCGTTTTCCAGCAGATGGTCGGTGGAATGTTCGTAGCCGGTCTTTTCAGACCCGGCCATGGGATGGCCGCCGATAAACTGCCGTTCCATGCCCAGCCGGGCCACTTCCCGGTGGATGTCGGTCTTGGTGCTGCCCACGTCGGTAATCAGCGCCCCCGGCTTTAAAAACGGGCGGATCTGAGCCAGATAGGCGGCATTGTATTCCACCGGCGTGCAGAGAAAGATCAGGTCGCAGCGGCTTAGATTTTCATCGATGCCGGACAGGATCTGATCTACGACGCCATCCCGTTTTGCCTGTTCCAGCCGGGAACGGGTCCGCATATAGGCCATAATGGTAAGATCCGGGCAGGCCTGCCGCAGCGCTCTGGCAATGGAGCCGCCGATGAGTCCCAGGCCGATAAAGCCAATGGTCGTGTCAGTCATAGTCAGCTCCTTCCGGCCAGTTCGGCGTAGGGACGGATGTGCGCCATAAGGTCGTCAAACTGTTCAAAGGTCAGGGACTGGGGACCGTCGGACAGGGCGCAGGCGGGACAGGGGTGCACTTCGATCATCAGGCCGTCGGCACCGGCGGCGATAGCTGCTTTGGACAGGGGCTCGATGTAGGCCCGGACGCCGGTGGCGTGGCTGGGATCCACGATCAGAGGCAGATGGCTCTTGGCGCGGATCACCGGTACGGCGCTGATATCCAGGGTGTTTCTGGTGGCGGTTTCATAGGTGCGGATGCCCCGTTCGCAGAGGACGATGTTGGGATTGCCTTCGGAAATGATGTATTCCGCGGCGTTGAGCCATTCGTCAATGGTGGCGGCCAGGCCCCGCTTCAACATCACCGGCACGCCGGAGCGGCCGGCTTCTTTTAAAAGCTCAAAGTTCTGCATGTTCCGGGCGCCGATCTGGATCATGTCCACGTATTTCACAGCGGTTTCCAGGGCCCGCAGGCTGGTGACTTCGCAGATGACGTTTAAGCCGGTGGCTTCTCTGGCCTCTTTCATGTATTTCAGGCCTTCTTCCTCCAGCCCCTGGAAGGAGTAGGGAGAAGTTCTGGGCTTGTAGGCGCCGCCCCGGAGGAACGTGGCGCCGGCTTTTTTGACGGCATAGGCGCACTGCAGCAGCTGGTCATGGCTTTCAATGGCGCAGGGGCCGGCCATCACCGTAAGGGTGCCGGGGCCGATGGAAGCGGTTCCGGCGGTGATCACCGAATCTTCCGGATGGAACTTTTTGTTTACCAGCTTGTAGGACTCGGTGACGTTGACGATTTTGTCCACGCCCTCGGAAATTTCGATGTTGCTGCCCTGCAGGCGGGTCTTGTCGCCGACGACGCCGACGATGGTCACTTCGGCGCCTTTGGACAGATGGGCCTGCAGACCCCGGGAACGGATCAGGTCGGATACTTTCTGGACGGCTTCCTCGGAAGCGCCCGGCTTCATAATAATAATCATGGCAGATTCCTCGCAGTATTGGTTTTTCTTTTTCACATTGTAAGCCAGGAGAGGCGGATTGTCAATGCTTTATAGCTTTAAAGTTCGACGCTTTAAAGCAAGCGTCAAAATCGAAAGAACTGGAAAAATGTTTGTATAAATCGCACAAATAACTTGTAAAATTCAGAATTTTTTAGTAAAATGTCCTTATAGGCTAAAACGATATAACAGGAGGGATGTTTATGAACGTGTACGGAACCAAACAAATCCGTAATGTCGTACTGCTGGGACATGGCGGAGCGGGCAAGACGACGCTGGTAGAGGCCATGGCTTTTGCCACCGGAGTGACCAAGCGCATGGGCAGCGTGGTGGACGGATCGACCATCAGCGATTATGATAAGGAAGAAACCAAACGGCAGTTTTCCATCTCCACTTCTTTAGTGCCGCTGGAGTACGTGGGAGAAAGCGGCCCCATTAAGATCAACTTCCTGGATACGCCGGGTTATTTTGACTTTGTAGGCGAAGTAGAAGAGGCTGTCAGCGTGGCGGATGCCGCCGTGATCGTGGTGAACTGCAAGGCGGGCATCGAGGTAGGCACGGAGAAGGCCTGGGAACTCTGCGACAAGTATGAACTGCCCAGAATTATTTTTGTGACCAATATGGATGACGACCATGCCAGCTACCGGGAACTGGTGCTGAAGCTGGAAAAACGGTTCGGCAGAAAGATCGCTCCGTTCCATCTGCCCATCCGTGAAAATGAAAAGTTCGTGGGATTTGTCAACGTGGTGAAGATGGGAGGAAGACGCTTCACCAATTTCAGCGATTACGAAGAATGTGAGATTCCCGAATATTCCATGAAGAACTTAAACATCTGCCGGGAGGCCCTGATGGAGGCTGTGGCGGAGACCAGCGAGGAATATATGGAACGTTACTTCTCCGGAGAAGAGTTTACCTACGAGGAAGTTTCTTCCGCCCTTCGGGAACATGTGATAGATGGCAGCATCGTTCCGGTTATGCTGGGATCCGGCATCAACGGACAGGGCGCCAAGATGCTTCTGCAGGCGGTGGACAAGTACTTCCCGTCCCCGGACCATTACGAGTGCATCGGCGTGGACGTATCCACCGGCGAGCGCTTCGTGGCCAAGTACAATGACGACGTGTCTCTGTCCATGCGGGTTTTCAAGACCATTGTGGATCCCTTTATCGGCAAGTATTCCCTGGTAAAGATCTGCACCGGCACGCTGAAGCAGGACACGACCTCCTATAATGTCAATAAAGATACGGAAGAGAAGATCGGCAAGGTTTATACGCTGCGGGGCAAAGAGCAGATCGAGCTGCCGGAGCTGCATGCCGGCGACATCGGAGCGGTGGCCAAGCTGACGGTGACCCAGACCGGCGATACGCTGGCGGTGCGCACGGCTCCCATCGTGTACCACAAGCCGCAGATTTCCACGCCGTATACTTACATGCGCTATACCACCAAGACCAAGGGCGACGACGACAAGGTGGCGTCGGCGCTGGCCAAGCTGATGGAAGAAGATCTGACGCTGAAAGCGGTCAGCGACAAGGAGAACCGCCAGACGCTGCTGTACGGCATCGGCGACCAGCAGCTGGAAGTGGTGGTCAGCAAGCTGCTGAACCGCTACAAAGTAGAGATCGAACTGAGCAAACCCAAGGTAGCGTTCCGGGAGACCATCCGCAAGAAAGTGGAGGCTCAGGGCAAATACAAGAAGCAGACCGGCGGACACGGCCAGTACGGCGACGTCAAGATGTCCTTCGAACCCTCCGGCGATCTGGAGACTCCGTATATCTTTGAAGAGAAGGTATTCGGCGGCGCCGTTCCGAGAAACTATTTCCCGGCGGTGGAAAAGGGTATCCAGGAATGCGTGCAGAGAGGACCGCTGGCGGCTTATCCGGTGGTGGGCATCAAGGCGACGCTGCTGGACGGCTCCTACCATCCGGTGGACTCTTCGGAAATGGCCTTCAAGATGGCCGCTTCCCTGGCCTTCAAGAAAGCGTTTATGGAAGCCAACCCGGTGCTGCTGGAACCCATCGTCTCCATGAAGGTGACGGTGCCCGACAAGTTTACCGGCGATATCATGGGCGACTTGAACCGCAGAAGAGGCCGCGTGCTGGGTATGAATTCCGACCATCACGGCAAACAGATCATTGAAGCCGACGTGCCCATGTCGGAGCTGTTCGGCTACAATACGGACCTGCGTTCCATGACCGGCGGCATCGGCGTATACGAGTACGAGTTCAGCCGCTATGAGCAGGCGCCCGGCGATGTGCAGAAAAAAGAAGTGGAAGCCAGAGCTTCCGTTGTGGACCGGAACGAAGACTGACCGGACGCATAAAAATGGGGCGGTTCCCTATGGGAGCCGCCCCGTTTTCTGCTGTTATGCCATGAAAAAGAACAGAAGGCTGACCAGGAAAAACACCAGTATGCCTTTGTTTGCGAATACCGTGCCGAACCATTTCCCGGCGGGAATCGGACAGCTGCCGGGAAGCAGGATCCAGTCTCTGCGCTGGCAGATCAGCAGAATCACGCCGCAGATGGCGGCGGCCAGCATCAGCATGGTCTGCCCCAGCAGCAGGTGGGCGCCGATCACCG
Organism: uncultured Lachnospiraceae bacterium; assembly: GCA_944380605.1. Classification (GTDB taxonomy): domain Bacteria; phylum Bacillota; class Clostridia; order Lachnospirales; family Lachnospiraceae; genus UBA3402. Next base: position 44,842 of record CALWIA010000006.1, on the reverse strand, counting down.
GATAGTCCCGCATCATGTGCAGCAGCTGCATGGGCAGGATGCTGCCGCAGAAGTTGATCAGGACATGCAGCAGAATGGAAAAACGGATCCGGCGGGTGCGCAGGTAGACCCAGGCGAATATGGATCCCAGGCCGAAGGCGTAGAAAAACTGGTAAAAGTTGCCGTGGGCCAGTCCGAAAACCACGCCGGACAGCAGAATGGCGGTGCGGTCTCCGAATACCGAGACGCGGTCCAGCAGCAGCTTGCGAAACAGCAGCTCTTCCATAACGGGAGCCGCCGCTACCGCGGCCAGAAACACGGCCCAGGTGTCCATGCCCATGACCAGTTCCACCACGGCGTTGACCGACTGCCGGCCGGTGAGCCGGTCCGCCATCTGGGAGATCAGCTGCCCCAGCAGGTTGCCTGCGTACATGACGCCGACGCAGATGATGAAAATGCCAAGGAAGCGTCCGGCGCGAAGCGGCATGTCCGGCCGGCCCGCAGGGTCTTTGGGGATTCGGCGCATCAGCAGCCAGAAGACCAGAAAGGCCGCCGGATACATGCAGAGCATGCAGACCACAAACCACAGGTCCTCGCCCATCCGCGCTCGGAAGGGCTGAAGAAGGGCCGCCGCCAGCAGCTGGCTGGCGGTGGAAATTGTCAGGTACGCGGCATAGGCAAAGCCGACGCGTGAAAACACTTGTCTGGGATTCATCATGGTTATCCTCGCAGCTGAATCATGTTGTCTTTGATGCGGAAGGTGCCGAAACTGCGGATAAAGCTGGAAATGCGGCTGAATCCGTACTGCTTGACGTCGAAGGACGGGAAGGTCTTTTTCAGTTCGTCGTGGATGATGCTTAAATTGTCCACGTGGCCCTTGTTCCTCTGCAGGATGCGGGTGATCTCTTTTTCAATTTCCGCCATGGAAATGCTGGCGCTCTTTTCCTGCACAAAGTACCCGCCGTGGAGCTTGACCACCTGAAAGTCGCTGTTGTCCAGGCTTTCCAGGAAGGTGGACAGCTTGGAATAGCCGTAGTTGCGCACGTCGAAGTCGGAAAACCGCTTGGTGAGGAAATTGCCCACTTTGGCCAGCATCACCGGCTGGTTCTGGCTGTTGTTTTCCATAAGCAGCTTGGCGATGGCTTTCTGAATCTCGTCGATACTGGTGATGGACTGTTCGATGGCGTCCATGGACAGGGAATCGGCCCGGCCGGCGGCGGGGGATTTGGCTGCCGGAGCCGTCTCCGGAGCGTCTTCGGAAGAAATGATTTCCAGCAGCTTAAAGGTGTCACAGGCGGCCCGGAAAGGCTTGGGCGTCTTCTGCTCGCCGATGCCCATGACAAACATGCCGTCTTCCCGCAGCCGCTGGGCCAGTTTGGTGAAGTCCGAATCGCTGGATACCAGGCAGAAGCCGTCTACGTTGCCGGAGTAGAGGATATCCATGGCGTCGATGATCATGGCAGAGTCGGTGGCATTTTTGCCGGTGGTGTAGCTGTACTGCTGGATGGGGTTGACGGACCAGTCCAGAAGGACGTTCTTCCAGCTCTTCTTTTCCGTGTCGGTCCAGTCTCCGTAGATCCGCTTGTAGGTGGCGACGCCGATGTCGGACACCTCGTCCAGAATGTATTTGATGTATTTGGGTGAGACGTTGTCCGCGTCAATGAGTACTGCAAATCTTCGCTCGTTTTGTTCCATAACTGATACGGTCTCTTTCTGAAAATTTGGCGGAACCGATGCTGCCGCCATAGTTCAGTGTAGCACATCTGGAAAAAAGGGGCAAGAAAAACCACGCGGGGCGGCGTCTTCCTTGTGTCTTTCCGGGAAATGTGCTATTATGGGGGCCAGAAAAGGGAAAACGGGAGGAAAACGGATGAAGACACAGCTGGATGAAGACCGGATCCGGCAGGCGGCGCAGGCCTTTGGACTGGGAACGGAAATAAAGCTGCGGCGCTACGGCAGCGGCCACATCAACGATACATTTCTGGCGGAGACGGGAAAACCGGAAGACGGCGCGTTTATTCTGCAGCGGATCAATCAGGAAGTGTTCCAAAATCCGGAAGCCCTTATGAACAATATCCGGGGCGTGACGGAGTATCTGAAAGCGGCGGTGGAAAAGGAAGGCGGCGATCCCGGCAGAGAGGTGCTGAACCTGATTCCGGACCGGGAGGGAAACAGCTGCCTGCGGGACCGCCATGGGGACTGCTGGCGGATGTACCGGTTTGTGCAGGACAGTTTCTGCCGGGATCTGGCCCGGAGTCCGGAAGAACTGTACGAGTGCGGCCGGGCCTTCGGCCATTTCCAGCGGCTGCTGGCGGGATATCCGGCGGATCAGCTGGCGGAGACCATTCCCGATTTCCACAATACGCCCAAGCGCCTGCGGGATCTGGAAGCGGCGGCGCGTGCGGACGGGTGCGGCCGGTTCGCCGGGGTACAGGAAGAACTGGGATTTTTTATGGAACGGAGCGGCCGGCTGGGACTGGCGCTGTCCATGCAGCAGCGGGGGGAGATACCGCTGCGGGTGACTCACAATGACACCAAGTTAAACAACGTGCTGCTGGACCGGAAGACCGGACGGGCCCTGTGCGTGGTGGACCTGGATACGGTGATGCCGGGGCTGTCTCTGTACGATTTCGGCGACGCCATCCGGACCGGCGCCAGCACGGCGCTGGAGGATGAGCGGGACCTGGAGCGGGTGTCTCTGTCGCTGCCTTTCTATACGGCGTTTACCAAAGGGTTTCTGGAGGAGTGCGCGGCCAGCCTGACGGAGGCGGAGATCCGCATGCTTCCCTACGGCGCGTGGCTGATGACCATGGAATGCGGCATCCGCTTCCTAACGGACTATCTGTCGGGAGACACGTATTTTCATATCAGCCGGAGAGAGCACAACCTGGACCGGTGCCGGACTCAGATCCGGCTGGCGGCGGATATGGAGCGGCAAATGGAGCAGATGGAGGCCATTGCGGCGGAAACCGCGGGACGGGTGCGGGAGAAAAATCCCGGTTGACAGATATTTGCAAATATGTTAGATTTAGTCTTGATGCAAATACTGAGAAGGAAAGTAGTAGCAGGCCGGATGCCGGCAGAGAGCCGGCGGAAGGTGCGAGCCGGCGGCGGAGGGTCTGTGAACTGGTTCCGGAGTAGCGTGCTGAAGGAGAGGCCGGAAGGCTTTTTTGGGTAGGCATTGCCGGTGTTTCCGCCGTTACAGGAAGGAAATGGAAGACATTTCCGGAAAGCGCATGCAGACAGCATGAAATAGAGTGGTACCGCGCGGCGAATTCTGCGTCTCTATCGAAAGATAGAGGCGCTTTTTTATACGCTCCGCTGAGGATGCGCACTCGCGCCGAGCGGGCATTCCCCATAAAAGAAAACAGCTGCAAAAGGCAGCGCAAGAAGGAGGCTTATATGGCAGCACCCTATAACCACAGCGCCATTGAGAAGAAGTGGCGGGAGAACTGGGAAAAGAACCCCATCAATGTCAACGATGGAAAGAAACCGAAATACTACTGCCTGGACATGTTCCCCTATCCGTCCGGCAGCGGCCTGCACGTAGGACACTGGAGAGGCTACGTCATCTCCGACGTGTGGAGCCGGTATCAGATTCTGAAAGGTCACTATGTGATCCATCCCATGGGCTGGGACGCGTTCGGCCTGCCGGCGGAAAACTACGCTATAAAAACCGGCGTGCATCCGGCGATCTCCACGGCGGAAAACGTAAAGAACATCAAGCGGCAGATCAACGAGATCGCCTCTATTTACGACTGGGATATGGAAGTCAACACCACGGATCCGGATTTCTACAAGTGGACCCAGTGGATTTTTGTGCAGATGTTTAAAAAGGGCCTGGCGTATGAAAAGGAATTCCCCATCAACTGGTGCCCGTCCTGCAAAACCGGCCTGGCCAACGAAGAAGTGGTCAACGGCTGCTGCGAACGCTGCGGCGCGCCGGTAACTAAGAAGAACCTGCGGCAGTGGATGTTGAAGATCACCGCCTACGCGGAGCGCCTGTTAAACGACCTGGACAAGCTGGACTGGCCGGAAAAGGTCAAGAAGATGCAGACGGAATGGATCGGCAAGTCCTACGGCGCGGAGGTGAATTTCCCGGTAGACGGAAGAGACGAGAAGATCACGGTGTACACCACCCGTCCCGACACCCTGTACGGCGCCACCTTTATGGTGCTGGCGCCGGAGCATAAGCTGGCGAAGGAGCTGGCCACCGACGAAACCAGAGCAGCGGTGGAAAAATACATTCTGGACTCCTCCATGCGTTCCAATGTGGACCGGATGCAGGACAAGGAAAAGACCGGCGTGTTTACCGGCAGCTATGCTATAAACCCCTTAAGCGGAGCGAAGATCCCCATCTGGCTGTCGGACTATGTGCTGGCAGATTACGGCACCGGCGCCATTATGTGCGTGCCCGCCCATGACGACCGGGACTTTGAGTTCGCGAAAAAGTTTGACATCCCCATCATTCAGGTAATCGCCAAAGATGGAAAAGAAATCGAGAACATGACGGAGGCCTATACCGAGGCCAGCGGCACCATGATCAATTCCGGCGAGTGGAATGGCATGGAATCCGCGGTGCTGAAAAAAGAGGCGCCGGCCATGATCGAGGCCAGAGGCCTGGGCAAAAAGACTGTCAACTACAAGCTGAGAGACTGGGTATTCTCCAGACAGCGGTACTGGGGCGAGCCCATTCCCATTGTGCACTGTCCCAAGTGCGGAAACGTGGCGGTGCCGGAGGAAGAGCTGCCGTTAAAGCTTCCGGAGGTGGAAAACTACCAGCCTACCGGCACCGGCGAATCGCCGCTGGCGGCCATTGACTGGTGGGTCAACTGCACCTGCCCCCAGTGCGGCGGCCCGGCCAAGCGGGAGACCAACACCATGCCCCAGTGGGCCGGTTCTTCCTGGTACTTCCTGCGGTACGTGGACAATCACAACGACAAGGAACTGGTATCCCGGGAAAAGGCGGACAAATACCTGCCGGTGGACATGTACATCGGCGGCGTGGAGCACGCGGTGCTGCACCTGCTGTACTCCCGCTTCTACACCAAGTTCCTGTACGACATCGGTGTCGTCGGCTTTGACGAGCCCTTTACCAAGCTGTTCAACCAGGGCATGATCACCGGAAAGAACGGCATCAAGATGAGCAAATCCAAAGGAAACGTGGTTTCTCCCGACGATCTGGTGCGGGACTACGGCTGCGATTCTCTGCGGATGTACGAGCTGTTCGTAGGTCCGCCGGAACTGGACGCGGAGTGGGACGACCGGGGCATCGAAGGCGTCAGCCGTTTCCTGAACCGGTTCTGGAACCTGGTGATGGACAGCAAGGATAAAGACATTCAGCCGGATAAGGAGATGCTGCGGCTGCGCCACAAGCTGGTGTACGACATTGAGCAGCGCTTCAACCAGTTCAGCCTCAATACGGTGGTTTCCGGATTTATGGAATACAACAACAAGCTGATCGACCTGGCCAAAACCACCGGCGGCATCGACAAAGAGACGCTGAAGACCTTTGTGGTGCTGCTGGCTCCCTTCGCGCCTCACATCGGAGAGGAACTGTGGCAGCAGCTGGGCGGCACCGGCAGCGTTTTCCACGCCGGATGGCCGGAGTTTGATGAAGCGGCCATGAAGGAAGATGAAGTGGAAGTGGCGGTGCAGGTCAACGGCAAAGTGCGGGCGGTGATTCGCGTGCCTGCCGACGCCGGCAAAGAGCAGGCCATTGCCATGGCAAAGGAAGCCATCGCGGACAAGGTAAACGGAAACGTGGTGAAGGAAATCTACGTTCCCGGCAAGATTGTCAATCTGGTGGTAAAACCGTAAAACGGATGAAAAAAGCGGGGATTCTGTTCCTGGACGAAACAGAATCCCCGCTTTTCCTATAAAGAACAGAATCTACCCCCGCCGGGCAGAAAGCTTTCTGGCCAGCGTCCGCAGCATGCCGATTTTTCCCCGGTCCGCGGGACTCATATAGCCGGTGAGGATCTGGGTTAGGGCGTTGGTTTCCGAATCGGAAAAGGCGATGTTTCTGCGGGCGGCCTCGGCATTCAGCGACAGAAACCGGGAGAGCAGCTGACTGCGGGGAGTATGCTCCAGCTGTTCCAGAAACTGGGTGAGAAACTGCAGTTTTTCCGGATCCAGGGACTGGAGACGGGGGTCTTCCTGCCATTGGCTCATCATAAGCGCCTCCTTTCAGCGGACAGGCCGGCTCTTGGACAGGCCGGTTCATGTGGGCTGCTGCAGGGCCTGCATCAGCAGAGAGAGGGTGTCGATCAGTTCCTGTTCCCGGGGCGTTCCGTAGGGTTTTATGGCTTCCAGCATATCCAGAGGAGAGCGGGAGCGGGAACTGTCCAGAGAACAGATGCCCACAGAAGCGGCGTCGGCGTCGTCAAACAGGGCAAGGGTGTGCTTCAGTTCCTGGCATTTGATCAGAATGGAGAGCATTCTCTGCCAGGGCATTCCGGCGTAGGGCAGGGCGGCTTTGAGCATCTGCAGATGGCAGTCGCCGGTGAGGTAGTCGAAATCCGTGAATTTTATAGGAGAATTGTCATGCATGGCACATCAGACCTGTACGTTTCTTTTGTGAAAATCTATGCAGAAAGGGAGGAAAATATGAGAATGGGGGAGTGCCAAAACATTTTTCCCTCATTTTTCATATGATAAAAGGAAAAGAAACACGGAATGCGGGAGGAAGCTATGTCCAGCCGCCTGATTATAGATGGAAACGCGGTATATGAGATCGACGAAGACTGCGCGAAACGGCAGAGAACCGGATACAGACAAGGAGAAAACGAAAAAGCGGGGGAAGTACGGGAAACCGGGAAGGGGGCCGGACGGAGCCGGAACCGGTAGAAGGGCGCCCGGCGCGCCCTTTTTATGAAAAAGGAAGAGGATGCCCCCTCCTGTAAATCGGAACATTTACAGGTCCGGGGCATCCCCTTTCCGGCGGAAGGAACAATCAGCAGCAGCAGCTGTTTCCGTTTCCGCAGCAGCAGAGCAGCAGGATGATCCAGAGGATATCGCAGCCGTTTCCGCAGCCGCAGCCGCATCCGTTATGTTCTATGCCTCCCAGGTTTCCTCCGCAGCAGCAAAGCAGCAGAATCAAAAAGAGAATGTTGCATCCGCTGTTTCCTCCCGCGCTGCAGTCGCATCCGCATCCACAGTTCGTGGCCGCCAAATCACTCATATTGGTTCCTCCAAATATTTTGATTACACTTCATCATATGAGAGCCGGCTTGCCACAGTTTCCCGATTTTTCAAAAATTTTAGAGTGAACCGGATGAAAATGTGGTATAGTGGGTATACTACAGGTATTTGAATATCCCGGCTGCCGGCAGAGCGGCGCCTGGAAAGCGGAAAAGAAAGAGGACGTACATAATGGAAGAACGCGTATATGACAAAGACCCTTACTGCAGAAGCTGCGAAGGAACGGTGCTGTGGTGCCGTCCGGCGCAGAAACAGGGAAAAACCGTATATGAAGCGGCCTTTGACCGGGTGCTGTTTTATCCGGAAGGCGGCGGACAGCCCAGCGATACAGGCACGGCGGGAGAGGCCCGGGTGCTGGAAGCCCATCAGCGGGAAGGCCAGGTGGTCTGCACCCTGGACCGTCCGCTGGAGCCGGGCAGCCAGGCGGTGCAGGTACTGGACTGGGACCGGCGGTTTTCCCATATGCAGCACCACACGGGAGAGCATCTGTTTTCCGGACTGGTGCACCGGCGCTTCGGCTATGACAACGTAGGGTTCCACATGGGCCGGGAAGAGGTGACGGTGGACTTTAACGGTCTGCTGACCCTGGAAGAAGCGGAGCAGCTGGAGCGGGAGGCCAATCAGAAGATCTGGGAAAATGTGCCGGTGCGGGTCTGGTATCCGTTGCCGGAGGAACTGGAAACGCTGGAGTACCGCAGCAAAAAGGAACTGGATCAGCTGGAAGGGCCGGTGCGGATGACCGAGGTGCCCGGCGCGGACTGCTGCGCCTGCTGCGGCACCCACGTGGGGCGCACCGGAGAGATCGGCATGATCAAGGTCACCGGCCTGATGCATTACAAAGGCGGCGTCCGCCTGTCGCTGCTGTGCGGCGGCAGGGCGCTGCAGGATTATAACCGCGGACAGCGGCAGCTGAGCCGGATTTCCGTGCTGCTGTCGGCCAAGCCGGAGGAAGCGGCGGAGGCGGTGGAGCGGCTGAAGCAGAGCCAGGGAGAGGGAGAAGGACGCTTTCAGCAGCTGTTTCTCAAATACCTCCAGCTGAAGGCGGATACGCTGCCGGAAAGCAGTGCGGATCTGCTGGTGTTGGAAGAGGGGCTGACGCCGGTGCAGCTGCGGCGGTACTGCACCATGCTGACGGAGCAGCACAAAGGCGGCCTGGTGCTGGTGTGTTCAGGTGAAGGAACGAACTGGAAGTACGCCCTGGGCAGCCTGCAAGAAGACGTGCGGCCCGCCAATCAGGCGCTCTGCAAAGTGCTGCAGGGCCGGGGCGGCGGCAGCGCCCAGATGACCCAGGGGAGTTTTGAGGCGGACGCCCAGGAGATCCGCCGCCATTTTCAGGACGGAATGTGGAGGGGATAAGCGATGGAACTGGATAAAAATACCATGCGGAAGCTGCGGCAGCTGATCCTGTTTGCCATTCTGGCGGCGGCCGTGGTGATGAAATATGAAAAGGTACTGGAGATTCTTGGCAGAGGCGTGGGCCTGATCTTCCCGTTTTTGATGGGCGCCGCCATCGCCTTTATTCTCAACGTGCCCATGCGGGGAATGGAACGCCATATCCGGCCGGGACGGCCGGGACGCTGGAAACGGCCGCTGAGCCTGGCGCTGTCCATTCTGCTGGTAGCCGGGATTTTGCTGCTGGTGATCTTTGTGGTAATGCCGGAACTGGTGCGGACCCTGGTTTCTCTGCAGAGCAGCCTGCCGGCGTTCTTTGAGCGGATCCAGAAGCAGGCGGAGGATCTGTTTATTCAGTATCCGGACGCGGCGGTGTACCTGCAGACCATAGAACTGGACTGGGACCAGATCGGCAGAAACGCGGTGGCTTTCCTGTCGGAATCGGCCAGGACCATGCTGTCTTCCACCTGGAACATTGTCGTATCCGTGATCAACGGCATGATGAACTTCTTTATCGGATTCGTGTTCGCCCTTTATATCCTGCTGCAGAAAGAGACGCTGTGCCGGCAGGTAAAGCACCTGCTGCAGGCCTTCCTTCCGGAGCAGGCCTGCGGAAAAATCTTTGAAGTGGCGTCCCTGTCGGAACGGACATTTTCCAGCTTCCTGACGGGCCAGTGCCTGGAGGCGGTGATTCTGGGCACCATGTTTTTCATCACCCTGTCGGTGCTGCGGCTGCCCTACGCGCTGCTGATCGGCGTGCTGATCGCCTTTACCGCGCTGATTCCCATTTTCGGAGCGTTTATCGGCTGCGTCATCGGCGCGTTTCTGATGCTGGTGGTCAGCCCCATGGACGCGCTGGTATTTGTGGTGGTATTCTTCGTGCTGCAGCAGCTGGAAGGCAACCTGATCTATCCCCATGTGGTGGGAGGCTCGGTGGGCCTGCCGTCCATCTGGGTGCTGGTGGCGGTGACCATCGGCGGCAACGCCATGGGCATCGTGGGCATGCTGATTTTTATCCCGCTGTGTTCGGTGCTGTATACGCTTCTGCGGGAGGCGGTGCGCGCGAGACTTTCCCGGCAGGCGGCCCGGCCTTCCGGAAAAAAGGGCGTTCCGGATAAAAAAACGCCGGCCCCGAAAGGGCCGGCAGGCACGAAAGGTCCTCAGACCTGAGTCTTAAAAAACGCGGCGGCTGTTTCCTCATCCTCCGGTTTTTCAAAAACCAGTTCCAGCTCTCTGGAATAGTCGCTGGACAGGATGGCTGGAATGGAGATGTACTGGCACAGCTTGGACTTTAAGTTCAGGCAGTCGCCTTCGGTGGAAACCAGCTCCACCGTGCCGGCGCAGGAATCGATCATGCGCAGAAACGCCTCAATATTGACATGGGCAGGAATTTTCATAACAATCTCTCCTTTCACGGCTTCGGGGTTCGCGGTTTATGCCGCATGGGCCCGAACCGGTGATAGTAAATCAAAAACAGAACGGTGGTCACGCTCCAGGTCAGCGGGTAGCTGAACACCACGGTGGTGATGTCCCGGTGGATGGGCACGGCGATGAGAATCCAGAGCACCCGCAGGGCGCAGACGCCGAACATGGTAATCAGCATGGGAAGCCAGGAATCCCCCATGCCGCGCAGGGCGCCGGAGTAGATCTCGATGACCACGTAGGTGACAAAGGACGGAACCAGGAAATGCAGGATCTCCGATCCAATGGCCAGCACCGCTGCGTCGTCGGTAAAGATCTGGAAAATGTAAATGCCGAAGTTGAACAGCACCGCGGTCAAAAACAGGGTGACGCCGAAGCTGATTCCCAGGCAGACCCGGACGCCCTTGCGGACCCGGTCCCATTTGCCGGCTCCGTAGTTCTGTCCCACGAAGGTGGTAATGGAGATGCCCAGGGCGTTGATGATCATCCAGAAGAGCACGTCGATCTTGCCGTAGGCCGTCCAGGCAGCTACGGTATCGGTGCCCAGGCTGTTGACGCTGGACTGGATAATCAGGTTGGACGAAGAATACATCACGGACTGCAGTCCCGCCGGCAGGCCGATGCGGATGATCCGCTTCAGCATCCGTCCGTCCAGACGGATCTTGGAGAAGAACAGCCGGTAGATTTCCTTGGTCCGCGTCAGTACAAACAGCACGAATACCGCGCTGACGGTCTGGGACATGATGGTGGCCCAGGCGGCGCCGGCCACGCTCATGTGGAACCCGACCACGAAGAGGATGTCCAGCACGATATTGGTCAGACAGCCGGCAATCAGGAAGTACAGCGGCCGCTTGGAGTCGCCTACCGCCCGCAGAATACCGGATCCCATGTTGTAGATCAGGTTGGGGATGGTGCCCAGGAAGTAGATGCGCATATAGGTGACGGAATAGTCCATAATGTCGGCAGGCGTGCCCATGGCCCGCAGCGCCCAGGGCGCTCCCGCAAAGCCGATGAGCATGATGACGCCGCCGCAGACGATGGAAAAGGCGATGGAGGTGTGGACGGCGAATCCCACCTTGTCGGCCCGCTTGGCCCCGTAAAACTGGGAGATGATCACCGTGGCGCCGGAGGCCAGGCCGGTGAAAAAGCCTACCAGAAGATTGATAATGGTGCTGGTAGGCCCTCCTACGGCAGCCAGAGCTTCCTTTCCTACAAAGCGGCCCACCACGATGGCGTCCACCGTGTTGTACAGCTGCTGGAAAAAGGTTCCGAACAGAATCGGAAAGAAAAACAGAAGAAGCTGCTGCCAGATCACTCCTTCTGTAATCTGATTTTTCATCATGGCATTTTCTGTGGTTTCTTTTGACGCGGAACTCATGATATCGACCCCTCATTCGTAATGTAGTACCGTCTTTGGTATATTGCGCTCCTACCTGAACTATATCACAGCCATGGCAAGAATACAACCGAAATCACCGGGCGTTTTTTGCCTTTTGCAGGGCGGTTTCGATGGCGCCTAAAAGGGCCTGGGACGTATACCGGGTTTCGTCGGAATAGGTCACCTCTTCCAGAGACTGCTTCTGCAGAATCTGCTCCTCCAGACCGGCCATGGCCGGCTGCATCAGAGGGTACATGGTGGCAACCGCTTCGTCCAGGGAGACAAAGTCCACCGACTGAATGCTCTGGCTGTCCACAGCCACTTCCACGTTGACGTTCCGGCCGCCTACGGTGAGAGACGCCGTATAGACGCCGGGGGTATAGAGGGTTTCCCGCGCGGCTTCTCCTGTATCTTTTCCGGAACGGAACATGATAAAAAGCAGGATGGCTAACAGCGCGGCCATGCCGATAAATACCGCCGTATAGATCAGTTCTTTCATCCGGAGCACCACAATTTTTGTTTTGGAACTCATGACAGACCCCGTACAGATCATTTGTACAGAATATGAGCCTGCCGTTTGAAATATGCCGCGGTTCGTGGTATCATCAGGAAACAGAAAGAGGAGGTATTGCCATATGTCCCTGCAGCTGATTCTGGGCCGTTCCGGCTCCGGAAAAACCACAGAACTGTACAGCCGCGTGATCCAGGCGTCGATGGCGTCGCCGGAGACCAATTACTTTGTCCTGGTGCCGGAGCAGTTTGCCATGGAGACGCAGAAGCAGATCGTGTCCCTGCACCCCAGACACGGCACCATGAACATCGACATTCTCAGCTTCCGCCGGCTGGCCCATCGGATCTTTGAAGAGACGGCGGCGCAGCACCCGGCGGTGCTGGACGACATGGGAAAATCCATGGTGCTGCGCAGGGCGGCTTCCCGCTGCCGGTCTCAGCTGTCTGTTTACGGGGCGCATTTAAACCGGCCGGGGTTTATCGGCCGGCTGAAATCCATGCTGTCGGAGTTTTACCAGTACGGAGTGGGGCCGGAGCAGCTGGAGGCGGTGCGGCAGACGGCGTCTTTGCTGCTGGGAGAAAAGCTGAAGGATCTGGAGGTGCTGTACCAGGCCTTCCGGCAGGAGACCGAAGAACGGTATATCACCGATGAGGAGATTTTGGACGTGCTCTGCCGCGTGCTGCCCCGCTCGGAACGGATCCGCAGCAGCGTCATCGCCCTGGACGGCTATACCGGTTTTACGCCGGTGCAGTACCGGCTGCTGGAACAGATGATGCGCTGTGCCAGACAGGTGATCGTGACCATTTCGCTGGACCCGGCGCAGTCTCCTTATGAGAACCGGGAAATACAGAACCTGTTTTACATGGGCAAGCAGATGTACGGAAAGCTGGAGCAGCTGGCCAGGGAGACGGGAACCGAAAAGAAGAAGGATCTGGTGCTGGAAGAAAATCCGCTGCCCCGGTTTCAGGACAGCCCGGCGCTGGGAGAACTGGAACGGTGCCTGTACCGTTATGAGCGGACCTCCGCCGTACCGGCCGCCGGGCAGATCCGGCTGCTGCAGGCGGCAAATCCGGCAGAGGAAGCGGCGGCCGCGGCGTCCCTGATTCATCAGCTGGTGCAGGAAGAGGGCGTGCGCTACCGGGAAATCGCCGTGCTGGCGGGAGATCTGCCTTCCTGCCGCAGCGAGATTGTCAGCCGGTTCCGGGCGGAAGGCATTCCGTGCTTTCTGGACGACAAACGGAGCATTCTGGAAAACGCCATGGTGGAATTTATCCGCTCGGCGCTGGAGATGGTGCGGCGGGACTTTGACTATGAAAGCACCTTCCGCTTCCTGAAAACCGGACTGGCGTCGGAGGATCCGGAGGAAACCGACCGGATGGAAAATTATGTGCTGGCCATGGGCATCCGGGGATTTCACCGATGGGACAGCCAGTGGGAACGGACGTACCGGGGCGGAGGCGGCCTGAATCTGGACCGGCTCAACGGGCTGCGGGAACAGCTGACGGTTCCCATGGGACGGCTGCGGGCGGCGCTGCGGGAAAAGGAGCGTACCGCCGCTTCCATGACGGAAGCGCTGAAGCAGTGCCTGGCAGACTGGAACGTGGCGGAAAAGCTGAAGGTCCTTCAGGAAGAGCTGGAAGCGGCCGGGGAATACAGCCTGGCAGACGAATACGGCCAGGTGTGGGACCGGGTCATGGAACTGTTTGACCGGGTGGAAGAACTGCTGGGAGAAGAGACGGTGTCCCTGAAAGAGTACGAGGAGATTCTGGACGCGGGATTTGAGGAAATTCAGGTGGGCGTGATTCCGGCCACGGTGGACCGCGTGGTGGTGGGAGACCTGACCCGAACCCGGCTGGGCCGGATCCAGGTGCTTTTGTTTCTGGGGGTCAATGAAGGGTCGGTGCCTTCCCGGAAAGAAGGGGGAAGCCTTCTGACCGATCTGGAACGGCAGGCGTTTCAGAAGCAGGGGGTGGAACTGGCGCCTACGGCCAGGGAGGATGGATTCCTGCAGCGGTATTATCTGTATCTGATGCTGGCCAGGCCCTCCCGGATGCTGGCGCTGTCCTGCGTATCCTTTGACCAGGCGGGGAAGACCCGGCGTCCTTCCAGCCTGTTTTCCGAAATCCGCCGGATTTTCCCGGATCTGGGTATGGAAGAAGCGGGCAGAGTGCCGGGGCGGATCGGCTCCCGGCAGGAGGGGAAGGAACGGCTGATCCAGGGACTGCGAGAGTGGCGGGAAGGAGAAGAAACGGCGGAATTTCTGGAAGTGTACCGGCGGTTTTCGTCGGATCCGGAATCGGCGGCGCTGCTTAAAGCCCTGCGGGAAGCGGCTTTTTATTCCGGACAGGAAAAAGGGATCGGAAGGGCGGCGGCCCGGGCGCTGTACGGCACCACGCTGCAGGGCAGCGTGACCCGGCTGGAACAGTTCGCCTCCTGCGCCTGCGCCCATTTTCTCCGCTACGGACTGGAACTTATGGAGCGGCAGGAGTACGAGGTAGGCGCGGCGGATATGGGCAATCTGTTTCACGGCGCCATCGACGCCTGTTTTGAAACGCTGCGGCAGCAGAACCGGCAGCTGACGGAGCTGACGGAGGAGGAACGGCGGCGGCTGGTGCAGACGTGCGTGGAGCAGGTGACCGACGCCTACACCAGCACCGTGTTCCAGAGCAGCGCCAGAAACCGGTATCTGATTACCCGGATCAGCCGCATGACGGACCGCACCATGTGGGCGCTGGCAAAGCAGCTGGAGCGGGGGGACTTTGTGCCGGCGGGCTTTGAGGTGTCCTTTTCTGCCATAGACAATCTGAAGGCCATGAAAATCCGGCTTTCCGAGGACGAGCGGCTCTGGCTGCAGGGCCGGATCGACCGGCTGGACCAGTGCGAGGATGGGCCGAACGTCTACATCAAAATCATCGACTACAAATCCGGTTCCGCCGGGTTTGACCTGGCGGCGGTGTACTACGGGCTGCAGCTGCAGCTGGTGGTGTACCTGGACGCGGTGATGGAACTGAAGGAGCGGGAATTTCCGGGCCGCAATGTGGTGCCGGCGGGGATTTTTTACTACAACATCAAAGACCCGGTGGCGGACCGGGAGGAAGTCCGGGAACCGGAAGACGTGGAGCGGGAGATTTTAAAACAGCTGCGGATGAGCGGGCTGGTCAACCGGGATCCGGAAGCGGTGCGGCATCTGGACCGGGAAATCCGCCAGAAGTCGGATGTGATTCCCGTATCGGTAAAAGACGGAGAACTGGTGGCCAGATATTCTTCTGCCGCCAGCAGCCGGCAGTTTGAAATTCTGAGAGAATACGTGCGGACGGCGATGAAAAACGGAGGCATCCGGATTCTGTCGGGGGATACCCGGCCGCAGCCGTACAAAAACGGCAGCCGCAGCGCCTGCGATTACTGTCCCTATCACAGCGTCTGCGGATTTGATTCCCGTATCGCCGGATACCGGTACCGGCGCTTTGCCCCCCTGAAGCCGGAAGAGGTCTGGGAGCGCATGGGCGGCGGAGAGGAGAACGGGGAAGAGACCGGAAAAACCCGGGGAGAGGAGGACCGGCAGTGAACTGGACGGAAAAACAGAAACAGGTGATCGAGACCCGCAATCGGAATCTGCTGGTGTCCGCCGCTGCCGGCAGCGGAAAAACCGCGGTGCTGGTGGAACGGATCCTGCGGCTGATTACCGACGCGCCGGATCCGGCGGATCTGGACCAGCTGCTGGTGATGACTTTTACCAATGCCGCCGCGGCGGAAATGCGGGAACGGATTTTCAAGGCCATTGAAAAGCGGCTGGAGGAACGGCCGGAAGATCCCCATCTGCAGGTGCAGGCGGCGCTGGTGCCCTATGCGCAGATCACCACCATCGACAGCTTCTGCCTGAATTTGATCCGGGAGCATTTCGGCAGCTTGGATCTGGATCCGGCTTTCCGCATTGGCGACGAGGGAGAACTGGTGCTGCTGCAGGGAGACGTGATGGAGCAGCTGCTGGAAGAGCATTATGAAGCGGCGGATCCGGGATTCCTGCGGTTTGTGGAGACCTTCGCCTCCGGCAAATCCGACGCCGGAATCGAGGAGCGGATCCTGCAGGTGCATGCTTTTGCCAGAAGCCATCCCTTTCCGGAAGGGTGGTTTGAGGACTGCCGCCGGGAACTGGACCAGGAGGAAGAAGGAGACCTGGAACAGACCCGTTGGATGGCCTTTCTGCTGGCGGATGCCAGGCGGCAGCTGGGAGAACTGGAAGAACAGATGGAGGCGGCGGCGGAAATCTGCCGGGAGGACGGAGGGCCGGCCTGCTATCTGCCGGCCATAGCGCAGGATCTGGAGATGATCCGCCGGCTGCGGGCCGGAACCGGGGATTACCGGAGCTTCCTGCAGGAGCTGGAGGCGGCGTCTTTCGGGCGCCTGGCGGCGGCCAGAAGCAAAGACATTGTGCCGGAGAAGAAAGAAGCCGCGGGCCGGATCCGGGAACGGGCCAAAAAGACGGTAACCGCGCTGAAGGAGCTGTACGGCCTGGGAGAGCCGGAGCAGATCCGCCGGGATTTAAAGACGTCGGCGGAAGCGGTGCGGTGTCTGCTGGACCTGGCGGAGGAATTTGACCGGCGCTATCAGGAGGCTAAAAAGGACAAAAATCTGGTGGATTTCGGCGATCTGGAGCACTGCGCCCTGCGGGTGCTGGCCCGGCGGGAAAACGGACGCCTGGTCTTTACGGAGACGGCGGATCAGCTGAGCCGCCAGTACCGGGAAATCCTGGTGGACGAGTACCAGGACAGCAACTACGTGCAGGAGACGCTGATCCAGAGCCTGTCCGGGGAGCGGTTCGGCCGTCCCGACGTGTTTATGGTAGGGGACGTCAAACAGAGCATTTACCGGTTCCGCCTGGCCAGGCCGGAATTGTTTATGGAAAAGTACCATACTTATACGGCGGAAGAAAGCGGCAGCCAGAAAATCGAACTGCGGCAGAATTTCCGCAGCCGTCCGGAGGTGCTGGAGTCGGTCAACTACCTGTTTTATCAGATTATGACCGAGGGGCTGGGCAATGTGGACTACACAGAGGATGCCGCCTTGTATCCGGGCGCGGTCTTTCCGTCCCGGGAAGATCCGGAGGGAGACGACTCCTGCAGAACCGAACTGATTCTTATGGATACGGGAAAGCAGGCGCTGGGGGCGCTGGACGAGGAGGCCTATGACTATACGTCCCGGGAAATGGAAGCCCGGGCCGCGGCAGCCCGGATCCGGCAGCTGGTAGACCCGGAGGCGGGGCTGCCGGTATGGGATGGAGCCGCGGGAAAATACCGGAAGGCGGAATACGGGGACATCGTCATTCTGCTGCGCAGCGTCAGCGGATGGAGCGAGGCGTTTATCAATGTGCTGACCCAGGAAGGCATCCCGGCCATGGCGGAAACGGGCACCGGGTACTTTGACACGGTGGAAGTGGAGACGGTTCTTGCCATGCTGGCGGTGACCGACAATCCCATGCAGGACATTCCGCTGGCAGCGGTGCTGAAATCGCCGGCGGCAGGGGTGACGGAAGAAGAACTGGCCTGGATGATGGCGGCCTGGAAGCGGCGGGCGGAAAAAGGCGAAGACCGGGGCGTCTATGCCGCGTTTCGCTGGCTGCTGGAAACGGAAGAGGAGATCCGCGGCATCGCCCCCGGCCTGAAAGACAAGCTGAGGGCCTTTGACCGGCAGCTGCAAAGGTTCCGCCGGGCGGCGGCGGTGCTGCCGGTGCACGAACTGCTGCAGCGGATCTATGAAGAAACCGGGTACTACGACTATGTGTCCGCCATGCCGGCGGGAGAAACCCGCAGGGCCAATCTGGACATGCTGCTGGAGAAGGCGTCCGCCTACGAAAAAACCAGCTACAAGGGCCTGTTCCAGTTTATCCGCTACATCCACAAACTGAAAAAGTACGAGACCGATTTCGGAGAGGCTTCCGCCGCCGGCAGGTACGGTTCCATGGTCCGGATCATGAGCGTGCACAAGAGCAAGGGACTGGAGTTCCCCATCGTGGTGCTGGCAGGGCTGGGCAAGGGATTTAACCGGCAGGACGTCCGGGGAAAGATTCTGCTGGACCCGGATCTGGGCATCGCCGCGGACAGCGTGGACCTGGAACTGCGGGTCAAGGCGCCGACGCTGAAAAAGCAGGCGCTGCGGCGGAAAATGGAACTGGACAGCCTGGGAGAGGAACTGCGGGTGCTGTACGTGGCCATGACCCGGGCCAAAGAAAAGCTGATTCTTGTGGGGACCGACCGGTCTCTGGAAAAGAAGCTGGAGAAGTGGGGAGGAGAACCTTCCTGGGGCACCCGGCAGATTCCCTGTACGGTGCTGGCCTCGGCCGGTTCATTCCTGGACTGGATTCTTATGGCCGCGCCCTGGAAAAGCGGCCGGTTCCAGATACAGCAGGTGTCGGCGGAGGAACTGGTGGGAGAAGCGGTGATCCGCCGCGTGCAGACCGACGGGTCGCTGGAGGCGCTGCGGCAGCTGGACCTGGGGCGGACCTACGACGAGGCTGTGAAAACGGCGCTGGACGGCTGCTTTGGCTATCGGTATCCCCATCAGGCGGACATCGACCTGCATACGGTAATTTCCGTATCGGAACGGAAGAAAGCCGGGCAGGAGGCGGAAGGGGTCCGGCAGATGGGGCCGGCGCCGGAGACAGAAAGCCTCGGAGAGGGCACCGAAGAAACGGCCGTTTCCGGAAGCCGGCAGGAGGACCGGAAAACGAGGCAGGAGGCGATGGAGCGGGCCGCCCGCCGGGGCAGCGCCTACCATCGGGCGCTGGAACTGCTGGATTTTGGAAAAGCCGAAAGCCTGGAGCAGCTGGAAGAGCAGCTTTGCCGCATGGAAGAAGAAAACCGGATGACGCCGGAAGCCCGGCAGCTGATCCGGCCGGAGGTGCTGCTGCGGTTTACGTCCTCGCAGCTGGGGCGGCGGATGGCAAAGGCCCAGCAGGCCGGAAAACTCTGGCGGGAGCGCCAGTTTGTCATCGGGGTGCCGGCCCGGCAGCTGAGTCTGGCGGATTCCGGAGAACGGGTGCTGATCCAGGGCGTCATCGACGCTTATCTGGAAGAAGAAGGCGGCCTGGTGCTGGTGGACTACAAAACCGACCGGGCGGCGCCGGGACAGGAGGCGGTGCTGATAGAACGCTACCGCGTCCAGCTGGAAGATTATCGGATGGCGCTGGAGCAGATGACGGGAAAGCCGGTGAAAGAACAGATCCTGTATTCCCTGTCGCTGCAGAAGGCTATTGCGGTGCCGCAGGCGGGCGGTTCTGCCTGATCCGCCCTTATCCGGCCGCGGCTGCCTCCTGCAGCATGCGGATTTCCCGGGCATAGCCGTCCAGATCGTTGGGGGTTTCCAGATAAAAAGGCAGATCTTTTAAGGCCGGGTGCCGTACCACACGGATCAGGGCATCCAGCCCGATGCAGCCTTCGCCGATTCTGGCGTGGCGGTCTTTGCGGGAGCCCAGAGGGTTCTGGCTGTCGTTTAAGTGCACGGCTTTCAGCCGGTCCAGGCCGATGACCCGGTCAAACTGGTCCAGCACCTGGTCTAGATGCCCCGCAATGTCATAGCCGGCGTCCCAGACATGGCAGGTGTCCAGGCAGACGCCGGCATGGCCGGACAGCGCCGTCCGGTCCAGAATCTCCCGCAGTTCTTCAAAACAGCCGCCGATTTCGCTGCCTTTGCCCGCCATGGTCTCTAAAAGCACCGTGGTGGACTGTTCCGGCCGCAGCACCTGGTTTAAGGTATGGGCAATCAGGGCGATGCCGGTCTCCGTTCCCTGGCCGGTGTGGCTGCCGGGATGAAAATTGTAGCAGTTTCCCGGCGTATACTCCATGCGCCGCAGATCGTCGGCCATGGTTTCCAGGGCAAATTCCCGGACGGAAGGATCTTTGGAACAGGGATTCAAGGTATAGGGGGCGTGGGCCAGAATCCGGCGGATGCCCGCGGCATCCGCGAATGCCAGGTAGGCGGCCACATCGCTTTCCTGGATTTCCTTGGCTTTGGCGCCTCGGGGATTGCGGGTGAAAAACTGAAAGGTACCGGCGCCGATGCGCGCCGCTTCTTTTCCCATGGCCAGGTAGCCCCGGGAAGAGGACAGATGGCATCCGATGGTCAGCATGGCAGACTCCTTTTCTTCGCTGTGATACAGATCAATATAAAAGGAAACGGGAAATTCTGTCAAGATGAAGTTTTCGCTGCCGGTTGTCTCCGTCGCGAAAACATGGTACACTGACGGTACAAAGTTACCGGGAATACAAAAGGGACTGGCGGGAAACGCCGGAAGATACAGGAGGGCAAAGAGATGAGTATCAGAATTATGACCGACTCCACGTCGGATATCGGACCGGAGCGGGCCAGGGAATGGGGAATCACCCTGGTGCCGCTGAAAGTAATTTTCGGAAAGGACGAGTATCTGGACGGCGTCGATCTGCCGCTGGACGCGTTTTATGAAAAACTGCAGGCGTCCAAACAGCTTCCCACCACCAGTCAGCCGGCGCCGGAGATGTTTCTGCGGGAGTTTGAGGCGGCCCGGGACGCGGGAGACCAGGTGGTGCTGCTGACCATAAGCTCGGAATTGAGCGGCACTTACCAGAGCGCCTGCCTGGCCAGAGAGATGTGCGGATACGACGGCATCTATATCGTGGACAGCCGGCAGGTGACCTGCACCATTCTGCTGATGGCCCGCCGGGCCCTGGCGCTGGCAAAAGAGGGAAAAACGGCGGCGGAAATCGCCGCGGTGCTGGAAGAAGAAAAACGCCATTACTGCATCTATGCGGTGATCGGCGATCTGACATACCTGGAAAAAGGCGGACGGCTGCCCAAGGCAGGCGCCGTAGCCGGCTCCATTCTGAATCTGCGGCCGTTAATCACCATTGCCAACACCGGCGTGGTCAAGCTGGCGGGCATGGCCAGAGGACAGAGCGGCGCCTATGGAAAGCTTCTGAAAATGCTGGAGGCCGACGGCGGCCAGGATATGAGCCGGGAGTTCTGCTTGGGCTATACCGGCGGCATCGACGTGCTGCAGCCGTTCCAGGAGTACATCTCTCAGAGAATGAATATGGACAAATGCCTGGTAAGCCGGGTGGGCACGGTGATCGGCACCCACGGCGGCCCCGGCTGCGCCGTATTCGGCGCCTACGTGGCGGACTGATGGAGGACGCCTATGGAGCTGAAGGAATTTACATATCTGATGACCCTGGCGGAAGAGAAAAATATCTCCCGGGCGGCGGAGCGGCTGTACATGGCCCAGTCGTCCCTGAGCCAGTTTCTCCAGCAGTTTGAAGAGGAAGTAGGGGCAAAGCTGTTTGTCCGGACTTCCCGGGGAATCCGGCTGACCTACAGCGGAGAGTGTTTTCTGGAACATATCAAGCGGATCCAGGTGGAGTATCAGAGGGCGAAAAACGAGCTGTGGGACAATGAAAACCTGACGGCGGGGAAAGTGCTGTTCGGCATCAGCTCCTTCCGCGGCCAGGTGAAGGCGCCCCGGATCCTGAAGCGGTTCCAGGAGCGGTACCCCAATGTGGCGGTGGAGCTGGTGGAGGCCCACAGCATGCGTCTGGAAGAACTGCTGCTGGAGGGGAAGCTGGATCTGGCGGTGGTGGTAATGCCTCTGCTGAAGTTCAAAAGCGAAGTGACGCCTCTAAAAAAAGACGAGATTCTGCTGACGGCCAGGCAGGATCATCCGGTGCTGGCATACCTGCAGCCGGCGGGAGAAGACGGGGTGCCGTGGCTGGCGCTGGAAGACGCGGCCCGGTTCGAACTGATTTTAAGCGGTCCGGACACCATTATGGGCAGCGTGTCCCGGGACCTGCTGATGAAGAAAAAACTGAAGTACCAGGCAGACAACGCCAACATTTCGGCCCGCATGGCCGTGGCCATGGCCGAAGAGGGGCTGGGCCTGGCATTTACCTACCGCTCCTGCATAGAGCCGTCCCGGAATCTTTCCTATATGCGGATCGGAAAGGAAGGGGTATACGCCCAGCTGGGCATCGCCTACCCATCGGACGAGTACCATTCCCGGGCGGCGCAGAAGCTGGAAGAAGTGGTGCGGGAAGTGTATCGGGAGGACGATCCGGACGCGTGAATCCGGAGCCGGCCTCCCGGTTTTTTTGCCCGGCGCCTGGGACGCCGTGGATTTTGATTTTACATTCCGGCCGATTTGTGCTAAAATTCAAGGATGGCAAATTGTCTGGAGCGGCAGAATCTGCCGCGGCAAAAGAGGTGTAATGCAATGACAGAGGAAAGACAGCTTCTGGTGGGCATCGACGTAGGTTCCACGACGACCAAAATCGCCGCCGCCAGGGAAACCGATCAGGAACTTGTATATTGGGAATACCGGCGGCACAACGCCAGCCAGGCCCAGAGCGTCATCGACGGACTGGAACGGCTGGCGCGGCGTTTTCCCGGCGTCCGGTTCCGGGCGGCTATGACCGGCTCGGGAGCCAAAACCATCGCGGAATCCCTGGGACTTCCGTTTGTGCAGGAAGTGGTGGCCAACTCCATCGTGCTGCGGAAACAGTATCCCCAGGTGCGGACGGCCATTGAACTGGGCGGCCAGGACGCCAAGATCATCTTTTTTTCCAAAGAGGAATCCACCGGCGCCCTGCACGTGTCCGACATGCGGATGAACGGCAGCTGCGCGGGAGGCACCGGCGCCTTTATTGACGAGGCGGCTTCCATTTTGAAAGTGCCGGTAGAGGAATTTGACGCGCTGGCGGCAGCGGGACAGGAGGTTTTTGACATCTCCGGCCGCTGCGGCGTGTACGCCAAAACCGATATCCAGCCGCTGATCAACCAGGGCGTGGCCCGGACGGACCTGGCGCTTTCCACGTTTCACGCCATAGCCAAACAGACTATCGGCGGCCTGGCCCAGGGGCTGGACATAGAAAAACCGGTGGCCTTTGAGGGAGGCCCCATGACCTTTCATCCCACGCTGATCCGGGTGTTCGAGGAACGGCTGGGGCTGGCGGAAGAGGACATCATCCGCCCGGAGCATCCGGAGATTGCCATCGCCCTGGGGGCGGCGCTGTCTCTGCAGACCCTGTTTTCCCAGCGGACGGATACCTGGCTGGCGGAGGAACTGGCGGAAAAGCTGAAAGAAGCCGGCAGGCAGGCGCCGAAAGACGCCGGGCAGCAGGGCGCTCCTTTTTTTGCCTCGGAAGGGGAAAAACAGGCGTTTCTGGCCCGGACGCATCTGTCCTGTCCGGAACCGGCGCCGGCGCGTCCGGGAGAGACGGTGCGGGCGTATCTGGGCATCGACTCGGGAAGCACCACTACCAAATTTGTGCTGATGGACGAAGAAGAGCGGATTCTGGATTCTTTTTACGCGCCCAACGAAGGAGAGCCGTTAATGGTGGCCAAGAAAGCCCTGCTGGCGGTGCGGGACCGCTTTAAGAAGGCGGGAGCCCGGCTGGAAATTCTGGGAGCGGGCACCACCGGCTACGGAGAGCTGCTGTTTGCCAAAGCCTTCCAGACGGAATGCCACGCGGTAGAGACGGTGGCCCATGCCCGGGCGGCGGAAAAATATGTAAAGGACGCCACCTTTATTCTGGACATCGGCGGCCAGGACATGAAGGCCATCTGGCTGGACCACGGGGTGATTACCAATATTCTGGTCAACGAGGCCTGTTCCTCTGGATGTGGGTCTTTCCTGGAAAATTTCGCCTCTTCCCTGCACATCCCCACGAAGGAAATTGCCGCCGCGGCATTCGCGTCGGAACATCCGGCGGTGCTGGGAAGCCGCTGCACGGTGTTTATGAACAGCAGCATCATTACGGAGCAGAGAAACGGCCGGCTGCCCGGCGACATCATGGCGGGGCTGTGCCGTTCCATTATAGAAAATGTCTTTACCAAGGTGATCCGGGTTTCCAACCTGGACAGCCTGGGAGACCGGATCGTGGTTCAGGGCGGCACCTTTGAAAATGACGCGGTGCTGCGGGCCATGGAGCAGTATATCGGAAGAGAAGTGATCCGGGCGCCCTATCCCGGCATCATGGGAGCCATCGGCGCGGCGCTGCTGACCAAGGAGCGGATGCAGGAAGAAGGGGCCAAGCGGACCTTCCCCGGCCTGGACTGGCTGGAATCCTTTTCCTATACCCAGGAAGCCAACGCCCCCTGCCCCTTCTGCGGCAACCACTGCCGCCGGACCGTGGTGCGTTTCTCCAACGGAAGCCACTGGATCACCAACAACCGGTGCGAGCGGGGAGAGATTCTGGGCGATCCCAAAGACGAGGCGGTGCGCCGGCAGCTGAAGGAAAAGCAGGAAGAAAAGGACCAGGTGCCCAACCTGTTTGCCCTGCGGGAAAAGCTGCTGTTTGACCAGTATCCGTATCCGGAACTGGAAGCGCCAAAGCAGGTGACCATCGGCATTCCCCGGGTGCTTTCCTTCTGGGAAACCATGCCCTTCTGGACGGTGTTCTGGAAATCCCTGGGATTCCAGGTAAAAATTTCCCCAGCCAGCACCCGGAAGATCTACGAAAGCGGCCTGTCCGCCGTTACGTCGGACACGGTGTGCTTCCCGGCAAAGCTGGTGCACGGACACATCCGCTGCCTGGCCAAAAGCGGCGTGGACCGGATTTTCATGCCTTCGATTACCACGGTGGAATCGGAAAACCGGGAATCCACCAGCCGCTCCATGTGCGCGGTGGTAAAAGGCTACCCCATAGTCATCCGCAATTCGGACAATCCCAAGAAGCGGTGGAACATTCCCTTTGACGCACCTCTGTTTCACTGGTATACCGCCGCGGACCGGGACCGGCAGCTGACGGCTTATATGAAGGAGACGTTTCAGATTCCGCCGGAGCATACGAGAAAAGCCATGGAGGCGGGAGACCGGGCCCAGCAGACATTCCGCAGCCGGCTGAGAGAGGCCGGCGCCCAGGTGTGCCGCCAGGTGCAGGAACAGGGAACCTACGCGGTGGTGCTGGCGTCCCGTCCGTATCAGAACGACAGCCTGGTTAACCACGACCTGCCGGAACTGTTTGTGCGGCAGGGGATCCCGGTGCTGACGGCAGACGCTCTGCCGGAGGCGGATCAGGTGGATCTGAAAAAGAGCCGGCTGGACGTGGTCAACAATTACCACGCCCGAATGCTGTCCTCCGCCGTGCTGGCGGCGGAAAAACCGTATCTGGAATATGTGCAGATCGTCAGCTTCGGCTGCGGCCACGACGCCTATCTGTCCGATGAAATTCTCCGGCTGATGCGGGAGATTTCCGGAAAGACGCCGCTGATTCTGAAGCTGGATGAAAGCGATATCCAGGGGCCGCTGCGGATCCGGGTCAATTCTTTCCTGGAAACGGTGGCCATGCGGCGCAGACGGGAAACCCGGATTCCGGTCCGGGAGCTGCCGGATCCCTATCCGGTGAAGTTTACCAGAGAGTGCCGGAAGGAAAAGACGGTGCTGGTGCCCAACACCTCCCACGCCTTCTGCCGGGTGATGTCGGCGGCTATGGCGGGACAGGGCATCCGGGCGGTGCCGCTGCCCATTGGGCGGGAAGAGGCCATCCGCCTGGGCAAGCAGTATGTACATAACGACATCTGTTTTCCGGCCCAGATCGTCATCGGCGAGGCGCTGGCGGCGCTGCGCAGCGGGGCCTATGATCCCCGGCAGACGGCGGTGGCCATGGGCAAGTATGTGGGAGACTGCCGCCTGACCCATTACAGCGCCCTGCTGCGAAAGGCCCTGGATGACGCGGGATACGCCTGTGTGCCCATTCTTACCAACGACGACCAGGACGCCCATGACATGCACCCGGGATTTCATATGAACCTGAGGTCCGCCCTGCGCATTGCCTTTGCCCTGCCTATGATCGACGCGCTGGAAGAACTGCTGCGGAAGATCCGCCCCTATGAAACGGTGAAGGGCAGCGCCGAGGCCGCTTTTGAACAGGCCATGGACCAGGTGATCGGCGGCCTGGAAAAACGGGGCGTTTCTGGGGCGAAAAAGGGGTTTGAGCAGGCGGTGGAGATCATGAAGACTGTGGACTACGACCGCTCCCGGCCCAGACCCCGGGTGCTGATCGTAGGGGAATATCTGCTGAATTTTCACCCCGGCGCCAACCACGACATCGAAGCCTATTTGGAACGGAACGGGCTGGAGGTTGTCGAAGCCCGCATGACGGATGTGATCCGGAAGACGTATTTCTATCAGGACAGCCAGGTGCGGGAGTACCATCTGAAGAAGCCGCTGCCGGAAAAGGCCTGGCTGCGGACGGCGGATCTGGCCTTTGACCTGGCCCACAGCCTGACGGATTCCATTGCGGTCCGCCACCCGCTGTACGAACCGGCCTGCCGGATGGAAGATCTGGTGAAAAAGAGCGATTCCATCATTCATCATACCTTTGACGCGGGAGAAGGCGTGCTGATTCCGGGAGAAATCCTGCACCACGCGGAAAAAGGCTGCCGGGCCTTTGTGATTCTGCAGCCCTTCGGCTGCCTGCCCAACCATGTGGTGGGCAGAGGCATTGCCAAACGGCTGAAGGAGATGTACCCGGAAGCTCAGATTCTGCCGCTGGACTACGATCCCGACGTCAGTTTTGCCAACATTGAAAACCGTCTGCAGATGCTGATTATGAACGCCATGGCGAAAGCGGAAGAGACGGCGGAAGCGGAAACGGCCCAGGAGACGGCGCCTGCGGAGATTCCGGAAATCGCGGCTTTGGCAGCCGCGGGACTGGCAGGCGCGGCGGCCAGCCTGGCAGACGCGGCCAGAGCCGGAGCCGTCCGGACGGGAACCGACATGGCGGAGGCGATGCGGGCAAAGGCGGCCAGAGCCGGGGCCGCCGTGAAGGATGGAAACAAAAACGGAAAGGCGAAGGAAGCCTGGGAGGGCTGTTCATGAATACCAAGTACCGATGCTGCATTTTCGATCTGGATGGGACGCTGATCAACACCCTGGAGGCGCTGACCCGTACCATCAACCTGACGCTGGAAGAATTTGGGCTGGAGCCGGTGGACCAGGACCATACCCGGAAATTTGTAGGAGATGGCTACAAGCTGTTTGTGGAGCGGGCCTTTGCCTTCCGGGGGCAGCAGGATCCGGAACGGATCCGGCAGGCGCAGGCGCGCTACAGCCAGCTGTTTCAGGAAAACTGCCTCTACCATGTAGAAGCGTATCCGGGCATCCCGCACCTGCTGGCGTTTTTGAAGGAACGGGGCATCCGGACGGCGGTGCTGTCCAACAAGGGCCATGAAGAGGCGGTGAGAAATATCGAAACGGTATTCGGCGCCGGCTGCTTTGACCGGATTGCCGGTGAACAGGAGGGAATCCCCCGCAAGCCGGACCCGACAGGGGCCCTGTATACGGCGAAGGCGCTGGGCGTCCGGCCGGAGGAGTGTTTGTATCTGGGAGATTCCAATACGGATATGCGCACCGGCATAGCCGCCGGCATGGACACGGTGGGCGTGACCTGGGGCTTCCGCAGCCGGGAGGAGCTGGAAAGCTTTCATCCCCGCTACCTGGCGGACGACCCGCGGGAGGTGGAAGCCATCCTTGCGGGACAGGCCGCGGCAGAAGAATCCGGACTCTGATGTTTTCAAACCGGCAAAGATGTGGTAAAATGCCAGTAACTTCTCTGCGTCCGCGGCCGGACGCGAAGGATCACGCAGAACGATAAGGAATAAAGGTATGATCAGAAAAATAGGAATCGCCGTGCTGTGTCTTCTGATGCTCGGCGGATGCAGAAGATATGAACGGATCGACGGCGGCGCCACGGCGCCGGCGCCGGTGGTGGTAGGGAGAAATTCCGACGAGGCGGAGGCGGAGACGGAAGAAAAGGTGGAACTAACTACGGCGGCAGTGCCGGAGACGGAAACAGAAACAGAAGCGCCGGAGCCGGAGCGGATTCCGGTGAAGGTAAAGGGCGTCTATCTTTCCGCTTATGTGGCGGGAACCGCTTCCATGATGGACGAGATCATCCAGCACATTGACGAGACGGAGGTCAACGCGGTGGTCATCGACGTCAAGGACGACAACGGACGCATTACCTTTGCCATGGATTCCCCTATGGTCAGCGAGATCGGCGCCGTGGAGGCTTTTATTCCGGATATCGACGGACTGATGAAAAAGCTGAAGGACCACGGCATTTATACCATAGCCCGGGTGGTGGCGTTCCGGGATCCCTATCTGCCGGAGCAGAAGCCGGAACTGGCTCTGAAACTGGCGGATGGAAGCATCTACCGGGACAACAAGGGACTGGCCTGGGTCAATCCCTACAAACAGGAAGCCTGGGACTATCTGGTGGAAGTGGGAATCGAAGCCCACAAGGCCGGATTTGACGAGGTGCAGTTCGACTATATCCGTTTTTCCACGGAGCGGGGCATCGGCGACGTGGTATACGACGAGGCGGATACCCAGGGACGCAGCCGCACGGAGATCATTTCCCAGTTTGTGGAGTACGCCTATGAGAAGCTGGCGGCGGAAGGCGTGTACGTGGCGGCGGATGTGTTCGGCGCCATCATCGGCGGCGGCGTGGATTCGGACAACGTGGGACAGTCGTATGGAGATATGGCGGCCAGCCTGGACTACATCTGTCCCATGATCTATCCTTCCCATTACGGAGACGGCAATTTCGGCATCGACCATCCGGATACCCAGCCTTATGATACCATTCTGGCGGCGCTGCAGGGCTCCAAGGAGGATCTTCGCCGGTATCAGGCGGAGGGAGCGCACCAGGCGGTGGTACGTCCCTGGCTGCAGGATTTTACGGCTTCGTATCTGGAACACTATATCGAATATGGAGACGAGCAGGTGCGGCAGCAGATCCAGGCGGTGTACGACGCCGGATATGACGAGTGGCTTCTGTGGAGCGCCGCCTGCCGCTACCACTGGGACGCGCTTCTGACGCCGGAAGAGGCGGAGGAAGAAGCCCGGCAGATCGCCGCTTCCAGGGCGGCGCAGCCGGAGACGGAACCGGAGACGGAAACAGAGCCGGCGGCGGAAATCGAATCGGCGGCGGAAACGCCGGCCGGCAGCGGGGACGCGCAGGCGCCGGCAGAAAGCGGGGCGGAAACAGGTGGAACACAGTGACAGAACCCCCAGGCCGGGGGAATTTTACCGGCATTTCAAGGATAAACTGTATCAGGTGCTGGCGGTAGCCAGACATACGGAGACAGGAGAACTTCTGGTGGTGTACCAGGCGCTGTACGGGGATTTTGGCATTTTCGCCAGGCCGCTTGCCATGTTTGTCAGCGAGGTGGACCGGGACCGGTATCCGGACGCGGCGCAGCGGTACCGGTTTGAAAAGGTAAAACTGCCGGCGGATCCGGCAAAAGCCGAGGCCGGGGAAGCGGAAAAGAAAGAGGAAGATCCGAAGCTTCCCCCGCTGAATCCCCTGGTGCGTTCCTTCGCGGAGGCGGAAACCTGCGGGCAGAAGCTGGAGATTCTGACGGCCATGGAAGGAAAGGCGGGGCAGGAAGACCTGGATATGATCTGCGCGGCTCTGGACCTTCCCAGGCAGAGCGGCACCGTATCTCAGCAGCTGAAAGCGGTGCGGCAGTATCTGCTGCTTCAGCAGAAATTTGACGGCGGCCGGCTGCGGTAAAGGAGGCCGAAGGCGTGTTTGACATCGAAGAAGAACTGAAAAAACTGCCGGCCCAGCCCGGCGTGTATCTCATGCATGACGAAAAGGATGAGATCATCTACGTAGGGAAGGCCATCAGCCTGAAAAACCGGGTGCGCCAGTATTTTCAGAGCAGCCGGAACAAGACGGCCAAAATCCAGCAGATGGTGTCCCGCATTGCCCGGTTTGAGTATATCATCACCGACTCGGAGCTGGAGGCGCTGGTGCTGGAGTGCAACCTGATCAAGGAGCACCGGCCCCGGTACAACACCATGCTGAAGGACGACAAGGCCTATCCCTATATCAAGGTGACGGTGTCGGAAGATTTTCCCAGGATTCTGTTTGCCCGTACCATGAAAAAGGACAAGAGCCGGTATTTCGGCCCCTATACCAGCGCCGGAGCGGTGAAGGATACCATTGACCTGATTCACAAGCTGTATCAGATCCGCACCTGTTCCAGGAACCTTCCCAGGGACATCGGAAAAGAGCGGCCCTGTCTGAATTACCACATCCGCCAGTGCGGCGCGCCCTGCCAGGGCTATGTCAGCAAAGAGGCTTACGGTGAGTCGGTCAGCCAGGCTCTGGAGTTTCTGAACGGACGCTACGACGGCATTCTGAAGATGCTGGAGCAGAAGATGCAGGAAGCGTCGGAACGCATGGACTTTGAGAAGGCCATTGAGTACCGGGATCTGCTTTCCAGCGTAAAGCAGGTGGCGCAGAAGCAGAAGATCACCAGCAGCAGTACGGAGGACCGGGACATCATTGCCATGGCCAGAGACGAGAGCGACGCGGTGGTGCAGGTGTTCTTTGTACGGGAAGGCAAGCTGATCGGCCGGGATCATTTTCACATGTCTGTGGCGGTGGAAGAGGACAGCCGCCAGGTGCTGACCAGCTTTGTCAAGCAGTTTTATTCCGGCACGCCTTTTGTGCCCAGGGAGCTGTGGCTGCAGACGCCATTGGAGGATGAAGACGTGATCCGCCGCTGGCTGGAGATGAAGCGGGGGCAGAAGGTGCGCATCGTGGTTCCCCAGAAGGGCCAGAAGGAGCGGCTGATCGAGCTGGCGGAACGCAACGCGGCCATGGTGCTTTCCAAGGACAAGGAAGAACTGAAGCGGGAAGAACTGCGGACCACCGGGGCCATGAACCAGATCGGCCAGATGATCGGCCTGGGCCGGCTGCGGCGGATTGAGGCCTACGACATTTCCAACACCAGCGGGCTGGAGTCGGTGGGCTCCATGGTGGTGTACGAGGACGGAAAGCCAAAGCGCAGCGATTACCGGAAATTTAAAATCCGCAGCGTCAAAGGGCCCAACGACTACGCTTCCATGAAGGAAGTGCTCTCCCGGCGGTTCAGCCACGGCCTGGAGGAAGCCAGAAGCCTGGAAGAGGAAGGCGTGGATCAGGCGCTGGGCAGCTTTACTCGATTCCCGGATCTGATTCTCATGGACGGAGGCCGGGGGCAGGTCAACATCGCCCTGGAAGTGCTGAAGGAACTGGGGCTGGAGATTCCGGTGTGCGGCATGGTCAAGGACGACCATCACCGGACCCGGGGGCTGTACCACAACAACGTGGAAGTGCCTATGGACCGGCATTCCGAGGCGTTCCGGCTGATTACCCGCATCCAGGACGAGGCGCACCGCTTTGCCATCGAATACCACAGAAGCCTGCGAAGCAAAGGGCAGGTGCATTCGGTGCTGGACGAGATTCCGGACATCGGTCCGGCCAGGCGGAAGGCGCTGATGCGGCAGTTCCAGTCTCTGGAAGCGGTCAAAGAAGCGGGGCTGGAGGAACTGGCGGCGGTGCCGGGGATGAACCGGAAGGCGGCGGAAAGCGTCTACCGGTTTTTCCGGTGACGGAAACGGGAAGAGAGGGATCATGTCCGCGCGGCGGGCATGGCAGCATGAAACAGCGGCACCGCCGGAACAGGCGGGCCGGACAGGAAAAGGAGAGCGGATATGTACGGGGTAACCATCCAGGAACTGGTTGACAAAATGAAGCTGAAAAATGTAACGCCGGAAATCGACGTGGAGCGGGCGGTGCTGACCCATCCGGATGTAAACCGCCCGGCCCTGCAGCTGGCGGGATTTTTTGACCACTTTGACAAGGAACGGGTACAGATCATCGGATATGTAGAGCAGGAGTATATCCGGCAGATGGATCCGGAGCGGAGGCGGAAGATCTACGACCAGCTGCTGGCGGAGAAGATTCCATGCCTGGTGTACAGCCGCAGCCAGATGCCGGATCAGGATATGCTGGAACTGTGCAACCATTACGACGTTCCCTGTCTGGTTTCCGACAAGACCACGTCGGACCTTATGGCGGAGGTGATCCGCTGGCTGAAGGTGCGCCTGGCGCCCTGCATCAGCATCCACGGCGTGCTGGTGGACGTATTCGGCGAGGGCGTGCTGATTATGGGAGAAAGCGGCATCGGCAAAAGCGAGGCGGCGCTGGAACTGATCAAGCGGGGCCACCGTCTGGTGACGGACGACGTGGTGGAAATCCGCAAAGTCAGCGACGACACGCTGGTAGGGTCGGCGCCGGATATTACCAAGCACTTTATTGAACTGAGAGGCATCGGCATCATCGACGTCAAGACGCTGTTCGGCGTGGAAAGCGTTAAGGATACCCAGACCATCGACCTGATTATCAAGCTGGAAGAATGGGACCGGGACAAGGAGTATGACCGTCTGGGCCTGGAAGACCAGTATACGGAACTGCTGGGCAACCAGGTAGTGAGCCACGCCATTCCCATCCGGCCCGGCAGAAACCTGGCCATTATCGTAGAAACGGCGTCGGTCAACCACCGGCAGAAAAAGATGGGATACAACGCGGCCAAGGAACTGTACAACCGGGTGCAGGCCAATCTGTCCCGCGGCAGGATGTAGCGGGCAAACCGAAAGGAAGGATTATGAAGGAAATCGGAGCGAAACTGCGCTCTCTTCTGGGAGCGGAGGCGGTAAAGCCGCAGGAGCCCTTAAGCCGCCATACCACGTTCCGCATCGGAGGACCGGCGGAATGGTTCGCGGCGCCGGCGGACGAGGCGTCGTTCTGCCAGGCAGTGCGGCTGTGCCGGCAGGAAGGGATTCCCTGGTATGTCATCGGGAATGGAAGCAACCTGCTGGCGGACGACGCCGGCTTCGGCGGCGTGGTGCTGTCTACGGAGGGGCTGTGCGGATGCCGGATCGAGGGGACGGAAGCAGCGGCGGGAGCGGGAATTTTGCTGTCCCGGCTGGCCAGACAGGCGGCGGAGCGCAGCCTGACGGGGCTGGAATTTGCCGCCGGCATACCAGGCACCCTGGGAGGCGCCGTGGTGATGAACGCGGGGGCCTACGGCTCAGAGATGAAGGATGTGCTCACCTGGGCGCGGGTGCTGGCACCGGATGGCGCCGTGTACCGGCTGGAAGCGCCGGACCTGGAACTGGGATACCGCACCAGCTGTATTCCCGGAAAGGGGTATGTGGTGCTGGAGGCGGGGCTTCGCCTGCAGGCCGGAGACCGGGATGCGATTCAGGAGCGGATGGCGGATCTGGCCGCCAGGCGCAGCAGCCGGCAGCCGCTGGAATACCCCAGCGCCGGCAGTACCTTCAAGCGCCCGCCGGGGCATTTCGCAGGACAGCTGATTGAAGAAGCGGGGCTGCGGGGCTTTGCGGTGGGGCAGGCCCAGGTGTCGGAAAAACACTGCGGCTTTGTCATCAACCGGGGCGGCGCGTCTTCGGCGGAAGTGCTGGCGCTGTGCCGGGAAGTACAGCGCCGGGTGCGGGAACGCTTCGGAGTGGAACTGGAACTGGAAGTCAGACAGCTGAATGATTCGGAGGCACGCAGATGAAACTGGTGATTGTGACGGGCATGTCCGGAGCGGGCAAGACCGTAGCTCTCAAGATGCTGGAAGATATGGGGTATTATTGCGTGGACAATCTGCCTATTTCCCTGATGGAGAAATTTGTCCAGCTGACCATAGGGAGCCCGGGGCAGCCCAGCCAGGTGGCGCTGGGAATCGATATCCGCAGCGGCCAGGAGCTGTCCGCCATGGACGCCCTGCTGCAGGACTGGCGGGAGGATGGCCTTCCTCTGAAGGTCCTGTTTCTGGACGCCAGCGACCAGGTGCTGATCAAGCGCTATAAGGAGACCCGGCGCAGCCATCCGCTGGCCGGCAGGGGCCGGATTGACGACGGCATCGCCAGAGAGCGGGAAAAACTGGAATTTCTCAAAAAGAAGGCAGATGTGATCATCGACACCAGCAAGCTGCTGACCAAGGAGTTGCGTCAGGAACTGGAAAAGATTTTTCTGGAGAATCAGAATTTTGACAATCTGTTTGTCACGGTGCTGTCTTTTGGGTTCAAATACGGAATCCCGGCAGACTCGGATCTGGTCTTTGACGTCCGTTTTCTGCCCAATCCCTACTACGTGGAGCATCTGCGGCAGAAGACCGGAGAAGACGCGGAAGTGCAGGAATACGTGATGCAGGGCGACACCGGCCGGAAGTTTCTGGAAAAGTTTTATGACCTGCTGGATTTTCTGATTCCCAACTACATTCTGGAGGGGAAAAACCAGCTGGTGATCGCCGTGGGCTGCACCGGCGGCAAACACCGTTCGGTGACCATTGCCAGAGCGCTGTACGAGCATCTGCGGCAGCGCCGGGAACTGGGGGTAAAACTGGAACACCGGGATATTGACAACGACAGCAGACGGAAATAAGCGAGGTGGGATATGTCTTTTTCTTCAAGAGTCAAAGAAGAACTGTCCAGGCAGCTGAGCCCGGCCAGGCACTGCCGGATCGCGGAAATTGCCGCCATCATCAGTCTCTGCGGCAGAATCCAGTTCGACGAGGAAGACCGCTGCCGCATAAAAATTCACACGGAAAACGCCGCCGTCGCAAGAAAGTACTTTACATTATTAAAAAAAACATTTAATATAAGTACGGATGTCGCAATTCGGCGCAATGCATACTTAAAACGAAGCCGCGCCTACGTGGTGACGGTTTCTGACGACGCGGATGCCAGACGCGTGCTGCTGGCGGCCAGGCTGCTGGACGACAGAGGCGAGGTGGGAGAAAACCTTTCGGTGGTGGGAAACCTGGTGATTCAGAATCCCTGCTGCCGCCGGGCATTTATCCGGGGCGCGTTTCTGGCCGCAGGATCCATAAGCGACCCGGAGCGGTTTTACCATTTTGAAATCGCCTGCACCGTGCGGGCAAAGGCGGAGCAGCTGCAGGCCATTATCGCTACCTTCGGCATCGATGCCAGGATCGTGGTGAGAAAGAAGTACTATGTGGTGTACATCAAAGAAGGAAGCCAGATCGTGGATATTCTCAATGTCATGGAAGCGCCGGTGGCCCTTATGGAACTGGAAAATATCCGGATTCTGAAGGAAATGCGGGGCCAGGTAAACCGGCAAGTCAACTGCGAGACGGCCAACATCAACAAGACGGTGTCGGCGGCGGTACGGCAGATGGAAGACATTGTGTATATTCGGGATACGGTGGGACTGGACAGTCTGCCTCCGAACCTGGAGGAGATCGCGAAAGCCCGGCTGGAAAAGCCGGAGGCCACACTAAAGGAGTTGGGAGAATCACTGGAATCACCGGTGGGCAAGTCAGGGGTCAATCACCGGCTGAGAAAGCTGAGTATTCTGGCGGAAGAACTGCGGGAAAAGCATGCGGCGCCGGAATGGCAGTCAGGCCATTCAGAGCAATGAGGAGGAGAATTATGGTAAGAAAGACAATTACGATTGAACTGAAAAGCGGCTTGGAAGCAAGACCCGTGGCGATGCTGGTGCAGGTGGCAAGCCAGTACGACAGCAGCATTTATGTGGAGTGCGATTCGAAGCGCGTCAATGCCAAGAGTATTATGGGAATGATGACATTGGGCCTGGCGGCCGGCGAGTCGGTTGTGGTGACGGCCAGCGGCGCGGACGAAGAAAAAGCAATGGATGGCATAGAAAAATATCTGACGGAGGGCTGAAACGCCCGGTCCGGTTTGCTCAATACAAAAAAGGGGTCGTTCTGACGGCCCCTTTTATGGTATAATGTTCACGAAAGCATTAAGCAGTGCATCAGATGACAGATAGGAGGAGGCCGCGAGCTTGCACGCGGGCCGCCGGATATCTGGCAGATGATATAGGGCGCAAGCCCGTGAGCGAGGAAACGTAAGTTTCCGAGCCCGCACTGCGCCCCGCAGAGGGGCGGCGCGAGCCCGCACTGCGTCCCGCAAGGCGGCCAGACAGTGAGAAAGGAGAGGCGGCCATGGCATTTGCGCATCTGCATGTACATACAGAATACAGCCTGCTGGACGGTTCCTGCAAGATGAAAGAACTGACGGCCAGAGCGAAGGAACTGGGTATGAACAGCATGGCCATTACGGATCACGGCGTGATGTACGGCGTGATCGATTTTTACCGGGCGGCCCGGGAAGCGGGCATCAAGCCGATCCTGGGGTGCGAGGTGTACGTGGCGCCGGGATCCCGCTTCGACCGGGAAACCGTCAATGGAGAAGATCGGTATTATCACCTGATTCTGCTGGCGGAAAACAATCAGGGATATCAGAATCTGATGAAGATCGTGTCCAAAGGATTTGTGGATGGATTTTATTATAAGCCCCGTGTGGACGAGGAAATTCTGCGGCAGTACCACGAAGGGCTGATCTGCTTAAGCGCCTGCCTGGCCGGCGAGGTGCAGCGGTATATGGAGCGGGGCCTGTATCAGCAGGGCAAGGAAACGGCGCTGCGGTATCAGGAGATTTTCGGAAAGGACAACTATTTCCTGGAGCTGCAGGATCACGGCATCGCGGCCCAGAAGACCGTAAACCAGGCGCTTATGCGCCTGAGCCAGGAGGAAGGGATTCCGCTGGCGGCCACCAACGACGTACATTATACCTACGCGGACGACGCGGTGCCCCATGACATCCTGCTGTGCATCCAGACCGGGAAAAAGGTCACCGATGAGAACCGGATGCGGTATGAGGGCGGCCAGTATTACTGCAAGTCGGAGGCGGAGATGCGGGCGCTGTTTCCCTACGCGCCGGAGGCCCTGGACAACACCCAGAAGATTGCCGACCGGTGCAACGTGGAGATCGAATTCGGCGTGACCAAACTGCCCCGGTTTGAGGTGCCGGAAGGCTATGACTCCTGGGGGTATCTGAACAAACTGTGCAGCGAAGGCATGGCCCGCCGCTATCCGAATGACGACGGGACCCTGCGGCAGCGGCTGGAGTACGAACTGGACGTCATCCGCAAAATGGGCTATGTGGACTACTTCCTGATCGTATGGGACTTTATTCACTTCGCCAAATCCCACGACATCATGGTGGGGCCGGGCCGTGGGTCGGCGGCGGGCAGCATTGTGTCCTACTGCCTGGAGATCACCGACATCGACCCCATTCGGTACGGCCTGCTGTTCGAGCGGTTCCTGAATCCGGAACGGGTGTCCATGCCGGATATCGACATCGACTTCTGCTATGAGCGGCGGCAGGAAGTGATCGACTACGTGGTGGACAAATACGGCAAGGACCAGGTGGTGCAGATCGTTACCTTCGGTACGCTGGCGGCCAAAGGTGTGGTGCGGGACGTGGGCCGGGTGCTGGATATGCCCTATGCCCGGTGCGACGCCATTGCCAAGATGATACCGGGGGACCTGGGCATGACGCTGGAAAAGGCGCTGAAAATGAGTCCGGATCTGAGAAAAGCCTACGAGGAGGATCCTCAGATCAAATATCTCATTGACATGTCCATGCGGCTGGAGGGCCTGCCCAGGCATACTTCCATGCACGCCGCCGGAGTGGTGATCAGCCGCACGTCGGTGGACAACTATGTGCCGCTGTCCCGGGCCGCCGACGGAACCATTACCACCCAGTTTACCATGACGACGCTGGAAGAACTGGGGCTGCTGAAAATGGATTTCCTGGGGCTGCGGACGCTGACGGTAATTCAGAACGCCATGAAGCAGGTGGAAAAAAACTACGGAATCCATCTGGACATGCACGAAATCGACTACAACGACCGGAATGTGCTGGAAGCCATTGGAACCGGAAAGGACGAGGGCGTGTTCCAGCTGGAAAGCAGCGGCATGAAGAGCTTCATGAAAGAACTGAAGCCGGAAAATCTGGAAGATATCATTGCCGGCATTTCCCTGTACCGCCCCGGTCCCATGGATTTTATTCCCAAATACCTGAAAGGGAAAAACGACAAAAGCTCCATAACCTACGATTGTCCGCAGCTGGAACCGATTTTAAGCCCTACCTATGGCTGCATCGTCTACCAGGAACAGGTGATGCAGATCGTCCGGGACCTGGCAGGATATACCCTGGGGCGCAGTGATCTGGTGCGGCGCGCCATGTCCAAGAAAAAGGCCTCGGTCATGGAAAAGGAGCGGCAGAACTTTGTCTACGGCAATGAGGAAGAAGGGGTAAAGGGATGTATCCGCAACGGCATCGATGAAAAAACCGCCAACCTGATTTTTGATGAAATGACGGATTTTGCCCGGTACGCCTTCAACAAGTCCCACGCCGCCTGCTACGCGGTGGTTTCTTATCAGACCGCCTATTTGAAATACTACTATCCGAAAGAATTTATGGCGGCGCTGATGACCTCGGTGATGGACAACACCGCCAAGGTTTCGGAATACATTCTCACCTGCCGGCAGCTCATGGGCATTCCCATTCTGCCACCGGATATCAATGAAGGGGACAGCGGATTTACGGTGTCCGGAAACGCCATCCGCTACGGCCTTTCCGCCATTAAAAGCGTGGGCAAATCCGTGGTGGAAACCATTGTGGAGGAACGGGAGAAAAACGGCCCCTTCCGGACCATGGACGACTTTGTGGAGCGGATGAGCAACAAGGAAGTGAACCGGCGGACGCTGGAGAATTTCATCAAGGCCGGCGCTCTGGACAGCCTGCCGGGAAACCGCCGCCAGAAGTGCATGGCGGCTCCGGAGATGCTGGAGCAGAAAAACAAAGAAAAGAAGAGCGTCATGGAAGGCCAGATGTCCCTGTTTGATTTCGCGTCGGAAGACGACCGGAAAAATTTCCAGGTCCGCCTTCCGGATGTGGAAGAATTCAGCAAAGACGAGCTGCTGGCATTTGAAAAAGAGATTCTGGGCATTTACATCAGCGGCCATCCGATGGAAGCCTGCGCGGACCTCTGGAAGGCCAATGTAACGGCGGTATCCACGGATTTTCTGGTGGATGAGGAGACGGAAATCGCCAAGGTGGCGGACAATTCCCGGGTGACCATCGGCGGCATGATCACGGGAAAAACCGTTAAAACCACCAGAAACGGGCAGATGATGGCCTTTCTGACGGTGGAAGACATGGCCGGCTCCGTGGAAGTCCTGGTATTTCCCAAGGACTATGAGAACAACCGGGAAGTGCTGATCGAAGACGCCAAGATTTTCGTCCAGGGCCGCGTGTCCATAGGCGAGGATCCGGCGGGCAAGCTGGTCTGTGAGCGGATCATCCCCTTTGACCGGCTGCCCAAGACGCTGTGGCTCCAGTTCCCGGACAAGGACGCCTACAACCGGATCTTCGGGGCGGTTCAGGACTGCCTGAAGCTGTCGGAGGGAGCCGATGGGGTCAACATTTATCTGGCGAAGGAACGGGCCCGCAAATCCCTTCCCCCGTCCTGGAATGTGGACTGCACGCCGGAACTTCTGGAGCGTCTGCAGGCGCTGCTTGGTGAAAAGAATGTCAAAGTGGTGCAAAAAGGTATTGAAAGTCTGCGGAAAATGAATTAGAATAGGCCTTGTATTATGTATGGAAAAGACAGGGACTCTTACAAGCAGGAGGTTAGAAGATGGCAAAGACAGTGAAGACAATCGGCGTGCTGACCAGCGGAGGCGACGCTCCCGGTATGAACGCGGCGATTCGAGCGGTAGTCCGTACGGCAATTAACAAAGGAATTAAAGTTAAGGGCATCATGAGGGGCTATGCTGGACTTCTGCAGGAAGAGATTGTAGATATGCAGTCCAACAGCGTTTCGGAGACCATCAACCGGGGCGGCACCATTCTCTATACGGCCCGCTGCATGGAGTTTGTAACGCCGGAAGGCCAGCAGAAAGGCGCGGAGGTCTGCAGAAAGCATGGCATCGATGGCATCGTGGTCATCGGCGGCGACGGTTCCTTCCGGGGCGCCGGCAAACTTTCGGCGCTGGGCATCAACACCATTGGACTTCCCGGTACCATTGACCTGGACATCGCCTGCACGGATTATACCATTGGATTTGATACGGCGGTCAATACGGCCATGGAGGCCATTGATAAGGTCCGCGATACCTCTACCTCTCATGAGCGCTGCAGCATCATCGAGGTTATGGGACGCCGGGCCGGATATATCGCGCTGTGGTGCGGCATCGCCAACGGCGCGGAAGACATCCTTCTTCCGGAGCGCTATGACGGAGATGAGCAGATCCTGATTAACCGGATCATTGAAAACCGGAAAATCGGCAAGAAGCACAACATCATCATCAACGCGGAAGGAATCGGACATTCCGCGTCCATGGCCAGACGCATCGAGGCAGCCACCGGCATCGAGACCCGGGCCACCATTCTGGGCCACATGCAGCGGGGCGGCACGCCTACCTGCAAAGACCGCGTATACGCGTCCATTATGGGCGCCAAGGCGGTGGAGCTGCTGGCGGAAGGCAAGAGCAACCGGGTTGTGGCCTACAAAAACGGCGAGTTCGTGGACTTCGATATCCAGGAAGCTCTGGCCATGAAGAAGGATATTCCGGAAGATCAGTATGAAATCAGCAAACTGCTGACCCGATAAGGGCAACAGGCAGACCGATACCGAAAACGGGAAAAGGGCTCTTTTCGGGAGCTCTTTTCCCTTCTTTGTGCGAATCGATGAACCGATAAAATGAAGAATAAAAATGGAAAACCGGAGCGGGTAGTGCTGTGCGGCGCCAGCTCCTATGAACAGAAGTATTATTTTAACCGGGATTTTTCAGCCCTTCCGGAAAGTGTCCGGAATGAACTGCAGATTTTGTGCGTACTGTATACGGAGGACGTGGGAGGCGTGCTGACCCTGGAATTCAACGAGGAAGGCAGCCTGGAATTTAAAGTGGCCGCCGCTGACGGGGACTACCTGTTCGATGAAATCGGAAGCGCCCTGAAAATCAAGCAGTATCAGATGGAAAAGAGGGAACTGCTGGAATCCCTGGAATTGTTTTACCGGGTGGTGTTTCTGGGAGAATCTCCGGAAACGGAGAAAGGGCAGGAAGATACATGAGGCCGCTGGTGATCGGAAACGTCCGGCTGGACAATCCGCTGATTCTGGCGCCTATGGCCGGAGTGACGGATCTGCCGTTTCGCCTGCTGTGCAAGGAGCAGGGCTGCGGCCTGATGTACACGGAGATGGTCAGCGCCAAAGCCATCTTATATAAAAATAAAAACACAGGGCCGCTTATGGAGGTCAGTGAAGCCGAAAAGCCGGTGGCGCTGCAGCTGTTCGGCTCCGATCCGGAGATCGTCAGTTCCATAGCCGCCCAGGTGGAAGACGGGCCCTACGCGTTTATCGACCTCAACATGGGGTGCCCGGTGCCCAAGGTGGTGGGAAACGGGGAAGGCTCGGCGCTGATGAAGGATCCGAAGCTGACGGAGCGCCTGCTGACGGCGCTGGTAAAGCGGGTGAAAAAGCCGGTGGCGGTAAAGATCCGCAAAGGCTTTGACGACGCCCATGTCAACGCGGTGGAGATTGCCCGCATTGCCGAAAGCTGCGGCGTTTCGGCAGTGGCGGTACACGGCCGGACCCGCCAGCAGTTCTATTCCGGAAAGGCGGACTGGGAGATTATCCGGCAGGTGAAGGAACAGGTATCCATACCGGTGATCGGAAACGGAGACGTGTGCACGCCGGAAGACGCGGCCCGGATGCTTCAGGAGACCGGCTGCGACGGCGTGATGATCGGAAGAGGCGCCAGAGGCAACCCCTGGATTTTTTCCAGAACCCTGGCATATCTGGAAACCGGACAGGTGCCGCCGCCCCCGGGAAAGGAAGAAATCCGGGACATGCTGCTGCGCCACGCCCGGCTGCAGGTGCGCTGGAGAGGCGAATACCAGGGGATCCGGGAGATGCGCAAGCATCTGGCCTGGTACACGGCAGGGCTGCCCCATTCCGCCGCCCTCAGAAACGACGGGAATCAGGCGGAAACGCTGGAAGATTTCTGCGGACTGATTCAGCGCAGATGGTAGTTTTTGAACAGACAGAGATCGGAATCTGCCGGTTCTTGACATTGGAAATGGATTAAGATATAATGTTCTGAACGTCTGCACGGCAGGATAAGCAGATGAGCTGAAATATTCCGGAAAGGAAGGCGCCGTTTTTCGGACGCTGGAAATAAAGTATCAGAAATAAGGAAGGTAACAGGGATTATGGCAGAGAAGAAAAACATTTTAACGTATGCGGGTCTGAAGCAGTATGA
This sequence comes from uncultured Lachnospiraceae bacterium, assembly GCA_944380605.1. Taxonomy (GTDB): domain Bacteria; phylum Bacillota; class Clostridia; order Lachnospirales; family Lachnospiraceae; genus UBA3402. The sequence continues at coordinate 2,984 of CALWIA010000006.1, read as the reverse complement.
AGATGAACTGCAGAATCTGAAGGTGTTCCGGAGAAAAGAAGTGGCGCAGAAGATCAAGGAGGCCAGAGAGCAGGGCGACCTGTCTGAAAACGCGGAGTACGACGCGGCCAAAGACGAGCAGCGGGAAATTGAACTGCGGATCGAGGAGCTGGAGCGCCTGCTGAAAAACGCGGAAGTTGTGGTGGAAGATGAGATCGATCTGGACAAGATCAGCATCGGCTGCAAAGTGCGCGTATATGAGATGGATTATGATGAAGAGATGGAATTCCGGATCGTGGGTTCCACAGAGGCCAACAGCCTGCAGAACAAGATTTCCAACGAGTCGCCGGTAGGCAGAGCGCTGCTGGGCAAAAAGGTAGGCGACGTGGTGAATGTGGAGACCCAGATGGGCGTGATCCACTACAAGGTACTGGAAATCCAGAGAGTATCATAAGAAGAGCAAAGGAGAGGAAATCGTGGCTGAACAGCACATGGAAAATCAGGGACAGGCGCAGGAGGACGTAAACCACCTGCTGAAGGTCCGCAGAGAAAAGCTGGCGGAGCTGCAGGCGGCCGGAAAGGACCCGTTTGCCGTTACCCGGTATGAGGTCACCGCGCACAGCGGAGAGATCAAGGAACAGTATGAACAGCTGGAAGGAAAAGAAGTGTCCGCCGCGGGACGGATGATGTCCAAGCGGGTGATGGGCAAGGCTTCCTTCTGCCATATCCAGGATCTGCAGGGCAGCATTCAGGTGTACGTGGCCAGAGACAGCGTGGGCGAAGAGGCCTACAAAGATTTTAAGAAAATGGATATCGGCGATATTGTGGGCATCCGCGGTACGGTGTTTACCACCAAGGCCGGCGAGATTTCTATCCATGCCGAGTCCATTACGCTGCTTTCCAAGAGCCTTCAGGTGCTGCCGGAGAAGTACCACGGCCTGACCAATACGGATATGCGGTACCGGCAGAGATACGTGGACCTGATTATGAACGAGGATGTAAAGAAGACCTTCGTCATGCGTTCCCGCATCATCAGCTGCATCCGCCGGTATCTGGACGGACTGGGATTTCTGGAAGTGGAGACGCCGATGCTGGTGGCCAACGCCGGCGGAGCGGCGGCCCGTCCTTTTGAGACCCACTACAACGCTCTGGACGAGGATGTAAAGCTGCGGATTTCCCTGGAACTGTATCTGAAGCGGCTGATCGTAGGCGGTATGGAAAAGGTCTACGAGATCGGCCGGGTATTCCGCAACGAAGGACTGGACACCCGTCACAATCCGGAATTTACGCTGATGGAACTGTATCAGGCCTATACCGATTATCATGGCATGATGGACCTGACGGAAAATATGTTCCGCCATATCGCAAAAGAGGTGTGCGGCACCACCACCATCCCTTACGCGGACGTGGAAATCGACCTGGGCAAGCCCTTTGCCCGCATGACCATGATCGAGGCCATCCGGACTTACGCCGGCATCGATTTTGACCAGATCGCCACCACAGAAGAGGCGAAGATGCTGGCGGATGAGAAGGGCGTGCATTATGAGGCCCGCCATACCCGCGGCGACATTATCAACCTGTTCTTTGAGGAGTTTGTGGAAGAGCATCTGATTCAGCCCACCTTTATTATGGACCATCCGGTGGAGGTTTCGCCGCTGACCAAGCGCAAACCGGACCAGCCGGAACTGGTGGAGCGTTTTGAACTGTATATTTATGCCCGCGAGATGTGCAACGCCTATTCGGAGCTGAACGATCCCGTTGACCAGAGAGAACGCTTCAAAGCTCAGGAAGCGGCGCTGGCGGCGGGAGACGAGGAAGCCAACACCACGGACGAGGACTTCTTAAACGCGCTGGAGATCGGTATGCCGCCCACCGGCGGTATCGGATACGGCATCGACCGGCTGGTGATGCTGTTTACCAATTCGCCGGCCATCCGGGACGTGCTGCTGTTCCCCACCATGAAGTCCCTGGATCCGAAGAAGGGCGAAGCGAAGGCGGAGAGCAAGGCTGCCCAGACTGCAGAAGCAGCCGTTTCCGGCCAGGCAGAAGCCGCAGGCGCGTCCGTTCCCAGCGTGCAGCTGGACCTTTCCAAGGTGAAGGTGGAGCCGCTGTTTGCGGACATGGTGGACTTTGAGACCTTCTCCAAATCCGATTTCCGGGTGGTGAAGGTGGAGGCCTGCGAGGCGGTGCCCAAGTCCAAGAAACTTTTAAAGTTCACGCTGAATGACGGAAGCGACCGGAAGCGCACCATTTTAAGCGGCATTCACGAGTACTATGAGCCGGAACAGCTGGTTGGAAAGACCTGCGTGGCCATCACCAACCTGCCGCCCAGAAAGATGATGGGCATCGACTCCGAGGGAATGCTGATTTCCGCGGTGTATGAGTACGATGGCCATGAAGGGCTGAACCTGCTGATGCTGGACGACGGGATTCCGGCGGGGGCGAAGCTGTACTAAACCAATGATGAATACTAAGAAAGAAGAGGGTGCTGTTTGGGCGGCACTCATAAAACAGCATAAAATTGTTTTCGGGAAACGGCACAGCTTCGGCTATGCCGTTTCTCCGTTTTGCAGGCTATTCAACAAAGACGCGGGGAGTATTCCCACAAGGTCATAGGAAATGTCAATCTGCTGTTCCCTATGTCCCTTTGACTTGTCCGGTGCATGAACATATACCGCCTTTACCATGTCATTGAGTATAGCGGGCGTCAGCTCGTCCAAGTTAAGATACTTCCTTACTTTGTCGATAAACCTGTCAATGTTCTCTGCCTGTTTTTCCTGTTCGTTAATTTCTTCGTTCAATCGCAACAGCTTTTCCCTCAGTTCTTTCTGCTCCTGTTCGTAATCATCCGAGAGCATTTGAAATCTGCTGTCAGAGAGTTTCCCGCTTATGTTGTCCTCGTAAATACGCTTGAATAATCGGTCAAGTTCTTCTATCCGTCGTTCCGCTTGCGTCAGTTGCCGCCGCTTTGCCGTAAGTTCCCTTTTCGCTTCGGCTTTCTGTTT
>CALWIA010000005.1 GCA_944380605.1 uncultured Lachnospiraceae bacterium | reverse complement strand
AAGAGCGTGACGGTAGAAGAAGGCGTACAGCAGCTGAAAGAAAGAGCGGCTGAGGTTCTGGGCGTAGAACTGGGCGCGGCAGACGCGGCCGATACGGCGGAAGAGACCACAGCAGCAGCGGAATAAGGTTCGTTTCAAAACTGAGCAGCAACTGTTTCGGAGCCTGGTTCTCCAGGCTCCGAACGGTATAGGAAATTGGGAAGGGGGTTCGTACATATGGATAAAAAGAGCAAATCTCTGACCCGGCGGAAGACCCTGGTGGCCTATTCTTTTATTCTGCCGAATCTGCTGGGATTTTTCATTTTTACCTTTGTACCTATTGTATTTTCACTTCTGCTGAGTTTCTGTGAATGGAACTCCGGCGGAGAAATCAAATTCATCGGACTTGACAACTTTATCCGGATGTTCTCAAAGGACAACAGCTTCTGGATTGCCCTGAAGAACACCATTTACTACACGGTGGTGACCGTGCCGGTTACCTTGGCACTGGCTCTGTTCCTGGCTATCCTGATGAACAAGCCGTTAAAGGGCCGTGTATTCTTCCGTTCGGTGCTGTTCTTCCCCTACGTCGCGTCGCTGGTTGCTATCGCGGTAGTATGGATGGCCCTGTTCAATCCCGACAGAGGCCCGGTCAACAGCATCCTGATGGCGATTGGAATTGAGAATCCTCCCAGATGGGCGGCGTCCACCACATGGGCGATGCCGACTATCATCGGCCTGACCGTATGGAAAGGCATGGGTTATTACATGATCGTATACCTGGCAGCTCTGCAGGGCGTATCCAGGGATCTGTATGAGGCGGCGTCTCTGGATGGAGCGACCCGCTGGCAGCAGTTCGTCAACATCACCTGGCCCTGCGTAACTCCCACTACGTTCTACATCCTGATGATGCTGATCGTGGCTACCTTCAAGTCGTACGATATCATGTACATTACGACGCAGGGCGGCCCCGGCGAGGCGACGAAGGTTCTGGCATACCACATCTACAATACCGCGTTTGTCAGCTCCCAGTTCGGCTACGCCAGTGCCATTGCCATGATCCTGCTGGCTATGATTGTGGTGATCACGCTGATCCAGTTCAAGTTTGAAAAGCGGTTCACCAGCTATCTGTAAAAGGAGGGTGAGAGTATGGCTGACAGTAAAGTAGGAGTTACCTCCCCAATCAAAATGTTTTTCGTATACGTCGCCCTGATTATCATGGCGTGCGTGATGCTGGTTCCCTTTGTATGGATGATTTCTTCTTCCCTGAAACTGGAGAAAGACGTTTTCGCCTTCCCCATTCAGTGGATTCCGGAAGATCCGCAGTGGAGCAACTACCAGGTGATCTGGGAAAAGGTGCCGCTGCTTACCGGCTTCTTTAATACCACCAAGCTGACGGTCTGCACCACCATCCTTCAGCTGGTGACCTCCAGCTTTGCCGCTTACGCGTTCGCGAAACTGGAATTCAAGGGCAGAGATACCATTTTCATGATGTACGTGCTGACCATCGCCATTCCGTGGCAGGTATACATGGTTCCCCAGTTCATCATGATGACCAACGTAGGCCTGACCGACAGCCATCTGGGCATTATCCTGATGCATGCGTTTACGGCCACCGGCGTGTTCCTGATGCGTCAGTTCTTTATGGGCGTTCCCACAGAACTTCTGGAAGCGGCCCGTATCGACGGCCTCAGCGAGTACGGCATCTGGGCGAAGCTGATGCTTCCGCTTTCCAAACCGGCGATCGCGACCCTGTGTATTACGTCCTTCACCTTTGAGTGGAACGACTTCATGGGTCCGTTGATTTACCTGTCCACCACCAACAAGAAGACCATCCAGCTGATGCTGCGTATGTTCAACACCCAGTATTCCTCCAACTACGCGCAGATCATGGCGGCGGCTACCGTAGCGCTGATCCCCGTTCTGATCCTGTTCGTATTCCTGCAGAGATACTTCGTGGAAGGTATTGCAACTTCTGGTATTAAGGGCTGACGATGGTTTGCGGTGGATGCCGCATGAGACAGAAAGGAGATACCATGAAATATTCCCTGTTTACCGTGAGCGTTCCGGAAATGACCCCGGAAGAAGCGCTGAAGAAAATGAAGGAGTTCGGATACGACGGTGTGGACTGGCGTGTTACGGATATCCCCACGGATCCGGAGATCCTGAAGGAAGCTCCTTCCTACTGGAGAAACAACTACTGCACCATTGATATCGCCACCATTGACGAGAAAGCGGAAGAGATCCGCGATCTGACGGCGAAATACGGACTGGAGATCAACGCGCTGGCTACGTATCTGGAGTCTTCCGACAAGAAGGAAAAGATCGAAAAGTGCATGATCGCGGCAGCGAAGATGGGCTGCTCCCGTATCCGTGTCAACGCCCACAAGTACAACAAGGATCTGGGTTATACCAACGTCTTTGCCGACGCGGTGCGCGGCTTTGAAATGGTACAGGACCTGGCCAGAAAGTACGGCGTAAAGGCGGACTTCGAGATGCATCACGGCACCATTACCGCGGCAGCCAGTTCTGCCCGCCGTCTGGCGTCCTACTTTGATCCGAAATACATCGGCGTGATCTACGACACCGGAAACATCATCTACGAGGGCTTCGAAGAATACCAGCTGGCGCTGGAAGTGCTTGGGCCGTATCTGGATCTGGTGCACATCAAGAACGCCAAGTGGATCAAGAAGGAAGTGGACGGAAAAGAGACCTGGATGGCCGACTGGGCGCCCTTTACGGATGGCCACGCGGACTTCCCCAGATTCTTCAAGGCTCTGAAGAAAGTAGGCTATGACGGCTATGTAACCTTTGAGGATTTCTCTTCCGAAGAGACTTCCGAGCAGAAACTGAAGAACAACCTGACGTTTATCAAGGGAATCGTAGATTCCATCTGACGTTCCGGCATGGCCGGAAGGCGGCGGATATCTGCAGGAGGTGTAGAGAAGTCTTGTATTTCTTTGCGCCTCCTGCTTTTTCATACGATAGGAAATTTCATTTCCTATCGTATGAAAAAGCAGGAGGCGCACTCGCGCATGAGGCAGATGTTGCCTGACGGCAACTGCGCTCGGCGCAAGTGTGCGCCAAGGCGCACACTTTTTCATGATACGCCGGTCGGGCGGGAATCCGGCGAAAAGACAGCCGGGAAGCGGAGGGAGAGTCCCGGCAGACAAGAAGGGAGGCTTTCTATGAGAAAACGAAGACTTTGGATGGCAGCGGCGCTGACGTTTACGGTTCTGCTGGCTGGCTGCGGCAGCAAAGAAGAAGCCGTGCAGACGGAAGCGGCTTCCACCGCCGCGGCAGCGGCAGAAGAAACGGAGGCGGCGGACGCGAAAGAAACCGAGGCCGCCGGTGAGGCGGTTACGCTTCGGGTGGTGCTGTGGGATTATTCCAATACCCAGTATTACAAGATTATGTTTGAAGCCTTTATGGCGGAATATCCCAATATCACCATTGAACCGGTGGAGTTTTCCGCGGATGAGTACGACAATGTAATTGTTACGCAGCTCAGCGGCAAACAGAATTTCGACGTGGTATTCACCAAGAATACGCCGGCGCTGTCCGCGCTGATTGCCCAGGGGCATATTCTGGCGCTGGACGATCTGATCGCGGCGGATACGGAGTTTGATGCGGCCGGATATGCGGGCCTGATGGACGAGATGGCCCTGGATGGAAAGACTTATGCCCTTCCATTCCGTTACGACAACAACCTGATCTTCTACAACAAAGATCTGTTTGACGCGGCCGGCGTGGAGTATCCGAAAGACGGCATGACCATGGCGGAGTACCATGCGCTGGCGGCCCAGATGACCAGCGGCGAAGGCAATGAAAAGGTGTACGGAGCCCATTTCCACACCTGGCCCAGCAATATTTATGAATTTCCGGACCGGACGGAAGAGTTCAACATGTTTGAGCCGGATACCTACGATTCGCTGATCAGCTATTACAACGAAGCCATTGCCATGCAGGATGAAGGCGTGATTCAGGATTACGGCGCATTAAAGGCTTCCAATATTCATTACAGTGGTGTATTCTATAATCAGCAGGCGGCCATGATGCAGATGGGCACCTGGTTTATCAATATGCTGCTGGAGAATGTGCAGGATTTCAGCTGGGGCGTATGTACCCTGCCCAACGATATCGGCATGGTGGGCGAAAACTGCATCGGCGGCGTGACCCCGGTTTCCATCGGCGCCTACGGCGAGCATCCGGAAGAAGCCTGGCAGTTTATCCGCTACATCTGCGGGGAAGAAGGGGCGAAGGTTCTGGCGGCCACCGGCATCGTTCCCGGGTATTCCTCCGACGCCATCGCGGAGATTTACAACAGCTTCCCGGAGACCTATCCCAACACGCCTGAGAATCTGGCGGACTATATCATCTGCGAAAAGAATGTGATCGAAGTTCCGTTAAACGCCCACGGTAAGGAAGTGGATACGGTTTTCCAGGAACAGCACAGCGCCATTATGACCAAGAGCGTGACTGTAGAAGAAGGCATTCAGCAGATGAAGGACCGGGTAAACGAGATTCTGGCGGCAGAATAAAACGGCAGTACATAATTTTACACATATAAGGAGAGACAAAAAATGGTTAGAATGTTTGCAGTCAATGAGATCCGCAAGACGACGGAACTGAGCGGAAGCCTGTGGGAGTTTTCTCCCTGCATGGGCGAACTGGCTGGGAAGACGTACCCGGTTGTGGTGCCCTGCTGCTGGGAAAGCCTGCCGGAGTTTTCCGCCTATCGGGGCATCGGCGTATTTAAAAAGCAGTTCCAGGCCAAAGGCACCATCCGCCTGATTTTCAAGGGCGTCAGCCATACCGCCCGGATTGTGGTGGACGGCAATACCGTGGGAACCCACTACAACGCTTTTACGCCGTTCTCTGTGATTGTGAAAGATCTGGAGCCGGGAACCCATACGCTGGAAGTCTACGCCGACAACCGGTTCAGCCCGGAGAGCGCGCTGCATGTACCCAATGACTATATGAGTTACGGCGGCGTTTCCAGAGGCGTGGTGCTGGAAGAACTGCAGGACGCCTTTGTGGAATCCATTCAGGCGGTTCCGGTGAAAACGGAAGACGGATGGAATGTGAAGGCCGCGGTGAAGATGCGCAGCGTGGCCAAAGAAGATAAAAACGTGCATCTGACGGTGAAGCTGGACAATACGGTCTGCATTTCCCAGGACCTGGTGCTGAAGGCCGGACAGGAAGAAGTGCTGGAAAAAGAACTGCATGTGGGCGAGGCCGAGATCTGGTCTCCGGAATCCCCCAGGCTGTATGAAATTTCCGCCAGCCTGTCCGATGGAAAAGGCGTGTTTGACGACCTGAAAGACCGCATGGGCTTCCGGGAAATCCGCATTGAGGGCAAGGACATCCTGCTGAATGGAAAGAAGCTGCGGATCAAAGGCTTCTGCCGTCACGAGGATCATCCGATGTACGCCTGCGCGCTGCCGCTGGCGGCTATGGAGCAGGATCTGCAGATCATGAAGGATCTGGGCGCCAACGCGGTGCGTACGTCCCACTATCCCAACGACGAACTGTTCCTGGACCTGTGCGACGAACAGGGCGTGCTGGTATGGGAAGAAAATCACGCCAGAGGCCTTTCTCTGGAGCAGATGCAGAATCCGCATTTTGAGGAACAGGCGGAGGCGTGCATCGAGGAAATGATTCCGGCTCATATCAATCATCCGTCCATTATCATCTGGGGTATTTTAAACGAATGCGCCAGCGAGACGGAATACGGCTATGAGTGCTACAAAAAGCAGTACGACTTGATCCGGTCTCTGGACGATTCCCGTCCCAGATCGTCGGCCAGCTGCAAATTCAAGACGGATATCTGCTTCGGCCTGCCGGAGATCGTGTCCTACAACATCTATCCGGAATGGTATCACGATACGCCGGTGAAAGAGTATCTGCAGGATCTGTACAACTGGGTGCAGACGGATACGGAAGGCAAAGGAAAACCGTTCCTGATTACGGAAATCGGCGCGGGAGCCATCTATGGATACCGGACGCCCACGGAGTGCAAGTGGTCGGAAGAGTATCAGGCCAAGACGCTGCGTCATCAGATTCAGGCGGTTATGGAGCAGGAAGGCTGCAGCGGCATCTTTATCTGGCAGTACTGCGACGTGCGGATCAGCTTCGAGTGGTTCAGCACCAGACCCAGAACCATGAACAACAAAGGCGTCGTAGACGAATACCGCAGAAGAAAGCTGTCCTATGACGTGGTAAAGGAACTGTTTCACAGCTACGGAAACTATCGGGAATCGTAAGAAAAATCCGGTTGCGGAAACTGCCCGGCGCCGATATAATGATATCCATGGCAAGCGGCTTTCGGGCCGCGGCAGTCAGGATATGAAAAAACAGCCGGGTGAAACGAATTGAACAGACAAAACAGCCGAGATCGGCGAACATGGATTTGGATTTGCGCGGCGCTGGCAGGAATCCTGCTGGCGGCCGCGCTTTTCTTTTTAAGCAGAGAGAAAGAAGCAGGTCTTCCGGGGGAAGGCGTGCTGGTGGAGACGGTGCCGGAGACCGGGGAACCGGAAACGGAAGGGCCGGCAGCCGGGGAAGGGGAAACCCCGGACCCGGGATGGGAAACCGGAGAGGGGGAAGCCCGGGAACCGGAAGCCGCAGAGGGAGAAGACGGGGAGGCGGAAGCTGGTAAACCGAAGAAGGAGACCGGAGAGGCGCCTGCGGGCTCTGAGGCAGAGCTGGAGCAGGCGGAGGACTCGGAGGCGGACCAGGAGGATCCGTGGCCGCTGAAGCTGGTGTTTGCTTCAGACCTGCATCTGCTGGCAGACAGTCTTCACGACGGGGGAGAGGCCTACCGGGAAAAGCTGGCCGCCGACGACGGGAAGGTGACGCCCTACAGCAGCCAGATTCTTAAGGCGCTGCTGCAGGAGGCGGCGGACCTGGACGCGGACGCGGTGATTCTTCACGGCGATCTGACCTACAACGGGGAATGGGAAAGCCATCTGGCGCTGGCCGAGATCCTCCGCGAGGCCAGAGAGCGTCTGGGGCTTCGGATTCTGATTCTCCCGGGCAATCACGACATCAACAATCCGGACGCCGCCTGGTTTTGCGGATCGGAGACCGGGGCGGCCCGTTCGGTGACGCCGGAAGAATTTGAAGAGATTTACCGGGAATTTGGATACGAGGAGGCGGGCAGCCGGGATGAGACCTCCCTCAGCTATATGTGGAAGCTGAATGAGGCGGCCAGCCTGATGCTGCTGGATACCAATATTTATGAACCGGTGAACCGGGTAAACGGGGAGATCGAGCCGGAAACTTATGAGTGGATGATCCAGCAGCTGGACCTGGCGGATGCGCAGGGGGTTCAGGTGCTGCCGGCGGGGCATCACAACCTGCTGCAGGAGAGCCGGCTGTACACCTGGGACTGCGTCATCGAAAGCCGGCAGTCGGCCATCTGGCTGTTCGGGGAGCATCAGCTGCCCCTCTATATCAGCGGCCATCTGCACGCGTCTCGGACCCGCAGAAACAAGACGGCGCCGGGCATGCCGGACGACGCCTACGGCATCTGGGAAGCGGTCACCGGCTCGGTGAGCATGGCGCCCTGCACGTATCTGCTGCTGACCTGGGAGGAAGATGGGACCATGGACCTTTCGTTCCGGGAAACCGATGTGGCGGCCTGGGCGGCGCGGAATGGGGAAACCGATCCCAATTTGCTGGATTTTCGGAATTTTTCTGTAAACTGGTATTACGAAGTGATCCAGAATCAGGTGCTGAAAAAGACCAGGGCCATGGTGCCGGAGGAATACGCGGAGGAGATGGCGCGGACGTACGCGGATGTGCTGTACCATTACTGCGCCGGCAGCCCGCTGCCGCCGTCCGAGGTGCGGCAGTCGGAGGGGTACCGGCTGTGGCAGCGGTTCGCGCCGGAGGAACGATGGACATCTTATCTGGATCAGATTTTAAAAGACTATAGCTATTAAGCGGAAAATCCGATATAATGAAGGCAGCAGCGATTTGATCACCAACGACTAGGAGGGATATTATGAACGCAGGATTTCCTGATCTGAAATGGCTGGAAAATCCGGAGGTTTTTGAGGTAAACCGGGAAAAGGCCCATTCGGACCATCGGTTTTATGAAAGCGAGGAGCAGATGCAGGAGGGGGAACGCTGGACTGGCGGCAGACCCGCCGGCATCATGCCGCTTCGCCAGTGCTTAAACGGAACCTGGAAATTTGCCTATTCCCAGGCGCCTTCTGCCCGTCCGGCAGATTTTTACAAGGAAACCTTTGACGCTTCCGGTTTCGGAACCATTGAGGTACCGGGCCATATCCAGCTGCAGGGGTATGACAAGCGCCAGTATATCAACACCCTGTATCCGTGGGATGGCCGCAGCGAACTGCGTCCGCCGGCGGTGGACTGGGAATACAACCCGGTGGGCAGCTATATCCGGGAGTTCGATCTGGACGAGGGGCTGGCGGGGAAACGGGTTTTCCTGTCCTTCCAGGGCGTGGAGACAGCCTTTTACGTCTGGCTCAACGGACAGTTTGTCGGCTATGGAGAGGACAGCTTTACGCCGTCGGAGTTTGAGGTCAGCCGTTTTCTGAAGCCGGAGGGCAACAAGCTGGCAGTGGAAGTGTACAAGCGCAGTAGCGCCAGCTGGATAGAAGACCAGGACTTCTTCCGTTTTTCAGGTATTTTCCGGGACGTGTACCTGTATGGCGTGCCGTCGGTGCACGTGCGGGATCTGTTTGTGAAGTCGCAGCTGGCGGGCAGCAGCCAGGGAAGCCTGTCGGTGCAGCTGGAACTTATGGACGGCCGGTCGGAGGCGGCAGGAGGACAGAGCGGAGAGCATCCGCTTCCTGAGGACTGCCGGGTGCGGGCGGTGCTTCTGGATCCGTCGGGAAAGCCGGTGATGGAGATGGAGGCGCCGGCAGCGCCGCAGATGGAACTGCAGGGCGGCCCCATAGAGGTGCAGGCCTGGTCGGCGGAGCAGCCGGCCTGTTACACCCTGTGTCTGACGGTTCTGGACACGGATGGACAGGCGGTGGAATGGGTGCCCCAGACAGTGGGTTTCCGCCGTTTTGAGATGATCGGCAAAATTATGTGCTTAAACGGCAGGCGGATCGTGTTTAAGGGCGTCAACCGCCATGAATTTGACGTGCGCAGAGGCCGGGCTGTTACGGAAGAGGATATGCTGTGGGACATCCGCTTTATCAAGCAGCACAACATCAACGCGGTGCGTACCTGCCATTATCCCAATCAGAGTCTGTGGTATGAGCTGTGCGACCGCTACGGCGTTTACCTGATCGACGAGGCCAATCTGGAAAGCCACGGCTCCTGGCAGAAACTGGGAGGCTGCGATCCGTCCTGGAATGTGCCGGGCAATCTGCCGGAATGGAAGGAATGCGTGGTGGACCGGGCCCGTTCCATGCTGGAGAGAGACAAAAACCATCCGTCGGTGCTGATCTGGTCCTGCGGCAACGAGTCTTACGCGGGAGAAGACATTGTGGCCATGTCCCAGTTTTTCCGGCAGCGGGATCCTTCCCGGCTGGTGCATTATGAAGGGGTTTGCTGGAACCGGGAGTACGAGGCGGCCAGCGACATGGAAAGCCGGATGTACGCCAAACCGGACGCGGTGGAAGTCTACCTGCGCAACGATCCGCCCAAGCCGTTCGTGCTGTGCGAGTATATGCACGCCATGGGCAACTCCCTGGGCGGCATGCGCCATTATACGGAACTGGCGGACCGCTACTCCATGTACCAGGGCGGCTTTATCTGGGACTTTATCGACCAGGCGCTGGTGCGTACGGATGTAGACGGAAACGAGGTCCTGGGCTACGGCGGCGACTTTACGGACCGGCCTACGGACTACAGCTTCTGCGGAAACGGCATTGTATACGGGACCAGGGAGGCTTCTCCCAAGGCGCAGGAAGTGAAGGCGCTGTATCAGAACCTGGAACTGAAGCCGGAGCTGGGCAAGGTGACGGTGCGAAACCGCAACCTGTTTGCCGATACGTCGGGATATCAGTTTGTCTACCGGCTGCTGGCGGATGGCATTCCGGTCTATACCGATACTTTTGAACTGCAGGTGCGGCCGGGTGAAAGCGGCCAGGCGGTGCTGACGCCTACCGGCGCGGCGGTGTGGGACCGGAAAGAAAAAGAACTGGTCTGCCAGGTGTCCGCAGTGCTGAAGGAAGCTGCGTGGTGGGCGCCGAAGGGGTTTGAAGTGGCGTTCGGCGAGACCATGATTCCGCTGCCGGAGGAACTGCTGCAGAAGCGGGAGCAGGAACTGCGGGAGGCGGCCAAGGGCGGCCTGCTACGGGTGATTCACGGCGATGGAAACCTGGGCGTGGAAGGCGACGGCTTCTCCGTGCTGTTTTCCAGACCGGAGGGAAGCATCGTATCGCTGCGCTACGACGGCAGAGAATGGATCGCGGTGCCGCCGGCGCCTACGTACTGGCGGGCGACGACGGACAACGACAAGGGCAATGGATTCGGATTGGAAAGCTGCGCCTGGCTGGCGGCGGACCAGTTCCGGGGATACCGCAGCAGCCAGATGACGGTGACGGAAGAGGAAGATGCGGTGACGGTCTCCTTTGTCTATGAGGTACCGGTGGTGCCTGCCGCCAGAACCGAGGTGTCCTATACCGTAACGTCGGACGGACGGATTCACGTATCGGCCCAGTATTTCGGCAAGATGGGCCTGCCGCAGCTGCCGCTATTCGGCATGCGCCTGCGGCTGTACCCCTGGGCCAATCGGTTCACCTATTACGGAAGAGGGCCGGAAGAAAACTACTGCGACCGGGCCTGCGGAGCGCGGCTGGGGATTTTCTCCGGAACGCCGGAGGGGAATCTGTCCCGCTACCTGGTGCCGCAGGAGTGCGGCGGACGCACGGACGTGCGCTGGCTGACGGTGTCTGACGCAGATGGAAACGGGCTGCAGTTTGCCTGCTGCGACAAGCCCTTTGCCATCAACGTGCTGCCGTTTACGGCGGAGGAACTGGAAAACGCGGCCCACAGGGAAGAACTGCCCTGGCCGCCCCGCTATACCGTGGTCAGCATCCTAGGCGCCCATCGGGGCGTGGGAGGCGACGACAGCTGGGGCGCGCCGGTGCATCCGGAGTACTGCGTCAGCGGAGAGACAAACCAGAAAGTGGAGTTTGTCATTCGGAAGCCGCGGAAGTAGAGGCCGACAGGGATTTCAGACGGTATTCCCTGGGAGACATGTGGTAGTAGCCGCGGAAGATGCGGTGAAAATAGCTGGTGTTGTCATAGCCTACGGCGGCGCAGATATCGGTGATGGGAAGCCGGGTATTCTGCAGCAGAAACGCCGCCTGGTTCAGCCGCCGGACCTGGAGCAGCTCCTTGTAGGTGCGGCCCAGCAGCCGTTTGATGGCGCGGCTGAGCCAGGGCACGTCGTAGCCCAGCATGGCCGCCAGCTCTCCCAGCTCTCCATCCCGGTAATTTTCGTCGATATAGCGCAGCACCTGGAAAATCAGCTGCTGGTCGTAGGACTGGCCGCCGGACCGGATGCGGTCCGTGTGATGGGTCAGATGCAGGATCAGAAGCCCCATGGTGGTCTGGTTGATGCTGCGCTTGCTGGACAGGTTGTTTAACAGGGTCCAGACCATGTTTTCCACCAGGTTCTGTACCGGCAGGATGTCGGCTACCTGGAAGTGGAGATAGTTGCCGTACTGGTTGTTCTGCCGCAGGCAGCTGACCAGAAAGTCCCGGAGGGAATTTTCTTCTTCTCCCAGCATCTGGAAGGCAGTGTCGAAAAATTCCGGCAGGATGATAAAATTGACGGCGATGTCCCGCAGGCCGGCGGGCAGGATTTCCTGCACCGCGTTCTGGTTGAGGAACAGCAGCTCTCCGGCTTTTAACACCACCTGGGTTCCATCGATGATATGGGTGGTCTGGCCCTGGCACATGTAGATGACCTCCACATAGTTGTGACGGTGCCGGGGAAAGCGGACGAAACGGGTGTGGGGACGGACGCGGATCAGCTGTCCGTGGTCCAGCATGTGCCCGCTGTCGATGACCAGGTCCTTTCCTTCGGTATAGCGGCTGCGGTCAATGCCTTCGCGTCCGGAAAGCAGTTCTTTTTCTTCTTCCGTGATGACGCTGAGGCGGTCGATGATTTCCTGATGCATGATGGAACCTCCTTTTTTGCGCAGGTGCGGGCCGCATGGGCCGCGCTGCTTTCAGTGTATCGGAAAAACGCCGGTTTGACAAGAATCTGCGGAACTATAAAACGAGGACAGGACAGAAAATCAATGGTATTTTTACTGGAACTTTTGGGAACAGTGGCATTCGCGTTTTCCGGCTGCGTAGTGGCCAATGCCAAGCGGATGGATATTTTCGGAGTATGGGTGCTGGGAACGGTGACGGCGGTCGGCGGAGGCGCAGTGCGGGATGTGCTTCTGGGCATCACGCCGCCCAGCATGTTTCGAAACAGCGTGTACGTGGCCGCGGCCACGGCTACAGTGGCGCTGTGGCTGTGCATGGCCGCCAGAAAAGGCGCGGTGGGCCGCAGGCTGTACCAGGACCTGACCCGGGTGATGGACGTTTCCGATTCTCTGGGGCTGGGGATTTTCGCGGTAACCGGTTCGCAGACCGCCATTCGGAGCGGATACGCGGACAACTGGTTTCTGGTGATTTTTGTAGGAGTGATGACCGGAGTGGGCGGAGGCCTGCTGCGGGATGTGATGGCGGACATGACGCCGGTGATCTTCCGCAAGCGGATCTACGCCATCGCGGCCATGGCCGGAAGCCTGGTCTATGTGGCGTTCCTGCAGTGGATCCCCGAGGACTGGGCCATGCTGGCGGGAACGGCGGCGGTGTTTATCATCCGCATGCTGGCCAGCACCAGAAGGTGGGATCTGCCGGTGTACGTGCTGGAGCCGAGAGAGGAAGACGGAGACGGACCAAAGGGGAACGGGACGGAAAAGAAGTGCAAATAAGGACGTATTTTTTGGTGAACCACGACCTTATTTTTCGGGGGGAAATTCTTTATAATAAAAGCAGATACAGGGTGAGAGAAGGAGGTACTTATGGAACGCTATTATCTGGCTGTGGACATCGGCGCGTCCAGTGGACGCCACATTCTGGGATCCGTAAAGGACGGCCGCATGGAACTGGAGGAGGTTTACCGTTTTCCCAACGGCATGAAGCAGAAGGACGGACAGTTGTGCTGGGATGTGGAGGAACTGTTTTTCCATATTCGGCAGGGCATGAAGCGCTGTGCCGAACTGGGAAAGATTCCCTGCAGCATGGGCATCGACACCTGGGCGGTGGATTTTGTGCTGCTGGACGAGAACGACCGGGTGGTGGGCAATACGGTAGGATACCGGGACGGCCGCACCCGGGGCATGGATGAGGAAGTGTACAAAATCATCCCGGAAGAGAAGCTCTACGGCAGAACCGGCATCCAGAAACAGATTTTCAACACCATCTATCAGTTTATGGCGGTGAAGAAGCAGCATCCGGAGTACCTGGAACAGGCCCGGACCATGCTGATGATTCCGGACTATTTCCACTATCTGCTGACCGGCGTGAAAAAGCAGGAGTACACCAACGCCACCACCACCCAGCTGGTGAACCCGGAAACCAAGGAGTGGGATATGGAACTGATCGGCATGCTGGGCTATCCGGCGGAGTGGTTCGGACCGCTGTCCATGCCGGGCACGCTGGTGGGCAGCCTGAAAGACGAGATCGCGAAAGAAGTGGGATTCCAGTGCCAGGTGGTGCTGCCGGCGACGCACGACACCGGATCGGCGGTGATGGCGGTGCCTTCCAACGAGGACGACGTGCTGTACATCAGTTCCGGTACCTGGTCTCTGATGGGGACGGAGCGGATGAAGGCGGACTGTTCCATGGAGAGCATGAAGCGCAATTTTACCAACGAAGGCGGCTATGATTACCGGTTCCGCTATCTGAAAAACATTATGGGACTGTGGATGATTCAGTCGGTGAAAAAGGAACTGGCGGCGGCGGGACAGGACTATTCCTTCACCCAGCTGTGCAGCATGGCTTCTGAGGAAACCATTCCTTCCCTGGTAGACTGCAACGACGACTGTTTCCTGGCGCCGGAGAGCATGACGGAGGCGGTCAGGGAGTTCTGCCGGAAGAAAGGCGAGCCGGTGCCGGAGACGGCGGCGGCCCTGGCTTCGGTGATTTACAACAGCCTGGCCAAGTGCTACGGGGAGACGGTGGAAGAACTGGAGCAGGTAACCGGAAAGAAGTACGGGCAGGTGCATATTGTGGGCGGCGGCGCCAACGCCGACTACTTAAACCGCCTGACGGCGGCATATACCGGCCGTCCGGTTTACGCGGGACCGACGGAAGCCACGGCCATCGGCAATCTGGCGGCGCAGATGATCCGCGCCGGCGAGTACGCGGATTTAAAGGCGGCAAGAGAGGGAATTTTCCATTCCTTTGATATTAAAGAATACAGATAAACGTTCTGGAAAGGAGAGACAGATATGGTCAGAAAGGCATTTAAGATGTTCCTGTATCCGGGCATGGCGGAAGAGTACGAGGCTCGCCACAATGCCCTGTGGCCGGAGATGAAGGAGATGATTCATCAGTACGGCGGACGCAACTATTCCATTTATCTGGACAAAGAGACCAATGTGCTCTACGGATATCTGGAAGTAGAGGACGAGGAACTGTGGGCCAAGTCGGCGGATACGCCCATCAACCGGAAATGGTGGGATTACATGGCCGACATCATGGAGACCAACGCGGACAACAGTCCCGTATCGGTGGACCTGACGCCGGTGTTTCATCTGGACTGACCCGCTGCCTTCGGGCCGCGGTGAGGATACGAATGTTTTTATTAAAGAAGAGAAAGGAAAAGGGGAAACGAAATGAAAGTATTGGAAGCAGCATTTGTACAGGGTTTTATCCGCATGTGCGACGATGGATTCAACCAGGGGTGGCATGAGAGAAACGGCGGAAACTTAAGCTACCGCATCAAGCCGGAAGAAGTGGAGTCGGTCAAGGAAGATCTGACCTATGACAAGCCGTGGCAGCCCATCGGCACCAGCGTGCCCAACCTGGCGGGAGAGTATTTCCTGGTAACGGGAAGCGGCAAGTATTTCCGCAACGTGATTCTGGATCCGGCAGCCAACATCTGCGTCATCGAAGTGGATGACAAGGGCGAGAACTTCCGTATCTGCTGGGGCCTGGTCAACGGCGGACGTCCCACCAGCGAACTGCCGTCGCACCTGATGAATCATGAGGTGAAGAAGCTGGCTTCCGGCGGAAAGCACCGCGTGATTTACCATGCCCATCCCGCCAATACCATCGCGCTGACCTTTGTGCTTCCGCTGGAAGACAAGGTGTTTACCAGAGAGCTTTGGGAAATGGCGACGGAGTGCCCGGTGGTATTCCCGGACGGCATCGGCGTGGTAGGCTGGATGGTGCCCGGCGGACGGGACATTGCGGTGGCGACCAGCGAACTGATGAAGAAGTACGATGTGGCCATCTGGGCGCATCACGGTATGTTCTGCTCCGGAGAGGACTTTGACCTGACCTTCGGCCTGATGCACACCGTTGAGAAATCCGCGGAGATTCTGGTGAAGGTGCTGTCGATCCGTCCGGACAAGCTGCAGACCATTACGCCCCAGAACTTCCGGGATCTGGCGGTAGATTTCAAGGTTACTCTGCCGGAAGAGTTCCTGTACGAGAAATAAAAAACACGTTTTGGAAGAAGCAGGATCCGCCGCGGAAGAAATGACGCGGCGGATTGTTTGTTTTCAGAAAAGAAAAAAATTTAAAATTGTACTGTACAAAATGAAAATTTTGTGGTATTCTATTTAAGCACGAGAAAGAAACCGTGCAGGAAAACAGAATATGGGGCATTGGCGCAGCTGGGAGCGCGTTTGAATGGCATTCAAAAGGCCGTGGGTTCGAATCCCATATGCTCCATGAAGAGGAAACCCTTGTAGATTAGCGGAAAGGCTTGATCTGCAAGGGTTTTTTGCGTGATACGCCGGTCGGGCGGCCGCCGTGCCTGGGGGAAAACAATGCCATTTTTAAGGTGCTATGCAACATGAAATGCAACATTATTACAAAGCAGACAACGTCCGGAACGGGTAATCCAGATTTTAGCGGCAAAAGAACCGATTTTAAAAATTTGCGGCACTGTCCAATCCCCCTTCCCGGGCAAGCTGGATGAATTACTCCATTTGTAAGAGGGAAGGTAACATTCCGCTGAGCGGAAACCACCTTCTACGGGCTGTTCGAAATAAACCTTAACTGTTTCAACCCTGTTAACATCATATGCATCCGAATGTGCTGCACCGGTGTTTACATCTCTTGACAAGGGCACACAAGACGCAGTTAAAATGTGCTGAATGGAAAACACTCAGATTTTCCATTCAATCTGCACATACTCGCTTGTGGCCCTTATTTGTGTTATAAGGCCATCAACGACTTTTCTTCTGTCCTCGAAGCTGATATTTTCCCAGTTATGAATGTGGTTGGAAAGTTCTCTGATCTGCCTCGGAGACATGACCTCTGCCGACAAGTCGGCAATCTCTTTTACAAGGTTCTGGCGTTTTGTGTCCAGTGCTTCAATTTTGCTGTTGGCATAGGAAAGAAGAATGGGGTTTGCTCCGCTCAACGTATCAAGAAGCTTTTCAATTTCTTCATCTACCTTTGCCAATTCAATTTGTAGGGAGGTTATCCTCGGGTCTACTCTGTCCTCGTTGCCGCCAATCAGGCTTTCAAACTGGCTCATTTTCTTTGCCATTTCTCCGAAAATAAAACT
>CALWIA010000004.1 GCA_944380605.1 uncultured Lachnospiraceae bacterium | reverse complement strand
TGGGTAAAGAAAAGATTGAAGACAGTATTATGCGGGTGAAAGATAAAAAAATAGCTGCTGAATTAATGGAACTTGCGTTTAAGTAATAAAAAGAGGTGTCCTCAATCGCTGTGAGAGGCTTAGGGTTTGCCACGCATCTGCAACAAATCCCGGCTGAATCCCCGTATTTCCGCCATTTTCGGTAACCGTACAACACAAGTTAAAAGGAGCCCTTTTCGTTTGTAAGAAAAAAATAAGACGTACGTAACCCTTTTTTGGACGCCAGTATGGTATAATGTGCACGAAAGCATTAAGCAGTGCATCAGATGACAGATATCCGGAGACGCCGTGCTTGCACGAGCGTAGCCGGATATCTGGAAGCTGATATAGGGCGCAAGCCCGTGAGCGAACGAACGGAGTTCGTGAGCGCGCATTGCGCTCCACGAGGCGGCGCATGTCTGCGCAGCAAGCATGGTACAGGCATGTGATAGTAAAAAGAGAGTTGAACGGGAGGGAGGCGTTTTTATGAGAAACATGAGGATGTTTCTGACAGGCATCGCCGCGGCGGCGCTTTCCGCCGCCGTGCTTACTGCCTGCGCTGGAAACGGAGGAACAGAGGCGGCGAACACCTCGGCGGCGGAAATATCGGAATCGAATCCTTCGTCGGAGACCTCTGAGACAGAGACTTCCAAGACAGAGATCTCCGAGGCAGAGACCTCCGCGGCGGCGCTGCATCCGTTTCTTTCTACACACTATGAATCGGAGTACGATTCGGAAGGCCATCTGCTGGTTCAGGCGGAATATCAGCAAGTGGGTCTGTACGACGAGGAAGGCAGCTATCAGGCGCTGCAGAGTGCGCTGGAGCAGCACTGGGCGGAACGGGAAGCGGCTCTGCAGGAGGAAAAGAAGGAACTGGCTGAGATGGCGGCGGCAGGCGTGGCAGCGGCGGGGGAAACGGTTCAGGCTTATGAGAATCTCTGCCGGGTACGGATTCTGCGGGCCGATCCGCAGGTATTTTCCTTTGCGGAGGATTTGTACGTATACAGCGGCGGCGCCCACGGAATCAGCCAGAGAATCGGCGTGACCCTGGATACCCGCACCGGAGAAATGCTGGAACTTTCGGACGTGGTGTCCGACCGGGAAGCCCTGGCGGAATATGTTATCGGCAGCCTGGAAGAGCAGTACGGCTCCCAGGATCTGCTGTTTGAAGGATGGAAAGATACGGTCTGGAATGAAATCCATGAAGTGTCTTACGCGGAAGCGTGGGGCATGGATGTGGACGGCGCTTCTATGCGCCTGGCTTTCGCGCTTTCCCCTTCCGCCATGGAAGTGTATTTCGCCCCGTATGAAATCGGCCCCTATGCCATGGGAACCATTACTGTGGAAGTGCCCTACGACGCGCCGGAAGCGGGATTTCGGGAAGGGTATCTGCCCCAGGAAGAGCGGAGCGTATGGAACATGGAAGCCGGCGAGCCGCTTTCCATGGATCTGGATAGGGATGGAACCGAAGAAACCATATCGTTTGCGGTATCCGAGGGAAAAGAAGGACAGTATTTCTGCACGCTGCAGATTGCGGGGGCAGAAGGAGAAACGGCATCGGCATCTGGAGAGTGCGGCTACGGCGTCACCGCCGCGTATCTGATGCGGACGCCGGAAGGAAAAAGCATGTTTTACGGAGAGTGCCGCAGCGACAATGACTGGCGGTATCTGATGCTGTTTGATCTGACGGAAATCTGGAAAAGCCGGGCAGATGGAGAAACGCCGGAAGCGGCGCAGTATTATGAAGCGTTTTATGACAATGTTCCGGTGTCTTCAGAGAGTTTCTGTCTTGGGACAAGAGGCAGCCTGCTTTCCACAGTGGGGCTGCACCGGGAACACCGGACAGGAGAAAACGGCCTGCCGGAGGCGGTGTCCGATGTGTTCTGGTTTGACGATTTTACATTGACGGCCAAGGCGGATATCCCCGGCACCGCGGCGGATGGGACCCGGACGGCGATACCGGCGGGAACCCGGATCCGGGCGGTGTCCACCGACGAAGCGTCCTGGGTGGTGTTCGAACCGGAACATGGAGGCGAACCGGTAAAAGTGGAAATCGATGGGGCAGACTGGCCCCACACCATTCAGGGGGAAGATATGGAGACGTATCTGGAAGGGCTGATTTTTGCCGGATAACAAGGAGGAAGGAGCGGGAGAATGAGGATAGGCGCGATGCGGAAAATGGCCGCCGCCGCGGGGGCTGCGGCGCTGGCAGTGGGACTGACTGCCTGCGCGGGCGGCGGGAGCAAAACTCCGGAAGAGAAGAGCCTGTATGAACAGGGGATGGAAGTGATTCAGATCATGGCGGAGATGGCCGGTTCCGAAGCCTATGCCGGCATGGTCTCCGGTTCCGGTGAGATTCAGGCACGGATGGGAGAAATCGGCGGCGGAACCTATGAGGCCCCGGAAGCGGTTTACCAGATCACGCTGGATCCGGGCAGTTTTGAAACGGTACTGGGAATGGCGGGGATGGAAGGGATGCCGGAAACGGTGGAAACCTATCTGGAGCAGAAGATGCCGGCGACGCTGATTTCCCAGATCAACGGCATGGGCGGCGTCGAGGAACTGGCGGCCGCCAACGCATGCGCCGCCGGAAAGACCTTTGTCAGCCAGGAAGAAGAGACCGACTGCATCTATCTGTACACCTTTTCCCAGGGCACTCCGGCGGCGGTGGCTTTCACCTCCGGAGACGGAGGCGCGGTGTCCGCAAACGGATTTTTTATCCTGTACGATGGCTTTTCCTGCGGATCGGAAGAAGAAATCCAGGCATACTTTGACAGTACGGGAATCGGAACGGAAGTTGTGCAGCTGTCTGTACAGCCGTAGATTCCGGAGTCAAATCCAATGCGAAGCTCGCCATGAATAAGGAAGAGGAGGTGGTTCCTATGTGTGAGGCACTCAGACAGCTGGAGGCAGACGCGGCGGCGAGAGCCGTGGCGGAAATGGCCGAAGAAGTAAGGCGGGAAGTAATGGAAGAAGTGACGACGGAAGTTACCGAGAATGTACAGCTGCGCAGCCTGAAAAACTTGATGCGCAATCTGCATCTGACGGCTGAACAGGCCCTGGCGGCGCTGGAAATTTTCGGCCCGGAGCGGGAAACGCTGATTCGAAAACTGCAATAGCGCAAAGGTAAGAAAAGTGAGGTGATTGTATGGACGGCAGTTGCAGCGGCCGAAGTATGGACAAGGGTTTTTCTGCGCGACAGAGATCTGTCTGCCCGGACGCTGCGGTCTGCGGTCCGTGACAGAGGGCGGAGGAGGGAACGCGGCAGCAAAACCATTGTCTGTTTCTGATGCATCGCTGTACCGGCAGAGACCCGTGCCGGACAGGAAACGCAGCGGGGGACAGTGGTTTTTTTGTGCCCTTTTTTGGCAGCGCCGGTCCGGCAGACGGACGTCCGGCGCAGGGTTCCTGTTCCGGCTTCCGGATCTTTGCGTCAGGGGACGTATCCCCGGAAAAAAGCGTAAAGGAGGAAGCAAACATGAACAACACGAAATTCCGCGAGACGGATTTTAAGAATTTTGCGCCGCAGACCGGAGGCGTGAAGGGCGTGCACCCGGATTACAAACAGGAGATCGCGGAGATTGTCCGCGGCAATCTGGCGCCGAAGCTGAAAAAAGAAAAGATTTTATCTTACCACGAAAACGATATCGAAGAAGCGCTGGCGCTTCTGACGGCGGATGAGAGAGCCCGGCTGTACTGCCTGCTGGACGCGGAGACGCTGGCGGACATTTTTGAGTATTCGGAAGACCCCGGCATGTATGTGAAAGAACTGAACATCCGGAAGCGGGCGGCGGTGCTGTCCCGGTTTGAGGTCGCGGCTGCGGCGGACTGCCTGCGGGGGATGAAAAAGGGGGAGCGGAACACGCTGCTGGCGCTGCTGGACGGGGATACCCGGCGGGAAATCCTGCTGTTGAATTCCTTTGACGAAGACGAGATCGGCAGCCGGATGACCACCAACTACATTTCCGTTCCCGCCGGCATCAGCGTCCGCCAGGCCATGCGCTCGCTGATCGCCCAGGCCGCGGAACACGACAACATCTCCACCATATACGTGGTGGATGGAGACCGGACGCTGCTGGGCGCCATCGATCTGAAGAAGCTGATTCTGGCCAGAGAGGGAACGGAACTGGCGGCCATTACCATGACTTCCTATCCTTATGTCTACGCGGAAGAGCCGCTGGAGGAATGCGTCGCCCGGCTGAAGGATTATTCCGAGGATTCCATTCCGGTGCTGGATTCGGACAACCGGCTGCTGGGGGTTTTGACCTCCCAGGAGATCATGGAGCTGGCGGACGAGGCCATGGAAGAGGACTACGCCATGTTTGCCGGCCTGTCCGCGGAGGAAGACCTGCGGGAGCCGCTGACCCAGAGTATCCGCAAACGGCTGCCCTGGCTGGTGGTGCTGCTGGGGTTGGGGCTGGTGGTGTCCGGCGTGGTAGGCGCTTTTGAAGGCGTGGTGGCGCAGCTGCCGCTGATCATCGCCTTCCAGTCGCTGGTGCTGGACATGGCGGGCAACGTGGGCACCCAGTCGCTGGCGGTGACCATCCGCGTGCTGATGGATGAACACGTAGACCGGAAGCAGAAGGCCGCGCTGATCGGCAAAGAGACCCGGATCGGCCTGTTAAACGGACTTTTGCTGGGCGTGCTGTCCTTCCTGTTTGTAGGCCTGTATCTGTGGGGGCTGAAAGGGCAGACGCCGGCGGCGGCGTTTTCCATTTCCTTCTGCACCGGCACCGCGCTGCTGGGGGCCATGACCCTGTCCAGCATGTCGGGAACGGTGATTCCCCTGGCCTTCAAAAAGATCCGCATCGACCCGGCGGTGGCGTCCGGCCCCCTGATTACCACGGTCAACGACCTGGTGGCGGTGGTGATTTACTACGGGCTGGCCTGGCTTCTGCTGATCCAGGCCGCCGGCTGAAAACCCGCGGTGCGCCGGCTGAAAATTCCAAAACATGCAGTTGTTATTACAAATGAACTGTGCTATGATATTGGAAAAATGAAACAGCGCGGATTCTATGGGACACCGGCGGAAAGGAACGACAGATGGAAAGCGGACAAGCCATACAGACAGCCAGTCAGCCAGCCGCGCAGTCAGCCAGAAAGGCGGATGCGCATACGCTGTGGACCCTGTTCAAGACCTGCTTTATTATCAGCGGGTGCACCTTCGGGGGAGGCATGGTGATTATCTCCATGCTGCAGAAGAAATTTGTAGAAGAGTTAAAATGGATCAGCCAGGAGGAGGTCATGGATCTGGTGGCTATCGCCCAGTCCTGCCCCGGCGTCATGGCCGTCAACACCTCCATTATCATCGGCTACCGGATTGCCGGCGTGGGAGGCGCGCTGCTGACGGTGGCGGGGACGGTGCTGCCGCCTATGATCATACTGACGATTATCTCCACCTGCTATGTGCAGTTTCGCAGCAACCAGCTGGTGGCGCTGATTTTAAAGGGCATGCAGGCCGGCGTGGCCGCCGTGATGATCAACGTGACCCTGACCATGTCCGGCAACGTGCTGAAGAAAAAAGAAGTCCTGTCGGCGGCGATGCTGGTCTGCGCGGCGGCGGCCATCCTGCTGTTTGACGCAGACGTGATTCTGGTGATCATCGTCTGCGGCTGCATCAGCGGCCTGCTGACCTGGAGACATATGAAGGAGGCGAAAACGAGATGATCTATCTGGAACTGATCAAGACCTTTTTCATCATCGGCATGTTCAGCTTCGGCGGCGGCCTGGCCAATATGGAACTGATCCGCAGCCGGGTGGTGGCGGACCACAGCTGGCTGACCAACACGGAATTTACGGATATCATCTCCATCTCTGAGATGACTCCCGGCCCGCTGGGCATCAATATCGCGTCCTTCGTCGGCACCCGGACGGCGGGGATCCCCGGCACGCTGGCGGCGACCCTGGCTTATGTGGCCCCGGCCATGGTGATTGTGCTGATTATGGCCCGGGTGTACTACAAGTACCGGAACCTGGACGCGGTGAAAGGCGTGCTGAATGGCCTGCATCCGGCGGTGGCGGCTATGGTGCTGGCGGCGGCGGTGAAAATCGTGGGCAACGCCTGGTGGGGCGGCATCGAACAGGCGGCGCCTGCAAACACCGACGGAATTGCCGTGGTGCTGGCGCTGATTTTCCTGGTGCTGCTGCAGAAAAAGAAACTGGGACCGGTGCAGTCGATTCTGCTCAGCGGCGTCAGCGGCGCGGTGTGCTATTATTTTATTGGGGTATGAAGGATTATGACACCGGCAGAGTTTTTGAATACTTGATTTGCATAAGGGTAGCGGGCTGAGAGTGAAAAACTCCCGGCCCGCTGTTTTTACATCTGCTGAATCCCCAATCCATTCTAATCCTGATTCACTAAATCGTGATTTGATGGTATTATACCATGTCTGCTAACCGCATCGTTCGCCTTCGGCTCCGATTTGCTAAGCAGCCAGGTATGACTCGCACTAGGCTCGAAAAAACCTCGCCAAGTGCTCCTATTATACCCCATCTCCCATGGAACATGCAAGGCCCCGCACTACTATAAAGGATTCTCACCGGAGAGAAACTGCAGGATCCGGCTGTAGCTGCGGTGCACGTGGCGGTCCACCAGGCGGGCGGCCGCCTCCGCGTCCCGGGCCTCGATGGCGCGGATGATCTCGGCGTGGTCGGCGTTGGACTCCCGGGCGTTGCGCTGGGAGTGGGCCTCGTCGGTGATAAAGGTGTTCCACAGCTGGGACAGCACCCGCTCCATCTGGGAGTTGTCGGGGGCGTGCCAGAGAATGGCGTGGATGGCCCGGTTGTACTCGTCAAATCCGCTGTAGTCCCGGCGGTCGATGGCCGCTTCGGCCAGGCGGTAGTTGTCCCACAGAGGGCCGCAGTCCATCTGCTGCCGGCAGGCGGCGCGGGCCGCCTCCTGTTCCAGGAAGGAGCGGAAGGCGAAGTGATCCTTGAGAAATTTTCCGGAGATGTTGTTGATGACGGCCACCTTGTTGGGGCGGACGTTGACCAGGCCCTCGTTGCCCAGAATCTGCAGCGCTTCCCGCACCGGCAGCCGGGACACCCCCAGCTCGGCGGCGATTTTGTCCTGGTACAGCACGTCCCCCGCCTTCAGATGTCCGTAGAGAATCTCCCGGCGCAGCGCGTTGACGACTTTGTCCCGGGTCAGTTCACTGTTGATCTGGCGCATCTTCCATTCCTCCGCAAAATCCATAATGATACCGGTAGTATATCGGTAAAACCAGGGGTTGTCAAGAATTGTCAGGAAAGTCTCGTTTGGCATTGCAAAAATACTGACAATCGTGTATGATGAAAATGTGAAATGTATCCATTTAACATTTATACCTACCGGCGGCAGGCCGGAAGGGAAGAACACGTAAGAATGGAGGGAGAAGGCATGAAGATTGTTAAGCCGGCAGCGGCGGGGACGCTGGAATCCAGCGACATCCTGATCACCCTGAAACCGGGGGACGGGACTCTGGACATTCAGCTGACTTCTTCGGTGGACGTGTACTATCACGACACCATTATGCAGGTACTGAAAGACGCGCTGGAGGAAATGGAGGTTACCTCGGCGCAGGTGCAGGCGGTGGACCGCGGCGCCCTGGACTGCACGGTCCGGGCCCGGATGATCACGGCCATCAAGCGGGGATCGGAGGTGGAGTCATGAGAAGAACCATGCTGTTTCTGCCGGGCAACAACCCCAATATGGTGATGAACGGCGGCGTATTGGGGGCCGACAGCATTATTTTTGACCTGGAAGACGCGGTGGCGCCGGACCAGAAGGACGCCGCCAGGGAGCTGGTGCGCTGCGCCCTGGAAATGCTGGACTTTGGCGGCTGCGAGATCATCGTGCGGATCAACGCCTTGGACACGCCGTACTGGAAAGAGGACCTGGAGGCCATGATCCCCTTAAAGCCCGACGTGATCATGCCCACCAAGGTTAGCGGAGCGGCATACATCCATGAGCTGGAAGCGAAGATGGCGGAGGAAGAGGAGAAAAACGGCATCGAAATCGGCCGCACCCGGATCATTCCGCTGCTGGAAACCACCCTGGGCATTGAAAACGCCTTTGAAATCGCCCGTTCCACCAAACGGATGGCGGCGCTGTACCTGGGGGCGGAGGATCTGACGGCGGACCTGCGCTGCCGCCGCACCAAAGAAGGAAACGAGATTGCCTACGCCAGAGGACGGCTGGTATGCGCCGCCCGGGCCGCCGGCATCGACGCCTACGACACGCCTTTTACCGACGTGGAGGACCTGGCCGGATTAAAGAAAGACGCGGAACTGGCCAGGGGCCTGGGCTATACCGGCAAGGCGGTGATCTCGCCACGGCATGTGGACATCGTCAACGCGGTGTTCAGCCCGTCCAAAGAAGACGTGGCCTATGCCAGAGACGTATTTGCCGCCATGGAAGAAGCCAAGGAGCAGGGAAAAGGAGCGGTTTCCCTGCGGGGCAAGATGATTGACGCGCCGATCGTGGAACGGGCCAGACAGGTCCTGGAAGCGGCGGCCCAGATAGGAGGGATGCTGGATGAGTAAACTGGCAGGAAGCCTGCGGGAGGCCATCGCCGCCTCCGGCCTGCGGGACGGAATGTGCATATCCTTTCACCATCACCTGCGCAGCGGCGACTACGTGCTGAACATGGTGCTGGATGAAATCGCCGCCATGGGAATCCGGGATCTGACGGTCAACGCCAGCTCCATTCACGACGGCCACGCGCCGATGATCGAACACATGAAAAGCGGCGTGGTGACGGGACTGGAAACCAATTACATCGGCCCGGCGGTGGGCCGGG
Organism: uncultured Lachnospiraceae bacterium; assembly: GCA_944380605.1. Classification (GTDB taxonomy): domain Bacteria; phylum Bacillota; class Clostridia; order Lachnospirales; family Lachnospiraceae; genus UBA3402. The sequence goes on along the minus strand of CALWIA010000004.1, from coordinate 41,960 downwards.
CCATCTCCGAAGGGGTGCTGAAAAACCCGGTGATTTTCCGGACCCACGGCAGCCGCCCCAGCGACCTGGAACAGGGCGTATCCAAAATCGACGTGGCGTTTCTGGCGGCGCCCACCGCGGACCCCATGGGCAACTGCACTGGCAAAATCGGCAAATCCGCCTGCGGCTCCCTGGGCTACGCCTTTGTCGACGCCCAGTGCGCGGCCAAAACCGTGGTGATCACCGACAACCTGGTGGACTATCCGCTGTACGACTGGTCCATTTCCGAGGACTTTGTGGACTATGTGGTGCAGGTGGACGCCATCGGCGACCCGAGAGGCATCGTCTCCGGCACCACCCGGATGCCCAAAGACCCCATCGCCCTGCGGATCGCCCAGACGGCGGCCCGGGCCATCGACGCCTCCGGCCTGTTAAAAGACGGCGTGTCCTTCCAGACCGGCGCCGGCGGCGCGTCTTTAGCCACGGCGGATTTTCTCAAGCAGATCATGCTGGAAAAACACATCAAAGGCAGCTACGCCCTGGGCGGCATCACCGGCTACATCGTGGACATGCTGAACGAAGGGCTGTTTGAGGCCATTCAGGACGTGCAGTGCTTCGACCTGAAAGCGGTGGAATCCCTGCGGACCAATCCGCGGCACATGGAGATCACCGCCAGCCGCTACGCCAGCCCCACCGCCAAGAGTACGGCGGCAGGTTCTCTGGACGTGGTGGTGCTGGGGGCCACCCAGATCGATCTGGATTTCAACGTCAACGTCCACACCGATTCCAAAGGCTATATCATCGGCGGTTCCGGCGGCCACACCGACGTGGCGGCCTGCGCCAAGCTGACGGTGATCGTGGCGCCGCTGAGCCGGGCCCGGATGCCCATTGTGGTGGACCGGGTGCTGACGGTGTCCACGCCGGGCAGCAGCGTGGACATGCTGGTGACCCAGTACGGCATCGCCGTCAACCCCGCCCGGCCGGAACTGAAAGAGGCCCTGCAGAAGGCCCATCTGCCGGTGAAGGACATCGGCGAGCTGAAGGCGCTGGCGGACAAAATCAACGGAGCCCCCAAAAAGCGGGAGATCAAAAAAGACCGGATCGTGGCCAAAGTCCAGAACCGGGACGGTTCCCTGCTGGACGTGATCTACGGAGTATAAAGGAGAAGAACGCATATGAAAATCGTGGTACTGGACGGCTATACAGAAAACCCGGGCGATCTGTCCTGGGAGCCGTTAAAACAGCTGGGCGATCTGACGGTGTACGACCGGACCCCGGTCTCGGACCGGGAAGAGATCATCCGCCGCATCGGAGACGCCCAGGTGGTATTTACCAATAAAACGCCGCTGGACCGGCAGGTGATGGAAGCCTGCCCCGGCTTAAAGTTTATCAGCGTGCTGGCCACCGGCTACAACGTGGTGGACGTGGCCTGCGCCAGAGAACGGGGGATTCCGGTTTCCAACATCCCATCTTACGGAACCGACGCGGTGGGGCAGTTCGCCATAGCGCTGCTTCTGGAAATCTGCCATCACATCGGGCATCACGACCAGGCGGTGAAAGCGGGCCGGTGGACCAGCAGCCCGGACTGGTGCTTCTGGGACTATCCCCTGATCGAACTGGCGGGCAAGACCATGGGCGTCATCGGCTTCGGCCGCATCGGCCGGAAGACGGGGCAGATCGCCGCGGCCATGGGCATGAAGGTGCTGGCCTATGACCGGAACGAGACGGAAGAAGGCCGGCAGCTGGCGGAGTACACGGATCTGGACACCCTGCTGGCCCGGTCCGACGTCATCGCCCTTCACTGCCCCCTGTTCCCGGAGACGGAAGGCATCATCTGCCGGGAGACCATTGCGAAGATGAAAGACGGAGTCATTATCCTGAACAACTCCCGGGGCCCGCTGATCGTGGAAGCGGATCTGGCGGAGGCGTTAAACGCCGGCAAGGTCTACGCGGCGGGGCTGGACGTGGCGCGGGAAGAGCCCATACCGGCGGACAGCCCGCTTCTGACAGCCAGAAACTGCATCCTGACGCCCCATATTTCCTGGGCGCCCCGGGAATCCAGACAGCGGATCATGGATATGTCCGCGGAAAACCTGCGGGCCTATCTGGCGGGAACGCCGATTCACGTGGTCAACGGCTGAGGCCGCCCCGGAAAGCGCTCCGGAAAGCCGCGGTTTGCTCTTGCGTGACGCCGGCGGTTCGGATATAATGGAGGGAGCCGCCGGCGAAGACGCCGGCAAAAAAGGAGACCAGTGTATGATGGAACCAACCAGGGAAACGAAACAGACGGGAGAGGCGAAGGGCTTCTGCATTGCCGTGGACGGGCCCGCGGGAGCGGGCAAGAGCACCGTGGCCAGAGCCGCCGCCGCCCGTCTGGGCTTTTTATACGCGGACACAGGCGCCCTGTACCGGGCCATGGCCCTGTACTTTCTGCGCCAGGGCATCGCGGCGGAGGATGAGGCGGCCATCGCCGCGGCCTGCGGCGAAGTGGACGTGACCCTGTCCTACGACGGGCAGGGGGCCCAGCAGGTCTTTTTAAATGGAGAAAACGTCACCGGCCTGATCCGCAGCGAGGCGGTGGGCAATATGGCCTCCGCGTCCTCGGCCTGCGCCCCGGTGCGCCAGAAGCTGCTGGAGCTGCAGCGGAGCCTGGCCGCCGCCCACAATGTGATCATGGACGGCCGGGACATCGGCACCTGCGTGCTGCCGGACGCCCAGGTGAAGATCTACCTGACGGCGGATCCCCATGTGCGGGCTCTGCGCCGCTATAAAGAACTGGAACAAAAAGGACAGACGTGTAATCTGGAAGAAATTGAGCAAGATATAAAAGAAAGAGACTACCGGGACATGCACCGGGAGATCGCGCCGTTGCGGCAGGCGCCGGACGCGCTGTACGTGGACTCTTCCCATATGACTATGGAGGAAGTGGTGCGGACCATCGCGGAGGCGGCGCAGCGGAAGCGCCGGGAGATGGAGGCGGGGCAGTGAAGGTAATCGTGGCAAAAACCGCCGGGTTCTGCTTCGGCGTGGAACGGGCGGTGGAGAAGGTCTATGAGCAGATCCGCCAGGGAGGCGGCCCCATCTACACCCTGGGCCCCATTATCCACAACGAGGAAGTGGTGCGGGACCTGGAAGAAAAAGGGGTGCGGGTGATCCATTCGGAAGAAGAACTGGCGGGCCTGACAGAAGGCACGGTGATTATCCGCTCCCACGGCGTGGGTCCCCAGGTGTACGAGCAGCTGCGGCGGCAGGGACTGGAGACGGTGGACGCCACCTGCCCCTTTGTGAAAAAGATCCATCGCATCGCGGCCGAGCAGAACCGGCAGGGCCGCCGGCTCATCATCATCGGCGACCGGAACCATCCGGAGGTGCAGGGCATCCGAGGATGGGGCGACGCCCGCACCCTGGTGATCGGGACCATGGAAGAGGCCGAGGCGCTGGAGCCGGATCCGGGGCAGAAGGTGTGCGTGGTTTCCCAGACGACATTTAATTACAATAAATTTAAAGAATTAGTTGAAAAAATTTCGGAAAAGGGTTATGATATACTTGTTTTAAATACGATTTGCAATGCAACACAGGAAAGACAAGTGGAAGCTGAACGTATCGCTTCGCAGGTGGACGCCATGATCGTCATCGGCGGAAAGAACAGTTCCAACACCCGCAAGCTGTACGAAATATGCCGGAAGGAATGTAAAAACACGTATTACATCCAGACAGTAGGCGATTTAGACCCTGAAAGTGTGAATTCTGTGCGCTGCGTAGGTATTACAGCAGGGGCTTCAACCCCGAAGAAAATCATTGAGGAGGTTCATACTAATGTCAGAATTAAGTTTTGAACAAATGTTAGAGGAATCGTTAAAAACAATACGTACAGGAGAGATCGTCACTGGTAAGGTCATCGATGTCAAGGAAGATGAAATCGTGCTGAATATCGGCTACAAGTCTGACGGCATTATCCCGAAGAACGAATATACCAACGACTCCAGCGTGGATCTGAGAGAGGCCGTAAAGGTGGGCGACGAGATGGAAGCCAAGGTCATCAAGGTCAACGACGGCGAAGGCCAGGTGGCCCTTTCCTACAAGAGACTGGCTGCCGACCGGGGCAACAAGAGACTGGAAGAAGCCTTTAACAACCAGGAAGTGCTGACGGCCAAGGTGGCCCAGGTGCTGGACGGCGGCTTAAGCGTAGTCATCGACGAGGCGAGAGTCTTTATCCCCGCCAGCCTGGTTTCCGATACTTATGAGAAAGACCTGTCCAAGTACGCGGGCAAGGAGATCGAGTTTGTGATCACCGAGTTCAATCCCCGCAGACGCAGAATCATCGGCGACCGCAAGCAGCTGATGATCGCCCGCAAGGCCGAGATGCAGAAGGAGCTGTTCGCCCGCATCCATCCCGGCGACGTGGTGGAAGGCGTGATCAAGAACGTAACGGACTTCGGCGCCTTTATCGACCTGGGCGGAGCCGACGGCCTGCTGCACATCTCCGAGATGTCCTGGGGCCGGGTGGAGAATCCCAAGAAGGTGTTCAAGGCCGGCGAGAAGATCACCGTCCTGATCAAGGATATCAACGGCGAGAAGATCGCCCTGAGCTTAAAGTTCCCGGAGCAGAACCCGTGGCTGAACGCCGCTTCCAAGTACGCGGCAGGCACAGTGGTCACCGGACGGGTGGCCCGCATGACGGACTTCGGCGCTTTTGTGGAGCTGGAGCCGGGCGTGGACGCGCTGCTGCATGTATCCCAGATCTCCAGAGAGCATGTGGACAAGCCCTCTGACGTACTGAAGATCGGCCAGGAGATCGAGGCCAGAATCGTAGACTTCAACGAGGAAGACCGCAAGATCAGCCTGAGCATGAAGGCGCTGCAGAACAGCCGGGAAGCCGATGAAGAAGCGGCGGACGAAGGAAACGAAGAAGCCTAATCTCACATATACATTTCAGATAAAACCGCCTGCGAAAGCAGGCAGACGACAGCACAGGATCAGACAAAACCCTCCTCGGTACGTTTAGAGGAGGGTTTTTCGGCTGTCTGCGGCCCCGGCGGAACAAGGAGGAAAACCGGATGAAGCACCGGATATTCCGGATGGCGGCGCTGTTTTTCGCCGCGGTGATGCTGGCCAGCGGCCTGGGCCTGGCGTCGGAACTCTGGCGGTACCGGCAAGGACGGCAGGCCTATGAGGAACTGGTCCGGTACGCCAGGACCGAATCTCCGCCGCCGGAGACGGAAGGACTGAAGGAGGACCCGGCGGAGACCGCCGGTAACGGATTGGCAAAAAGCGGCGGCGGCTTGACGGTGGATTTTGAGGCCCTGAAGGAGATCAACCCGGATACGGCGGCCTGGATTTACGGGCCGGACACCGGCATCTCCTACCCGGTGGTGCTGGGCGGCGACAACGACTATTACCTGACGCACCTGTTTGACGGCGCCGAAAACCGCAGCGGCTGTCCGTTCCTGGATTTCCGAACGTCTCCGGACTTGTCGGATCCCCATATCGTCATTTACGGCCACCACATGCGGGACGGAAGTATGTTTACGCCGTTAAAATATTACCGGGACCAGGCATATTATGAAAGCCACCCGGAATTTGCGCTGCTGACGCCGGATTCTGCCTTTACGATGGAAATTTTTTCCATCTACGTGGCCGACGACCAGGCTGACGCCTGGCAGCTGACCTTTTCCGGCGAGGACCAGCGGGAGGCGTGGCTGGCAGGCCTGGAGGACAAGTCCATGATCCGCTGCCAGGCCGGGGCGGACCCGGAGGCGCAGACGCTGACGCTGTCCACCTGCACTTATGAATTTGAAAATGCCAGGCTGGTGGTGCACGGAAACCTGCGGCCGCGGTAGTAAGCCGCCTGCAGATTGATTTTTTTAGGCATTTTTAGTATAATATCTGTAAATACCTGTAAAAGATTTGTTGATTTTGTGGTAAAAAACGCGAACAAGGAATATATGACGCTTCAAGCGCGCCCATACAAAGCTGAAAAGTACAAGGGGGGGTAAAGCCTATGTTCAGAAAGAACTCAATTTGGAAGAAAGCATTGTCCTGTGTGCTGGCATTTGCCATGCTGCCTCAGTCCTCTGTGGCTCTGGCCGCAGAACTGGCCGCCAGGGCCCTGCAGCCCGGCGAGGATCTGCGGATTCAATGGCAGCCGGAAAAGAATACCATACAGGTAGGCGAGACCGGCGTGATCCGGCTGTATGCCGAACTGGACGACAACAGCGACGTTATGGAAACGGCGACGGTGTCCATTAAACTGACCCGCGAGGAAGCGGAGGCTATGACGGAGTACCGTCGCGGAGAAAAATGGGACGGAGAAGACGGAGCGCCGGGGATGGCGACGGAATCCGAAGGAGAGTCGGATCTGGAGCCTGGTTTCTATTTAAAGACCGAAGAGGGAGACAGGCTGCCGGTGCGGGCGGAAGACTCAGAAAACGGCGATGGCGTGACCCTCTCTTTTGTGCTGGGCCCTGGCCGGTATGAATTGAATACCGAACTGCACTTTCCGACGTCTCATACGGCGGAGCAGGTCTTTGATGAAATCAATGTAGAAAAGACGGATATCTCCTATAGCTATACAGAGCGGGAACCGGAAGAAGAGCCGGACTGGCCGGTGGGGACGGACAGCGACAGCGACTGGCCCGACGCCACGGACAGTGACAGCGATTGGCCGGCGGGAACCGGCGGCAACGCGGATCGGCCGGATTGGCCCACCGCCACAGACAGCGAGGGGGATCCGGAGGAAGAGGGCCCAGGCCAGCTGCATGTGATGATGGAATATGGGAAGCTGTCTGTAGAAAAACCGGCGTTTGACTGGACGGCGGATGTAAAGACAGATCAAACAGCAGCCGGAGCGGAGTATTCCTTTGACGTAACGGCCTGGCCGGTGTGGAATAATCCGGGGACGGCTACGCCGGGAAGCGCGGCGGAAGATTCCAAGGGATATGTTTATACCAAGGAGCAGACCCTGGAACTGACAGTGACGCTGCCGGAGATGTTTGCCTGGCCGGAGGGCGGCGCCCAGGCCGCGGCCGCGGGAAGCGGTTATGTGATCCGGGCGGGACAGACGGATGTCGTGCGTCTGGAGTACCTGCCGGATGGCATGGATGTTGCGGGCGTATCTGTCAAAGGTTCCACAATGACCATCAAACTGACCCGCACCGGGGAGAACGCAGATCCGGAGACGGGAGCAGAGACGGAGATGGTCAATCTGGATCTGGATGTGACGGTGCTGCGGGATGGCCTGACCCAGGAGAAAGCGGGCACAGGCAATATCCAGCTGACCGCGTCTCTGACTTCTCAGTCCTGGACGGGAACGGAAGATAAAAACTTAGAGGATAATACGAAGACAAACGGAATTGAAGTAATCGTGGAAGAGCCTCAGAAGGAAGAGGCGAAGATTGAGGTAGTCCTTGGCGAAGAAGTTGAGAAAAACCTGTTCTGGGTGGACCGGAACAATCAGGATAATACGAGACCGCCAAAATTCCAAGACGGGGGGATGCTTTCGGGCGATTCCCCATACGGCCAGCTGACCTTTACTCTGGAAAGAGGCGGAAAGACCTATGGCCCATATCCGTACTCTGAGGAATTGTATAAGAAATTTTTCGGTACGGAAACGGCTGAACCGAAAGTAGAGGTTTCTGTGGATGCCAAAGTGTCCGGCAAGACCACCCTGACGGCGTCGGGACTGCCATCTGCGGTGACGTATACATATGGCGGGGATTACCCGGGAGAAGAAGAGACGAGCGAATCATTTACGGTCTCCTGGGATCTGCGGCCTCAGGATCCGAAAAAGGATTCTGACTCTGACCTGACCAAGAACTATGACTTCCTGCAGGTGACCCAGGATGATCTTGACAATGATCGCTATGAGGACCTGTTGGAGCCGGGCTGGTACTATGTGCAGAAACAGGACATTACCTTTGATGTGGTGCTGCGGACCGGCACGGATATCCCGGTACAGGAGGATCTGAATAAGATTCTGTCGCTTCTGACTCTGCACGTCTCGGGCAATAAAGACTATGACTATCCGCTGGCAGCGATCCTGGGCGACGATATTGTGCTGAAGACGGAGATCGATGAAATAGAGGGTGGGTATCATACAGCCCATGTCACCATCTCCGGTGCATGGAAGTATGAGCCCAATGGAAAGGAGATGCTGTACTGGCTGACGGAGTCCGGCGAAGCGGACAAGGCGATCAGCAGTGAGGAACTGGACGGCCTGGCTATGGAGACCCCAAGAGAAGACGGGGATTACCTGGGCTTAACCTATGACAACAGTTCTGTGCCCAACTACGGTTCCATCGATGACAAGCTGTACTCCGGCGGCACGCTGTATCTGACGCTGAAAGGCATCGTGGACTTCTGGGCCGAGAAGGAATGGAAGGGCGGCGATCCGGCGACCCGTCCGACGGCGACGCTGGAACTGTGGCGGTACCGGGCCAGCGAGGGGTATGAGAAAGCGGCGCCGGTGCGGGATGATAGCGGAGCGCTGGTTCAGGTAACGCTGGATGGAACGCAAAATGAGGTAAAGATTGACAAAAATGATCATGAATATCTGGGCCTCCTGCCCAAGTACGACACCGAGGGACACCGCTACATCTATGTGTTCCGGGAAACGCTGCAGTATGAGGATGGAGACGATCCGTACGAACAGGTACTGGGCAAGGTGACGGTGGGTGATGACGGCAATGAGGTGATTACGGACAATAAAGTTCTGACCTGGAATCCGGAAACGAATAAAACAGATTTTACTGAAGAACGGGATTCTGGCAATACGTTTTTGTACCGGGAGCAGACCCTGACCAACCGCATTACCGGAACCCGGACGGCCCAGGTGACCAAGGACTGGGACGCGGCGGCGCTGCAGGCGGAGTTCGGCGACGTGAGGACGAAATTTACGCTGCAGGCCCGTGTCAAAGGAGAGTCGGAGGCTGCGTGGAAGGATGTGAAGGATGACAGAGGCAATCCGGTGACCCTGGCCTTTGAAGGTTTCCTGGCAGAGACCATGAGCCAGACGGATTCCCGTTCAGTCAGCCGCTATGACGGCGAGGGACGGGAACTGGAGTACCGCTGGATAGAGACCGGCGTATACCAGAAAGACGAGGATGGCGAGTATGGTGAGAACCTGCTGGAGACGGATGGAAGCTTTACCCTTGTACAGGACGGCATTGAGCGTACCTACCGGCCGACGTATGCCGATGTAGAATTTGACAAGGACACCGGCACCTACCGGTCCCATATTACCAACCATCTGGAAGATACCATTACCTATTCGATGGAGAAAGTATGGGGAGAGAACGTTGATCCTGTAGAGGTAGACTTTTATCTGTACCGGATGGTCAGCGGCACCGAACTGACGGACCTGAAACCGAAAGACGCGTATGTGACCTTTACTCTGGATGGAGAAGCGGATTCGGACTGGACTACGATCACTAAGGCCGATGAAGAAGACGTGATTATCCAATGGAAGGAATCTCCGGCCTGGCAGGTGGAGATCAAAGGCCTTCCGGAATTTGACGAAAATGGCTATCAGTATGAGTATTTGCTGATTGAAGAGGAGTCTCCGGACTTTAACTTTGCTCCGCACTATGATATCCGGCAGGATGATGGGAAGAACTATAACGCGACGGTTCGGAACCTTGCCGGCGGACTGGGAAAGATGATCCTGGTGCGGAAGCAGTGGGTGGACGATAACGACACCCTGCACCGGGAGCCGGTAAAGTTTAAGGTGTACGATACAGACGACAATGAACTCAATGCAAGGCCGGTGTCGGTAGGAGAAGGCGGCGTATGGCAGGTACAGGTTTATATCACGGGTGATGGTATCACTCAGGATACGCCGGTGTATGTCCGGGAGATCCAGCCGGAGGATGTAGAAGGCGCGGAGAAGCCGGGACAAGCTATTGAAAAAAAAGGAACGTTGGAAACGGATCATCATTTCTATCAGGTGTCGTATGAACAATCAGATTTGGCCGGTACAGAGGTGCACACCATTAAAAACCGCCGCTTGGGCAAGGTGGACCTGACGGTAACCAAGGAATGGGTGGACGGTGACGGAGAAATCCGCGAGGAACTGGCAGAAGCGGTTGAAGAATTTAATAAAGAACATGCGGAAAAAGGTGAAGGCCTGCATCTGGCGGTGCGTCTGAAATTCGCCGAGGATGTGGATACGGAGAATACGGAATATAAGATCACCTACAGCGGCGTGGCAAACAGCGATACGGTGTATGTAGGCGGTGCTGAAGTCCAGATTATGGCTGGGGATGGAACCCCGCAGTCTTCCGACCAGGAAGTGATTCTGAAACCTGAGGATTTGGCAGAGTCCGACAGCCAGATCATTCAGTTTTTCGGCCTGCCCAAGTACGGCGCAAACGGCGAAGTGATCCACTATACGGTGGAAGAAGTATGGCTGTACGAGACTATTGATCTAGACGGAAACAAGAGTTATGAGGAGTGTTCGGTCAGCGGCCTGACTGGAATTGGGGGCGCGGATAAAATTTATCGATTGGCGTCGCTGTATTCACAGAGCAAGACCAGTGAGCCTTATGAGGTAGAGGATGGCAGCAAGCACACCAGCGATACCCAGAAGGTGACCATTACCAACCGGCTGTCGGGCACCAAGGATCTGCTGTGGCACAAGCAGTGGGACGACGTCTACAACGAGTCCATGAACCTGCGTCCGGATATCTACCTGAATATCTACAGGGCGTACCATAAGGAAGAAGATGGCGAGCCGGTTCTGAAGGTGGAGCGTATTCCTTCCAATTATACTTGGGACGTCAATGTAGTTCCGGAGGGAGAAGAAGGTAACGAACTGTTTGCCAACGGCCGCCACTGGCATGTACAGCTGACCAATATGCCCAAATACGACGGCCTGGGTTATGAGATCCTGTACTACGCGGTGGAGCGTTCTTCGGTGGACACGTCGGCTTTTGACTACGACGATGTGATTTACGGAGTTCCCAAGGATGGAGCGGAGTATCCGGAGCCGGGCGACGACACGGAATCTGGTCTAAGTGTGGAGAAGGTCGGCACGGCCACGAAGGGATTTTATGAGAACCCCGGGGAGGATTCGGCACTGTCCAAGTGGCTGCTGAATTTGACGGAGGATAGTACCGTGGCTGCCGCGGCAGAAACCGGAGAAGACGCCTGGGCGCTGGCGGAGTCGGGCACCTTCTACAACCAGATCCGCAAGTCGGTCACCATACAGGGACAAAAGGAGTGGAATAACCTGCCGGAAAATTTTCCGTATCAGGGATCGGCGGAAGATGACAAGGGAGATCTGCCTGCTGTTAGGCTGGCGCTGACCCGGTACGTTACAGTGAACGATGAGAAGATCTGGGATGGAAGCGAAGGTAAGCCGGCAGAGATCGCGACGATTACCCTGCCAGGCGAAGGCAAGCGCTGGGAGAACCTGAAGAAGGATGGCGTGTACCGCTTTGAGATCAAGTATCGTGGCGTGAATGCGATGGTAAATTCCGATGGCAGCATGATTTGCGTCGGACCAGGCGGTGAAAGCGCTGTAGAAACAGATCAGAAGTTGGAGCGGTATGACGGCCACGGCAGGATCTATACCTATGTGCTGATGGAGACGGCCATTGGAAAAGGGGACGGATCATCGTCACAGCAATCAGACTGGGATGAGATATATGAAGATGGACTTACATCAACCGAGGGAAGCGGCGGCTATATCCTGCGGAACAATTATAAACAAGATCAGGGCGGTAAGATCACCTTTGATAAGTACCTGTATCTGCCGGGTAAAGAGGAGGGCAACACTTTCGTACCTTCCGCCTATCCTGCGGTGACATTTGGACTGTGGAGAACTTATGATTACCAACCTGAAGGTGGAGCGGCAGCGGAGCCCATTGCATATTCTATCAAGACGCTGACCATAAGTTCCGAAGAGGTAAAGGAGGCGTTTGAGGAAGCAAAGAGTAATAGTAATTCTGAGTTGAAAGAATATGCAAATAATCAGGGCCTTATCAAGATTCCGGTTACATTTGATAAGCTGGCGGTTTATGCTCCTAATGGAGGGGAGTATAAATACACGGTGAAGGAATTGAAGGATAATCTGGGCGGATATAATACCTGGGTTTATCAAGCGAGGAACTTTGATGATGGACAACCGATGCCGCTGGAAATTGGTCAAGTGGAGTCTGCGAAGGCTGATAGTTTACAAGACGACGAGATAGAGATTGATAACTATCCGGCTACTTCCCCTAGCAGTAATCTGCCAGAGATCGACAGTTTGAAACTCAATGGTGAGGACGACAAGACGATATACGCCGGCGCGTTTATCAATGAGCGGGCGGAAGTGCAGACGACTACAGATATTCGGATCACCGGCAAGAAGATATGGGAGGACTACGGCGACGAATTTGGGTTCAGACCGGATGCGACAGAATTTACTATAACTTTAACTCGCAGGGCGGATGCGCAGCCGGGACAGGACAACTCAATTAAGGGGGAGCCAGTTAATCTGACAAAGGAAAACGTTGCTTGGACAAATACAGATACAGATACAGATACCTGGACCTATACGATCACCAACAAGACAAATTCTAATATACCTTTGGAGCGGTATGCGCCCAACGGCATGCCGTGGCAATATGAGGTAGAAGAGACTGTGCCGGAGAATTATCGGGCAGAGCCTTCGGATACGGTTGGAGTGGATACGGTTGGAGTGGCTGAAGAAGATGGCTCCCTGTATTATACGTATACGATGGCCCCCCTCACCAACACCATCCAGCTAGATAAGCCCTTCTCCAAGCGGTGGTTTACCTCTGACGGAACGGCAGTTAAAGACGACTACCTGGGATATGAACTGCAGGTGACCTTCAAGCTGCAGGTACTGGAGTCGACAGAAGGCAATCAGGATACGGCAGAAGGAACCTGGGTAGATGCGGCGAATTATGCGGAGGAGAACGGCAAATTCGAAACTGCGTTGGGAGAAAATTATGCTTTCGAGAGGACCCTGCCGGAAAACGATGGCTACGCTACAATTCTGGATCCCTGCTGGAAGGAAGGAGGAAGCTTTGAAGACCTGCCGTCGGTGGTGAAAAATGGTGAAGATATAAAATACCTGTACTACCGGGTTGTGGAAAGCCAGATCGCCTATAAGACCGCTGACAGCACGGATTCAGAGAAGGTAATATCTTTAACAGTGCAGAATGTTTCTCCTGAGACAGCAGACGGCGAATACATTTACAGCGATACAACTGACAGTCTGTTTAAACCGGGTTATGTAGATGGTTCTTCCAACAGCGCCAGCACGCGGACACACAAAAACATTCTGAACACCACCAGCCTGACCATTACCAAGGAATGGGACGACCACAACAATTTCTATGGAACCCGTCCGAAAGAAGATGGCCATTGGGTGACCTATTTCGTGGTGCAGAGAAAGACAACGACTGAAGGCGAGGATGCCTGGAAGAGGGTTATGGAAACGGAAATCGGCGCGGATGGTACATCTTCCAAGACGCCTCTGATTGTCCGTGTGACAGGAACGGGAAATGAGTCTAGTTCCAACGTTACCATTAGCGGCCTGCCCGGCGGAGACTTTACATACCGTGCCCGGGAACTGGAGCCGGGAAAAGACGGCGGATATGTGAAGCCAGTGGAAGACGGAATTGTGGAAGAAGGTGACTTCTATTATCAAAACGCCTACGAGCCAACCTATGGAAGTGGAACGAATGCGGATGGCAGCATGACGGCTTCTGCCAGCAACGCCCTGCAGACCACCGATATCTACGCGGAGAAGCAGTGGATTGGTGCGGATAGACCGGAGTCTGTCACGCTGCAGCTGCAGTACCAGACCGGCGAAGACTCGAATAACCCAGAGAGTTGGGAAACGCTGAAGTCCATTGAACTGGACAGCACGGTAGATCCCAATGCAGACAAAGGTCTCTGTGTCGAATACGACGAGTGGAAGGCAGTTTGGAAAAATGTGCCGAAATACATGCCCGGCAGCTACCGGGCAGACGGCCAGGATGAGACTACGTACCGGGTAATTGAGACAGTGCCCAGCGGATATATCCAGGTAGGCGCGACCGTTCCAGGAGTGGAAACTGGAGCCGATGGAAACACGTATCAGAAGTTTACCATCACCAATATGAAATCCGTATCTCTGACGGTGCAGAAGACCTGGGCGGCGGAGACGGACGACCAGAAAGAAGTAAAGGCTCTGTTGTGGCGGACCACGAGGGATATTACAGACCCGAGTTACAACTATACTGAGGATGAATCCAAAGAAAGGGTCCGGATCCAAGGCGGACAGGCTGCAGAGACGGCGAATGTACAGGAACAGTATCAGGTAACGCTGAACGCAGAGATTAACTGGAGCGTTAACATTTCCAACCTGCCCAAGTATTCCGGAGATACCCATTCCGCGCAGCCGTATTACTACTTTGTTACAGAATCAGCCATTGGCGGAACTTCTGTAGACAAAATGGTTCAAGACGGTGACCTGCTGTCCTACTCTCACACCTTTACAAGAAGCCCGGATGCGAACCAGTTTACCACAGAAATCCTCAACATCGGCTATACCGACGTCACCGGCACCAAGACCTGGGTGGATAACAACAACGAATACGGCACAAGGCCGGATAGCATTACCCTGACCCTGCAGCGCCGTGCGGAAGGGACATCGGAAGTAGAAGTTGTGAAAGATGCCCAAGGAAACACTCTGCAGCCGAATTGGAGTAATAAAGACACCGATATCTGGACCTACACCTACGAGGATCTGCCTTACGCGAACGCGGAAGGAAAGAAGTATACCTATCAGGTTGTAGAGACGGTACCGAAGATAGCGAATGGAGCGGAGGTACGGCCAGGCACCTCTTATAAGGAAAGCTATAACAATACGCACCTGAACATTACCAATACCCTTACCGGCACTACTCAGATTACCGTAACCAAGGAGTGGCTGGATGGAAACAACGAGACCGTCAAACGTCCGGAATCCATAACGCTGAAGCTGTATGCTGACAACGTGCTGAAAAAGACCGTTACCGTAAAGGCTAGCGGCCAGGGCCTGTTTGCGGGCCTCATGGAGATTCTGCTGCGAAACGGTGACCGCTGGACCTATACCTTTGAAGACCTGCCTGTATATGACGCGGACGGCAAGAAGATTAAATACGAGGTAAGAGAAGCGGAAGTATCCGGCTACAAGCCGGGAATGGGTGAACTGACTGCAGTGACAGAAGGGGGAGGAACGACGGTATATACCATCACCCTGACCAACACCCTGCAGACAGAGGTGCCGGTGCGCAAGATCTGGGGCGGCGTAAAAGAAGCTGACCAGAAGGAAGTTGTCGTGGGCCTGTACAAACAGGTGAACGGACAGGCAGAGCCGGTGATCGATAATAGTACCGGCGATCCGGAGACGCTGATCCTGAACGCAGACAATGACTGGGAGGGTACGTTTACGGACCTTCCCGCCTATGACCAGAACGATCAGCGGATCCTCTATTCGGTGAAGGAAGAGACGGTCGGCGGCCAGCTGGCGGATCAGACCGATTACCGGATTGTCATTGCAGAGGAGCCGCAGGCGGTCGATTCCGGCCAGCCGGGATACCGGATTTCCAATATCCGGCGGACCGAACTTTCCGGCACCAAAACCTGGCTGGACGATAACGACGCCCTGGGCAGACGGCCCGAGGAACTTTCGCTGCAGCTGTACCGCAGCACGGATCCGGCCGCAAAGCGGCTGGATACCACGCCGGACGCGGCATGGGCGGAAGTGACGGAGGCTCAGATGACCGCGGAAGGCATCGATGTACGCTGGAATAAGCAGGATCCGAACGTATGGACCTATACCTACTGGAACCTGCCGGCGGCGGATGAAAACGGCGTTCCCTACGTCTACGACGTTAAGGAAATCGGACCGGGAGGCTATGCGCTGATCGGCGCGACGCCCAGCAATGCCGGCGGACGGGATTTTGCCAACCAGCTGAGCAATACGGAGTTTTCCGTAAGCGGCGTCAAGACCTGGGAAGACGGGGCAAACGCTTCCGGCGGCCGTCCCGCGTCCCTGGTGCTGAACCTGTGGCGGCAGATCGGCGGCGGCAGTCCGGAGTACGTGGCGGAGACGCCGGTGTGGTCGGGAATCGACGGCAGTCAGTGGACCTACACCTTCAGCGGCCTGGAGGAATACGACAGCCAGGGCAGAAAATACACCTACTGGGTGGAGGAAGCGGAAACGCCGGGATACGACGCCTACTACGACACGGAGCGGCTGAATGTGACCAACCGGCTGCAGGGCGGCCTGAAACTGAGCAAGACCGTTTCCGGAACCGCGGGAGACCGGCAGAAGGCGTTCCACTTTACCATTGCCCTGGAGGACACGGAGATTCTGGGTACGCTGGTGAAGGCGGAAGACATCGACGGGCAGTACGGCGGCCTGACCTTTGTAAAAGGAACGGCGCAGATTGCCCTGACCCACGGCCAGTCGGTTCAGGCGGAAGGCCTGCCGGCGGGCATGAGCTACAAGATTACGGAGACGGAAGACGGCCAGGACGGCTATACCACGGAAAAGACCGGTGAAACCGGCGTGATTCCGGTGGGAGACATTGCCGAGGCGATGTTTGACAACCACAAGGATCAGACGGAGCCGGAGAAGCCCACCGAACCGGAGAAGCCTACGGATCCTGAGAAGCCCACGGAGCCGGAGAAGCCCACGGAGCCGGAGAAGCCTACCGAACCCGAAAAGCCCAAGCCCGATGACGGCGGAGACGGCGGGGACGATGGCGGAAGCGGAGATGGCGGCGGTTATGAACCGGATATCCCCATTAACGTGGAGCCCATCAAGAATCCGGGAGCCGTGATCGTGGATCCCAAACCGGAAGAGACTCACAAGTCCGGGGAGACCACCCACGGAGTGAAGACCGGCGATACGTCCCGGGTGTTCCTGTACGCGGCGGTGTGCATCGCGTCCGCGGCGGGACTGCTGGCCTGCTGGTTCTTCGGCAAAAAGAAAAAAGAAGATGAAACGTAACAGCAAATGACGCAACAGCAGATCAGGCTGCGCCGGGCCCGGAAAGGGTCCGGCACGGCCTGGTTTTTCTTTCATGAAAAAGGAGAAGGACGATGAACTATGTATGGTACAAAACAGGGGAAGCACTGCTGGAGGAAATCCGGCGGGAACCGGAGGCTGGTCCCGGAGAGCTGGCATTTTGGTATATCGGCCAGATGGGCCTTATAGCAAAGGCGGCCGGCGTGACGGTGTGCTTTGACCCGGTGCTTGCGGATCTCACCGGCGCGGACGGCGCCAGCCGCCGCAATTATCCGCCGCCCTTTGCGGGAGAGGAGCTGACCGGCGTGGGCTGGGCGGTGGTTTCCCACAGCCATGCGGACCACATGGACGCCGCGACGCTGCGGGGGCTGTTTCAGGCCAATCCCTGGATCCGGTTTGTGGTCCCTGCGCCGGAGGCGCACCGGCTGCGGGAGTGGGGGATTTTGGAGCGCGCTGTTGTGCCGGCGGAGGCGGGACGCCCCATAGAACTGCAGGCGGGAGCGGTGCTGACGCCTGTAGCGGCTTCCCATGAGACCTATGAAACCGATACACAGGGACGCCATCGGTACCTGGGCTATGTGCTTTCCGTAAATGACGTCCGGCTGTACCATGCGGGGGACACGGTCTGCACGGAGACGCTGATTCAGGACGTCCGCCGCCTGGGGCCCATTGACGTGGCCTGCCTGCCCATAAACGGCGCCGGCGCGGAATTTCACAGCCGGGGCGTCCAGGGCAATATGGACCCCAAAGACGCCGCCTATTTTGCCCGGCAGACCGGCGCGGATCTGACTCTGCCCATGCACAGCGACATGGTGCGGGGCAACGAAGGGGACCCGCTGCTGTTCGCTTATGCCATGCGGACCCTGGCGCCGGGCCGCAAATACCACATCCCTCAGCTGGGAGAACGGTTCCTCTATCAGAAATGCAATATTGCTTGACATACTATATTATATGACATATAATATAGAAAACAAGATGCAGGGACAGAGGTGAGCATATGGTTTTCAATACAGGAGCCGCTCTGCTGGACGCCATTGTACTGGCGGTGGTGTCAAAGGAGGCGGACGGGACCTACGGGTACCGGATTACCCAGGACGTCCGCGGCGCCATTGACATTTCCGAATCCACGCTGTATCCGGTTCTGCGCAGGCTGCAGAAGGAAGCGTGCCTGGAGGTCTACGACCTGGCCATCGACGGCAGGAACCGGCGCTACTACCGGATTACGGAGAAAGGACGGGTGCAGCTGCGGCTGTACAAGGGCGAGTGGGCCGGGTATTCCGGCCGGATTTCCAGGATCCTGGAGGAGGCTGAGGTATGAACAAGGAATCATTTTTAAAACAGCTGGAGTACCTGCTTTCCGACCTTCCGGAGGAGGAGAAGCGGGACGCGCTGGACTACTACCGGGATTATCTGGAAGACGCCGGCAGCGAGGAAGCGCGGGTGCTGGAGTCCTTCGGCAGCCCGGAGCGGATCGCCTCTATGATCCGCTCGGACTTAAGCGGCGTGCTGAAGGACGGCGGCGAATTTACGGAACAGGGCTATACCGATGAGCGGTTCCGGGATCCCCGCCGCCAGGTGGCCTGCCGTATGGACCTGCCGGAAGGCCGGGAGGCGGCCGGAGGCACGGCCGGCGGCGGAAACGGAAGGAACGGAGGATACGGCGGATACGGCGGAAACGGCGGGTACGGCGGAAGTACAGCGCCTGCCGGAAGCGGCTCTGGAGGCCGCGGCCCCGCGCCGGTTCCCCTGTGGAAAAAGGTGCTGCTGGTGGTGGTGATTCTGGCGCTTTCTCCCATGATTCTGGGCATCGGCGGAGGCATCATCGGTATGGTCACCGGCGCGGCGGGACTGATTTTGAGCCTGGCGCTGCTGCCGGGCCTGCTGGCCTTTTCACTGCTGGCCGCCGGCGGCTGCGTGTGCGCCGTGGGCATCGGGACTATGCCATCCGCATTTCCCTCGGGCCTGCTGTGCCTGGGCGCCGGCCTGGTGGTGCTGTCCTTCGGACTGGGATTTCTGGCCCTTTCGTTTCTGTTCTACGGCCGGTTCCTGCCGTGGCTGTTTGGCAGCCTGGCGGATGCGGCCGGCGGGATGCGGCGGGGCTGCAGGAAGGAGGCGGGCGCATGAAGCGGGCGGCGAAAGTGACGGCGGTTCTGGCGCTGATCTGCCTGGTGCTGGGCCTGGGGCTGTCGGCGGTGTCCCTGCATCTGGGGGCCCGCGGGTTTTCCTGGACCTGGTCCGGCCCCGGTATCCATAGGTGGGAGCGGCTGGAAGAGGAATGGGAAGACCGGCTGGAAAACGGCCTGGAAGACCGGCTGGAACATCGGCTGGAGCATCTGGAAGACCGGCTGGAGCGGCTGGGCGACCAGTGGGAGGAAAAGTGGGAACAGGCGGAGGACCGGCTGGAAGACCGGCTGGACCGATGGCTGGATCCTTTTTAAGGCGGGGCTGCCGGAAGCGGAATCTGTAAGAAAGAGGTGAGGGAGTATGCCGGTTCATATTTTAGAGATCATGCAGGATTTTGCAAAGAATGTAAGAAAGATGCTGGGGGATTCCCTTGACAGCGTGATTGTGTATGGTTCGTATGCAAGAGGGGATTACTCTGAATTTTCGGATATTGATGTCATGCTTCTGGTCTCTTTGAAAGAGGAAGAAATTAAGAAGATTTCAGATCCGATCAGCGACCTTGCGTTTGATTTTATGATACAGTATGGCGTTGACATTTCTCCGGTAATCATAAATACAGATCATTTCAATTACTGGGTAGACAATCTGCCCTATTATCGTAATGTAAGGGACGAGGGGGTGAGGTTCAGTGCATGATATGAACAAAGATATGGAATTGTCAAAATACAGATTTTCTCTTGCAGAGGAAACTTATAAAAATGCAAAAATGTGTTTTGATAATGGGTTTTACAGAGACTGTATTAATCGGTCTTATTATGCTGTGTTTTATGGAGTGCGTGCTGTTCTCGCGTTGGATAGTATTGATTTTAAACGGCATAAGGATGTCGTGGCTTATTTCAATAAAGAATTTGTTGCAGCAGGCAAATTTCCGAGTGAAATGGGCAGGCGGCTGGCAAGATTGAAAATGAAAAGAGAAGAAAGCGATTACAATGATTTTTTCATAGCGTCAGCGGATGAAGCTCAAAAACAGTTGGAGTCTGTAGAATATATGCTGCCATTAATAAAAGAGTATTTGGAAGAACATGATGTGAATTTTTGAAGTAAATTACGAGGAGGCGCGTGGATATGGATCTGAACCGTAAGCTGTACCGTTCCAGCAGAAACAAGATGCTGTGCGGGGTCTGCGGCGGACTGGGGGAGTATTTTCACATCGACCCCACCATTGTCCGGCTGCTGTGGGTGCTGTTTGCCGCCACCAGCGCCGGATTGCTGGTATATATTCTGGCGGCGGTGATCATTCCTCCCGATACGGAAGTATTTTGAACGCGTCCGGGGCCGGGTATGGCCCCGGCGGAAAACGGGTATACTCTCTGATAGCCGGAGACGCCTGGAAGTCAGGCGTCCGGGAAAATCAGAAAGGAGTGTACCCGTTTTTATGTCCAGAAAAAAACAGGAAGAGCCGGTGGATCCCAGCCGTCTCGGGCCGGAGGAACGGCTGAAATATGAAATCGCCGAGGAACTGGGGCTGAGCGCCAAGGTGATGGAGCAGGGCTGGAAAAGCCTGACGTCCAAGGAAAGCGGCCGGATCGGCGGGCTGGTGACCCGGCGGAAGCGGGAGATGAAGGAAGCGGCGCGGTTTGACAAACCGGAGGAAGGCATGTAAGATAGCAGTATTACAAAAGCCGGCAGCATGGCCGGACGAAAGGACGGATGCGAGTGGAGACACGGAGACTGCGAAGCGGCTGGACCACCGGCACCTGCGCGGCGGCGGCAGCGGCGGCGGCTGCCGCCTTTTGTATGGGCAGGGAGGCGGCGTGGGGCGAGGCCCGGCTGCCGTCGGGTGAAGCGGTGAGATTTCCGGTAAAACCGGTGCCCTTTGAAGGACAGGTCTGGCACGCCGTCCGTAAGGACGCCGGCGACGACCCGGACGTGACCGACGGCGTCCGGGTGCTGGCCCGGGTGGAGCGGCTGGCGGCGGACGCGGCGGTTTCGCCTCTGTGGTACGGGACGGACGGCTGCCCCGGCCTGTACCTCACCGGAGGGACCGGCATCGGCGTGGTGACCCGTCGGGGTCTGGCCTGTCCGGAGGGACGCCATGCCATAAACCCGGTGCCCCGGGCCATGATTTTCCAGGCGGCGGAGCGGGCGCTGCGGGAGGCGGGGGCCAGGCCGGGGAACGAGGCGTTTTTGATTCGTCTGTCCATACCGGAGGGCGCGGCTTTGGCGGCCCGGACCTTCAACCCCCGGCTGGGCATTGAAGGAGGCATCTCGGTGCTGGGCACCAGCGGTATTGTAAAGCCCATGAGCGAAGAAGCGCTTCTGGACACCATCCGGCTGGAGATACATATGAAGGCGGCGGAAGGCCGCCGGCGGCTGATTCTGACGCCGGGCAATTACGGGGAGCGGTTTTTAAAGGAACTGGGGCTGCCGGAGGATGCCGCGGTGCTGTGCAGCAATTTTATCCGGGACGCGGCGGTCTGCGCCGCCGAAGAAGGGTTTGAACGGATTTTGCTGGCGGGGCACATCGGAAAGCTGATCAAGATTGCGGGCGGGGTGCCCAACACCCATTCCCGGTACGGGGACCGGCGGATGGAGATTCTGGCGGACTGCCTGCGGGCCTGCGCCGGCAAACGGCGGCAGGAAGCGCTGGCGGAGGGCCTGGCTTTTTGCGTCACCACGGAGGAAGCCCTGGAACGGCTGGAGCAGGCGGGCCTGCGGGACGCGGTTATGGCGGAGGCGGTGCGCCGGATGCGGGAGGTTCTGCGCCGCTGGACGGGCGCGGAAAAATCCGGCGGGCCGGAAATGGAAGTGGTGACATTTTCCTCGGTTTACGGTATACTGGGAAGCAGTATGGACGCGGAAGCGCTGAAGGCGTGGATGCGGGAAGGATGAGAACATGGTTTATTTTGTAGGAGCCGGCAGCGGAGCGCCGGACCTGATCACCCTGCGGGGCGCCCGGCTGCTGGAACAGGTTCCGGTAGTGATCTACGCCGGTTCGCTGGTGAATCCCCAGCTGCTGGAACGGACGAAGGCAGGCTGCCGGATCTACAACAGCGCCGAAATGACTCTGGAAGAGGTGATCCAGGTGATGCAGGAGGCCCATGGGGCCGGGGAGGACGTGGTGCGGCTGCACACCGGCGACCCGTCGCTGTATGGCGCGGTGCGGGAGCAGATGGACCGGCTGGATGAGCGGGGGATTCCCTGGGAGGTCTGCCCGGGCGTCAGCTCTTTCTGCGGCGCGGCGGCGGCGCTGGGCATGGAGTATACGCTGCCCGGCGTGTCCCAGACGGTGATTCTGACCCGGCTGGCGGGGCGGACGCCGGTGCCGGAACGGGAGTCGGTGGAGGCCCTTGCCGCTCACGGCGCTACTATGGTAGTGTTTCTCAGCGCGGGACAGCTGGGAGAACTGACCCGCCGGCTGCTGGCCGGCGGATACCGGCCGGATACGCCGGCGGCCATTGTGTACCGGGCCACCTGGCCGGATGAAAAAGTGATCCGCTGCACCGTGGCGGAGCTGGAGCGGCGGGCCGCGGAGGAAGGGATTTCCCGGACCGCCCTGGTGGTGGCGGGAGATGCGGCGGCCCAGGCCGGGTATCAGCGGTCGCAGCTGTACCATCCGGCTTTTACCACCGGATTCCGGAAAGGAGAAGAGCAGTGAAACTGGCGGTGATCAGCTTTACGGACCGGGGCGGCCGGCTGGGCGAGGACCTGGTCCGGCGTCTGGAAGCCTGCGGCCATGTCTGCGGCTTCTGCCGGATGCGCCGGGGCGGGGAATCCTTAAGGGACTGGACCGGCCGGATGTTTCAGGAGATGGACGGCCTGATTTTTATCGGCGCGGCGGGCATCGCGGTGCGGGCCATCGCCCCCTTTGTCCGGGACAAGATGACGGACCCGGCGGTGGTGGTGATGGACGAGGCGGGACGGTTCGCGGTGCCGCTGCTGTCCGGCCATATGGGCGGTGCCAACGACCTGGCCCGGGAGGCGGCGTCGGCTGTGGGAGCGGTGTGCGCCGTGACCACCGCCACCGACGTCCGCCAGGTGTGGGCGGCGGACCTGTTTGCCCGGAGAAACGGGCTGTACATTGGAAGCCGGGAGGCGGCGCGCCGGGTGTCGGCGGATCTGCTGGCGGGAAAGCTGGTGGGGCTGCAGTCGGATGTTCCGCTGGATGGGGCGCTTCCGGCGGGGCTTGTGCCGGGGCCGGGTCCGGAGGGAACCGTCTGGGTCAGCCGCCGGAACCAATGGCCGGAAGAAGCGCTGCGGGAAACGGCGGACGGCGCGCCGGGGGACGCGGCGGCGGGAGAATCTGGGCGTACCCTTGGAGAGCGGTATGTGCTGCAGCTGATTCCCCGGACGGTGCACGCCGGCATCGGATGCCGAAAAGGAACGCCGGCCCGGCAGATCGAAGGGGCGCTGCGGCAGGCCATGGCGGCAGCGGACTGCCGGATGGAGGCGCTGGCGTCGGTGGCCAGCGCGGACCGCAAAAAGGAGGAACCGGGGCTTGTGGAGACGGTGGCGCGGCTGGGCGTGCCGTTTCACACCTATTCCCCGGAAGAGCTTCAGAAGGCGGAGGGGACCTTTCCCTCGTCGGATTTTGTAAAAGCGGCGGTGGGGGTGGACAACGTCTGCCAGCGGGCGGCGGTGCTGGAACTGGGCAGAGGCGGCGGCCGGGTGGTGCTGGAAAAACAGGTGTTTGACGGCGTGACGGTGTCCCTGACGGAAGACAACTGGAGAGGAGTGCTGTGACAGAGGATGGCAGGCAGATTGTATGTGGTGGGCATGGGCCCCGGCAGCTATGAGCAGATGACAATACAGGCGGCGCGGGTGCTGGAGCAGGCCCAGGTACTGGCCGGGTATACGGCCTATGTGGAACGGGCGGCGCGGTATTTCCCCGGAAAGGAAGTGCTGGCCGCTCCCATGCGTCAGGAGGTGTCCCGGTGCCGGCAGGCCTTCGCCAGGGCCGCCGAAGGGGCGGTGACGGCCCTGGTGTGCGGCGGAGACGCGGGCATCTACGGCATGGCCGGACTGGTGCTGGAACTGGCTCCGGAATATCCGGATGTCCAGGTGGAGATCATCCCCGGCGTTACCGCTGCCAGCGCCGGCGGAGCGCTGCTGGGAGCGCCCATCGGCCACGATTTCGCGGTGATCAGTTTGAGCGACCTGCTGACGCCGCTGGAGGTCATCGACCGGCGGCTGGCCTGCGCGGCGGCGGCGGATCTGGCCATCTGCCTGTACAACCCCGGCAGCCGGCACCGGAAAGGGTATCTGAAGCGGGCCTGCCGGATTGTGGGCCGCTGGCGGAGCCCGGATACGGTGTGCGGGCTGGTGCGGCAGATCGGGAGAGAGGGGCAGCAGACCCGGATCCTGACGCTGGCCCGGCTGGCGGAGGAAGAACCGGACATGGCGACTACGGTGTTTATCGGCAGTTCCGCCGCCAGAGCGGTAAACGGCCGCATGGTTCTGCCCAGGGGCTACCGGCTGGGAGAGGCGGATGCGCCGGAGAGGGACGTGCAGGAAAAGGACGCGCCGGAAAGGGAGACGCCGTGAGCGGGGCCGGGACGCCGGTCCAGGCGGTGATCTTCGGCGGGACCACGGAAGGGCGGCAGCTGGCGGATTTCTGCGGGCAGCGGGGGATCCGCTGCGCGGTGTGCGTGGTGTCTTCCTACGGGGAAGAGCTGCTGCCGGAGACGGAGTGGGTCCGTCGGGAGACCGGGGCCAGGACGGCGGAGGAGATGGCCAAGCTGCTGGGGCAGCTCTGGCCCGTCCTGGTGCTGGACGCCACCCACCCTTACGCGGTCCAGGCGTCGGAAAACATCCGCCTGGCCTGCGAGAAGACGGGGATAGACTGCCTGCGGGTGGTGCGGCAGTCCGGAGCGGAAGCGGCCAGGGCGGCGGGCGCCGGCGGGGAAGAAACGCCGCGGATCCGGTATGTAAGGGACGCGGCGGAAGCGGCCGAGGCGCTGGCGGGAACCCGGGGGCCGGTGTTTGTCACCACGGGAAGCAAGGAGCTGGAGGCTTTTGCCCGGCTGGAGAACTGGCAGGAACGGATCTACGTCCGGGTGCTGCCGGACAGCCGGGTGCTGGCCCAGTGCGAGGCCATGGGGTTTGCCAGGGGCCACGTCATCGCCATGCAGGGACCGTTTTCCGCGGACTTAAACGCAGCCATGATGCAGGCGGTGCAGGCGGCGTATCTGGTGACCAAGGAGTCGGGAGCTGCCGGCGGATTCGCGGAGAAGATGGAAGCGGCGGCTCGGCTGGGGATTCCGGCGGTGGTCATCGGCCGGCCGCGGCAGGAGTCCGGCATATCGGCGGAGGAAGCCTGCCGGAGGCTGGCGCGGCTGGGCACGGAACAAAAGCGGCAGATTTTCCTGACAGGCATCGGCATGGGCGGACCGGAACAGCGGACGCTGGAGGCGGAGCGGGTGCTGCGGCAGGCGGCGGCTGCCGCCGGCGCGCCCCGGATGCTGGAAAGCGCGGGGGAACTTTTGAAAGGAAAGCCGGTGTACGCTGGCTACGGCAGCGAAGGAATCCTGGACTGGTTTGAAAAACATCCGGAACTGGCTTCCCTGGCGGTGGTGTATTCCGGGGACCCGGGATTTTACAGCGGGGCGGAAGGGTTCCGGCGGGAGGCAAAGCGCCGGGAAGCGGCAGGAGGCGAAGCCTTTGACGTGCGTACGGTGGCCGGCATATCTTCGATGGCGTTTTTGTGCGCCCGGATGGGGATTTCCTGGCAGCAGGTGTATCCCGCCAGCCGCCACGGACGGGAGGCGGACGCGGCGGCGCTGCTGCGGGACCATGCCCAGGTGTTTTTGCTGCTGGAAGGCGGAGACGGCGCGGCCCAGGTCTGCCGGCAGCTGACGGAGGCAGGGTACGGAGACGCCCGGGTAACAGTGGGAGAACGGCTGTCCTACCCGGAGGAACGGGTGGTGACGGCGGCGGCGTCGCAGATGGGAGAGACACGGTTTGACGGCCTCTGCGCCATGCTCATAAGGAGGTAAGACGGTGAGAGATCAGTGGTTTGTCCGGGGGCGGACGCCGATGACCAAGGAAGAGGTGCGGGCGGTTTCCATCGCCAAGCTGGACCTGACGCCGGGGGCGGTGCTCTACGACGTGGGGGCGGGTACCGGATCCATTTCCATAGAGGCGTCCCGGCAGCTGGCCGGGGGAACGGTGTACGCCATAGAGCGGGATCCGGAAGCCCTTTCCCTGCTGGAACAGAACCGGGCCCGGTTCGGGGCGGAGGCGGTGCGGCTGG
The DNA here is from genome assembly GCA_944380605.1 of uncultured Lachnospiraceae bacterium. Classification (GTDB taxonomy): domain Bacteria; phylum Bacillota; class Clostridia; order Lachnospirales; family Lachnospiraceae; genus UBA3402. Next base: position 15,591 of record CALWIA010000004.1, on the reverse strand, counting down.
TGCCGGAAGAGGCGCCGGAGGCTTTCGCCGGGCTGCCGGCTCCCACCCACGCCTTTGTGGGCGGCAGCGGCGGACGGCTGGAGGAGATTCTCTATGGCCTGCGGGAGAAAAACCCCCGGGTCCGTATTGTGGTAAACGCGGCGGCGCTGGAAACCCTGGGGCGGCTGCTTGCGTGGCTGGAAAAAAACGGCGTGGAGGCGGATCTGTGCGCGCTGCAGGCGTCCCGGGGCCGGGTGCTGGGCGGGTACCACCTGATGGAAGGGATGAACCCGGTCTATGTGGCGGCCTTTGGCGGCGAAGAAAGGGGGCCGGGGCTGTGAAGGAGACTCTGACAGCCGCGCCGCGGCTGCTTCTGGCGGCGGCGGGCAGCGGATGCGGCAAGACGGCCGTGGCCTGCGCCCTGATCCGGGCGTGGCAGCAGGAAGGGCTGCGGCTTTCGGTGTTCAAATGCGGGCCGGACTATATCGATCCGCTGTTTCACCGACAGGCCCTGGGCGCGCCCTGCCGGAACCTGGACGGTTTTTTTATGGAACCGGAAGAAATGAGGCAGCTGACGGCCCGGCAGGCGGCGGGAAAGGACCTGACCCTGATAGAAGGGGTCATGGGCTATTACGACGGCCTGGGCGGCTGCACCGACCAGGCTTCGGCCTACGGGACGGCGGCGGCCACGGATACGCCGGCGGTGCTGATTCTGGACGGCCGGGGCGTCAGTTTGTCCCTGGCGGCCCAGGTGCGGGGGTTTGTGACCTACCGGCGGGACAGCCGGATCCGGGGAGTGATCCTGAACCGGACCAGTCCGGCCCTGGGGGAGCGGCTGCGGCCGGCGCTGGAGGCGGAAGGGGTCCGGCTGTTCGGAACCCTGCCGGATTGTGAGGAATTTCGCCTGGAAAGCCGGCATCTGGGACTGGCGCTGCCGGAGGAGATGGACGGGCTGCGGCGGCAGCTGGACGCCATGGGGCGGCTGGCGGCCCGGTATCTGGACCTGGAGGGCCTGCGGCGGCTGGCCGGGGAAGCGCCTCCTCTGGCCGTGGAAGCGGAAGCGGAGGAAAAGGCCGGGCGGCCGGTGACGGTGGCGGCGGCCCGGGACGCGGCGTTTTGTTTTTATTATGAGGAAAATCTGCGGCTTCTGGAGCGGTTGGGAGCGCGGATCGTGTTTTTCAGCCCCATGGAGGATGAGAAACTGCCGGAGGGCACGGCGGGGCTGCTGCTTGGCGGCGGCTATCCGGAGCTGTACGCCGGACGGCTGTCAGAGAACCGGTCCATGCGGGAGGCGGTCAGGGCGGCGGCAGAGGCGGGCATGCCGATGCTTGCGGAATGCGGCGGTTTTCTGTATCTGCACCGGGCTTTGGAAGACCGGGAGGGGCGGCAGTTTCCCATGGCCGGCGTTTTTCCGGAAAAGGCGTTTTACAAGGGCCGGTCGGGGCGGTTCGGCTATATTTCCCTGACGGTGGAGAACGGGGACGCCTGTCTGGAGGGATCCATCCGGGGCCATGAATTTCACTACTGGGAAAGCGAAAATCCGGGGAGGGACTGGCGGGCCAAAAAGCCTCTGGGCGGCCGCGGCTGGGACTGTATGCGAAGCCATGGATACCAGCTGTGCGGATTTCCCCATTTGTATTACCCTTCCAACCGCCGGTTTGCAAAGCGCTGGCTGGATGGGTGCAGATTGTTTGAAAGGCAGGGACATATATGACGCTGGAGGAAGAACTGGAACGGGTGAAGGCGCCTTCGCGGGAGGCGGCAGAGCGGGCGAAGGCCCGATGGGACCATGTGGCCAAGCCGCTGCATGGGCTGGGGCTTCTGGAGGACATGGTGGTGAAAATCGCCGCGGTCCAGGGGACGGACCAGATCCGTCTGGAAAACCGGACGCTTTTGATTTTCTGCGCGGACAACGGCGTGGTAGAGGAAGGGGTGACCCAGACCGGCCAGAACGTGACGGCGGTGGTGACCCGGAATTTTACCAAAGGAGACGCCAGCGTCTGCCGTATGGCCCGTATGGCCGGGGCCCGGGTGGTGCCGGTGGACATCGGGGTGGCGGACGCGCTGGCGGACTGCGGCCAGGTCTGGCCTCTTGAGCGGCAGAAAATCGCCTGGGGGACCCGCAACCTGCGGCGGGAGCCGGCCATGACCCGGCAGGAGGCGGAGGAGGCGGTGGAAACCGGCGTCCGGATGGCCGTGGAACAGAAGAAAGCCGGCTGCGACCTGCTGGCCCTGGGCGAGATGGGCATCGGCAACACCACCACGGCGGCGGCGGTTGCTTCGGTGCTTCTGGGGGCGGATCCGGAGGAAATGACCGGGCCCGGCGCCGGTCTGTCCCGGGAGGGGGTGGCCCGGAAGGTACAGGTGATCCGGGACGCCATCGCCCTGCACCGGCCGGACCGGGCGGACGCCATGGACGTGCTGGCTAAGGTGGGCGGCCTGGACCTGGCGGGCCTGGCGGGCGCGTGCCTGGGCGGAGCCATCTGCGGGATGCCGGTGGTGCTGGACGGGGTGATCACCCTGGCGGCGGCGCTGGCGGCGGCGCGCCTGTGCCCGGCGGCGCGGGAGGTTCTGCTGGCTTCCCATGTGCCTGGGGAACCGGCGGGGCGGCGGATTCTGGAGGAACTGGGGCTGGAAGCCCCCATTGCCGCCGGCCTGCACCTGGGCGAGGGAACCGGAGCCATGGCGGTGCTGCCGATGCTTGCCATGGCGGCGGACATCTACCTGCACATGAGCACGTTTCAGGATATTCAGATCGAGGAATACCGGCCGCTGTAGCGGCGGGAAGGAGCGATATGGGCCTTTTGTACATCATCACCGGCGGCAGCGGCAGCGGAAAGTCTGCCTATGCCGAGGGGCTGGCGGGGGAGACGGCGGACCGGCTGGGGGCCGGGCGCAGGTTTTACCTGGCGACCATGCGGCCCTGGGACGGGGAATGCGAAACCAGGATCCGGCGGCACCGGCAGATGCGGCAGGGAAAGGGATTTGAGACCGTGGAGCACTATGGCCGTCTCTCCCAGCTGCCGCCTTTTCCGGCGGACAGCCTGGTGCTTCTGGAATGTCTGACCAATCTGCTTTCCAATTTGTTTTACGATCCATCCATCCGACGGGAGGAACTGGCGGATCTGGTGACGGAAGATGTGCTGAGGCTGAAACGCCAGGTCAGGGCGCTGGTTGTGGTGACCAATGAGATTTTTTCCGACGGGACGGTCTACGACCCGGAGACGGAACGGTTCCGGCAGATAGCCGGCCGCGTCCACGCCCGCCTGGGAGCGGAGGCGGACCGGGTGACGGAGGTGGTCTACGGCGTGGCGGTGCCGGTGCTTGAACGGGAAAATCGGGAAGGAGGGCGCGGGAGAGGATGAAGTTCGCGGGCGGTTTGATCATCGCGTTTTCCATGTATTCCCGGATTCCCATGCCGCGGATTGCCTGGACCCGGGAACGGATGGAATACGCGCTTTGTTTTTTTCCTCTGGTAGGCGCGGTTATGGGTGCGGCATTGTGGGGCTTCGGCCTGTTCTGCCGGCGCATGGGGCTGGAGGGCAGCCTGTTTTACGCCGCCGCCGGCACGGCGCTGCCCATTGGGATCACCGGGGGCATTCACATGGACGGGTTCCTGGACGTGACCGACGCCAGGGCTTCCTGGGGGGAGCGGCAGCAGAAGCTGGAGATTCTGAAGGATCCCCATATCGGCGCTTTCGCGGCGGTGGGCTGCGGGGTGTATCTGCTGTGCTACCTGGCGGCGTTTTCTCTGCTGCCGGCGGACCGGCTGCCGGCGGTGGGGGCGGTGTACGTGATCACCCGGGCTTTAAGCGCCTGGGCGGTGGTGTCAGCGCCCAAGGCGAAGCCGGATGGGCTGGCGGCGGCTTTTTCCAAAGACGCGAAGAAGCGGACGGCGGGTCTGGCGGCGGCCGGGTACCTGGCGGTTTCTTTCTGGTTCCTGGCCCGGACGGCGGGGATGCCGGAGGTGTTTGTGACGGCGGCGCTGGCGGCCGGATGGTTTTTTAAATATCTGCACATGGCAAAGAAGGAATTTGGCGGCGTGACCGGCGACCTGGCGGGGTATTACCTGCAGACGTCGGAACTGCTTTTGTTAGCGGGTCTGGCAGGGACGCATCTGTGGCAGACGGGAGGATGGATATGAGACTGATTACAGGAGGGGCCTGGCAGGGCAAGACGGCCTTTGCCAGAACCCTGGAGACGGGAAGGGACCCGGAGACGCGGAAAGAGGGAGAAGCGGACCAGGTGCCGCCGGAGGAATGGAAGCACCTGGATCTTTTGTGCCACGTGCACCGGTGGGTGCGCCGGGAGGTGCAGGAGGGCAGCTGGGACCGGCAGCGGTTTGAAGCCCTGGTCCGGGAGATGGAAGAGCGGCAGCCGGAACTGCTGGTGACCATGGATGAGGTGGGCTGCGGAATCGTGCCCATGGAGGCGGAAGAACGCCGGTTCCGGGAAGCCGCCGGAGAGGCGGGGCAGATTCTGGCGGCCCATTCCCGGGAGGTCTGGCGGGTCATCTGCGGCGCGGGGGCGCGGATCCGATGACGGGGGCGGAAGCGGCGGTTTCGGCGGCGCTGGCGGTGCTGCCCATGGTTTTGGGACTGGCGCTGGACCGGCGGTTCGGCGATCCGGAAGGATTTCCCCATCCGGTGCGGGCTATGGGCCGGATGATCCAGGGGCTGGAGTCCTGGCTGCGGCGGCGGTTTCCCCAAAGCCAGGGGGGAGAGCGGGCGGCGGGGATCTGCCTGACGGCGGCGATGATGCTGTTCTGGGGGGCGGTCCCTCTGGCGCTGCTTTTGGCGGCGGCCCGGGTGCATCCTCTGCTGGCGGCGGTGCTGGAGAGTTTTTTCTGCTATCAGCTGCTGGCGGTGCGCTCTCTGAGAACGGAGAGCATGAAGGTATACCGCGGCCTGCAGGCGAAAGACATGGAACAGGCCAGGTACGCGGTGTCCAGGATTGTGGGCAGGGATACCAGGCCGCTGTCGGAGGAAGGCATCATCCGGGCCGCGGTGGAGACCGTGGCGGAAAATACGTCCGACGGGGCGGCGGCTCCGCTGTTTTACATGGCCATCGGCGGCGCGCCTCTGGCCTTTGTCTACAAGGCGGTAAACACCATGGATTCCATGGTGGGGTATAAAAACGACCGGTACCGGTATTTTGGATGGTGCAGTGCCCGGATGGACGATCTGTGGAACCTGATTCCCGCTCGGCTGTCGGGGGTCTGCATGATTCTGGCGGCGGGGCTTTTGGGAATGGACGGAAAAGGGGCGCTGCGGATATTTCTGCGGGACCGGTATCAGCACAAGAGTCCCAATTCCGCCCAGACGGAGGCGGCCTGCGCCGGGGCGCTGGGCATCCGGCTGGCGGGGGACGCCTGGTATTTTGGGAAATTGGTGCCAAAGCCCTGGATCGGCGACAGCAAAAGGCCGGCGGAGGCGGAAGATATCCCCAGGGCCTGCCGGCTGATGGAAGGTACGGTGGCGCTGGCGGCGGCGTTTCTTCTGGGGCTCCGCTTTCTGGCGGTCTGGCTGATTTTGCGGTGAGACCGGCGGAGCGCCTGGCGGAGACGGCGGCTGTGGGCTCGGCGGCAGGGCGTCCGGCGGCAGCCGGGGGCCCGGCGGCGGAGGCAGACAGACAGGAAGGGCAGGAAAGGAGAGTCAGACAGGTGGCAAAGAAACTGATGATACAGGGTACCATGTCCAGCGCCGGCAAGAGTTTTCTCACGGCGGGGCTTCTGCGGATTCTGAAGCAGGAGGGGCTGCGGGCCGCTCCCTTCAAGTCCCAGAACATGGCGCTGAATTCTTATATTACCCGTGAGGGGCTGGAAATGGGCCGAGCTCAGGCGGTGCAGGCGGAGGCGGCGGGGGCCGAGCCTTCGGCGGACATGAATCCGGTGCTGTTAAAGCCCACGTCGGATATGGGGTCCCAGGTGATTGTGCAGGGGGTTCCCATAGGGAATATGCCGGCCCGGGAGTATTTTGCCTTCAAAAAGCAGCTGGTGCCCCGGATTCTGGAATCCTTTCACCGGCTGGAACAGCAGTACGACGTGATCGTGATGGAAGGGGCCGGAAGCCCGGCGGAAATCAATCTGAAGCAGGACGACATTGTGAACATGGGCCTGGCCCGGCTGGTGGACGCGCCGGTGCTGCTGGCGGGGGACATCGACCGGGGCGGCGTGTTTGCCCAGCTGTACGGGACGGCGGCGCTGCTGGAGCCGGAGGAACGGGCGCGGATCAAAGGCCTGGTGATCAACAAGTTCCGGGGGGACAAGGGCCTGCTGGAACCGGGGATCCGGATGCTGCAGGAGCTGTGCGGGATCCCGGTGCTGGGGGTGATTCCCATGCTGGACGTGCGGATCGAGGAAGAAGACGGGCAGAGCGGCCTGGAAGGGGTCGGCCGGGAGGCGGCGGCCCGGGCGGGACAGGCGGATATCGCCGTGATCCGCTTCCCCAGAATTTCCAATTTTACGGATTTTCAGGTGTTTTCCTGTATGCCGGAGGTCTGCCTGCGGTATGTGTCGTCTTCGGCGGAACTGGGCAGTCCGGACCTGATTTTCCTGCCGGGCAGCAAAAATACCATCGGCGATCTTTTGTGGATGCGGGGGAACGGCCTGGAGGCGGCGGTGCAGAAACTGGCGTCCCAGGGCGTGCCGGTGTTCGGCATCTGCGGCGGCTACCAGATGATGGGAGAGGAACTGACCGACGAGGCGGGGGCGGAGAGCGACGGCCCCCGGACGGCGCGGGGCATGGGGCTGATTCCCGCCGTCACCCGGTTCGGCACGGAAAAGGTGCGGACCCGGGTCAGCGGCGCGTTCGGCACGGTGACGGGACCCCTGTCGGGGCTGTCGGGGCTGCCGGCGGAAGGGTATGAGATCCACATGGGGGTCACCCGGATGCGGGAGCAGCGGCTGCCGCTGACGTACCTTTCGGAGACCCAGGCGGATTCCAAACGGATGAAACAGGACGGGGTCAGCGACGGCCGCTGTTACGGCACCTATGTCCACGGGATTTTTGACAGCCCCGGGGCCGCGGAGGCGGTGGCGGACGGGCTTTTGAAGAAAAAAGGAGCGGCGGCTGCCGGGCCGGTGGATTATGAGGCCTGGAAACAGGGCCAGTACGACCGGCTGGCGGAGGGACTGCGGCGGAATCTGGATCTGGACGGAGTGTTCCGGATTCTGGGGCTGTAGCGCCGGAAAGGAAGCATATGGAAAACGAGAAGAAGAACCAGTCCGGCCCGGAGGCGGCGCTGGAGGCAGTACTGCCGGGAGAGATTGAAAAGAGAAGTTTTGCCATCATCGGGCAGGAGCTGAAGGAGCGGGGAATCGTCCTGGATCCGGAGACGGCGCCGGTGGTGAAACGGGTGATCCACACTACCGCGGATTTTGACTACGCGGAGAACCTGGTGTTTTCGCCGGGGGCCATGGAGGCGGCGAAGGAGGCCATACGGCAGGGGGCGCCGGTGGTGACGGACACCCAGATGGCCAGGGCGGGCATCAACAAAAAGGCTCTGGCCCGCTTCGGCTGCCCGGTGTACTGCTTTATGTCCGATCCGGACGTGGCGGAGGCCGCCGCCAGGCAGGGAACCACCCGGGCCTGGGCCAGCATGGACAAGGCGGCTGCCCTGGGGCTTTCCGGCATCTATGCCATAGGAAACGCGCCGACGGCCCTGATCCGGCTGCGTCAGCTGATGATGGAGAGCGCGGTGCGGCCGCGGCTGATTATCGCCGCCCCGGTGGGATTTGTCAACGTGGTGCAGGCCAAGGAGCTGATTATAAACGGGCCGGCGCCGTATATCGCGGCCAGAGGGCGCAAAGGCGGCAGCAATGTGGCGGCTGCGGTTTGCAATGCGCTGCTTTATGATGTATACTGAAAGCAAGACTGAAAAAAGGCGGGATGAGACATGATCAAATTGGAACGGACCAGTGTTATGAACCTGGAAAACGCCATGCGGGGCGCCAGAAACCCGATGAACAGCTGGGGCCGCATGGACAGCGGCTACGATGCGGACGGCAGCTACCGGCTGGGGCCCAACGACCTGGACCTGGCAAAGCGGCTGCGCCGGGCCGGCAGCGACCACCGGAAGTTTATCCGGCAGATTTTTGTGTCGGTGGACATCACGGCGCCGCTGTACTGGTGGAAGGAGTATGACACCTACAAAGTGGGCACGGTGGCCAATTCCACCAGCACCATGCACAAGATTCACAGCAAGCCTTTTGAACTGGAGGATTTCAGCCACGACCATCTGACGGAGCGGGGCCTGTTATCGCTTCAGCGGACCATCGGGGATCTGGAGGAAATCCGGCTGCGGTTTGTGCAGGACAAGAAGAAGGAAGACTGGTACGACATGATCCAGCTGCTGCCCACCAGCTACAACCAGATGCGGACCTGCACCCTGAACTATGAGACCCTGGTGAACATTTATTACGCCAGGAGAAACCACAAGCTGGAGGAGTGGCACACCTTCTGCCGCTGGATCGAGACGCTGCCCTATGCCCGGGAACTGATCCTGGGAGAAGAGGAGACGGAGGCATGAACCTGATCGCGGCGGTGGACCGGAACTGGGCCATTGGAAAAGAAGGAAAGCTGCTGGTAAGCATTCCCGCGGACCAGCAGCTGTTCCGGCAGGAGACGCTGGGAAAGGCCGTGATCATGGGCCGGGGGACGCTGGAGAGCCTGCCGGGGGGCCGGCCCCTGTACGGGCGGACCACCCTGGTTCTTTCCCGGAACCCGGACTGGGCGCCCAAGGGGGCGGTGGTCTGCCGGAGTGTGGAAGAGGCGCTGCGGGAGGCGGCCCGGTTTGATTCCCGGGACGTGTTTGTGGCGGGCGGGCAGCAGATCTATGAGGCGTTTCTGCCGTACTGCGATACCGCTCATATTACGTTTATCGACTATGCCTACGAGGCCGACGCCTGGTTTCCGAATCTGGACCGGATGCCGGACTGGAACATGGATCTGGAGTCGGAAGAACAGACCTATTTTGACCTGTGCTACACCTTCCGCCGGTACGTGCGGACCGGGGCCGCGGCGGCGCCGAAAACGGGCGGCGGGATGGAGAAACCCCGCGCGGTTGGGCTTGACACAGGGTGGAAAAACGTTTATCCTGTTTATTACAGAAATGTTACAAATTATCGGTTCTATGACCCGGATACATGCGGGGAATCCCACTAGGAGAAAAGAAAGTTCATGCAGAATACGACGAGACGGAATCGCGGCGGCCGGGCGGCCAGACGGCTGGCCTGCCTGCTGGGCGCGGGAATCATCGGCCTGTCCTGCCCGCTGACGGCGGCGGCCACTTCGGCCCAGCAGCAGAAGCAGGAGGCGGAGGAAGCCCTGGAACAGGCCAACGAAGAAGCGCGGGAAGCGGAGGAAAACCGGGAGGCGGCTCAGGCGGAGGTCAACAGCCTGAATTCGGAGCTGACTTCCCTTTTGACGGAAATCACCCTGCTGGAGCTGGATATGGACGCCAAGCAGGAGCAGATCGACCAGGCGCAGAAGGACTATGAGGCGGCGAAGGCCCGGGAAGAGCAGCAGTACGAGGCCATGAAAAAGCGCATCAAGTACATGTACGAACGGGGAGATACGGAATATTTGGACGTGCTTTTAAAGGTGAAAAGCATGTCGGAATTTTTAAATAAAAGCGAGTACATAGAGGCCATTTACACCTATGACCGGAAGATGCTGACGGAGTATCAGAACACCAAGAACGAGGTAATGGCCTATCAGGAACAGTTGAACAACGAGATGGCCGACATGGAGGTCATGCAGCTGGAGTACCAGGCCCAGCAGGCCAGTCTGGAAGACACCATAGCGGAAAAGCGTTCCGAGGTGGCGGACTTTGACCAGCAGCTGGCCCAGGCCAGACAGGAGGCGGCGGCCTACACCCGGACCATCGAGGCGATGAACGAACAGATCCGCCGGGAGGAAGAGGAAGCCAGACGGAGAGAGGAAGAGGCCAGGAGACAGGCGGAAGAAGAAGCCAGACGGCAGCAGCAGGCTCAGAGCAGCTCCGGCACCACCAATTCTTCGGGACCCACGTCTTCCGGCTCCGCTTCCAGCGATGGACCGTCCTCGTCGGGACCGGGCAAGACCCAGACCACGGTCAAGAGCAGCGGCGGCACGGCCCAGGGACGGGCGGTGGCGGACTACGCGCTGCAGTTTGTGGGCAATCCTTACGTCTACGGCGGCACCAGCCTGACCAACGGCGCGGACTGCTCCGGATTTGTCCAGAGCGTGTACAAGCACTTCGGCATTACCCTGCCCCGGACGTCGGGAGAGCAGCGGTCGGCGGGCACGTCGGTGTCCTATTCGGAGGCGCAGCCCGGCGACGTGGTCTGTTACGCGGGCCATGTGGGCATTTATATCGGCAACGGACAGATTGTCCACGCCAGCTCCCCCAGCACAGGCATCAAGGTAGGCAACGCCACCTACCGGACGATTCTGTCGGTGCGGAGAATTGTACAGTAGGAAGGTTTGACAAAACAGACGGAAGAATGGGGGAAGAGACATGCTGTTTCGGGCAGTGTCACAGGAAGAAAAGTACAGGCAGATGATGGAGACGCCGGTGGAACAGCTGATTCCCCGGCTGGCGGTGCCGACGATTATCAGCATGCTGGTGACGTCGCTGTACAATATGGCGGATACGTTTTTTGTCAGCCAGATCGGCACCAGCGCCTCCGGCGCGGTGGGCGTGATTTTTTCCGCCATGGCCATGATCCAGGCGGTGGGATTTACCCTGGGCATGGGCAGCGGCAACTATATTTCCCGCTCCCTGGGGAACCGGGATACGGAGACGGCGGAGCGGTCGGCGGCCACGGCGTTTTTTACCGCGATTTTCATCGGCCTTGTGACGGCGGTGTTCGGCACCGCCTTCTGCGAGCCGCTGGTGTATATGCTGGGAGCCACGGATACCATAGCGCCCTATGCAAAGGATTACGCGTTCTACATCCTGCTGGGGGCGCCGTTTATGCTGGCGTCTTTTGTGATGAACAACATTCTGCGGGCCCAGGGCAACGCGGTGTTTGCCATGGTGGGCATCACCGCCGGCGGCATTCTCAACATGTTCCTGGATCCGCTTTTGATCTTCGGGTTTGACATGGGCATCGCCGGGGCGGCTATCGCTACTATGTTCAGCCAGATGGTCAGTTTTCTGATTCTTCTGTACCAGTGCAATGTGCAGAAGGGCAATCTGCGGCTGCGGCTGCGGCGGTTTACGCCGACACCGGCCATGTACGGCGAGATTCTCCACGCGGGGCTGCCGTCTTTCTGCCGGCAGGGGCTGGCCAGCACGGCGGTGGTGGTGATGAACTTTGCCGCGGGCGCCTACGGGGACGCGGCTATCGCCGCCATGTCTATCGTTTCCCGGTTTATGATGTTTATCAACTCCAGCCTGATCGGATTCGGCCAGGGCTTTCAGCCGGTGTGCGGCTTTAATTTCGGCGCCCGCCGGTATGACCGGGTGATCCGGGCGTTCTGGTTCTGCGTGAGAGTGGCGGTGGTGATGCTGACCGTCTTCGGCGTGATCGCTTTCCTGCTCAGCGGCGGCATTGTGGCGGCGTTCCGCAGGGACGATCCGGAGGTGATCCGCATCGGTACCCTGGCGCTGCGGCTGCAGCTGCTGACTATGCCGTTCCAGGCCTGGATCATCATGTCCAACATGCTGACCCAGTCCATCGGCTATGGCTTCCGGGCGTCTCTGGTGGCCATGGGGCGGCAGGGCCTGTTTCTGATTCCGGCGCTGGCGGTGCTGCCGCCGGCATTCGGCGTGCTGGGTATCCAGATGGCCCAGCCCATTGCCGATATGCTGACCTTTGTCATGGCGGCGGCGATTGTGCAAGGGGTGTTAAAGGAACTGAGAGGCAAAATGGAGCAGGAAGGAGCGCCGGCATGAGGGGCGGGCGGATTCTGAGCCGGGCTGCCGCTATGGGAATCGGACGGATTCTGAGCCAGGCTGCCGCCAGAGCGGCAGCGGCGCTGCTGGCCTGTGTTCTGATATGTTTTGCGGGAACCGGTACTGCCTGGGCCCGTCCGGACTGGCCGTCGGATACGGGGATTCTGGCGGAGGGCGGCATTGTTATGGATATGGATTCGGAAACGGTGCTGTTCGGCCAGCAGATTCATGTGGCCTTTCCGCCGGCCAGCATTACCAAGCTGCTGACGGCGTTAGTGACGGCGGAGCACGCTTCGCCGGATGAAGTGGTGACGTTTTCCCACGACGCGGTCTACAACGTGGAAGAGGGCAGCGGCAACAAGCTGTCTCTGGAGGAAGGGGACCAGCTGACGGTGCGGGACTGCCTGTACGTGCTGCTTCTGCAGTCCAGCAATCAGACGGCCAACGCCCTGGCGGAACATGTGGCCGGCAGCCGGGAGGCCTTTGTGGACCTGATGAATGAAACGGTGGAGGCCCTGGGCTGCACGGAGAGCCACTTTGCCAATCCTTCCGGACTGAACGACGACGCCCAGTACGTGACGGCCTATGATATGGCCCGGATCGCTGCCGCGGCGTTTGAAAACGACCTGGTGCTGGAGGTCAGTTCGGCCAGAAGCTATACCATACCGGCCACCATCCACAATCCCGACGGCGTGACTTTTGCCATGGAGCATCGAATCCTGACGGCGGAGGACCCGGACAGCGAGTATTACTGCGAGGGCGCGCGGGCCGGCAAGACCGGGTATACGTCCCTGGCGGGCAATACGCTGGTGACTCTTGCCGAACGGGACGGCAGACGGCTGGTGTCGGTGATTTTAAAGGGCACCCAGCCCCAGTATTATATGGATACGGTCAATTTGCTGGAATTTGGCTTTGCCGGGTTCAAAAATGAGACGGCGGCGGGGCAGGAGGACATGCTGTCCCAGATGGACCAGCTGGAGGCGCAGGGCGCCGTGTACCCGGTTTCGGAGCTGCGCCTGGAGGAAGACGCGGTGGTGACGCTGCCGAAGGACGCCGCTTTTTCCGACGCGGAAAAAGAACTGGTGACGGAGCTTCCGGCAGACGCGCCGGCGGACGCGGCGGCCATGATCCAGTACATCTATAATACCCGGAAAATCGGAAGCGTCTATATTCTGGCGGAGAGCCTGGCGGCCCAGGCAGGAGGCGGAGCCGGCGCAGCTGGAGCGGACGGCGTGGCTGGAGCGGACGGCGCGGATGAACCGGATCGCGCAGATGGTTTGGCCGGCACAGATGAGACCGGCGGCCAGCAAAATCCAGAGGCGGACGGCACGGCGCCAGGGGATCTGGCCGGCGGGGAAGATCCGGAGAATGGTTCCGGCGGCCCAGGCGCCGGAGTGCTGGCGTTTCTGCTGGCGGCAGCCGCGGCCGGAGCCGCGGGAGCCTGGCTGGCGCTCAGGCGGAAACGGGAGCGGGAAGAGCAGGAAAAACGGCGCAGACGGCGTCTGGCCCGTCTCCAGGAAATCGGCTGCAGCCAGGAAGAATTTGAGCGGCTGATGAATCAGAGAAAGACCAGCGGGAAAAGAAATATACGGAAAAAATAAAAAACCACTGGACGAATATGGGGTTTTGTGAGACAATATTAACAAGTATGATGTGATAAATTTAACAATGTACTTCACACTTATTACTTAATTTGAAAGGAGTTTTAAAATGATTTATTCACATGAAGTAGAGAAAATGTGCAGCGTTGCACAGGGCGTTCATCATGGCGCGGCTCCGATCCCAGAAGAAGCAAAATGGGTGAAATCAAAGGAAGTAAAGGATATTTCCGGCCTGACCCATGGTGTAGGCTGGTGCGCTCCCCAGCAGGGCGCCTGCAAACTGACTCTGAACGTGAAGGAAGGCATTATCCAGGAAGCTCTGGTTGAGACCATCGGCTGCTCCGGCATGACCCATTCGGCAGCTATGGCGGCGGAGATTCTTCCCGGTTTGACTGTATTGGAAGCACTGAACACGGACCTTGTCTGTGACGCGATCAACACCGCTATGAGAGAACTGTTCCTGCAGATCGCTTACGGCAGAAGCCAGAGCGCGTTCTCCGAGGAAGGTCTTCCCATCGGCGCCGGTCTGGAGGACCTGGGCAAGGGCCTGCGTTCTCAGGTGGGCACCATGTACGGCACGCTGAAGAAAGGTCCTCGTTACCTGGAGATGGCAGAAGGCTATGTTACCGGTATTGCTCTGGACGCTGACGATCAGATCATCGGTTATCAGTTCGTAAGCCTTGGAAAGATGACGGATTTCATCAAGAAGGGCGACGACCCCAACACTGCCTGGGAAAAGGCGAAAGGCCAGTACGGCCGTGTTGCGGATGCAGTAAAGATTATCGATCCACGTCAGGAATAAAGGAGGATTACATATCATGGCATTATTTGAATCATACGAGAGACGTATCAAACAGATCAACGAGGTTTTGAACAGCTACGGCATCGCTTCCATTGAAGAGGCGGAGAAGATCACCAAGGATGCCGGACTGGACGTATACAAGATGGTGGAAGGCATTCAGCCTATCTGCTTTGAAAACGCGAAATGGGCCTACACCGTAGGCGCGGCGATCGCTATCAAGAAAAACTGCCGCAGAGCCGCGGACGCCGCCGCCGCTATCGGCGAGGGCCTGCAGGCATTCTGCATCCCCGGTTCCGTTGCTGACCAGCGTAAGGTAGGTCTGGGCCACGGCAATCTGGGCAAGATGCTGCTGGAAGAGTCCACCGACTGCTTCTGCTTCCTGGCCGGCCATGAGTCCTTCGCTGCCGCGGAAGGCGCTATCGGTATCGCTGAGAAGGCCAACAAGGTTCGTCAGAAACCCCTGCGCGTAATCCTGAACGGTCTTGGAAAAGACGCGGCTCAGATCATTTCCAGAATCAACGGCTTCACCTATGTAGAGACCGAGATGGACTACTACACCGGCGAAGTAAAAGAACTGTGGAGAAAGTCCTACTCTGACGGCCTGCGCGCCAAGGTAAACTGCTACGGCGCCAACGACGTTCGGGAAGGCGTGGCCATCATGTGGAAAGAGGGCGTGGACGTATCCATCACCGGCAACTCCACCAACCCCACCCGTTTCCAGCATCCCGTTGCAGGCACCTATAAGAAAGAGTGCCAGGAGAAAGGCAAGAAGTACTTCTCTGTTGCTTCCGGCGGCGGCACGGGACGTACGCTGCATCCCGACAACATGGCGGCTGGCCCCGCTTCCTACGGCATGACCGATACGCTGGGCCGTATGCACTCCGACGCGCAGTTTGCCGGATCTTCTTCCGTACCGGCTCACGTAGAGATGATGGGCCTGATCGGCGCCGGCAACAACCCCATGGTCGGCATGACGGTTGCGGTTGCTGTAAGCGTTGAGGAAGCTGCAAAGGCTGGGAAGTTCTAACTGAAAGCAACTGAATAGGAAATTTAGTAAACCGCACTGGCTGGATAATGGCCGGTGCGGTTTTTGTGTGGTCAATAAATCAATGGAAGAGACTGAGGATATCCGCCTGTACGATTTTTGACAGGTATGGTTCACAGAATACAAAAATCTGCTATACTTTCAGTACGAGCAGCCGTGTTGCAGGGTGGCTGGCCTCTATTCTTACATAGAATGGGGGTGGTGCTGATGGACAAGAGACCTTTTGATTTCAAAGACCTGATATCTTTCGGGATGTTCATTTTAGCATTGCTGACATTCGT
>CALWIA010000003.1 GCA_944380605.1 uncultured Lachnospiraceae bacterium | reverse complement strand
AAAAAGAATTAAGCTTTCCCTCGGAGGGTTGAGTCCAATTCAATACCGACAGAGCCAAGGACTTATAGCAGCATGATAAATGGGGATAACGAAGGATTAATGGTCCAAGAAAATGTCCGCATCCCCTTGCCTGGTAAGCACCTTTTACACGGGCACGGTAAGCAGACTTTGTTGTCTGCTCAACTTTTCGGATAAAGGTCCGGGTACTTCAGCCGGTAGAATTCTCCTCTGAAAGAATAGCACTTTGCATGGTGGAGGATCCGGTCCAGCATGGCGGTTGTAAGCACTGGTGTTTTTTGCAAGCATTTTTGTGGAAAAATGCTTGCAAAAAACAACTATTCCGGTACCACACAAGAATCTTCAAAAGGACTGCACATTTTCCTGGCATGAGATGAAAGGATTGTATTTTGTAAGGAGAGAGGAAGCCAAGACAGATGGTAGAAATAATAAGCAAAATCACAACAAATATATTGACAGCGATCTACCAGCCTTTCTGGTTTTCTCTTATAGCTGCCATTTTGTTTATGTTCCTTTACCTATACGCAGAGGGATATGGCTGGAAGAAAGTCATAAAGTTTTGGCTGACTGCATTTAAAACATCGTCTGCTTTTCGCAGAATGTTTTGCTTAGCATTTTTTGTCATGTTGATGCTGATGCGAACTCTGTTGAATCGGAATATGTGGGAGAATCCATTATCAAATGTTATGGGCGGCTGGACTCTTTACAATGAAAAAGGAGAACTGACCACAGAGGCAATCGAGAATGTACTGCTGATGATACCGTATACAGCGCTGCTTTTATGGACTTTGAAAAAGTGGCTGCTGAAAAAAGTGACGCTGGGCAGAATACTGTGGCAGGGAATAAAGTATGCCTTCCTCACATCCGCTGCCATTGAATTTCTGCAGTTGTTTCTCCGTTTGGGGACGTTTCAGCTGTCAGATCTTTTTTATAATACACTGGGCGGCCTTTTGGGCAGTCTGATGTATTATATTGGATATAAAATAAAGTATAGAGTGAAAGACAAATGAAAAAGCAGCCCCTTATAAGTTATTTACATCCATTCAGCGGACAAACTTGACTGTTTTATGTCTGAACAGTAAAATGGATGCATAGTAAGCGGATGCCGGAGAGGGGTGCAGAAGAAATAAGAAAGAAACTTCCCATCGGAATGGATGGATTTGAAAAAATCAGGACGAATGATTTTTATTATGTAGATAAAACGCTGTTTATTAAGGAACTGTTACAAAACTGGGGAGAAGTAAATCTGTTTACTCGTCCCAGGCGTTTTGGCAAGTCCCTCAATATGAGCATGCTGAAGAACTTTTTTGAAATCGGAATGGATCCGGCATGGTTTAAAGGACTGAAGATTGCGCAGGAAAGGGAACTGTGCGAGACATACATGGGGAAGTTCCCGGTGATTTCCATCAGCCTGAAAAGTGTGGATGGAATGAATTTTGAGGCGGCGTCGGCGGCGTTGAAGAATACGATTGGCAAAGAGGCCATGAGATTCCAGTTTTTGCTTGAAAGCGATCGTCTGTCCGGGGCAGAAAAGGATTTGTACCAAAGGCTGATTAAAATCGGAACAACCAGTGAGGCTGTTTACGATATAACGGATGCCGCATTGACAGACAGCCTGAAGACTCTTTCTCAGCTCCTGGAAAAGCACTGCGGACAGAAAGCCATCCTGCTGATAGATGAGTATGATGTACCACTGGACAAGGCGTTTCAGGGCGGATATTATGACGAGATGGCAGCCCTTATCCGCAGCCTGCTGGGCAATGCGCTGAAAACCAATGACAGCCTGTACTTTGCTGTACTTACCGGGTGTCTGCGGATCTCCAAAGAAAGCATTTTCACAGGACTGAACAATCTGAAAGTACACACCATTTCCGACGTCCGGTATGATGAGTACTTCGGCTTTACCAATGCAGATGTGGATGAAATGCTGGCATTTTATGGGCTGTCCACTTATAAGGATGTGATTCGGGGCTGGTATGACGGGTACCGTTTTGGAGATACGGATGTATACTGTCCTTGGGATGTGATCAATTATTGCGATGAACTGCTGGCTGCTCCGAGCACTCCTCCCAAAAACTACTGGGCGAATACCAGCGGGAATGACCTGATCCGCCGCATGCTGCAGCATGCGAGCCTGACTATGAAAAACGAAGTAGAGGAGCTGTTAAACGGCGGGCAGATAACCAAACGCGTCAAACAGGAACTGACGTACCGCGAGATCGATGACCGTATAGAAAACGTATGGAGCGTGCTGTATGCCGCAGGTTACCTGACGGGAAAGCATGTGGAGCAGGAGGACGCGGACATCTTCCGGCTGTGGATTCCCAATGGAGAGATCCGGAAACTGTTTTATGAACTGGTAGAGGACTGGTTCCGGGAGACGACCCGCTCCGATGTGAACAGGATCAGCCGCTTCTGCGCGGCATTTCCGGCCGGCGATACGGATACCATCCAGGAGATGCTCAGCGATTATCTGTGGGATTCTATCAGCGTCCGGGATACTGCGGTGCGCAGAAATATGAAGGAAAATTTCTATCATGGGATGCTGCTGGGGCTTTTGCAGAGCCAGGACAGATGGCTGGTAAAATCTAATGCGGAGACCGGGGAAGGGTACAGCGATATTTCAATCCAGACGCCGGACAGAGTTGGAATGGTGATCGAACTGAAGTATGCGGAAGATGGAAATCTGGAGGCAGCCTGCCGGCAGGCGCTTGCGCAGATAGAGGAAAAGAAGTATGCGGAAGGCCTGAAGCGCCGCGGCATGAAAACGGTCATCAAATATGGGATTGTTTTTTGGGAAAAAGAGAGTATGGTTATGATGGCGTAGGAAAATCCCTCTGCAAAGCCGCCTGGCGGTTCCTGCGGAGGGACTGTTTTATCAGTTTTTGTATAACGTTTGGAAAGGAGCTGCAAGCATGAAGTACAGAGTTTACGGAGATGATTATGTCATTGTTATGGAAAAAGGGGAGGAAATCCTCCAGGTGCTGACGGAAGTCTGCAGGCGGGAACAGATCCTTTTGGGGACGGTGACCGGCATCGGGGCCGTGGGAGAGGTGACCCTGGGCGTCTTTAATACGGAAAAGTTCGGCTACGAGTCCCGCACCTATACGGGAGATTTTGAAATCGCCTCCTGCAGCGGCAATATTTCCACCATGGATGGCAAGACCTATCTGCATATTCATATGGCGGCGGGCAATACGGAAAAAGGCCAGTGCCACGGAGGGCACCTGAACCGGGGCGTCATCAGCCTGACCGGGGAATTTTTTGTTCACCGTATCCACGGAGCCGTGGACCGGGAGTATTCTCCGGAAATCGGGCTGAATTTAATCAAGTTTATCGATGATTTTGAAAATAAGGCTTGATTTATTTTGTAAATCGTCTATAATGTATAAATGTTAGCCCGACTTTCATATTTATACACGAAAGCGGGACGAAAGGCGAGGAGGATACAATTATGAAAAAGAAACTGTTAGCGGCCGCGCTGGCGGCATGTATGGCATTTTCTCTGGCTGCCTGCGGAAGCGGCGAAGCGGAGACGACGGCGGCTGAGACCGCGGCGGAAACCACGGCGGCGGAGACCGCAGCGGAAGCGGAAGAGAGCAGCGAGACGGAGACCGAAGCGGCCGAGACGGAAGCGGAAAGCGAAGCGGCGACAGCTGTGGAAGTGGAAACCGTTACGGAAGGCAAACTGACGGTAGCTACCAGTCCGGACTTTGCTCCCTATGAGTTCT
The DNA here is from genome assembly GCA_944380605.1 of uncultured Lachnospiraceae bacterium. Taxonomy (GTDB): domain Bacteria; phylum Bacillota; class Clostridia; order Lachnospirales; family Lachnospiraceae; genus UBA3402. Next base: position 133,322 of record CALWIA010000003.1, on the reverse strand, counting down.
ACGCCATTGGCGAGGACGGAACGCCCCAGCTGGCCGGCTTTGATATGGCGCTGGCCCAGTACGTGGCAGACTATCTGGGACTGGAACTGGAAGTGATCACCGTAGACTTTGACGGCGTGCTCAGCGAACTGCAGACCAAGTCCGTAGACCTGGGTATGGCAGGCCTGTCTCCCGATCCCAAGCGTGACGCCATCATGGACTTCTCCGACATCTACTACACCGGCGGCCAGTCTCTGGTAACGGTAAAGACCAATGCGGAGACCTACAATTCTTTTGAAGCCATCAACAATCCGGATGTGACCGTAGGCGCTCAGACCGGCTCCATTCAGCTGGATCTGGCCAATACCAACACCCCCGATGCCGACATCATCTCTCTGCCGAAGGTAACGGATATCATTTCCGAACTGCTGGCCGGCAAGCTGGATGCGGCTTACATCGAGACGGTGGTGGCGCAGAGCTATCAGAAGAACTATCCGGATCTGGAAATCGTTATGGATGTTCCCTATGATCAGCAGGGTTCTTCCATCGGCGTAAGCAAGGGCAATGAGGCGCTGCTGGCAGCAGTCAACGAAGCCATCGCCGCCGCTCTGGAAGATGGCAGCATGGATCAGTTCGTAGCCGAGGCCAATGAGCTGGCTTCTGGCCAGACCTATGAAGGTCTTCTGGACGCCGAGGGCAACGTACAGCAGTAAGAAAACCTGGTACCGACAATAAGGAGAGGAGCGCTTTATGGATCAATTCCTGCAGATAGAAAATTTCGGAAGGATCGCGCCGTACGCGGAACTGTTCTGGCAGGGTACGCTGGTAACCGTTCTTCTGGCGGTTTTCACGGTGATGATCGGCTTCTGCCTGGCGCTGATACTGGCGCTGATGCGCATGTCCAACCTCCGGCCCTTCCGGAGCCTGGAGCTGGACGCCAGCGGCCATGTGCGCCAGGGCGGCGTGCTGCCGGTGTTAAGCCGGTTCAACCCGCTGTCGTTTATCGCCACGGCTTATGTGGAGATCCTGCGCTCCACTCCTGTGATTGTACAGGTATTCATCATCTATTACGGCGTGTTCAGCCTGATCGAACTGCCGGGTTTCCGGATGTTCGGATTTATCCGGTTTGACCGCTTTTTCCCCGGCGTAGTGGCGCTGGGTATGAACTCCGGCGCGTATCTGTGCGAGATTATCCGCGCCGGCATACAGTCCATTGACGGAGGACAGACGGAGGCCGCCCGTTCCCTGGGACTTTCCCAGAAGCAGAACCTGCGCTATATCATTCTGCCGCAGGCCATCAAGAATATCCTGCCGGCCATTGCCAATGAATTCGTGGTTATCATCAAGGAATCGGCTATTACATACACCATTGGCGTACAGGATATCATGTCGGCGGTGAACGCGGTCCGCGGCGCGACGTTTGTTATTATTGAGCCTTTGCTGGTGGCGACGGCGATCTATTTCTGCCTCTGCTTCCCCACCTCAAAGATTATCGCGTATTTCGAGAGGAGGATGAGCCGTGGCGACAAGAGATAGCATGATTCAGGTGACCGACTTAAAAAAGCATTACAACATGGGCGCCATCAAAGCGCTGGACGGCATTACCGTGGATATCTGCCAGGGCGATGTAATCGCCGTCATCGGACCTTCCGGTTCCGGCAAGTCCACGTTTCTGCGGAGCCTGAACCTGCTGGAGGAACCTACCAGCGGATCCATTATTTTCAACGGCATCGACATTACCAAGAAGAAATACAAAGACGCCCAGGGGAAAACCCAGAAGCTGAATATCGATCATCTTCGGGAAAAAATGGGCATGGTGTTCCAGCATTTCAACCTGTTTCCGCATATGACCATTCTGGACAACATGGTGCTGGCGCCTATGAAGGTGAAGGGACTTTCCCGGGAAGAGGCAGAGAAAAAAGCGCTGGAACTTCTGGACCGGGTGGGACTGAAGGACCGGGCCGACGCCTATCCCATACAGCTTTCCGGCGGCCAGAAGCAGCGGGTGGCCATTGTGCGGGCCCTGGCCATGGAGCCGGAGGTGATGCTCTTTGACGAGCCTACGTCGGCGCTGGACCCGGAAATGGTAGGCGAGGTGCTGGACGTTATGAAGGAACTGGCCCATGAAGGCATGACCATGGTTGTGGTGACCCATGAAATGGGATTTGCCAGAGAAGTGGGCAACCGGGTGCTGTTTATGGCAGATGGAAAGCTGCTGGAGCAGGGAACGCCCCAGGAAGTATTTGAGCATCCCCAGAACCCTCGCCTGAAAGATTTTCTGGCGAAGGTACTGTAACCGAAAATTCAGGTATACAAAAGGAATCCTGTGCGCAGGATTCCTTTTATGGTGCAGAATATCCAAAGGAAAAGGAGACAAAAGCGATGACAGAAGGAATGAAGACGGCGGTGCAGGCCGTTGAGGGAAAACAGGACCGGATCTGCCAGGCGGCGGATCAGATCTGGGAGTATGCGGAGCTTTCTCTGCAGGAATTCCAATCGGCGCAGATGTACTGCCGCATGCTGGAAGAGGAAGGATTTCAGGTAGAAAAGGGAATCTGCGGCATTGAGACGGCCTTCTCGGCCCGTTTTGGAAGCGGAAGGCCGGTGATCGGGATTCTGGCGGAGTATGACGCCCTGTCCGGCCTGTCCCAGGAAGCCGGCAGCCTGGAGCAGAAGGAGCGAACCCCTGGGGCCTGCGGCCACGGATGCGGCCACAACCTGCTGGGCGCCGGCGCTTTCGGTGCTGCCATGGGAGTCAAGGCATATCTGGAACAGGCGAAACAGGAAGGAACCGTAATCCTCTATGGATGCCCCGGCGAGGAAGGCGGCGCCGCCAAGGCGTTTATGGCCCGGGACGGCGTGTGGAAGGACCTGGACGCGGCCCTTACCTGGCATCCGGGAGACGTCAATGAGGTGGTGACCGGTTCTTCCAATTCCTGCATCCAGACCCAGTACAAGTTTTCGGGAACCGCTTCCCACGCGGCGGGAGCGCCGGAGAAGGGCAGAAGCGCCCTGGACGCGGTGGAGCTGATGAACATCGGCGTCCAGTTCCTGCGGGAGCATATGGGCAGCCGGGCCCGGATCCACTATGCCATCACCGACGCCGGCGGATGCAGCCCCAACGTGGTACAGCCCAGAGCCAGCGTGCTGTACATGGTCCGCTCCAATCACGTGGCGGAAGCGGTGGAACTGCAGGCACGGGTGGACCGGATCGCCGATGGAGCCGCACTGATGACCGATACCTCCCTGGAACGCAAGTTTATCGACGGGCTGGCAGATACCGTCAGCAATTCCGTGCTGGAGCAGGTGCTCTACGACTGCTTCCGCCAGCTGGGGGTGCCCGCCCATACGGAAGAGGAGCTGGCGTTTGCCGACGCCCTGGCCAAAACCTATGAAGGCGGAGACGCGGCCCGGGGCATTGCGGCGGAAAACGACGAGAACCTGCGGGAGCAGGTGGCACAGCTGCAGAAGGAGGCAGGCCATGCCATGAACGATTTCCTGGCTCCTCTGTATCAGGGCGACGCCTTTACCGCAGGCTCCACCGACGTGGGCGACGTCAGCTGGCTGACGCCTACGGCCCAGATCCACGTGGCGGCCTGGCCCAACGGATGCCCCGGCCACAGCTGGCAGAACGTCTCCTGCGGCGGCGTTTCCCTGGGGAAAAAGGCGGCGGTGCATGCGGCGAAGGTGCTGGCGGCTGCTGCCGTGGAACTTATGGAACAGCCGGAACTGCTGAAACAGGCGCGGGCAGAATTTGAAAAACGTACGGCGGCAGGATATGTGTGCCCCATTCCCGCCGACGCGGTGCCGGCGATTCCGGACTGATGAAAAACGAGGTGGAATATGGCGAAACGGTCGATTGCGGATTCCTATATCCGCTATGTGAATCAGGAAGTCAAGGAGAAGCCGGAAAAAGGCTGGAACCATATGGTGCAGGGATTCCAGGCCAACAAGTGGCGGGCCAGGCTGCTGCCCAAGGGAAATCTTTCCAGAGGCTATCAGAAGCTGGAGGCCATGATGATGTCCCTGGTGGCCGACGCACTCAGCCACAAGGACCGCTACGTGTGGGGCAATATTTTCGCGCCCTGTGAAATCATGCAGTGTTTTGGCGTGCGGACGCTGTCTATCGAGTGCCTGTCCTGCTATTTCTCCGGCTATCATCTGGAGGACTATTTTATCGACTGCGCTCAGAACAGCGGCATCGCGCCGACGCTGTGCTCCTATCACAAGACCTTTGTGGGAGCGGTGGAAAGCGGGGCGCTTCAGGGCCCCAGGTACGCGGTGACCACGTCCCTGTCCTGCGACGGCAATCTGAACACCTTCCGGTATCTGGAAAAAAAGATCGGCGTGCCCTTCACCTTTTTGGACGTTCCTTACCGGGACGACGAGGAATCGGTGGAATACCTGGCCGGTCAGCTGCGGGACATGACCTCCCGGCTGGAGGAAGTGTTCGGCCGCCGGTTTGACGAAGAAACACTGCGGCAGGCGATCCGGGTGGAAAATGAGACCCGGCGGGAACTGCTGAAATTTTATGAACTGGAAAAACAGCACTATTATCCGGGAGAAATCATCAGCCAGCTGTATCTGATGATGGGCACCCACCTGCTGATGGGCACGGAAGAATTTCTGGATCTGGTGCGCTTTATGGTTCAGGATATCCAGACCTATCCCAGACTGGAAGGAAAGCGGATCCTGTGGGTGCATCTGCTGCCGTTTTACCAGGAAACCCTGCGGGAATATTTTAACGGAAGCAAAAAGTACCAGGTAATCGCCAGCGACATCGTCCTGGATTTCGCAGAAGAACTGGATGAGACGGATCCCTTCCGGGCGCTGGCGGTGAAGACCATCCGCAACATCTACAACGGCTCCTACGGGCACAAGGCGGAGGCGCTGGGACGGCTGGCCCGGGAAATGGACGCGGACGCGGTGATCCATTTCTGCCACTGGGGCTGCAAACAGGCTTCCGGCGGCAGCATTCTTCTGAAAGAGAAGATGAAGGAGCTGGGCATTCCCATGCTGATTCTGGATGGAGACGGCATCGACAAGAGAAACAGCCACGATGGGCAGATCAAAACCCGGCTGGAGGCGTTTCTGGAGATTCTGGACGCCGGCGGGGAGCAGAAAGAGGGAGAGACATGTTAGGCTATGTATGCAAATACGCGCCGGTGGAAATCTTTGAATACATGGGCGCCGAAATGTGCCGGATTGAGCCGGAGGTCACAAACTTCAGCCAGGCGGACATGCGGATGCATCCCAACGTGTGCAGTTTTGCCAAGGGCGTGCTGGAAGACGTGCTGGAAAAAGACTATGAAGGCGTGATTCTCACCACCTGCTGCGACAGCATCCGCAGGCTGTACGACGTGCTGAAGGAGCAGCTGCCGGACCGGTTTATTTATATGCTGGACACGCCCCGGATTACCAAAGACGCCGGCATCCGCCTGTACGAAAACCGGATCCGGGAGATGATCCGGGCTTATGAGGCGTTTTCCGGCAGGCGTTTTGACGAGGCTGGATTCGGCGCGTTTCTGCAGAAGAAAAAAGAAGAGGAAGACAGGCGGGAGGCGGACAGCCGGCTGTCGGTGGGTATCGCCGGCGCCAGGGCCAACCCCAACATCGAAAAGATTTTGAAGCAGCACCACATCCGGGCGGCGTTTGATCTGACCTGCACCGGCCTGGACCGGAAGATCCTGCTGGAACCGGAACAGGTGATGACCGGCTATGTCCGGGGGCTGTTAAGCCAGTTTCCCTGTATGCGCATGGAAGAGGCGGCAAACCGCGACCAGCTGATCGTCCGATATGCGGAAAGCGCGGACGGCCTGATCTACCATACGGTGCAGTTCTGCGACAACTACGCGTACGAATACGCGTGGCTGAAACAGATTCTGAAGCGGCCCATGCTGCTGCTGGAGACCGATTATACCAAACAGAGCTACGGACAGATCCTGACCCGGATCGAGGCGTTTCTGGAATCCCTGGGCCGGGAGCCGGCAGTCTCTGCGGACCGAACAGGAGGAAATCAGACCATGTATGTGCTGGGAATTGACAGCGGTTCCACGTCCACCAACGCGGTGATTCTGGACCAGGACCGGAAGATCCGGGCGTTTTCCGTGGTGCGCACCGGCGCCAAATCCGGCCTGAGCGCCCAGAAAATCCTGGATGAAGTGCTGGAAAAGGCGGGGCTGAAGCGGGAAGATCTGTCGCGGATCGTTTCCACCGGCTACGGCCGGGTCAGCATTCCCTTTGCCGACGAAAACGTGACGGAGATCAGCTGCCACGGAAAAGGCGCCCACTATTTTAATCCGAAGGTGCGGACCATTCTGGACATCGGCGGCCAGGACAGCAAGGCCATTCATCTCAATGCCGCGGGAGAGGTGACGGATTTTGTCATGAATGACAAATGCGCCGCCGGCACCGGCCGGTTTCTGGAGATGATCGCCAGATCCCTGGAGATAGGCATCGACGAACTGGGCCCCGCGGCGCTGCAGTCCACAGAAGATATAGAGATCACCAGCATGTGTTCGGTGTTCGCGGAATCGGAGGTCATTTCCCTGATTGCCCAGAACAAGGAGAAGGCGGATATCGCTGCCGGCATCTGCCGTTCTATCGCCGGAAAAGCCTATTCTCTGATGAAGCGGGTGGGGCTGGAACCGGAATTTATGATGACCGGCGGAGTGGCCAAGAACCCGGGCGTGGTCCGGGCGGTGGAAGAGAAGATCGGCGCGCCGCTGTATATCTGTCCGGAACCGGAAATTGTAGGCGCGGTAGGCGCGGCGCTCTGCGCCCTGGAGCAAATGGGCCGCTGACGGAAATGATCACACTTTTTTCAAAATCCCATCACAATTCCTCCACATCTGAAGGATATAGTATAGGCATAAAAGAAAGAAAGGGGATTTTGATGATGAGTGAAGAGTTCAGAAATGAATTTGATTCCATACAGCAGCCAGAAAACCAGCAGGCGCCCGCAGGACAGCCGGCGCCGAAAAAGCGGAGACATCCGGGCGTGTTTCGCAGGGCAGCCGGCATTACGGCGGCGGCGCTTCTGTTCGGCACCGTATCCGGCGGCGTGATCGCCGGTATTACCTATGCGGGAGACCGGTTTGCGGAAAGCGCGCAGACGGCCCGTGTGCAGACGGCTCAGTCCGCGGAGGAAAGCCAGGCGCCGGAAGCGGACGCAGGCGCAGGAAGCCAGCCGGCTTCCGTACTGGCCACCAGCACCGATGTTTCCGGCATCGTGGAAATGGTGATGCAGTCGGTGGTTTCCATCAGCGACACCATGCTGGTACAGCAGACCAACCTGTTCGGCATGACCCGGAATTATGAGGCGGAGAGCAGCGGTTCCGGTTTTATTGTGGGACAGAATGATACGGAACTTCTGATTGCCACCAACAACCATGTGGTTTCCGGCGCGGAAGATCTGGAAGTGACCTTTACCGACGATGTATCGGTGCCTGCGGCCATCAAAGGCACGGATTCGGAAAATGACCTGGCCATTATCGCGGTTCAGCTGTCGGATATTCCGGCGGATACCATGGACCATATCCGCGTAGCCAATCTGGGCGACTCGGATCAGCTGAAAGTGGGACAGCAGGTGGTTGCCATAGGCAACGCGCTGGGATTCGGCGAATCGGTGACCGTAGGCTATGTCAGCGCCCTGGATCGCGAGGTAAAAGATGAAAACGGCACGACCCACACCTACATTCAGACCGACGCGGCCATCAACCCCGGCAACAGCGGCGGCCCGCTGCTGGATTTAAACGGCAATGTAATCGGCATCAACGCGGCCAAGACGGCCTCTACGGAAGTGGAAGGCATGGGCTATGCCATTCCCATTTCCCACGCCCAGGAAATTTTAAACAGCCTGATGACGAAAAAGACCCGGATTGAAGTGGCAGAAGAGGAACAGGGCAGCCTGGGCATCCAGGTGGTCAATATCAACGGAGCCATGGCGGAAGCCTACGGCATGCCGGACGGCGTCTATGTATACCAGATTATGGAAGACGGCGCCGCGGCCGGTTCGGAACTGCGGGAGAAAGATATTATCACCGCCTTTGACGGGCAGTCTATCTCCAACGCGGAAGAACTGACTAAGATGCTGACCTATTACGAAGAAGGAACCCAGGTTACGCTGACGGTGCAGCGCCTGGAAGACGGCGAGTATCAGGAACAGACCGTAACCATTACCCTGGGGCCGAAATCCGATCTCAATGAGACGGAGGCGGCACAGGAGTCATAAAAGAAGAAAACCCCCGCGGGGAGCGCGGCCGATATCCGGTCCGCAGCTGGCCCGCGGGGGTTTTCTTATATGCGCACTCGCGCATGAGGCAGATGCTGCCTGACGGCAGCTGCGCTCGGCGCGAGTGTGCGCCAAGGCGCACACTTTTCATGATTCGCCTAAAATGTTGTAGATAATGGAAGCAAATACGCTGATGCCCTTATCCAGTGCTTTCTCGTCCAGATCAAATTCGGTGGTGTGCTGGGCGGAAGGCATGGACGTCATGGTGCGCATATAGACGGCCTGGCCGCCGTGGGCCTGCACCCGGTTCATCAAAAAGCCGATGTCTTCGCTTCCCCAGTTGCGGGAATTGTACTCGGTGCTGACCCGGTACTGAGGCAGATGGGTCTGGATCATGTCCCGGATCCGTTCCACAAAAGCCAGGTCGCTGACCTGAGAAGGTGCTTCACCGACAATGGAAACGGAGGCTGTGCAGCCGGTCATGGCAGCCGCCGCTTCGCAGATGGCGCAGGCGCGTTCCGTCATATACTGGTTGATCTCCGTTGTCTCGCCCCGTACTTCCACCTGCATAAAGGCGTAATCCGGCACCACGTTGCGGCCGCTGCCGCCCCGCAGCGTGCCTACGTTGACCCGGCTCATGCCGCCGCTGTGGCGGGGAATACCGGCCAGGGCAATGGCGGCGTGGGCCGCCGCCTGAAGGGCGTCGCAGCCTTTTTCCGGGAATCCGCCGGCATGGGCCGCTTTGCCGTGAAATTCCACATCCAGCTTGGCAGTGGCCAGAGAGCCGTAGGTGCCGGGCGTGATATCGCCGTCGTCGATGGTGTCATCCGGCGCGATATGGGTGGCGGCAAAGAAATCCACGTCATCCATATGGCCGGAAGCGGCGATGCCTTTGGCGCCTCTGGCGCCTTCCTCCGCCGGCTGGAACACCAGCTTTACGGTGCCGTGGAGGTGTTCCCGGATTTCCGACAGGACCCTGGCAGTGCCCAGGCCCATGGCGATATGGCTGTCGTGGCCGCAGGCGTGCATGCAGCCGGGGTTGCGGGAGGCAAAGCCCTCCCGGAAGGGCCGATGGTCCTGGGTGGCGTTTTCAGTCATGGGAAGAGCGTCGATATCAAAGCGCAGCGCCGCCACAGGGCCGTCGCCGCACCGGAGAATGCCGATGACGCCGGTAAACCCTTCCCGCATATCTTCGGTCACGTATTCCATAGGGGTTCCCTGTTCCGGAAGCTGCTGATAATGGGCTTCCAGTTCTTCCGGTGAAGGGACGCCCATGCGGGTGTCTTCCCGGCAGACCTGGCGGCCGGTGAGCACTTCATACCCAAGCTCGGTCAGCCGTTTGGCGATGATCGCAGAGGTGCGCATTTCAAACCAGCCGGTTTCCGGGTACATGTGCATGGTCCGCCGGATGTCCACGGACTCCTGGTGCAGGGACCTGGCAAGCTGGTTGATGTTCTGATACATATCCATAGTCGATTCCTCCATACGTAAATGCGGCGGCACGGCGCCTTTCTGCAATAAGCGCTGTGCTGAACGCCTTTGTAAACAGTATACCATAAAATCTCCTTATTGGATATGGGGAATGGAAGCGGAAGCGGAACATGGACTTTGCCGAAGAAATGTGATAAAATCGTACCAGCGGCCGGATCGGAAAGCGGCCGGGAAAGAGAAAGGGAAAACGACATATGAAGAAGCCAGTGCTTATAATCGGTTCCACCTGTGTGGATATTATTATCAACATAGACCATCTGCCGGCAACGGAGGAGAATCTCCGCCCTTCCAGCCAGTCCATGGCTCTGGGCGGCTGCGCCTTCAACGTGGCCAACATCCTGCGCCAGACCGGAGCGGCGTATACGTTTTTGACGCCGGTGGGAAGCGGCATATACGGAGATTTTGTGGAGAAGGAACTGAAGAAAAAGGGATTTGAAGTGCCGGTGCGGCTGCCGGAGGAAAACGGCTGCTGCTACTGTCTGGTGGAGGCCGGCGGGGAACGGACCTTTATGTCTTATCACGGCGTGGAGTACACGTTCCAGAAGGAGTGGATGAAGCCGTACCGGGCGCAGGACTACAGCATGGTCTATGTCTGCGGACTGGAAGTGGAAGAGAGCACCGGAGAAAATCTGGTGTCCTGGCTGGAAGAAAATCCGGGGCCGGAGATCTTTTTCGCGCCGGGTCCCAGAGGGAAAAAGATTCGGCCGGACCTGCTGGAACGGATGTGGAAGCTGCATCCGGTGCTGCATATCAACCAGTCGGAGAGCCGGATGTTGAGCGGGCTGGATGACCTGGAAGCAGCGGCGGAGCATATCCGCCGGATGACCGGCAATGCGGTGGTGATTACGCTGGGGGACAAGGGCGCCTATCTGCTGAAAAAAGAAGGAGCAGGCGTGCAGGTGCCCGGCGTCAGGGCTCAGGTGGCCGATACCATTGGCGCCGGGGATTCCCATATCGGAGCGCTGCTGTCCTGCCTGTACCGGGGCATGGATATGGAAACGGCCATTGGAAAAGCCAATCAGGTCTCGGCGGCGGTGGTAGGCGTACACGGATCTTCCCTGCCGGACGACGCGGCCGTTCTGCGGATGGAATAAAAGAAAAACGGAGGCTGTCCCCGATGAGAGGGACGGCCTCCGTTTGTAATTGCGTGAAATTTACACTACGCTCTTTAATCCCAGAGTCTTTTCGATTAACAGCATCACGCCCAGGGTAATGATCATCAGAAGCGTCGCCAGGGCGGCAATGGTAGGATCGAAGTGGTATTCCACATATGCCATCATCTCGATGGGCAGCATGGTCACGCCGGCTCCCGTCAGGAAAGCGGAGAGAGACACGTTGTTGAACGAGTTGATAATGGCCATAATGCAGGCGGACGCGATGCCCGACTTGATGTTGGGAAGCACGATCCGGAAAAAGGTGTATACCTGCGTCGCGCCCAGGCTTCTGGCGGCTTCTTCCGCCGAGAAGTCAAAGTTGCTCAAGCTGGCGGTCACCACCCGCATGATGTAGGGAATGGACAGAATCGTATGTCCCACCAGAAGACTGGTCACAACCGGCAGCTGATACTGGTTGACTACGTAGCGGAGCATCACAAAGCCCAGCACGATGACCGGAATCAGAACCGGAGAGAGGAACAGCGCCTGGATGGCGTCTTTTCCCTTCATGTTGTAGCGGTTTAAGGCGTAGGCCGCCGGAACGCCGAGAATCAGGGCAATCAGAGTAGCAGCCACTGCGATAAACACACTCATCCTGGCCGCCGCAAGGAAGGAATGGATCTGAAAAATCTGTGCATACCAACGAAGCGTAAAGCCTTCACCCGGAAACTTCAGGTAGGTGGTGTCGCTGAAGGAAGCCGACGCGATAATCAGCAGCGGCCCGATCAGAAACAGGTATACGATGCATGTGACAAGAAACAGTGACTTGCTTTTCTTCATAGTGTATCAGCTCCTATTATTGAACAGAGAATAATTCGTTCCAGCGGTTTACCCAGTCGGCCATGCTGTCGTTGATAACCGTCCAGTCGGGGAACAGAAGGCTGTTGATGGTCTCTTCGCCGTAGGTGAAGTTCTGAGCCTGTTCTTCCGTCAGTTCCACGTCTTTGCGGACCGGAGAGTCTACGCCGTCCAGAGCTTCCGCCAGCTGTACTTCATAGGAAATGTAGAAGTCTACGAAAGCTTCTGCCAGTTCCATGTTCTCGCAGTCTTTCAGGATGTTGATGGCGTTGAATCCGCTGTAGCTGCCTTCCGCGGGGTCTACCCACACATAGTCCTCAGAAGCCTGCTTGGCAGAGGTGTAGGAGTAGTCCAGCAGAACGGCGGCGCTGATTTCGCCCTGGTTCAGCATGGTGATGGTATCGTTGGCGCTGGTGTAGGTTCTGACTACGTTGGGCTTTAACTCAGCCAGCTTTTCGAAGATGGCGTCGTCATCGGTACCGGGAGTCAGACCGAACGCGTTGGCCGTCGCATAGTAGAACAGCGGGCCGGAAGTAGCGGTGATGTCCGGGATGGCAATGCTGCCTTCCAGTTCCGGGCTCCACAGGTCTGCCCAGGAGGTCAGCTCGATGGGGCAGAACGCGCTGTCGTATACGATGCCCAGACGGTTGAAGGTGTAAGCCGGGCCGTACTGCTCGCCGAAGGGAGCCTTGGCGCAGTCGTACAGAGCGTCCAGGTTGGTCAGCTTGGAGCTGTCGATCTCCGCGATCAGGCCTTCGTTGATCAGGTCGGTAATAAAGGAATCGCCGATGATAACCACGTCATAGGCGTCGGGGCTTTCTTTGATCTTGGTTACGCGTTCCGCGTTCTTGCCGCCTTCTACGATCAGTTCGCAGCCGGTCTGCTCCATGAAGGGATCGTAAACGTTCTTCTGAAGAAGTTCGGCGTTGAATGAGAAGGTGGAAATGGTCAGGCTCTGGCCTTCAAAGGGCTTCTCGCCGGAAGCTTCGGTTTCTTCTGCCTCCGCCTCGGTTTCCGCTTCGGTCTCAGATGCTGCTGCGGTGGTTTCCGCCGCGGCCTCCGTCTGAGCGGCAGCCGTGGTTTCTTCCGCGGAAGAACCGCAGCCTGCCATGAGCCCGGCTGCTGCTGCCAGGGTGAGTGCAAGATACACTGCATTCTTTTTCATAATACTCCTCCTATAAAAGTATGATTTTATTAGACGCCAGAGAAAGGGTTACCGATTCGCCGCTGTGATAGATGTGCTCCTGGTCGGCGCTGACCACCATTTCGCCAAGAGCGGTTTTCACATTGTACTGGTAACGCTTTCCGAGGAAAGTCTCAACCATAATCTGTCCGTCCAGCCGGTTGGGAACGTCGGTTCCCAGAGGCGCGATCTGAATGTCCTCGGGACGGATGCAGGCCTTTAAGCGGCCCTGTTTCTGGGGGGCGTCGGCACGGAAAAAGGAACCGTCGGCGCCGGTGTATCCGCCTTCGGCGGATGTCAGGTCCAGAAAGTTTTCAAAACCTACGAAATGGGCGATAAATTCGGTGTTGGGCCGGTTGTAGATCCGGTCCGGCGTATCCAGCTGCTCGATGATGCCCTGGTTCATAATGGCTACTTTATCGGAAATGGCAAAGCATTCTTCCTGGTCGTGGGTAACATAAATGGCCGTGATGCCGAATTTCTGCTGCAGCTTGCGGATTTCCACCCGCATCTTGACCCGCAGCTTGGCGTCCAGGTTGCTCAAAGGCTCGTCCATAAGCAGCAGGTCCGGTTTGATCACCAGGGCCCGGGCCAGGGCCACGCGCTGCCGCTGTCCGCCGGACAGTTCTTTGGGGAACCGCTTCTCATAGCCTTTTAAGTCCACCAGTTCCAGGGTTTCCATGACCTGGTTCTGGATTTCGGAAGAGGAGCATTTGCGCATCCGCAGGCCGAAGGCCACGTTGTCGAAGATGGTCATGTGGGGGAAGAGCGCGTAACTCTGGAATACAAATCCGAAGTTGCGCTTGTGCAGCGGCACGTGGGTGTAGTCCTTGCCGTCAAACAGAAACTTGCCGCTCATGGGTTCGGAGAATCCGGCGATGAGCCGCAGAGTCGTGGTTTTGCCGCAGCCGCTGGAACCCAGCAGAGAGAGCAGTTCTCCCTTTTCCACCTGGAGGTTCAGATTTTTCAGGATGACGTTCTTGTCATATCCTGCCGTAATGTCCTGCAGTTCTAACAGTGCCATAACATACTCCTTTTCTCTAAATAGTAGGATTCAGGCGACGGCTGATGCCGTTGATGCCGGAAGATACGCAGACCGTGACGACGATCATCACCACTGCCACAATGGACGCCTGGGTCCAGTCGCCCAGACTCATGGCGTACTGATAGATGACGGTGGCCAGCACGCGGGTGTCGGTTCCGCCCAGAAGCTGAGGCGTGGTATAGGCAGTCAGGCATCCGGTAAAGACCAGCACGGAGCCGGTGACCAGTCCCGGTATGCTCAGAGGAAGCACTACGTGGCGGAACGTGCCAAGCTTCGTGGCTCCCAGGCTGCCGGCGGCCAGATTCAGGTCCTCCGGGATGTTTTCCATGACGCCGATCAGAGACAGGATCATCAGCGGAAGGAACAACTGAATAAATCCGATGGTCATGGACACTTCATTGTACAGAATGCTGATAGGCTTGGAAGTCAGTCCGATGGTCATCAGAGCGGAGTTGACAATGCCCTTTTTCCCCAGCAGTACAATCCAGCTGAAAGACCGGATGACCGGGCTGGTAAACATGGGGAAAACGGCAAACGCCATAAGCATTCCCTTGTGTCTGGAATATTTGGCAATGTAGTAAGAGGAGGGGAATCCCAGCAGCGCGCAGATCGCGGTGCTGATGAGACTCAGCTTCAGGCTCCGCACAAACACCTGCTGGAAATAGGTGCTCTGGAACATCTCCCAGTAGCCGTTCAGAGTAAAGCTGCCTCCCTCGTCAAAAAAGGTCCGGAAGACCAGCAGAAACAGGGGAACCAGCATAAAGAACACAACAAAGAGACAGCCCGGAAGAACCATGAGCCATCCGATGGTGAGCGCCTTTTTATTCAATGGCTCTCCTCCTTTCATCCATAAGTTTATTTATAAGCCGTACTTATCAAAGCTCATAGGTACATTGGCCGTATTTATAAGCCAATCTTAGCATCTGATGTTCCGGTTGTCAACCGGCATCAGATAATTGAAGCAAATTCCCGGGATTTTTCCAGGAAATCCGGCATCTGTTCCAGGAGCCGGCGGCGGATTTCCGTCTCGTCCAGGCCGGTGAGCCGTCCATGGCGCACCCGTTCCTGCCCGGCCACCCAGACTCGGTCCACGTTGGCCCGTTCCGCGGAGTACACCAGGGCGGAATAGGGGTTGTAGCAGGGGAACATGTTGATGGAATTCCGTTCCACCATGACGATATCCGCCTGTTTGCCGGGCTCCAGCGTGCCGATGCGGTCCGCGGCTCCAAGGGCTTTCGCGCCTGTCCGGGTGCCCAGGCGGACGATATCTCTGGCGGGGAAGAGGCTGCGGTCGCGGTTTTCCGTCTTGTGGAAGGAGGCGAACAGCCGGAACTGGGTGAACATACTGAGGGTATTGCCGGAAGAGGGGCCATCGGTGCCCAGGCCCACCGGAATGCCGCGCTCCAGCATGGTCTTGACCGGAGAGACGCCTTTGCCGGCTTTGGTGTTGGAACCGATGCAGTGGGAGACGGAAGCGCCGGCGGCGGCGATCCGGTCCAGATCCGATTCCGTCATGTGGATGCAGTGGGCCAGCAGCGTCCGGGGAGACAGGACGCCCAGAGCGTGCAGAAATTCTGTAGGCGTCTGATGGTATTCTCTGGCAAAATAGTCCATTTCATAATCCATCTCGCTGGCGTGAAGGGTGTACAGGGTGTCGTATTCACAAGCCAGCGCGTAAGCTTTTTCAAGAAACTCCGGCTGGTTGGTATTGGTGCCGTGGGGAGCGATCAGCGGAGAAACCAGAGGATCTCCCTTCCATTTCTGAATAAATTTCCGGCCGTAGTCCAGGCCGCCGTACGGCGCCTCGCTGTCGCAGGTTTTCTGCCCGATCACCGTCTCCCCCAGAAATCCCCGGATGCCGGCGTCCCGGCAAGCTTCGGCCACCTGATCTTCAAAATAATACATGTCCAGAAAGGTGGTGATGCCGGACAGCAGCATTTCCGCGATGCCGTAGAGGGCGCCCCAGTACACTAGCTGCGGCGTCACGGCTTTTTCTTCCAGGGGGAACAGAAACCGGCGCAGCCGGTCGGGGCAGTCGTCGCCCATGGTGCGGAACGGAATCATAGATACGTGGCAGTGGGTATTGATCATGCCGGGCATGACGATGGAACCGCCGGCGTCGACATGGCTGGCGCCGGCCAGAAGATCCGCCGGAACCGGACTTTTTCCCACATGGGTGATACGGTCTCCTTCTATTATAATATAACCGTTTTCATAACAGGTATCGGCGGAATCCATAGTCAGAATCCAGCCGTTTTCAATCACGGTGCGCATGGGCAGTTCCTCCTTGTACATGGTGTAAGCGGACGGACCACAGGTTTTGGCCCGTTCTTATAAAGAAAGTATAGCATATCTGGAAAAAATCATCTATAATGGAAAGGCATCTTTGCAAACAGCGCAGGAAAGGCACAGGTGACAACGGATGATAAGACAGAAACGGGGCAGACCGCTTGGGATGTTTCTGGCGGTTTTGTTTGCTGCCGTCTGGATCACAGGCTGCTATGGAGGCTCCGGCGCGGCAGGGGAAGCCGCCGGGAACGTCTGGCAGTACGCGTCGGAAGCCTATGAGGCAGGGCAGTCGGAAGGGTATGCAGCGGCGTCTTATGACGCGGAGGAACTGCCGGAATATGACGGCCGGCCTTATGTGGAATTGAACGGCAACCAGCCGATGTTTAAAGAAGAGGATCTGCAGGAATACTCTTATGAGGACTATGCGCCTCTGGACCTGCTGGGGCGGTGCCAGGCGGCGGCCGCGAATATCGGCCCGGATCTGATGCCGCAGGAGGAACGGGAGTCCATCGGCCAGATCCGGCCCAGCGGCTGGCACACGGTGAAATACGATGTAGTGGACGGCAATTACCTGTACAACCGGTGCCATCTGATCGGATATCAGCTGACCGGTGAAAACGCCAACGAGCGGAACCTGATTACCGGGACCCGCTACATGAATACCACCGGCATGATGCCTTTTGAAAATCGGACCGCAGATTATATAGAAGAAACAGGAAATCATGTGATGTACCGGGTAACGCCGGTGTTTGATGGGGACAACCTGCTGGCGGACGGCGTAGTTATGGAAGCGGAATCGGTGGAAGACGGCGGCGCCGGCCTGCGGTTCTGCGTCTATGTGTACAACGTGCAGCCGGGGGTGGCTATCGATTACCGGAACGGAGACAGCTGGCTGGACGCGGATACGGCGCTTCCGGAGCAGGAGGCCAGAAGCCGGGCCGCCTATATCGTCAATATCAATACGGACAAGTTTCATTACCCCGACTGCTCCAGCGTGGAAGATATCCGGGAATACAACAAGCTCTATTTCTGGGGAAGCCGGGAAGAACTGCTGCTTCAGGGCTTTTCGCCCTGCGGGCGGTGCCGTCCGTAGCTGAAGGGAGCCGCGGGCGGATACAAAAGACAGAACGGAGGAAGTATGGTGAAGGAAGAAAGAAAACAGGGGACGGCTGCAGAGGAAAATCTGTACCGCCTGGAAGGAAGGGTGCCGCTGCGGCGGGCGATTCCCTTCGGACTGCAGCATGTGCTGGCCATGTTTGTGGCCAATCTGGCCCCGGTGCTGATTGTCAGCAGCGCGGCGGTGGTGCGGGGCAGTACGGAGGGACTGACCTCCGCGGAAATTACGGGACTTCTGCAATGTGCCATGTTCGCGGCGGGCATCGGCACCTGCATGCAGCTGTATCCCATTGGGAAAATCGGTTCCGGCCTGCCCATTGTTATGGGCGTCAGTTTTACGTTTCTGGGCAGCCTGCTGATGATCTGCACCAATCCGGAACTGGGTTATGAGGGCATGATCGGCGCGGTGATTCTGGGCGGCATTTTTGAAGGCCTGGTGGGATTGAGCGCCCGGTACTGGAAGCGGTTTCTGACGCCGGTGGTTTCGGCCTGCGTGGTGATTGCCATCGGCCTGTCGCTTTTGTCCGTGGGCATGGATTCCTGGGGCGGCGGAAGCGGAGCGGAGGATTTCGGCGCCTGGTACCACCTGTTTGTAGGCACCTGTACCCTGGCGGTATGTCTGATTTCCCGGTATCTGCTGAAAGGAGTGTACAAAAACCTCAACATTCTGGCAGGACTGGTCTTCGGTTACCTGCTGTCCATGGTCTTTACGGTGTGCGGCATTGCGCCGTTAGTGGACGTTTCCGGCATCGGGCAGACGGTGCGGGAGGCCGGCTTTTTCAGCCTTCCCCGTCTGGTATTTCTGACGGAGCATCCGCCGGTCTTTGATCTGGGAGCGTTCTTTACCATCGCGGTGGTCTTCCTGGTTTCCGCGGCGGAAACCACAGGCGCTACAACGGCGGTGTGCACCGGAGCCCTGGGCCGGGATATCCGCATGGAGGAACTGCAGGGATCCCTGGCGGTGGACGGATTTTCCAGCGCCATTTCCGGCTGCTTCGGCTGTCCGCCGCTGACCTCCTTCAGCCAGAACGTGGGTCTGGTGACCATGACCCGGGTCATCAACCGGTTTACCATTCTTATGGGGGCCCTGGTGCTGATTCTGGCTTCCCTGTTCCCGCCGCTGGGGGCGTTTTTCAACTCCCTTCCCCAGGCGGTGCTGGGCGGCTGCACGGTGATGATGTTCGGTTCTATTATGTATGAGGGAATCAAGATGTTAAAGGAATGCACCTTTGACGACCGCACCATGATTATCGTCTCTCTGGCGTTCTGCATCGGTGTGGGACTGACCCAGACTTCCGGAAACTTTTTCGCTGCTTTCCCCAAGGAAGTGGGAGATATCTTTAATGGAAACGCCGTCGCAGGCGTATTTGTGGTGGCACTGCTCTTAAGCCTGGTGCTGCCGGAAGGAGGGCAAAAAGATTGAACGCAGTGCTGAAACGGGAAGGAAAAAACTTGGTGCTTTTGATACTGGGGATTCTGATCTATGATATCGGCACCCATGCTTTCGTGGAACCGGCTCAGGTGGCTCCCGGAGGCGCCATCGGCGTGGCGCTGCTGGTCAACCACCTGACGGAACTGCCCATCGGTCTGCTGACCATGGCTACCAACATCCCTCTGCTGATTCTGGCCTGGATTTATTTGAGCCGGCGGTTCGCCGTAACCACCGCGGTGACTACGGCCCTGTCTTCCGCAGTACTGGATTTGCTGGTGGCGCCGGTCTGTCCCATTTATACGGGGGACCGCTTTCTGTGCAGCATGTACGGCGGCGTGGTAATCGGCGTAGGGATGGCGCTGGTGTTCCTGGCGGGAACTACCACCGGCGGTTCCGATATCCTGGGGTATCTGCTTCAGAAAAAGCGGCCCCAGATGTCCATCGGCCGGGCGCTGCTGCTGGTGGACGGCGTGGTGCTGGGCATTTCCATCTTTGTGTTTGGAAATGTAGACGCGGCTCTGTTTGGCATGGTGACGCTGTTTGCCCAGACCAAGGTGATTGACAGCATTATCTACGGCGGAGAGGTCAGCACCATGGCGACGGTGGTGACCAAGAAACCGGACGAGATCGCGCAGCGGGTGATTGTGGACCTGGACCGCAGCGCGACGCTTTTGAAAGCCCAGGGCGCGTACAGCCGGGAAGACACGACGCTGCTTTTGTGCACGGTGCGCAAGTCCCAGTTCCCCAGGCTGCGGCGGATTATTTATGAAGCGGATCCGGAGGCGTTTCTGATGGCTACGGAAACCAGCGAAGTGCTGGGATTTGGATTCAAGGAACTGAAAGAAGGATAAAGAAACAGGAAAAGCCGGCGCATTCCGTGCCGGCTTGACTGGTTTTAAGGGGCAGGCTATGCCTCTTCTTTGGGCAGGCTCTGCATGTACTGGTGCATGGATTCCGCCACAACCTTGCTGTGGGCGACGGCCTCCACCACGGTGCGGGCGCCGTTGACCACGTCGCCGGAGGCAAAGATGCCGGGACGGGTGGTGTGTCCGGTTTCGTCGGCCACCAGAAGTCCCTTGCTGGTGGCTTCCAGTCCTTTGGTGGTGGTGACGATGCGGTTCATGGGGCCCTGACTTATGGAGATGATGACGCTGTCGCTTTCATAGAGCTTTTCAGAATCCGGCACGTCGGTAAAGGTGCCGTCTTCGTTTTCAATGATATCTTTGAAAATGACGCCCTGATCCGTGATTTCCACCGGCGCCTTGTTGTACTCGAACTGAACGCCTTCCAGCTGGGCATAGCTGAATTCGTGATGGCTGGCGGCCACCTTTTTGGTAATGGAAAAGCAGGTGAGAGTGCGGACGCCTTTGCGGATCGCCGTACGGGCCACGTCCATGGCGGCGTTGCCGGCGCCGATGACGATGACCCGCTGCCCCAGCTGATAGCTGTCGGGGTTGTTTAAATAGTTGATGCCAAAATGGACGTTGCCGAAGGTTTCTCCTTTAATATGGAGGGCATTGGGCTTCCAGACGCCGGTGCCGACGAAAATGGACTTGTAGCCGTCCCGGAACAGGTCGTCGATGCCGATGGCGCTGCCGATATGGGTGTTGGGGCGGAACTTGATGCCCTTTAAGTCGATGTGCCGGTATTTGATGTCGTCCAGCACCGTCTTGGGCAGGCGGAATTCGGGAATGCCGTAGCGCAGAACGCCGCCGATCTTGTCCTTTCCTTCGAAAATGGTCACGTCGTATCCGTATCGGGCCAGAATGATGGCGATGGTGATGCCGGCGGGGCCGGAGCCGATGATGGCCACCTTCATGCCGTTGGACGGAGCGGGTCCTTTGGTCATCTTGTTGGCATAAAAGGTGGAGATATAATTTTCAATCGAAGAGAAGTGCACCGGAGCGCCCTTTTTCCCAAGTACGCAGTGGCCTTCGCACTGGTTCTCGTGGTTGCAGACCAGGCTGCAGACGGTGGTCAGCGGATTGTTCTCAAACAGCATCCGGCCGGCTTCTTCCAGGCGGTTGGCTTTTAACAGCTTGATGACTTCCGGAATCGGCGTGTGGATCGGGCATCCCTTCTGACACTGGGGAACTTTGCAGCCGAGGCACCGGTTGGCTTCATCCATAATGTGCAATGCCATGAATGGTTCCTCCTTTTTCGTTCAATAAGTTTTATAGGTACAGTGTAACACAGCCGGAGCCGCCCCGCCAGCAGAAAATGCGGCATAACCCGGATTTATGGTATCCATTCCTTTTATATAGTTGACAAATAGCGGGCGGATTGATAAGATAAAATCTATACTTCATGAAAGAAAGCAGGGATTGGTATGGATCGAATTGTTTTGTCGCTGCTGGTGGACAACACTTCCGGTGTTCTGAGCCGTGTGGCCGGCCTGTTCAGCCGCCGCGGCTACAATATCGAGAGCCTGACCGTGGGCGTGACCGCCGACGAACGGTATTCCCGCATGACTGTGGTTTCCATGGGGGATCAGGAGATACTGGAGCAGATTGAAAAGCAGCTGCGCAAGCTGGAGGACGTACGGGATATCAAGGAACTGAAGCCCGGCCATTCCGTATACCGGGAACTGATTATGGTGAAGGTGCGGGCCAACGCCAGCCAGAGACAGGCTATAAGCGCTATTTCCGATATATTCCGGGCCACCATTGTGGACGTGGGCAAAGAATCGCTGACGGTGATGCTGACCGGAGATCAGTCCAAGCTGGACGCGCTGATCAATCTTCTGGAGGACTACGAGATTCTGGAACTGGCCAGAACCGGACTGACGGGGCTTTCCAGAGGCGCGGACGACGTGCGCTACCTTCCGTAACCGGCGCAGGATGGAGCGGTCTGCGGGGCCCGAAAAGGGCGGCAGCGGCTTTCACCATAAAAGAACAGTACATATTTTCAGGAGGAAAGAACTATGGCAAGGATTTATTATCAGGAAGACTGCAATCTGTCCATGCTGGAGGGCAAGACCATTGCCGTGATCGGCTACGGCAGCCAGGGACATGCTCACGCGCTGAACGCGAGAGAGTCCGGGTGCCATGTTATCATCGGCCTGTACAAGGGAAGCCGTTCCTGGGCCAAGGCGGAAGCAGCCGGATTTGAAGTGTATACCGCGGCGGAAGCGGCCAAAAAGGCGGATATCATCATGATTCTGATCAACGATGAGCTGCAGGCGGATATGTACAAGAAAGATATCGAGCCCAACCTGGAAGAGGGCAATATGCTGATGTTCGCCCATGGATTCAACATTCATTTCGGATGCATCAAACCGCCGAAGAATGTGGACGTGACCATGATCGCTCCCAAGGGCCCCGGCCATACGGTGCGTTCCGAGTATCTGGAAGGCAAGGGCGTTCCCTGCCTGGTAGCGGTGGAGCAGGATGCCACCGGCAAGGCGCTGGATATGGCCCTGGCGTATGCGCTGGCCATCGGCGGCGCGAGAGCCGGCGTTCTGGAGACCACGTTCCGCACCGAGACGGAGACGGACCTGTTCGGCGAGCAGGCGGTGCTGTGCGGCGGCGTATGCGCGCTGATGCAGGCCGGCTATGAGACGCTGGTGGAGGCTGGATACGATCCCAGAAACGCGTATTTTGAGTGCATCCATGAGATGAAGCTGATCGTAGACCTGATTTATCAGTCCGGATTTGCCGGCATGCGGTATTCCATTTCCAATACGGCGGAATACGGCGACTATGTCACCGGTCCCAAGCTGATTACGGAAGAGACCAAGAAGACTATGAAGAAGATTCTGGCAGATATCCAGGACGGCACCTTTGCCAAGGAATTCCTGCTGGATATGTCTCCGGCGGGCCGCCAGGTGCATTTCCAGGCGATGAGAAAGAAAGCGGCGGAGCATCCCTCCGAGAAGATCGGCGAAGAGATCCGCAAGCTGTACAGCTGGAACAACGAAAGCGAGAAGCTGATCAACAACTAATGGCTCTGTATAAAAAGACCGCCATCCGGAATTTTGCGCCGGATGGCGGTTTTTGATTTTCCCTGGAGAGGTTTACGCCTCCTGCTGCAGAAACGCCAGAAAGTTGTCCAGAGCAGTGGAGGAATGGCTGGAATCGTAAATAAATCCCACGGTCCGCTTGTGTATGGGGGAACCGAGCTTTAACTGCACCAGCCGGCCGGTTTCCAGGTCTTCTTTGACAAATTCCCGGATGACGCAGCCGATGCCCATGCCGATGCGGGCAAATTCAATCAGCAGGTCCATGGTGGACACTTCCAGCAGGTTGTTGGACTGGATGTGGTTTAAGGCCATGTACTCGTCGATGTAGATACGGGTGCTGTTGTTCTGATCCAGCAGCATCAGGTTTCCGGCCTGAAAGACGTCGGCATCGGCACCTTCCCGCAGCCGCAGGTTTTCCAGATAGCTGGGAGAGGCCACGAAGATGTCCTGGATGTCCATAACCGGAAGAAAGACCTGGTTTTTCTGAAGCCGGGGACGGGCCACCAGGCCGATGTCGATGCGCTGCTGTTCCAGCATGGCCATGGTCTGGGCGGAAGACTGGATTTCCATGGTGATTTTGACGTGAGGATAGCGCTGGATAAATTCCTTCAGACAGGAGACCATGATGAAGCGGCACAGGGTATTGCTGACGCCGATGCGGATATGGCCCATCTGAAACTGCTTGATCCGCCGCAGCTCCTGTTCCCCCATGGCCAGTTCCTCAAAAGCGGCCTGGATATGGGTGAACAAAATCTGCCCTTCCTCCGTCAGCTGCACACCTCTGGAATTGCGGGTAAACAGGGTGGTATGCAGGCTGTCCTCCAGTTTGCCTATGGATTTGCTGATGGCCGGCTGGCTGATAAACAGCTCTTTGGCGGCTTTGGAGATGTTGCCGTTTTTGGCGACTTCATAAAAGATCCGGTACTGTGACAGATTCTGTTCCATAGATTTGCTCCCTATAACTTGGTCTTATGACAAATATTCATATTATATATTTCTATTATAACCGTTCCTGTGCTAGAATGTAAAGGTAAAAAGTCTTCAAATATGAGGAGGATACGAATATGGGTATGACCATGACGCAGAAAATACTGGCGGCCCATGCGGGACTTTCGGAAGTGAAAGCGGGCCAGCTGATTGAAGCGGACCTGGATCTGGTGATGGGCAATGACATCACGACGCCGGTGGCGATTAACGAGATGAAGAAAATGGACCGTCAGACGGTTTTTGACAAAGACAAAGTCACGCTGGTGATGGACCATTTTATTCCTAATAAAGATATCAAATCGGCAGAGAACTGCAAGTGCTGCCGCGAGTTTGCCTGCCGTCATGAACTGAGCCATTATTATGACGTAGGAGAAATGGGCATTGAACATGCGCTGCTGCCGGAAAAAGGACTGGTGGTAGCCGGCGACGCAGTGATCGGCGCCGATTCTCACACCTGTACCTACGGCGCGCTGGGCGCGTTTTCCACAGGCGTAGGCAGCACGGATATGGCGGCCGGCATGGTGACCGGCAAAGCCTGGTTCAAGGTGCCTTCCGCCATTCGCTTTGAACTGGTGGGCAAGCCGTCTCCCTGGGTCAGCGGCAAGGACGTAATCCTTCATATTATAGGTATGATCGGCGTGGACGGCGCGCTGTACAAATCCATGGAGTTTACGGGAGAGGGCGTCAAGCACCTGTCTATGGACGACCGCTTTACCATCTGCAATATGGCTATCGAAGCCGGCGGCAAGAACGGCATCTTCCCGGTGGACGAGGCGGCCGAGGCTTATATGAAGGAGCATTCCTCCAGAGCGTACAAGATCTATGAGGCAGACGCGGACGCGGAATACGAGGCGGTTTACACCATCGATCTCTCCGCTCTGAAGCCTACGGTGGCCTTCCCCCATCTGCCGGAAAATACCAGAGAAGCGGGGGACTTCGGCGACGTTAAGATCGACCAGGTGGTGATCGGCTCCTGTACCAACGGACGCATGGAGGACATGCGCACGGCGGCCCGCGTTTTAAAAGGAAGAAAAGTGGCAAAAGGCGTCCGCTGCATCATCATTCCGGCGACGCAGGCGATTTATCTGCAGTCCATGCGGGAAGGGCTTCTGGAGACCTTTATCGAGGCAGGGGCTGTGGTCAGCACGCCGACCTGCGGCCCGTGCCTGGGCGGATATATGGGCATTCTGGCTGCCGGCGAGCGGTGCGTTTCCACCACCAACCGGAACTTTGTAGGCCGTATGGGCCACGTGGAATCCGAAGTGTACCTGGCCAGCCCGGCGGTGGCGGCGGCCAGCGCGGTAACAGGAAAGATTTCCTGCCCGGATGAACTGGAATGAGAAAGGGGAAGAAGGATGAAAGCAAACGGAACAGTATTCAAATATGGAGATAATGTAGACACGGACGTGATCATCCCGGCCCGGTACCTGAACGCTACGGATGGCGCGGAACTGGCAAAGCACTGCATGGAGGATATCGATAAAGAATTTATTCATAAGGTGAAAAACGGGGACATCATCGTGGCGAAGAAGAACTTCGGCTGCGGGTCTTCCCGGGAGCACGCGCCGCTGGCCATCAAGTGCGCCGGCGTCAGCTGCGTCATCGCGGAAACCTTTGCCCGGATTTTTTACCGCAACGCCATCAATATCGGCCTTCCCATCATCGAATGCGAGGAGGCTTCCAGACGGATTGAAAACGGCGATCAGGTGGAAATCGACTTTGATTCCGGCGTGATTTACAACCGGACCAAGGGAGAAAGCTACCAGGGACAGGCCTTTCCGCCCTTTATGCAGGGCATCATAAAAGCCGGCGGTCTGATCCCTTATATCAACGAAAAGGGTTGACATAAGATTTCGACGGCGGATTTCTCTCTGAAATGCGCGACGTCAATTTAACAAAAATGTAATATTTGTGAAACAATCAAGTAATAAAATTAAATAAAAACGGAACAAATACCAGGCTGTTTTTCGTGTAAATGTTACAATGATTTAAAATC
Organism: uncultured Lachnospiraceae bacterium; assembly: GCA_944380605.1. Taxonomy (GTDB): domain Bacteria; phylum Bacillota; class Clostridia; order Lachnospirales; family Lachnospiraceae; genus UBA3402. The sequence continues at coordinate 107,658 of CALWIA010000003.1, read as the reverse complement.
TGTAAAAAATACCGGCGTCATTTGTGACAAATGTCAGCATAGAGCATTGACTTTTCAAGATTCCTTCCCATATAATTACCACCGACACAAGGTAATTGGCGCAAAAGTGGGAGAGAATCTCCACTTTGACTCTGCTTTTTGAGAGGAAAAGAAGAAAAGAGGAGTATCTATGCTGACATTTTGCTCATTCCTTCATCGTACTGCGGAATATGTAAAACAGATCCGGCGCGGAAAAGCGCTGGCATGGCTGTTCTGCCTGCTGGCTGCCGCCGGAATGGTATGCGCGGACGGAAGCAGCCTGATGACGGCGTTTGCCGAGACGGCGGCTCCGGCCTGGAGTGAAGAAAAGAAATCCGAAGAAGCGTCTCTGCCGGAGGCAGACCTGCAGATCTATGGTCTGGATCTGGACGGACAGGGACAGAAGATCGTGGGACAGTCTCTGACCCAGAAGGTCCGCGAGGAAGAAGCGGGCCGCCGGGCTGCCAAAGCCGCGGTGGAAAAGGTCAAGAGACAGATTCGCCTGGAGGCGGCTGAGAAACAGAAAGAGGAAGAAGAAAAGGCCCGGCTGGCATCGGCGGCAGTGCCCTGCAGCCAGGAAGACTATGATATTCTGCTGCGGATCGTACAGGCGGAAGCCGGAATCTGCGACAGCAAGGGCAAGATCCTGGTGGCCAACGTGATCCTGAACCGGGTAAGAAGCAGCGAGTTCCCGGATACCATTAAAGAAGTGGTGTATCAGCGGTCTCAGTTTTCACCGGTATCCAACGGCACCATCAACACCTGCCGCGTCACCAGCGAGACGGTGGAATGCGTAAACCGGGCGCTGGCGGGAGAGGATTACTCCCAGGGCGCGCTGTATTTTATGAACCGGGGAGCGTCCAGAAGCGGCGCGGTCCGGTGGTTTGACGGAAGACTGACGTATTTGTTCCAGCATGGAAGCCACGAATTTTTCAAATAGGACAGACCTGAAAGAAGGAATCGTATGGAACTGTACCAGCTGAAATATTTCCTGTGCGCGGCCCGGTATGAAAACATATCCAAGGCCGCCCAGGTGCTGCGGGTGACCCAGCCTTCGGTGAGCAAGGCCATTATGGCGCTGGAAAAGGAACTGCAGACAGAACTGTTTGTCCGGAGCGGGAAGCGGATTGTGCTGTCGTATGCCGGCCGGACGCTGCGGGACCGCATGATGCCGGTGATCGCGGAAATGGACGATATCTTCGGAGACCTGCACCGGCTGGAAGACAAGAAAACCATCAAGCTGAATCTGATTTCGGCCAATCTGCTGATGTCGGAGGCCATCGCCCGGTTCCGCGCCCTGGAGCCGGACGTGAATTTTGTGGTAACGGACCGGAAGGAGAAGCGGGACTGGGATCTGACCATCTGCAGCAGCCTGCCGGAGCTGAGCTACAGCCACGGCACGGCGCTGCTGGAAGAGGAAATCTGCCTGGCCTGTGCCGGAAACAGCCGGCTGGCCGGGAGGAAAGAAATTTCTCTGGAAGAACTGAAGGACGAAACCTTCGTGCTGCTGCTGCCGGGAACGGTGATGCGGGAAATCGCAGACCGGCGTTTCCGGGAACTGGGATTTATCCCCAGAACCGGCGTGGAGTGCGACGCGCTGCCTATGGTCTGGGGACTGGTGGAGCAGAACGCGGGAGTGGCGCTGTGGCCCAGGTATTCCTGGGGCAAGCATGGAAACGTCCATCTGGTCCGGCTGCAGGAAGGAGGATTTACCCGCACCCTGTATATGCTGAAAAAGGAAAAAGAGCTGTCCGCGGAGGCGGAACGCTTTGCCGCCTTTACCGTGGACTGGATGAAGCAGCTGGACAGAAACAGGGAAATTTAATATTCGTTTTGCGAATATGTAAAATGCAAATTTAATATTGGACATTCTGTCGACATCCTATGTATAATTATGACTAAATGAATCAGAAAACAGAAGGCTTCTATTAAGAATATGGAATATTTTCGCTGATACAAAGATGTATCCTTACCTGAACTATGTTCCGTGTTCAGAATAGGAGTTTTTTTGTATTTATACGCGTTGTACAGACGAGACAGGAGGCAGAAAGGTGAATCGGATGAACACAGCAAACCGGCTGCTGGCGGAACAGTTCGCGGAGCGCGTCATAAAGGATTACGGCGCCTGCGCCATGGCAGTGGCGGTGGTAAACAAAAAGGGCGAAACGGAGTATGAACGCTTCTGGGGAACCCGGGAACTGGGCAAAGACCTGGAAGTCAACGGAGATACCATTTTCGGCCTGGCTTCTGTGACCAAGTCCTTTACGGCTCTGGCGATTATGCAGCTGGAAGAAAAGGGCGTGCTCCATGTGGAGGATCCCATAAGTCAGTACATTCCGGAATTTACCAACAAAAATCAGGTGCGGCCGGTGACCATCGCTCACCTGCTGAGCCACAGCGGCGGATTTTTCCCGCTTCCCCGGATTCTGGTGGGCAATGTGGCCCGGGAACTGGGACTGGACGAATCGAAGGTGGGAGATTTCGCCTACAATGACGCCATTGCCCAGGAGGGTGTGCGTCAGGTGGCGCAGCGTCTGGACGCTCAGACCATGGAAAAGGGATTAAATGGATGCCCCGGCGAATATTTAAGCTACTGCAACGACGGCTTCGGCCTGCTCAGCGACATCATCCGCCGGCACGGCGGCGAGGCCTCCTATGCGGACTATATGGTCAAGCACATCTTAAAGCCCCTGGGAATGGAGCGCAGCTTCTGCGATTTTGTCCGTCCTGCCCAGGACGACAACGCGGCGGTGCTTTACAAGAAAGTAAACGGCCAGATGCAGGGCCATCGGGATTATCATGACAACGCCTTTGTACTCAACGGCGGCGGCGCCATGAAGTCCACCCTCAACGACCTGAAGCACTACCTGTATATGTACCTCAACGAAGGACTGGCGCCGGACGGCAGCCGAATCCTGAGCCAGTACCGCGTCCGCGAGATGTGCAAGCCCAGACAGCCCTACGGCGCCTTCGGCAGCTACGGCTACGGGCTCTCCATGAAGCAGCTGGACAACCTGAAAGTCACGGAACACGGCGGCAGCCTGCCGGGTGTTTCTTCCAATATTGCCTGGTCCTGGGAAGCGGAGGCGGCGGTGATTGTGCTGTGCAACACCTCCGGCGTGCCGTCGGGACTGGTATCGGACGCGTTTCTGCGGGCTTACAACGGAAAGAGCCCCATTGTGACCAGAGACGTATTCCAGGAGACGCCCTGGGAGGATGAGACCATCCGCCGGGCGGCCGGATACTACGAATCCGGCGAGGGTACGAAGCTGGAACTGTACCGGAAGGAAGACGGTACCCTGGGATGCCGGGAGGACGGCGAAGAAAAAGCCATTATTCCTGTAAGCCCGGTTTCCGCCATTATCCGGAACCCCTATTCGGACCTGTTCCTCCGCCTGGTGCAGAATGAGGAACGAGGCATTTACGCCATAAGCTGCGGCAGCCGTCTGATTCCCAGAGGAGAGAAGACGTGCTGAATCGGCTGCGGTTTTACCGGGGCACCATACGGATGTCAGGGATTCTGTTCGCTGTGTTTTTCGCGGTACGGCGTCAGTGGAACCTGACCGGCGTCTCCGACGCCTGCGCCCTGGCAGGCATCTGCATGCTGGTTGTGGCCATGTTCCGCACGGCCCGGTGCCTGCGCTTTTACGATCTGATTCTTTACGGCGTCCGGAAATTCGCCCAGCTCTGGAAAAAAGGGGGCATTGAGGCAGGGCGGGACGCGGGGTATGCCGCGTTTCTGGAAACCCGGCGCTATGAGAAAAATTACATTGAAGCTTATATCGCGGCCGCGTGCCTGTTCGCGTGCTCGGCGGCGGTATTGCTTTTATAAAAGAGGAGGACAAGCTATGAGAAAACAGAAGAAGTCAATGCTGATTTTATTATCGGCAGCAGCACTTGCGGCAGCAGTAAGCGGATGTTCTTCGTCTTCCGAGCCGGCAGACGAAAGCATTGTGTTTACAGAGGCGGCTACGGAAGCGACCTCGGCCGGCGAAGCGGAAAGCGATTCCGCGGAAACGACGGATCCCAACGGCGATACGCCGACGGATGAGGGCTACGGAATTCTGAGAGAGGCCAGCACCAGCACCATCGGTTCCCTGAACCCGCTGACCTATATCAATTCCTATTCTTCCACTCAGATCAAGAGATCCTCTCTTACTCTGTATACCTACTTCCCTAATGAAGACTACACCTTCTGCGATCTGAGCGGCGAGCTGGCTGCGGAAGATCCCATCCAGGTGGATGAAGAAGGCAAGGTATGGCAGATCAAGATCCGTGAGGGCGTGACCTGGGAGAACGGCGACACCCTGGACGCCAACGACGTATACTACACCTGGCAGATGATGCTGGATCCCAAGCTGGCGAACCTGCGTGCCAGCAACTTCGCGAAGGACGTAATCGAAATCGAGAACGCCATGAACTATTTCGAAGGCAGCTGCACCTGGGATGAGGTTGGCTTAAAGCTGATCGACGACCTGACCCTGGAGATCCACACCGTAACCAATCACGAACCCCGTGAGATTATGACGCATCTGGCGCATCCCGCCAACTGCATCATCAACGAAGAGTACTTTGAAAAGGGCATGAACGCGGACCGTACCGAGACCCTGTACGGCACCAGCGAAGAGTACTGGATTTCCGCAGGCCCGTTCATCGTAGATTCCTGGACCAACGACGCCGAGATCAACTTCAAGAAGAACCCCAACTATATCTTCAAGGACAAGATCTGGCTGGCAGGCATCAACATCAAGGTAGTAGAAGACGCCAGCACGCAGCTGCAGCTGTTTGACAACGGCGAAATCGATTACGTGAAGCTGAGCGCCGACAACTTCCAGAAGTACGAAGAGGATCCGAGAGTTCTGTACTCCTCGGCAAACTCTGTCACCCATATCACTCTGAACACCATCAATCCGGATCAGCCGATCCTGGCCAATGAGTCCTTCCGCCGCGCGCTGTTCTACGCAACGGACCGCGCCACCATCGCGGATATGACTGCCAACGAGCCGGCAGACTACATCGTGCCCACTCCGCACATCATCGATCTGGAAAGCGGCACGGCATTCCGTGATACGGAAGAAGGCAAAGCGAACCTGCACGAGAACTACGGCTACGATCCCGAACTGGCCAAAGAACTGTTTGATGAGGCCCTGGCAGAAGAGGGCATCGACAAAGTGACTCTGACCATGATTTACAACGACGTAGCTCCGCAGACTATCATGAGCGAATATCTGCAGCAGAGCTGGGCGCAGATCTTCGGCACCGACAAGTTCGAGCTGAAGCTGCAGGCGATGCCGTCCTCTCAGAGAGGCGATCTGATGAGAAGCTGGGGCACCGATCCCACCTGCTATGAGATCAGCTGGGGCGGCTGGGTCAGCACCGACCTGATGCCCTGGAACGCGTTCAAGTACTGGACCACTTACTATTCCGCAAAGAACGAGCCGTTCCTGAGCGAAGAGTTTGACGCAGTATTTGACAACGCGAACTTCGGTGAGAACCGTTTCGAAGAAGGCGTACGGCTGAACGCAGTAGCCGAAATGGAGCGGATGCTGGTTGAACCGGCAAACATCATTCCTGTAGTGGAAAGCATCGACAAGTATCTGAAGTCTGACAGATTGGAACTGACCATGCAGAACTGGGCCAACCGCGTAGAATGGGGTTGGGATTACGCTAAGATTGTAGAATAATCAGACAGGCGGATCTGGCATTGGGGCGCTGCCGGCGCGGCAGCGCCCCGTAATTCCGGCCGGCTGAAACGACGGAAAGAGGGAAATACATGTTTCGATACATAGTAAACAGAATACTGGCTCTGGTGCTTACGCTGTTTATCATCGTCTCCATTGCCTTTATGGTTGTCAGGCTGATGCCGGGAAGTGTTTATGAAATGGGCGGCGACCTGTCTCAGCAGGTGATCGACGCTCTGAATGCGAAATACCATTTTGATGAACCGATTATCAAGCAGTATTATTATTTTCTGGAGAATATTTTCCTGCACTGGGACTGGGGAACGTCTGCCAAGATGCGTCCCGGTGTACCGGTTTTTGATATTTTAAGGGATCGGATTCCGATTTCCCTTCAGCTGAATCTGGTTTCACTGTTCGCGGCGCTGCCGGTGGGCATGGCCGCGGGTATTCTGGCGGCTATCCGCAAGAATACGGTGGTTGACTATTTTGTATCTCTGATGGTAGTGCTGTTTATTTCCATCCCGTCCTTTGTATTTGCGGCGGCCCTGCAGTATTTCCTGGGCTTCAAGCTGGGCTGGTTCCCGATTATCTACAATGTATCGGCTGCCGGCGTGGCCCGATGGCACTCCATGTTCCTGCCGATCCTGGCGCTGTCCTTTGACCCCATCGCCCGGGTGGCCCGGTATCTGCGTGCGGAGCTGGCAGAGACCATGAACTCCGAGTTCATGCTTCTGGCCAAGACCAAGGGCCTGACCTACGCCCAGAGCACCATCCGCCACGGCCTGCGCAACTCCATGCTGCCGATGATGAACATCATCGTGCCCATGTTTGCCAATGTACTGGGCGGCTCCCTGGTAGTGGAAACCATTTTTGCCGTTCCCGGCATGGGCGGCCTGATGGTAGACTCCATTAACGCCAGCGACCATATGCTGACGGTTGCCATTCTGATGTTTTACTCCATGATTTCGCTGATCACGGTGCTGATCGTGGATATTTCCTATGGAATCGTGGATCCCAGAGTCCGGATAGGAGGGAAGAAATAATGGTCCTTTATGAGAACAACAAAGAGAAGTACGACAGCATTCCCAAAGAAAAATTTGTACAGGTGCAGAAGGATCAGGAGATCCATGACGTGGATTTCAAGACCAAGCCTATTGGATTCTTTATGGACGTGTGGCTGCGTTTTGTGAAAAACAAAGCGTCGGTAATCGCCGCGGTGATCATCTTTATCCTGTCGATCTTTGCCATTGCCGGCCCGTCCATGAGCGACTACCGGTACGATGAGCAGCATCCGGAACTGGTGAACATGCCGCCGAAGATTCCGGCTATCGCCAAGATGAACCTGGGCATTTTTGACGGCGCGTACCTGCTGGAAAACCGCCAGTACGACAATCTGTCGGATCCGGAGAAGTATCCGGAAGGCTGTGTGCTGGAAATCCTCAATCCCCGTCTGGTCAACGGCCAGCGGATTGTAGATGTGTACGTGGACTACTACAAGTACATGGGCCTGGAAGATGAGGACTGCTACTGGCTGGGCAGCGACTATCTGGGACGCGATATCTGGACCCGTCTGTGGCGGGGCACCCGGGTATCTCTGCTGATCGCGGTGATTTCCGTGTGCTGCAACGTGTTCATCGGCGTCATCTACGGTTCCATATCCGGCTATTACGGCGGAAAAGTGGATATGGTGATGATGCGTATTACGGAGATTATCAGCGCATTCCCGCGAATCGTGGTGGTGACGCTGTTTATCATGGTGGCCGGCACCGGCATGTTTTCCATAATTATGTCGCTGGTCATCAAGGACTGGGTGGATACGGCCCGAATGGTGCGGGCGCAGTTCTACCGGTTTAAGGGAAGAGAATATGTGCTGGCGGCCCGAACCCTGGGCGTGCCGGATATGCTGCTGATTTTCCGCCATATCCTGCCCAACTCCATCGGCCCCATCATTACCAGTTCCATGATCGCGATTCCGTCGGCTATTTTCTCCGAGTCCTTCCTGGCCTACATCGGTCTGGGCCTGCAGGCGCCGGAGCCGTCTCTGGGCGTGATGCTGTCCCGCGGACAGAAAGTGCTTTTGTACTTCCCGTCCCAGCTGGTGTTCCCGGCAATCGTGATTTCGCTGCTGATGATTTCGTTCAACCTGTTCGGCAACGGACTGCGCGACGCATTTGACCCGACCCTGCGCGGAGCGGAATAGGAGGAATAGCATGAAAGAACCCATACTGGAAGTAAACAATTTACGGGTGTCCTTCCGTACCTACAACGGCAATGTGCAGGCCGTCCGCGGCATCGACTTCAAGCTGTTCGAGGGCGAGACCCTGGCCATTGTGGGCGAGTCCGGTTCCGGAAAGTCCGTAACCACCAAGGCCATCCTGGGAATCCTGCCCAAGAACTCGATCATTGAAGACGGACAGATTCTGTACAAAGGGGACGACCTGACCAAATATAAAGAGAAAGATTTCTACAAGCTCCGCGGCAAGGAGATTTCCCTGATTTTCCAGGATCCGCTGTCGGCGCTGAACCCCATTATGCGCATCGGCAAGCAGATTACAGAAGCCCTGGTGCTGCGGGAACATATGACCAAGGAACAGGCTCATAAGCGGGCCCTGGAACTTATGGAAATGGTGGGCATCCCCAACCCGGAGGTGCGTTTCCATCAGTATCCGTTCCAGTTTTCCGGCGGTATGCGCCAGCGTATTGTCATTGCCATCGCGCTGGCCAGCAACGCCAAGATTATGATCTGCGACGAACCGACTACGGCGCTGGACGTTACCATCCAGGCCAAGATCCTGGATGAGATCAAGGCGATCAAGCAGAGAGAAAAGCTGTCGGTCATTTTCATCACCCACGACCTGGGCGTCGTGGCTAATATGGCGGACCGCATCTGCGTGATGTACGCCGGTAAGATCGTGGAAACCGGAACGGCGGAAGAGATTTTCTATTCCCCGGCCCATCCCTATACCTGGGCGCTTCTGTCGGCGATGCCGGACCTGGAAACCAAAGAACGGCTGTTCTCGATTCCCGGCACCCCCCCAAATATGATTTTCCCGCCCAAGGGAGACGCGTTTGCGGAACGCAACCAGTATGCGCTGCAGGTGGATTTTGAGGAGGAGCCTCCGTTCTTCCGTCTCAGCGACACCCACTACGCGGCTACGTGGCTGCTGCATCCCAACGCTCCCAAGGTAGAGATGCCGGAGTCCCTCAGACACAGGATTGAAAGAATGCGCCGGAAGGAAGGGTAATCATGGATAAGAAAGAAAAAATACTGGAAATAAAAGATCTGTGCATGGACTTCCAATCCGGAAGAAAAGAAAAAGTACGGGCGCTGAACCATGTGACCCTTGACATTTACAAGGGAGAGAATTTCGGACTGGTAGGAGAGAGCGGATGCGGCAAAACGACGCTGGGCAGAACGGTAATCCGTCTGTACAATCCTACTTCGGGCGAGATTCTGTTCAACGGGAAGTCCATCTCCGGAAAGCTGACCAAAAGCGACCGGGATTATATTACCAGCAACCTGGCCATGATCTTTCAGGATCCCATCTCTTCTCTGAACCCCAGAATGACGGTGGAAGAGATTATTTCCGAGGGCCTGAAGATCCGGGGCATGAAGGATCCCGCCCAGTGCCGGGAAGTGGTCAACAATCTGCTGAACCGGGTGGGTCTGCTGCCGGAGCACGCGACTCGTTATCCCCACGAATTCTCCGGCGGACAGCGTCAGAGAATCGGCATCGCCAGAGCGCTGGCGGTGAAACCGTCCTTTATCATCGCCGACGAGCCGGTTTCGGCTCTGGACGTGTCCATTCAGGCGCAGGTGATCAACCTGCTGATGGACATCAAGAAGGAAATGGATCTGACCATTCTCTTTATCGCCCATAACCTGGCGGTGGTCAAGTATTTCTCCGACCGGATCGGCGTGATGTACTTCGGCACGCTGGTGGAACTGGCGGACGCGGACGAACTCTATGATCATCCGCTGCATCCCTATACGAAATCGCTGCTTTCGGCGATTCCGCTGCCGGATCCGCTGAGGGAAAAAGATAAACAGCGGCTGTATTACGATCCGGCGGTGCATGATTACAGCACCCACCAGCCCAGACTGCAGGAAGTGCGGCCCGGACATTTTGTATACGCGTCGGATCCGGAAGTGGAACAGTACAGAAAAGAACTGGAACAGGGAAAATAAGGCAGGGAGAATGACATGAAAGACACGGAAATGAGACTGATCGCCACCGGCGATATGTTTATTACCAGACGGATTCCTGAAGACGGATATGAGGGATTTGAGCAGCTTCGGGACTGCGTCATGGAACATGATGTGAAATTCAGCAATCTGGAAATGACCTTCCACAATCAGGAGGGATATCCGGCAGCCGTCAGCGGCGGCACCTGGGCCATGATGGCGCCGGAGGCGCTGGACGATGTGAAGCGTTTCGGCTTCAATCTGTTCAATACGGCCAACAACCATTCCGGCGATTACGGACAGGAGGGTGTGCTGGCGACGATCCGGCATCTGCGGGAGCGCGACATGGTGTTTTCCGGCACCGGCAGCAACCTGGCAGAGGCGTCGGAGGCCTGCTACCTGGAGACCCGGAAGGGCCGGGTGGCGCTGATCAGCGTATCTTCTTCGTTTCATGAGTCCGCCAGAGCCGGCGGCCAGTCCCAGGCGATGAAGGGACGTCCGGGATTGAATCCTTTGCGTTCTTCCATGCGCTATCATGTGGATCAGAGCCACTACGACATGGCGCAGGAACTGGTGAAGGTGACTCACGTAAACGCCAGCAAGGAATTCTCCATTAAAAACGGCTACAGCAACCCCTTTGATCCGGGTACGCTGCCTTTCGGCTCCGCCGGCATGTTTGTGCTGGATGACAGCTGCTGGGTGGAAAGCGTTCCCAACTCCGAGGATATGGACCGGATCCGGGGTGAAATTGTGGAAGCCGGCAAACAGGCGGATGTGGTGCTGGTCAGCTTCCACGGCCATGAGTGCGATGGGGAAGATACTACGATTCCCGCCCGTTTCCTGGAAACCTTTTCCCGGATGTGCATCGACGCCGGCGCGGACGCGGTGATCGGCCATGGTCCTCACGAACTGCGGGGCATTGAGATTTATAAAGAGAAGCCGATCTTTTACAGCCTGGGCAACTTCCTGTTTGAGACAGAGACTGTCAGCCTGCAGCCCTACGACGCGTATATCAACAAAAAGCTGCCGGTGGATACCAAGGTAGGAAGTTATATGGACAACCGCAGCAAAAACGGCACCGTAGGCTACGGCGTGCTGGAGAATATCTGGCGGGCGGTTATGGCCGGCTGGACCATGAAAGATGGAAAAGTGACTCAGGTACAGCTGTATCCCATTTCCCTGGGCATGAAGGAAAAGCGTTCTCAGAAGGGCGTGCCGAAGATGACCGGCGACGAAGAGGTGCTGCGTTATCTGCAGCAGCTGAGCGATCCCTATGGGACGAAGATCCGCATTGAAAACGGAGTCGGATATATCGATCTGGTATAAACTGATGCAGGGCCGCTGCGCCGCGTGTTCGCGGAGTCAGCGGCCCTGTCTGTTTTACAGGGAGCAGGAAAGGGCGGTTTATGGATTCCAGCCGTCGGTGCCGCCCAGCACCAGAGCCTTTTCGTAGTGAGAAAGATCCTTGGCGGAAAGACGCTTCACCCAGTCCGGCCGCCGTTCCATGACGGCGCCGGGGCCGGTGCTTCCGTATTCCGCGAAAAAGCAGTTTTCGCGGGCGGCCGGTTTGTTCCAGTCGTCCCAGCCTTCCGGACAGATGTGCCGGTCCATATAGCAGTCGATGAGGACGGTTTTGGCCCAGTCCCGCCATGGACGGCCCAGATAGGCGGAAGCCGGCAGGCAGTTTCCGGTGAAACGGCAGTTTTTCATCACATATCCGTATGTCTGACCTTCCGGCGTAGAAGCGGCGGTGACATAGCTGCTGATGGGCCGCCCATCGTCTTTGGAAAAGCATTCGCAGTTTTCAAAGTAAGCGGTGGCGCTGCCGAAGATGAAGTCGATATCGCCTTCGATATAGCAGTTCCGGTAACAGTGCCGGCCGTTGACGCGGGGCGCGTGCTGCTTGGGGCCGATAAAGCCGTCGGGTTCGATTTCCCTCGGCGGCAGCGGGCCGGTAAACAGCGTGTCCTGGCCCCCCAGGAACCGGCAGTTTTCAAAGAGAATCCGGTCTCCGTCCACGTAAAGGGCCAGCGCCTGTCCCACCTGGGAGCCGGGGCCGGCGCTGTTTTCGAAGGTGAGGTTTTTGGCAGTAAAGTCGTGGGTGTCGATGAGGCAGCTGTAGCTGCGGAAGGTGCCCCGCTTCTTGCCGTCTTCCATGGGCATCCGGGCGTAGAGGTCAAAGGTCAGCACCGTGGTTTCCGGGGAATCCCCCTCCAGCGTAAGGTAAGGAGAGGTGATGGTGATTCGTTCTTTGTATATGCCGCTGTGGATGCGCAGGGTTACGGGAGTCTGGCTGTCCGCCGGCAGGGAAGCCAGCGCCTGGCTGACGGAGGTAAAATCTCCGGAACCGTCTTTCGCGATGTGCAGAGTTGTCATGGGAATGGTCCTTTCTTATTTTACTGTTGTTGGGATGTGCACGGGCTTGCGCCTTTGCCGCATAGGCGCAGTGCGCGCTCGGAAACTGCGTTTCCTCGCTCACGGGCTTGCATCTGTCTTGCGGGGCGCAGTGCTTGCTCACGAACTTCGTTCGTTCGCTCACGGGCTTGCGCCCTATATCATCTGCCAGATATTCGGCGGCCTGCATGCAAGCACGCAGCCTCCTCCTATCTGTCATCTGATGCACTGCTTAATGCTTTCGTGAACATTATACCATATTTTTCGTATTTTTCGTATTTGCTGCAAAGAATCTGAAGAGGAGATGGGTTATGAAGAAGAGGAATATTTTGTTTGATCTGGATGGGACGCTGACGGATCCGGGGACGGGCATTACCCGGTCGGTACAGCACGCTCTGCGGTATTACGGCATAGAGGAAACCAGGCGGGAGGTGCTGGAGGCTTTTATCGGACCGCCGTTAAAAGACAGTTTTATGAAGTATTATGGATTTTCACTGCGGCAGGCCTCGGAAGCCATTGACCATTACCGGGAATATTTTCAGGAAACCGGAATTTTTGAAAATCAGGTTTATCCAGGTATCCGGCAGATGTTAAAGGCGCTGAAGGACGATGGAAGGATCCTGTGGGTGGCTACTTCCAAACCGGAACTTTTCGCGCAGCGGATTCTGGAACACTTTGATCTGGACGGTTATTTTTCCTGTGTGGCCGGCGCCAGCATGGATGAAACCCGGGTGAAGAAGGGAGAGGTGATCGCTTATGCCATAGAGCGGATGGGCGCGGAGCGCCGGGAGGATCTGGTGATGGTAGGCGACCGGGAACATGATATTCTGGGGGCCGCGGAGAACGGCATAGATTCCATAGGGGTGCTGTACGGATATGGAAGCCGTGAAGAGTTGGAACAGGCCGGCGCGGGAAGGATTGCAAAGACCGTCTGGGAACTGGAGCGGATGCTGCTGGAAGACTGAACCGGCGTCCGGCATAGGAAAACTGCACAAAAATACACCCGATTCTTTTTGTATAAAACGACAAAAATGCATGTCTTTTTGAAAAATACTGACATTTTCCGTTTGAAAATGGTAAAATAAACACATAATGCATACAGGAGGATACAGGAATCGGGCCGGAAGGCCGCTTTTGGGAAAGGGCTGACAGGGATTGTTTGAAAAAGACGAGTATATTGTGTACGGAATTACCGGCGTCTGCCGTGTACGGGACATTACGGCAAGAGATCAGGATGGGCAGCAGAAACTCTACTATGTGCTGGAGCCGGCGGGAACGGCCGGCGGCCGGATTATCACGCCGGTAGAAGACAACAAAAGCGTGATGCGGCGGGTGTTGACGGAAGAAGAGGCATACCGCCTGATTGACGGCATCGGAGAGATTGCCGGTATTGCTATAAAAGAAGACCGTCAGAGGGAAACCCGGTATAAGGAAGCGCTGAAAAGCTGTGACTGCCGGATGTGGATCGCCATGATCAAGACCCTGCAGCACAGGAAAATGGAGCGGAAGGGCCGGGGCAAGCGGCTGACGGAAATGGATGAGCGTTATATGCGAAAAGCCAAGGAGAATCTGTACCGGGAACTGTCGATTCCGCTGGGAATTCCGGCGGCGCAGGTGGAGGATTTCATTGCATCCCGGACGGGAGATCCGATAAAAAGAGATTGATGCAAGGGCAGCGAGAACAGACAGGGCCGCGCACGAATGCCGGGGTTCCTGTCTTTTTTATTGGAAAATCCCAAGGAAGGTGTCAAAAAACAGCGTTGAGCGGCCGGATAGGGTATGATATACTTATTTTACGGAAAGTCAGAACGCATAAAGGCGGCCTGCCCTCCCACATTCGGAGGGGCAAACCCTCCAGACGAAAGAAAGGAGGGTGAGCCAATGTATGTTACATATCAGGATTTGCTCCAGATTGGAATATTCATTGTAGCCCTTGCCAGTCTGCTTTGTCAGATCAGCAAGGGAGAGAAATAGCCGCCCACTACTCGCAATAGTGAACGGCTGTGTAAAACAGTTGTTGTAGTTATTTGAGGGTAGGCCGTGTGTCTCTGGCTTTCCCTTTGTATTATCAATATAGCACATCTGCCGGCAAGCCGCAAGGAGTATTTCGCTTCATCGTAAAGAAAAAATACTTGACAGCCGCCGCTTTTTCCTGTATGATAGCACAGGTGATGAAATGGAACGAATTGTAGAACAGGGACTCCTGTATGATTTTTACGGCGAACTGCTGACGGAACATCAGCGCCGGATTTATGAGGACGTAGTGCTGCGGGATCTGTCTCTGACGGAGATTGCCCAGGAAGAGGGCATCAGCCGGCAGGGCGTACACGATCTGGTACGGCGGTGCGACCGGATTCTGGCGGAGTATGAACAGAAGCTGAAGCTGATCGAGAAGTTTCATCAGACCAGGGAAAAGGTGGAGGAAATTCTGCGCCTGACAGAAGAGTACGACGCGTCCCGCGGCGGGGAAACCATCCGCAGGATTCAGCAGATTGCCGGCGAGATTCTGGATGTGTAAGGCCTGATCAGGAGGATTTCATGGCATTTGAGAGTTTATCAGACAAACTGCAGAATATTTTCAAGAACCTGCGGGGAAAGGGACGGCTGTCGGAAGCGGATGTCAAAGCCGCGCTGAAGGAAGTCAAAATGGCGCTTCTGGAAGCCGATGTCAGCTTCAAGGTCGTCAAACAGTTTATCAGTTCCGTGCAGGAACGGGCGGTGGGACAGGATGTGCTCAACAGCCTGACGCCGGGCCAGATGGTGGTCAAGATTGTCCACGAGGAACTGGTTTCCCTTATGGGTTCGGAGACAACGGAAATCGCGCTGAAGCCGGCAAACGAGATCACGGTGATTCTCATGGCCGGACTGCAGGGCGCTGGAAAAACCACCACTACCGCCAAAATTGCCGGAAAACTGAAGGCTAAAGGACGCAGGCCGCTGCTGGCTGCCTGTGACGTATACCGGCCGGCGGCGATTAAACAGCTGCAGATCAACGGAGAAAAACAGGGCGTTCCGGTATTTGCCATGGGCGAGAACCAGAGCCCGGTGGACATCGCCAAAGCGGCGGTGGAGCATGCGGCAAAAAACGGATTCAACGTGGTGATTCTGGATACGGCAGGCCGTCTGCACATTGACGAAGGTATGATGGAGGAACTGCAGGCCATAAAGGCAGCGGTGGATGTGAGTCAGACCCTTCTGATTGTAGACGCCATGACCGGACAGGACGCGGTGAATGTGGCGGAAACCTTCCAGAATAAGATCGGCATCGACGGCGTAATCCTTACCAAAATGGACGGCGATACCCGAGGCGGAGCCGCGCTATCCATAAAAGCGGTCACCGGCCGGCCCATTCTGTATGTGGGCATGGGAGAAAAGCTTTCCGATCTGGAGCAGTTTTATCCGGACCGCATGGCGTCCCGGATTCTGGGCATGGGAGATATCCTTTCTCTGATTGAGAAGGCCCAGATGGAGGTCGATGAGGAAAAGACCAGAGAACTGAGCCAGAAGCTGAAAAAGGCGGAATTTGACTTTGACGATTTCCTGGAACAGATGCGGCAGATCAAAAAAATG
Organism: uncultured Lachnospiraceae bacterium; assembly: GCA_944380605.1. Lineage (GTDB taxonomy): Bacteria > Bacillota > Clostridia > Lachnospirales > Lachnospiraceae > UBA3402. The sequence goes on along the minus strand of CALWIA010000003.1, from coordinate 91,809 downwards.
GGCGGCGTCGCCAGCATCATGAGTATGATGCCGGGCATGGCCCAGCTGAAGGGCGGCGCGGACATTGACGAGTCGGCCATGGACCGGGTGGAGGCCATTATCCTTTCCATGACGAAGGAAGAGCGGGCCAACCCCTCTTTGCTGAATCCCTCCCGGAAACAGCGGATTGCCAGAGGCGCCGGCGTGGATATCAGCGAGGTCAACCGGATTGTCAAGCAGTTCGACCAGATGCGCAAGATGATGAAGCAGCTGCCGGGACTTATGGGCGGCGGCAGGCGCAAAGGCGGCATGGGCGGTTTCGGCGGAATGCTGGGAAAACTGAAAATGCCGTTCTAATGGATGTTGTTAGCAAAGCCTTGTGCTTTTGTCTATAAATGATTATTCCAGACACATGGAAATAAGGAGGTGAAAAGACATGGCAGTAAAGATGAGACTGAGAAGAATGGGCCAGAAGAAGGCTCCTTTCTATAGAGTAGTGGTTGCGGATTCCAGATCCCCCAGAGATGGCAAGTTCATCGAAGAGATCGGATACTACGATCCCAATCGTGATCCCAGCGTAATCAAATTCGACGAGGAAGCAGCAAAGAAGTGGCTGGCAACTGGTGCGCAGCCCACCGAGACGGTAAGCAAGCTGCTGAAGATTGCCGGCATCCAGTAATCTGAGGTGAAGGATATGAAGGAATTAGTGGAGGTTATGGCGAAAGCTCTGGTGGAACATCCGGAGGAAGTTTCCGTTATCGAAACCGAAAAAAACGGCGAGACCATTCTGGAACTGAAGGTGGCTCCCGCCGACATGGGAAAGGTAATCGGAAAGCAGGGCAGAATCGCGAAAGCCATTCGTTCTGTGGTAAAGGCAGCAGCCTCAAAAGAAGACAAGAAAGTGATCGTTGAGATTCAGTAAGGAACAAGACCGCCGGCCGCCATGGCAGACGGTCTTGTTTGTACCATTGGGAGACTGACAGGAAAGAGAGAAGCGGATATGGAGCAGTTGCTGCGCGTAGGCGTGATTACGTCCACCCACGGCGTGCGGGGGGAGGTCAAGGTTTTTCCTACCACCGACGACGCCGGCCGTTTTAAACAGCTGAAAGAAGTGCTGATTGATACGGGAAAAGAACACAAGCCCATGGAAGTGGAGCATGTGAAGTTTTTTAAGAATATGGTCATCGTCAAGTTCAAAGGCTATGACAACATCAACGATATTGAGATCTACAAAGGCAGGGATCTGCTGGTCACCAGGGAAAATGCCGTGAAGCTGGCGCCCAACGAAAATTTCATCGCGGATATGATTGGCCTTGCCGTCTGGACCGATGCGGGGGAAGAACTGGGAACGCTGACGGATGTGCTGCAGACTGGCGCCAACGACGTGTACGCAGTGAAACAGAAAAACGGAAAAGAAGTGCTGCTTCCGGCCATTCCTTCCTGCATTCTGAATGTAAATCTGGAAGAGGGAAAAGTTTTGGTCCATGTGCTGGACGGTCTGCTGGATCTGTAGCGGAACAGCAGAACGAAGAGGAGCGATCCATGAATTATCATATACTGACGTTGTTTCCGGATATGGTTTTGAACGGCCTGCATACCAGTATCATCGGCAGGGCCGCGGAAAAAGGGATCCTTTCTATAGAGGCCATTGACATCCGGGACTATTCCAAAGACAAACACCGCCATGTGGACGACGCGCCTTATGGAGGCGGGGCCGGCATGGTGATGCAGCCCGGGCCGGTCTGTGATTCCTATGAGGCGCTGTGCGCCAGGCTGGGGAAGCGCCCCAGGGTGCTGTATATGACGCCCCAGGGACGGGTGTTCAATCAGAAAATTGCGGAAGAACTGGCCAAGGAAGAAGACCTGGTGTTCCTGTGCGGCCATTACGAGGGCATCGACGAACGGGCGCTGGATCGGATTGTGACGGATTTCCTTTCCATCGGAGACTATGTGCTCACCGGAGGGGAACTGCCGGCTATGGTGATGATCGACTGCATCTCCCGGCTGGTGCCCGGCGTGCTGAACAACGAGGAATCGGCGCAGACCGAATCCTTCTGCGACAATCTGCTGGAATATCCCCAGTACACGAGGCCGGAATATTACGAAGGGATGCGGGTGCCGGAGGTGCTTTTGTCCGGCCACCACAAAAACATAGAAGCCTGGAGACGGCAGCAGTCGCTGCTGCGCACCTGGCAGCGCCGTCCGGACCTATTAAAGGAAGCGCAGCTGACCAAGAAAGATCTGGAGTTTTTAAAGGCTTTGGAAGAGGAAAAACAAGGGAAAAATCCGTAAAAAGGGCTTGCAATGCCTGCAGTCCTGTGCTAGAATTAGATTCTGTGAATAAGAGATGGTCCTCTGTTACAGGTTATGTATTAAGAACATCGAATATATGAAGGAGGTTCACCAGTGAACGAAATTATTAAGAAGATCGAAGCTGAGCAGCTGAAGGACACTGTGCCGGAGTTCCGCGTAGGAGATACGGTAAAGGTCTACAACAAGATCAAAGAAGGAAACCGCGAGAGAATCCAGGTGTTCGAGGGAACGGTAGTGAAGAGACAGAACGGCGGAGCCCGGGAAACCTTCACGGTCAGAAAGAATTCCAACGGCATCGGCGTTGAGAAGACCTGGCCGGTACATTCTCCCTTTGTGGACAACATCGAGGTTGTAAGAAGAGGTAAAGTCAGAAGAGCGAAGCTGAATTACCTGAAGACCCGTGTGGGCAAGGCCGCAAAGGTGAAAGAACTGGTAAAATAATTCGTTTCAGACGAGAAGGGGATGTTGCCGGAGTAACACCCCCTTCTTTTTATAACAAAGAGCCGGATGGGTTCAGGCGAGGAATGCAAAGTGAAAAATGTGGAGTTTTACCAGGCAGAGGAAAACAGCATTTTGAAAAGAGCCGTGCAGTGGCTGGCGGACATCGCTGTGGTGCTGTGCCTGGCATGGTTTTCGGTGTACGCGTTCGGCACCCAGGTACAGATCAGCGGCCAGTCCATGACTCCGTGCCTGCAGGCCGGAGACGTGGTGCTGATGAACCGCCTGTCGTATGATCTGGGCAGTCCGGACCGAATGGATGTGGTGGTGTTTCAGCGGGAAGACCGCCGTGCCAATGTAAAGCGGGTCATCGGCCTTCCGGGTGAGACGGTACAGATCCGGCAGGGCCGCATCTGGATCGATGGAAAAGAACTGGAAACGGAGCCGGAACTGAGCCGGGTTTCTCTGGCCGGTCTGGCGGAAAACCCGGTTCTGCTGGGAGAAGATGAGTATTTTCTGCTGGGAGACAACCGGGACAGCAGCGAGGACAGCCGCTTTGCCAATATCGGCAATGTGAAACGGGAACAGATACTGGGAAAAGTGTGGCTGCGGGTGATGCCCCTTGTGGATCTGCAGCTGATTCAGTAGAGGAGCAGACGCATATGAACATACAATGGTATCCGGGCCATATGACCAAAGCCCGTCGGGCCATGGAGGAAGATATCAAACGGGTGGATCTGGTGATCGAGGTTACGGACGCGAGAATTCCGTATTCCAGCCGGAACCCGGATATCGACCAGATGGGCAAAAACAAAGCCCGGCTGATTTTGTTAAATAAGGCGGATCTGGCGGACGAAGTCTGGAATGAAGCCTGGACCGGGTGGTTTAAGGGACAGGGATATCAGGTGGTGAAGATCAATTCCCGTACCGGAGCGGGGCTGAAGCAGATCCAGGCAGCGGTGCAGGAAGCCTGCAGGGAAAAGCTGGAACGGGATCGGAAAAGGGGCATTCAGAACCGTCCCATCCGCGCCATGGTAGCGGGCATTCCCAATGTAGGAAAGTCTACCTTTATCAACGCGTTCGCAGGCAAGGCCTGCGCCAAAACTGGCAACAAGCCCGGCGTGACCAAGGGAAATCAGTGGATCCGGCTCAACAAAAACCTGGAACTGCTGGATACGCCTGGAATTTTGTGGCCCCGGTTTGACGATCAGGAAGTGGGAAAACGACTGGCGTTTATCGGGTCCATCAATGATGAAATCCTCAACCGGGAAGAATTGGCACTGGAATTTATCGGATTTATGATGCGGCAGTATCCGGAGGCCCTGCGCGAACGCTATGGGGAGCCGGAAGCGGCGGAAAAAGAAAATGAGCAGGAGGAAATGCCGGGACTGAACCGATACGAGAAGGAACTGGCGGTTCTTCAGCAGATCGCCAGAGTCCGGGGGTGCCTGGCGAAGGGAAATCAGTATGATCTTTCCCGGGCTGCCAATCTGTTTCTGGACGATTACCGCAGCGGCCGCCTGGGACGGATGACGCTGGAATTTCCGCCGGAAACCGGAGCAAAACAAAAGACGGAGAAAAAGCAGGCAGCCGGAAAGGAGCAGGCATGAGAACGCGGGTTCTGACAGGAGAAAAGCTGGAACAGGAACTGAAACGTCTGGAAGACATGCGGGTATATGAACGGATGTATGAAGAACAGGGACTGGTCTGCGGCGTGGATGAAGCGGGCCGGGGGCCTCTGGCGGGGCCGGTAGCGGCCGCGGCAGTGATTCTGCCGAAGGACTGCCGGATTTTATACCTGAACGATTCCAAAAAGCTTTCGGCGGCCAGGCGGGAGGCCCTGTATGAGGAAATCTGCCAGAAAGCGGTGGCGTATGGCGTCGGGCTGGCGTCGGCAGAGGAAATCGACGAGCTCAACATTCTTCAGGCCACCTATCTGGCGATGAAACGGGCGCTGGACCAGCTTTCCCAGACGCCGGCGGTGCTGCTGAACGACGCGGTGACCATTCCCGGTGTGACCATTCCCCAGGTGCCCATTGTCAAGGGAGACGCCAAAAGTCTGTCCATTGCCGCGGCCAGCGTGCTGGCCAAGGTGACCAGGGACCAGATTATGACCGCCTGCGATCCTATTTTTCCGGAATACGGATTTGCCCGGCACAAAGGGTACGGCACGGCGGCCCATATCGAAGCGCTGCGCGCCTTCGGCCCCTGTTCCATGCACAGACGGACCTTTATCCGGAACTTTCATTTGGAGGAACCCTTTGGGAAATCATAGAGAGACAGGCAGGCGCCGGGAAGAGCAGGCGGCTGCCTTTTTAAAAAGAAATGGATATGAGATTTTGGAGCAGAATTACCGGGACCGATACGGAGAACTGGACCTGGTGGCAAGAGAGGATGACACGCTGGTATTTGTGGAGGTGAAATACCGCAAAGATACTGCCATGGGTTATCCGGAGGAGGCAGTGGGCGCGGGAAAGCAGCGGCAGATCCGCCGCATGGCGGCGCATTATCTCTATCGGAAGGGCCTGCCGGAGGATGTGCCCTGCCGCTTTGATGTGGTGGCGATTCTGGGGGAGGAGATCCGGCTGATCCGGGACGCGTTTTAGGCGGGGATACGGTCAAAATAAGGAGGAAAAACGTATGAATCAAGAACTGCCCTGGGTGCGGAAACCGGGGATTCCGGTTATGAAAGAGGAGCAGGCAGGAGAAGTCCGGTACCTGCAGTTCCCGCTGCTTCTGAAATGGCAGGACGTGGCGGTGCATGGATTTTCCACCAGGCTTGGCGGAGCCAGCCGCGGGGTGTACGCCTCTATGAATTTCTCTTTTTCCAGGGGGGATGATCCGGACTGCGTACGGGAGAATTACCGGCGCATGGGAGAGGCGCTGGGTGTGGACCCGGCCCGCATGGTGCTGTCGTACCAGACCCATACCACCCGTGTGCGCAGAGTCGGAGAAGAGGACGCGGGAAAAGGCGTTCTGCGGGAGCGGGACTACCGGGACGTGGACGGCCTGATTACCGATGTGCCCGGCATCACGCTGGTGACGTTTTACGCAGACTGCGTGCCGCTGTATTTTCTGGATCCGGTGCACCGGGCCATTGGCCTGAGTCATTCCGGCTGGAGAGGCACGGTGAACCGCATGGGCCGGGAGACCCTGGCGGCCATGAAACAGGCCTTTGGCTCCCGGCCGGAGGATATGCTGTGCTGCATCGGTCCCAGCATCTGCCAGGACTGCTATGAAGTGGGCGAAGAAGTAGCCCAGGCGTTTGCCGGAGCGTTTGGCAAAGAAAGCGAAACGATGCTGATAAAAACAGAAACAGCCGGCAAATACCGGCTGGATCTTTGGAAAGCCAATGAAACGGTGCTGCGGGAGGCAGGGGTACCCCAGGAACAGATCCAGGTAACGGATCTTTGTACCCGGTGCAATCCCCGATATTTGTTTTCTCACAGAGCCATGGGCGAGAAGCGGGGCAATCTGGCGGCGTTTCTGTGCCTGCGTCCCCAGAACGGCCCGGCTTACTGAATGGTCTGAAAATATTCGTACCCATCGGACTGCCGTCTGCGCACCAGATCCTGGATCTTTTTGGTGGGAGACAGAGTAGAACTTATGGAAACGTCGTGGTTGAAGGAGTTGATAATGGCGGCCAGGTACTTGCTCATATCGGCTTCCAGATACCAGTCCCGTTCCAGCAGTTCTTTGGGGCGGTAATTCAGGTTTGTGGTAATGACGTAGTCGATGTAGCCTTTTTCGTAGAATTCGTCAAATTTCTCCAGGCCGTTGGTGAACAGGCCGAAGGTGCAGCAGACGATGACCTTGCCGGCCCGGCGCTCTTTCAGTTCCCGGGCCGTGTCCAGCATGCTTTCGCCGGAGGAAATCATATCGTCGATAATCAGCACGGTCTTGTCCTTGACAGAGGATCCCAGGAATTCATGGGCGACAATGGGATTGCGCCCGCCTACGACGCGGGAATAGTCCCGGCGCTTGTAGAACATGCCCATATCCACGCTTAAGTTGTTGGCCAGGTAGACGGCCCGGTGCATGGCTCCTTCGTCGGGGCTGATGATCATCAGGTGCTCCTTGTCAATGCGCAGGCCCGGATCGTGCTCGAACAGGGCTTTGACGAACTGATAGGTGGGCATAAAATTGTCGAAGCCGCTTAAGGGAATGGCGTTCTGAACCCGGGGGTCGTGGGCGTCGAAGGTGATGATGTTGCTGACGCCCATGCGGACCAGCTCTTCCAGGGCCATGGCGCAGTCCAGAGATTCCCGTTTGGTGCGCTTGTGCTGGCGCCCTTCATACAGGAAAGGCATGATTACATTGACCCGATGGGCGGTGGTGGCCACAGCGCCGATGACCCGTTTCAGGTCCTGGAAATGGTCGTCCGGCGACATGTGGTTGGTACAGCCGTTGACGGTATAGGTAAGGCTGTAATTGGTGACGTCTACCATGGCGAAAATATCTGTGCCGCGGACCGATTCCTCGATTACGGCCTTGGCTTCGCCGCTGCCGAACCGGGGGCATTTCATCTGCAGAAGATAGGAATCCACATCGTAGCCGCGGTAGTTTAAATCTTCTTTTCTGCGGATCAGTTCCTGAATGTCATTTCTGCGGAACGATACGATGTAGTCGTTGACCTGGGACGCCAGAGGACGGCAGCTTTCCAGAGCCGCCAGCTTTAACGGCGCAACAGGAAGAGAATCGTGGAACACATAATTATTTGCCATAACGGGGCAACCTCCATATGAGTGTGAACGCGCGGCGCGCGCGAAAATCAGCTATTTCAACTATACCATTTTCCGGCAAAACGCGTCAATACCATCGACGGCATTCCTTTACAAAACGGAGGAATCTTGTTATCATAGGAAAAGAAAAGAAAAAGGGAGCAGCTATGAAAAAAGGACATGTGATCAAAGCGGTGGAGCCGGGATCCATTGGAGATGAACTGGGTCTGGAGCCGGGAGACCGGCTGATTTCCATAAACGGGAATCTGCTGGAGGATATTTTTGATTACAAATATTATATGGAAAGCGAGTCGCTGACGGCGCTGGTAGAAAAGGCCGATGGCGAGGAGTGGGAACTGGATATTGAGAACCAGTATCAGGACCTGGGGCTGACGTTTGAAAACGGGCTGATGAGCGAGTACCGATCCTGCCGGAACAAATGTATTTTCTGCTTCATCGATCAGATGCCCAAGGGGATGCGGGAAACGCTGTATTTTAAAGACGACGATTCCCGTCTTTCGTTTCTCCAGGGCAACTATGTGACCCTGACCAATATGAGCGAAAAGGATATCGACCGGATCATCCGCTTCAAGCTTTCGCCGATCAATATTTCGGTGCACACCACCAACCCGCAGCTGCGGTGCCGGATGTTAAACAACCGGTTTGCCGGCCGGGCGCTGGCGGCCATAGACCGTCTGTATGAGGCCGGGACGCCTATGAACGGACAGATTGTGATGTGCCGGGACATCAACGACCGGGAGGAACTGGACCGCACCATCGGGGATCTGGCCCGGTACATTCCCTGCATGGAGAGCGTGTCCGTGGTTCCGGTGGGGCTTTCCCGGTACCGGGAGGGCCTGTACCCCTTGAAGCCGGTGACGCCGGAACTGGCGGCGGATACCATCGACCGGATCGAGCGCTGGCAGAAGGAACTGTACAGCCGGTATGGAACCCATTTTGTCCATGCCAGCGACGAGTTTTATATTCTGGCAGGACGTCCCCTGCCGGAGGAAGAACGCTACGACGGGTACCTGCAGCTGGAAAACGGGGTCGGCATGGTGCGGCTGATGACGTCGGAGGTGGAAGAGCGGCTGGCGGAGCTTCAAGGCAATGAAGAACAGGAAGAACTGTCCGTGGCCACCGGCAGGCTGGCCTATCCCTATCTGAAGGGATTTCTGGAACAGATCCGCCGGAAATTTCCAGGCAGAACGGTGCATCTGTACGCCATTGACAACGTCTTTTTTGGAGAGGCGATCACTGTGGCCGGGCTGATCACCGGCGGGGACCTGATCCGGCAGCTTGCGGGAAAGCCGCTGGGCAGCCGGCTGATGCTTCCGGAGTGTATGTTCCGCAGCGGCGAAGAAGTATTCCTGGACGACGTGACGAAAGCGGAAGTGGAAACTGCTTTACAAGTCCCGGTGAATATTGTAAAATCAAGCGGACGTGATTTCGTGAACGCGGTGCTTCGCCTGCCAGGGCAGGAACCGGGGGCGTACGCGGGATATGAATTAAAGGAGATAGAATATGAGTAAACCGATTGTGGCCATTGTGGGCCGTCCCAACGTGGGCAAGTCCACATTGTTTAATGTGATCGCCGGCGATTCCATTTCCATTGTAAAGGATACGCCGGGGGTAACCCGGGACCGGATTTACGCGGACTGCACCTGGCTGGATATGAATTTTACGCTGATCGACACCGGCGGCATCGAGCCGGACAGCAGCGACGTGATTCTGTCCCAGATGCGGGAGCAGGCCCAGATTGCCATCGATACGGCGGACGTGATTATCTTTATTGTGGATGTGCGGCAGGGGCTGGTGGATTCAGACTACCGGGTGGCGGATATTCTGAGAAAATCCAGAAAGCCGGTGGTGCTGGCGGTCAATAAAGTGGACAGCTTCCAGAAGTTCGGCAACGATGTATACGAGTTTTACAACCTGGGCATCGGCGATCCGGTTCCCGTGTCCGCGGCTTCCCGGCTGGGCATCGGCGATCTGCTGGACGCGGTGGCGGCCCACTTCAGCGCGGAAAAGCTGGAGGACGAAGAGGACGAGCGGCCCAGAATCGCCATTGTGGGCAAGCCCAATGTGGGCAAGTCTTCCATTATTAACCGCTTAACCGGCGAGAATCGGGTCATCGTGTCCAACATTGCCGGCACGACCCGGGACGCGGTGGATACGGAGGTGGTGCACAACGGCACGTCTTATGTGCTGATCGACACCGCCGGACTGCGCAGAAAAAGCAAGGTCAAAGAGGATCTGGAACGCTACAGCATCATCCGTACCGTGGCGGCTGTGGAACGGGCCGACGTGGTAGTGGTGGTCATCGACGCCACGGAGGGCGTGACAGAGCAGGACGCCAAGGTGGCGGGCATTGCCCACGAGCGGGGCAAGGGCATTATCGTGGCGGTGAACAAATGGGACGCCATCGAGAAAAACGACAAGACCATCTATGAATTTTCCCGTAAAATCCGGGACACCCTGTCCTTTATGCCTTACGCGGAGCTTCTGTTTGTTTCCGCGGTGACGGGACAGCGGCTGGGACGGCTGTTCGACCTGATCGACGTGGTGCGGCAGAACCAGAACCTGCGGGTGGCGACGGGAGTTCTCAATGAAATCATCAGCGAGGCGGCAGCCATGCAGCAGCCTCCGGCAGACAAGGGAAAGCGGCTGAAAATCTACTACACCACGCAGGTGGCGGTGAAGCCGCCTACGTTCGTGATTTTTGTCAACCAGAAGGATCTGATGCATTTCTCCTATGTGCGGTATCTGGAAAACCGGATCCGGGAGGCCTTCGGCTTCCGGGGCACGTCGCTGAAATTCATCATCCGGGAACGTTCGGGAAAGGAAGCGTAAGATATGGAACGAATCATCTGTCTGGCGGTAGGATATGTGTTTGGGCTGTTTCAGACCGGTTACTGGTACAGCCGGATGCACGATGTGGACATCCGGAGCAAGGGAAGCGGCAATTCAGGGACCACCAATGTACTGCGGGTCATGGGCGTGAAAGCCGGGATCCTGGTGTTTTTGGGAGACTTTTTCAAAACCGTGATTCCCTGCGTAATCGTGCGGATCATCTGGAAAGATGAACCCGGCCTGCAGCATCTGCTGGTGCTGTATACGGCGCTGGGGGTGATTCTGGGCCATAATTTCCCGTTTTATATGGGATTTAAGGGCGGCAAAGGCATTGCGGCCACTGCCGGGCTGCTGGCGGCCATGGATCTGCGGGTTGCCGTGGTGTGCCTGCTGGCGTTTGTGCTGATTGTGGCGGTCACCCGCTATGTGTCTTTAGGCTCTCTGGTGGTGGTGACCATCTTCCTGGCAGGCATGATCTGGTTTTCCTACCGGGGAGAGTATGGGCTGACTCCCGGCAGCCGGCTGGAATTCTGCGCCGTATCGGCAGTGGTGACCGGCATGGCGTTCTGGAGGCACAGAAGCAACATCGGCCGTCTGCTGCACGGCACGGAAAACAAGCTGGGCAGCAAAAAATAGACAGGAGGATTCCATGGCAAGAGCAGGAATTATCGGAGCTGGCACCTGGGGATGTGCCCTGGCGATGCTGCTTCATGACAACGGACATACGGTGACGGTCTGGTCTGCGCTTTCCGACGAAGCGAGACGGCTGCAGGCGGACCATGAACATAAAAATCTTCCGGGCGTACATCTCCCGGAAGAGATTGTTTTTACGGACTCTCTGGCGGAGGCCATGACGGACCGGGATCTGCTGGTGCTGGCAGTCCCTTCCATCTATACCCGTTCTACGGCGCGGGCCATGCGCCCGTACTGCCGGTACGGACAGCTGGTGGTGGACGTGGCAAAGGGCATTGAAGAGGATACGTTGATGACGCTGTCCCAGGTGACCCGGGAGGAACTGCCCATGGCCAATGTGGCGGTGCTTTCCGGCCCCAGCCACGCGGAAGAAGTGGCCAGACGTCTTCCCACCACCTGTGTGACGGCGGCCCGGGAGATGGAAACCGCCCGGTATATTCAGAATGTGTTTATGAGTCCGGTGTTCCGGGTGTATACCAGCGAGGATATGCTGGGCATCGAACTGGGCGGAGCCCTGAAAAACGTCATCGCTTTGGCGGCGGGCATCGCCGACGGACTGGGATACGGAGACAACACCAAAGCGGCCCTGATTACCCGGGGGATTCACGAAATTGCCCGGCTGGGAGTGAAAATGGGCGGTTCTTTTGAGACTTTCTGCGGCCTGTCCGGCATCGGCGACCTGATCGTCACCTGCGCCAGCATGCACAGCCGGAACCGGCGGGCCGGCATCCTGCTGGGACAGGGGCGGACTATGGAAGAGGCCATGGCGGAGGTGCACATGGTGGTGGAAGGCGTGTACAGCGCCAAAGCCGCCAGACGGCTGGCCCAGGTCCATGAAGTGCCCATGCCGATTATCGAAGAGGTCAACACGGTGCTGTTTGAGGCCAAGCCGGCGTCGGAAGCGGTGCGGGATCTGATGATGCGGGACCGGACCCAGGAGGCGGCGGACTGGACAGGAAAGTGTTGACATTTGAAATCAATGCTTATATAATGAAAAGAAGTTTTTTAAAAAGAGGAGGAGACAATTATGAAAAGAATGATTTCTCTTGGCATGGCTGCCGTATTGGCAGTTTCCATGACCGCCTGCAGCTCCGGCAACAGTGCGGAAGAGACCACTGCCGCTGCCGAGACTACGGCTGCAGCAGGCGACGCTGCTGAGACGGAAGCAGCCGGAGATGACGCCGCGGAAACGGAAGCGGCGGCCGGCGGCACCATCAAGATCGGCGGCATCGGACCCATCAGCGGCGGTACGGCCATTTACGGCCAGGCGGTTATGAACGGAGCCCAGATCGCGGTGGACGAGATCAACGCGGCCGGCGGCATCAACGGCATGACCATTGAGTACCAGTTTGAAGACGATGAAAACGACACCACCATCGCGGTCAACGCGTACAACTCTCTGAAGGACTGGGGTATGCAGATCCTTATGGGAACCGTAACTTCCCTTCCCTGCGTAGCCGTAGCGGCTGAGTCTGCCAACGACAACATGTTCCAGCTGACTCCCTCCGGTTCCGCGGTAGAGTGCATCCAGAACGACAACGCGTTCCGCGTATGCTTCTCTGACCCCAACCAGGGCGCCGCTTCCGCTCAGTACATCGGCGAGCACGGCCTGGCTACCAAGGTTGCGGTGATCTATGACAGCTCTGACGTATATTCCAGCGGCATCTATGAGAAGTTCGCGCAGGAAGCTGCCAACCAGGGCATCGAAGTGACGGCTGCCGAGGCCTTTACGGCAGACAGCAAGACCGACTTTACGGTACAGCTGCAGAAGTGCAAGGATTCCGGCGCGGAGCTGGTGTTCCTGCCCATCTACTATTCTGAGGCGGCTCTGATCCTGACCCAGGCGGACAGCATGGGATTTGACACCCAGTTCTTCGGCTGCGATGGCCTGGACGGACTGCTGTCTGTTGAAAACTTTGATACGGCTCTGGCAGAGGGCGTAATGCTGCTGACTCCTTTCGCCGCGGACGCGGAAGACGAGCTGACCCAGTCCTTCGTAAGCAAGTACGAAGAGACCTACGGCGGCACTCCCAACCAGTTCGCTGCGGATGCCTATGACGCGATCTACGCCATCAAGGCAGCTGCGGAGCAGGCCGGCATTACTTCGGATATGAGCGTATCCGATATCTGCGAAGCCATGAAGACCGCTATGACGGAGATCACCATTGACGGTCTGACCGGTACCGGCATGACCTGGACCGCAGACGGCGAGCCTTCCAAGGAGCCGAAGGCAGTGATGATCGAAAACGGCGCGTATACCGCTATGTAAAGACAAAACTGGCAGACGGCGAGAAAGACCTCCCCAAGGGAGGGTTTCTCGCCGATTTTTGTTGTGCAGACCGGGGAACTGTGCTATAATTTTCACCAAATGATTTTACAGAATTAGACAAATGAGGTGTTTGTATGAGTTTTGTATCCTATCTTATCAACGGGATCAGCCTGGGAAGCGTATACGCTCTGATCGCGCTTGGCTATACCATGGTGTACGGCATTGCCAAGATGCTGAACTTCGCCCACGGCGACGTGATCATGATCGGTGCCTATACGGTTTTCGTGACGGTGACCAACCTGGGGCTCCCTCCCGCGGCCGGCATTCTCCTTGCCATAGTGGTCTGCACAGTTCTGGGCGTGGTGATCGAGCGGGTGGCTTATAAGCCGCTTCGTATGGCGTCTCCGCTGGCAGTGCTGATTACGGCCATTGGCGTCAGCTATCTGCTGCAGAACGTGGCGCTGCTGATTTTCGGAGCCAATACCAAGTCCTTTACGTCGGTGGTGGGCGTTCCCGCTCTCAAGCTGGCCGGCGGACAGCTGTCCATTTCCGGCGAGACCATCGTCACCATCCTCACCTGTATTGTGATTATGATCGCTCTGACTGCGTTTATCCACAAGACCAAGGCAGGGCAGGCCATGCTGGCGGTGTCGGAGGACAAGGGCGCCGCGCAGCTTATGGGCATCAACGTCAACGGCACCATCGCTCTGACCTTTGCCATAGGCTCCGCACTGGCGGCGGTAGCCGGCGTGCTTCTGTGCTCCGCCTATCCGTCCCTGACTCCCTATACCGGCTCCATGCCCGGCATCAAGGCCTTTGTGGCGGCGGTATTCGGGGGCATCGGCTCCATACCGGGGGCGTTTATCGGCGGACTGCTGCTGGGAGTCATTGAAAATCTGAGCAAGGCCTACATTTCCTCGGAAATGGCGGACGCCATCGTGTTCGGTGTTCTGATCGTGGTCCTGCTGGTACGGCCCACAGGACTGCTGGGCAAGAAAATGAGCGAAAAGGTGTAGGTGATTCCAATGAAAAGCAGATCCATAAGCAAAACCACAAGAAGCAACTTCATTACCTATGGAATCGTCATTGCGGCGTATCTGATTATGCAGGCGCTGATTGCCGCGGATCAGGTGTCCAGTCTGCTGAACGGACTTCTGGTTCCGTTGTGCATCTATGTGATTATGGCGGTTTCTCTGAACCTGACCGTAGGAATTCTGGGCGAGCTGAGCCTGGGACACGCGGGCTTTATGTGCGTGGGCGCGTTTACCAGCTCCCTGTTTTCCCTGTGCATGGAAGAAACCCTGACCAGCTCCATGATCCGTTTCCCCATTGCCATTCTCATCGGCGCGGCGGCAGCGGCGGTTATGGGCCTGATCGTAGGCATTCCCGTACTGCGGCTGAAAGGCGACTATCTGGCCATTGTGACCCTGGCTTTCGGCGAAATTATCAAAAACGTGGTAAACGTGATTTATCTGGGCCGGGACGCGTCCGGGTTCCATTTTTCCATGGAAAGCACGCTGGCGCTGAATATGGATGAGACCGGAACGGTGCTGATCAAAGGCGCCCAGGGCATTACCGGCACGCCGAAGGATTCCACCTTTACCATAGGCGTGGTGATGGTGCTCATCACCCTGATTATCGTGCTGAACCTGATCCATTCCCGCACCGGCCGGGCGGTTATGGCCATTCGGGACAACCGCATCGCGGCAGAGTCTATCGGCATCAACGTGACCAAGTACAAACTGCTGGCCTTTACCATATCTGCGGCGCTGGCAGGCGTGGCTGGCGCGCTGTATTCTCACAACCTGTCTTCGCTGGCGGCGACCCAGAAGAATTTTGGCTACAACCAGTCCATTATGTTCCTGGTGTACGTGGTGCTGGGCGGCATCGGCAATATCCGCGGCTCCATTATCGCCACGGTGGTGCTGACGCTGCTGCCGGAACTGCTGCGCAGCATGGACAGCTACCGGATGCTGATTTACGCCATTGTACTGATTGTTATGATGCTGGTGAACTGGAGCCCGGCGATTATCGATTTCAGAAAGCGGCATTCCCTGAAAAACCTGCTGGGAAAAGCTGCCAGGAAGGAGGCGCGGTAATATGGCTTTATTGGAAGTAAACCGACTGAGCATCTCCTTCGGCGGATTAAAAGCGGTGGACGATTTCCACGTGACCATTGAAAAAGGGCAGCTGTACGGCCTGATCGGTCCCAACGGAGCGGGAAAGACCACCATCTTCAACCTGCTGACCGGCGTGTACAAGCCCAACGCGGGCAGCATCGTGCTGGACGGCTCCAACATTACGGGACATAAGACCATTGAGATCAACCGCAGAGGAATCGCAAGAACCTTTCAGAATATCCGGCTGTTCCGGGATCTGTCGGTCCGCGACAACGTAAAGGCGGGGCTGCACAACCATTACCGGTATTCCACGCTGGAGGGCATCCTGCGCCTGCCGGCCTTTTTCCGGACGGAAAAGGCTATGAATGAAAAGGCTATGGAGCTTTTAAAGGTATTCGGCCTGGAGGAGGAATGGGAGACCAAGGCCTCCAACCTGCCGTACGGCATGCAGAGAAAGCTGGAAATCGCCAGGGCGCTGGCGACGGAGCCCAAGCTGCTTTTGCTGGACGAGCCGGCGGCGGGCATGAACCCCAATGAGACCAAAGAACTGATGGATACCATACAGTTTGTGCGCAGCCATTTTGACATGACCATTCTGCTGATCGAACACGATATGAAGCTGGTGTCCGGCATCTGCGAGAAGCTGACGGTTCTGAACTTCGGCCAGGTGCTGGCGGAAGGAAAGACCAGGGATGTGCTGAGCGATCCGCAGGTAATCAAGGCCTATCTGGGCGAATAATAGGAGGAATGGATCATGGCAATGCTGGAAATTGAAAATCTGGAAGTGTATTACGGCGTGATCCGTGCCTTAAAGGGGATTTCCTTTCAGGTGGATGAGGGAGACATTGTGGCCCTCATCGGAGCCAACGGCGCGGGTAAAACCACCACGCTGCATGCCATTACCGGCCTGATTCCCGCTTCCGGAGGAACCATCCGGTTTGACGGCCGGGATATTACCAAAGTGCCGGGCTATCGGACCGTGGCCATGGGAATGGCCCATGTGCCGGAAGGCCGCCGGGTGTTTTCCCAGCTTTCGGTGCTGGAAAACCTCCGTCTGGGCGCTTATACCCGGAAGGACAAGGCGGAAGTGGAGACGACGCTGGGCAAGATCTACGAGCGGTTCCCCCGTCTGGAGGAACGGAAAAATCAGCTGGCCGGCACCTTAAGCGGCGGCGAGCAGCAGATGCTGGCCATGGGCCGGGCCCTGATGTCCCATCCCAGGCTAATCGTCATGGACGAGCCGTCCATGGGCCTGTCGCCGATTTACGTCAATGAGATCTTCGACATCATCCAGGAGATCAACAAAGGCGGCACCACGGTGCTTCTGGTAGAGCAGAACGCCAAGAAGGCGCTGTCCATTGCCGACAAGGCCTACGTGCTGGAAACCGGCAATATCGTGCTTTCCGGAGACGCCAAAGAACTGATGAACAACGATCAGGTGAAAAAAGCGTACTTAAGTGAATAAGAAAGATACCCCCATGCATATATTCTAACAGCACAGCAAGGGGGTATTTTTATGGAATCATATTCGGTATACAGGGATATCCAGGCCAGAACCGGGGGCGAAATCTACCTGGGGGTGGTGGGGCCGGTGCGCACGGGAAAGTCCACGTTTATCAAGCGGTTTATGGAGCTTATGGTGCTTCCTTCCATAGAAGACGAGCATCTGAAGAGCCGGGTCCGGGATGAACTGCCCCAGAGTGCGGCAGGGCGGACCATTATGACGACGGAACCGAAATTCATACCCAAAGAGGCCGCCGCCATCCGGATGGAGGACGGCATCGAAGCCCGGGTGCGGCTGATCGACTGCGTGGGATTTATGGTGGACGGAGCGGCGGGGCACGTGGAAAACGACCAGGAACGGCTGGTGAAAACTCCCTGGTCCGATCATCCCATTCCCTTTACCCAGGCGGCGGAAATCGGGACCCGGAAGGTAATCACCGACCATTCGACCATAGGGCTGGTGGTCACCACCGACGGCTCCATTGGGGAACTGAAGCGGCCGGCCTACACGGCGGCGGAGGAAAAGACCATACAGGAGCTGAAAAACCTGGGAAAGCCGTTTCTGGTGCTGTTAAATTCGGTCAGGCCCTATTCCGAGGAGACGAGACGGCTGGCGGAAGAAATGAGCGGCCATTACGGCGCCGCCGTGCTGCCGGTCAACTGCGAACAGCTGAAAAAAGAAGACATTTTTCATATTCTGGAGCGGGTGCTGAAGGAATTTCCCGTGACCCGGCTGGAGTTTTACATACCCAGGTGGATGGAAATCCTTCCGGCAGATCACTGGCTGAAGGCGGCGGCCATCCAGAAGGCCCGGGAACTGCTGAACCGGATTGTGCGGATGAAGGACGCGGCGCCGGCGCTGGCGGAGGTATCCGACGCGGCCATCCGCGGCATGAAGCTCCGGGCGGCGGATCTGTCCGACGGCACCGTGTCCGCCGACGTGGAAGTGGACGACGGGCACTATTACCAGATATTAAGCGACTGCGCGGGACTGCCCATAGAAGGGGAGTACCAGCTGATACGGACGCTGCGCAGCCTGGCGGAAATGAAGCGGGAGTACGAAAAGGTCAACAGTGCCGTAAGCCAGGCGCGGATGCGGGGCTACGGCGTGGTGACGCCGGAGCGGTCGGAGATTGTGCTGGATGAGCCGCAGCTGGTGCGCCACGGCAACAAATACGGGGTGAAAATGAAGGCTTCCGCTCCGTCCATCAATCTGATCAAAGCGGATATTGAAACGGAGATCGCCCCCATTGTAGGCAGCCAGCAGCAGGCGGAAGACCTGATTGCCTACATTCGGAAAAACGCGGCGGAAAGCGAAGAAGGCGTGTGGCAGACCAATATTTTCGGAAAATCCATTGAGCAGATCGTGGAAGACGGAATCCAGGCGAAGGTATCCCAGCTGACCGACGACTGCCAGATGAAGCTGCAGGATACCCTGCAGAAAATCATCAACGACAGCAGCGGCGGCATGATCTGCATCATCATCTGATCCGGCCGGCGGCTTTAAAAAGCTGGCGGCCCGCCGAAGGATATGGTATACTTCTTTTAGAGGGCGCGGCCGGGATGAGGGGCGGCGCCCGGAAGAAAGGAGGAACTTCTTTTGAGGCTTATGTTTATCGGAGCAGACCATGAAGTGACAGGCAGCTGCCACTATCTGGAATGCGGAAAGACAAAGCTGCTGGTGGACTGCGGCATGGAACAGGGCGGCAATATTTACGAAAACGCGGAGCTGCCGGTGAGCTGCGCCGAGATTGACTATGTGCTGCTGACCCATGCCCACATCGACCATGCCGGATATCTGCCGCTTTTGTACGCCAGAGGCTTTCGGGGCGCCATTGTGACGACGGTGGCCACCGGGGACCTGTGTCAGATTATGCTGCGGGACAGTGCCCACATTCAGGAGATGGAAGCGGAGTGGAAAAACCGCAAGGCCCGGCGGGCCGGCCGGGAAGAGGTGCCTCCCCTGTATACCCTGGAGGACGCGGAAGGCGCGCTGGGGCTGTTGGAAGTCCACGAATACGATCAGCGGTTCGCGCTGACAGAAGATGTGCAGCTTCGGTTTACCGACGCCGGACATCTGCTGGGCTCCGCGTCTATTGAAGTCTGGTGCCGGGAGGGAGACACGGAGAAAAAGATCGTCTTCTCCGGAGATATCGGCAACAAGAACAAGCCTCTGATCCGGAATCCGGAGTATATCCGGGAAGCGGATTACGTGGTAATGGAATGCACCTACGGCACCCGGGACCATGAAAAAGGCAGGGACCACACGGCGGATCTGGCCCGCATTGTCCAGGAAACCCTGGACCGGGGCGGCAATGTGGTGATTCCGGCTTTCGCGGTGGGCAGAACCCAGGAACTGCTGTATTTCTTCCGCAAAATCAAGCGGGAACATCTGGTGCAGGGACACGACGGATTTGAAGTCTATGTGGACAGCCCCCTGGCGGTGGAAGCGACCCACGTGTTCCGGGAAAACCTGCTGCGGTGCTACGATGAAGAGACCCGGGCGCTGGTGGAGCAGGGCATCAACCCCATTGACTTTCCGGGGCTGCGGCTGTCAGTGACCAGCGAGGAATCCAAGGCCATTAACTTCGATTCCCGCCCGAAAGTCATCATTTCCGCGGCGGGCATGTGCGACGCCGGACGAATCCGCCATCACCTGAAACACAACCTGTGGCGGGAAGAGTGCAGTGTGGTGTTTGCCGGTTATCAGGCGGCGCCGACGCTGGGCCGGGCGCTGGTGGACGGCGCGGATTCGGTAAAGCTGTTTGGCGAGACCATCGAGGTGAGGGCCCATATCGAGGTCATTGCCGGTCTCAGCGGCCATGCGGACCGCACCGGGCTGCTGGAGTGGATCCGGGCCTTTGAGAAAAAGCCGGATATGGTCTTTATGGTGCATGGAGAAGACAATACCTGCAGCCTGTTTGCGGAAAAACTGGAAAAAGAAGAAAAAATTCCGGCTTCCGCGCCTTTCAGCGGCTCGATTTACGACCTGGCCGCCGGCCGCTGGCTGAAACAGACGGAAGGCGTGCTGAGAGAAAAGGAAGGCGCCGCCAGACGGAAGGCGGACGGCGTCTTTGCCCGCCTGGTTGCCGCCGGCGAACGGCTGCGGCAGGTGATTCTGCACAACGAAGGCGGAGCCAACAAAGATCTGGCCCGGTTTGCCGACCAGATCCACGCCCTCTGCGACAAATGGGACAGATAAAGGAGACACATGGGAAAAGTACAGATTTACACAGATGGGGCGGCCAGAGGCAACCCCGACGGTCCCGGCGGCTACGGCGCGGTGCTGCAGTATGTGGACCGGCAGGGCGTGCTTCATGAGAAGGAACTGTCTGCCGGCTATGTGCGCACCACCAACAACCGCATGGAACTGATGGCGGCCATCGCCGGACTGGAGGCGTTAAACCGCCCCTGCCAGGTGGAATTGTTTTCCGATTCCAAGTACCTGACGGACGCGTTCAATCAGAAGTGGATTGACAGCTGGGTAAAAAACGGCTGGAAACGGGGGAAAAGCGGTCCCGTGAAAAATATCGACCTGTGGGAGCGGCTGTTAAAGGCCAAAGAACCGCATCAGGTGAGTTTTTTCTGGGTCCGCGGACATGCGGGACACCCGCAGAATGAGCGCTGCGACCGGCTGGCCACCGCCGCCGCGGATGGAGACCATCTGCTGGAAGATACGGGGCTTGCGCAGCAGCTTTGAATTTTTAAATAAATCTTACAAAATATTACTAATTCTGCATGGCTATTCCAATTTTTTTGGCTTTATGTTATGGTACATTTACGGAAGGATGAACCATATGAAAGATCGAAAAAACTGGACGGCCCTGGCGGCGGTGGTCGCCGTGGGCCTCGTCATAACCATGTGTACGGCCAGGCTGCTTCCCGGTTCCAAGGAAGAGGCGGCAGGGACGCCGGAGACGTCGCTTCAGGCGTATGCTGCCGCGGGGGCCGCGTCCCTGGAGGACCTGCCGGAAGAATCTCAGGCAGTCGGGGCCGCCAGAGCCGCCGCGCCGGCGGCGCTGGGAAATGTTATGGAAGATGGACAGGCCGGGCCGGAAGCGGCCCCTGCGGGAACGGCGCCTTCGGATACAGACGGGCAGCCAAAAGAGGAAGCGTCTGCCGATATGGCTTCGCTGGAAGAGGCGCAGACGCTGGCCCAGACGCCGTTAGACCCGGCGCCTTCTTCAGAAGCCGCTGCGGAGGCGTCGGAAGAGACCGGCACCTGGCTGGCGTATTACCGGAATCGTCTGGAAGAACTGGACGCCCAGATAGAGAAAAGCCAGGAGAGCCTTTTGGACAGTTCCAAGGCGCATTCCGTCCAGAACGTGGTTTCCAGCGAACTGAAGCTGTGGGACAACGAACTGAACGCCATATACAACGCGATTCTGGAACAGCTGGATGAAGACAGCACCCAGGCACTGGTTACGGAGGAACGGGCCTGGATGCGGGAGCGGGATGAAAAAGCGGTGGAGGCTGCGAAGCAGTCGGGAGGAGGTTCCATGGAAAGCGTGGAATACACCGCTTCCCTGGCGGCATCTACCAGAGAAAGATCCTATGAACTGCTGGACGTCTACGGCTATGTGTTGCAGCAGCCCATGGAATAGGCGCGGACGCGGCAAAAGAAGAATGCAGAACAGGCAGGACCCGTCGGGGGACTGCCTGTTTTATGTGTTGGCCAATACAATTCTCTCTTGATAAAAGAAGGGGTATGTGATAGGATAAAGTCGATTGTGTTAAGAAAAAAACAACAGATCAAGAGATTCGGAGGAAAAGAAGTTGAAGAAATACGGTGTAAACGAACTCAGAAGAATGTTTCTGGAGTTTTTTGAGAGCAAGGGACATCTGGCGCTGAAAAGCTTTTCCCTGGTTCCTCACAATGACAACAGCCTTCTGCTGATCAATTCAGGCATGGCGCCTTTAAAGCCCTATTTTACCGGCCAGGAGATCCCGCCCAGAAGACGGGTGACCACCTGCCAGAAGTGCATCCGCACCGGCGATATTGAGAACATCGGAAAGACCGCCCGCCACGGCACCTTTTTCGAGATGCTGGGCAACTTTTCATTTGGCGATTATTTTAAAACCGAGGCCATTCACTGGTCCTGGGAGTTCCTGACGGAAGTGGTGGGACTGGATCCCGACCGCCTGTACCCGTCGGTATATCTGGACGACGACGAAGCCTTCCGCATCTGGAACGAGGAAATCGGTATCCCCAAAGAGCGGATCTTCCGCTTCGGCAAAGAAGACAACTTCTGGGAGCACGGCGCAGGCCCCTGCGGCCCCTGTTCCGAGATCTACTATGACCGGGGAGAAAAGTACGGCTGCGGAAAGCCGGACTGTACCGTTGGCTGCGACTGCGACCGCTATATCGAGGTGTGGAACAACGTCTTTACCCAGTTTGAAAACGACGGCCACGGAAACTATACGGAACTGAAACAGAAAAACATCGATACCGGCATGGGACTGGAGCGTCTGGCCGTAGTGGTGCAGGACGTGGATTCCCTGTTTACGGTGGACACCAACAAGGCGCTGCTGGATGAGGTATGCGCCATGGCCCATACGGAATACCTGGCGGATGAGAAGAAGGACGTTTCCCTGCGGATCATTGCCGACCATGTAAAATCCTGTACCTTTATGATTTCCGACGGCATTATGCCCTCCAATGAAGGACGGGGCTATGTGCTGCGCCGCCTGCTGCGCCGGGCTGCCCGCCACGGCCGGATCCTGGGGATTCCGGGAGGCTTTATGCCGGAGCTGAGCAAGACGGTGATCCGCCTGTCCAAGGACGGCTATCCGGAGCTGGAAGAAAAGCAGGCCATGATCCTGAAGGTGCTGGCAGAGGAAGAAGACAAGTTCAACCGGACCATCGACCAGGGCCTGGAGATTCTGGCAGAGATGGAACAGAAGATGGTGGCGGAGGGCTCCACGGTGCTGTCCGGCGCCGACGCGTTCAAACTTTACGATACCTACGGATTCCCCCTGGACCTGACGCTGGAAATCCTGACGGAAAAGAATTTCTCCGTAGACGAGGACGGCTTCCAGGCCGCTATGAAAGAGCAGCGGGAGAAGGCCAGAGCCGCCAGAAAGACCACCAACTACATGGGAGCCGACGTGACGGTATACCAGTCCATTCCCGCGGAAATCACCTCCCGGTTTGTGGGCTACGACCGCCTGTCCTGCGATTCCAGAATCTCTGTGCTGACTACGGAAAGCGAGCTGGTGGAAGCGCTGACCGATGGACAGACCGGCACCATTCTCACCGACGAAACGCCATTTTACGGCACCATGGGCGGCCAGCAGGCCGACGTGGGCGTGATTGAAAACGAACATGGCGCGTTTGAGGTAAAGGACACCATTCATCTGCAGGGCGGCAAGATCGGCCATGTAGGGGTGATGACCCGCGGCATGTTCCAGAAGGGCGACACCGTAACCCTGACGGTCTGCGGCAAGAACCGCCAGGATACCTGCAAAAACCACAGCGCCACCCACCTGCTGCAGAAAGCGCTGCGCACGGTTCTGGGAGACCACGTGGAGCAGGCCGGTTCCTATGTGGACGGCGGCCGGCTGCGGTTTGACTTTACTCATTTCTCTGCCATGACGCCGGAAGAGATCCGCAAGACGGAGGAACTGGTCAACCAGGAAATCCGGGCGGCCCTGCCGGTTGTTACGGAAGAGATGAGCCTGGAAGACGCTAAAAAGTCCGGCGCCATGGCATTGTTCGGCGAAAAGTACGGCGACCGGGTGCGGGTCGTCAAGATGGGCGATTTCTCCATCGAGCTGTGCGGCGGTACCCACGTATCCAATACCAGTACCATTGGAGCCTTTAAGATTCTTTCGGAGACCGGCATCGCCGCCGGCGTCCGCAGAATCGAGGCGCTGACGGGAGACGGACTGATGGAGCACTACCGCCAGGCGGAGGAGCAGCTGCTGGAGGCGGCCCGGACGGCCAAGAGCACGCCGGCGGGACTGGCAGAAAAGATCGGCGCCATGCTGGACGAGATCAAGGCGCTGCACTCGGAAAATGAAAAACTGAAAAACAAGCTGGCAGGCAGCGCCATGGGCGATGTGATGAACCAGGTGCAGGAAGCGGCCGGCGTGAAATTCCTGACGGTTCAGGTGGCGGATGTGGATATGAACGGCCTGCGGACTCTGGGCGACCAGCTGAAGGAAAAGCTGGGCGGCGGCATTGTGGTGATTGCTTCCGTACAGGATGGAAAAGTCAATCTGATGGCGTCGGCTGCGGAAGACGCGGTGAAGAAAGGCGCTCATGCCGGCAACCTGATTAAAGCCATTGCTGGACTGGTGGGCGGCGGCGGCGGCGGCCGGCCCGCTATGGCGCAGGCCGGAGGCAAGAATCCGGCCGGCGTAGAAGCGGCCCTGGCCAAGGCCTCGGAAGTCATCAAAGAGCAGCTGGGAGCGTAAGAAACGGCGGTTTTCACAAAAAAATGGAAAACGCTGAAAAAATCAGTTGACGAATGACAATTTTATGCTATAATCATTTCAGTGCTATAAAAATACCCAAACAGTTGTATTATGCACAATACACAACTGGAGGGAGGTTAGGTGTGAGCTATGTCAAACGTGATCGTTAAAGATAATGAATCACTGGACAGCGCTTTACGCAGATTCAAAAGAAACTGCGCGAAGGCTGGTATTCAGCAGGAGATTCGCAAGAGAGAGCATTACGAGAAGCCCAGCGTCAGACGGAAGAAAAAGTCTGAGGCTGCGAGAAAGCGTAAGTTCAATTAAGGAAGCAGGGAAAGTCCCCGGCCGTGTGCCGGGGATTTTTGCGTTTTCAAAGTGGAGTTCCGGGGAAATAAAACCGGCTGCACGGGCATATACTGGTGGAAAACGGGGCGATCCGGGAGCGGACCATGCCGGAAAACTGGAAAAACAGCGGGACGGCATTCCTGGGGATTCCCAGGGATGTCCTGCCGGGAGAGCCGGTGGTGACCATTACGGGACGGGAATCGGTCTATCTGGAAAACTGCCGCGGAATCGTCAGCTTCCAGGAAGAAGAAATCCGGCTGCAGGCCAAGACCTGCCGGATCCGCGTCACAGGCCGCCGCCTGCGGATTGACTACTACACTCGGGACGACATGCGGATTTCCGGACAGATCCGGGCCGTTTCCATGGAAAGCTGAAGGCCGGGGGCTGGGCGATGGGGCGTCATCTGAAACATAAAACCGAAGGAAGTCTGCAGGTGCAGATTCAGGGAGCCGGGACGGAACGGTTTCTGACCCTCTGCGGGTTTCACGGGCTGGAACTCTGGAACGTGAAGCCGGAGGAAGACGGAGCCGTCTGCCTGATGGCTCTTCCGGCTTTTTATCAGGCTGCGCCGCTGGCGAAAAAAGCCGGCGTGCGTCTGCGGATCCGCCAGAAAAATGGGCTGCCCTTCTGGCTGTACAGAAACCGGAAGCGGAAAGGCCTGCTTCTGGGAACGGCGTTCTTTTTCCTGCTTCTGTACGGGCTTTCGCTGTTTCTCTGGAATATTACCTTTGAGGGAAATGCGCATTACAGCAGCGATACGCTGCTGCGGTATCTGCGGGAGCATGGCATTTTCTGCGGCATGAGAAAAAGCCGGATTTCCTGCGAAGAACTGGAAGAAAACCTGCGCAGCGATTTTCCTGGAATCGCCTGGGTTTCCGCCGGGGTATCCGGCACCCGGCTTCTGGTTAAGATAAAAGAAAGCGAAGCGGTTTCCCGGATTCCCGAGCCGGATGAGACGCCCTGCGATGTGGCGGCTTCCCGGCCGGGCGTCATTACGTCTCTGGTGGTGCGGCAGGGCAGAGCCCTGGTGAAGGCCGGAGATTCGGTGGAAGAGGGGCAGGTGCTTGTGTCTTCGAAACTGACCCTTACGGACGACGCGGGGGAAACCGTGGAGGAGGTGTATGTCCGGGCCGACGCGGATGTATACGCCCAGACCGCCTATTTCTGCCGGCAGTCCCTGCCGCCGCTGCGCCGCGTAACCGTCAGAACCGGGAAGAAACGGCGGGGCGTGCAGCTTCAAATCGGTTCTCTGGCCTTTCGTTTTCTGTTTCCCTTTTCGGAAGGCGAGGACTGGATCTGGCAGACCGAGGACGTGCAGCTTTGCCTGGGAGAGGATTTTTACCTGCCGGTGCGGGTCGGATGGGTGGAAGGAGAATCCTGCTCCGTGTATGAGCGGCCCTATACCCAGGAAGAGGTCCAGGAGGCGGCGGAAGATGTTCAGCGGCGGTATCTGGAAAATTTGATGGAAAAAGGGGTACAAATTATTGAAAATAATGTTAAAATACTAGAGAATGGATACCAATATGAAATCTGCGCGGAGGCGTCCGGAATTCAGCAGATCGGCTTTTCCCGGCCGGTGCAGCCGGAATCCGGGGAGCGCGCGCGGCAAGGAGACGAAGAAAAAACCGAATGAGCGTAATTGAGACAATCATTGATATTCCCGCGGAGCATCAGCAGAATGTCTGCGGACAGTTTGACGAGTATCTGAAGAAGATGGAGCGCACCCTTCACGTGACCATGATTTTCCGGGATGGAAGCCTGAAAATCATCGGGCCGGAGGATATGATACGGAAGGCCAAAAGCGTGTTCAGCAACCTGCTGGAACTGTCCAGACGGGGCACCGCCATTACCCAGCAGAACGTGGACTACGCGCTGTCGCTGTCTTTTTCGGAAAATGACCACCAGATTCTGGAGATCGACCGGGACATTATCTGCCGGACCATAAACGGCAAGCCGGTAAAGCCCAAAACCGTGGGACAGAAGCATTATGTGGATGAAATCCGGAAGAAGATGATCGTCTTCGGCATGGGGCCGGCGGGCACCGGAAAAACCTATCTGGCCATGGCTATGGCCATCCAGGCCTTCAAGGACGGCGAGGTGGGCCGGATCATCCTGACCCGGCCGGCCATAGAAGCCGGAGAAAAGCTGGGGTTTCTGCCGGGAGATCTGCAGAGCAAAATCGACCCGTACCTGCGGCCGCTGTACGACGCCCTTTATCAGATCATGGGAGCGGAATCCTATCTGCACAACGCGGAAAAAGGGCTGATCGAGGTGGCGCCGCTGGCGTATATGCGGGGACGGACGCTGGACAACGCCTATATCATTCTGGACGAAGCCCAGAACACCACGCCGGCGCAGATGAAGATGTTCCTGACCCGGATCGGCTTCGGCTCCAAGGTCATTGTGACCGGCGACCAGACCCAGAAGGATCTGCCGTCGGGAGCGGTATCCGGACTGGATGTGGCGGTGCGGGTGCTGAAAAAGGTGGAAGGCATCGGATTCTGCTATCTGACCAGCAGCGACGTGGTGCGGCATCCGCTGGTGCAGAAGATCGTGCAGGCCTATGACGATTACGAGGCAAAGGCCAAGGTGCCGAAGCCGAAGGAGCGCAGAAGACGGGAAAGATAAAAAGGGGAAGTACCTATGACGGTAAATATCGAATATGAGGCGGAAAAGCAACTGGAGATCCCGTATGAGGAGATTATCCGGGATGTGGCGGAGGCGGCGCTGGCTTATGAGGGCTGTCCTTACGAGGCAGAGGTCAATGTGGTTCTGACGGGAGACGAGGAGATCTGGCAGGTGAACCGGGAGTACCGGCAGGTGGACCGGCCTACGGACGTGCTCTCCTTTCCCATGCTGGAGTACGAAACGCCATCGGACTTTGACCATGTGGAGGATATGTACGCCGACTGCTTCAATCCGGAAACCGGAGAACTGATGCTGGGGGATATTATGATTTCCGTGGACCGGGCCCAAGAACAGGCGGAGAAGTACGGCCATTCCATCACCCGGGAACTGGCGTTTCTGGTGGCCCACAGCATGCTCCATCTGTGCGGATACGATCACATGGAGGAGGATGAACGCCTGGATATGGAACGGCGGCAGCGGGAGATTCTGGAAAGCCGGGGGTACGTCCGATGAGGGGCCCGCGGCGCCTGTGCCGTCTGGCGGCGGTCTGGCTGTGCCTGGCGGCGGTGCTGACCGGGTGTGGAAAGACGTATGTGGAAGCGGGCGCCACTTCTCCGGCGGAGACGGAAAGCCGGGAGTCGGTGACGCTGACGACGGCGGCAGTGCCGGAGACAGAGGCCGAACCGGAAGAGGAGACGGAACCGGAAGAGCGGATCGCGGTGGATGGCAGAATCAAAAGCTATCTGACCGGAGAAATGGTGGACGTGTCCCAGGGAGACCGCAGGCCCATAGCGGTGATGATGAGCAATGACCGGGCGGCGCAGCCCCAGTACGGCATCAACCGGGCCGGAGTGGTGTACGAAGCGCCGGTGGAAGGCGATATGAACCGGTTTATGGCCATTATCGAGGACTATGACGACCTGGAACGGATCGGTTCCGTGCGCAGCTGCCGCACCTATTACGTGTATTTTGCCAGAGAATTTGACGCCATCTATGTGCATTACGGCCAGAGCACCTTTGCCAAGCCGTATCTGAAATATGTGGACAACGTCAACGGCATCGAGGGCACCGGAGGCGGCGGATTTTTCCGCTCTTCGGACAAAAAGGCGCCTCACAACGCCTATGCCTCCGCCGGCCGCCTGCAGAGCACCATAGAAAAACTGGGATATTCCCAGAGCTATGACGAGGACTATTCCGGACACTACCGGTTTGCCAGAAACGGGGACCAGATCATGCTGGAAAACGGGCTGGACGCCTGGCGGGTGGTGCCGGGCTATGCCATGAATCAGGCGTATTTTGAATACAATGAGGACGATGGCCTGTACTATCGCTATCAGTACGGCGGGCCCCACAACGGGGACGAGGGTCCCATCGCCGTGAAAAACATTCTGTTCCAGTACTGCCCGGTGGGACATTACTCCACCACGCCGTATCTGGATATCGATGTACATACCAGCCAGTACGGGTATTACATCACCAACGGGCGGGCCGTTCCCGTGACCTGGACCAAGGACGGAGAACTGGGTGTCACCCGGTATTATAATACAGAAAATGAGGAGATTACGCTGAATCAGGGAAAGACCTGGGTCTGCATCATTCCCACGGCGGATTTCCAGGAGACAGAAATTCATGGAAAGAACGACTAGAAAACCACGGAGCAGGGGAAGGGAAACGGCGGCAAGAGAGCCCTCCAACTTTATTGTGCAGGGCAGCATCCTGGCGCTGGCAGGGATCCTGGTCCGGCTGATCGGCATGTTTTACCGGATTCCCCTGGCCAACTTTATTGGAGATGAGGGGAACGGGTACTACAGCGCGGCATACAACATTTACGCCATTCTGCTGATTCTTTCTTCCTACAGCCTGCCGGTGGCCGTATCCAAGATGGTGTCCGCCCGGCTGGCGAAAGGACAGTACCGGAACATGGTCCGCATCCTGCGGGCCTCTCTGTTTTATGCCACGGCCGCCGGCGCCGCCGGGTTTGCCGTGCTGTGGTTCGGCGCGGACTTTTTCGCCGGGCAGGTGATCCGCATGCCGCTGAGCGCCTACGCGCTGCGGGTGCTGGCGCCTACCATTTGGATTATGGCCTATCTGGGCGTGCTGCGGGGATTCTTTCAGGGACATTCCACTATGGTTCCTACGGCGGCATCCCAGATCTTTGAACAGGTGGTCAACGCGGTGGTCAGCCTGCTGGCGGCCAAGTCCCTGTTTGACCTGGGGACGGTTTCCAACCTGGTGTACGGAGCGGAAGGGTATTCCTACGCGTTCGGCGCGGCGGGAGGCGCACTGGGAACGGGAGCCGGTGCACTGACGGCGCTTTTGCTGTTTTTGTTCCTGATGCTGAAATACCGGCCGTCCCTGCGGCGGCAGATCCGCCGGGAAAAGGGCGGCGCCGTGGAAAGCTACGGAACCATTACCGGCATTCTGTTTTTTACCGTGGTGCCCATTGTGGTCAGCAGCGGCGTCTACAACAGCGTCAGCGTGGTGGATAACATCCTGTTCGGCCAGGTAAAAACGGTGCTGGGCGAGGGGCAGGAGATCGCCGCCCACTGGGGCGTGTATTCAGGGAAATACCATCTGCTGTTCAACATTCCCGTGGCAGTGGCCAATTCCCTGTCTTCTTCCCTGATCCCGTCCCTCTCCAGAGCTGTGGCGGAACGAGACCGCAGACAGGTGCTGGGGAAAATCGCCAGCGCGGTGCGTTTTTCTATGATCATTGCCATTCCTTCTGCGGTGGGGCTGACGGTGCTGGCGGCGCCCATCTGCGGCCTGCTGTTTCCGGGAAGCGACAATGCGATGCTGATCCGGATGACGATTCTTGGCTCTTCGGCGGTGGTGGTGTATTCGCTGTCCACCGTGACCAACGCGGTGCTGCAGGGCATCAACCGCATGCGGGTGCCTATCCGCAACGCGGCGGTGTCTCTGGTGTTTCATACCGTGATCCTGTATGTGATGCTGCGGGTGTTCCGTATGGGCATTTACGGCGTTCTGTACGCCAACATCCTGTTCGCGCTTATGGTCTGCGTTCTCAACGCCAGGGCCATTGCCAGGTATAAACGGTACCGGCAGGAAATCCGCCGGACCTTTCTGGTGCCGCTTGTGGCTTCCGCGGTTATGGGAGCCGCGGCTTACGGCGTGTACCGTCTGACGGCGGGAGCCTTGGGCAGCGCGGCTGGGACACTGCTTGCCATTCCGGCGGCCGCGGCGGTGTATTTCGTGCTGCTGCTGAAACTGGGAGGCGTCAGCGCCGGAGAACTGAAGCAGATGCCGGGAGGGGCCAGACTGGCCCGGGCCGCCGCGAGGCTGCATCTGCTCTGATGGACGGTTTTGTGATTAAAAGAGGAAATCCAGGCAGATACTATACCTGTAAGGAGGAATTGTTCCATGAAAAAGTATGGTATCTGCCTGATTCTGTTTTTGGTGGTTTCCGCAGTCTGTCTGCTGGCCGGATATGGGATATCCCGCGGCCGGGGGCGGCTGGAGCCTGCGGTGCCCAATACGGTGTATGAAACGGAGACGGTAACGGAACCCAGGCTGGTGGTGAATCAGGATTTTGTGGAACCGGCGGCGCAGCCGGAGCGGTACTATCTGGTATCGGAAACCGGTTTTCTGCTGGTGTTCGCCCAGGATCAGTCCACCATCTGCCTGTATACCCACATTCCCATTACGGATTTTCCGGAGGAGGAACAGGACCGGCTGCGGGCCGGCATCTGGTTTTCCTCGATGATGGACGTCTTTCACTATCTGGAATCCTATACCAGCTGAACATTCTGCCGGATTCCGGCGTGTGACTATGGAGGAGCGGCATGAGCGGAGAAAAAAACGGACAGGTATTGATTGTCGGCGCAGGCGCGTCCGGCATGATGGCGGCGGTCTGGGCGGCCAGAAGCGGCGCCCGGCCGCTGCTTTTAGAACATATGGACCGGCCGGGAAAGAAGATTCTGTCTACGGGAAACGGCCGCTGCAATTTTACCAACCGGGTGCAGACGCCGGACTGCTACCGGTGCGGGCAGCCGGATTTTCCGGCGGCGGCGCTGCAGGCGTTTTCGGCAGAGGAGACGCTGGCGTTTTTTGAGGAACTGGGGATATGGCCAAAGGAGAGAAACGGATATTATTATCCCAACTCGGATCAGGCGGCTTCCGTGCGGGAGGCGCTGCTTCTGGAACTGAACCGGCTGCAGGTCCGGATGGAAACCGGATGTCAGATCCGGCGTCTTGCCGGCCGGGAAGGCGGATTTCTGGCGGAGACGGACCGGGGGACGTTGGAAGCCGGGGCGCTGATTCTGGCGGCGGGGTCCTGCGCGGCGCCGGCCACCGGTTCCGATGGCAGCGGATATCAGCTGGCCAGCTCCTTGGGACACCGGATTGAGACGCCGCTGCCGGCGCTGGTGCAGCTTCGCTGCCGGGAAAAAGACTTCCGGCAGATGGCCGGCGTGCGGGCGGAGGGACGGATCCAGCTGTACTCCGGCGACGGACGGGGAAATTGGACGTGGGAAGCGCAGGATCAGGGAGAACTGCAGCTGACGGAATACGGGCTGTCCGGCATCCCGGTGTTCCAGGTGAGCCGGTACGCATCCGCCGCGTTACATAAGGGCCGGCAGGTAAAGGCGTCGGTCAGCTTTCTGCCGGGGTTTGAGGAGTGGGAGGCGGCAAAGTTTCTGAACCGCCGGAGAAAGCAGCTGGCGGACCGCGGGGCCGGCGGATTTTTAAACGGCCTGCTGAACCAGAAGCTGGGGCTGGCGCTGCTTTACCGGGCGGGGATCCGTCCGGAAGAACCGGTATCCCGGATCCCGAAAGAAGCCTGGGAAGCCCTGGTCCGGCAGATCACATCTTTTGAAGCCCATGTGACCGGGACCAATTCCTTTGATCAGGCCCAGGTCTGCTGCGGCGGCGTGGACGTCCGGCAGGTATGCCCGGAGACCATGGAATCCCGGCTGGTGCCGGGGCTGTTTTTTGCCGGCGAGATTCTGGACGTGGACGGCATCTGCGGAGGGTATAATCTGCAGTGGGCTTGGTCCAGCGGGCGGCTGGCGGGCATCTGCGCGACGAAGGCGGCGCTGGAACGAAAGACAGGAAAGGAACAGAAGCGATGATACGAATCAGCCAGGTAAAGATGCCGGTGGACCACACCCGGCAGGAACTGTATGAAAAGGCGGCCCGGATGCTGCGGATTTCTCCGGAATCCATACGGTCTCTGACTATTCGCAGACAGTCCTGTGACGCGAGAAAAAAGGATCAGATTCACTATGTCTATACGCTGGATGTGGAAACCGACCGGGAAGAACAGACGGTAAAGCGGGCCAGAAGCCCGCAGATCTGCCTGGCCAAAGATACCCCCTATGTGTTCCCTGGCGGCGGAAAAGAGGTTCTGCGGGTGCCGCCGGTGATCATCGGCAGCGGGCCGGCGGGACTGTTCTGCGGCCTGTTTCTGGCGCAGGCAGGCTTCTGTCCGGTGATTCTGGAACGGGGAGACGCGGTGGAGCAGCGCAGGCAGAAGGTGGAGCATTTCTGGAAGACCGGGGTTCTGGATACCGGTTCCAATGTGCAGTTCGGTGAAGGCGGAGCGGGGACCTTTTCCGACGGAAAACTTAACACCCTGGTAAAAGATCCGCTGGGCCGCCAGCAGCAGGTGTTCCGGATCCTGGCGGAATACGGGGCGGATCCGTCGATTCTGTATTCCTACAAGCCCCATGTGGGCACCGATGTGCTGGGAGAGGTGGTCACCGGCATCCGGCGCAGAATTGAAGAACTGGGCGGAACGGTGCGGTTCGGCGCCCAGGTGACGGACCTGTTGGTGGAAAACGGGGCGGCAGCGGCGGTGGAGATCAACGGCAGAGAGCGGATGCAGGTCCAGGTGGTGATCCCGGCCATCGGCCACAGCGCCCGGGATACCTTTGCCATGCTTTTGAACCGGGGGATTCCCATGGAGCCCAAGGCGTTTGCCGTGGGTCTGCGGATCCAGCATCCCCAGGCGATGATCAACGAGTCCCAGTACGGAAAAACTTTCCGGGACGCGTTGGGGCCGGCGCCTTACAAGGTAACGGCCCGGTCCAGTTTGGGCAGAGGGGTCTATTCCTTCTGCATGTGTCCCGGCGGGTATGTGGTCAATGCTTCTTCGGAACCGGAGATGCTGGCTGTCAACGGCATGAGCTACCACGACCGGGGCGGCAGAAACGCCAACAGCGCCCTGATTGTCACGGTGACGCCGGAAGATTTCGGAAGCGGCGTGCTGGCGGGAGTGGAATACCAGAGAAAGCTGGAACGGCTGGCCTACCGGCTGGGAAACGGAAAGATTCCCATTCAGCTGTACGGGGACTTCCGGGAGAACCGGGAAAGCCGGCAGCTGGGAGACGTGGAGCCGGAGTTTAAGGGAGCCTGGGCCTTTGCCAATCTGCAGGAACTGCTGCCGGATTACCTGTCCCGCAGCCTGCTGGAGGGCATGGAGCAGTTTGAGACGAAAATCCAGGGATTTTCCCGGTACGACGCCATTCTGGCGGGAGTGGAAAGCCGCACTTCCTCCCCGGTGCGCATGCCCAGGGACGAGCGGCTGGAAAGCGCCATCCGGGGCGTGTTTCCCTGCGGGGAAGGCGCCGGCTATGCCGGCGGCATTACGTCGGCGGCTATGGACGGCATGCGGGCGGCGGAAGAGATCAGCCGGCGGTTCTGCACAGCTGGAT
Source organism: uncultured Lachnospiraceae bacterium (assembly GCA_944380605.1). Classification (GTDB taxonomy): domain Bacteria; phylum Bacillota; class Clostridia; order Lachnospirales; family Lachnospiraceae; genus UBA3402. Next base: position 57,851 of record CALWIA010000003.1, on the reverse strand, counting down.
GAAGCCCTGCATGCGGCTGGTCAGATATTTGCTTTTGTGATAGACGATATTCAGTTTCCGGGTCAGGGGCTGGGGGAAGGGAATCCTGCGGACCGTTTCTTCTTCCACATTTTTCTGCACCAGCAGTGCCGGAAGGACGGCGACGCCGAGCCCCTCCGCCGCTGCCCGGACAATGGCCTGGGTGCTGGCGCTTTCCCACAGGGGGCGGACGGAAATCTGTTCCAGGGCGAAGCAGGCGTCCAGAATATCCCGGCCGGCACTGCCCTTTTCACGCATGAGAAAGGGGTATTCCGCCAGTTCTTTCAGCGTTACCTGGCTGCGGCCGGCGAGAGGATGGCTGTTGGAGACAATGGCTTCCAGCGTATCCTCCATAAACGGAACGGCAGTCAGGTCCGGGTGTTCCGGCTGATTTTCAATCAGTCCGATATCGATGTCGTTATTCAGAATCAATTGTTCAATTTCCGCGGAACGCCGGATTTTGACTTCCATTCGAAGTTCCGGAACGCGGATCTGGTACTGTTTCAGAAGCGTCGGCAGCAGATGGGTGCCGATGGTGATGCTGGCGCCGATCCGTATGACGCCCAGCGCGTCCCAGTTGCGGATTTTCTTTTCCAATTCTTCAAATTCAGATACGATATGCAATGCGTATCCATACAATTCTTTTCCGGCTTCGGTAGGCGAAATCCGCCGCCCAAGACGTTCAAACAGCCGGATTCCATAATATTCCTCCAGTTCTTTTACGGCAAAACTGACGGAAGGCTGCGCAAGGTGCAGTTTGTCCGCGGCTTTTGTGATGCTGCTGTATTGAAATACGGCGACAAAGATCTTCATATGGCGAAGGGTCATCGCATGTATCCTCCTCTCTATATAAGAAAATTATTATATATATAATAGAATAATAGTATTTTTCATATAAATCAAGAAGAATTATACTGGGGAGGGAAAGGAGGATACCCATATGGAGGAAAAAGAAAGAGAAAAGAGAGGCGTGGTGCTGCGGAAGCTGTTTGTATCCGCGCTGTATCTCAGCGCTTTTACATTCGGCGGAGGATACGTCATTGTAACCCTGATGAAAAAGAAATTCGCAGATGAGTATCACTGGATCGGGGAAGAGGAGATGCTGGATCTGGTAGCCATTGCCCAGTCGGCGCCAGGGGCTGTGGCAGTGAACGGCGCTGTAGCAGTGGGATACAAGCTGGCGGGAATTGCCGGAGCTATTACTGCGATTGCGGCGACGGTAATTCCGCCGTTTGTGATTATTTCCCTGATCTCTATTTGCTATGACGCGTTCCGAAGCAGCCAGGCAGTGAGCTGGATGCTGGAAGGCATGCAGGCGGGAGTAGGAGCGGTAATCGCAGCGGTTGTTTATGAAATGGCAAGAGGAATTGTGCACGGAAGGAACTGGATTTCCATAGGGATCATGGCAGCGTCTTTTCTGGCAGCCTGTGTTTTTGGGATCCCCGTAACCGTTATCGTGCTGGTCTGCATCGCTGTGGGGATCGCGCGGACCTTTCTGGAGAAAAGGAGGAAAACGGAATGCCCATTTTAAAATTATTCTGGAGCTTCTTTCAAATCGGGCTGTTCAGCTTTGGAGGCGGCTACGCGGCGATGCCGCTGATCCAGAACCAGGTTGTGGACGCGAACGGATGGCTTGGCATGACGGAATTTATGGATCTGGTCACCATATCCCAGATGACGCCGGGACCAATTGCCATCAACTCCGCGACATTTGTAGGAATCCGGATTGCCGGAGTTTCAGGGGCCCTGGCGGCTACTCTGGGCTGTGTGCTGCCTTCCGGGGTGATTGTCATCGTTCTGGCCCGGCTGTATCTGAAATACCGGAATATGACGCTGCTGCAGGAGATTTTAAACTCGCTGCGTCCGGCGGTGGTGGCGATGATCGCTTCTTCCGGCATTTCCATCCTGGCCGCGGCGCTGTGGGGAGAAGAAGGAACCATCCGTCTTTCTCAGACCAACTGGCGGATGGCCGTTTTGTTTGGCGTCTGCGTGCTGCTTTTGAAAAAACGCCAGATGAATCCCATCTGGGTTATGGTGCTGGCTGGAATCATCAATATGGCCGTTCTATGGATAGGAGGAAGAATTGCATGAAGTATACAGTGAGGCGGAAACTGGAAACCTATGAGATCCGGGACGAGGAACATCATCTGGCAGGCAGGGTCCGCAGAAGCCTGTGTTCCGGATGCCGGCTGTCTGCGGAAGACGCGGAGAGCGGAATCTGTTATGAAGTGACGCGGGAAAAGGGAGCGCTGGTGATCCAGGAAGCAGAAGGGAATCCGGCGTACTGCAAAATCCGGTATTTGGAAGATGCGGCCGGATATGCCAGGCCTCCCATGGCGCTGGAGACGGAATTGGAGGCCGGGGACAGAACCCTGATGCTGCGGCAGAAAAAGAACCGGACCTTCGCCATACTGGAAAACGGAAGACAGCTGGGAGAAATACGCCGTATGATGTCCAGAAACAAGGAACTGGTTCTGGAAGAGGAAGATCTGAAGCGGTACAGCGGCCTGCTGTTCGCGGCCGCGTATCTGATGCTGCACGACGATGATGTGATGGTGGTATAAAAAGAAAAAGATGACAGACGCCCTTCGTTCTGCTATACTGAAAACGGCTATACCAAGGACATAAGGAAGGATACAGGATATGGAACGATACGGGGACGCGCCGCAGGCCGCGGCGCGGCAGGAGATGGGGCAGGACGCGGAATCCCGCGCCCGTCTGGAACTGAAGAACAAGAAGCGGCTGGTGATCAAAATCGGATCTTCCTCGCTGACCCATCCGGAGACCGGAGATATGAATCTGCTGAAAATCGAGCGGCTGGTGCGGATTATCAGCGACCTGAAGGGAGAAGGCAAAGAAGTGGTGCTGGTGTCTTCCGGCGCCATCGCCGCGGGACGGAAGGCGTTTCACCACAAGGGAAAGCCGGACAGCCTGGCCCAGAAACAGGCGTTTGCCGCGGTGGGGCAGGCCAGGCTGATGATGGTATACCAGCGGATGTTTGCCGAGTACAACCAGATTGCGGCGCAGATTCTGCTGACCAAAGACACCATGGTCAACGACGCCTCTCGCTACAACGCCCAGAATACCTTTGACGAGCTTCTGGCGCTGGGAGCGGTGCCCATTGTCAATGAAAACGACACGGTTTCTACCTCCGAGATCCCGCTGGTGGACAATTTCGGAGACAACGACCGGCTGTCGGCGATTGTGGCGGCGTTAATCGGCGCGGATCTGCTGATTCTGCTGTCGGATATCGACGGACTGTATTCCGATGATCCCCGCAAAAATTCCCAGGCCCGGTTCATCAGTTTTGTGCCGGAGATTACCCGGGAACTGCTGGACATGGGAAAAGAGACCTCCGGCAGCGACGTGGGCACCGGAGGCATGGCCGCCAAGCTGGCGGCAGCCCGGATTGCCACCGACAGCGGTTCCGATATGGTGATCGCCAATGCGGATCAGGTGGAGGTCATCCACGAAATCGCCCAGGGGAACCGGAAAGGCACGCTGTTTACCGCGCACCGGAATATGGATTTTGACCTGATGCATTATTTGAACAACGAGTACGGCTGATGGATCGGCTGTTAAAAATCAACGCGGAGGAAACCATGATTACACAGGAAATGATTGACCGCATCAACACGCTGTATCACAAATCCCAGGCGGTGGGACTGACGGAAGAGGAGAAGGAGGAGCAGGCGTCTCTGCGCCGGGACTATATTGAGGCTATTCGGGCCAGCATGCGCTCCAACTTAAACATCATTTCCATCCAGGAGCCGGATGGTTCCATAACGGATCTCGGAAAAAAATACGGCGGCGTAAAAGACGTGTAAAAGCAGGACGGAGAGGAGGAGAGGCGGATGACGCTGGAAGAAATCGGAAAACGGGCCAAAGAAACCGCCCGGGTGCTGAACCGCCTGGGCACGGTACAGAAGGACCAGGGGCTGCAGGCGGCGGCCCGGTCGCTGCTTGACGGAATGCCGGAGATTTTAAAGGCCAACGGAGAGGATCAGGAGAGGGCCCGTGAAAAAGGCATGAGCCAGGGACTGCTGGACCGGCTGGCGCTGACGGAAGACCGGGTCCGCGCCATGGCAGACGGACTGATGCAGGTGGCGGCGCTGCCGGATCCCATCGGGGAAGTGATCTCTATGAAGACCCGCCCCAACGGGCTGGTAATCGGCCAGAAGCGGGTGCCGCTGGGAGTGGTGGGCATCATTTACGAGGCCCGTCCCAACGTGACGGCGGACGCCTTCGGCCTCTGCTTCAAAGCGGGAAATCCGGTGATTTTAAAAGGCGGCAGCGACGCGCTTTCCTCCAATCAGGCCATTGTCCGGCGGCTCCAGGCGGGACTTTTGTCGGCCGGCCTGCCGGCGCAGGCGGTGCAGCTGATCGAGAGCACCGACCGGGAGACGACCAGGGCCTTTATGCGGATGAACGGATATGTGGATGTGCTGATTCCCAGAGGCGGAGCCGGGCTGATCCGCACCGTGGTGGAAAACAGCACCGTGCCGGTGATCGAGACGGGAACCGGCAACTGTCACATTTTTGTAGATGAGACGGCGGATTTTTCCATGGCGCTGGACATTATTTTCAACGCCAAGACCCAGAGAATCGGCGTCTGCAACGCCTGCGAATCCCTGGTGGTCCATCGGGCCATAGCCGGGGACTTTCTGCCGCTGTTAAAGGCCAGGCTGGACGAAAAACAGGTGGAAATCCGGGCGGACGAGGAAGCCTGCAGGCTGGCGCCTGGCCTGGTGCCGGCGGCGGAAGAGGACTGGGGAACCGAATATCTGGACTATATCGTGTCCCTGAAGCTTGTAGATTCCATAGATGAGGCCATTGCCCACATCAACCGGTACAATACGGGGCATTCGGAGGCGATTATCACTTCTGACTATGCCAACGCGCAGAAGTTTTTAAATGAGATCGACGCGGCGGCGGTGTATGTCAACGCTTCCACCCGGTTTACCGATGGAAATGAGTTCGGGTTCGGGGCGGAAATCGGCATCAGCACCCAGAAACTCCACGCCAGAGGGCCTATGGGACTGAAGGAACTGACCAGCACCAAATACATCATTTACGGAAACGGACAGATCCGCGGGTAATTTCTGCGGCGGTCCGGAAACAGGAAAAGGAGAGCGTTATGATAAAAGTAGGAATTCTGGGAGCCGGCAATATCGCCGGAGTGATGGCGGACACCCTCCGCCGCATGGACAATGTGATCTGCTGCGCCGTGGCGGCGCGGGACGGCAGCCGGGCCGAGGCCTTTGCCAAAACCTACGGGTTCGCGGAGTCCTACGGTTCTTATGAAGAGATGCTGGCGTCTTCCGAAGCGGAACTGATCTACGTGGCGACGCCCCATTCCTGCCACTACGACCATGTGAAACTGTGCCTGCAGTATGGAAAGCACGTGCTCTGCGAAAAGGCGTTTATGCTCAATGCAAAGCAGGCGGAAGAAGTCTTTGCCATGGCGAAGGAAAAGGGACTGCTGCTGACAGAGGCTATCTGGACCCGGTACATGCCGTCCCGCCGGATGCTGCAGGATGTGCTGGATGGAGGGGCCATCGGCAAGCCCCAGATGCTGACGGCCAACCTGGGCTATGTGACAAAGCATAAAGAACGGATACAGAAGCTGGAACTGGGCGGCGGCGCCCTGCTGGACGTGGGCATCTATCCGCTGAATTTCGCCTCCATGGTCTTTGGCGACGATGTAAAGGAAATCCGGGGATGGGCGGTGTTCAATGAAGAAGGCGCGGATATGCAGAACAGCGTAACCCTGACCTATGCCGATGGCCGTATGGCCGTATTGAACAGCACCGCGCTGGCCCGCAGCGACCGGGGCGGCGTAATCTACGGCGACGAGGGGTACATTGTGGTATCCAACATCAACAACTGTTCCGGCTTCCGGGTGTACAGCACGTCCGATGAACTGCTGGCTTCTTATGAGAGCCCGGAGCAGATCAGCGGATACGAGTATGAAGTAGAGGCCTGCATCCAGGCCATCCGGCAGGGAGAACTGGAATGTCCCCAGATGCCTCACGAGGAAACGCTGCGGATGATGCGGTGGATGGACGAACTGAGGCGGCAGTGGGGAATGAAATTCCCCCAGGAGGACGCGCGGTAAAAAGTCTTGCGATTCCGCCGGACCTATAGTAAGATAGACAGATGGGAAAAGGAAAATAAGCAGAATACAAAAAGGAATCGTTATGACGGAAAGCAGGATACAGCCTTCGGCAGAAGAAGCTGCAAGGCAGGAATATTTCATGCAGGAGGCACGGAAAGAGACAGAGGCGGTCAGCAGGAAACTGGGACGGCCTCTGACTTGCTGCATCCACACCTTTGGATGCCAGATGAACGCCCGGGATTCGGAGAAGCTTCTGGGGATTCTGGAGCGCATCGGATTTCAGGAAACCGAGGATGAAAACGCGGATTTTGTACTGTACAACACCTGTACCGTGCGGGAAAACGCCAATCTGAAGGTGTATGGACGGTTGGGGTACCTCAATACCCTGAAAAAGAAAAATCCCCATATGCTCATCGCCCTGTGCGGCTGCATGATGCAGGAACCTCAGGTGGTGGAGAAGATCCGAAAAAGCTACCGGTTTGTAGACATTGTCTTCGGAACCCACAACATCTTCAAGCTGGCGGAACTGATCTGCCGGCGCCTGCGGGAGAAGACCATGGTGGTGGATATCTGGGAAGGCACGGACCAGATCGTGGAAGATCTGCCGGCGGAGCGGAAATACCCCTTTAAGTCCGGCGTCAACATTATGTTCGGCTGCAACAATTTCTGCAGCTACTGCATCGTTCCCTATGTGCGGGGCAGGGAGCGGAGCCGCAGACCGGAGGACATTCTGGCGGAAGTGAAACGGCTGGCAGAAGACGGCGTGGTGGAAGTGATGCTGCTGGGGCAGAACGTCAATTCCTACGGAAAGACGCTGGAGCACCCCATGACCTTCGCACAGCTGCTGCGCAGGGTCAATGAGATACCGGGAATCCAGCGGATCCGGTTTATGACGTCCCACCCCAAAGATCTGTCCGAGGAATTGATCCAGGCCATGGCAGACTGCAAAAAGGTCTGCCGGCATCTGCATCTGCCGCTGCAGTCCGGCAGCAGCCGGATCTTAAAGGCCATGAACCGCCGCTATACCAAGGAACAGTATCTGGAATTGACGGAGCGGATCCGCGCCGCCGTGCCGGATATTTCTCTGACCACAGATATTATTGTGGGATTTCCGGGAGAAACGGAAGAGGACTTTCAGGAGACGCTGGACGTGGTCCGCAGGGTGCGCTACGACAGCGCCTTTACCTTCCTGTATTCCCGGCGCACCGGCACGCCGGCGGCCGTTATGGAAAACCAGGTGCCGGAGGATGTGATGAAGGACCGGTTTGACCGGCTGCTGGCGGAAGTGCAGCGCATTTCTTCGGAAGTGTGCGGCAGAGACGTCCATACGGTGCAGAAAGTGCTGGCGGAGGAGCCGGACACCCATCTGGAAGGGTATCTGACCGGGCGTATGGACAACAATACGGTGGTCCATTTTCCAGGAAAGAAAGAATGGATCGGAAATATTCTGGACGTGTATCTGGACGAGTCCAGAGGATTTTACTATATGGGTCATGTACAGGACCGGCAGGGGGAAGACGCCTGACGGCCCGGAAAAGACGCAGACAAGACGGGGGCGGCCGCGGAACACGAGGAAACGGCGCCCTTTCCTGTTCAAAAGAAGAGAGGTTACGTTGCCATGGCTGGATTATCACCCATGATGACACATTATCTGGAGACCAAAAAACAGTACCCGGACTGTATTCTGTTTTACAGGCTGGGGGACTTTTATGAGATGTTTTTCGACGATGCCCTGACGGCGTCCCGGGAGCTGGAGATCACGCTGACGGGAAAGGAATGCGGCATGGAGGAACGGGCGCCTATGTGCGGCGTGCCGTACCACGCGGTGGACTCCTACCTGTACCGGCTGGTGCAGAAGGGGTACAAAGTGGCCATCGCGGAGCAGATGGAGGACCCGAAGCAGGCCAAGGGGCTGGTGAAGCGGGAAGTCATCCGGGTGGTGACGCCGGGGACCATTACCAGCAGCCAGGCGCTGGACGAGACGAAAAACAATTACCTGATGGGCATCGTGTACCTGGGAAACGTGTACGGCGTTTCCGCCTGCGACATCACTACCGGCGACTACCTGGTGACGGAGGTGGAAAACGAGCGGGCGCTGCTGGATGAAATCAGCAAGTTTTCCCCTTCCGAGATTATCTGCAACGAGGCCTTTTACATGTCCGGCGCGGATCTGGACGATCTGCGCAGCCGGTATCAGACGGCGGTGTCTTCTCTGGACGGACGCTATTTTTCCGACGAAGGCTGCCGGAAGGTGTTAAAGGAGCATTTTCATGTCAGCAGTCTGGAAGGGCTGGGACTGGCGGATCACGACGCCGGCGTGCTGGCGGCGGGGGCCGTGATGGAATATCTCTACGAGACCCAGAAAAGCTCTCTGGACCACATCACCAACCTGACCATTTATTCTGCCGGCCAGTATATGATCATCGACAGTTCCACCAGGCGGAACCTGGAACTGGTGGAGACCCTGCGGGAAAAACAGCGCCGGGGTTCCCTGCTGTGGGTGCTGGACAAGACCAAGACCGCCATGGGCGCCAGACTGATGCGCAGCATGGTGGAGCAGCCGCTGATCCGGAAAGAAGAGATCCTGAAGCGGCAGGACGCGGTGGAAGAGTTGAATCTCAGCTACATTTCCAGAGAAGAGATCCGGGAATACTTAAATCCGGTCTACGACCTGGAACGGCTTATGGGGCGGATCAGCTACAAAACCGCCGGCCCCAGGGACCTGGCCGCTTTCTGCAGCTCGCTGAAGATGCTGCCCTATATCCGGAACCTGGCAGGAGAATTCCGCTGCGCTCTGATGAAGCAGATCTGGGAGGATATGGACCCCTTGGAAGACCTCTGCCGGCTGATAGAGGAAGCCATTGTAGAGGACCCGCCGTTTTCCGCCAGGGAAGGTGGGGTGATCCGGGACGGCTACAGCGAAGAGACGGACCGGCTGCGCCGGGCCAAGACCGAAGGAAAAACCTGGCTGGCGGATCTGGAGGCCAAGGAACGGGAAAAGACGGGCATCAAGAATCTCCGGATCAAATTCAACAAGGTGTTCGGTTACTATTTTGAGGTGACCAATTCCTTTAAGGACCAGGTGCCGGACTATTTTATCCGCAGGCAGACGCTGGCCAACGCGGAGCGTTTTACCACAGATGAACTGAAAAAGATGGAAGAGGTAATTCTGGGGGCGGAGGACAAGCTGTTTGCCCTGGAATACGACCTGTTCTGCCAGGTGCGGGACAAAATTGCCGCCGAAGTGAGCCGGATTCAGAAGACCGCCAAGGCCATAGCCGCCATGGACGTATTCTGTTCCCTTTCCGTGGCGGCGACCCGCGGCGATTATGTGAAACCGGGCATCAATGAGAAAGGCCTCATCCGCATCAAAAACGGCCGCCATCCGGTGGTGGAGCGGATGCTGAAAGACGATCTGTTCGTGGCCAACGATACGCTGCTGGACAACGGAAAAAACCGGATTTCCATTATTACCGGTCCCAATATGGCGGGAAAATCTACCTACATGCGTCAGACGGCCCTGATCGTGCTGATGGCGCAGATGGGAAGCTTCGTGCCGGCGGAAGAAGCGGATATCGGCATCTGCGACCGGATTTTCACCCGGGTGGGAGCTTCCGACGACCTGGCTTCCGGCCAGAGCACCTTTATGGTGGAGATGACGGAGGTGGCCAACATTCTGCGCAACGCCACCCGCAAAAGCCTGGTGATTCTGGATGAAATCGGCCGGGGCACCAGCACCTTTGACGGCCTGAGCATCGCCTGGGCGGTGGTGGAATACATCAGCAACCCGAAAATCCTGGGAGCCAAGACGCTGTTTGCCACCCACTACCACGAACTGACGGAGCTGGAAGGCACCATGAGCGGCGTCAACAACTACTGCATCGCCGTCAAGGAGCAGGGAGACGACATCGTGTTCCTGCGCAAGATCATCAAAGGCGGGGCAGACAAAAGCTACGGCATTCAGGTGGCGAAGCTGGCGGGAGTGCCGGAACCGGTGATCCGGCGAGCCAAGGAACTGGTAGAGGAACTGAGCAGCGCCGACATTGCCACCCGGGCCAGGGAAATCGCCCAGGAAAGCGCCGGCGTGCCTCAGCATAAGGCGGTGACAAAGCCGGACGACGTGGACTTAAACCAGATGACCCTGTTTGATACGGTAAAAAGCGACGACATTGTCCGGGAAATCGAAGAACTGCAGATCAATGAAATTACGCCGGTGGAGGCGTTAAACATTCTAAGCCGGATGCAGAGCCGGCTGAAAAACCGCTGGCAGGAGGGATGAGCATGCCGCATATCGAGGTACTGGACCAGAATACCATAAACAAGATTGCCGCCGGTGAGGTGATCGAGCGGCCGGCCTCGGTGGTCAAGGAGCTGATGGAAAATGCCATTGACGCCCGGGCCACGGCGGTAACGGTGGAAATCCGGGACGGCGGCCTGTCACTGATCCGGGTGACGGACAACGGCTGCGGCATTCCGGAAGGAGAGGTGGCCACCGCGTTTCTGCGCCACGCCACCAGCAAAATCCGTACGGCAGAAGACCTGGCGGCAGTGGGCTCTCTGGGATTCCGGGGCGAGGCGCTGGCAAGCATTGCCGCCGTATCCCAGGTGGAGGTGATTACCAAAACGCCGGAACAGCTGACAGGACTCCGCTATCAGATCGAGGGCGGGGCGGAACGGGGAACGGAAGAAGTGGGAGCGCCGGACGGCACCACCTTTCTGGTTCGGAACCTGTTTTTCAACACCCCTGCCCGACGGAAGTTTTTAAAAACCGCCCAGACGGAGGGCGCCCACGTGGCGTCTCTGGTGGAAAAGATGGCCATGTCCCATCCGGATATTTCCGTCCGGTTTATTCAGAATCAGCAGAGCCGCCTGCACACGTCGGGCAACCACAATCTGAAGGACATCATCTATACCGTATTCGGGCGTGACATTGCCGCCAATCTGCTGCCGGTGGAATATGAAAGCGAGATCCTGCAGATCCGGGGATTCGCGGGGAAACCGGTGATTGCCAGAAGCAACCGGAATTTTGAAAATTACTTTATCAACGGCCGCTATGTCCGCAGCGGCCTGGTGACCAAAGCCATTGAAGAGGCGTATAAGCCGTTTATGATGCAGCACAAGTACCCGTTTGTGCTGCTGCATCTGTCCATTGAGCCGGAATATCTGGACGTCAACGTCCATCCGGCGAAGATGGAACTGCGGTTCCGGGACGGAGACTGGTTTTTCCAGATGATCGTCCAGGCGGTGAGCCAGGCGCTGGCAAAGCAGGAACTGATTCCGGAGGTGACGCTGGAAAAGGAAGAAAAAATCTCGACCGCCCCTGTGGTTCCCGCGCCGGAAGCGCCCCGGGCCGCACAGGCTAAGGAGCCGGAAAAGCCGGAGCAAAAGCCGGAAAAGTCTTCCCCCGTCCGGGGGCCGGAACCCTTTGAGGTCAGCCGCCGGAAAATGGAAGAAGAGCCGGTGTATCAGTCCCGGCCCATGTATTCCGCCGCCGCGGAGAAAACGGAGCCGGCCGCCGGGCAGCTGGACCTGTTCGAAGAAAAATTTCTGGAGCCGGAGAGCCGGAAGCGGCACCGGCTGATCGGCCAGCTGTTTGACACCTACTGGCTGGTGGAATTTGACGACCATCTCTATCTCATCGACCAGCACGCGGCCCATGAGAAGGTGCTGTACGAACGGACCATGAAGTCCTTAAAGACCAGGGAATTTACCTCCCAGCTGCTGAATCCGCCGCTGATTCTGACGGTCAGCGCGGCAGAGGCCGCGCTGCTGGAACGGTACCGGCGCCGGTTTGAAGAAATCGGTTTTGAGATGGAGCCCTTCGGCGGGAGAGAATACGCGGTGCGGGCCGTGCCGGATAACCTGTTTTCCGTGGCCACAAAGGACCTGTTTACGGAACTGCTGGACGGACTGTCGGACGAACTGCTGGCCGGCAGCCCGGATATCCTCTGCAGCCGGGCGGCGTCCATGTCCTGCAAGGCCGCGGTTAAGGGAAATCATCCCATGTCTTTCGCGGAGGCGGATCATCTGATGGATGAACTGCTGAAGCTGGACAATCCTTACGCCTGTCCCCACGGAAGGCCCACCATGATTTCCATGAGCCGCCGGGAACTGGAACGGAAGTTCCGGCGGATTGTGTAGACGAGGAGCGTTGGAGATGAAAAAACCTCTGCTGGTGCTCACCGGCCCTACGGCGGTGGGAAAAACAGAACTTTCCATAAAACTGGCGAAGGCGCTGAACGGAGAAATCGTCAGCGCCGACTCCATGCAGGTGTACCGGCATATGGACATTGGTTCCGCGAAGATTACCAAAGAAGAGATGCAGGGAGTCCCCCATCACCTTATCGATGTGCTGGAGCCCTGGGAGGAATTTCACGCCGCCGCGTTTCAGCAGATGGCAAAAGAAGCGCTGGAAGACATTTACAGCCGGGGGCGGCTGCCCATTGTGACAGGCGGCACCGGATTTTACATTCAGGCGCTTCTCTACGACGTGAATTTTTCCCAGGAAGAAACCGGCGGGGCGCTGCGGCAGGAGCTGGAGCGGCTGGCGGCGGAGAAGGGGCCGGAATATCTGCATGGCCTGCTGCAGGAGGCAGATCCGGAATATGCCGCGTCGGTGCACGCCAACAATGTGAAACGGGTGGTGCGGGCGCTGGAATACTGCCGGAACACCGGAAAAACCATGTCGGAACACAACCGGCAGGAGCACAGCCGGTCTTCCCCCTACCATTTTCTGTATTATGTGCTGCATACGGACCGGCAGGCGCTGTATCAGCGAATCGACCGCCGGGTGGACCGCATGATGGAGCAGGGGCTGGTGGAGGAGGTGCGGCGGCTGAAGAAAATGGGCTGCACGAGAACCATGACGTCCATGCAGGGGCTGGGGTACAAGGAAATCCTGGATTACCTTTCCGGCGCCTGCACCCTGGAAGAAGCGGTGTACGTGCTGAAGCGGGACACCCGGCATTTCGCGAAACGGCAGATCACCTGGTTTAAGCGGGAGCGGGACGTGCGATGGCTGTACCTGCCGGACTTTGACAACGATCCGCAGAAGGTGCTGGAGCACATTCTGCAGGAAATAAAAACAGAACAACTGGACTGTACAGGAGAACGAAACGATGCATGATTTGGAAACCATGTACCGGGAGCTGGGCATCAGCCCCCAGGTGCTGGAATTTGGAAAAAAAGCGGAAGATTCTTTAAAAGAGCGTTTTGAAGAAATTGACAGACGGGCAGAATATAACCAGATGAAGGTGTTAAAGGCCATGCAGGACAACCGGGTCAGCGATATCCATTTTGCCGCCACCACCGGCTACGGCTACAACGACTTGGGAAGAGACACGCTGGAAGCGGTGTACGCCAGCGCCTTTCACGGGGAAAGCGCCCTGGTGCGCCCGCAGCTCATCAGCGGCACCCACGCCCTGTGCGTGGCGCTGTTCGGCAATCTGCGGCCGGGAGACGAGCTGCTTTCCCCGGTGGGGAAACCCTATGACACGCTGGAAGAGGTAATCGGCATCCGGGATTCCGTGGGGTCGCTGAAGGAGTACGGCGTCGTCTACCGCCAGGCGGATCTGCGGGAGGACGGCTCCTTCGACTATGAAGCCATAGAAAAGGCCATAAACGAAAAAACCCGGCTGGTGACGATCCAGCGCTCCAAAGGCTACGCCACCCGCCCGACCCTGTCGGTGGAGCGGATCGGCGAACTGATCGCGTTTGTCAAAAAGATCAAGCCGGACGTGATCTGCATGGTAGACAACTGTTACGGCGAATTTGTGGAGACCATTGAGCCTACGGATGTGGGGGCGGATATGATCGTCGGCTCCTTGATCAAAAATCCCGGCGGCGGCCTGGCTCCCATAGGCGGCTATATCGTAGGAAGAAAAGACTGCGTGGACCGGGCGTCTTACCGGCTCAGCGCTCCGGGGCTGGGCAAGGAAGTAGGCGCCAGCCTGGGACTGAACCAGCCGCTGTTCCAGGGCCTGTTTCTGGCTCCTGTCGTAGTGGCGGGTGCGTTAAAAGGCGCCATTTATGCCGCGAATCTCTACGAAAACCTGGGATTTTCCGTGTTCCCGGGCGGCAGCGATCCCCGCTATGACATCATTCAGGCCATTACCTTCGGAAAGCCGGAAGGCGTGATCGCCTTCTGCCAGGGCATCCAGGCGGCGGCGCCTGTGGACAGTTTTGTAACGCCGGAGCCCTGGGACATGCCGGGCTATGACGCGCCGGTCATTATGGCGGCAGGCGCCTTTGTCCAGGGTTCCTCCATAGAACTGAGCGCCGACGGCCCCATCAAGCCGCCCTACTCCGTTTATTTCCAAGGCGGGCTGACCTGGTATCACGCGAAGCTTGGGATTTTAAAGTCTCTGCAGAAAATGGCGGACGCGGGCCTGGCAAAACTGGAATAGACCGGTTTTGCAAAAAGAGTGTACAGAGGCACCGACTTGTGTTAAACTGATAGGTAATCATTTCCTGCGCCTGTGCCTGGAGAGCGGAGACAGGAGGGATTTGATTGAAGAAACCGAAGATGAAAGACATGCCGGAGAAACAGCGGCCTTATGAGAAATGCGTACAGCTAGGGGCGGAAGCCTTAAGCGACGCGGAACTGCTGGCGGTGATTCTGCGGACCGGCAGCCGCCGGTCCAATTCGCTGGAAACCGCCGGCCAGGTGCTGGCGCTGAACTATCCGGAAGACGGACTTTTGGGACTGTGCCGCCTTTCCCTGCAGGAACTGACCCAGGTGGAAGGAATCGGTACGGTAAAAGGGATCCAGCTTCTGTGCGTCGGAGAACTGTCGCGGCGCATCAGCCGCCGGTACGCGCAGCAGGAAGTCAGCCGCTACCACACGCCGGCCGAAGCCTCCGCGTATTACATGGAGGCGCTGCGGCACCTGGAGCAGGAAGAACTTCACGCCATGCTGCTGGATACCAAACAGAAACTGATCCGGGACGTGCTGATTTCCCGGGGGACGGTCAACGCGTCCATTGCCTCGCCCAGAGAGATTCTGATACAGGCCCTGCGGTTCCGGGCCGTAAGCATGATCCTGGTGCACAACCACCCCAGCGGGGATCCGGCTCCCAGCCGGGACGACGTGCTTCTGACCCGCCGGGTCAAAGAAGCGGGAGACCTGATCGGCATCCAGCTTCTGGACCACATCGTAATCGGCGATGGATGCTACTGCAGCCTGAAAAAAGAAGGAATGTTATAGATGGATTCAAAATACAATCGTTATCTGTTAATGGGACTGACGCTGTTCTGCGTGGTTTTGATCGGCATCACCTCCGTATCCGACGGGTGGCTTGCGCCGCTGCGCACCGGCGTGGGATATCTGCTGATTCCCATCCAGTCGGGGGTCAACCGGGCCGGCGCGGCCATATATGAGGAACTGTCGGATTTTAGCAGGCTGAAAACGGCGCTGGAGGAAAATGACCGGCTGAAGGAGGAAGTAGACGCCCTGGTGGAGGAGAACAACCGGCTGCTGGCGGAACAGTATGAACTGAGGCGGCTGCGGGAACTGTATCAGCTGGATCAGGAGTATATGCAGTATGAGAAAACCGCCGCCAGAGTAATCGCCAACGATTCCGGCGACTGGTTTCAGGTGTTCCGGGTGGACAAAGGCTCTGCGGACGGAGTAGAAGTGGGGTGCAACGTCATGGCCGGCGGCGGACTGGTGGGAATCGTCACCGACGTGGGCGCCCACTATGCCACGGTGCGCTCCATCATCGACGATTCCAGCCGCGTCAGCGCCATGGCGGTGCAGTCCGGGGACACCTGTATCGTAGCGGGGGATCTGACCCTGTATGAAGAAGGGCGCCTGCGGATTACCAACATCCAGAAAGACGCGGATTTCAAAGACGGAGACCGGGTGGTCACCTCCAACATCAGTTCCAAATTCCTGCCTGGCATCCTGATCGGCTACGCGTCGGATATCACCCTGGACAGCAATCAGCTGACCAGTTCCGGCTATCTGATTCCGGCGGCGGAGTTCGGAAGCCTGCAGGAGGTGCTGATTATCACGGGAGTGAAAGAAACGGGAGACGCGGGAGAATAACATGGTTTGGGAGAATGCCTTAAAGCGGATACTGATTCATCTGGGCCTGCTGATCGCGGCCTTTATCATACAGAACAGCGTGTTTCCGCTGATCCCTTTTCTGTCGGCGACGCCGAACCTGCTGCTGATTCTGACCTTTTCCTTCGGGTTTATGGAGGGCCAGAGATCCGGCATGGTCTACGGACTGCTGGCGGGAATCCTGCTGGATCTGTTTTACAGCGGCCCCTTCGGGTTTTATACCCTGTTTTATATCTACGTGGGCTATGTAAACGGCATCTGCACGAAATACTATTACGAAGACTACATTACTCTTCCTCTGATTTTAAGCATATTGAATGAACTGGCCTACAACATGTACATCTACGTGTTCCGGTTCCTGATCCGGGGAAGGCTGGATCTGTTGTACTATTTCCGGGAACTGATGATTCCGGAGATTATTTTTACGGCGGTGACCACGCTGCTGATCTACCGCCTGCTTCTGTTTATTAACCGCTGGCTGAAAGAGATTGAAAGTAGGAGAGATACTACCATTGTTTAGAGATATTCTGGAAATTCTGCAGGAATTTTTTAAACGGGTTGTAACCTCCCGGGTCTTTGTGCTGGGAGCGCTGTTTACCGCCATGTTCTGCGTGCTGGCGGTAAAATTATTTAACCTGCAGATCATCAACGGAGAGCGATACCTGACGGAATACGTTTCCAAAACCCTGCGGACGGTGTATACGCCCGGTTCCAGAGGGAATATTTATGACCGGAACGGCAAGGTGCTGGCCTACAATGAACTGGCTTATTCGGTGACCATTCGGAACAACGGAGACTACTCCACCAACCAGGAGCGCAATCTGATGCTGCTGAAGCTGGTGCGCATTCTGGACGCCCATGACGAGACGGTGGAGGGAGAACTGGAAATCACCATAGACCAGAACGGAGAGTTTGTCTACACCTCTTCGTCGGAATCGGCCCGGCTGCGGTTTCTGCGGGATTACTACGGGCTGACGTCGGCGGATCAGCTCAACGGCGAGGATGGTTCCTATCCCTCCGCCGTGTCCGCCAGAGAGATTTTTGAACAGCTGAAAAGCGAGGACCGGTACGATCTTGACCGGCTGAAGGATGAAAACGGAAATCCCATTGTGCTCACCGACGAGGAAGCGCTTCAGATCGCCAATATCCGCTATACCATGTCTTTGACGGACTACCAGCGGTACGAAAGCACCACGGTGGCGTCCAACGTATCGGAAGAAACGGTGGCGGAGGTGTCGGAAAATATGGCGGATCTGCTGGGAGTCTCCATCGAAGAGTCCACCATCCGCGTATACAATGACAGCGTTTATTTCGCGTCCATCATCGGCTACACCGGAAAAGTACAGTCCGATCAGCTGGAGGAACTGCGCAAGCACGATGAAAATTATGAGCTGACCGATACGGTGGGACGCATCGGCATCGAGGCGGAAATGGAATATGAGCTGCAGGGGAAAAAGGGAGAGCAGAGCATTTACGTGGACAGCCGCGGCCAGATTCTGGGCGTGCAAAGCTCTACGGAGCCCAAAGCCGGCAGCGACGTGTGGCTGACCATTGACGCGGACCTGCAGATCGGAATTTACAACCTGCTGGAGCAGCAGCTGGCCGGCATCCTTACGGAGCACCTGGTAAACCGGGACGTGACGGAAGAGGAAAACCAGGACCGAAGCAAGATGAAAATTCCCATTAAGGACGCGTATTATCAGCTGATCAACAACAATGTGCTGTCTTTAAAGCACATGGAGTCGGAAGAAGCGGGAGAGATCGAAAAGCAGATTCATCAGAAGTTCCTCTCTTCCCGGGAACAGATCCTTGCGCAGCTGCGGGCCCAGCTGGAAGACCCGGCGGCGCCGCCTATGAATCAGCTGCCGGAGGATCTGCGTTCGTATATGGAATACATGTATACTTACCTGGCCTCCTCCACCGTGGGGATTGTCCAGAGCGACCGCATAGACAGTGCAGGCGAGGAGGAGGCGGCCTGGCGGGAAGGCAGCATCAGCCTGCGGGAGTATCTCTATCGGGGAATCTCCAATAACTGGATCGACACCACGAAGCTGGATATCCAGTCCCGGTATTCCAGCGCTGACGACAGCTTCCAGGCCATTGTGGACTACATTCTGGAACAGCTTCAGGGCGACGCCAAATTCAGCAAGCTGATTTACCGCTACCTGGTAAACCAGGACGTGGTGACGGGACGGGAACTCTGCCTGGCGCTTTATTCCCAGGGAGTGCTGCCTTATGACGAGGAACAGGTGCGGCTGCTGACGGAAAACGGCAGCGACTACGCCTATACCTTTATGATTGAAAAGATCTCCAACATCGAGATCACGCCGGCCCAGCTGGCGCTGGATCCCTGTACGGCGGGATGCACGGTAACGGACGTCAACACCGGAGAAGTGCTGGCGCTGGTAACCTATCCCAGCTATGACAACAACATGCTGTCCGGCACGGTGGACGCGGCCTATTACAGCAGCTTAAACAACGATCTGTCTCTGCCGCTGTACAACAACGCCACCCAGGTGGTGAAAGCGCCCGGCTCTACCTTCAAGCCTATCACAGCCATTGCCGGACTGGAAGAGGGCGTGATCAGCACCACGGACACCATAAAGTGCACCGGCCTTTACGAAGAAGCGTCGCCGCCGCTGCGGTGCGTGGTATTCCCCGGCATGCACTCGGACCTGGACGTGGTAGGTGGCATCCAGAACTCCTGCAACTACTTTTTCGCCGAGGTGGCCCATCGGCTTTCCACTGACGAGACGGGGGTATATTCCACGGAACGGGGCCTGGAAACCATACGGGAGTACGCGTCTCTGTTCGGCCTGGATCACAAGTCCGGCGTGGAGATCGAGGAAAATTCTCCCCGGCTGAGTACGGAAGACCCGGAGCGTTCCGCCATAGGACAGGGCAGCAACGCCTATACCAACGTACAGCTGGCCCGGTATGTGACGGCGCTGGCCAACCGGGGCGACGTATATGAACTGAGCCTGATCGACAAGGTCACGTCCTCTTCCGGAGAAGTAGTGCAGGACTACAGCCCGGAACTGTACCAGCATGTGGAGATTTCGGATACTACCTGGAACGCGGTGCAGACCGGCATGCGGGAAGTGGTGGCCAGCGGCTCCGCCCAGGCGATTTTCCGGGATCTGCCGGTGGAAATCGCCGGCAAGACCGGTACGGCTCAGGAGAGCACCCGAGCCAACCACGGCCTGTTTATTTCCTACGGGCCTTACGCGGACCCGGAAATCAGCGTGGTGGTGAATATTCCATACGGATATTCTTCTTCCAACGCGGCTTCCGTGGCAAAATACGTATATCAGCTGTATTATGGGTACTTAAGCCTGGAAGAAATTCTGGAGGGCGATGCGATCGCGGCCAGCAACGTGGTGATTCAGGACTGATCCGCGGACGGGAAAATGGAAAATGGAAGGTGATGTGCGATGAAAAGCAGTGTGGTGATCAAGGGGAACCGGGCCGGCATGACCGTGATTCTGGACCCGGAGGTTCCCTACCAGCAGCTTCTCGGCGATATTGCCGCGAAGTTTGAAGAAAGCGCCCGTTTCTGGGGCTCCGTACAAATGACGCTGACGCTGGCCGGCCGGCCGCTGACTCCGGAGCAGGAGTTTCAGATCGTCAACGTGATTACCGACCATTCGCAGATAGAAATCTTGTGCCTGGTGGACCAGGACGCCAGCCGGATGCGCCGGTGCGAAAAGGCGCTGAATGAAAAACTTATGGAACTGTCCTCCATGACCGGCCAGTTTTACAAAGGATGCCTGCGGGCCGGCGAGCACCTGGAGTCCGAGGCCAGCATTGTGGTAATCGGAGACGTGGAAAAGGGGGCGCGGGTAACCGCCAGAGGCAACGTGGTGGTGCTGGGAGATCTGCGGGGCAGCGTGACGGCAGGCGCCGCCGGCAACGAGGACGCGGTGATCGCCGCGCTGGATATGGTGCCGACCCAGGTGAAGATCGCCGGCTTCGCCGCCCGTTTCGGGGACCGGGGAAAGCGCCTGGGCAGGGGGCCTGTGACGGTTTATGCCGAAAAAGGAGAGCTGCGCGTCCGATCTCTGAAAAAAAGTATTTTTGATCTGATGAAACCCAATTAGTACTGGAAATATCATCCGATTTCATGTAAAATGATTATGTTGGCGCTGTGCAAGGCGGCGTAAAAGTTCAGGAGGAAACAGCTATGAGTGAAGTCATTGTGATTACCTCCGGAAAAGGCGGGGTTGGGAAAACCACGACTTCTGCCAACATCGGGACCGGCCTGGCCATGCTGGGGATGCGCACCGTAATGATCGATACGGACATCGGACTGCGCAACCTGGATGTGGTTATGGGGCTGGAAAACCGGATTGTCTACAATCTGGTGGATGTGGTGGAAGGAAACTGCAGAATGAAGCAGGCCCTGATCAGAGACAAAAGATATCAGAATCTCTATCTGCTTCCCTCGGCCCAGACCAGGGACAAGTCCGCGGTGAACCCGGAACAGATGATCAAGCTGGTGGAGGATCTGCGGGAAGATTTTGACTACATACTGCTGGACTGCCCGGCCGGTATTGAACAGGGGTTCCGCAACGCCATAGCGGGAGCGGACCGGGCGCTGGTAGTGACGACGCCGGAGGTGTCTGCCATCCGCGACGCGGACCGGATCATCGGACTGCTGGAGGCGTCGGATTTAAAGAGCATTCACCTGATTGTCAACCGGGTGCGGATGGATATGGTCCGGCGGGGAGATATGATGTCGGTGGACGACGTTATGGACATCCTGGCGGTGCCCCTTCTGGGGGCGGTGCCGGACGACGAGGCCATCGTCATATCCGCCAACCAGGGAGAACCTCTGGCGGGTACGGACAGCGCGCCGGGACAGGCGTATCTGGACATCTGCAAGCGGCTTATGGGCGAGGACATTCCCCTGTATGTGCCTCACGTGACGCGGAGTCTGTTCTCCAGGATTTCCGGCTTTTTCAAGCGGGCCCAGGAGGCGATATGATCCGGATGCTGAGAATCAGAAGGGAACGTTCCGGTTCCGTTGCCAGAAGGCGGCTGAAGATTCTGCTGGCGGCGGACAAGACCGGCTGTTCTCCGGAACTGCTGGAAATGCTCAAAAGCGACCTGTGCCGCGTGCTCTCCCGGTATATGGAAGTGGACTCCGACCGTATGGAAGTACGGGTGGAGCGGATGCCGCTTCCGGGATACGCCCAGGACATGCCGGCGCTCTGCGCGAACATACCGATTCGAAGACTGACCTGCAGTAAGGGGACTTTTGGATGACTTTTTTTGATTATAACTTCCGAAGATACAACGTTCGGGTTTTGCTGTACATGCTTCTGCTAAGCGGAATCGGAATTCTGGCCATCTGGAGCGCCACCAATCAGGACCGTTCCATGACAGGCAAGCAGATCATGGGCATCGCCGTGGGGCTGGTGCTGGCAGTGGCCCTTTCCCTGATCGACTATCACAAGCTTTTGTCGCTGTCCACGCTGATTTACGGCGGATGCATTGTGCTGCTGGCGGCGGTGCTGATTATGGGCAAGAGCCGGGGCATCGCCACCCGCTGGCTGGTGCTTCCGGTCATCGGCCAGATACAGCCGGCGGAATTTGTAAAAATCGGACTGGTGCTGTTCTTCTCCTGGTATTTCCAGAAATACCAGGAGAGGATCAATCAGCTGCCGGTGCTGGGAATGGGCGCTCTGCTTTTCGCGGTTCCGGCGGTGCTGATTTTTGAACAGCCCAACCTGTCCACCACGCTGGTGCTGACGGTGATTATCGCGGCGGTGGTATTTGCCTCCGGCGTCAGCTACAAATGGATTTTCGGCGTGCTGGCGGTGGTGGTGCCCGGCGGCATTCTGCTGATCTATCTGATCCAGCAGGGCCTGCTGCCGTTTCTCCAGGGATACCAGGCCACCCGTATTCTGGCGTGGATCGACCCGGAACAGTACGCTTCCGCGTACTGGCAGCAGGAAAATTCCATTATGGCCATTGGCTCCGGACAGTTGTGGGGCAAGGGACTGAACAATACGGAGATCGCCTCTGTAAAAAACGGAAATTTTCTCTCGGAGGAACAGACCGATTTTATATTTGCCATAGTGGGAGAAGAGATGGGATTCGCGGGCACCATGGCGGTGCTGGTGCTGTTTTTGCTTCTGGTGTATGAATGCCTGATTATGGCTTACCGGGCAAAGGATTTGTCAGGCAGGCTGATCTGCGTCGGCATGGGCACGCTGCTGGCATTTCAGAGTTTTGCCAACATCGCGGTGGCGACGGCTATTTTCCCCAACACGGGGCTGCCGCTGCCGTTAGTCAGTTATGGAGTAAGTTCCCTGCTCAGTATCTACCTGGGCATGGGAGTGGTTTTGAATGTTGGGCTACAGCGCAACTTTAGCAACTCATGAAGGAGGAAGACAAATGAATATCGGTTTAATCGCCCACGACTCGAAAAAGAAGCTGATGCAGAATTTCTGCATCGCGTACAGAGGAATCCTCAGCAAGCATTCGCTGTACGCCACAGGAACCACGGGAAGACTGATCGAAGAAGTGACCAATCTGAACGTGCATAAATACCTGGCAGGACATCTGGGGGGCGGACAGCAGATGTGCATCGATATTGAACAGGATCAGCTGGACCTGGTGATTTTCCTGCGGGAGCCGGTTTCCCCGAAACGGACGGATCCGGATGGAAGCGGCATTGTACGGGCCTGCGATATGCACAACATTCCTATAGCGACCAACGTGGCCACGGCGGAGCTGCTGGTAAAGGCGCTGGAGAGAGGCGACCTGGAGTGGCGGGAGATGTACAAGTAGACGGATACAGGCAGAAAAGACAGGCAGGAGCCGGTTATGAACAGAAAGAGATTTGCCGCGGGAGCCATTTGCTGGCTGTCCGTGTGCGCCGTACTCAGCGGATGCGGCGCCTTTGGGAAAGAACCGCTGGAACGCCCTTATTCTTTTGAAGAGCGGAGGCTGACGCTGGAGCCGGACCGGGAAGAGACGGGATCCGGGCAGCTGTTTGCCGCAGATTTGTGCGTAATAGAAGATGAATCCATGTTTGACGCGGGTGCGGTCACTTCCGAAGCCGCGGCACTGTTTTCCATAGATGATGAACAGGTGATGTACAGCAAAAACGCGTTTGAGCGGCTGTACCCGGCCAGCATTACCAAGGTTATGACTGCCATAGTGGCCATTAAATACGGAAATCTGCAGGACGTGGTGACGGTGACGGAAGACGCGGTGATTACGGAATCCGGAGCCACGCTGTGCGGCATCCATCCGGGCGACCAGCTGACGCTGGAACAGCTGCTGTACGGCCTGATGCTTCCTTCCGGCAACGACGCCGGAGCGGCCATTGCCGTACATATGGGCGGCAGCATCGAAGGCTTCGCGGAGATGATGAACGAAGAAGCGAGACAGCTGGGAGCTACAGGAACCCATTTTGTCAATCCCCATGGCCTGACCGATGAGAACCACTATACCACCGCCTACGACCTGTATCTGATTTTTAATGAGGCGCTGAAACTGCCCAAGTTCCGGGAGGTTACCGGCACGACGGCCTATACCGCCAGTTATACGGATGGAAACGGCAGCCCGGTTTTAAAGACCTGGGAAGGCGGAAACTGGTATCTGGTGGGGCAGCGGGAGACGCCTCAGGGCCTGACGGTATTTTCCGGAAAAACTGGCACGACCCAGGCCGCAGGCTACTGTCTGATCATGGCGTCCCGGGATGAACAGGAAAAAGAGTACATTTCCGTGGTGCTGAAAGCGGGCAGCCGGAACGGTCTGTATGACAACATGACGAATATAATTTCCAAAATTGTCGATTAAGTGATTGCCTTTTTTATTTATTTATACTATAATTGATGTAAATTCAATGGATTTTTTATACAAAACCAATAAACTCAAGGAGGGCATGTAATATGGTGCAGATTATCGCTGGAAAAAAGGGAAAAGGTAAGACAAAATATCTGCTGGACAAAGCCAATGCTGCGATTAAAGATGCAAACGGCTCCATTGTATATCTGGATAAAAGTTCCAAGCATATGTATGAACTGAGCAACAAGATCCGTCTGATCAACGTCAAGGGATTTGACATTACGGACAGCTCAGGGTTTATTGGTTTTATCTGCGGAATCATTTCTCAGGACCACGACCTGGAGATGATGTTCCTGGACAGCTTTCTGAAGCTGGCCTGCCTGGAGGGAGAGGATATCTCCGAGACGGTGGCGGAACTGGAAGCCATCGGTGAAAAGTACCACGTGACATTTGTGCTGAGCGTCTCCATGGATGCGGATGAGCTGCCGGAGAACGCGAAAAAAGACGTTATCATTTCATTATAAACCGCAGCGGGCAGGGAGAGACGCTTCCTGCGTTGTTTGTATATTCGGGAGTACTGAACATGAAATTTGGAATATGTACCGGACTGGAAAACCTGGAACTGGTGGAACGTCTGGGCTATGATTATATTGAACCTTCTGTCACCGGCCTGCTGGCGCTGAGTGAGGAAGAAAGACAGATGTATCTGGAGAAGCTGAACACGTCCCGGATTTCCTGCGAAGCCTTCAACGTGCTGTTTCCGCAGGAAGTACAGCTGATTGACGGCAATATGGACGCGGAGGCGCTGAAACAGTATCTGGATCGGGCTATGGCGGCGGTGCACGCCTTCGGCGGACAGGTGGTGGTGTTCGGCAGTGGAAAATGCAGACGCTGTCCGGAGCATCTGACCATGGGAGAAGCTTATAAGAAGCTGGTGTCCATATACCGGGCGGCGGGAGATGCGGCCGCGCCTTACGGCATTGAAGTGGTGATCGAGCCCCTCAGCCGGAGTGAGACCAATATGATCTGTACCATGGCAGAGGGCGCGATTCTGGAAGCGGATGTGCATCATCCTCAGGTAGGGCTTCTGTCCGATTTTTACCATGTGGAGATGAATCACGACCGGATTCAGGATATCGAGACCATCGGCAGACTGGGACACACCCACATTGCCGCGGCGGCCGGCCGGAAGTATCCGGTGTCGGAGGAAGGGGAAGAGTTTGAAGCGTTCTTCCGCTCTCTGCGGGTCATTGGATATGAAGGCCGAGTCAGCATCGAGGGAAAGACGGAAGATATGGAAGCAGACGGAGCAAAGTCGCTGAAACTTTTGAAGGAACTGGCGGCCAGAACTCTTTGATACACTGGGAAACATGAAAAACCGGGGCGGAAAAACCAGGACTGCCCCGGTTTTTATTGCAGTTTCGGCCGGAAACCCTTATAATACAAAAAGGAAAGGGGGCCGTTCCATGGCCGGTAAAAGAAAAGTTGTCCGATACCGAAGAACGCCGAACATCAATATCGGCATGCTGATATTTGCCGTTATTTTTGTGTATATGGTCTTCAGTGTCTATACATATATCCGAAGAGACAAGATTCAGCCCTATGAAGTGACGGAAGGTTCTATTGTAAACGACCGACAGTATACGGGTCTGATTCTGCGGGAAGAGACTACCGAATACGCGGAAAGTTCCGGATATATCAATTATTACATTCAGGAAGGCAAGCGCGCGGCAGCGGGCACCGGCATCTATTCCATCGATGAGACCGGCCGGCTGGCAGAGGTGCTGGCGGAAAGCGGAACGGAGCGGACGCTGACGGAAGAGAACCTGAAAGAACTGAAGAGCCGCCTGACCTCCTACAGCCTCTCCATGTCGGAGGATGATTTCAGCCGGGTATATGATGAAAAGTACAGTCTGGAAGCCATGGTGCTGGAATATGTCAATTTCAACGCCTTAAGCAGCCAGGGAGAACTGGAAGAGGCGCTGGGAACCGGATTCCGTCAGGTGCGTACGCCGGTCAGCGGCGTGGTTTCCTATGCGGTGGATTCCTTTGAGGATCTGGAGGCTTCCCAGGTTACGGCGGAGATGTTTGACCGTACCAACTACAGCAGAGGCATTACCCGGGCCGGCGACCTGGTGGAGGCCGGCACTCCGGTGTACAAGATCATCACCAGCGACAACTGGTCGCTGCTGTTTCCTCTTTCGGAAGAGGACGCGGCGGAGTACGCTTCCGAGACGTCCCTGCAGGTACGGCTGGCCGGACACGACCGCGTTATCTCCGGCGATTATTCCACAGTAACGGGAGCCGACGGCCTGCAGTATGGAAAACTGGATTTTACGAAATACATGATCCAGTACGAGTCGGAGCGGTATCTGGACTTTGAAGTGATGACGTCGGTGGAGGAAGGACTGAAGATCCCTGTCAGCTCGGTGACTTCCAAAAACTTCTATCTGGTGCCGGTGGATTTCCTGGAACAGGGCGGAGACAGCGATGACTCCGGTTTTCTGAAAGAAGTGTATACAGAAAGCGGCACATCGGTGGAGTTTACGCCGGTGACCATCTACTATTCTACGGAAGAGTATTACTATATTGACACGGCCGAGGACGAGCCGATCCACGCCGGCGATTATCTGGTCAAGCCGGGCTCTTCTTCGGAACGGTATCAGGTGGGCGCTACGGCGTCGCTGCAGGGTGTGTACAACATCAACCGGGGATATGCCGTATTCAAGCAGATCGAGATTCTGGAAGAAAACGGAGAGTTTTATACCATTAAGGAAAACACCAGTTACGGATTGAATGTATATGATCACATTGTGCTGGACGCGTCGGCAGTAGACGCGGAAGGAGCGCTGATTTATCAGTAAGAGGGAGTGAAGCAGATGCTGGAAGAACAGTACAGAGAGATTCGGGAGCGTGTGGACGCCGCCTGCCTTCGGGCAGGGAGAAAGCCGGAAGAGGTAACGCTGATTGCCGTAAGCAAGACCAAACCGGCGGAGATGATTCAGCAGGTGTATCACGCGGGCGCCAGAGATTTCGGGGAAAACCGGGTGCAGGAACTGCTGGAAAAGGAGCCGCTGCTGCCGGGAGACATCCGCTGGCATATGATCGGCCATCTGCAGACCAACAAGGTCCGGCAGATAGTGGGAAAGGTCTGTCTGATTCATTCGGTGGACACCTTGCATCTGGCGGAGGAGATCCAGAAGGAATCGGAAAAGCGGGGGATCTGCACCGATATCCTGCTGGAAGTCAATGCGGCCCGGGAAGAGAGCAAGTACGGATTTTTCTTGGAGGAAGCGGAAGAAGCGGCAGTCCGGATCGGGCAGATGCCCAATGTCCGGATCCGGGGGCTGATGACCATAGCGCCGCTGGTCCGCTGCGGAGAGGAAAACCGGGAAGTTTTTCGAAATTTATATAAATTATATGTTGACATGAAAACTAAAAACATTGATAATGGTACTATGACCGAGCTTTCCATGGGTATGACCGGCGACTTTGAAACCGCGGTGGAAGAGGGCGCGACCATGGTGCGGGTGGGCACCGGCATCTTCGGTGCAAGACAGAAAAGGGAGATAGGAAAATGAGTCTTTTTGGAAAATTGATGGACAGCATTCGGCTGAGCGGCGAAGGCGAGGATGACGATTACTTCCTGGATGACGATTACAACGATGAGAAACCGGCGCGGAAGGGCCTTTTCGGAAAACGGGACGATAATTATTACGACGATGAAGAAGAGGAAGAGTCTCCGAAACCCCGGTTCCTGGGCGGGAGGTCTTCTAAGGTAGTGCCGATGAAGAGAAGCATGGAAGTCTCCATGATCAAGCCGACTTCCATAGAGGACTCAAAGGAGATATGCGATTACCTGCTGGCAGGCAAAGCGGTGGTGCTCAATATGGAAGGGCTGCACACGGAAGTGGCGCAGCGGATCATCGATTTTACTTCCGGTTCCACCTATTCCATGAACGGAAACCTGCAGAAGATATCCAATTATATCTTTATAGCCACGCCGGAGTCGGTGGAGCTTTCCGGCGATTTCCAGGATCTGCTGAACGGCGGCAGTCTTGATATTTCTGGATTGAATTTAAGAATTTAAAACGGAAGCAGACGATTTTCCACAGAGTGGAAGGTCGTTTGCTTTCTTCTGTAAAGGAGAACGATATGAAAGAAACGATGACGGTCCGGTCGGAAGGCCGGCCCGCGTACGATATTGTGCTCTCGGATTCCTTCGAAGATCTGGGCGCCTGCGCGGAAGGCCTGGGCTTTTCCGCAAGAAAACTCTGTATTGTAACCGATTCCAATGTGGAACGTCTGTATCTGGATGAGGTGCGCCGGCACCTTTCGCCGGTCTTTTCCCAGGTCAAAGTGTTTGTATTTCCTGCCGGGGAAGAACATAAGAATCTGGATACGGTGAAGCAGCTGTATACGTTTTTGATTCAGAACCAGTTCGACCGGAAAGATCTGCTGGCTGCCCTGGGCGGCGGCGTGGTAGGGGATCTGTGCGGGTTTGCCGCCGCTACGTATCTGCGGGGCGTATCCTTTATCCAGATACCGACGACGCTTCTGGCGCAGGTGGACAGCAGCATCGGCGGAAAGACCGGCGTGGACTTTGACGCCTGGAAAAATATGGTAGGCGCGTTCCATATGCCCCGCCTGGTCTATACCAATGTGAGCACCCTTCTGACGCTGCCGGAAGAACAGTATACGTCAGGTCTGGGAGAAATCCTCAAGCACGGCCTGATCCGGGACCGGGCGTATTATGAATGGCTGAGGGAACATCTGGAGTCTGTCCGCCGGCGGGAACCCGAGGTCTGTCTGCCGATGATCCGCAGAAGCGATGAGATCAAGCGGGACGTGGTGGAACGGGATCCCAAAGAGCAGGGAGAGCGGGCGCTTTTGAATTTCGGCCACACCCTTGGCCATGCCATAGAAAAGCTGAAGCAGTTTCAGATGCTCCACGGCCACTGCGTAGCGGTTGGGACGCTGGCGGCATGCCGGATCTCTGCGGACCGCGGCTATATGACAGAGGAAGCGTTTCAGCAGATCAAAGAGACTTTCCGGCAGTTCGGCCTTCCGGTAACGGTTTCCGGACTGGATCCGGAAGAAGTGATTCAGGCGACTCGGCATGATAAAAAGATGGACGCCGGTTCTATCCGGTTTATTCTGCTGAAGGACATCGGAGACGCGCAGATCGACCGGCAGGTGACCGACGATGAGATGCGCCGCGGACTGGCGGAGATTCTCCAGGGGAGCGAGTGCCATGGGTAGCCGGATCCGGCGGTTCTTCTGGTTTGCGGCAGGCATGGCGGTGCTGACCGGCGCGGATCAGTGGACCAAAGCTCTGGCAGTATCGGCGCTGAAAGGACAGGAGCCGTTTGTCCTGTGGCCCGGAGTGTTTGAATTTTTGTATTCCGAGAACCGGGGAGCCGCCTTCGGCATGCTGCAGGGACAGCAGGGATTTTTCCTGGCGGTGGCAGTTTGCGTTCTGGCAGCCGCGGTATATGTGCTTTGGAAGGCCCCTTCCGGCCGCCGGTATCTTCCGTTGGAAATCTGCCTGACGATGATCTGCGCCGGAGCGGCCGGCAATCTGGCAGACCGTCTGTCTCTGGGTTATGTGGTGGATTTTCTGTATTTTAAATGGATTGATTTCCCTATTTTCAACGTGGCGGACTGTTACGTGACAGTGGGAACTTTTGTACTGATGTTTCTCCTGCTGCGGGTGTATTCGGAAGAGGAACTGGCAGTATTTACGCCGGGCAGAAAGGAGCGGCCATGAGACAGCAGTTTCAGGTTGCGGAAGAGTTTGAAGATATGCGGATTGACCGGTATCTGGCGGAAATCTGTCCGGACCTTTCCCGGTCGTATGTGCAGAAACTTTTAAAATCCGGCGACGTGGAAGCCGACGGCGTCAAGGTGAAGCCCAGCTACCGGGTATCTGCGGGAGAAGTGGTGGAACTGGAAGTGCAGGCGCCTTCCGAACCGGAAATTCTGGCCCAGGACATGGATCTGGACATTGTGTACGAAGACGAAGACGTGATCCTGATCAATAAACCTAAGGGCATGGTGGTGCATCCGGCCGCCGGACACTATGAAGGAACGCTGGTCAACGGGCTGATGGCGCACTGCAAAGATCAGCTGTCCGGCATCAACGGAATGCTTCGGCCTGGGATCGTGCACCGCATTGACAAGGACACCACCGGAATCCTGATTGTCTGCAAAAACGATATGGCTCACCGGTCCATTGCGGCGCAGCTGAAGGAACATTCCATAACCAGACGCTATCAGGCCATTGTCTGCGGTGTGATCCGGGAAGAGGAGGGGACGGTGGACGCCCCCATCGGACGTCATCCTACGGACCGGAAGAAGATGTGCGTCAACGAGAAGAACGGCCGCCATGCGGTTACCCATTACCGGGTGCTGCGGCGGTTTGCCGGCTATACCTATATCGAGTGCCGGCTGGAAACCGGAAGAACCCACCAGATCCGGGTGCATATGGCCAGCCTGCATCATCCGATCCTGGGAGACGCAGTGTACGGTCCGGCCCGCTGTCCCTTTCATCTGGAGGGGCAGACCCTGCATGCCGGGGTGCTGGGCTTCGTACATCCCAGAACCGGACAGTACATGGAGTTTACGGCTCCGCTGCCGGAGTATTTTGAACAGCTGTTAGACCGTCTGCCGCAGTAAGAGATACGGCAGACGGTTTTTCCATGAAATTTGACCTTTTCCGTATACTTTTCTGAATTTTTGTAGTATAATTAAAAACAGAAAAAGTTGTCTTTACAATATAAATGGAAAGGGGCAGTATTATGAGCGGAAATCTGGTTATTACCATAAGCAGACAGTGCGGCAGCAGCGGAAAGCGGATTGGGCAGGCGCTGGCCGCGGCCATGGGCGTAAAGTGCTACGACAAAGAGCTTCTGGCAGAGGCGGCGAAACACAGCGGACTGTGCCAGGAACTGTTTGAAACCCATGATGAGAAACCGACCAACAGCTTTTTGTATTCGCTGGTGATGGACAGCTATTCCATGGGATATGCGTCTTCCGCGTATACGGATATGCCCATCAATCATAAAATCTTTCTGGCCCAGTTTGATACCATTAAGAAGCTGGCAGATGAGGCTTCCTGCGTCATCATCGGACGGTGCGCGGATTATGCGCTGGCCGGCTATCCCAACGCAGTTTCCGTATTTATTGTGGGCGATGAGGCGGATAAGCTGAAAAAGCTGCAGGACCAGTTCCAGGTGACAGAATCCAAGGCCAAGGATATTATGATCAAGACCGATAAGCAGCGTTCCAGTTATTACAACTACTATGCCAGCAAGCGCTGGGGCGACGCCAAGAGCTACGATTTATGCTTAAACAGCAGCGTTACCGGAATTGACGGCGCGGTGCAGATCATTCAGGAATTCGCCAAAATCAAAATGGCTCACAACAAGGAGAAATAAAGGGAAAATCCCAGAGGCGTTCCGTGGAAACGGGACGCCCTTTTACATTTGGACTGTTTTTTCTTCCGGGAATGTGCTATAGTTTTATAGTTGGCTGGTACAGGCCAACCCAACAGAAGGTTTGAACGAAGAAGGGAAACAGATATATGGAATATAGAGACGAAGTGGACTGGATGCGGGAACGGAACCGCCGGCGGCGGGAGGAACGGAAACATCTGCGCAGAGAAGAAGAGGACGTCCCTCAGCTGGATGTCATTGAATTTGAGAATCTGGAAGCAGGACGCAGGCCGTCTTCCCAACGGAAGAAACGAAGCGGGAAGCCGACGGCGCCGGCACAGGAATCCGCCAGAGAACGGCGCAGAAAGCGCCTGAGAAGAAAGCGGAGGATCCTCCTTGCGGAAATTTTGATTCTGCTGCTTCTGGCAGCCGGCGTTTTTCTGTTTTACCGCTGGAAGACAGACAGCGGATACTGGACCATTGCCGTGTTCGGCGTGGACTCCCGGGACGGGATCATCGAATCCGGAACCCATTCCGACGTGGAGATGATCTGCGTGATCAACAAAGGCACCGGAGAGATCCGGCTGGTATCGGTATACCGGGATACATACCTGCAGGTAAGCGAAGATGGAAAGTACCACAAGATCAACCAGGCGTATTTCGACGGCGGCCATGAACAGGCGGTGGAGGCGCTGAACCGGAATCTGGATCTGGAGATTGACGATTACGCGACGTTCAACTGGAAAGCGGTGGCAGACGCCATTACCATACTGGGCGGCATCGATCTGGAAATTTCCGACAGTGAGTTTGAATACATCAACAGCTTTATTACAGAGACCGTGGAATCCACGGGGCTGGGATCCCACCATCTGGAACATGCCGGCATGAACCACCTGGACGGCGTACAGGCGGTGGCGTACGCCCGGCTGAGATTGATGGATACAGACTACAACCGGACCGCCAGACAGCGTCTGGTGATTTCTCTGGCTATGGAAAAGGCGAAGCAGGCGGATGCCCAGACACTGCTTACGGTGGTCAATGCGGTGCTGCCGCAGATTTCCACCAGCATCGGCATCGACGACGTGTTGCCGCTGGCCAAAAATATTACCCGGTACCACATAGGAGAGAGCGGCGGATTCCCCTTCTCCAGAGGAGAAGCCAACATTGGGAAGAAAGACTGTGTGATTCCGCTGACGCTGGAAAGCAATGTGATTCAGCTGCATCAGTTTTTGTATGACGATATGGAATATGTTCCGTCGGAAGAGGTAAAAGCCATCAGCGCCCGCATCGCGGAGGACAGCGGCATGGGAGAAGTGGCGGAAAACGCTCCGGAAGTCACGGCAGGCAGCGGCACTTCTTCCGGCAGCAGCAGCGTCCAGGAGGAGACGCAGCCGGCTCCTGAGACGGCTGCGGAAACCGAAACCGTGCCGGAGACTCTGGAGGAAGAAACCGAACCGTCAGAAGAATCCAGCGAAGGCGCGGAAGAATCCGAAAGCGGTTTCTTGGAGCCTTCTCAGGAAACATCTAAACCGGCCCAATCGGAACCGGAATCCGGATATGGCCCCGGATACGGTCCAGGGTCCGGAACCGGCGATGATTCCACGGAGGAATCTTCAGAACCTGGGCCGTCTGGACCGTCGGCCCAGAATCCAGAAACAGAAACGGTTCCGGCGCTTCCGGAAGAACCGGTAAAAGAAACGGATTCTGTGAAGGAAACCGATGGAAAGCCGGTTGTGGAAACGACGGAAGTGGGTCCGGGTGTGTGATCCATTTATTCGCGAAAGTCTACTTTAACGAATAGTTAGTGGGGAGGTGAAAGGACAGGATGAAGCTTCAGCGGCTGTTGAGTCTGACCCGCCAGGCGGTGGATGATTATCAGATGATTGACGACGGCGACCGGATTGCGGTGGGAATTTCCGGAGGAAAAGACAGTCTGACGCTTTTATATGCGCTCCGTGAACTGGCGCGTTTTTATCCCAAGTCCTTCCAGATCTGCGGGATTTCCGTCGATCTGGGCTTCGGTTCCATGGATCTGACCGGCATCCGCTGCTTCTGCGATGACCTGGCGGTTCCTTTTCAGGTGGTTCCGACAAACATTGCCGGCGTGCTGTTTGAAAGCCGTAAAGAGACCAATCCCTGCTCTCTCTGCGCGAAAATGCGGAAAGGTGCGCTGAATCAGGCGGCGCTTCAGCAAAACTGCAATAAAATCGCCTATGCGCATCATACCGACGATGTGGTGGAAACCATGCTTTTGTCGCTGATTTACGAGGGCAGATTTCACGCGTTTTCACCGAAAACCTATCTGGACCGTACGGAATTGACGGTAATTCGCCCGCTTCTGTACGTACATGAAGCGGATGTGATCGGTTTCTGCAACAAATATCAGCTTCCGGTGTGCAAAAATCCCTGTCCCATGGACGGGCATACCCGCCGGGAATATGCGAAACAGCTGTTAAAGCAGCTGGAACAGGAAAATCGGGGCACCAAAGACCGGATGTTTCATGCCATTGTCCATGGGCATATAGAGGGCTGGCCGGAAGTCTGAACGGCGGATCCGGAGCCCCGTACAGCTATGAAAGGAGGATAAAGCGGCGTGGCGAAAATACCCTATTATGAACAGAAAGACCGGGACAATACCCTGCATCTTCGAAGACAGCTGGAAGAACTGCCTCCCTTCTGCCGGGATTTCTTCCGGGGAATTGAACAGCAGACCTCTTCCCGCACGAGGATTGCCTACGCTTACGATCTGAAGGTGTTTTTTGACTTCCTGATCAGGGAAAATCCGGCAATGCGGGGCCTGAATATCCGGGAAATCACACTCTCTCACCTGGACCAGATCCAGGTAATGGATCTGGAAGAATATATGGAATATCTGAAATACCGGACGGATGAGAAAAATCAGGAAATTGTAGTCAACAAAGAACGGGGAATCATGCGTAAGCTGTCTTCCTTAAAGAGTTTTTACAACTATTTCTACCGTCAGGAACGTCTGAAAAACAACCCGGCGGCGCTGGTGCAGCTGCCCAAACTTCACGAAAAGGAAATCGTCCGTCTGGAACCGGACGAAGTGGTCCGGCTGCTGGATGCCGCGGAGGCTGGAGAACGGCTGACAGATAAACAGCGGCGGTTTCATGAAAAGACCAAGGTGCGGGATGTGGCGCTTTTAACCTTGCTTCTGGGTACGGGAATCCGCGTTTCGGAATGCGTGGGACTGGATCTGACGGATGTGGATTTTGAAAACGGGGGAATCCGGATCCACAGAAAAGGCGGAAAGGAAGTAACGGTATATTTCGGAGATGAGGTACAGGACGCGCTGGAGGCGTATATCGCGGAAAGAAAAGCCATGATTCCGGAAAGCGGAAGCGAAAACGCGCTCTTCCTCTCCCTTCAGATGAAGCGCATCTCCGTGCGCAGCGTGGAAAACCTGGTGAAGAAGTATGCCAGAATCGCGGCGCCGCTGAAAAAGATCACGCCTCACAAGCTGCGCAGCACTTACGGTACGTCTCTGTATCAGGAAACCGGCGATATCTATCTGGTAGCGGACGTGCTGGGCCACTCGGATGTCAATACGACGAAAAAGCACTATGCGGCGCTGGAAGACGCCAGAAGACGCAGCGCGAGAAACAAAGTAACGCTGCGGGGACAAGGCAGTTCCACAAAAGAAGATCCCAATGCCGACTGATACGGGAAACGCGGTCCGCGGAGGCGTCAGGGCGCCTTGTACAGGATGACCAGGTGACGTCCCTCGTGAATGGTGTCCTCTCCCAGCCCATTGATCTGCTTTAAGCGGGCTACATATTCCGGTACAGACAGCTGGGCGCCGGCGGCATAGACCTCGGCGATATCCCAGAGGGTGTCTCCGCGGCGGATCTCGATGCTCATATAACAATCCGGACGGACCGGCACCGCCGGCTCCTCCGCCATGGTGTTCATCAGAGAAAATCCGCAGAACCCGGAAGCCAGTACGAGAATAAGAGAAAGCAGCAACACGGTCTTCTGTATGGTTCGGTTCATAATACCCCTCCTGTCTGCAGCGGAATGCTGTGCAAAAATATCGAACAAATGTTACGAACAAACGTTCTGCATCCTGATATCCCTATTATAGCACCGAACATTTGTTTGTCAACTGCTTTTTTTGCCATTTTTCGAACAAAAGTTTGTATGAAGTGTTTGCAATTTGCCTTTTCCTGTGATACTATGTTAATAACATATAGAATACATGTTCGTGCAGGAGGTCTGATTTATGGCACAGGGAAAGATTTCTGCCAAGCAGCAGGAAATTCTGGAATATATAAAAGAAACCATTCTGAAGAAGGGCTATCCGCCGTCGGTTCGTGAAATCTGCGAAGCAGTTTCTTTAAAGTCTACCTCTTCTGTTCACTCGCATCTGGAGACCCTGGAAAAGAACGGCTATATCCGCCGGGATCCGACCAAACCCAGAACCATTGAAATTGTCGACGACAGCTTTAACCTGACCCGCCGGGAAGTGGTCAACGTTCCTCTGATCGGCTCGGTAGCGGCGGGACAGCCGATTCTGGCAGAAGAGAACATTGAGAATTATTTCCCCATTCCGGTAGAGTTTCTTCCCAATGAGTCTATATTCATGCTTCGGGTCAAGGGAGAAAGCATGATCAACGCCGGCATTTTTGATGGGGATCAGGTGCTGGTGAAACAGCAGAATACGGCGAGAAACGGAGAAATCGTGGTGGCCCTGCTGGAGGATTCCGCCACGGTGAAGCGTTTTTACAAAGAAAACGGATATTATCGGCTGCAGCCGGAAAACGACGCGATGGAGCCGATTCTCACCGATCATGTGGAGATTCTCGGCACCGTAATCGGACTGATCCGTCTTATGGGCATGTAACAGATGTAAAAACAAGAGAGGTTTACATAATAAAATTATGTAAACCTCTCTCCTGTTTTCTGCAGTTCTTTCAGTTTTCTGCTTCCAGATCTTCTGCTTCCAGAAATTTTCCATCTCTCCAGATGCGTTCCAGATCGTAAAACAGGCGGTCTTCCCGGTTAAAGGCGTGTACAATGATATCGCCGTAATCCATAAGGATCCATCCGCCGGTGCCGTATCCTTCGATCTGACGGCAGGCATAGCCGGCCTTTCCCAGGGTTTCTTCCACGCTGTCTGCCATGGCCTGTACCTGATTGGGGTTGGAGCCGTCGGCAATGATAAAATAATCCGCCAGCACAGAGACGTTCCGGATATCGATGATCTTGACGTTCTGTGCCTTTTTGTCTTCCAGGGCCGCTTTGGCCAGTTTTACCATGTGAAGTGACTGTTCCATGGACTTCGAATCTCCTTTCTGAACCGGCAGGCATAAGACTGCCGTCTGTCATGTTTCGGCAGGCGGGTTCTGCCCGTTTCCGCCGGTGTTCTGAGCCCGCCGGCGGCAGTACCACGCAAAGGTTTCCCGGGTGGCGGGGTCGATGCATCCGCCCCGGGATTCCAGATATTGAAGAGTCCCCTTTAAAATCTGATAGACGGCCTCGTCCAGATCCACAAAAGCCAGCCGCCGCATCTGGGCCAGATTGTCGGCCTTGTCCCTCCGGGCTTCAATATAATCGGCGGTAAAGAGGATCTTGTCCAGCAGCCCCATATCCGGTTTGCCGGTGGTATGGCAGGCAATGGCGGACAAAATATCGGGATCCTGGATGCCGTACCGTTCCCTGGCCAGAACGGCGCCCAGCTTGGCATGGAGCACTTCCGGCGCCTGCCGTTCGGCTTCGGTGACAGGAATGCCGTGCTTTTCACACCGCTGCGCCATTTCCTGGGTGCTGTAGCATTTGGCGCAGTCGTGGGCCAGTCCTGCCAGTTCCGCCGTATCCAGCGGATAGCCGTAGCGCATGGCCAGGCAGACGCAGGTAAAGGATACGCTTAAGGAATGCTCATACCGGCTGGCACTGAGCTTTTTTGCAAGGGCTTTCCTCAGTTCGGGAATCTGTGGGTTCATAAGGCACCTCCTGATACAGATGATGAAGACGGATATAGGATTCGACGGCAGGCGGCACGTAGGGCGCGATGGAGCGGCCCTCCCGCACCATTTGCCGCAGCATTTCCGAGGACACGTCCATTTCCCGGCAGTGGAGTTTGCGCACTCTTCCGCCGTATGTCCGGTTCAGATACTGGATCTGCTGGTCAATGGTGCGCCTGCCGGCGGGATATTCCCGGTCCGCCGCCAGGATATCCGCCAGGGCGAGGACTTTTTCCGGCTGGTACCAGGATTCGATCTGATACAGGGAATCCGCGCCCAGAATAAAATAGAACCGATGGTGGGGATACTGCTCTTTCAGCAGTTCCAGGGTCTGGGCGGTATAGGTATTTCCCGGCCGTTTGGTTTCAAAATCAGACAGCCGGAAACAGGGTTCCCCCGCCAGGGCAAGCTGCACCATTTCGCCGCGGATGCGGGCATCGGTGACGGGATGATCTTTCTTGTGAGGCGGCCGGCCGGATGGCATAAACCACACCTGCTGGAGATGGTATTCCTGAAATGCCTGCCGTCCCAGCAGCAGATGCCCGTTGTGTATGGGGTCGAAGGTTCCGCCTACAATTCCAATATCTGCCATAGAAAAGCCTCCTGCAGCGTCTTTTTCTGCCTTAAGGAAGGGTGATTTTCCGCTTCTTTTCATCTTTTGCCTGGCGGTACAGGACGATCTTCTTGCCGATGACCTGAACCACCTCCGCATGGGTGCGCTCTGCCAGTACCTGAGCGATGGAAGCGCCGTCATCCAGGCAGTTTTTCAGAATGCTGAGCTTGATCAGTTCCCTGGCTTCCAGGGCCTCATCCACAGCGGCGGTCAGTTCCGGCGTGACGCTGGACTTGCCGATCTGAAAAATGGGTTCGGTCTTCATGGCCAGACCTTTTAAAAAGGCCCGTTGTTTTGTTGTCATAGCTGCTCCTTTCCGTATACGCAATGTCATTTGTAATAATCAAAGGCAAAACCGTACATCCGCACCGTATCGCCGTCCTGGATTCCGGACTTCTCCAGTTCCACCAGAATGCCGGAGGTCTTGAGAAAGTTCTGGAAAAACAGAAAGCCTTTCTCGGATTCCAGATTGGTGTAGCCCAGCATCTTCTCGATGCGGGGGCCTTCCACCACAAACTCGCCGTCTTCATTCTGCTCAATGGTATAGGGCAGGTCTGATCCTTCCCGCAGAGAAGCAATGTCAAATTCTTTTTCAAATACCACCGGAGCGGAGGAAAGGCCTTTCAGCCGCTCATATACGCCGTACAGCAGTTCTTTGACTCCCTGCCCGCTGACGGCAGAAATCGGATATACCGGGACCCCTTCCGGTTCAAATGCCTCCCGGAGCCGTTCCACAGGCGAGGGCTGGCCGGGATCTTCTTCATAAACCGCGTCCATTTTATTGGCCGCGATGACCTGGGGCCTCTCCAGCAGCTGGGGGTTGTAGGCCTCCAGTTCTTTGTTGATGGCCCGGATGTCTTCCACCGGATCTCTTCCCTCGGTAGAAGCGGCGTCCACCACATGGATCAGCACCTTGGTCCGTTCAATGTGCCGCAGGAAATCATGGCCCAGTCCGACGCCCTGAGAAGCGCCCTCGATCAGGCCGGGAATGTCCGCCATGACGAAGCCGGCGCCCTCTCCCAGGTCCACCACGCCCAGATGGGGGTTCAGGGTGGTAAAATGATAGTTGGCGATCTTCGGTCTGGCGTTGCTGACCCGGGAAAGCAGGGTGGACTTGCCTACGTTGGGAAATCCTACCAGTCCCACGTCGGCGATGACCTTCAGCTCCAGCTGCACCCAGAGTTCCATGCCTTCCTGGCCGGGCTGGGCGTATTTGGGTGCCTGCATGGTGGAAGTGGCGAAGTGCATATTGCCCAGGCCGCCTTTTCCGCCTTTCAGAATCACTTCCCGACGGTTTTCGCCGGACATGTCGGCAATGACCTTGCCGGTTTCAAATTCTTTGATCAGCGTCCCTTCCGGAACCTTGATCACCAGATCCTGGGCGCTGGCGCCGTGGCAGCGCCGCTTGCCTCCCGGCTCTCCGTTTTTGGCGACGTATTTGCGGGTCTGCCGGAAATCCGCCAGGGTGTTGAGGCCGTCGTCCACCTCAAAAATAATATCGCCGCCTCTGCCGCCGTCGCCGCCGTCGGGGCCGCCGCAGGGCACATACAGTTCCCGGCGGAAGCTGACGTGTCCGTCGCCGCCCCGGCCGGATTTGATGAAAATTTTCGCGCGATCTGCAAACATCTGTCTGACACCGTTCCTTTTGAAACTAAATCATCTATATGGAAAAAATGGCTTCATACAGCAAATGTATGAAGCCATCGAATTACTCGTTGATTGTTCTTGGATATACAGAAACCTGTTTCTTGTCTCTGCCTTTTCTCTCGAATCTGACAATGCCGTCTGCAGTGGCGAACAAAGTATCGTCTCCGCCGCGTCCTACGTTCAGGCCGGGGTGAATCTTTGTGCCGCGCTGTCTGTACAGGATATTGCCAGCAAGAACGAACTGTCCATCTGCTCTCTTGGCGCCTAATCTCTTAGACTCGGAATCTCTACCGTTCTTAGTAGAACCAACTCCCTTTTTGTGAGCGAATAACTGAAGGTTCATCTTAAACATCATTTACACCTCCTCAAATCGGATTTTGATATATGGTTCTCCGTATTCTTCCTCGATGTCCAGCAGGCCGGACACCAGGGAATTGATAAGAAGCTCGGATTCGGGACTGATGGAGGAAGTAAAACGGAACCGGAACACGCCGTCCGTCTCATCCTCGTCCGCCTGAAAGGGATCCTCTGTGAATTGCTCCACGCTGTTGGCCATATTCAGCGTCAGCGCTGAAACCGCCGCGCAGACCAGTTCCTGTCCCTCTCTCGGGTTCAGAGCGTCTCCCGCGTGACCGCACAGATCAATGCCCTGATAACGATGTTCCGAATCGCAGAATACAGTGACACGGATCATATTAAGCGTTGATCTTGTCGATCTTTACCTGGGTATACTGCTGTCTGTGGCCATTCTTCTTGTGATATCCAGTTTTTCTCTTGTACTTGTATACGATCACTTTTTTGCCTTTGCCTTCTTTGACAACGGTCGCGGAAACTGTAGCACCTGCTACGGTCGGGCATCCGATGGACAGCTGTCCGTTGTTTACGGCAAGAACCTGATCAAACGTCACGGTCTGGCCCGCCTCTACGCCCAGTTTCTCAACATTAATGATATCGCCTTCTGTTACCTTATACTGCTTACCACCTGTTGCAATAATCGCGTACATACCGGCACCTCCTATTATCATTACTCGCCAGCTTCGGTGCCCGTTTCCGGAACTTATACCTCGCTGTGCGGCATACTATTGAATAATATCATTTATTTTTCCGCTTGTCAACTGGAATTTTCTGTGTTATAGTAAGAAGCGCTATGCGGAGAAATCCGCAGTACATGGGGAATCTGATATTGCAAAGGAAAAAGAAAGGAAAAAGTGATGAGAAAGTTTTTAGCTGAATTCAAGGCGTTTGCCCTGCGCGGAAACGTCATGGACATGGCAATCGGTATGATCATCGGCGGCTCGTTTACCAGCATCGTTACTTCGCTGACCGATAACTGCATTAACCCGATCCTGAATTTCGCCACGGGAGCGGCCACCTACTCCTTAAGTGATGTAGCCGGCTTCGCTTCCACGTTTGTATCTGCCGTTGTCAATTTTGTCATCATGGCCTTCATCCTTTTCTGCATGCTGAAGATCATGAATCGGGCTCTGGAACTGGGCAAGAAGAAAGACGAGACCCCCGCGGCACCCACCACCAAGATCTGCCCCTTCTGCAAGTCCGAGATTTCCATTGACGCGGTTCGCTGCCCGCACTGCACTTCCGTGCTGGAGGAGAAAAACGCGTAATCACGGCATCTGCCGTTTATCTGCCAGCAGGCATTTCGCCTGCTGGCTTTTTTATACGATAGGAAATTTCATTTCCTATCGTATAAAAAAGCGCTCTGCTCTCCTACTTTTTCCAGGTGGACGGCAGAAACAGGATCAGCAGCGGGAAGATCTCCAGGCGGCCCGCCAGCATGTCAAACATCAGCACACATTTGGACAGCACGGACAGCTGGGAAAAATTGCTCATGGGCCCTACCTGGGACAGGCCGGGGCCGATGTTGTTGAAGGTAGCCGCTACCGCGGTAAAATTGGTGGTGAAGTCAAAATTGTCCAGGCTGACCAGCAGCACAGACACGGCAAAAATCACAAAATACGCGGCGAAAAAGGCGTTGACGGAACGGATAACCTGGTGTTCGATGGCCTTTCCTTCAAACCGCAGCACCCGGACGCTTCTGGGATGAATGGAGGAATACAGCTCCCGGGCCATTTCTTTGACGCCGATGATCAGCCGGGAGATTTTCATGCCGCCGCCGGTGCTGCCGGCACAGGCGCCGATCAGCATCAGGACAATCAGGATGGTTTTGGAGAACTGGGGCCACTGCTCAAAGTCCACGGTGGAATACCCGGTAGTGGTGATAATGGAGGCCACCTGGAACGCGGCGTGGTGAAACGCGGAAAACAGGCTGGGGAACATGCCGCGGATATTCCAGGTAATGCACAGAACCGCGGCCAGGATCACGGCCAGGTACGCCCGCATTTCTTCACAGCGCAGCCCGTCTTTGAAACGCCGGATCAGAAACAGGTAATACACGTTGAAATTGACGCCGAACAGGATCATAAACGTGGTGGTCACCGCCTGCTGATAGACGGTATAGGAAGCCATGCTGTCGTTTTTGATGCCAAAGCCGCCGGTTCCGGCAGATCCGAAGGTGACGCACAGGGAATCAAACAGCGGCATGCCTCCCAAAAGCAGCAAAACGATCTGCAGAAGCGTCATAGCCAGGTAAATGGTGTACAGGATTTTGGCGGTGTTTCGGATCTTCGGCGTCATTTTGCCCACCGACGGACCCGGGCTTTCCGCCTTCATCAGGTACATGCTGTATCCGCCGCCGGCAGTCAGAGGCAGAATGGCCAGCATAAACACCAGAATGCCCATGCCGCCGATCCAGTGGGTGAAGCTGCGCCACATCAGCATGGAAGGCGACAGCGCTTCCACGTCGGTGAGGATGCTGGCGCCGGTGGTGGTAAAGCCGGAAATCACCTCAAACATCGCGTCATAAAACGCAGGAATCTCGCCGCTGAGCCAGAACGGCAGGGCGCCGGTCAGGCTTAAGCAGATCCAGACCAGGGCCACGCAGATCATGCCCTCTCTGGCGTAAAAAACCGTGTTTTTCGGCTTTCTCCGGACGCAGAGCCAGCCGGCAAGCCAGCCGGCGGCAATGACCGGAAGGAAATACCGCAGACATCCGTCCCGGTACAGAAGGGAAACCGCGCAGGGAAGCAGCATCAGAAACGCCTCGATGTTCAGCACCCAGCCCATAAGATAAACGACCATTCGATAGTTCATATGTTTCACGCTTTCATCTTAAAATGTCTTTCAGGTCATTCAGTCCCGTATTGGTAGTCACGATAATGACCGTGTCGCCGGCTTCCATGGAATCCCGGCCTCTGGGGGTGAGAATGCGTCCGCCCCGGTTGATGCAGGCCACCAGCAGATTGGGCTTCAGATCCAGGTTTTCCAGAGGGATGCCGATGAGAGGCGATTCTTTTCCCACCCGGAACTCCAGGGCTTCCGCCCGGTTGGCCACGATCTTGTACAGGGTTTCCACATTGCTGCCCAGGGAGTTCTGCATGGCCCGGACATACTGCAGGATGGTATCTGCCGTAATCAGCTTGGGATAGATGACGCTGCCCAGGTTCATGGAACCGATGACATTTTCAAACGCAATGCGGTTTACCTTGGTAATCAGTTTAGCCTTGGACTGGCTGGCGGCGTAGAGGGAAAGCATGATGTTTTCCTCGTCGAAGCCGGTCAGAGACGCGAAAGCGTCGGTCTGCCGGATGCCCTCTTCCTGTAGCAGCTGTTGGTCGGAAGCGTCTCCGTGAATCACCGACACATGGGGAAGCTCTTCGCTGAGCATCCGGCAGCGTTCGTAGTCTTTTTCGATGATGGTGATTTTGATGGGCGTATCCTTCAGCATCTTGGCCAGGTAGTAGCTGATGCGGCCGCCGCCTACCAGCATTACGGATCTGGCGCTGTTGTTTTCGATGCCTACCTGCCGGAAAAATTTTATGGATTCCGAAGGAGAGGCGATGATGGAGACTTTATCGCCGGACTGAAGGGCAAAATCGCCGTTGGGAATCATCACATCTTCTCCCCGCTCCACGGCGCAGATCAGCACGCTGCATCCGGTCTTTGGCATGACTTCGTGGACCTTCATTTGATGGAGGGCCGAGGATTCGGGAATTTTGAATTTCAGGATTT
Source organism: uncultured Lachnospiraceae bacterium (assembly GCA_944380605.1). Lineage (GTDB taxonomy): Bacteria > Bacillota > Clostridia > Lachnospirales > Lachnospiraceae > UBA3402. The sequence continues at coordinate 14,080 of CALWIA010000003.1, read as the reverse complement.
CCACTCTCCCCTTGGCGAAGGTGTCGATTTTGATGGCGGAAGGGAATTTCAGCAGACGGGAAATTTCCCGGGCCGCCGCCAGTTCTGGATTGATGGCCATGGAAAGGTTCAGTTCTTCCCGGATGAAACGGATTTCCGAGGAATATTCCGGGTTCCGGATCCGGGCGATGGTGTGGCAGTTGCCGGCTTTTTTGGCAATCAGGCAGCAGAGCATATTCAGTTCGTCGGAGTTGGTGGTGGCGATTAAAAGGTCCGCCTCCTGGATGCCTGCCTCCATCTGAACCGGGTAGACGGCGCCGTTGCCGGTCATGCCCATGACGTCAATGCTTTCCGTGATGGCCTGGATGGCGGAGGCGTCCTGATCGATAATGGTGATGTCGTGTCCCTCGCTGTTTAACTGTTCGGCGATGGTGGCACCTACTTTTCCGCATCCCACGATGATGATTTTCATTTCTGTCTCCTTCTTCCGATCTGCTCATACAGAGGTTTTCGGACTTTTTTGCGTGTAAGTTCCACAAGATTCAGCCGGGTCATATCGACGACGGTAGTTTTTATGGGATCCTGGAAGCAGCAGGCGGAAAGCACCGACAGCAGTTCTTCCTGATCTTTTGCTGTTTCCATATCGATGAAATCCACCAGAATGATGCCGGACAGGTTGCGCAGCCGCAGCTGCCGGGCCGTTTCCCTGGCGGCCTCCAGATTGATCTTTTTAATAGTCTCCTGCTGGTTTTTCTTCCCGGCATATTTTCCGGTATTGACGTCGATCACCGTCAGGGCCTCCGTAGGCTCGATGACCAGATAGCCGCCGGATTTCAGCCATACCCGGGGCGAAAGGGCTTCGTCCAAGGCCTTTTCCAGCTGGTACACCTTGTCCAGGGAAACCAGAGGATCCTGGTAAAGCCGAAGAAGCGGCAGCGCTTCCGGCTGGTGCCGGGACAGGTACTCCCGCAGGTCTTCGTATATGTCCGGCTGGTCGGTGACAATGGCTTCCAGATCCTGCCCGTATACGTCCCGCAGGCGGGCACGGCAGAACGGTTCTGCTTCGTACAGCAGGCTTCCGGATACCCGGAAGCGGGAGGCGGCAAGCACCTGCCGGTACTGCTCCTTTAAAAACCGCAGTTCTTCCAGAATCCGTTCTTCCGGCGCGTCCTGGGCGTTGGTACGGACAATGACGCCGAAGTCCTCTTCCATTTCCGGTTCCAGCAGCGCCTGCAGCTGCCGCCGGCGTCCGGCGTCCCGGATCTTGGCAGAAAAACCGATCTGGTTTCTGCCGGCAGTCAGCACACAGAAACGGCCGGTAAAGCTGAGTTTTCCGCTGACCACCGGATCTTTGGTTTTGACGGCTTCCCGCACCACCTGCACCACAAGATCGTCCCCGGCCTGAGGTACGCTGCGGCGGGTATCGCCGGCAAAGTGGCAGGGCCCATCCTGGAGGCTGTAGTAAGCCATCCGTCCGCCGCCCAGGTCCACAAAGGCGGAATTGATATTTTTTACCACATTTTTTACTTTCGCGATATAGATATTGCCCAGAATGGAGGGTTCTTCCTCTTCCGCGTCCAGCTGAAGAAATCGGGTTCCATCCCAGAGCGCGGCGGTCAGCCGTCCGTGAATCCGGGCAAACAGCAGTTTATTCAAATGACTTCCCCCAATTCTTCCAGCGGCAGGAAGCGGCGCCCGTCTTCTTCTCCAGAAGCAGCGTAGAGTTCTTCCCTGCAGATTTCCAGGGCAAAGGGCGGCAGTTCCTGCCCCTGAAAACGATAAAAGGCTTCCATTACCGTCTCCGGCTTCAAGTTGTCGCTGCTGCCGGAAGAGACCTGCAGAAACAGGCTGTCTTCTTCCCGGCGCAAAGCGTAAATCAGCGGCTTTAAATCCCGCTCCTGGGGACCTTTTTTGGTCTGCCGGGTGATCAGGATCTGCGGCTGGCTGTAAAAACGCTCCAGGTTTTCAAAAAAGGCATCCATATCTTCCGGCCGGTATCCGGGCCGGAAGGTCAGACGATAGTCGGCGGCAGCCACGATGGACATGGCGTTGCGGGCGGAATCCGGCAGCAGACAGCAGGACCGGATCTCAAAACCTTCCGCCATAACGCGGCTGAGCCGGTCTTTCAGAGTGGAAAGATCCTCTGTTGGAAGAACTTCGATGTCCAGATATTCGCCCCGGCTGGTCAGTCCCAGACCCAGAGGGGATGCAAAGGACATCACCGGATGGGGGCTGAAGCCTCCGCTTAAGCGGATGGCGATGCCCGCCCGGCGGATGGCCTTCTGAAAATAGCGCATCACGTCCAGGTGGCCGATGAACTTGGTGGCGCCCAGCTTGGTAAATTTAATTCGAATTTTCAAAGCAGACACCTCCTCCGAATACTCTCGCGCCGCAGCCGGAACACTGCTGCCGGCAGTTGGGCGTCAGCTGCCCGTTCTGGGCGCGGCTCCACTCCCGCTTCAAAAACTCTTTGGAAACGCCGGCGTCGATGAAATCCCAGGGCAGGATCTCATCCAGGCTCCGTTCCCGCGTGGTATAGAAATCCGGGTCCACGCCGCAGTCGGAAAAGGCCTGCATCCAGACGTCGTTTTGGAAATTTTCTCCCCAGGAGTCGAACATGGCGCCGCCTCGGTATGCGGCTTCAATCACCGGCGCCACCCGCCGGTCGCCCCGGGCCAGCACGCCTTCCAGCACCGTCAGCTCCGCTTCATGATAGTTGTATTTCAGGCTTTTGAAGTTTTTCATCCGGCGGAAGGTATCCTTTACCAGGTACGCGCGGCGCAGGAACTCCTCTGCCGTGCACATAGGCGCCCACTGGAACGGCGTAAAGGGCTTGGGCACAAAGAACGAAGAACTGGCCACGATCTGCACCCGCCCCTGCCGCTGATCCTTGGGAATATCATAATAGGTCTCGGCTACTTTTTCAGAAAGCAGGGCAATGCCTTCCATGTCTTCCTGGGTTTCCGTGGGCAGGCCCAGCATAAAATAGAGCTTGACCCGGTTCCAGCCGCCGAGGAAGGCCTCCTTCGCGCCGTTTAAAATCACTTCTTCCGTCAGCCCTTTGTTGATGACGTCCCGCAGACGCTGGGAACCGGCTTCCGGCGCAAAGGTCAGGCTGCTTTTCTTCACGTCCTGCACCTTGCTCATTACATCCAGAGAAAACGCGTCGATGCGCAGAGAAGGCAGGGAAATGTTGACGCCTTTGTCCTGGAACTGATCGATCAGGAAGGTGACGATGCCTTTCAGATCTGTGTAGTCGCTGGAACTTAAGGAACTTAAAGAAATTTCGTCGCAGCCGGTGCTTTCCAGCATGGCTTTGGCGTAGTGCTTTAAGTATTCCAGGCTCCGCTCCCGCAGCGGCCGGTAAATGCTGCCGGCCTGGCAGAAACGGCAGCCGCGGATGCAGCCCCGCTGGATCTCCAGCACCACCCGGTCCTGGGTGGGCTTCAAAAATGGAATCAGAGGCTTTTCGATATAGTTTACCTGATCCATGTCCACCACCAGCTCCCGCCGCACCGAGGCCGGGGCATGGGGGTCGTTGGGAACAAACGAGGCGATGGTCCCATCGGCGTTGTAGGACACGTCGTACAGCGACGGCACGTAGATGCCGGGAACTGCCGCGGCCTTCTGGAGAAACTCCCGGCGGCTTCCGCCCTGCTTTTTATTTTCAATATAAACGTCAAACAGACGGTCATAGACCGTCTCTCCTTCTCCGATATAGAACAGGTCAAAAAACGGCGCCAGAGGCTCCGGATTGAAGGCGCAGGGGCCTCCGCCGATGACAATGGGATGGGCTTCGGTCCGGTCTTCGGCATGCAGGGGGATCTGGCTTAAGTCCAGCACCTGCAGCACATTGGTATAACACATTTCATACTGCAGGGTGATGCCCAGGAAGTCAAAATCCTTAACCGGGTCCTGGGACTCCAGGGCAAACAGCGGAATGCCGCGGTTTCGCAGCTCCTGGTCCATATCGTTCCATGGGGAGTATACCCGCTCGCACCAGACGTCGTCCCGGCGGTTGAACATGTCATAGAGGATCTGGATGCCCAGATGGGACATGCCGATCTCATAGACGTCAGGGAAGCAGAAGGCAAACCGCAGGTCCACCTGTTTGGGGTCCTTTACCACCATGTTGACCTCACCGCCGATATACCGGGCCGGTTTGTCAATACTTAACAAAATTTCATCACTCAACGCAAGTTTTCTCATGTTTTTATTACCTTTTTTGTTCAATTTACACAAATTAAAATTTCTCTTTTTCAGGGATTATAAAAGCCCTTTTGGGACTGAATTTGAAGGCGTTCTCCTTCTGTTTCAGGCCGGATTTTAAGCTTCGACGACAGCTGCCTGAAAAACCTGATTTTTGATACGAATTGGGAGCAATGGGACGTTTTGGTATATTTATGCAATGATTAACTGGTAATCTTCATCCGTAAATGGAAGAAACAGTTCATCCTGTCCCAATTTTTCTGTGTTATTTGGACGAATGTTTTCCCACTCCTCTTCCAGAACCGAACAGTCATATGCAACCTCTTCCTGATGGACATATACCTCTTCTGTAAAAACTGGCGAAGCATGTCCCAAAAATTCGGAGATCGCCTTCATGTTGACTGCATTGTTCTTTAACACACTGGCATACATATGCCTCAGATCATGCCAATGAATCTGCGGTAACCCGCACATACAGGTCAGTGTATGGAAATCCCGTGAAAAACTTTTCCGGTGAAATGGGGTTCCATCGCAATGACAACAAATGTAATCCATTTCACAAAAATTGGGTATGGAAAGTTTTTGCCTTTCATACCAGGCCCGCCGGACGATTATCTCATCGGACACCCAATCTGGTAATGGAATGCTTCTGACACCATTAGGCATTTTTGTCTCCAACTGCTGTGTGGTAACATTCTCTTTCGCATCGCCTTTGATGGCTCTGCCTAACTGCCTATCAATATAAATGGTATTCGCAGTAAAGTCAATATCTGAATATTTGAGCGCAATGGTTTCCGAAACCCTGGCACTGGTCGTGATTGCCAGAAGCAGCGGAATATACATATCCTGGAAATTCTGTTTACACTGATACAGCAATTGTCTTATCTGTGCAACTGTGTATGGGATAACATCCCGTTTTTGAGCTGGCTGGGAATCCTTTAAGATTTTCTCAACAGCAGCAATGCTGGGATTAAACGAAATATAGTGGTTGCTATGCGCGAAAGTAAAAATCTGCCTGACTATTTTCACACTGTGTACTTTAACGGAAGAATAAGGAATACTCTGAATTATACTTTCCAGTTCCCGAGTGGTTACAGCTTTCAACTTTTTCGTTTCTCCCAGCATAGGCAACAGATAGTTGTACAATACATTTTTATAACCCTGATAGGTGTTGTATCGAATCTTCTTCTGCTCTATCATATACTCATAGAGCCAATAATCAAAGACCTCTTTTACCGTATAATCAAAAGGGATATATTCGTTTTTGACTAATTCGGCAATCAAGACCTCTTTCGCTTTTGTCGCCTCCGCCTGGGTTTTAAAACCACTTTTTTGTGTATTGCAAATGTCGCCGGATTTGAAATATAAAGTAAATCTGAAACGGTATTTATTCCTGTCTTTTGAAATGCCTCCATGAAACTTGTAAGAGATAATCGCTCCATAGTAAAAGGTGGGATTAATTTCTGGCTTGTGAATTTTCATAATCACTCCTCCTCTGAACAAGGAATCATGACGCCAACAGCTTTGCGTGCATCCTCATCGGCATCCATAACACCACAGTAAATATTGAATGTGGTCATTACAGATTTATGCCCTAACAGCTTACTGATCTCTTCTAAAGAAACGCCTTTTTCAATCAGCATGGTTGCGAATTGATGCCTGAGCGTATGGAATGTGATCAGCGGGATGCTTGCATGACTGCAGGTCCTTTTTAATGCAGACAGTAATGTACCTTTCTTCTTTCTTTTTCCATACGGTGAAATTGACACATATTCGGTATCCAAATCTCGTTCTCCTATGGCAGTTCGGTTTTGAAGAATTTTCTCATTAAAAGTTTTTTTCCTATCAAGTTCGTCAAAGAGAAACTTGGGAACGTGAATCAGTCTGCAGCTGTCTGCTTTTGGCCTTTTTTCTTCCATGTAGCTAGAATAAGAAAAATGACCGTTGTTGTCCGCAAGATGATAGTTCGACGTATATTGTCGGGCGATTCGAATTGTTTGACGTTCCGGATCGAAGTCTTCATACCGCAGACCACGAATCTCTCCGGTTCTGAGGCCAACAAAAAGGCCCAGAAGAATTTCAAGGTAGTAACCGGGATGCTTTGATGCTTCCTGAATTAATTTTTTTAGTTCTTCTTTTTTCAGTAGCTCAATTTTGGGTGTTTTTTTTGGAACATCAATTAATTCTTCTCGAATATCTTTTGGCATTAAACCATAAGCATACGCATCTTTTAAAAGCTTCCGAAGAAATTTTCGTGAACTTTCTCCAGCAGATTCACAAAGCGGTATACAGCGTTTAATAATGTCATTGATATAGTCTGCTGTTACATAGTTTAGCAGAATGTCCTGAGAGATGCTGGGGACAATCAAGTTTCTAACCGCCCATATGCCGATCGTTTTGGTGCTTGCATCCGTATTTTCAATAAAAATTTCTTTCAGCCAATATTCAATATACTCTTTGAAGGTATATTGAATATTGGATATTTTTTTGATTTTCTTCAGATCTGATTCATATTGTGTTTCATATCGCTTTTGTGCATCTTCCGCAGCCTGTTTTGTTGAGAATCCCCTTTCTAGTGTGTAGGCAATAGTAAAATTGTTCAAATTAACAGAACGCTTTACAAATCTCCAGCTGTCATTAATAAATTGTACTTCATTCTCCATATAATACTTCCAACGAGCATTTGAATGGAGAAATTGATAATTCGTATAAATTGTACTATAGGTATATGAATCTGTCAAAATTTTCTTAATTTAGGCCTTCCAGCCAGTTATCAAAGCTGGATTTGATAATTCGGTAATTGGTTCCAACCTTAATTACTCGAAAAGGACTTTTATCCTTATATACCTTTCTGACATAATCATAGGCTTTTGTCCGGCTCAAACCAAGAATATCTTTTACCTCTGTAATGCTATAAACCTTTGCTTCCATAATGACTTACCTCATTTTTCCCTGAAAACAAGCTATATTAGCTATATGCTCTACTGTTCTCCAAAGTAATTTTGTACCGTATTATCTCGTCCCCGGTACATGGAGTTGCCCTAACCGCTGATTATAAGCGGCTCAGCATTCATTTCCGGCTCGAATGCTGCCTTCGTTCTAGGGCAACTGAACCTATTTAATTGTCAAGGTACATGACTGACTAGATACATCTTCATTAAATAAATAGGAATAAGCACATCTGAATTGAGATTTTTTGGGAATGTTTTTTGCATATTTGAGATTTATATGCAACTGATTCTATACAGCGTATCTAAGGATATACATTTCATATCCATCCAGATGTGCTTCTCTTAACACCTTTTTCCGAAAGCGAAATTCCGGATAAACACAATAACCACTCCTTTCCAGTACACCCGTTGGTACCCCTAATCCATGCCGGATCAGCCATGGTAAAATGCCGTCTCCATTGTTGTTCGTATCAATAAATGCACAGTCTTTTTCAAGTTTTCGACCAAGATTTACCGTTAAGGTACTCCAGGGTTCTGCACATTCAGATGTCTGTTCATCGTTATAGGTTCGCTTCTGGCGGATTGTGCCCCCTGGTTCTACTTCCAATAAATAGAAGGGCATATCGGGTTGTTCTGTCTTTCGCAGGAAAAACAGATATGTTTCCCTCTTCTCGATCCGCTCGAAATAGATGCCGCTCCAAGTTACGCAAAGTTTCAAAGAGGTTCCCTCGCAGATGATATCCCGAATTCCGTCAGGAACTATGATTCGGTATTTCTCATCCTCAAAAGCGTAACGCTCTCTGATTCTCGAACAGATTGCGTCAACATTCGGATATTTTTCCTCCATTTCCCAAATTTTAAGGGCGGTATTTTCTTCGCCTAGTTTCTGAATCATCTTATTATGGCTGGCAATTACATCCTTTGGTTTAAAAAAGATCTCCTGAAGGACATCCAATTTAAGCGCTTTTGCCATATTCAGATAATCACGCCAGGTGGCAATCAACTCTTTCGGTGCCTGTGAGGTCAGACTGCTTTGCCTGATTAAAAAATTGCAAATTCGTTCCGGTGTCATCCGGTCCAGAATAAATTCCAGATCGTGGTATGAAATATTATTTTTCTGAAACCATACGATCTTCTGGTCGGGTAAGCATCTTCCGGTTTTCATTTCGAATTTCAGCCAATTCAGATATAAATGATTCCCTTGATTCTTTTTTAGCCTCCTCATTCTTCCGCGATCAATCCCTAAGGATTTTGCCAGGTTTTTAGCAGGCAGTTTTTCTACACTAAATTTCCTATTTAGTACGGATTCAGCCAATCTAAAAAGTCCGGCCTTTACCAGCTGTTCCAGATAGGGAGCCTTTTTCCACCTTTTCAGATATTGATCCGGAAGGAACCGGAAAGATTGTCGGCTCATTGCAGGAAGTCCGGTTCTGCCTAAACGTGTTTTTTCCAGTCTAGGAAGATTTCTGCGGTATACAATCCCTTTATAATCCCTGTTTAAGTCTTCGCTGTTCCAGTACCAGCTGTAGGTTTTTATTCCCTTGATCCAGCGCTGCTCTCTGTTTTTGTAAAGTCCAAAATAATATTCTTCTCTTTCCCAATTCTGGTCATAGAGAACCCTTCTCTCTTCAAGAAAGATGCGGGTAGGGTTTTCGTATTTTCCAGGGTAATACCAGCGTTTCAGCTTAAACTGGCGAAGAATATATTTATTGCCGCATGCTTGAATTAAATAGGCAGTTTCTGCTTTTGTACAAAACCTTCCTGCCTTTCCATTTGCTTTAAATTGCACTTTCTGGCGGCAACACCGGCACGCACAGTCTGGTTATGTTTCGGTTTGCCCGCTATTGGTACAATCTTTCTGCACCAGGTGCAATATCCCTTCTGTTTCTTTCTTCTGGAATAGTCATAAAATAGATAATGTTGCTGCATCCCATGGCGGTCCGCCCAAAGATCCCAATCTTTTGGGAGATCTTGAATTTCCGACAATACCTCATCCCAAACACTTGTTTCCTTCTGGTAACGCTCTTCTAATCTCTTTTTCAGAATTGACCTTTGAAAAGCCCCAATTGCTGCAGATCCATCATTTTCAGTCTGCAAGTAGTCCTTTATTTGCTGATTGTCTTCCTCGCTGATCGAGAAATGATACATACCAAAATAACTTTTCCAGCCAAGGTGTTCAACTAGTCCGCTTTTCCATTTCCCCTGTACAAAATCCCAGGTAATATATCGTTCATTCTCCCGATCAATGAAAATCTCAAATGCCGGTGTGACTGCTCCCAGTCGAAGATCTCTGGTAAAGTAGAGTCCCGTCATCAGAATTCCCTCTTTGATTTGGCAGTTCATATGTATATCATACTGATATTTCTCAATGGTCTTGTAATAGCCTTTTTCCTGTGTTGGAAAATCCTTCATTGCCTTTTGTATCATTTGCGCATCCGCTTCAAGCGGATATGTCATTAACAGCCGCTTCTTCTGCATAGTTCATTCCTCCTAAAGGATTGCCCTGAACGTCATACCAGATACCGGGCAGGCGACTTTTACCATCAATTACAAAAAGACCGATCTCGACAATTTCCGGGTGATCAGAAGCTTCTCTTGCTAACCCTAGGACATCTCCCAGATTTCCTTTTGCCATCGGTTTTTTCCCCTGCACAATCACAAAGCCATCCTGCGCCTTCCCTTTATCCTGTTTTATCCGGCAATTACGTTTTCTCTCCGGATGTTCCATCAGAAAATAAAGGGTATGTGCTACAAATTCCTTTAAATCCAGTTTTCTTACCAGTTTCAGTTTCGTGCAGGAAAGCCTGCTTCCAACTCCATCCTCATGAATATCTCCTCCGGCCAGCACTAAATAATATACAGAGTGATTCCAATTAGGATAGTATGTCAAACAATCCAAAGGATCTTCTGCACAATGGAATCCTCTTTTCGCACAGTCCGCTGCAGGCTCCTGATTCCAGATTCCTTCCCGGTACTGAAACCGGTGGCCGCCGGATGTGCAGGAAAGATCCGGAGCGAACGCTTTATATGCTATCATCATGCTGCTTCTCCCTCCCTGTTCCATTCTAATTTTCCTTGCTCTTTAAAACTGTAATACGAATCTCCAGCGATAATGATGTGATCTACCAAAGAGATTCCAAGCAAATTCCCCGCTTGTTTCATGCGCATGGTAACCAGTAAATCTTCTTTACTGGGAGACGGATCTCCGGAAGGATGGTTATGAATACATAAAATATGGGCAGCATTGCTTAAAATGGCATGCTTAAAGAGATTCGGGATGTCTATCGCACAATGGTTGATTCCGCCAATCGCTGTTACCTCAAAAGCAATTGGATACAGCTTTATATCCAGAGAGATTACTGCAAATTTTTCTCGGTCTGCTGCTCCCAAAACAGGATAAACCATATTTCTTACCATATCCGGATTGGTCAATGCACCGGATCCATATAAACTTTTTCCGGCTTTTTTCATCTGGATCTGAATGATACTGATCCATTGACCGGATTCCGTATGTATCACATCTCCAAAAGCCTTGTTCTGTTCTCTGCTTTCCATTCTGTCCTCCTATCATTCAATCGGATCAAAGAGCGATAACTGTTTTGGTTCTAACTTTTTATCATTCTCTGCTTCTGCAGCCGTTTTATTGGCTTTTACCTGAGTGGTTGATTTGGCAGGAACTTTCCGTTTCTTCTCTTTTTTAGGTTCCGTTTCTCTCCTTGCCTTACAGAACATTTCATCAGCCTTTTTCTGTACCTTCTCACACTGTTCTTTATCATCCAGAGCATAGTAATCTTCGATCCAGCGATAGACAGTGTTTTCCGGCACCGCAAATCCCACCTGGATTTTCTGCTTCTTTTTTTCCTCATCAACCAGCTTCCAGGCTTGTTCCATAAGATATTCCACACAGCGTTGAAGGGTTTTATGCGGCTGTAAAATCTGCTGTCCAATGGCAAGATTGCACTGTTTAAGCAAATAGTTACCGATTACGTCAGCAAATTGCGGATCATTCAGCAGAGCCATTTCATCCATCAGCTTGCTCCTGACGGTATGATAATTTTTTTGTATAGGCCCTCCATCAACCAGGAAATGGCGTTTCCCTATAAAAAATGCCTCTACATTTTGTTTCGGAACCGCATAATATTCCGCCAATTTTTCCAACTCCTCTTTCATCCCCAGTTGTCTGAGCTTCTCTGCAGTTTGATTCATCAAATGAACATTAGAAATATTTCCTAGTATTTTTTCAATCATCTCTGCCTTCTCCTTTAAGTAAACCGGAAGCAGGGTGCTCCCGGTTCATAATTTTATGCGGCTGCTTCCAATTCCTGTCCGTGCTGTTCTTCTGTTTGCGATTCTTCTGTGTCTTTCCCATACTTCTTTGCCTCACGCTCCAAAAGTTCCAGCAGTGCCAAAATAATACCCCGGCACCAGTCATTGGGCCATTTTTCCATAAAGGAACGAATCTCCGAAACTGCAGCATCCAAATCAGTATTTTTAAGAGTTCGTCCACAGTACCTTTTGTAAAACGCATAACTCTCCTGCATGGCATCCATATAGGAGATTTTAAGCGCTTGATCCAGATTCCCTAAGAATGCCGTCAAAAGCGGTTCATCCTGATAATCTTCTGCAAGCCGCTGAAGACCAATAGGCTCTGTGCCACTGAAAAATAAATACATGTCATTAAAAAGGTTTTTGACCAACATCTGATATTTCATGCTCTGCCTCCATTTATGATGCCTTTAACTGTTCGAAATCCATTTGTCCTTCCAGACTTTTCTTCTGTTCTGCAGTCCTTTTCTTACAGTTGCTTTTCTCTCTTCTCTCCAATTGGATTCTGCAAAGGTAAAATGTTCTTTGGAGATCACGCTGCTGAAGTTCTCTCTTTATGGCTAACGGCTCTCCGTGTTCTACCGCCGATTTAAGCCTTTGTACATGCGAAAGCACCTTTTCAACAATTTCATAGTTTTTATCATTTTTATGATTTTTTACAGCAGAATGCTGAATGGCAAGCCATTGGTAATCCGGATTTCCCTGATATACTATCCAGAGTTTTTCTGCCTGCTGTTTGATTTGCTCTATATTTGCCATATAGCTTTCCGGAATTTCAGGCGGCAAAGGCGCATAGTAGTTTTCCGGATAGTTTTCATCGGATACTAACTCCTCCATTCTATATCGGAGCCGCTCCAAACCGGTCCGAAGCCGATTTAAATACTCTCCGTCTGTTGCAGCTGCTCCAGGCGCTCCTTGCTCTTTCCATAAAAGCCATCGATCAAACAGATTTTCCATACGATGGTCTAACTCTTCAAGCAGCTGATCTGAATCCTGTGCCTCTTCTGCCATAACAACAGAATCGCAATATCCCTCACAGATGAGAGCTTCCAATGCGTCATCTGAAGCAACTGCTCCACAGATATAGCCGCTTTTCCGGTAACTGCAACCATACCGATATCTGCCGGCCAAGCGCCCGCTCAATTCTTCCTTTCTGTCAAACTCTGCATTTTTGCAGGTTTTACATGATTGATTTTTCAATATTGTTCACCCTCTCTGGCTTATCCCTAAGACACCTTTTCGAATGCTTCTTTATACAGTGTCATTTCTATCTGTAAGGAAATCAGTTCCTTTGTATTTCTACGGTAAAGATAGGGATGATCAGATAAAACCATATCCGGCTCCAGCTGAGATCCATTGATCTCAGTGATTGCCATACTGATCTTTTCTATCTCTTCTTTTGAACAGTAAGGCATGAGTAACACTTCATGAATGCTGCTGGGAATTACCAGCCAATCGCAATCATATTGATTTGCATATGCTTCCAATATACTGGGATACAAAAGCACAGACGCGCCATTCCATTGTTTCGTATTTGTTAATGCGTACAAAAAATCCCTCTCTTCTTCAAAATTATGTCTTTCCTCTGGCAGCAGAGCACCTTGGTCTTCCAAAAAATTCTTCACAGAAAAGAATTTTACCGGATTCTGTTTTACCATGTTATCCAGAGCAATCTTATATAAGTCATGAGGTGTGATATTCCACATATTCATAAGATCTTCATGAATCAGCAGTTCTCCCGCCGGGCTGAACAAATAAAATACAGCTGACAGATCCAGATAAGGAATATGGGGCGTTGTTTTGAGCAGCTCGGAACTCCATTCCGAATTAATCAGCTTCAGGTGGATTTTGCCTTTAGCCTGGGAAAAATCCATAAGATTCTGGAATGACTGCTCAACCAAATCTCCGTTTTCTTTCGCTTTTTCTCTAAATGCTGCTGCAAACTGATGAGCAATATCATCTAAATCAACTTCTCCATAGTAATCTAGATATCTCTGATAAAGTCCTTCCATGGCAACCTGGATGCTAACATGCTGATCTGCGTTCCGAATAAACAGTCCTATTGTTTTCACATCATTAGTTGTCAGCATAGTACACACATTTGCTTCCACACCGTTTTCCAGGTGTTTTTTCATATTTTCCAATACCTCTTCTGCAAATTCCTTCCGTCCCATCATGAGTATTCCGGGGCATTTTCCATCACCAGTCCGGTGATAGGAAAGCGCTATTCCGGATAAACGGAAATCACTGTTCCGGGACAGGAAATCATCTTTCAAAGCCTTATAATAGAGGCATACATCGCAAGATGTAAATCTATTATAAGGAGGTCACAAGATTATGACCAAGTACCGTGAAATCCTCAGGCTTACCGCTTTGGGGCTATCACAGCGAAACATTGTTCAAAGCATCGGTGTTTCGCAGAAAACCGTAGTCAAGGTTCAAAAACGAGCACGGGAAATGCATTTATCCTGGCCGTTGGATGAAGCCCTGACAGATGCAGCGCTTGAGACGCTGATGTTTCCCAAGGAATCAAAGGTATCCAAACAAAAACGGATGCCGGATTTCAACTACATCCAAAAGGAGTTGCTCCGCAACGGTGTCAACAAGAAACTCCT
>CALWIA010000002.1 GCA_944380605.1 uncultured Lachnospiraceae bacterium | reverse complement strand
CATGAAAAAAGGGGCCTGATTTTTCATCAGGCCCCGGTGGGGTAGTTCCTCCTTTCTTGCCAAGCTACAAAAATACCGCCCGTAGTCTCGTTTGGGCGGTACTTTGTATAAGGTTGGCAGTTCAATTTTTGTAGATTTATCGTGTATGCCCTTGTCAACCGTTGCTTTCATTTATTGTCATAAATGGATACATCATAGGTTCGCCCCCTTTTATTGCAGATTAAGTCGCTTTTGCTATATCATCTATCATCTGCAGCTTCACTCCACGCTTCCATGCAGAGAACGACGTTATCTTGACAATAATATGTTTAACCATGCCTATAGTTTTTCCCAAATGGCCAAACTGGGGTCAAATAGAATTACGTATCCAGAAAATTCGCCAGTAGTTCATAGCTTACGTAGTTCCAATATATCTTCAAGTTTTGGAATCGCGCTTGGGGTTGCGGTGGGTGCTGGGGAACCACACCGCAGGGGTGAGGATGGAGTAGCCCATGGCTATTTCGTCTGTGGGATTGGAGAAGATGTGGGGCAGGTTGGAACGGATCAGGGTGGTGTCTCCGGCCTCCAGACGGACAGAATTTCCATTGATGATTACATCCAGGGTGCCGCGTTCCAGGAGGACGATTTCCTCGCTGGGGTGGATGACCGGCAACTCTCCGTCTGCGCTGCGGGGAGCCAGCTCGAACCGGGCCACCAGGGACTGGGGTTCGAATTCCCCGGTGGGCATGGGGGACATGATCTGATAGCGCACGTTGGAATTGGGCTGGGATAACTGGATCATCTCCTCCTTGCGAAGGGTCAGGCTGCCATGGGGTTCGTCGCCCAAAAACAGATAAGTGGGAACCCCCAGCGCGCCGCTGATCTTCCGCAGGGTGGACAGGGAAGGGTCGGTGAGGTTGCGCTCGATCTGGGAGATGTACCCGATGGAAAGGCCGGTCTTTTCCGCCAGTTCCTTCAATGTGATTTCCTGCCGCTTTCGAATGGAGCGGATCTGGTCTCCTAGCATATGGGGCCTCCCTTTTCCCTGTGATAAAAATCGAGTTGCATTCTACTCAATGTCTGCTGCGCAGACATGAACCCTCCGGGGGGATGCGCACGGTTCGGTTTAGAGTTTGCCTCGCTCTGCTCGGCCCGAACCGGCGCTGGTATAATATCTTTCGATATTATACCATGGGGAAAAAGACGCGTCAACGACGGTGAATATTATGCTATATATAAAAATAGAAGAAGAGCAGTTACTTAAAATTATGGTATATATGTAAAAATATGTGAAAAATTGAGGTATATAGCAAAACGTGCTTGACGATGAATTTTAAAAATAGTAAAATCAGTAAAAAACGGAGGAGGAAGCGTTATGAAACTGACTGATATGAAAGTAGAGCTCATCAAGATCCCGTTGAAGAAGCCCTTTCGCATTGCCTTTGCGGTGCAGGACCACTCGGTGAATGTGCTGGTAAAGCTCATTACCGACGAGGGCATTTGGGGCATTGGCGAGGCGGCGCCTTTCGAGCCTGTCACCGGGGAGAACGCGAATACGGTGCTGGAGGTCTTAAAACTCTTCAAGCAAGGTCTTCTGGGCCGGGATCCCATGGACCTGGAGGGCATCCACCAGATGATGGACGGCCTCATCAGCGGCAACACCGCCGCCAAGGCCGCGGTGGACATCGCCCTGTACGATATCCGGGGCAAGGTGATGGGCCAGCCCTTGTACAAGGTGATGGGAGGCAGCCAGAACCAGATCGTCACCGACATGACCATCGGCATCGACAAGCCGGAGCTTATGGCCCAGGAGGCCAGGGAGCGGGTGGAGCGGGACGGCTTCACCATTTTAAAGGTGAAGGCCGGCATCTGCCCCCAGGACGACATCCGGGCCCTCACGCTTATCCGGGAGGCGGTTGGCCCCGGCGTGCGCCTGCGGGTGGACGCTAATCAGGGCTACACCGTGGGCGACGCGGTGCGCACCCTGAAGGCCTTTGAGCAGCTGGGGGTGGAGGCTGTGGAGCAGTGCCTTCCCTGGTGGGACGTGGAAGGCGCGCGTCTGGTGCGGTCCAAGGTGGACATGAAGATTATGCTGGACGAGTCCATCCACTCTCCGGCGGACGCCGCCCAGGCTTGCCGCCTGGAGGCCGCGGATATCCTGAATATCAAATTGATGAAGTGCGGCGGCCTGTACCCGGCGGAAAAGATCAATGCTGTGGCCGAGGCAAACCATGTCCAGTGTATGGTGGGCTGTATGCTGGAGTCCAAGGTGGCCATTGCCGCAGGGGTGGCCCTGGTGGCGGCTAAATCCAACATCACCGAGGCGGACTGCGACAGCTTTATGTACGCGGTAGACCCGGAGATGGGTATGCCCGGCGGTTTCTCTGTAGAAGGCGGAGTGTACACCTTATCGGATAAACCCGGTCTGGGCCTGGATTTCGACTTTTAACTGTGGGATAATAGAAAGGGGATCGTGTGTATGAACGGGACATTGTTCTCGTCAGAAGGGGCCCTGCTGTTCGTTGTTTTCGGCGTGGTAGCCCTGGGGCTGCGGCTGCAGCGGTTCAAGGTTTTTAAGACGCTGGGTCCGGCGCTGACCGTCATTGTAACGGGCATTTTGCTTTCTAATCTGAAGGTAGTGCCTACCTCCAGCGCCACTTACGATGCTGTGAGCAATTACTGCGTGCCTTTGTCGGTATCTATCTGCCTGCTGAGTCTGGACCTGCGGCAGATGCGGAAGCTCACCAGGGAGCCGGTGATTGCTCTGATCTCCGCCGTATGCAGCGTGTGTTTGATCGCGCTGGTGTTCGGCGTAATTTTTGCCGGGAAGATCGATGAGGGCTGGAAGGTGTCTGGTATGTTTGTGGGCACATATACGGGAGGCAGCTCCAACCTGACCGCGATTGCAGTGGGACTGAACGCATCCAAGACAACCATCGCTTCGGCCAACGCTGCGGACTATGTGGTGGGCATTCCCACGATGATTCTCATGTTTGCAGTACCCGCCATCTACAAAAGTTCCAAAAAGCTGAAAAAGCTGTGGCCCTATGATATGTCCCAGGAAGAACTGCTGGGGGAGGGGGATCACGAGGAACTGATGGCTTCGAAAGAGTGGTCTATTTTGGAAATTGCCTGCCTGCTGGCTATTGGCTTTGGCACGGTGTGGATTTCCACCCTGATTTCCAATGCGGTGTTCGGCGAGGACTTTCGCAGCGCGGGGCGCATCCTGCTCATCACCACCTTTTCCATTCTGCTGGCCCAGGTGCCGGCAGTGCGGAAGCTGAGAGGCAATTTTGACCTGGGGCTGTTCGTGGCCCTGCTGTTTCTCAGCACCATCGGCTTCGCCGTGGATCTGATGCAGTTCTTTGGATCGACCTTCTACATCACCCTGTTCTGCTTCTGCGTGATCTTGTTCAGCTGCTTGCTGCACCTGCTCATCACCCGGCTGCTGAAGATCCGTTTTGAGTATGTGCTGCTGTCTATTGTTGGCTGTATCGCTGACGGCCCCACCGCGGCGCTGGTGGCTTCCAGCGCCCAGTGGAAGATTCTCATCAACATTGGCCTGCTCATGGGTGTGCTGGCAGGGGCCCTGGGAAATTATGTGGGCATTTCCGTTGCCTATGCGATACGGGCGATTGTAGGGGGATAACCCTGTTTCTTAAATCAAGACGAAAGGTGGGAGACCTATGACTGTTTACAATTTGTATGTGTCCGGCATTCTGTATGGCAAACTGGAACTTGCACCTGGCGCGCCCCGCATCCGCCGGCTGGATGTGTTCACCGGGGAATTGGGGGATTGGGAGCCCATAACGCCGGAGATTTCCGGGGAATATAAATCCTTTTTGAAAATGGATTTTCTTACTCTGGCGGAACACGCTGGGGAGTATCCACAGGCCCTTTGCGGCAAGGGAGAATTTCAAGCGGCAGGAGAACGTTATTCCAGCGAGGACGGCGTCCACTATCTCCAGCGGGATGTGAAATTCCCCTGCAACAAACAGATAGAGGGCGGGGAGCTCATCGCCGTGTACTGCCCCTCCCGGGAGATGGTAAGCCTGCTGGTGCGGGAGGGCTGTGAAGATCGCACCCTTCTGCGTCTGTGGAAGGGGACCTGGCCGGAGGAGAAGTTCTTTGCCGTATCCTGCGCCGGCGCCTTTGACGTGCCCATGAGGGACGGGGTGGCCCTGTCCACTGACGTGTACCTGCCCGCCGGTGTGAAGGAAAAGGTCCCGGCGGTACTGGTGCGAACCCCCTATGGGAAAGAGGCAGGCCGCGAGGTCTATTACCGCTATGTGCAGCGGGGCTATGCCGTCGTCATCCAGGATGTGAGGGGCCGCAACAAAAGCGGCGGGGAGTGGATCCCCAACTACTACGAAGTGGAGGACGGGGACGACACCCTGAACTGGATCGCCGCCCAGCCCTGGTCTTCTGGCAGCGTGGGCATGGTAGGGGGTTCCTACCTGGGGTATGTCCAGTGGGCCGCCGCGGCCAGCGGCAACCCCTGCCTGAAAGCTCTCATCAGCGTGGTTTGCGCCGGCAGCGCTTTTATCGATGTGCCACGGCGGGGCGGGTCCCTCAACTCCGGGATGCTGGCCTGGGCTTTCGCCGTATCTCAAAAGACATTTAAACCAGAGCTCATGGAACGGGATGATTGGCAGGAGGTGCTGCGCATCCGGCCCCTGTCGGACATCCCCCAAAAGGCCTTGGGCTATGAGGTGTCCTTCCTGGAGAAATGGTTCCAGCCTAGGGACAACGACGAGTTCTGGAGCCGCTCCGACTGGCAGGCCCGCTGGAAAGGTGCGCAAATCCCGGCGCTGATCCAGTCCGGCTGGTTCGACGACAACGGCATGGGCACCACCCAGGCCCTGGAACTGGTCCACGATTACCCGGCGGAAAAGAGGAAAGTCATCTTGGGACCCTGGCAGCACAGCGGCAACAGCAAGTACGATATGCATGGGGTATCCTTTGGCGGCGAGGCTTTGCGGTTCGATCTGGATCTGCTCTATTTCCGGTGGTTCGAGCGGTACCTGAAGGGCGTGGAGAACGGGGTGGACAAGGAAGCCCCGGTAGAGTACTACACCCTGGGAGAGGAGCGGTGGAAGACCGCAAAGAACTGGCCTGTTCCCGAAACCGTGGAGAAATCCCTGTACCTGACAAGCGCGGGACACGCCAACACCTCTTCCGGGGACGGGTTTCTCACCTGGCAGGCTCCGGCTCGTGAGGGCAGGGACAGCTACCACTATGACCCGCAGGATCCCGCTGTCCATATTGTGGATATGTCGGAAAATGAGCTGGAGGTCCCTGAGGATTATACCCAGGAAGAGCACCGGCAGGACATTCTCTGCTACACGACAGAGCCCCTGCCGAAGGACGTGACTGTCACCGGGGACATGACGGCGGAATTGTATGTCTCTTCCGACGCCCCGGACACGGACTTCATGGTCCGGGTCACCGATGTGGACGAGACCGGCCGGTCCATCAAGCTGGCGGACGGGGTGCTCAGCGCCCGCTACCGCAATGGCTTTGAAAAGGCGGAGTTTTTGGAGCAGGGCCAGATCGCCTGCCTGCGAATCCGCACCACGAAGCTTTCCAATTGCTTCCGCAAGGGCCACCGCATCCGTGTGACGGTGACCTCCGGGGCGGAGAATTTCATCTTCCCCAACAGCAACACCCGGGAGGGCTACAACAGCGCCGTTACCGTGGCGGCGGAAAACACCCTGCACCACGGCGGCGCCCACGCTTCCAGACTGCTGGTGCGGGTGGAGGCATAATGCCGCGGGAGATATGCAGAGACAGATATAGGAGAAGGCCGGGAGCAATCCCGGCCTTTTGCATTCCATTTTCTGACAGATGCCGGCGTTTTGCGCAAAAACTGGCTAAGGTTCTGAAAATACCGCATACTAGATAAAAAACGAAAGGAGAAGCGGGAGTATGAACACAGACCAGTTTCAGGCGTACGAGGTAAAGCTGCGGGAGGAGGAAAAAAGCAGCTGCACCAAGGAACATACGGAGTACATACAGTAGAAAGCAAGGTACGGCGGCCGATAACTGTGCGGTTTAAGTAAAATGGATGGTTGAGGCAGGGATATGGCGGCAGGGAGCCGGATCCGGCAGAATGCGGAAATCTTTTGACCATCTGC
Source organism: uncultured Lachnospiraceae bacterium (assembly GCA_944380605.1). Classification (GTDB taxonomy): domain Bacteria; phylum Bacillota; class Clostridia; order Lachnospirales; family Lachnospiraceae; genus UBA3402. The sequence goes on along the minus strand of CALWIA010000002.1, from coordinate 45,153 downwards.
CGGACATATATTATAATAGCAGAAGGTATGAGGAATGGTCCCGCGGTCAGGGACGGAAAACGAAAAGGAGAAGCGATATGGCGGTATTGAAAATTACGGTAATCAGCGGGCAGGGGGATGTGAAATGCCGGCTGGAAGAAGAAAATCAGGCGGTGATGGTATACGAGGGGGTCTATGAGCCGGGAGATCAGATTCTGTTTGAAACCGACACGCCGGATACGTATTACGTGATCCGGATCGACGCTTCCATGGACGAGTCCTACGTGTATCTGACCAAACAGCAGGTGATGTACCGGATTCCTTTTGGAGAAAAGAAGGTCTCCTACAACCCGGCGGCATTTTCGGGAGAGCGCCATTATATTACCATGCGTCTTGCGGAAGAATATGAAAACAGGGCGTACCGGAATCTGGCGAAAAACGTGATGGACCAGCACGGGGACACCGGGTGCTTCCCCCATGCCCAGGCCAACGTGGAAACTCGGGGAGAAGCGGTGTTTGCCGCCAGAAACGCCATTGACGGCGTAGTGGCCAACGCCTCCCACGGCGAGTGGCCGTATGAGTCCTGGGGCATCAACCGGCAGGACGACGCGGAACTGCTGCTGGACTTCGGACGCCGCGTGGACTTTGACCGGGTTGTATTGTGGACCCGGGCGGATTTCCCCCATGACAACTGGTGGGTGCAGGCGACGCTGACCTTTTCCGACGGGACGGAGGAAATCCTGGAAATGGACAAAAGCGATAAGCCCCACAGCTTTGCCATCAGCCGGAAGGGGATTTCCTGGATGCGGTTAAGCCATCTGATCAAGGCGGACGATCCGTCGCCGTTTCCGGCTCTGACCCAGATCGAGGTGTACGGAACCAACAGCTGAAGGAGGCGGAATATGAAAGAAAAGCTGTATACCATTGAACTGCATGACGCCCTGGTATCCGGCGACGAGTGCCCGTTCTGCTGGCTGGAGCGGAAGCTGGAACAGGCGGCCATTGAGTTTGTGCTGGGCTCTTCCTATATGGAAAGCGATACCAGAGATCAGACAGACCGGCAGGGATTCTGCCGGAAGCATACCAAGATGATGTACGACTACGGCAATACCCTGGGCAACGCCTGGATTTTAAAGACCCGGATGAAACATCTGCGGGAGGGCTTAAAGCAGCAGATGGAGGCGTTTTCGCCGGAACCGGCGTCGATGTTTGATCGGTGGAAAAAGAAAGAGGAAACCGGGACTTCCGTAGGAAACTGGATTCGGAAAGAAGAGTGCGGCTGTTATGTCTGCAGTCGGATCGATGATACCTACCGCCGGGTGCTGGACACATTTCTGTACCAGGTAAAGCATGAAAAAGATTTTCTGGATCTGGTGCGGCAGTCCAAAGGATTCTGCATTCACCATTTCGCGGATCTGGTGGACGCCTGCGGAAGGGGACTGGGAAAGAAGGAACAGGACCAGGTATTTCCGCTGCTGTTTGACCAGATGAACCGGGAACTGGAGCGGATCCAGGGAGACATCGACTGGCTGATTGAAAAGTACGATTATGTCAATCAGGACAAGGACTGGAAAAATTCCAGGGACGCCGTGCAGCGGACGATGCAGAAAATCACCGGCGGCCATCCGGCGGATCCGGTGTTCCGGAGCCGGAAATAGACCGGGCCGGACAGAGGGAAAGGAAAGAGGACACAGAGATGCGGATATGGGCAGGCATGGCGGCAGCAGGGGCCGCCCTGCTGCTGCGTTCGGCCTACGAACGGCGGCATTTTACGACAGAGCGGTATGAAATCGTCTCCGAAAAAATCAAAAAACCGAAGACGCTGGTGTTCCTTTCGGATCTCCACGACAACTGCTTCGGCAGCGGACAGAAAGAACTGCTGGAGGCCATTGACCGGGAACAGCCGGACGCCGTGCTCGTCGGCGGGGATATGATGGTGGTGAAGAAAAAGGCGGACACCGGCACGGCGCTGTTTCTGGCGAGGAAGCTGGCGCAGCGGTATCCGGTATACTATGGAAACGGCAACCACGAAAACCGCATGAACCGGGACCGGGGACGGTACGGAGACCGGTACGACCGGTACATCCGGACGCTGAAGCAGTGGGGCGTGACCTGCCTGTCAGACGCGTCGGCGTTTCTGGGGGACGATGTGCGCATCAGCGCCGCGGACCTGGATACCCGGTACTATCAGAAGTTTCTCCATCTCTCCATGAAGCCGGAGTATCTGGCGGGAAAGCTTGGGAAGGCGGACGGCCGCCGGTTCCAGATTCTGCTGCTCCATTCGCCGCTGTACCACAAGGCCTGCGCCATATGGGGCGCGGATCTGACCCTCAGCGGCCATTTTCACGGAGGGACCATCCGCCTTCCGGTTCTGGGAGGCGTGATGACGCCGCAGTTTCAGTTTTTTAAACGCTGCTGCGCCGGCCTCCACCGGGAAGGCGAACGGGTGATGATTGTCAGCCGAGGCCTGGGAACCCATTCCGTCAACATCCGCATCAACAACCGTCCCGAACTGACGGTGATTCATCTGCGGCCGGCAGAATCCGGACAGAAGCGGGAGAGTTAGAAGACCATGGAAATTTCATACAAACTGGAGCATTTTGAAGGGCCTCTGGACCTTCTGCTGCACCTGATCGAGAAAAATAAAGTAAGTATTTACGACATTCCCATTGTGCTGATCACGGAACAGTACCTGGACTTTGTCAGCCATATGGAGACAGAGGACCTGAATGTAGTCAGCGAATTTCTGGTTATGGCGGCCACGCTTCTGGACATCAAGTGCCGGATGCTGCTGCCGGCGCCGGAAACGGAGGAAGAGGAAGAAGAGGATCCCAGAGCCGAGCTGGTGGCCCGGCTGCTGGAATACAAAATGTACAAGTGCATTGCCAGAGAACTGCAGGACATGGAGGACGACGCAGAACGGGTGCTGTACCGGGAGCCGGCCATTCCCGACGAAGTGGCTCGGTACGAGGCGCCGGTGGATCTGGACGAGCTGCTGGACGGCCTGACCCTGGCCCGGCTGCAGCAGGTGTTTGAATCGGTGATGAAGCGCCGGGCAGACAAAATCGACCCCATCCGCAGCCAGTTCGGCAGCATCCGGAAGGAGCCGGTAAGCCTGGAACAGAAAATCGGTTCGGTGATGGGCTATGCCAGAGCCCATCGGAATTTCAGCTTCCGCCAGCTGCTTATGGGGCAGCGGGACCGGGTGGAGATCGTGGTGACCTTTCTGGCGGTGCTGGAACTGATGAAGATGGGAAAAATCGGCCTGACGCAGGAACGGCTGTTTGACGATATGTACATAGAAACCCTGGAGCCGGAAGGAGAAACCGAAGAACTGAATCTGGAAGGCCTGGCAGAGGATATAGGAGAGTAGGAAGAGATGGAACTGGACAGAGAAGAGGCCATTGCGGAGGCGGTGCTGTTTACCATGGGGACGTCGGTGGAACTGTCCCAGCTGGCGGCGGCTATGGACCGGGACCGGGAGACGGCCAGAAAGGCGGTGGAATCCCTGGGACAGCGGTACCGGCAGGAAAACAGAGGGATGCAGATCCTGGAACTGGAGGGCCGGTACCAGATGTGCACCAACGCCATGTACTATGAAAACCTGATCCGGGTGGCGTCGGCGCCGAAAAAGCCGGTGCTGACAGATGTGGTGCTGGAAACCCTTTCCATCATCGCCTACAAGCAGCCGGTGACCAAAATGGAAATTGAAAAAATCCGCGGCGTAAAGTCGGATCACGCGGTAAACAAGCTGATCGAATACGACCTGGTGCAGGAGGTGGGGCGTCTGGACGCGCCGGGCCGACCGGTGCTGTTCGCCACTACCGAAGAATTTTTGCGGCGGTTCGGCATCGGCTCCATGGAGCACCTGCCCCAGGTGGACCCGGTACAGGAGGAAGAAATCCGCAGCGAAGTGGAAGAAGAACTGAAACTGCGGCTGGAAACGGACGGCGAGGAAGAAGACAACAAAGGAGGAGATTCACATGAAGGTACTGCTGTTTAACGGAAGCAGCCGGGCGGACGGCTGCACCTATACGGCGCTGAAAGAGGCGGCGGATGTGCTGGAACAGGAAGGCATCGAAACGGAGATCATCCAGATCGGCGGCCAGCCGGTGCGGGACTGCGTCGGCTGCCGGCAGTGCGCGTCCAAAGGCAGATGCGTCTTTGAAGACGACCCGGTAAACCAGTGGGTGGAAAAGGCGAAGGAAGCCGACGGCTTTCTGTTCGGCACGCCGGTGTACTATGCCCATCCCAGCGGCCGGATTCTGTCGGTGCTGGACCGGATGTTCTACAGCGGCAGCCGGTATTTTGCCCGCAAGCCGGCGGCGGCGGTGGCGTCTGCCAGACGGGCCGGAACCACCGCGTCCCTGGACGTGCTGAACAAGTATTTTACATTCAACCAGATGCCGGTGGTATCTTCCACCTACTGGAATATGGTGCACGGCAATACGCCGGAGGAGGTGCGCCAGGATCTGGAGGGCCTGCAGGTGATACGGAACCTGGCCCGGAATATGGCCTGGCTGCTCAAGTGCATAGAGGCAGGAAAGGCCCAGGGAATCCAGGCGCCGGAGGCGGAAAACGGGGCCAGAACCAACTTTATCCGCTGAAAAACCGCCTTGACTTTCCCGGGAAATCATGATACTATGATCTGCGCCATAGCAGATCATGTTGTACGAAAAAGACAAAACCACAAGATATAGTGTTTAGAACGCGTACACAGCCCTCTGCCGGTTTCGGCAGGGGGTTTTTATTTCACGGCAAATCAAGACGTTTCGCGGGGACCGCGCCGCGTTTTCCCTACAGACAGCAAAACAGGAGGATTTCATGGACTGCAGAGACATCAAGGTAATCAAGAAAGACGGGACAGAAGAGGCGTTCCACGTACAGAAAGTGGTAACGGCGGTAAATAAATCGGCGGAACGGGTCATGGTTTCCTTTACCGAAGAAGAACTGGCGTTTATCTGCCGGTTTGTGACGGAAGAGGCGGAGCGGCTGGAGACCGCCCGGATTCCCATTGCCCGGATGCACAACCTGGTGGAAGGGGCGCTGGAACGGGTCAATCCCCAGGTGGCCAAAAGCTACCGGGACTACCGGAACTACAAGCAGGACTTTGTGCAGATGCTGGACGACGTATACAAGAAGAGCCAGTCCATTATGTACATCGGAGACAAGGAAAACAGCAATACCGACAGCGCGCTGGTGTCTACCAAGCGCAGCCTGATTTTCAATGAACTGAACAAGTCGCTGTACCAGAAGTTTTTTATGACGGTGGAGGAGCTGCAGGCCTGCCGGGATGGATACATCTATATTCACGACATGTCGGCCAGGCGGGATACCATGAACTGCTGCCTGTTTGACGTCAACACGGTGCTTACCGGCGGCTTTGAGATGGGGAATCTGTGGTACAACGAGCCCAAGACGCTGGACGTGGCCTTTGACGTCATCGGAGATATTGTGTTAAGCGCCGCCAGCCAGCAGTACGGTGGCTTTACGGTGCCCAGCGTGGAAAATATTCTGGCGCCCTACGCGGAAAAGTCCTACGCCAGATACATCCGCAAATACGAGGAACTGGGACTGGACGGGGACCTGGCCCGGAAAACCGCCTGGAAGGACGTGGAGCGGGATATGGAGCAGGGATTCCAGGGCTGGGAATACAAGTTCAACTCCGTGTCTTCCAGCCGGGGAGACTACCCCTTTATTACCATGACCGCGGGAACCGGCACCAGCCGTTTCGCGAAAATGGCGTCCATCACCATGCTGAACGTGCGCCGGAAGGGCCAGGGCAAAGCGGGACATAAAAAGCCGGTGCTGTTTCCCAAACTGGTATTTCTGTACGATGAGCGCCTGCACGGTCCCGGCGGCGAGCTGGAGGACGTTTTCGAGGCGGGCATTGCCTGCTCCGCCAAAACCATGTATCCGGACTGGCTGTCCCTGACGGGAGAGGGGTATATCGCCGGCATGTACAAAAAATACGGCAAGATCATTTCTCCCATGGGCTGCCGGGCCTTTCTGTCCCCCTGGTACGAGCGGGGCGGCATGAAGCCGGCGGACGAGGCGGATGTGCCGGTGTTTGTGGGCCGGTTCAACATCGGCGTGGTCAGCCTGCACCTGCCGATGATCCTGGCGAAGGCCAGACAGGAGAGCCGGGATTTTTACGAAGTGCTGGACTACTATCTGGAACTGATCCGCAGAATCCATATCCGCACCTATGCCTACCTGGGAGAGATGCGGGCGTCCACCAACCCGCTGGCCTACTGCGAAGGCGGCTTTTACGGCGGACATCTGGGCCTGCACGACAAGATCAAGCCGCTGCTGAAAACCGCCACGGCGTCCTTCGGAATTACGGCGTTTAACGAGCTGCAGCAGCTGTACAATGGGAAGTCTCTGGTGGAGGATGGACAGTTCGCCCTGGAGGTCCTGGAGCATATCAACAAAAAGATCGAGGCGTTCAAGGAAGAAGACGGCCATTTGTACGCCATTTACGCCACGCCGGCGGAAAATCTGTGCGGCCTGCAGGTAAAGCAGTTCCGCCGGAAATACGGCATTGTGGAAAATGTGTCGGACCGGGAATATGTCAGCAACGGCTTCCACTGCCACGTGACCGAGGACATTACGCCGATTCAGAAGCAGGATCTGGAATACCGGTTTTGGGAACTGTGCAACGGCGGCAAAATCCAGTATGTGAAATACCCCATCGATTACAACCGGGAAGCCATAAAGACGCTGGTGCGCCGGGCCATGGATATGGGATTTTACGAAGGAGTCAACCTTTCCCTGTCCTACTGCGACGACTGCGGCCACGAGGAACTGGAGATGGACGTCTGCCCTGCCTGCGGAAGCCGCAACCTCACCAAAATCGACCGGATGAACGGGTATCTGTCCTATTCCCGGGTGAAAGGCGATACCCGGCTCAACGACGCCAAAATGGCGGAAATCGCGGAAAGGAAATCCATGTAGCATGCGGTATCACAATATAACCAAAGACGATATGTTAAACGGGCCCGGCCTGCGGACGGTGCTGTGGACCGCCGGCTGCGGCCATCACTGCGAAGGCTGCCACAATCCGGTGACCTGGGACGAGACCGGCGGCCTGCCCTTTGACGAGGCTGCCAGGCAGGAACTGTTTGAGGCGCTGGATAAACCCTACATTTCCGGCGTTACCTTCAGCGGAGGGGATCCGCTGCATCCGGCCAACCGGGAAGAGATCGCCGGGCTGATCCGGCAGATCCGCGGCCGCTTTCCGGGCAAGACCATATGGCTGTATACCGGCTACACCTGGGAAGAAATCCAGGACCTGCCCGGCGTCAGCCAGGCGGACGTGGTGGTGGACGGCCGGTTTGTACAGGCGTTGAAAGATCCGGCGCTGCACTGGAGAGGCAGCGCCAACCAGCGGCTCATCGACGTCAGAAAGAGCCTGGAAGCCGGACGGCCGGTGCTGTATCCGGACTGACCTGGCCGCCCCGTTATCTCCGGCTTTGCCGCCTTCCCCCGGCGGCCGGAATCCATGCAAAGGAAAAGTAAAAATCTGGATAAATCTGCACAAAAGACTACCGTATTTCCGGATTTTGTGGTACACTTTGTACATAAGTATTTTAAATTCAGGGGGAGACATTATGGCAAAAGAAATGATTGCAATGCTTCTTGCCGGCGGACAGGGTTCGCGTCTGTACGCGCTGACCCAAAAGCTGGCAAAACCTGCGGTTCCCTTTGGCGGAAAGTACCGGATCATCGACTTTCCGCTGTCGAACTGCGTAAATTCCGGCATTGATACAGTGGGTATTCTCACCCAGTATCAGCCTATGGTATTAAACGAATACATCGGCAACGGACAGCCCTGGGATCTGGACCGCCTGCACGGCGGCGTGCACGTGCTGCCTCCGTATCAGCAGGCCACCGGCTCCGACTGGTACAAAGGCACGGCAAACGCCATTTACCAGAATATCTCGTTTATCGAGCGGTACAACCCGCAGTATGTCATCATCCTGTCCGGCGACCAGATCTGCAAGCAGGACTACAGCGATTTCCTCCGGTTCCACAAGGAGAAAAACGCGGAGTTCAGCGTGGCGGTTATGGAAGTGCCGTGGGACGAGGCGTCCCGCTTCGGTCTGATGGTGACCGACGACAACGACAAGATCACCGAGTTCCAGGAAAAGCCCAAGAATCCAAAGTCCAATCTGGCGTCCATGGGCATTTATATCTTCAACTGGGACATTCTGAAAAAATATCTGGAAGAAGACGAAGCGGATCCCAATTCCGCTAACGACTTCGGCAACAACATCATTCCCAACTTACTGAAAGACGGCCGCAATATGTACGCGTATCATTTCAGCGGATACTGGAAAGACGTGGGAACCATTTCCTCTCTGTGGGAAGCCAACATGGAGGTGCTGGATCCGGAAAACAGCGGCATCGATATCTTTGACGAAAACTGGAAGATCTACAGCCGCAACAGCGGCATGACCGGACACCGGGTCAGCGGCGACGCGGTGGTGGAAAATTCCATGATTACCGACGGCTGCCGCATCAACGGTTCTGTCAAGCATTCCATTCTGTTTGCCGGCGTAAAGGTAGAGCCCGGCGCCCAGGTGGAAGACGCGGTGGTCATGGGCGGTTCCGTGATCAAGGCCGGCGCGGTGGTCAAACACTGCATTGTGGCGGAAAATGTGGAAATCGGTGAGAACGCCATTGTCGGCGCGATGCCGTCGGATGGCGAAAAGGGAGTGGCAACCGTAGGCCCCGGCGTGACCGTAGGGGATGGCGCCAAGATCGGTCCCAATGCCATGGTATATGAAGATGTAAAGGGCGGTGAAGAAAAATGGTAAATGCGAACGCGAACGCACTGGGAATTATTTTCCCGAACTCCTATGATTCCTTGGTACCCGAACTGGTAGGGGAGCGCCTGATGGCCTCCATCCCGTTTGCGGGCCGTTACCGCATGGTGGACTTTATCCTGTCCAGCATGGTAAACTGCGGCATCGACAATGTATCTTTCGTCGTCCGCAAAAATTACCATTCTCTTATGGATCATCTGGGATCCGGCCGTGAATGGGACCTGACCAGGAAAAACGGCGGTCTGAACATCGTTCCCCCGTTTTCCGAGAAGACCATCAAGCAGTACACCGGCCGTGTGGAAGCGCTGGCCAGCATTCTCCGGTTCCTGCAGCATCAGAAGGAAAAATACGTGGTTATGGCAGATGCCAATATCGCTGTAAACTTTGACTTTAAGGCGATGCTGGACGCCCATATCGAGAGCGGCGCCGATGTGACCATTGCCTATGCCAGAGAGGAACTGCCGCCGGCAGCCATGAACGACGATGTTCTCAACAAGGAGCTGTACTACACGCTGAACATCCGCAACGGACGGGTGGAGAAGATTTTCGTAAATTCCAAGGAACCCGGCGTGCAGAACTTCTCCATGAATATCTACATCGTCAACAAGGACCTGCTGATTCAGCAGATTTCCAGCGCCTTTGTACGGGGCTACATGTATTACGAGAGAGATATTCTGGCTTCCCATCTGGACGAGCTGAACGTGCAGGCCTTCCGGTTTGACGGCTATCTGGCTCGGATCAGCGATATGAAGACGTATTTCGACGAGAATATGAAGCTGCTGGATGAGAGCAATCTGGACGCTCTGTTCTCGCCCAATCCGGTATACACCAAGATTCGTGACGACAACCCCACCCGCTATATCCGCGGCGCGAAGGCGAAGAACATCATGGTGGCAGACGGCTGCGTCATCGAAGGCGAAGTGGAAAACAGCATTCTGTTCCGGGGCGTCAAGGTAGGCAAGGGCGCGAAAGTGAAAAACTGCGTGCTGATGCAGGATACGGTAGTGGAAGCGGGAGCCAGCGTGGAATACGTGATCTCCGACAAGAACGTGACCATTACAGAAGGAAAAGAAATGAAGGGAACCGATACATTCCCGGTATATGTGGCAAAACATCAGGTAGTCTGATGCATGATCGGATCTGATCCGGCGGCCAGGCGGCAGGCTTGTTTCCTTCCGTCTGGCCGCGGTTTTTTGCTCAGCGGGTTTTTATAGAATCACTTCCATGCCGACCTTCTGAGGCTTCAATCCGCAGGCTTCGTAAAACTTCATGGCGGCTTCGTTGCAGCTCCATACGTTTAAGGTGACGTTATAGCAGCCGTTTTTTCTGGCAAAATCCAGCACGTACCGGTACAGCTGGCTGCCGATATGCTGCCCCCGCCGGTTTTCATCCACGCATAGGTCGTCGATGTACAGGGTGCGGATATCCGTGAGAATGTTGTCGCCGGTGTGCTGCTGAAAAACGCAGAACGCGTATCCGGCCACATGGTCGTCTTCGCCGACCGCCACAAAGATAGGCCGGCTGTCGTCGGCAATCAGCGCCCGCAGCTGTTCATCGGTGTACTTTTTCGCCCCGTATTTGAACAGATCCGGCCGGCCCCGATGGTGCACCAGACAGACCTGCAGCAGCAGGCGGTTGATATCCTCCATATCCTGGTTTATAGCTCTTCTGATCTCCATAATCGGTTCCTCCTTATGCAGAAAACTTGCCCAGCGGCAGTATGCTGTCAGCATTCGATATACTTGTTTTAACGCGGCAATATGCTGTCAGCATTCAGTATACCGCTCCACAAAAAGAACCGCAAGTTGTCCTTTTAAAAAGAATCGGGTATAATGTACACGAAAGCATTAAGCAGTGCGGCAGATGACAGCGGTCGTGGATGCGTCGTGCTCGCACGTAAGCATCCAGACAGCTGGCAGATGCCATAGGGCGCAAGCCCGTGAGCGAGGGAACTTTGTTCCCGAGCGCGCACTGCGCCGGAAGAGGAAGGGCGCAAGCCCGTGCGCGAGGAAAAGGAGAGGTACATATGTCCATGGAACAGTTGTCCCTGTTTGACGACAGGGGGCGGGAGACTTACCGGCCTCTGGCCAGCCGGATGCGGCCGGAAGACCTGGACGCGTTCGTGGGTCAGGAGCAGCTGATAGGAAAAGGAAAAATCCTGCGGCAGCTGATCGAGCAGGACCGGGTGCCGTCCATGATTTTCTGGGGCCCGCCGGGCGTAGGCAAGACGACGCTGGCGGGGATTATTGCCGGGCGCACCCACGCCCGTTTTATCAACTTCAGCGCCGTGACCAGCGGCATTAAGGAGATCAAAGAGGTCATGGCGCAGGCGGAGCAGAGCCGGCGTCTGGGAGCCAAAACCGTGGTGTTTGTAGACGAGATTCATCGGTTCAACAAAGCCCAGCAGGACGCGTTTCTGCCCTATGTGGAAAAAGGCAGCATCATTCTCATCGGCGCTACGACGGAGAATCCCTCTTTTGAGATCAACAGCGCACTTTTGTCCCGCTGCCGGGTGTTTGTGCTGCAGCCGCTGTCGGAGGACGACCTGTTTCAGCTGCTGAAGCGGACGCTGCAGAGTCCCCGGGGATTCGGGGATATGGACGTGGAGATCAGCGACGAGCAGGTAGGCATGATTGCCCGTTTTGCCAACGGAGATGCCAGAACCGCGCTGAACGTGCTGGAAATGGCGGTGACCAACGGAGAATCGGCGGAAGACGGCGCCCAGGGACGGCGCCGGATCCGGGTGACGCCGGAAGTGCTGCAGCAGTGCGTGGGAAAACGGAGTCTTTTGTATGACAAAAAGGGGGAAGAACATTACAACCTGATTTCCGCCCTGCACAAGTCCATGCGCAATTCCGATCCCGACGCGGCGGTGTACTGGCTGGCCCGGATGCTGGAAGCGGGAGAAGATCCGCTGTACGTAGCCAGGCGTCTGGTACGGTTTGCCAGCGAGGACGTGGGCATGGCCGACAGCCAGGCGCTGCCGCTGGCAGTAGCCGCCTATCAGGCCTGTCATTTTCTGGGGATGCCGGAATGCAATGTTCATTTGAGCCATACGGTGATTTACCTGTCTATGGCGCCCAAGTCCAACTCCGCTTATATGGCCTATGAAGACGCCAAACAGGACGCGCAGACCATGCTGGCGGAGCCGGTGCCTCTGGTGATCCGCAACGCGCCGACCCAGCTTATGGGACAGCTGCATTACGGCGAAGGGTATGTATATGCCCACGATACGGAAGAAAAAATGGTCCGGATGCAGTGCCTGCCGGATTCCCTGTCCGGCAAACGGTATTACAGCCCTACGGAAGAAGGAAAGGAAAAGGCCGTGAAAGAACGGCTGGAAGCAATACGGGCCTGGAAAGAGATGCCGGGTCCGGAAACGAAAGAATAACAGGAGGAATGGTATGAACGACAACCGGGAAGTATTTGAAAAGGTGCCGGTGCCAAAAGCAGTGGCCCTGATGTCGGTGCCCACGATGATTTCCATGCTGGTAGTGGTGGTTTACAACATGGCGGACACCTTCTTTATCGGCCAGACGGGAGACCCCATGCAGGTGGCGGCGGTGTCCCTGGCTACGCCGGTGTTTATGGTGTTTATGGCGCTGGGCAATCTGTTTGGAATCGGCGGCAGCTCCGCCATTTCCAGAGCCCTGGGCGAGCAGCGGCTGGAACGGGCCAGAAATATTTCTTCGTTCTGCTGCTACAGTTCCCTTGGGATCGGCATCCTGGCGGCGGCAGTGACGCTGCTGGGTATGGACCTGATTCTGCGGGCCATAGGCGCCAGCCCCAACACCTATGATTTCGCGAGAGATTATCTGATTTACATCGCCCTGGGCGCGCCTTTCATCATGTTTGCCACGGCTTTCGGCAACATTCTCCGGGGCGAAGGCGCGGCCAAGGAATCCATGATCGGCAACATGATGGGCACCATAGTCAATATCGTGCTGGATCCCATTATGATTCTGGTGTTTAACTGGGGCGTAATCGGGGCGGCTATTGCCACCGTAATCGGCAACATGGCGGCCTGCGGATTTTACCTGATGCATTTTCTGAAGAAAAAATCGGTGCTGTCCATTCGCTTCCAGGACTTTAAGTTCGGCGAGCGGATCGCTTCCGGCGTAGCCGGCATCGGCGTGCCCGCGTCGTTAAACAACATCCTGATGAGCTGCGCCAACATCATTCTGAATCTGGCGCTGGTGGGCTACGGCGATGTGCCGGTGGCGGCCATGGGCGTAGCCAGCAAGGCCAATATGCTGGTGGTGCTGCTGCTGATCGGCCTGTGCACCGGCATCCAGCCGCTGATCGGATACAACTACGGCGCCCGCAACAAGAAGCGGCTGATGCAGGTATTCTGGTTCACCGGGGCCTGCGCCGTGATTCTGGGTACGATTCTGACGGTGATTATGGTGGCGGCCAGAGAAACGGTGATCCGGGCCTTTATCAACGACCAGGATGTGATCGCCTACGGCATCCAGATGGTCATCGCCCTGCAGACCTCCGGACCGATTCTGGGCATCCTGTTTTTGTGCATCAACACCATTCAGGGAATGGGAAAGGCCGTGCCGTCTCTGATTCTGACGGTATGCCGCCAGGGCCTGGTATTTATCCCGCTGATTTTCATCCTGAATCAGATGCTGGGACTGGAAGGCGTGGTATATGCCCAGCCGGCGGCGGACTTTGTGTCTACGGCGCTGGCGTCGCTGTTTTGTTTCTTTATCTTCCGCGGCCTGAAGCAGAAAGCGGCTGCCGCGGAAGAAGCGGCGGGCAGAGCCTGAATTCAGCGCCTTGCCTCCGGCTTTCGGGCCGCGTCCCAGTCCTGTCTGGTGCAGGGCTCCGGACCGTAGCGGGCTTTTTCGTACATCTGATGAAGCGTCTGGCTGTCGAGGCCGGACGCTTTTTCCAGTTCTTCCGGAGACGCCCAGTTTCTGGGAGAGGTGCGGCGGTTTTTGTGCCGGGACAGGATCTCTTTCCGGTACAGGGAACGGATGCGGCCCTCATAGGAAAGCCGGAACCGGATGCCCCCCTGCCGCTTCCCGGGCGCGCCTGCCAGAGGCATGGAAAAGGTGGGTTTCAGATAGATTTTCTCGTCGTCGTCGAAATGCCGGGGACGGGTGACAAACCGCCAGGCGGCAAGAGCCATGGCCCGGAGAACAAACAGGAGAAAGACGACGGTGATGACGGTGCCCAGGATTTCCAGCGCCTGGCCCAGAATCTCGGCCCACAGGGGAGGCGGAGAGGCCTGAGAAGACAGGGCGGAAAAGTCGAAGGAAGACGGCGGCGAACCCTGGGCCATGCCCTCCGGCGTCAGGTCCACGGCGTCCGGCCGGTACCAGGAAAGGACCCAGCGGCACAGCGCCTGCCAGGCCGGCTCCAGCACCGGCGGCAGCAGAAGGATCACCGCCAGGGAAACGCATAAGAATACGGTCATGCAGAAGGAATTGACGTGTTCGATCTGCTTTTTCGGCAGGTGTCCCAGATCCCGGAACAGGTGGAGAAACTGGTGGCTGGCAAACAGATTCCAGTGGATCAGAAACAGGAGGGCGGCAAGGACGGCGCCGGCGAAGGCCGCGGCCTGCAGGACGCGGGCGGTATCCGGATAGCCGTAGTGGGCAAAGCCGGTGCCAGTCAGGTACAGGGCGGCCATGGCGATGGCCAGAAACAGATAAAAGCCTTCCCGCTTTTTCCCAAACCAGAAATTGAAGAGTTTACGAACGGTCATAAGGCACCTCCCAGGGGAACAGACTCAGGTTGCCGGACAGATGTCCAAACCGCGGGCGTTCGCCGGGACGCAGCGGCAGAATCCACTGAGAGCCGGGACTTCCGGCGCAGAAATCTCCATAAGCCGCGGCCAGTTCCTCCCGCTGGACCGGAGACAGCAGTACAAACAGGCTGTTTTCCAGGTCTGAGGGACAGGCGGACAGCTGCCGGAGCAGTTCTTCCATAGACAGGCGGCCGGCGGCCTGCAGCTGAATCCGCGCCAGGGTTTCCATGACGGCGGTCTGATGTCCGGCGCCGGCGCCGGCTTCCAGAAAGGCTGGTTTCCCGCTTAAGCAGTCCAGCCCATTGGAACATATGGATACGGGAACGCCTTCTTTTAACAGCTGTCCGGCCATGGATCCGCAGAGGCGGATGGCTTCTTCCGTCAGGTCGGCGTCTTCCCAGATCCGGTCTGATTCCACGTCCAGCAGAAACATCACCCGCCAGGAAGAAGTGGGGGCGTATACGTGCACCTTCATGCTGCCGGTGTGGGCAGTGGCCTTCCAGTTGATGTCCCGGTAGGAATCATAGGACTGGTAGGGGCGTACGGACTGCACCTCAAACGGATCCCGCAGAAGGGCCTGGCGGGCCAGCACCTGGCCCAGCAGATTCTGCAGAGGCAGCTGCAGCCGCAGAGGATCGGCGGGCCCGGGATAGACGTACATCCAGGTAAAAGCCGGCACGGAAGAGACAAAATGGCCGGTCTGAAACAGGTCGTAGCTGACCAGATCCGCGCTGCGGATCACGTAGTACCCCCGTTTGCGGCAGACAAATTCCAGCCGGCGGCGGATCTCCTGCCAGGGCATGCAGGAGAAAATGTCGCTGCGGTAATTCCGGTCGGTGATGTGGGAGCCTTCCGTATCCGTAAACACCAGTTCCCGGCCCATTTGGAACTTGACGTGAAGCACCGGCAGCGGCAGAAACTTGCGGTTGACGATGACCTCTTTTAGCGCCGCGGTCTCGCCTTCCACGGCGGCCGTCTGCTGAAAATCCAGAAAGACTTCCAGTCCCCGGTTCCAGAACTTCCGGAAGAAGAGGCCCTGCAGAAACCAGACCAGAAAAAGCGCTATGGCGACGGCTGCCAGTCTCATGCTTCCTTCCCCCAGTCTTCCGTGGGGAGTGGAACGGAAGAAAGCAGATGTTCCACGATCTCACGGCTGGAGGAGTTGAGGCCGAAGGTGCGGGCGGTGGTCAGCCGGTGGGCAAGCACCGGAACCGCCAGATACTTGATATCTTCCGGAGTCACAAAGCGGCGGCCCTGGATCAGCGCGTAGGCGCGAACCGCCCGGTACAGCGCCAGGCTGCCCCGGGGGCTGACGCCGTCCAGAATCCGGCTGTCGCTGCGGGTGGCCTGCACCAGATCGACCAGATAGTCTTTCAGAGAAGGATGGACGTAGATCTGTTCCGCCTCTTTTTTCAGCTGCTGCAGCTGCGAAAGACCGCATACCGGAGTCAGGGAGTCCAGGGGACTGCCGGATCCGAACCGGTCCAGAATCGCCAGTTCCTCTTCTTTGGTGGGATATCCCATGGCGATCTGCATCAGGAAGCGGTCCATCTGGGCTTCCGGAAGGGGATAGGTGCCGGCGGTCTCCACCGGGTTCTGGGTGGCGATGACGAAAAACGGCTCTTCCAGCACGTAGGTATCGCCGTCTATGGTGACCTGGTGTTCTTCCATGGCTTCCAGAAGGCTGGACTGGGTGCGGGGCGTGGCCCGGTTGATTTCATCCGCCAGCAGAATGTGGGTGAACACCGGCCCTTTCTGCAGGACAAATTCGCTTTCCTTCTGATCGAAAAAGTTCAGGCCGGTGACGTCGGAGGGCAGCAGGTCCGGCGTAAACTGGATCCGGGAAAATTCCAGGCTCATGCTTTTGGAAATGGCCTTGGCCATCATGGTCTTGCCGGTGCCAGGCACATCTTCCAGCAGCACGTGGCCGCCGGAAAGCAGCGCGGTCAGCAGAAGATCCAGGGTGTCCTGGCGGCCGACGATCACGCTTCCCACGTTTTCTTTCAGTTTCTGGATGATTTCCATACTGGTCTGTTCTGTCTGGTTCATAGAGGTCCTCCCTGCGCAAATGGGCCGGAAAGGATTCCGCTTTCCGGCATTCTATGCTCATTTTACTACATTTTTCCGTAAATAAAAACATAAATATTGTCAGAGAGAAATTATAATGGTAAGATAAAACGATATAGGGCAGTCCGCCCGGAATAAACAATGGAGGGATCAGATGTACAGGATTGTGAAGGCGAAACAGCTGGCGGAGAAGATCTGGCTTATGGATGTGGAAGCACCCAGAACGGCGAGATCCTGCGAACCGGGCCAGTTTGTGATTGTGAAAATAGATGAAAAGGGGGAGCGGATTCCGCTGACCATCTGCGACTATGACCGGGAAGCGGGACTGGTGACCATTGTGTTTCAGGAAGTGGGAGCGTCCACCCATCGCATGGCGCAGATGCGGGAGGGAGACGCGTTTGAAGACTTTGTGGGCCCGCTGGGACGGCCTTCCGAACTGATCGGCGAAGATCCGGAGGCGCTGAAACAGCAGAAGATTCTGTTTGTGGCAGGCGGCGTGGGAACGGCGCCGGTATACCCCCAGGTGAAGTGGATGAAGGCCCATGGCGCGGAAGCGGATGTCATTGTGGGAGCCAAGACGAAGGACCTTCTGATTCTGGAAGAAGAGATGCGCCGGGAAGCCGGCAATCTGTACATCACCACAGACGACGGTTCTTACGGCCGCGGCGGCATGGTGACCGACGCCATCCGGGATCTGGTGGAGAACCAGGGAAAGCACTACGACCGGTGCGTGGCCATCGGCCCGGTGATTATGATGAAGTTTGTATGCCTGCTGACCAAGGAACTGGGGATTCCCACCATTGTCAGCATGAACCCCATTATGGTGGACGGCACCGGCATGTGCGGGGCCTGCCGCCTGACGGTAGGAGATGAAGTGAAATTCGCCTGCGTGGACGGACCGGAATTTGACGGCCACCTGGTGAATTTTGACGAGGCCATGAAGCGGCAGCAGATGTACCGGACCCAGGAAGGGCGGGCAATGCTGAAGCTTATGGAAGGAGAAACCCACCACGGCGGGTGCGGATACTGCGGAGGTGACAAATGATGGACAAGATGAAGAAAGTTCCGGTACGGGAGCAGGATCCCGTGGTACGGGCCGCCAATTTTGACGAGGTGTGCCTGGGATATAATGAAGAAGAAGCCATGGCGGAGGCGTCCCGCTGCCTGCACTGCAAAAACGCCAAGTGCATGGGCGGATGTCCCGTTTCCATCGATATTCCTGGGTTTATCAAGAAGGTAGAAGAAGGAGAATTTGAAGAGGCGGCCAAGATCATTGCCCGTTCTTCCGCCCTTCCGGCGGTCTGCGGCCGGGTATGTCCCCAGGAAAGCCAGTGCGAGGGCCAGTGCGTCCGGGGCGTCAAGGGAGAACCGGTCTCCATAGGAAAGCTGGAGCGTTTTGTGGCCGACTGGTCCCGGGAACACGGCTTTGTACCGGAAGCTCCGGCGGAGAAAAACGGAAAGAAGGTGGCGGTGATCGGCTCCGGCCCCTCCGGGCTGACCTGCGCCGGAGACTTGGCCAAGCTGGGCTACGACGTGACGATTTTTGAAGCGCTGCACCAGCCCGGCGGCGTGCTGATCTATGGTATTCCGGAATTCCGTCTGCCCAAGGACGCGGTGGTAAAGCCGGAAATTGAAAACGTGAAAAAACTGGGGGTCAAGATCGAGACCAATACGGTGATCGGCAAATCCCTGACCATTGATGAACTGCTGGAGGAGGAAGGCTTCGACGCGGTGTTCATCGGCTCCGGCGCCGGACTGCCCATGTTTATGGGGATTCCGGGTGAAAACGCCAACGGCGTATTTTCCGCCAATGAATACCTGACCAGAAGCAACCTGATGAAAGCGTTCCGGGAAGACTACGATACGCCCATCGCCGCCGGTAAGAAGGTGGCGGTGGTAGGCGGCGGCAACGTGGCCATGGACGCGGCCAGAACGGCGCTGCGCCTGGGAGCCGAGGTGCACATTGTCTACCGCAGAAGCGAAGCGGAGCTGCCGGCCCGGGCGGAAGAAGTGCATCACGCCAAAGAAGAGGGCATTATCTTCAACCTGCTGACCAATCCGGTGGAGATTCTCACCGATGAAAAGGGCTGGGTAAAAGGCATGCGGTGCATCCGCATGGAACTGGGAGAGCCAGACGCCTCCGGCAGAAGACGGCCGGTGCCGGTGGAAGGCTCGGAGTTTACCATTGAGGCGGATACGGTGATCATGTCTCTGGGCACGTCGCCCAATCCGCTGATTTCCAGCACGACGAAGGGGCTGGACGTAAACCGCCGCCGGTGCATTGTGGCGGAGGAAGAGACGGGAAAGACCTCCCGGGAAGGGGTGTATGCCGGAGGAGACGCCGTGACCGGCGCCGCGACGGTGATTCTGGCCATGGGAGCTGGAAAAGCCGGAGCCAGAGGCATTCACGAATACCTGTCCGGGCAGAAGCCGCAGGCGTAAGCCGGCGGGAAAGGAGCGCGGAGATGCAGCAGTACAAGCGGATTTTTGTCATTGTTATAGATTCCCTGGGAATCGGGGCGATGCCGGACGCGGCGAAATACGGAGACGCCGGCACCGATACTCTGGGGCACATCGACGCCCGGATGGAATCCTTTGCCATTCCCCATCTGGCGTCTCTGGGACTGGCCAGCCTGCATCCGCTGTCCCATGTAAAGGCGGCGGACCGGCCGTTTGGATATTTCGGCCGGCTGCTGGAGGCCAGCACGGGAAAAGACACCATGACCGGCCACTGGGAGATGATGGGGCTTCATATCACCAAACCCTTTCAGACCTTTACCGACACCGGATTTCCGCCGGAACTGATTCAGGAATTGTCCCGGCGCACCGGACGGAAGATCGTAGGCAACAAGGCGGCCAGCGGCACGGAGATTCTAGACGAGCTGGGAGAGCACCAGATCGCCACCGGAGACCTGATTGTGTATACGTCGGCGGATTCGGTGCTGCAGATCTGCGGCAGCGAAGAGACCATGGGTCTGGAAGAACTGTACCGGTGCTGCGAAATCGCCAGAGAACTGACCATGCGGGATGAGTGGAAGGTGGGCCGGGTCATCGCCCGGCCGTACGTGGGCCGGAAAAAAGGCGAATTTGTGCGGACTGCCAACCGCCACGACTACGCGCTGAAGCCTTATGGAAAGACGGTTCTGAACGCGCTGCAGGAAGGCGGCTTCGACGTGATCAGCGTAGGAAAAATCCGGGATATTTTTGACGGAGAAGGTATTACGGAGAGCCATAAGTCCAAAAGCAGCGTCCACGGCATGGAGCAGACTATAGAACTGGCGGACCGGGACTTTACGGGCCTGTGTTTTGTCAACCTGGTAGATTTTGACGCGCTCTGGGGCCACCGGAGAGATCCCATCGGATATGGAAAAGAACTGGAACGGTTTGATGAAAAGCTTGGGCTTCTGCTGCCGAAGCTGAAGGAAGACGACCTGCTGATGATCACGGCGGACCACGGCAACGACCCTACCCATACGGGAACCGACCATACCAGAGAAACGGTTCCGCTGCTGGCTTGGTCGCCCTCTATGGAGGGAAGCGGCAGAATGCGGGATCACGACACCTTCGGCGTCATTGGAGCCACCGCGGCTTTCAATTTCGGCGTTCCGATGCCGGAAGGCGCCATCGGAAGCCCGTTGCAGCCGGAGTGGAAATAATCAGGGAGAAACGGGATGGAAAAGAAAAAGGAAAAAGTACAGGTACAAGGAGCCCTTTCCGTGGAATGGATCCAGAATCTGTTGTTTGTCCTGGCAGGCAATACGCTGTATGCCCTGGCGGTGACCGTGTTTATTCTGCCGTCGGGGATGATCGCGGGAGGCACCACCGGACTGGCGCTGGTGTTTTACCACCAGCTGGGCATTCCCATAGAGGCGTTTGTTTCAGTGTTCAATGTGGTCACGTTTGTTATGGGCGCTGTGGTGCTGGGCCGGAAATTTGCCCTGACCACAGTGGTCAGCACCTTCTATTATCCGTTTATCCTGTCGGTGTTTCAGGGAATCCCGGCGCTGGGAAATATGACGGAGGATATGATGCTGTCGGTGATTTTCGCCGGGCTGCTGGTGGGCGCGGGCATCGGCATCGTCCTGCGGGTGGGAGCTTCTACCGGCGGTATGGATATTCCGCCGTTAATTCTTCACAAGAAACTGGGCGTTCCCATTTCCGTGACCATGAACGTGCTGGACATCAGCATTCTGCTGCTGCAGATGCTGTTTTCCGACCAGGAAGCGGTGCTGTACGGCATTCTGCAGGTGCTGATCTATACCACCATTTTGAACCGGGTGCTGCTTATGGGCAATTCCCGGATGCAGGTCAAGATCATTTCCCGGCAGTATCAGGCTATCAACGAAGCCATTGCCACGCGGCTGGACCGGGGCGCGACGCTGCTGAAAGCCCGCACCGGATATCTGAAAGAAGACGGATTTGTGGTGATGACGGTGATCAACAGCCGGGAGCTGGCGCATCTGAACCGGCTGATTCAGGAGATCGACCCTCAAGCCTTTATTATCATCAACCAGGTCAACGAAGTGCGGGGCAGAGGCTTTACGCTCCAGAAAAAGGACGCCTAGACCGTAGATTTGCGGAATTTCCCCGGCGGTTCTTTAAAATAGCGGCGGTAGGCCCGGTAAAAGGTGGAATAGTTTTTGAATCCGCACAGATAGCAGATCTGGGTCATGGAAACGTCCCGGGCCATCAGCTCCCGGGCCAGCAGCAGCCGCTTGCTGGTGATGTAGTCGCCGATGGTGCAGCCGGTTTCCTGGCGGAACATGCGCATCATGTGGTATTTGCTGATATAAAAGGTATCCGCCAGCATGTCGATGTTCAGATCCCAGGACAGATGGCTGTGGATAAATTCCGTGATTTCCGGAATCCGGGAAGCGGAACGTTCCGCCGGCATGCAGTCCGGCGGGCAGGGAAGGACCGCCCGGTTCAGCTGGACCACCCACTGGAGAAAAAGCAGACGGATATAGAGCTCGTTGGCATAGCCATCGTGGAGACAGGCCTGTTTCAGGGCCTCCGCGGCGGCGTGCAGCGGGCTCTTTTCTTCTGTCCGGATCCGCAGGACGCTGGAACGGAGGGAAGCGGCCTGGGAAAAGCAGGCGGTCAGGCTGCAGTCCGGCGCGGAAAGAGAGGAGAGAAAGCCGGGGGACAGGTAGGCGACTATCCGCTCATAGAGGGCGCCCGGCTGCACCAGAGGGCGATGGATCTCCCCGTGGGCGATATACACCACGTCGGAGGGCATCAGGTCGTAGGTGCGGCCTTCCGCGAAATAGCCGGCCTGTCCGGAGAGAAACAGGATAATCTTGTCGAAGTCATGGTAGTGGGCATGGATCTCCGCTTCCGGGACGTCGGTCAGGTAAAACAGCCGGAAATCGCGGTCCAGATACCCCCGTTTTTCGTAAACCGGTTCCGGCAAAGAGGAAAGGTTCTGCATATATGCCTCCTTTGGCTGGTTCTTATTCCCAGTATACAGCAGGATACGCAATAAATAAAGCACGAAATGGATAGAAAAGGAAAATCCTGCGGCATATAATAAAACTATACGTGCAGGGATTCCTGCCATCAGAAGGAGGAAGCGCAATGAAGGCAGTGCTGGAAAAGTATCATGGTCTGGGAAACGATTATCTGGTGTTTGACCCCAATAAAAATACCCTTCGGCTGTCGCCGGAGAATGTACGGCTGATCTGCGACCGCCATTTCGGCGCCGGCGCCGACGGCATTCTGGAAGGGCCGATGCCGGGAAAGGACCGGATGCAGGTGCGAATCTGGAATCCGGACGGCAGCGTCGCGGAGAAAAGCGGAAACGGCGTGCGGATTTTCGCCAAATATTTAAAGGACGCGGGATATGTGCAGAAGTCCCATGTGGTAATCGATATGGGCGGCGCGGATACGGAAGTCCGCTACCTCAATGAGGAAGGCACCCGTCTGAAGGCCTCCATGGGCCAGGCCTCCTTCTGGAGCGACCGGATCCCCGTGACGGGACCCAAGCGGGAAGTGGTCAACGAGACCATGATGTTCGGACGCATTCCCTACAAAGTGACCTGCGTGTCTATGGGCAACCCCCACGCGGTGATTTTCCTCAATGAGATTTCCGAGGATATTGTGTGCCGCATCGGCAGAAATTCCGAATGCGCCGAATATTTTCCGGAGCGGATCAACACCCTGATTATGAAGGTGATGGACCGCAGCAACATCGAGATCGAGATCTATGAGCGGGGAGCGGGCTACACCCTGGCTTCCGGCAGCAGCGGATGCGCGGCGGCAGCGGCGGCGTACCGGCAGGGGCTGACGGATCCCAAGATGTACGTGCGCATGCCCGGCGGCGTGCTGGAAGTGGAGATTCTGGAAGACTGGACGGTGCTGATGACCGGCGACGTGGGATATGTGGGAAAGATTACCCTGGGAAGCGGACTGACGGAGACGCTGCGGACGCTGGAGGCGCCGGAGCCATGAGAGAGATCGACCGCTATTCCTATGAACTGGGAGTTATGGACTGTTTCTGCGAGATGGTGGCTTCCGGCATGAAAACCCTGGCCATGAGCCACCCCTGCCGGGACCGGGAGGAGTTTCGCTCCTATGAGCCGGCGGCGGAAGAACTGTGCAGAAAATACGGGATCTTTCTGTATCCGGAAGAAGATCCTATCATCACCGACCTGTTTCCCGCGTCCATGAACCTGGGCACCGGCCACTACCTGTTTTACCGGGAAGAAGAGACGCTGCGGCAGTATCTGCAGCTGAAGGCGGACCAGAAAGCGGCCAGGGAGGCCGGCGGCTATGATGAAAAGAAGCGGGAGGAGATCGCCTTCCGCCTGGGCCATCTTTTGTCCTACCCGGACGAGGGGATCCGCCGGTACATCCGGCGTACCCGAGAAATGGGCGGATAAGGTATGGACATTTTTCCTCTTGTGCAGTACACTGGATACATGACGTGCGAAAAGAGGAATGGAAATGGAACAAAAGAAGACGCTCCGCGGGGAACTGGCCCTTCTGGCCGTAGTTCTTCTGAACAGTTTCGGGGTAGTGCTGATGCTGTATTCCGGTTCCGGAATCTCGGCGATTTCCAGCGTGCCCTACGGCTTTTCGGAAGTGTTCCCCGCGGTTTCTTTAGGTACCTGGACCTATCTGTTTCAGGGACTTCTGATTTTCAGTCTGATGCTCCTGCGCAGAAAATTTGTGCCGGCGTACCTGCTCAGTTTTCTCGTGGGATTTGCCTTCAGCATGATGCTGGATGTCTATGAACTGGGCATCGGCATTCTGCCGGCGTCTCTGCCCTGCCGGGTGGTGTATTTCTTCGTCAGTTACCTGGTTCTGTGCTTCGGTGTGGCCCTGTCCAACCGCTGCCGGATGCCCATCATACCGACGGATCTGTTCCCCAGGGAACTGTCCGCCATTATCAGAATCCCCTATCCCAGGGTCAAGATCACCTTTGACGTGACCTGCTTGACCGTGACGGCGCTTCTGACGTATTCTTTCCTGGGCGGCATCCGGGGACTGGGAATCGGCACCATCGCGGCGGCCTTTACCATGGGAAAGACCATAGGGGTCATCGGGGACTGGATCGACCGGCGGGTACAGTTTGTCTCCTGCCTGCAGGACCGGATGTAGTTCCGGAAAGGGAAGAGAGACCATAAGGGAAGAACATCTGAGGAGAACTTCATGGAAAAGAAGAGACAGTTTATCACCAATGTAATCTTTTATCTGATCATCGCGGCGCTGGTGCTGGTGCTGTGCAGATACGTGCTGCCGGTGCTGGTGCCGTTCATTCTGGGATTTCTCATCGCGGCGCTGGTGCAGATTCCCGTGCGGAAAATCGGGGGCAATTCCCCCCGGCGGCGGAAGCTGGCGGCAGTGGCGATGTGCGCGGTCTTTTACGTGGCCTTTGTCCTGCTGTTTGTGTGTCTGGGCACCAAGCTGGTGCAGGGCCTTGGCAAACTGATTATGGCGGCTCCGGATCTGTATCAGCAGCAGGTGGTGCCGGTGCTGGATCTTTTGTCGGACCGGCTGGAAGACGCGGCGTCCGCCATGGGCGGCACCGTGGTGGTGAGTATTGACGAGATGTTTCAGGAGATTTCCCAGAATATGGGACAGAACATTTCCGATATTTCCGTGCGTGCGGTCAGCATGATTTCCGCGGGAATCACCTGGATTCCCGGCGCTTTTGTGCGGCTGGTGGTGATGGTGGTGTCCACCTTTTTCGCTGCCGGCGACTTTGACGGGATCATGGCCATTTTCCGGCGTCTGGTGCGCAGAGTCGGCGGAGAACACGCGGGAGAGGTGCTGCAGTACATCAAAAACGTGGCAGTGATCTACATTCGTTCCTATTCCCTGCTGTTTTTCCTGACCTTTACGGAACTGTGCATCGGCTTTCTGATTCTGAAGATTCCCTACGCCGTAGGCTTTGCCATATGCATTGCCATTTTCGATATTCTTCCGGTGCTGGGAACCGGCGGCATTCTGCTGCCCTGGGCGGCCATTCTGGTGTTTATGGGCAACAACTCCCTGGCGTTGGGCATTTTGCTGCTTTATGTAGTGATTACGGCGATCCGCAATACGCTGGAGCCGAAAATTGTAGGAAAACAGATCGGCCTGCATCCGCTGGCCACGCTGGTGGCCATGTTTGTGGGCCTGGAACTGCTGGGCCTGGTGGGCCTGGTGGGATTTCCGGTGACGCTGGCGATTCTGGCCAACCTGGAGAAAAACGGCATGATCCGCCTGTTCCGGGAGAAGAAGGGATAACAGAAATCTTTCATTCTGTATCCCCTTCCTTCAGAATCCCCAGAATACAGGCCTTGATGGCCTGAAAACTCTCGTGGCTGATGTCGTGCTCCATTTTGCAGGCGTCGGCGGCGGCCGTCTCCGGGTCCACGCCCAGGCGGATCAGCCAGTCGGTCAGCAGGGAATGGCGTTCATACACCGTTTCCGCCAGCTGCCGGCCTTCTTCCGTCAGACGGATATGGCCGTCTTCGGAGACCGCGATGAGATCCCGGGCCCGCAGATTTTTCATGGCGACGCTGACGCTGGGTTTGGAAAAGTGCATTTCATTGGCGATATCCACCGAACGCACTTCCGGCAGCCGGCGGCTTAAGATCAGAATGGTCTCCAGATAATCTTCTACGGATTCCTCGGATTTGTGTTGGATATAACTCATGTGCGGTCCTCCTCCTTGTACTGTTGAAAATATTGTAGCATTGAAGCCGGTATAATGCAAGGAGGGAAGAAAGATCAGACTTGGGCAGCGGCGGCAGCCGCTTTTTTGTTGGCGTCAAATTCTTCTTGGATCCGGGTCAGCTGCGCCGGGTCTTCTAAAAGTTCCAGACAGGCGGCCGCCAGAATCTTGGCGGACAGGCCGATGGCCCGGCGGGCGTTTTCGGTTTTGCCGTCGTCCAGGAAGTCCTGGGAATGGGCCGCGGAGGTCTCTTTGGCAAAGGCGATGCGGATGCAGGTACCCGGCACGAAGTACATGACGTTGCCGAAATCCGTGGAGCCGGTTTTTTCTCTGGGCGGAGACAGCCGGGGCGCCTCAAAGGCGGCGGCGTACTTCATCACCAGGTCGTTCAGCTGCCGGCAGGGGATTTTGGCCATAAAGGGGTTGTCCCGCTCCATATCGTATTGTACGCCGGCCATAAGGGCGGCGCCTTTGATGACGTCGTAAAACCGGCTGGTGATGCCTTTTAAGGTATCGGTGCTGTAAGAGCGCAGCGTGTACTCCGCCGTGGCCTTTTCCGGCACCACGTTGGCGGGTCCGCCGGCGTCCAGAATGGTGTAGTGCATGCGGGTGTCTTCCGGTACATGTTCCCGCATGAACTCGATGCCCTGGAAGGACAGAAGCGCCGCGTCCAGAGCGCTGCGCCCCTTATCCGGGGCGATGGCCGCGTGGGCGGAAACGCCGCGGAAGGTGATGCGGAAATCCTCCAGCGCCATGCACTTGACGTCCACGCAGGTGGTGGGAGAGGCGTGCATCATCAGAGCGACGTCGATGTCCTGGAAGCATCCCTTTTCCTGCATAATGATTTTGCCTCCAATGGCTTCCTCTGCCGGTGTGCCGTAGACGACGACGCGGCAGGGGCGGGAACCGGCCAGTTCCCGGATGCAGAGGGCGGCGCCGGCAATGGCGGGACCCTGCATGTGGTGGCCGCAGCCGTGTCCCATGGACAGGGCGTCGTATTCGGCCAGCAGCCCGAAGGAGGGGCCTCCTTCTCCCTGCTGGTATACGGCCCGGAAGGCGGTGGGCAGGCCGGCGATTCCGCGTTCCACGGCGAATCCATGGCTTTCCAGAAAGTCTTCCAGCAGGGCGCTGGACTGGTATTCTTCGCCGCTGAGTTCGGCATAGTCAAAAATCTGGTCGGACATCTGTTTTAACGAGTCCAGGATGCCGTCGATAAAACGGCTGACTTCTTCACGGTTCATATGGGTATTCCTCCTTCTGTCTGATCAGCTGGTCCATACGGGCGTTTAACAGTTCCAGTTCCGTCAGAAACCGGTTGCGCTGACGGATAAAGGTGGTCCGGGCAAACAGGTGCAGCTCGGGCGGGCATTCTTCTTTGCCGTACCGGCAGCTGTCGCCCAGCAGGTGCAGCGGGCCGTAGGCGAAGGCGGTATCCGGTTCATAGGGAGAACCGGAAGACTGCCGCAGCCGGTTTATGGTTCCGGCGGCCAGACGAATGGCCGCAAGCCGCAGCCGGGGCCGGTTTTCTGTCCCGGCAAGCAGAGCCTCAAATTGTTTCTCGGTCCGGCGGACCGCCTGGATCAGCTGGTCCAGACCGGTTTCGTATTCCGGGAAGCGGCGCAGATGCTCCAGATCCTGAAGAAACGAAGCGAAGTATTCGCCGGGCTGGCCGGGCAGCCGGGGCGAAGCCAGAAACGCCCAAGTAAAGGCCCCCAGGATCCGGGCGTCGGTTTCCAGCACCTGCCGGTCCACATGTTTTAACAGGTCGTCGGCGGTGTGCCACCAGGGGTGGCCGCCGGGAGACGTGGTGGTGCGCCGGTCCGGATCCATTTCCAGCCGGGGGTTGATGTGGTAGGGAATGCCGCACCCGAAGAAAGACTGGTCGGCGCCGCGGCCGATGCGGCCGAAGCGGACCGGGGCGCCGGGCGCCGCCGCCCGGGCGATATCCGTCAGAAAGGCGCGTCCCTCAAAGCCGGTGGTACGGATAAACAGGGTATCAGAATCTCTGGCGCCGATAAGGTCGGAGTTGAGCGACGCGATACAGCGATAGTACAGGTCGTCCCAGTGGTGGTCGCAGTACCAGGCGGAGCCCATATAGCGTCCGTTGGAGTGGCCGGGCCACCAGGCGATCCGCAGGCTCCGCTCCATCTGATCCCGGTGCTTCCAGAATACCCGGGCCAGCTCCAGAGAAGCGGCGTTGGCGGTGCCGTTGTCAAAAGCGCCTACGTACCAGGTGTCGTAATGGTCGGAGAGCAGGACAAAGTCCTCGCTGCGCCCGGGAATCTGCGCCATGGGAAGCACCACCTGGCTGACGGTTTCTTCCGTAACCGAGCGCAGAAAGACCTCCATCTGCCCGTCTCGTTCCTCCAGCATGCGGATGAGCCGTTCTCCGGAAGCCCAGGTGATGGCGATGACGGGAATCCGAAGGCGGAAAAACCGGCTGTCCAGATCCGGCGTGCCCCAGACAGGGCTGACCGTATCTTCGTGGATGTCCGGATCGTCGCTTTCCCAGACCTGGATCCAGGCCAGGGCGCCGTTGGCCTCCGCGATTTTGGCGTAGCGTTCGTCAAATCCGTGGCTCAGCACGATTTTGCCGGCAAAGGTCCGGTACAGCTGCTGCTTTTCCAGTTCCGTCCCGCCGCCGGAGCGGTTATAGGGGTCGTATACCAGCGGCGCCCGGACGCCTTCGGGGCAGCAGGCGCCAAAGGAGCGGGGACGGGAAGGAATTTCCTCCCCGCCGGCTTCCAGAAAACTCTCAACAGGATTGCTTAAAAAGGCGTCGAACCGCTCCATGGTATAAGGAATCTGTTCCTTGTCCAGGTACGCGGCAGCGTAGTCGGTAAACTTCAGAGCCTCCGGCTTTCCGGACAATTTTTCAAAGGTGTTGAAATACTCCATATGGGCCCAGATCCGGGAAATGTCGATTTCCTTTAAAACGGCGTCCAGGCCGGGGACCAGGGCGGTCCGAGAAACATCGCGGGTATTCATAAGGCACCTCCTGTCTGTATCCGCAAGATCAGTATCCGATGGCGATGGCGCCCAGCATAAACAGGCATCCCAGGCCGGTCCAGATCAGAAACAGCGGAATCATAAATTTCAGCCACTTGGAATAAGGAATCTTGGAAACCACCAGGTATCCCATAAGGGAGGAAGAGGTGGGCAGGATGGAGTTGGAAAAACCGTCTCCCAGCTGGAACGCCAGCACGGCGGTCTGGCGGCTGATGCCCACCAGGTCGGCCACCGGCGTCATCAGCGGCATGGTAATGGCTGCCTGTCCGGAACCGGAGGTAACCAGGAAGCTGACGATGGTCTGGGCCAGGAACATGCCGACGCACTGGATGGACTGGGGAATGCCGGATACCAGATTGGCGGCGGCGTTGATGACGGTGTCGATGACCATGGCGTCGGAAAGCACCACTTCGATACCTCTGGCGATGCCGACGATCAGCGCGCCTACCACGATGCCCTTGGCGCCCTGTCCGAAAACGGAAGCCACTTTGTTGGGTCCGAAGCCGTTGACAAATCCGCAGGCCACGCCCATGGTCAGGAAGACGGCGGCCATTTCCTCAAAATACCAGCCCCAGCACATCAGACCGTAGATCAGCAGGGCGAAGCTGGCAAACAGGATGACCAGCACGGCGGCCTGCCGGCGGGTCATGGTGTCGTCGCCGGTGTTGTCCACAATAAATTCATCGTCTTCCGGCTCGCCGTAGATAATGCTCTTTTCCGGATGTTTTTTCACCCGGATGGCGTACCAGGAAATGTAGATGGTATCGGTAATCAGAAGCACCACCAGAAT
This sequence comes from uncultured Lachnospiraceae bacterium, assembly GCA_944380605.1. Classification (GTDB taxonomy): domain Bacteria; phylum Bacillota; class Clostridia; order Lachnospirales; family Lachnospiraceae; genus UBA3402. The sequence continues at coordinate 15,553 of CALWIA010000002.1, read as the reverse complement.
GAAGGCCCGGTATCCGATGCCGGAAAAAAGCGGCACCTGGGCGATGTCCTGGGCCACGCCGACGCTGAAAGGGTTCAGCAGGCCGGCGGTGAAGCCGGTGGCGGCGCCCATGGCGATCATGGTGGTTCCGGTGACTTTGTCCAGTCCCAGGGAATGGGCCAGGGTGATGCCTATGGGCACGAAAATGGCCACTTCCGTGGACATGCCCATGGTGGTTCCGAAAATGGAAAACAGGGTCAGAAACAGCGGGATCACCAGCAGCTCTCTGCCCTTAAAGGATTTGGACAGGCGCTTGCACATGGCGTGGATGGCGCCGGTCTCGTTGACCAGTTCAAAAGCGCCGCCGATAATCAGCAGGAAGGTGACGATGTCCGAGGCGTCCACCAGCGCCCGGTATACAGCGCCGGGAATCTTTAAAAAGCTGAAAGGCCTGGGATCCAGGGTGTGGTAGCTGCCGGATTCCACCAGCGTCCGGCCGGTCACCGGATCGTCGTAGCGGACGAACTCGCCGGCAGGCACAAAATAGGTGGCGATGGCGGCGATGACGATCAAAGCTACCAGAATGACGAAGGTGTGGGGCGTCTGAAAACGCCGTTTTGCTTTTGTGTTCATGCTCGTTTCCTCCAGATGATGAGTTTATATACATTTAATTGAATATAATACAAAAGCATTTTTCTGTCAATTCAGAACATTGACTTTCCTATATCTATATTTTATACTTTTTATAACCGGATCGGGGGACCGGAAACGGAGAAGACAAAACAGAGGGCGGGGGAAGCTATGGAAGAAAAATATCTGGCTGTAGACGTAGGCGGAACGTTTATCAAGTACGCGGTGATGGACCGGGAATGCCGGTTCTATGAGAAAGGAAAGGTTCCGACGCCTACGGAGGACTTGGACGCGTTTGTGGACGCGGTGGCCGGGTTGTATGAGGAACGAAAAGGGCAGGTGGCCGGCATCGCCATGAGCGCCGCCGGCATGGTGGACGCGAAAACCGGTTTTATGTACAACGGGGGCGCCGTGTCCTGTATCACCAACTTAAATCTGGCCCAGGTGCTTCAGGAACGGTGCGGCGTGCCGGTGACCATTGAAAACGACGCCCGGTCCGCGGCGCTGGCGGAGCTGTGGAAGGGGGCCCTGGCGGACTGCCGGGACGCGGTGGCCATCATCTGCGGAACCGGCGTGGGCGGCGCAGTGATCCACAACCGGGAAGTGCTGCGGGGGCGGCACCTGCTGGCGGGAGAATTCAGCTATCTGCTGACGGACTGGCAGGATATGGAGAACCAGGGAAAGCTGTGGGGCTCCTTCGGCGGCGTCCGGGGCCTGGTGCAGATGACGGCCCGGCTTATGGAGGTCCCGCCGGAGACCTTAAGCGGCGAGCAGGTTTTTCAGATGGCGGAGCAGGGCGATACGCGGGCGCTGGAGGGAATCCGGCAGTACGCGTCGCTGCTGGCGTTTTTCATCGCCAACTTTCAGTTTATTATAGAACCGGAACGGGTGGTGATCGGAGGCGGCGTCAGCACCCAGCCGCTTCTGATTGAGATGATTCGGAAGGAACTGGAAACGATTCACCAGGTGTACTTTCAGCCGCTGCCGGTGCCGGAAGTGACGGCCTGCCGCTTTTTCAACGATTCCAACCTGATCGGCGCGCTGTACGCCTACTTAAACCATGACGGCCTGTGCGGCAGGGAGAATGCAGATGACGGAAAAAGAACGGATTGAACAGACGGGTATTATGCCGGACGAGCAGCAGCTTTTGGATCTGTCGGAGTTTTTCCGGGTGTTCGGCGATTCCACCCGGATCAAAATTCTCTGTGCTTTGAGCCAGTCGGAGATGTGCGTCTGCGATATCGCGGCCCTTCTGCAGATGGGCCAGCCGGCCATATCCCATCAGCTGCGGATGCTGAAGCAGCTGCGGCTGGTGAAATTCCGAAGAGAGGGAAAGACGGTGTTTTATTCCCTTTCTGACGGCCATATCCAGACGATTCTGGCCCAGGGGATGGAGCACATCAGCGAATAAAACAAACAGGCGGGAGGCCGCCGGGCCGGTTGACAAAACGGCGGCCAACTGTTATATTTTTACACAAGGAGGAGGGCGTTGCGGTCTGCGAATGCCCTTTTTGCGTTCAGGAGGGAATACGATGAGCAAATACAGCAAGGAAGACATCTTCCGCATGGTGGAAGAGGAGGAGGTGGAGTTTATCCGCCTTCAGTTTACGGATATCTTCGGAATGCTGAAAAATGTGGCCATTACGTCGGGCCAGCTGAAAAAGGCGCTGGAGAACCGCTGCATGTTTGACGGATCCGCCATTGAGGGATTTGTGCGGGTGGAAGAATCGGATATGTATCTGTATCCGGATCTGGACACCTTTGAGATCTTTCCCTGGCGGCCCCAGCAGGGCAAAGTGGCCCGGCTGATCTGCGACGTGCACTGCCCGGATGGCAGCCCCTTTGAGGGGGATCCCCGGTATGTGCTGAAGAAGGTATTAAAGGAAGCGGAAGACATGGGCTACCGCTTCAACGTGGGCCCGGAGTGCGAGTTTTTCCTGTTCCACACCGACGAACAGGGCAGGCCCACCACCCAGACCCACGAGACGGCCGGCTATTTTGACGTGGGGCCCATCGACCTGGCGGAAAATGTGCGCCGGGACATTGTGCTGAACCTGGAAGAGATGGGATTTGAGATCGAGTCGTCCCATCACGAGATTGCGCCGGCCCAGCACGAAGTGGATTTTCAGTATGAGAAGGGGCTGAAGGCGGCGGACAACATCGTCACCTTTAAAATCGCGGTGAAGACCATCGCCAAGCGCCACGGCCTGCACGCCACCTTTATGCCCAAGCCCAAGGCGGGCGTCAACGGCTCCGGCATGCATATCAACATGTCCCTGGAGGACGCGGCGGGGAAGAACCTGTTTGAGGACCCGTCGGACGAACTGGGGCTGTCCCGTCTGGCCTATCAGTTTATGGCCGGTATTCTGTGCCATATCAAGTCCATGACCATTCTGACAAACCCGCTGGTCAATTCCTACAAGCGGCTGATTCCGGGGTACGATGCGCCGGTGTACGTGGCCTGGTCGCCGGCGGCCAACCGGGGGCAGCTGCTGCGGATTCCCTCCAGCCGGGGAAGCAGCACCCGCATCGAGCTGCGCAGCCCGGATTCGGCCATGAATCCCTATCTGGCTCTGGCGGCCTGCCTGGCGGCAGGACTGGACGGCATCCGCCGGCAGCTGAATCCGCCCCGCGCCATTTATCAGAACGTCTATGCCATGTCGGAGGAGGAACTGAAGGAAAAAGGCATTTCCCATCTGCCGGAAACCCTGGGAGAAGCCATAGAGGAATTTGAAAAAGACGAATTTTTAAAACAGGTGCTGGGAAAACATATCTACACCAAGTATCTGGAAGCCAAAAAAGAAGAGTGGAGTTTGTTCCGCAGCCAGGTAACCGACTGGGAGATTCAGGAATATCTGTACAAGTTCTGAAACTCGGGAAAAACCCCTGGGGGTGAGAGATGTGACCAATATCATTGTCGCGTTTTCCAGACAGGAAGACGCCAGAAACATAAAGAATATCGTGACGCGGAACGGCTTTCAGGTCGTAGCGGTCTGCACATCCGGATCCCAGGCCATTAACAGTCTGGAGGAATTAAACAGCGGAATTGTCATAAGCGGCTACCGCTTTGAGGATATGATGTTTCAGGATATCCTGGACTGCATGCCGGAGGGATTTGAAATGCTTCTGGTAGCGTCGGCCAGCCGCCTGGGAGGCCAGGCGCCGCCGGGAGCGGTCTACCTGCCCATGCCGCTAAAGGTCCACGACCTCATCAGCACGCTGGAGATGATGTGCCGGTCCCAGGACCGCAGAAAACGCCAGCTGCGCCGCCGGCCGGCCCAGCGCAGCAGCGAGGACCGGCGGGTGATCCAGGAAGCCAAGGACCTGCTTATGGAGCGCAACAACATGACGGAGGGGGAGGCCCACCGCTATATCCAGAAGTGCAGCATGGTCAGCGGCACCAACCTGGTGGAGACGGCGCAGATGGTGATCAGCCTGATCAACGTATAAGGATCCGAAAAAAGGAGACTCGGTATGAAATTTACAAAAATGGAAGGCATTGGAAACGACTACGTCTACGTGAACCTGTTTGAGGAAACGGTGGAGCATCCGGCCGAGACGGCGGTCAAAGTCAGCGACCGGCATTTCGGCATCGGCTCCGACGGCCTGATTCTCATCGGTCCGTCTCAGATTGCCGACTGCCGGATGCGGATTTTCAACGCCGACGGCTCGGAGGGCGAGATGTGCGGCAACGGGATCCGGTGCGTGGGCAAATACGTCTACGACCACGGCCTGGTGAGAAAAGAGACCATGACCGTAGAGACGGGAGGCGGTATCCGCCAGCTGCGGCTGACGGCGGAAAACGGCCGGGTGTCCCTGGTGACGGTGGATATGGGAAAGCCGGAACTGACTTCTGAACTGCCGGAGCCCATCCGTGTCCACGGGACGGAATACGAATTTACAGGAATCTCCATGGGCAATCCCCACGCGGTGTACGTAATGCCGGAGATTGACAGCCTGGATCTGGAAAAGATCGGGCCGGGATTTGAGACCCATCCCCGTTTTCCGGACCGGGTAAACTCGGAATTTATCCGGATTCTGGACCGGAGCCATATCCAGATGCGGGTATGGGAGCGGGGAAGCGGCGAGACCTGGGCCTGCGGAACCGGGGCATGCGCCAGCGCGGCGGCGGCCATGCTGTTAGGCCTTACGGACACGGATGTGGACGTGTGCCTGCGGGGAGGCCATCTGCGGATTGTGAAAGAATCCGATGGACGGCTTTTCATGACCGGACCGGCCAGAGAAGTGTTCCGGGGAGAAATCGATCTGGAATGCCCGTAAGGCATCTGCAACAGATAGAGAAACGATACAGAAACGGAGGAAAACGACCATGTTTCAAGTCAATGAAAATTATTTAAAGCTGCCGGGCAGCTACCTGTTCGCGACCATCGCCAGAAAGTCGAGGGAATATTCCCAGGCCCATCCGGACCGCCGGCTTATCAGCCTGGGCATCGGCGACGTGACCCAGCCGCTGGCGCCGGCCATTATCCAGGCCATGCACGAGGCGGTGGATGAAATGGGCCGCGCCGAGACCTTCCACGGATACGCGCCGGAACTGGGATATGAGTTTCTGAGAAATGTCATCGCGAAGCAGGACTATGCGGACCGGGGCTGCCAGGTAGAGCCGGATGAGATCTTCATTTCCGACGGAGCCAAAGGCGACTGCGGCAACATCCAGGAGATTTTCGCGGAAGACAGCCGGGTGGCGGTGTGCGATCCGGTGTACCCGGTGTATGTGGATTCCAATGTGATGGCGGGACGGACCGGCGACTACGACGCCAAGACCGGAACCTGGAGCCGGGTGATCTATATGCCCTGCACGGCGGAAAATGGATTTGTGCCCCAGCTGCCCGAAGAGACGCCGGATCTGATCTATCTGTGCGTGCCCAACAACCCCACCGGCACGGCCCTGAACCGGGAACAGCTGAAGGTGTGGGTGGACTATGCCAACAAGGCGGGCGCGGTGATTCTCTACGACGCCGCCTATGAAGCGTATATTTCCGACGCGGATGTGCCCCACAGCATTTACGAAATCGAGGGAGCCAGAACCTGTGCCATCGAATTCCGCTCCTTCTCCAAAAACGCCGGCTTTACCGGCGTGCGTTTAGGCTTTACGGTGGTGCCCAAAGACCTGATGTGCGGCGACGTGCATGTGCGGGATCTGTGGGCCAGAAGACACGGCACCAAATTCAACGGCGCCCCCTACATCATCCAGAAAGCGGCCATGGCGGTGTATTCCGAAGAGGGAAAAGCCCAGCTGAAAGAGCAGGTGGCCTATTATATGCGCAACGCGAAGCTGATCTACGACGGCATGAAAGCGGCCGGCTATGAGGTGTACGGCGGCGTCAACGCGCCCTATATCTGGGTGAAGGTGCCGGAAGGCATGACTTCCTGGGATTTCTTTGACTATCTGCTGGAGAACGCCAATGTCATCGGCACGCCGGGCAGCGGCTTCGGCCCCAGCGGCGAAGGATATTTCCGGCTCACGGCGTTCGGAAGCTACGAAAATACCGTGGAAGCCATGAAACGGATCCAGGCGCTTTCCAAATAGGCGCCGGCCGCGGGACAGAAGACGCCGTCAGATGAGGCCGACAGGAGGGAAGGGGTATGAACATGGACGATATCGACCGGAAAATTATCAGGCTTCTGCAGGACAATGCCAGAATCTCATTGAAGACCATAGCGGAAAAGACGTTTCTTTCATCGCCGGCTGTTTCCGCGCGGATTGAGAAGATGGAAAAAGAAGGGATCATCACCGGCTATCACGCGTCGGTGGATCCTATGAAGCTGGGCTATCACATTCTCGCGTTTATCCATCTGGACGTGATTCCCGCCGACAAGCCCAAATTCTACGCCTACGCGGCGGAAGTGCCCAATGTGCTGGAATGCTGCTGCGTGACCGGCGAGTATTCCATGCTGATGAAGGTGGCGTTCCAGAGCACCATGGAACTGGATATGTTTATCGACCAGCTGCAGCAGTTCGGGCGCACCAGCACCCAGATCGTGTTCTCCACTCAGGTGGGCCCCAGAGGCGTGGACGCGGAAGATGGAGAAACCGCGTAAGGCGCCGGACCGCGGAAGATACGAAAAAGGAGTACATATGGACTACAGAATCATCGTGCTGGATCTGGACGGCACCCTTACCAACCGGGACAAGGTGATCACGCCCAGGACCAGACAGGCCCTTATGGAGGCGCAGGAGCGGGGGAAAACCGTGATCCTGGCTTCCGGCCGCCCCACCTACGGCGTGGTGCCGCTGGCAAAAGAACTGAAGCTGGAACAGTACGGCGGCTATATTCTGTCGTTTAACGGCGGAATCATCATGAACTGCCGCACGGGAGAAACGGTGTTCAGCCGCCGGCTGCCGGTGGGGGCCAACTCCACCATCGCCGACCTGGCGCAGCAGCACGGCGTCAATATCCTGACGTATGAAGGAAACCGGATCATTGCCAGCAACGGGCTCTGTCCCTATACCCAGGCGGAGTCCCGGATCAACCATCTGGAAATCCGCCAGGTAAAGGACTTTAAAGAATACGTGACCTTTCCGGTGCCCAAGTTTTTGATGACGGAAGACGGGGACTATCTGGCTATGGTGGAGCCGCGGGTGAAGGCCGCTCTGGGCAAAAACTTCAGCGTCTACCGTTCGGAGCCCTATTTCCTGGAAGTGCTGCCCAAAGGCATCGACAAGGCCCGGTCTCTGGGACGGCTGCTGGAAATCCTGGGGATGAAGCGGGAGCAGATGATTGCCTGCGGCGACGGCTATAACGACCTGTCTATGATCCGTTTCGCCGGCCTGGGAGTGGCTATGGAAAACGCCGTGCTGCCGGTGCGGCAGGAGGCGGATTACATCACCCTTTCCAACAACGAAGACGGCGTGGCCCATGTAGTAGAAAAATTTATGCTTTCCTGAGCCGGTGTGACTGGACTTTATAGATTTAGTGTGCTAATATGAGGGAAGAGTACTATATTTCGTCGGCAAAGGGGAAATCAGGATGAATAAGAAGATAAAGACAGAAGCGGTGGACCATCTGTTTGAGGCGATTCTGACTCTGAAAAACTCGGACGAGTGCTATTCGTTCTTCGAGGACGTGTGCACGGTCAATGAACTTCTGTCTCTGTCGCAGCGCTACGAGGTGGCGAAGATGCTGCGGGAAGGCAAGACCTATCTGGAAATCGCGGACAAGACCGGGGCTTCCACGGCGACCATAAGCCGGGTCAACCGTTCGCTGAATTACGGCAGCGACGGCTACGATATGGTATTTGCCAGACTGAATCCGGAAGAAAAGAAATAAAACATGAAGAAGCACGGGAATCCTGACAAAGGTCCCGTGCTTTTTTGCGCCCGGAAAGGGCGTCAGCGCTTTTTCTTTTCTTCTTCCGGCATCTCGGAGCGGATCTGGTCAATGAGAAGCTCCATGGTCTGTTTCTTCAGATAGACGTCAAACCCCAGGGCGCAGATAAAGGCAAACAGCTGGAGATATTCCCGGTCGTCGCCTTCCTGTTCGGTGAAAATCTGCCGGGAAGCCTGGTACTTGCGGATCAGATCCTCCTTCAGCCGCTTCATCTGCTCCGTCTCCAGAGAAAAAATCTGGCGGTAGATGTCCTGCAGGGAAAGGCCGGAGGCGTCCATAAAGTGGTCTTCCGTAATGGGACGGAACAGGGCCTCGATATCGTTAAACGCCAGCATGTTCTTGAAGTAGTAGATGTAGATCAGCAGCAGCATATGCTCTTTGGAATACTTCTTCTTGACCGGCGGCGGCAGCAGGTTGTTCTTGGCATAGTTGTTGATCATGGTCTTGGTCAGCACCTTGTCCTGCTCGTAGCGCTTGGACTTCTGCAGGTGTTCGTCCATAAAGGTGGTGACCTGGTCCATGTACAGGTCGATATCGGGAATCTGCTCCGGCTTTACGTAGTCCAGACTGTCCAGACGGGCGAAAATCTCCCGGAGTCTTTCGTGATTTGTCTTCATAATGTCACCTCGATATTAGGGAGCCGGATTCACATCGGGCTCCAACATCATTATATAGTATTGAAAACCAGATGACAAGAGGGAAATATGATTTTTCGGCCGTTGAAATCCGCGGGAAGATTCGCTATAATGAAAGATATGATTTCTTTACGAAAGGGGAAAACAGATATGAAACAGATATTTGCGACGGACAAGGCACCGGCGGCCATCGGCCCCTATTCTCAGGCAGTACGTGCCGGAGACCTGGTATTTGTATCGGGGCAGCTGCCCATTGACCCGGCGACGGGGGCGTTTGCGGGAGACGACATCCGCAGCCAGACCCGGCAGTCGCTGTCCAACATCCGCGCCATTCTGGAGAGCGGTGGCCTTTCCATGGACCAGGTGGTAAAGACCACGGTGCTGTTAAAACATATTGATGATTTTGGAGCCATGAACGAGGAGTATGCGGCGTTCTTTACCGGAGACTGCCCGGCCCGGGCGGCCTTTGAGGTGGCGGCGATTCCCAAGGGCGCCCTGGTGGAGATCGAAGCCGTGGCGTACTGCGGAAAGTGACGACAAGGAAAGAGAAAGAGGAAGAATCGGATGAGATATGATATGAAGCCCCAGGGCGTCTGCTGCAGCCAGATCAGCTTCGACCTGGATGGAGACGTGGTAACCAACATCGTGTTTACCCGCGGATGCAACGGCAACCTGAAAGCCATAAGCAAGGTGGTAAACGGCATGACCGTGGAACAGATCGAGGGATATTTCCTGGGCAATCTGTGCGGCGCCAAAAAGACCTCCTGCGCCGATCAGCTGGCCAAGTGCGTCCGCAGAGCCTATGAGGAGTCCAAGAGCCATGCCGGAGCATAACGCCAAAGCGGATTCTTTTGACATGCTCAATTCCATGCAGAAAGAGGCGGTGCTCTGTACAGAGGGGCCGCTTCTGATTCTGGCAGGGGCCGGTTCGGGCAAGACCCGGGCCCTCACCTGCCGGATCGCCTATCTGCTGGAAGAAAAGCAGGTGCATCCCTGGAACATTCTGGCCATTACGTTTACCAACAAGGCGGCGGGCGAGATGCGGGAGCGGGTGGACCGGCTCTCCAGAGAGGACGCCGCCGGCGTCTGGGTCAGCACCTTCCATTCTCTGTGTGTGCGGATCCTGCGCCGGCATATCGAGGTCCTGGGCTATGACACCAATTTTTCCATATACGACGCCGACGACCAGAAGACGGTGCTGAAGCAGGTGCTGAAATCCATGGGTGCGGACAGCCGGCTGTTCAAGGAGCGGGCGGTGCTTTCCCAGATTTCCAGAGCCAAGGACGAGCTGATTTCTCCGGAAGCCATGATGAAAGCGGCAGCCGGGGATTTTTATCAGAAGAAGACGGCGGAAATCTACCAGGCGTATCAGGAACGGTTGAAGCAGAACAATGCCCTGGATTTTGACGACCTGATCTGCAAAACCGTGGAGCTGTTTCAGGTCAGCCCCCAGGTGCTGGACTACTATCAGCGCCGGTTTCAGTACATTATGGTGGACGAGTACCAGGACACCAATACGGCGCAGTTTGAACTGGTGCGGCTGCTGGCCGGCGCCCATGGCAATCTGTGCGTGGTAGGCGACGACGACCAGTCCATTTACAAGTTCCGGGGCGCCAATGTGGGCAATATCCTGCACTTTGAAGAGGCGTTTCCCAATGCCCGGGTAATCCGGCTGGAGCAGAATTACCGTTCGGTGCAGAACATTCTGACGGCGGCCAACGAGGTGATCAAAAACAACCGGGGCCGTATGGACAAAACGTTGTGGACGGCCAACGAAGAGGGAGACCTGGTGCAGCTGCGGCAGTTTGACCAGGGGTATGAAGAGGCGGATTTTATTGTCCGGGACATTTTGGACCACGGATATCCGCTGAACACCTGCGCGGTGCTGTACCGGACCAACGCCCAGTCCCGTCTGCTGGAAGAAAAATGCATCGCCTGGAACGTGCCGTACCGGCTGGTGGGCGGCGTCAATTTCTACCAGAGAAAAGAGATCAAGGACGTGCTGGCGTATTTAAAGACCATCGCCAACGGCCGGGACGACCTGGCCTCCCTGCGGATCGTCAATGTGCCCAAACGGGGCATCGGGACGGCCAGTATGGGGAAACTGACGGTGTTTGCTTCGGCCAACGGATACAGCCTGTACGACGCCATGCTGCGGGTCCGGGCAGTTCCGGGCATGGGAAAGGCGGCGGAAAAAATCGGCCGCTTCACCGACCTGATCGAGGGCTTCCGCAGAAAGGTCCAGGATCCTGCCTACAGCCTGAAGCAGCTGATCGAAGACCTGCTGGATCAGACCGGATACCGGGCGGAGCTGGAGGCGGAGGAAGACGCCCAGGGCCAGACCCGGCTGGAAAACGTGGAGGAACTGATCAACAAGGCGGTCAGCTACTGGGAGTCCGCCCAAGAACCGTCTCTCAACGGATTTCTGGAAGAAGTGGCGCTGGTGGCGGATGTGGACGAGCTGGACCAGGATGAGAACCGGCTGACGCTGATGACGCTGCACGGGGCCAAGGGCCTGGAATTTGACAATGTCTATATCAGCGGCATGGAAGAAGGCCTGTTTCCCAGCTACCGTTCCCTGTTTTCCGAGGATCCCGGGGATTTGGAAGAAGAGAGGCGGCTGTGCTACGTGGGCATCACCCGGGCGAAGCGGCACCTGACCCTGACGGCCGCCCGCTCCCGCATGATCAACGGAGAGACCCGGCACAGTTCCCTGAGCCGCTTTATCAGTGAAATTCCGCCGGAGTTTCTGCAGGAACGGCGGCTGACGCCCCGGCTTTCCGGGGTCAGCCGGAATCCGGACACGGCAGAGACTACGGATGCCGGCAGCACCGGCGGCCGGCCGGCACAGACCTCCCGCGCATTTACAGCAGGGTCCGCCGGGTTCGGCGGCGGAAAGCCGGCCTTCGGCAAGACCTTTACGGTGGAAAAAAGCAAGACTCTGTCCTATCAGGTAGGCGACCAGGTGCGTCATGTCAAGTTCGGCCACGGCGTGGTGCTGGAAATCAAAGACGGCGCCAGGGACTACGAGGTGACGGTGTGCTTTGATACCGTGGGCGTGAAGCGGATGTTCGCGTCGTTCGCGAAACTGGAAAAAGAAGAATAAACTGCACAAAAATTCCTGTAATTTTAAAAATTTCGATAGTAAAATAGCCGGTGCCATGGTATAATATCGGAAAGATATTATACCGGCGCCGGTTCGGGCCGAGCAAAGCGAGGCAAAATCCGAACCGAACCGTGCGCATCCCCCGGAGGGAGCGTGTCTGCGGAGCAGGCACGATATAATATCGGAAAGATATTATACCGGCGCCGGTTCGGGCCGAGCAGGCACGATATAATATCAAAAAGGAACAAAAGATTCCGCATGGGGATCGGGGAAGAAGGAAAGGATGGTGCAGGAAATGAACAAATTTGACATCATGAGCAAGGACGCCATGAGCCGTATGGAAGAGATCATGAACTCAACCAGACTGAACGATTTTTTACACAGAAAAGAAGAAGAAGATAAAAAGAAAAACAATATTTTATGGGCGCTTGCCATTATCGGAACGGTAGCGGCGGTAGCGGCGATCGCGTACGCGGTGTACCGTTTCTTTACTCCCGATTATTTGGACGACTTTGAAGATGATTTCGACGACGATGATTTTGACGACGACTTCTTTGAGGACGAGGAGACGGAGGAGAAGGAGAGCAAGTAAGTCAGGCAACAGCAGGGGCTGCCGCAAATCATTTTGCAGCAGCTCTTTTTATGCCTTTCGGAACAGACAGGAGAACGCATGAAAAAAGGTGAAGTATATACCGGTACAGTGGAACGGATGGATTTTCCCAACCGGGGAATCGTGACAATCGATGGAGAAACGGCGGTGGTAAAAAACGCTCTGCCCGGCCAGGTGGTAACGTTTGCGGTAAACAAGAAACGGGGCGGCCGTTTTGAGGGCCGGCTGCTGCAGGTGGAGAAGGATTCGCCGCTGGAGAAGACGGAAGGGCGCTGCGCCCATTTCGGAATCTGCGGCGGCTGCCTGTGCCAGAGCCTGCCCTACGAAGAACAGCTGAAGATTAAGGAAGCGCAGATCCGGCGGCTGATGGACGGAGTATGCCAGGGAGACTATTCCTTTGAGGGGATTCTGGGCAGTCCTCTGCCGGAGGGCTACCGCAACAAGATGGAGTTTTCTTTCGGAGACGCGTATAAAGGCGGACCGCTGGAGCTGGGGATGCACCGGAGAGGCAGTTTTCACGACGTGGTGTCCGCGGAAGGGTGCCGGATCGTACACAAAGATTTCAGCCGCATTCTGGCGGAGACCCGGGCGTATTTTGCAGATCTGGGTGTGGGATTTTACCGGAAGCTGCAGCACACCGGTTATCTGCGGCATCTGCTGGTGCGCCGGGCGGTGAAAACGGGAGAAATCCTGACGGCGCTGGTGACCACCGGCCAGAACGGGCTGCTGCCGGCCAATCCCGGCGAGAGCGCCGAAGAGGCGGAACGGCGGATTCTGGAGGAGTGGGAGCAGAGGCTGCGGAAGCTTCCGCTGGAAGGGCATTTTGCCGGCATTCTGCATATCCGCAACGACAGCCTGGCGGACGTGGTGCGCAGCGACGAGACCCGGATCCTGTACGGGCAGGACTTTTTCTATGAAGAACTGCTGGGCCTGAAATTCCGGATTACGCCGTTTTCCTTTTTCCAGACCAATTCCCTGGGCGCGGAAGTGCTGTATGAGACGGTGCGGGAATACGTAGGCGGCGACCGGAAACGAGTGGTCTTCGACTTGTACAGCGGCACGGGAACCATAGCCCAGGTGCTGGCGCCGGCGGCGGACCGGGTAGTGGGCGTGGAGATTGTGGAAGAAGCGGTGCAGGCGGCCAGAGAGAACGCGGCGGAAAACGGCCTGGAAAACTGCGGATTTATTGCGGGAGACGTGCTGAAGGTGCTGGACGAACTGACGGAAAAACCGGATTTTATAGTGCTGGATCCGCCCCGGGACGGCATCCATCCCAAGGCGCTGGACAAGATTCTGGACTTCGGCGTGGAGCGGATGGTGTATATTTCCTGCAAGCCCACCAGCCTGGCCAGGGACCTGATCGTGATGCAGCAGCGGGGGTACCGGGTGAGCCGGATGCGCTGCGTAGACATGTTCCCGGGAACCGGGAATTGTGAGGTGGTGGCGCTGGTGGTCAGGTGAGGAATGGAGAGAAGGGGGATTGGGCAGAAGTTTTGGCGGAGGGTAATGAAGCAGACCATGGGACGATGCTTGGTATCATTCCAGGTGCCGTCAATAGAAAAGAAAGCCTCCGGCTCTCTCCGGAGGCTGATAAACAATGTTTCTTTGCCGCACATTGTGAAGCGTGTTTGCGTAAACAATGTTTCCGTGCCGTACACTGTGAAACGTTCTTACACTTATATTATATGTATCAGCAGAGAAAAATCAATGAAAAATTTATGAATTTAAGGGCTTTAGTTCGATTATATTTTGACTCGAGCGAATCTCAAGTTCTTCTTCCTTACCAAGAGAAGCAGTATAAGAAGCTTTCAAATCTTCTTCAGAAAATGAAAAAGGAAGGAAATTTCGATGTCCGTGGCAGTGCGGTTCACGCAGAATGGCTTCTTGCAGAGTAGATTTAGTCAAGAAAGTTGAGTTTTAGTCAAGGAATTAGTCAAAGAAAATGATCATGAAGTCAACGAGAGGGAGCATATCAATTTAGCGCGACAGCCCCATAGCGGCTTATTTATCACCGTAGTGTCCTCGGCAGTGAGCAATATAGATACGACCGTTTTCCATATGATAGACCAGGCGGTCTTTGTCATTGATCCTTCTGCTATATTCTCCCTGCAGGTCACCGGTCAGCGGTTCGGGCTTTCCGATCCCTTCCATACAGCCGTTGCGCTCAATATCCTTTATGAGCTGGTTAATACGTTTGATTGTTTTCTTATCCTGGGTCTGCCAGTAGAGGTAGTCTTCCCAGGCATCGTCAGACCAGATTTTTTCACTCATCATCTACCTCGATCAGTTCGTGTACGGTACCCTTGCCCTCGCGCAGTTCCTGGACGGATTTTTTTACATAGGCCATGTTCGCTTCGGAGAAAAATGGGTCGGGAGCCTGGGCGATTTCAAACGGGATGCGTTTTTCACGTAGAACTGCTTTCACAAAAAGATTGATCGCGGTGGATGTATTTAACCCGACATTGGAGCAAAATTTGTCAAAGTCGGCCTTATCTTTCTGGTCTACCCTTGCGGTTAAAGTTGTCAGAGCCATAGAGATCTCTCCTTTCTGTGTTCTGTTTAACTTCATTATAGCACTATTGTATGCGGATAGCAAGTATTTGTATTACAAAATGAAACATAGATGTGTAAAGCGATGGAAGATATGAGAAATGAGGCTACCTTGGAAAAAGCAAAAAAGACGGCCCTCAATATGCTTATGCTGGGCAAATTGTCGTATGAAGAGATTGCGCAGTGTGCGGAGTTATCGGTGGATGAAGTCAAGGCACTGGCAGAGAAAAAGGGCGCATGATATAGCGAATAGAGTATATGAATACCGAAAGGGGTGCCGGATAGAAGGTGTCCCTTTTCTGTAATAGAAGAGGGGCTTTTATGGAAAACCGGATTTTTGAAAATGAAATCGCAGAGTTGCTGGTTGCCAGGTGAGGACGTAGATGGAAAGGGTCTGGGCAATTTAGCTCAGGCCTCTTTTTATAGCTTCAGAGTTCACTATTTCGTGAATTTTATTTGCCTTTTCGTATGAGATCCAGTATACTGGAGATGAAAAATATCAGGAGGTGCAGGATGGCAATTAGCTATAATCGTCTTTGGAAACGATTGATCGATCACGATTTGAGTAAAACCGATATGATGCACCGTGCAAACATCAGCACCAATGTTCTGGCACGTCTGGGGAAGGGTGCGCCTGTTTCAATGGAAAGCATGGAAAAAATCTGCAAAGTATTAAACTGCAATATTGGCG
>CALWIA010000001.1 GCA_944380605.1 uncultured Lachnospiraceae bacterium | reverse complement strand
GACTTCTACTTTCTGCCCGATGAACTGCATCGGCGCATCATAGCACCGGCAGTCCAGTTCCACCGTGGCGTCCCGGGATACCCTGCGGGTCGTGCGGTTCAGGAAACATTCATCCAGCCATTCCGGCGACTGTGGCTTCCTTACCGGACGTCCGCTGTGGAGATAACGGGAAAGGGGAGTTTCCCCGGTAGAGGAATGCTCCGTCGTATTGTGCTTCCGGATATATGCCGCAAGGAGTTCGTTACCATGCACATCCTCATGGATATGGAAGACATGGTCTTTTATTCCCTGGATGATTTAAACTGTGTCCTGATGGAAAAGGTGGATACCGAGAACCGGAAGCCTTTTGAGGGGCTCACCTATTCCCGGTATGATCTCTTTACAACAGAAGAGAAGGAGACTCTCCTGCCTCTTCCGCCCAACCGCTTTGAATACCTGGAACGAAAAACCGTTAAAGTAGCACAAGATTTCTCCTTCACCTTCGACAAGGTCCATTATAGCATGCCCCGGAAATATCTGCGACAGGAACTTGAGATCCGGGCAGGCGAAAAAGAAATCTATGTCTATAATAAACACGGTGACCTCATCCGGACACATAAGCGGAGTTACACGCCGAAAGACTGGGTGATCATCCCTTCGGATATGCCCGCTGAATACAAAGACTATGGCTATTGGACGGTGCCTTATTTCCAGCAGAAGGCATCCGCTGTCGGCCCCAGCACCCGCGCATTGATCGATGCAGTTATCCGGAAATACGCTTATCCGGTACAGTCATTCCGAAGCTGTTTTGGCATCCTGCGTTACGCAGAAAAGTACTCGCCGGAAGCTCTGGAACGCTGCTGTAAAGACGCGGTCTTGGCCGGGAAATGCAACTACTCCTATATCTGTAACACGATCTCAACTTACCATAAGGCTCCCTTACAGAGCCCTGCGCCACAGAGTGAAAGCAATAAAAATATTTCAGCATCCATATCCGGCACTTACAAAGATGACGACAGTAAGTATTCTCTTAGGAACCTGTTGAAGCGTCAGGAAACGGAGGGCGGCTATGAAGAGTGAAACCAACGATATCTATGAGATGTTGGACATACTGGCCCTGCCGGTAGCTGCCCAGCGCTTTGCGCAGCTGTCTGAAAGCCCGGAACTCGGCAGCTATACCGCCCTGCAGTTCATTCGTGAGGTTCTGGAACCTCAGTACATAGAGACTCTCAATAAACGGTTTGAAACCAATCTGCGGCTCAGCAGCCTGATCAACAAGGGGGCTGTGGCTGAGAACCTGAAAACCGGCAACGGGCGCATCTATAATGATGCCACTGTTGAACAGGTCCTGAAATTCCACTTCGCTGAGAACCGGCAGAATGTGGGGATCTATGGGGTCACCGGTGCTGGCAAATCCTACTTCCTGTCTGCATGCTGCGTAGAGGCCTGCAAACGTAATTACCGCTGTAAATTTGTAGACTATAGCGACCTGCTGGACGAACTGATTGTTCTCAACCGGCAGGAAGACCTGAGCAAGTACCGTAAGAGGATCCGGTACTATGCACGGATCCAGTTGCTGTTCATTGATGACTTTGCGATCAGCCGATACTCCGAGGAAGGGATCAAGATCCTATACCATCTCATCAAACTTCGGGATGACCTTGGGACCTCCACCCTCTTCACCTGCCAGTATTCTCCGGATGAATGGGGAAACCAGCTGAGTGATGAGAAAGAATGCTACGGTAAGCTTGACGGAATCCGGCGCAGGCTGACTACAGGGTTTACTGTACTGATTGAGAAGGCATAGCCTTCTGGAATAACGATCACTACTGATTAGCAGGGCGGAACCCTCTCTGCCCTGCCTATCTCTAAAACTGGCCGCTTAATATGGCCCTGACTGGCCGGGAAATGCGGCCCTGCTGGCCGCAGAAAGTGGCCGTTTGCAGAAACTGTATTTTTGTAAATATTCCATTTTTTTCTCTGCTGCTTCTTTACTTAGTCCAAAACATTCTACCAAAAATGGAACATTGATAGAATATCCTCGCTGGGATATGGCTTTAATTAAAATATTGGGGGCATTCGCTTGCGCAGCGAAAAAATGCGCTTCGATTTCTTCTCGCTCACTATGTTTTTTATGTCCACATTTGATATGTCCAATCTCATGCCACAAAGTATGTTTCATTCGTGGACCATATTTTTCTTTGTTATACAAAATCAGTGTTACATCAGGGCGTAAACCTTTAAGAAGGAAAGCATCTTCTAATTCATGTCCGAGTGTTATTTTTTCAATGGGTAGCCCTGTTATTTTAGCATACTTTTGATAGCTACTAATTATAACATCTTTACATTTAATTTTTTTAGCAGGTATAGGAAATTCATGTATATCAAGTTCTAATAATGTTAAATACGCCAAGGAGGTGATTTTTGCCCAGTCGAAATTCATAATCAATCCTCCTCATCGTCATCATCGTTGAGAAGAAATTTATCAATAGTTTCATTAAATATTTTAAATGCCTCCGCTCGTTTTTCCGCTGATAATTCTCCTGTTTTACGTGCTATTATAACAAACTCCTCAGGAATTTCACTATATCCACATTTTGTTAGCAACAATGCTTTGTCAATTTTTAAAGCATTAGCAAGTTTTTCGAGAGTTTTTAAGTCAGGTGTTACCAAATCTGCTTCAAGTCGGCTGATTGTTGAGTTAGTTACGCCAGCTAATTCAGCCAGTTTTCTTTGACTAATTGATTTCTGTTCTCTTAAATGGACCAGATATTTTCCAAACGAATTTTCCATACGAATACTCCTTTCAAAAAGAGTATAACATAACCGTTCCACAAAAGCAACAAAAGGTGTTGCATTTAAGGAACGGATGTGATATACTATTGTTGCACAGATGGAACGGTAATTGCATGAAAAAGACAACAGACTATGATTCGCACTCACGCTCTGTTGTCCTCTCTAACGGCACTTTCACAAGAATTTAGCGCCAACTTCCTGTATTTATTTTAGCATTTTAATACCGAAAAAGCAATCGCTATATCTTGTGTGTCTATTGTGCCTTTCTATACAAGATACCAATCTATCTGGAGATTTTTAGAAGGAGGTACACATTATGATGTACGCAAAAAAAATCAAAATGAAATACGGGTGTAGTAACTCAAACAATGTTCAGGAGATTGAAGAAATTTACATTGACGGTTGCAATAATCCGGGATACTTTAAAAAGTCTGTTCTTTATGATTATTTAAAAAAGAATCCCAAAAGTATCAAAGTCTATATTTCTCCTTATCCTGATGTAGTGCCTGCATTGAGTTCACGTGGTGAAAAATACGTTCGGTCAGAGCCTAATGATACGGTTCGAGACAATTTGCTTAAATTACCAAGAGTTTGAAAGGAGTGAAAGAGTATGGCTGTTCATCATGGCGGAAAAGTTGGGGCTGCTGGAAAAACCTTAGCAACAAAATCTTCAAGTAAAAGTGCTAAAAGTAAAGCTGGAAAAACTTTAGCTAATCATAAACATGAAAAGCACTAAGTAATAATTTGTTACAGGAAGTTGTACGACGTCAAAAGGCGGCATCGCACTAAAAATAGTGCAATGCCGCCTTTTTGCTCCCTGTTTGTCAGCCGTTAAATTAGTTTGTTTCCAAAACTTCCTTATCGGCGTTCATCTAAAGGACGGCCCTTCTTTTTTATTTAAAACGCCGTTGCGGTCCGGACGGTTCGGCTTTATAATATTTCTGACGTCAGAGATGAGAAAAAGACTGTATGAGGAACGGACATGCTGTATCAGATTGCGGATGGCACCGTGTCCCTGGGAGGGGAAACGGTACTGAGCCATATTGACTTTGAAATTCATGGAACGGAAAAGATTGCGGTGGTAGGCAGAAACGGCGCCGGCAAGACCACGCTGCTGCGGCTGCTGGCAGGAGAACTGGATCTGGACCGGGACGACCGGCGGGCCGGGGAAGGGATCCGGCGTTCCCGCTCTCTGACGGCGGAAATGCTGCGGCAGCAGCCGTTTGCGGACCGGGAACGGACGGTGGAAGAGGAATTGCTGGCGGCCTGTCCCTGCCGGGATACGTATGACCGGGAGCGGTTTCTCTACGAACAGGAATATGACCGGCTCCTGACCGGATTCGGCCTTTCCAAGGCGGACAAGAAGCGGAAGATCGGCTCCTTTTCCGGCGGAGAGCAGACCAAAATCGGCCTGATCCGCCTGCTGCTGGCTGCGCCGGATATTCTGATTCTGGACGAACCCACCAACCATCTGGACCTGGAGACGGTGCAGTGGCTGGAGCAGTACCTGAAAACCTATAAAAAAGCGGTGGTGATGGTTTCTCACGACCGGTTCTTCCTGGACCGTACCGCCGAAGTGGTCTATGAACTGGAAAACGGGAAGCTGCGGCGGTATAAGGGCAATTACACGTATTACCGGCAGGAGAAACAAAAGGAACTGAAACGGCAGCAGAAGGCGTATGAACGGCAGAAACAGGAGGAGCAGCGGCTGTCCCAGCTGGTGGAACGGTTTAAAAACAAGCCGAGGAAGGCCGCGTTTGCCCGGGCCAAAAAGAACCTGCTGCAGAAAATGCCGGAGCTGGAAAAGCCCAGGGAGGACGACGTGCACCTGTTTACAGGGCCCATTGACCCGCTGATTCCCGGCAGCAAGTGGGTGCTGGAGGCGGAACATCTGAAAATCGGCTATGAAAAGCCGCTGCTGGAACTTTCCCTGCGGATCCGCCGGGGGCAGAAGGTGGGAATCCTGGGCGCCAACGGAGCCGGGAAAACCACCTTCCTGAAAACGGCGGCAGGCTTTCTGCCTCCGGTTTCCGGAACGTATACCCTGGGGAATCAGGTGGTCATCGGGTATTTTGACCAGCATTCCGCGGAGATTTCTTCGGATCAGACGGTGCTGGAGCATTTTCACGGCCTGTATCCGGCGCTGACGGAAAAGGATGCCCGGACGGTGCTGGGGGCCTATCTGTTTGGCGGCAGAGAGGCGGCGAAAAAGGTGAACAGCCTTTCCGGCGGAGAAAAGGCGCGGCTGGTGCTGGCGGAGATTCTCCAGGCCCGGCCCAATTTCCTGATTCTGGATGAGCCCACCAACCACATGGACATTCAGGCTAAAGAAACGCTGGAGTCCGCGTTTCAGGCCTACAGCGGCACCATCTTGTTTGCCTCCCACGATCGGTATTTTCTGGACCAGGTGGCGGACTCCATGCTGATTTTTGAACAGAATACGGCGATGTACTATCCCTTTGGCTACAGCCACTATCTGGAGCGGCTGGAAAAGCAGAGGTACGGGCAGGAGCCGGCGGCACAGATCCGGGCGGAGGACCAGGCGCTGATTGCCGGAATCCGGGCGGTGCCCCGGGCAGAGCGGCACCGCCTGCGGGAAATTCCCACGGAGGAGGCGTACCAGGACTGGAAGACGCGGCTGGCGGCGGAGGCGATGGAGGCCGCCCGGAGGCAGGCCGAAACCTGCTGGGAAGCGATGGAAGAGATGGCCGGTCAGTGGAAAGATTCCGAAGGTTTCTGGAACGGAGAGGAGTGGCCGGAGGCGGCCGAATATCAGGAAAAACAGCGCCAGTATGAGACATATCTGGAAAAATGGGGCGAATGCTGCAAAGAATGGGCGGAATACGCCGGCTGCTTTTCCAATGATTACCGGTAGATTTTCCAACTCCTGTATGTTAGCATCAGTTTGTAACAGAAATGTAACAAAAGTGCAATATATTAGGAGGCAAACGGAAAAAATGAAAAAATCTGTATTTTTTGCGGCAGCTGCCGCGATCATGGTATCCAGCACGATGACTTTGACGGCGCATGCGGCGGTAAAGGCGGTTGTAATTGGAAGCAACGGGACGGTTCTGACGGGAAACGCTTCCCTGCAGGAGCTGCTGAATGGACTGAACTGTGAAAATCCGGGCATCAGCTGGCCGGATCTGGAACTTCCGGATTTGAACCTTCCGGGGCAGGGGACTCCGGAACTGCCGGATGTGGATATTCCCGGGCCGGAGCGTCCGGAGACACCGGATACGGACCAGCCGGCTGGAGATTCCGGCAGCCAGAACAGCAGTTACGTGCAGCAGGTGGTGGATCTGGTGAATCAGGAGCGGGCCAAAGCGGGGCTGAAACCGCTGACCGTGGACGCAGGGGTATCCCGGGCCGCGGCGGTGCGGGCCCAGGAAATCGTCCGGAGTTTTTCCCATACCAGACCGGACGGCAGCAGCTTCAGCACGGCGCTGACCCAGAACGGCGTTTCGTTCCGGGGATCCGGTGAGAACATCGCCTATGGCCAGCGGACGCCGGAAGAAGTTATGAGAGGATGGATGAACAGCCAGGGCCACAGAGCCAACATTCTGAACCCGTCGTTTACCTCCATTGGAGTGGGGTATTATCAGGGCGGAAACGGAACCGGCTACTGGACGCAGCTGTTTACCTACTAAAGCGTACATATAAAGGAAGAAAGGCACGGGGAGAGCGGCATGAAGGTGATCGGCCATGTAAGGACAGACTTTTCCAGCAAATTTGGAATTCCGCGGCAGAGCGGCCTGGTGGAGCAGCTGGAGGGCAGAATTATTTTTGAACCGGAATACCGGAATCCGGAAGCGGTGCGGGGACTAGAGGAATTTTCCCATATCTGGCTGCTCTGGCAGTTCTCCCTGTCCCAGAAGGAACACTGGTCGGCTACGGTCAAGCCGCCGCGTCTGGGCGGCAAAAAGCGGGTCGGCGTTTTTGCCACCCGCTCGCCGTTCCGCCCCAATGCCATCGGCCTCTCCTGCGTGCGCCTGCTGCGGATAGAATCGGATGAAAAACTGGGGCCGGTGCTGGTCATCGGCGGCGCCGACCTGCTGGACGGCACGCCGCTGTACGACATCAAACCGTATATTCCTTATGCGGACTGCCATCCGGATGCGTCGGAAGGCTACACGGCGCAGACCCGTGTCCATGGACTGCAGGTGGTGTTCCCGCCGGAATTTCTCACGCAGTTTCCGCCGGAAAAACGGGAAGCGGTGCTGGGGATTCTGGCCCAGGATCCCCGGCCCGCCTATGTGCAGGACTCGCAGCGGATGTACGGCATGTCCTTTGCCGGACTGGATGTGAAATTCCGGGTGGAAGGGGATGTGCTGACGGTGTGCGGGGTGGAGAAGACGGAATAAAGACGGTTATGCCTGGGTTTCCTCCTCCCTCTCCGCAATTTCCAGATAATCCCGGTTCCGGGCCTTCCGCCTGGGAATAAAATGGGACGCGAAGCCGGAGCTGCCGGCCTTTCCCCGGTTCTTGACGTAGAAGTAGCCAAGAAAGGAAAAGACGGCGGCGCCGATAAAATTGACGATCAGATCCTGCATGGTGTCGATCAGTCCGATATCCAGATAGCCGCCCAGTCCGAGATCCTGCCCGTTGACGGTTACGGTCTGAATGCCGGAAAGGACAACCGGGATGTTGTGGCCTTCCGGGTGCAGCAGAACCGAGCGGATGGTGTGCAGCACCGTATCTTTCTGCATGTCAAAGCCCAGCAGCTGATCCATGGCAAATTCGAAGAATTCCCAGAGTACGCCTATGGTCATGGAAAAAGAAAAGGAAACAATGGCCACAAACAGCGGAGACAGGTTCATGCCCACCCGCTTGTCCCGGTTCAGCAGGTCTACCAGGGAAAAGCCGATGGCGGCAGCCAGAAATCCGTTGATGGTGTGCAGGATGGTGTCCCAGTGGGGGAACAGAAGATAATACTCGTTGATCTCTCCCAGGATTTCCGCGGAAAAAATAAAGACCAGAATGATGATCTCCAGCGCGGCGGGAAGCTCGATGCGGAAGGTCATCTGGGCCAGGCTGGGAATGATCAGCAGCAGCAGCGTCAGAATGCACAGGAATACATTGGTATAGTTGCCGTTGAACAGCTGCAGAATCATGGTGACAATGACCAGCAGACGCAGGGAAAAGTATACTAGAGCGGAACTTTTGTGTTCCCGGATTTCCAGAGAAAGCGCTTTCAGAAAGGTACGGAAGCGTTTTTTGTTTTGTTTCATCGTCATTCCTCCTGAGCCCGTAAAAGAGCGGTTTTGGCATTCTCATCATAACAGCAGGGGAACGGTTTCGTCAACGGGGATCTCCGGCAGATGTCAATGTAGACAAAAAACTGAAAAAATTGCCGGGAACTTTGTCATAAATGGATATTGATGATTTTTTAACAAACTGATACAATGATGGCATCAAGAATGTTAAAAAAATATCAAACTTGAAAAGAAGAAACAAACCAGGATACAAGGGAACCAAGAATCATCATTCAGGAGGTCAAATATGGCAAAGAATGCAGAAACCGCAGTACCCGAGATCATCGACACCGTAGAGGGTCTGATGGCGAAGATGAAGGCCATGCGCGAAGCGCAGAAGGTATTTGCCACCTATACGCAGGAGCAGGTGGACAAGATCTTTTACGAGGCGGCCAAAGCGGCCAACCAGCAGAGAATCCCGCTGGCCAAGATGGCGGTTGCGGAAACCGGCATGGGTGTGGTAGAAGATAAAGTAATCAAGAACAACTACGCGGCAGAGTATATCTACAACGCTTACAAGCACACGAAAACCTGCGGCGTGATCGAAGAGGACAAGGCGTACGGCATCAAGAAGATCGCTGAGCCCATCGGACTGATTGCGGCGGTTATCCCCACGACGAACCCCACGTCTACGGCGATTTTCAAAACCCTGATCGCGTTAAAGACCCGGAACGCCATCATCATTTCTCCCCATCCCAGAGCGAAGCAGTGCACCATCGCGGCGGCGAAGGTTGTGCTGGACGCGGCGGTGAAGGCAGGCGCTCCCGAGGGCATCATCGGCTGGATCGATGTTCCGTCTCTGGAACTGACCCAGGAGGTTATGAAGGGTTCTGATACCATTCTGGCCACCGGCGGCCCCGGCATGGTGCATGCGGCATATTCCTCCGGAAAGCCGGCCCTGGGCGTAGGCGCAGGCAATACGCCGGTCATTATTGATGAAACGGCCGACATCCAGATGGCGGTCAGCTCCATCATCCATTCCAAGACCTTTGACAACGGCATGATCTGCGCTTCCGAGCAGTCCGTAACGGTTCTGGAGTCCATTTACGAAGCAGTCAAGAAGGAATTTGCCTACAGAGGCTGCTATTTCCTGAAAGGCGACGAGCTGGATAAGGTCCGCAAGACCATTATCATCAACGGCGCCGTAAACGCCAAGATCGTAGGCCAGCCGGCTTACAAGATCGCGCAGATAGCAGGCGTGGAAGTGCCGGAGAGCACCAAGATCCTGATCGGCGAAGTGGAGTCCGTGGATATTTCCGAGGAATTCGCCCATGAGAAACTGTCTCCGGTACTGGCGATGTACAAGGCCAAGACCTTTGACGAGGCCCTGGAGAAGGCAGAGCGTCTGGTAGAAGACGGCGGCTACGGCCATACCGCCTCCCTGTATATCAATACCAATGAAAAGGAAAAAATGGCGAAGCACGCAGAGGCGATGAAGACCTGCCGTATCGTCATCAACACTCCTTCTTCCCACGGCGGAATCGGCGACCTGTACAACTTCAAGCTGACTCCTTCTCTGACGCTGGGATGCGGTTCCTGGGGCGGCAACTCCGTTTCCGAGAACGTAGGCGTTAAACATCTGCTGAATATCAAGACCGTGGCTGAGAGGAGAGAAAATATGCTTTGGTTCCGCGCACCTGAGAAGGTATACTTCAAGAAAGGCTGCATGCCTGTGGCACTGGATGAGCTGAAGAACGTGCTGGGCAAGAAGAGAGCGTTTATCGTAACCGATACCTTCCTGTATATGAACGGCTACACCAAGCCGATTACCGATAAGCTGGACGAGATGGGAATCACCTATCAGTGCTTCTCCGACGTACAGCCCGATCCCACTCTGGCCAATGCCCAGGCCGGCGCGAAAGCCATGTCCGAGTTCAAGCCGGACGTAATCATCGCGCTGGGCGGCGGTTCCGCCATGGACGCCGGCAAGATCATGTGGGTGATGTACGAGCATCCGGAAGTAGATTTCCAGGATATGGCCATGCGGTTCATCGATATCCGCAAGAGAGTATACACCTTCCCGAAGATGGGTGAAAAAGCGTATTTCGTAGCCATCCCCACTTCTTCCGGTACCGGTTCCGAAGTGACCTCCTTTGCCGTTATTACGGATCAGGAGACCGGCGTCAAGTATCCGCTGGCGGACTATGAGCTGCTGCCGGATATGGCGATCGTAGACGCGGACAACATGATGAGCCAGCCCAAGGGCCTGACCAGCGCCTCCGGCGTAGACGTGCTGACTCATGCGCTGGAAGCCTATGCTTCGGTTATGGCGACGGATTATACCGACGGCCTGGCACTGAAGGCTATGAAGAACGTATTTGAGTATCTGCCCAGAGCTTATGCCAACGGAAACGACGTAGAGGCTCGCTGCAAGATGGCTGACGCTTCCTGCATGGCAGGTATGGCCTTCAACAACGCGTTCCTGGGCGTATGCCACTCCATGGCGCACAAGCTGGGCGCGTTCCACCACATTCCTCACGGCATTGCCAACGCGCTGCTGATTTCCATGGTGGTGAAATACAACTCCGCAGAGGCTCCGGCCAAGATGGGAACCTTCTCCCAGTACCAGTATCCGCATACCATGGCCAGATACGCGGAATGCGCGCGTTTTGTGGGCATTCAGGCCAAGACGGACGCGGAAGCGGTAGACAAGCTGGTGGACAAGATCGAAGAACTGAAAGCTGCCGTAGGCATTAAGAAGTCCATTGCCGAGTACGGCGTAGATGAAAAATACTTTATGGATACGCTGGATGACATGTGCGAGAAGGCATTCGACGACCAGTGTACCGGCGCCAACCCCAGATACCCGCTGATCAGCGAGATCAAGGAAATGTTTATAAAGGCGTACTACGGAAAGCAGCTGGAAAACTGATCCATCCAATCAAAGAGAAGGGAGATTTCACGATGAACACGGAGAATATGCTGGCCCAGCGGGCACACAAGAACATTTACAGAAACGGCGATACCGTAGTAAAGGAATTTGACGCCAACTTCCCCAAGACCGACGTGCTGAATGAAGCGCTGAACCAGGCCAGAGTCGAGGAGACCGGCCTGCCGATTCCGAAGATCCACGGCGTTACCGTTACGGAAAACGGAAACTGGTGCATCATTTCTGACTATATTGAAGGCAGAACCCTGGAAGAGATCATGGAAGAAGATCCCGCTAACCTGGAGAAGTACATGAGAGACTTTGTGGCGCTTCAGATTGAGGTGCACAGCAAGCGCTGCCCCAAGCTGAACAAGCTGAAAGACAAGTGGGACGGCAAGATCGCGGATCTGAAGGTCATCAACGCCACCACCCGCTATGAGCTGCGGACCCGTCTGTCCAGCATGCCCAAGCACAGCAAGGTGCTGCACGGAGATTTCAACCCCAGCAATATCATCGTAGACAGCGAGGGCGGCTACCACATTCTGGACTGGTCCCATGCCACCCAGGGCAACGCTTCCGCGGACGCGGCGACCACGTACCTGCTGTTTGCGCTGAAGGATCAGAAGCTGGCGGATATGTACATGACCATGTTCTGCGACATGAGCGACATCGCGAAGCAGTATGTGCAGAGATGGCTGCCCATTACGGCCGCTTCCAGACTGGGCAAGAACATTCCGGAAGAGAAAGAGCTTCTGGAGAAGTGGCTGGATGTAGTGGAATACGAATAAGCCGAATACAGAAGGATAGAAGGAAAATGCCGGCCGGGCTTGTACCGCCGGCATTTTCTGTGGTAAAATATCTGCATGATGAGAACCTATGTTGTATTGGATTTGGAATGGAATCAGAGCGCGGAAGGCAGGCTGCATACAGAAGAGGGACTGCCCTTTGAGATTATCGAGATCGGCGCAGTCAAACTGGATGAACAGCGGCGGATTTTGTCCAGCTTTTCCTGCCTGGTGACGCCTTCGGTGTACCCGCAGCTGCATTTTAAAATTTCCGAAGTGACGCACATGGATATGGAAGCCCTGCGGAGAGAGGGAAAGCCTTTTGTGCAGGCGGCGGAGGAATTTCTGGAATGGTGCGGGACGGATGCGGTTTTCTGTACCTGGGGGTCCATGGATTTGACAGAACTGCAGCGCAACATGCGGTATTATGGAATGGAGATTCCCTTTTCCAAACCGCTGCTTTATTATGATGTGCAGAAACTGTATGCCATCTGGCAGGGAGATGCGAAAGAACGGGTGTCTCTGGACCGGGCGGTGGAAGACCTGGGGCTTCTGGAGGAACGGCCGTTCCATCGGGCGATGGACGACGCCTTCTATACGGCCCGGGTCCTGCAGACGCTGGACTTTGTCCGGTGCCGGCCCTATCTGTCCGTGGATTATTTCCGGCTGCCGGGGAATCGGGAAGAAGAGATTTTCCTGGAGTTTCCCTCGTACAGCAAATACGTTTCCCGGGTGTTTTCCACGAAAGAAGAGGCTATGGAGGACAAGACGGTCACGGATATGATCTGCTGCCGCTGCCGGCGGATGCTCCGCAAGAAACTGAAGTGGTTTTCTCTGAACCAGAAACAGTATTTCTGCCTGGCCTGGTGTCCGGAGCACGGATATGTGCGGGGGAAAATCCGGATGAAAAAGGCGGAGCCGGATGGGTTTTATGTGGTGAAAACCATGAAGCAGGTGGAAGAAAGCGGAGCCGATGAGGTGTTTGCCCGGAAGGAAGAACAGAGAAAAAAACGAAAGGTGCGGCGGGGGTCTCACCAACGGAGATAAGAAGATCAGACAGGCAGCCGGCCCATTTGCGGACCGGCTGCCTGTTTGTTTGCCCGGTGGGCGGCGGTTATGTCTCTTCTTTCATGCGGTATCCGACGCCGATTTCCGTGAAAATGTATTCCGGCTCTGCCGGATTTTTTTCCAGCTTCCGCCGGATATGTGCCATATTGACCCGGAGAATCTGGTTGTTGTCGTCGCTGTAGGGTCCCCAGATCTGGCGCATCAGATAGTCGTAGGTCAGAACTTTACCGGCCTGGCGGGCCAGCAGAGAGACCAGCTTGTACTCGATCTGGGTCAGATGGATTTCCTCTCCGCCCCGGGTGATCAGCCGTTTCTCAAAGTCGATGGTCAGCTGGCCGCAGCGGTATACCGATTCAGAGGCGGAAGAGCGCTGGCTGTGGCGCAGGGCCGTACGGATGCGGGCCAGCAGTTCCGATGTGCCGAAGGGTTTGGTGATATAGTCGTCGGCTCCGCAGTCCAGCGCCTGGACTTTTTCTTCTTCCTGGGTTCTGGCGGAGATGACGAGAATGGGGATCCGGGAAAACTCCCGGACCTTCCGTATAATCTGAAGGCCATCCATATCCGGCAGCCCCAGGTCCAGCAGGATAATGTCGGGGCACTGGGAGGTAATCAGGGACAGCCCTTCTTTCCCCGTATGAGCCGTCAGTACCTTGTAGGATTCGCCGGTCAGAATCGTGGCAATCAAACTGGAAATATTTACTTCGTCCTCAATAAGAATGGCTGTCAGTTTCCGATTCATAGATTTGTTCTCCTAATGGTAAAGTGAAAATAAATTCTGCGCCGTCGGAATGGTTCTGCGCCCATATGGTTCCGTGGTGCGCTGTGATAATGGTCTTGCAGATGGAAAGGCCGATGCCCATGCCTTTGTGGGAATCGCTGCTTTCGCCGGGGGAGTAGGTATCCCCGTCAAACAGCCCGCCAAGCCGCTGGGGATCAATGCCGGTTCCGAAGTCCCGGACATGAAAGACGGCGTCGGTCTCCGTTACTTCTGCCTGCAGTTCGATGGGCTGGCTGGAGCCGCTGTGATAGACGGCATTTTCCAGCAGATTGATCAGCACCTGCTCGATGAGGGTGGCGTCCATGGGAACCATGACAAATTCATCTGGAATCTGTACCTGCACCTGGGCCTGGGGGAGCCGTTTGTGAAACCGGCTGACAGCGGCGGGAACCACTTCCTCCAGAGGCTCCAGCGTCGTTTTGACGCCGGCGGTCTGGTCGCTGATCCGCGTGACGGACAGCAGGTTTTCCACCATGTGCAGCAGCCAGTTGGCATCGTCGTCGATGGCCTGGATCAGCCGCCGCTTATCCGCTTCGTTCAAGGAACCGGTATTTTCCAGATAGCTGGAACTGGCGCCGATGATGCTGGTCAGAGGCGTGCGCAGGTCGTGGGACACGGCCCGCAGCAGATTGGCCCGCATTTTTTCCTTTTCCGCCTCCATCAGCAGTTTATCCCGCTTCTGAAGAATCTTGTTCTGCTCTTTCAGATGGGCGGTCAGGGTGCTGGTTATGGCGGAAATCACCAGCATGCCGAGAAAGGTAAAGGGATAGCCGTCCAGCGTAAAATTCAGCGACATATACGGGTAGGTAAATACCAGGTTGATCAGCAGGACGCTGACGACGGAGGCGGCAATGCCGGGCAGATAGCCGTCGGTTTCTTTGGCGGTCAGCACGGTTGCCAGCAGATAGAGAATCACAACATTGGTGGTGTTGTTGGATATCCGGAAAAACAGATAGGCAACAGCGGTGGCCAGCAGCAAAAAGAGAGCGGTAATGACGGCGTTTTTGAAAAAAAGTTTTCCGGGAGTGTCGGAAGACATAGGGTTCATCTCCTTTTCGGCCCGCAAAACCGGGCGATCATCCGGACCGTCTGCGGGGTCTGCGAGAACGGCGGCGGCCGAAGGAACGCCGGGTGGTATAGGAAGAACGGCGCTGTTCCATCAGAAGGTCGAACTGGGCGGAAGAGATGCCTCCGTCTTCCAGCCGTTTCAGCCGCCTGCGCCTGCGTTCCATGCGGGCTTCGGCTTCTTTCTTCTCCAGATAGTATTTGACGCCAAGAAAGATTCCGGCAGCCAGAATCAGGACCAGCACGGCAGCCAGGATCACCCGCAGGGCCGCGGGAATCTGAAACGCGGAGTCCGCCTCGCCGGCAGGTTCCATTTCCTGCGAAGCGGCGGTCTCCGGAAGGATCAGGGCGCCATCGCTTTCTGACAGAACCGGTTCGGTCGGGTCTTCCGACGGAAGGGCGGAAATGTCCGGTATCACAAGGTCCGAAGCCGGCAGACCGGAGGTCTGGGTCTCCTTTAATATCAGCCAGGCGGAGCCGATGCGGCGTTCGCCCCACTGGTACGATACCTGGGCCAGCGCGTTGTCCGGCGCGTCTGCGTCCAGATCAAAAGAGATCTGGGATGTGACGGAAGAAAAATCCGCGGATGCGGGGATGGTGACCCGGCTGTCCGCGTCCAGGGACAGGCCTTCCATTTTGGAAGAAGTCATGCCGGCAATGGTCATGTCGTTGTCCAGCGCCGGGCAGGAAGTATCGTATTCGGCCGCGGATACCGACCGGAAATTGTCAAAGCCGAAGTCCAGAAGCCGGCGGGTATCGGTGTAATGGGTCTGATGGCCGTTCAGCACTACGCTGACCAGCGTCATGCCGTCCTTTCGAGCAAAAGTGACCAGTGTATTGCCGGCCAGAGACGTGTAGCCGGTTTTGCCGCCGATGCAGTAGGGATAGTACTCCGCCATATTCTGCTTGAGCATCCGATGGCCTGGATAAATCCTGGCGCCCTCCGGATTGCGTTTGGTCACGGGAAGGTCGTAGTACAGGGTGGAGTCGATCTCCATAAAGACCGGGTTCTGCACCGCGGCCTGTCCGATCAGCGCCATGTCGTAGGCGGAGGTATAGTGCTCCGGATGGTTGAGGCCGCTGGGATTGGCAAAATGAGAATCCTGGCAGCCGAGAGAGGCGGCCTTCTCATTCATCATTTCCGCGAAGGCTTCGGTGGTGCCCGCCACATGTTCTGCCAGCGCGTTGGCAGCTTCATTGGCGGATTTCAGCATCATGGCGTACAGACAGTCTTTGACGCTGAGCACGTCGCCTTCGTCCAGTCCCGCGCTGCTGCTGCCGGCCTCTACGTTATAGACGGCATTGTGGGAGAAGGTCACCATCTCATCCATATCGCAGTTTTCAATCACAATCAGAGCCGTCAGAATCTTGGTGATGCTGGCGGGGAAATAGGAGGTGTGAATATTTTTGCCGTACAGGACGGCGCCGGCATCCGCGTCGATGACGATGCCGCCTTCGGCTTCTATAGAAACATTTTCCGGCCACGGCTCTTCGGCCCGGGCCGTTTGGGGAAACAGGCCGGCCAGAACCACGATGCACAGAACCAAAGTAAAAATTCGCTTCATATATTAAAATCTCCTGAACTGCAGACATATCGTGCGTTTTTCGGGATTGCCGAAAAAATCTGCTACCTTACAGTATAAGGCATTTTGAAAAACAAGTAAAGATGCTGTCGGGCATTACGCGCCGGCAGCATGGTTTCGTTTCTGACGATAGAGCCAGAGAAAACAGGCGGCAAACAGAATCAGCACGGAACCGCCGAACAGCAGGCCGATGCGGGCTGCCGTGTCCACAAAGAAGGGTTCCGGCACGATGTTGATCAGAAGATCCGTGCGGGGATCCAGAATCCACAGGTCATTGTCGAAAAAGATCTGGTGGAAAATGGTGAAGTACCGGGTGAAATCTGTGGATATCACCGCGGCAAGGATGCAGGCCAGGAGGAAAAACAGTCCGGTTCCCGCGCAAATGGACCGGGGAAGCACTTGGCTGAGCCTGGCGCGCATAGCCGCCAGCAGAATCAGGCACAGTCCGGCGCCCCGGATGCACAGAGAGCGCAGCAGGAGGCCGCCCAGAAACAGGCCGCGTACATCTTCCATGTGGGCGATCTCCCGGTCGTTGAAAAATTCCCGGGTCTGTCCGCCGACAACGGTGGTAATGTGCAGGTCTTCCCGCTCTCCCCGCAGATACGCCATCATCTGGTCCGTGACTTCCAGAAGATCCTCCATTTCCATCTGAACGGTTTCCGCTACCTGATACTTGCGGTATTCGTTTTCATAATATTCCGGCATCCAGTAGGCCACAGCCTCTACCGATGTGATCAGAAGGGACAGAATCAGGCAAAGCGCGAACAGAATGCCGAATACATAGGCAATGATGCCGCGGATCGTGATATGGGATGAAACAGAAGTCTTCAATGCAGGTCACCTCGTTTTGCATGTTCGTCGGACCGCCGGATCCAGAGTTTCGCGGCGTCTTTGGACAGTTGGTACTCCTTCTGCAGCTGCGCAAGAATGTTCTGAATATGTGTTCTTATCTTACCAGTTAAAGGCTGGAGTGTAAAGAAGATTTTTCTTGCGATCAAAGGGGGGGGGTAGTATAATAAATGTATCTTTTCAGAGGAGGAGGAAAGGGCTATGCAGATGAAACACAGGGCCAGACGCGTACTGGCCGCAGGAATGTCGGCGGTTCTTCTCACAGGCACCATGGTATTTCCGGCCATGGCGGATGAGACGGCGCCGAAGAACCAGTGGATTCTCAATGATGAGGGTTACTGGAATTACTACAAGAGCAGCGGGGAGATGGCTTCCGGGGAGGTGCGGAAGATCCACGGAGTGTGGTACGCGTTTGACGAGGACGGCCGCATGTATTCCGATGAGATCTTTGACAGCATCGACGGGGAGACCGATGAAAACGAAGAACTGCTGCAGTATTACGCGTTTCCGGACGGCGAACTAGCTTCGGACCAGTGGGTGAAGCTGAAGGATGGAAGCCTGTACGATGGCGGAGACGCATTTGACTGGTACTACTTTGACAGCACGTCGGGGTCTCCCGGCGTTATGGTCAAAAACCGGGAACTGACCGTAGCGGACGGATCCGCGGTATTTGACGGCGAGGGCCATATGTATGCCGGCACTTGGGTATCGGTGGACAGCGAAGGTACGATAGAAGCTGCGGAAGAAGGATACCGGGAACATATGAGCTATTATGAACCCGGCGGATTCCGGGCGGAAGACAAGAAACTGCCGCTGGGAGAGTTCTGGTACACCTTTGGCGAATCCGGCCAGGTGGAAAACATTGTCCGCATCGCGTCTTCATCCAATGCGGATCCGGCGATTCTGGACATGAATCCGGCCACGCCGGGCAACGCGGTGAAACTGCCGGCGTCCCGGATCGAGTCCATTGCTCCGGCAGATACGGATCCTGTGGAATTTGTCCCCGGACAGGAACTGAAGCTGGAATTTCAGGTGACACTGGTGGACGAGGAATATCCGGTGAATCACGAAGGCCTGACGAACGACCATCAGATGTGGGTGGACGAGACGCTGGCCAACGGGAAAATACATATCCGGATCAAAGACAAGGCGAAGGGAATCTGTGAAGTGACCTATACGCCCAAGCTGCAGAGAGACGAACAGCTGGTTCTGCATATCGACGATCAGGAAGCGGCGTACACCCTGGTGCCCAAAGCCCAGGAAACCCTGACGGCGCAGGAGCGGGAGAGCACGGTGACGGCAGCGCTGGAAAGCATGGGCGAACTGTCTCCGACTACGATTATCGGCGCGGTCAGCAGCAATTACCAGGCGGCGGACGCGGCTCAGAAACAGCAGCTGCAGAAAACCCTTCAGGCCAGCAGTGAGTATGAACAGCTGTCTGAGACCTATAAGATGATGCGGGGCATTGCGGAAACCGTGGCGGTTTCGGAAGAAGCCGGCGCCCTGCTGAACGGCGATGTGAAACTGGTGGGCGGCGCGCTGAACGCGGATACTCAGGGCAGCCAGGTAACGCTGCAGGTGGCGGAAGCCGGTGAAGCGCCGGATCTGGCGGATCTTGGCGTAGAAGGAACCTTTGGCAGCCAGCTGGCTTTTGATATTACCCTGTCGGTAAATGACGAAAACCAGGCAGAACTGGCCATGCCGGTGAAGATCGTGATGCCGGTTCCCGCCGGTTACGACGTGGACAGCGTAAGTCTCTACCACATCCACGACGGCGAGGTGTCTGAAGTGGAGATTACCCGGGGCGCGGACAATACGGTGACGTTTATGACCGACCGCTTCAGTACCTTTATCTTCGCTCAGAACGGCACCCAGACGGATCCGGGAACGGATGACGGCAACGGAGGACAGACCAGTACGACGGATTCCGGTTCCAGCTCGGACGACTCCGGTTCCTATACGCCGAATGAGCCGGAGGGACAGTGGATTCTGGACGGTACCGGCTGGTGGTTCCGGGACAGCGATGGCAGTTATCCTGCCAACACCTGGAGATACGTATTCTACCAGGGCCGCATGGACTGGTACCACTTCAACGCGGACGGATACATCACCACCGGATGGTTTACGGATACCGACGGCCATATTTACTACCTGAATCCGGTATCCAACGGATTTATGGGCGCTATGGTCACCGGCTGGCAGCAGATCGACGGCATCTGGTATTACTTCCATACGGAAGCGGACGGACACCGCGGCATGCTGTACGTCAATACGACGACGCCGGACGGTTATCTGGTGGATGAAAAGGGACAGTGGATCCCGTAATCTCAGATCAATATAAAAAAGGGAGGCGGTTCTTTCGGGAACCGTCTCCTTTGTGATGGCGCGAAGAAAGCAGAGGCGTCAGCGGTGCATCCGCTTGATCACCTTCAGCCGGGTAAATTCTTCCCGGTCTTTTTCCTCCAGCGCGTTGGTAATGTTTCTGGTCAGAGACTCATAGGTGGGAATGGTGATGTTTTTCAGGGCATTGGCCCGTTTCTGGGTCTTTTTGATGTTGCTGGCCAGCCGGTAGGCGGAGTTTTCCACCATAGCCAGCCGGATGGTCAGCTCTTTGACCTTTTCAAAGCGGGCCCGGGCCTCGTCCAGGGATTCCCGGGTGCTGTAATAGGCGTAGGTCAGGTTCATAGGCTCCGGCTCGTGCTGCACCAGAGGAATTTCCGTGCCCATGATGCTGCGGACCTTAATCCGGACGCCGTTTTCCACAGGGACGGAAGAACCGATTTCCTGCACATAGTTGATGCCCAGCTCAATGTTGGCCTTTTGCAGGGCCTGGTAGGCTTCCCGGAAGGTGGTGTCGATTTCGGACTGGATATCTCTGGCCTGGTCGATGAGATCCATAAGCTCCCGGATCAGGATGTTGCGCTTTTTGTCCATGAGCTCATAGCCCTGGCGGGCCAGCGCCAGGGAGTTTTTGGCCAGCATCAGGTTTCCCTTGGTAGGAAATGTGTTCAGATCCATAGGATCATCCCTCCTGTTCTGTCAGAGGCGCCTCCTGGGACGTTTCCTGGGCGCCGGAAGCGCCGTCCGCCGGCACATAGTATTCGTCCAGAATCCGGGTATCTACCCGGTCCAGTTCTTCTCTGGGCAGCATGCCCAGCAGCTGCCAGCCGATGGTCAGCGTGTCCACAATGGTGCGGTTTTCCGTAGGCGACTGGCCGATGAAATGCTGTTCAAAGGCTTTGCCGAACTCCAGATACCGTTTGTCCAGCCCGGAAAGCTCGTCTTCGCCGATGACGGAGGCCAGGGCTCTGGCGTCGCCCACTTTGGCGTAGCAGGAGAACAGCTGGTTGGCCACGTCTTGATGGTCTTTCCGCGTATAGCCCTCGCCGATGCCGTCTTTCATCAGGCGGGACAGGGAGGGCAGGACGCTGATGGGCGGGTAGATAGACTGGCCGTTTAAATTCCGGTCCAGCACGATCTGGCCTTCCGTGATGTATCCCGTCAGGTCGGGAATGGGATGGGTGATGTCGTCGTTGGGCATGGTCAGAATGGGGATCTGGGTCACAGAACCCTTTCCATCTTTGACGATGCCGGCCCGCTCGTAAATCGCCGCCAGTTCGCTGTACAGGTAGCCGGGGAAACCTTTTCGGGAGGGGATCTCGCCCTTGGAAGAGGAGACTTCCCGCATAGCTTCCGCGAAAGAGGTCATGTCCGTCAGAATTACCAGGATGTGCATGCCTTTTTCAAAGGCCAGGTATTCCGCCAGCGTCAGGGCCACCTTAGGGGTAATCAGCCGTTCTACCACCGGATCGTTGGCCAGGTTGACAAACATGGCCACGTGGGAGGAGACGCCGCTTTCTTCAAAGGTGCGGCGGAAGAAATCCGCCACGTCGTGCTTGACGCCCATGGCGGCGAAGACGATGGCGAACTCTTCGTCGGAATCGTCTCCCAGAGAGGCCTGCTGCACAATCTGTGCCGCCAGGTCGTCGTGGGGCAGGCCGTTGCCGGAGAAAATCGGTAGCTTCTGTCCCCGGATCAGCGTGGTCAGTCCGTCGATGGCGGAAATGCCGGTGCGGATGTAGTTGCGGGGATATTCACGGGTAACCGGGTTTAAGGGCTTGCCGTTGACATCCAGCTTTACGTCGGAGCGGATGTCTCCCAACCCGTCGATGGGCTGGCCGATGCCGTTGAAGGTGCGGCCCAGCATTTCTTCGGATACGGCCAGCTCCATGGGATGGCCGGTGAGGCGGGTGTGGGTGTTGCGCAGGGCCATGCCGTCGGTGCCTTCAAACACCTGGATAATGGCCTTGTCTTCGTATACTTCGATGATGCGGCCCAGTTTCTTTTCCCTGCCGCCTACAGTCATCTCCACGATTTCATCATAGCTGGCGCCGCGGACGCCTTCCAGGACCACCAGAGGCCCGTTGATGGCGCTCAGGCCCAGATATTCAATTGCCATAGTTGCGGCACCTCCTTACGCGTTGCGTTCAATGACGGATTCATAGAACGCGTCAATGTCCTTTTTGTACTGTTCAAACATTTCCGGCTTGTCGTTGGGAATGTCGTATTTCATCGCGATGACTTTTTCGAACATCTTGTCCTCTTTCAGCACCGACATGGGCATGCCCATGGATACCAGGGACCGGGATTTCCGGTACAGGTATAGGATCACGTCCATCATGGCGAACTGCTTTTCCATGGGAACGCAGGTATCGTCTTTGTGGAACGCGTTCTGCTGCAGGAATCCCACCCGAATGACCTTGGCGATCTCCAGAATCAGCTTCTGGTCGTCCGGCAGCACGTCGCCGCCGATCAGCTTGACGATTTCCATCAGGCTGTTTTCCTGGTTCAGCAGGTACATCAGCTGATTGCGGTAGTCGATGAACCGTTTGTCCACGTGGTCGGTATACCAGGGCGCCAGATCGTTCAAATATTCGGAATAACTGGTCATCCACTGGATGGCCGGGTAATGTCTGGCGTAGGCCAGGGATTTGTCCAGCCCCCAGAAGCAGCGGACAAACCGCTTGGTGTTCTGGGTGACAGGCTCGGAAAAGTCGCCGCCCTGGGGGGACACGGCGCCGATAATGGAGACGGAGCCTTCGGTTCCGTTTAAATTCTGCACCATGCCGGCCCGCTCGTAGAACGCGGAAAGCCGGGAAGCCAGGTAGGCCGGGAAGCCTTCCTCCGCCGGCATTTCTTCCAGACGTCCGGACAGTTCCCGCAGCGCTTCGGCCCATCGGGAAGTGGAATCGGCCATAATGGCCACGTCATAGCCCATGTCCCGGTAGTATTCCGCCAGCGTCAGACCGGAATACAGGCTGGCTTCCCGGGCCGCCACCGGCATGTTGGACGTGTTGGCGATCAGCGTGGTGCGGTCCATCAGCGGATTGCCGGATTTGGGGTCGATCAGTTCGCTGAATTCTTCCAGCACCTGGGTCATTTCGTTGCCCCGCTCGCCGCAGCCGATGTAGATGATAATATCCGCGTCGGACCATTTGGCGATCTGATGCTGGGTCATGGTTTTGCCGGTGCCGAAACCGCCGGGAATCGCGGCGGTGCCGCCTTTTGCCAGGGGAAACAGGGTGTCCAGAATCCGCTGGCCGGTGATCAGAGGCACAGAGGCCGGGTACCGTTTGGCCATGGGCCGGGGAACGCGGATGGGCCACTTCTGGGTCATGGTGATCTCTTTTTCCGTCCCGTCGGGGAGCTGCAGCGTCAGAAGCCGCTCCTGTATGGTATAGCTGCCATCGGGAACCACGTCCAGCACGTAGCCTTCCAGATCCGGCGGCAGCATAACCTTGTGGACAATGGCCGGCGTTTCCGGAACTTCGGCGATGATGGCGCCGGGGAAAAGATGGTCGCCCTTTTTCACGGTGATGTGGGTGTCCCAGCGCTTGTGCACGTCCAGAGAGTCCACGTTGACGCCGCGGCCGATGTAAAAGCCGGTTTCTCTGGCAATTTCGCTTAAGGGCCGTTCGATGCCGTCAAAAATGTTGTTGAGGATGCCGGGAGCCAGCGTAACAGACACCGGAGAACCGGTTCCGGTCACGGTTTCGCCGGGCTTCATGCCGGTGGTTTCCTCATATACCTCGATGATGGTGTCGTCGGAGTTGAGGCCGATGACCTCTCCGATCAGATTTTCATTGCCTACATATACCATTTCGTGCATTTCCAGTCCCACGTCGCCTTTGATGTGGACGATGGGACCGTTGATGCCGTAGATTTTTCCTGTCTTAGCCATGCATGCCGCCTCCTGTCGTCACTTCCAGATCGAACTGGAAATTTTCCTTTTCCTCGGCCATCCGGGTTTCAAAGGAATTGTCCATAAGGATGTTTTTGGAGGGGATCACTGCCCGGGTGCCGCCCAGGAAGGAGTATTCGCTGATGCGGATATCCGCCTTGTGCTGGAAGGAGAGGCGGCGGACCTTGTCTTCATCACTGGGATCCATGTAGATGATCACCGGTTCGCTGCCGGCCACTTCCATGGCCTGGGCAATCTGGCGCTCCAGCATTTCGATGTACTGGGGCGTTTCGATAAAATTGGCCAGCATGTCCCGCAGCTCCACAAACAGCTTTTCCTTCAGTTCCCGCTGCCTGCGGCTGAAGACGCGCCGGATGTTGATCTGCTCGATGGACAGCTTTTTATTGGTTTCCTTCTGGATTTTTTCTTTTTCCGCCTGAACTTCCATATCCGCGCGGCGGCGTGCGTCTCCCTGGTGTTCGCTGAAAGACTTTTCCAGGGCCTGGGTGTACTCGTCCAGCATCCGCGCGCTGCGGACTCTGGCGCTTTCCATACAGTACTGCTGAAAATGTTCTAACTTTTCTTCTGTTGTCAAGACGGCCACCTCTCTTCTATAGTTTTAATCCGATTGCTTCGTTGACATAGGACGTGATAAAGTCCGGCTTGCGGCCGGTGCCATGTCGGTCGGGAATCTCCACAAACAGAGGCATGCGGTTCATTTTTACCCGGTTTACGATATCCGGGAAATCTCTGCCGAATTTCTCCGTCAGCAGCACGATTCCCACCTCTTTGTCGGCCATGACCTTATCCAGTTCCTGCAGAAGCTCGTTTCGTTCATGGACAACGGCTCCCTCGACGCCTGCCAGGCGCATGCCGGTATAGGTGTCGATGTTGTCGCTGATCAGATACATCTTCATAGACTTAGAAGTTGCCCAGGATCATAAAGGAAATGATCAGTCCATACAGGCAGACACCTTCGGCAAGACCTACGAAGATCAGCGATTTACCAAGGATGGAGCCATCTTCACTGATGGCGCCCAGAGCCGCGGAAGCGGCCGCGGAAACGGCGATGCCGCCGCCGATGCAGGACATGCCGGTGGAAAGGGCGGCAGCCAGGCATCCCATTCCTAAGGAACTGCTGGTGTCTGCAGCGGCCTCCGCGGCAAACGCGGTGCCGGAGAACATCAGCGCGGAAGATACCAGCAGGGTGCCGAAGAACAGAAATACGTTGACGGCCAGAGCGGTTTTATAGCGTCCCCGGGTCTTTTCGCCGGCGGCGAAAGCGCCGAAGGGAACGACGATGCTTAAGATCAGTGCAGCGGCCAGAGTGATTTTAACAAGTAAGCTCATAGTGAATTCTCCTTTTCTTATATGCTTGTATCGTGATAGGTCATAACATGGGTTCAGGCTTTTCCGTAGGGCTTGAAGGCCCGTCCCGTTCCGCGGTAGAACCGGCTGAACAGCTCGTAGTATTCCAGACGCAGCACCTGGATGCCGACGATCAGACCCTCCATGCCGCAGACGAACAGGTTGCCCAGCACCACTACCAGCCAGTTGGGACTGCCGCCGGCTTCCGCGCCGGCCAGCATCAGCACCACTTCCATCATGGCCGCGTGGCTGACCGCGAAGGCGCCCACACGGACGAAGGAAAGGGTGTTGGAAAAATAACTCAGACACACCTCAAACAGTTCGAAAAATCCCTGGACAAAGAACATCACCCGGCTGTCGGGAAGAATGTCCTTTTTCTTTTCCAGCAGGGCTGCCAGCGGTTCTTTGCAGAAGATCACCAGCAGCGGCAGCAGAAACATCACCGCCAAAACCGCGGCGGCCGGCAGCGTATGGCCGGTCATGAACAGGGCCAGCGTCACCGTAAGGGAGCCGTAAAACACCAGTCCGGCCACGCCGTTGGTATCAAACCAGATCTCTTCCGGATCGTGTTCCCGGCAGCTGTTGATGATGTTTAACACCATGGTCAGCAGGATGACGCACATGCCGATGCCTACGGCGATGATGAACACGGTGTTCAAGCGCCCGACAAACGGAACCTGCATCATGGCTTCCCGGGGCCGCAGCCACAGGGCCGGGATCACGTCCTCAAACCCGAACAGGCTGCCGAAGAGAAAGCCGAACAGAACGGAAAACAGCCCGCAGCGGGAAATGATGCCCGCCAGGTTGATTTTTTTGAAATGATACAGCAGAAATCCGCCGATCATCAAGCAGAGGCCCTGCCCCACGTCTCCGAACATAAATCCGAAGAAAAAGGAATAGGTCAGGCTGATGAGAATGGTGGGGTCGATTTCGTTGTAGGCCGGCAGGCCGTACATGTCCACAAACATCTCAAAAGGTTTGAACAGCCGCGGGTTGATCAGCTTGGTGGGCGGCCGGCTGACGATGTTGCTGTGGTCGTTTTCAATGATGCAGAAGACCATGGTGTCGTCGGACATTTCCTTTTCCAGCTTTTTCGCGTCTTTCTCCGTCATCCACCCGCAGAGGATGTAATAGGTATGTTCGTCGGCCTTGGTGCAGGCGGCCAGTCTGCGGATCTCGAAGTTTTTGTCAAAATCCGCCAGCCGGCGGCAGGCATTGACCAGATTCTCCTTCCGGTCGTTCAAGGTCCGGAAAATTTCCTGTTCCTGGGCCCGGATGCGGCCGTTTAACTGCTGCATCTGTTCTTTCAGCCGGTCCGCGGCTTCCATAGGCGTGCCCTGGTACTCGTCCGGCACAAAAATCCGCTCAAAGTGCATGGACGCGTAGATGGCGTCGATTTTGTCACTTAAACTTTCCGGCACAAAATAGACCAGCCAGATGTACTCGTCGTCTTCCGCGCACCGGTATACCACCGTGTCCATGGAATCGTAGACAAAATCCATGAATTTGCCGTAGTATTCCCGGGTGATCCGGCCGAACCGGAATTTGATGTAGCGGAAATGGAGAATGGCGCTTAAGTCGTAGTCCAGTTCCGTAAAATGGGAGATTTTGTCCAGCGAGGTCCGGCAGGATTCCATCTGTTCCTCCAGTTCGGCTTTCGCGGCGGAGAGCCGGTTCAGTCGGCCGGCGCACTGGTTTACGATGCCGGCGGCTTCCTCGGGGGAGAGGGGCCGGGCCGGGACGGAAGAGACGTCTCCCAGGGAAGCCGTCAGTTCACAGGCTTTCTGATAGACCTCCCGGTAAGGGTTGGATGCCATGAAAGGCCGCAGTCCCTGCACGTTTTTCAGCTCGGACAGCGCGTTCTCAAACTGGATTTCGTATCGGGACAGATACTGGTCGATGACGCGGTCAATGTCGTCCTGGTGGCCGATGACGCTCAGAAACTTCATTTTCTCAATCATGCCTGCGAGCCCTCCTTTCATTTTTAATTACATAGGAACAG
Source organism: uncultured Lachnospiraceae bacterium (assembly GCA_944380605.1). Classification (GTDB taxonomy): domain Bacteria; phylum Bacillota; class Clostridia; order Lachnospirales; family Lachnospiraceae; genus UBA3402. Next base: position 92,024 of record CALWIA010000001.1, on the reverse strand, counting down.
ATGGTGTCTGCTCCCAGGCCATATCGGATGCCCTCTATGACCGTGATGATTTTCTGAATCTCCTCTTCCTTGAAGTACAGGTAGGAGTTCAGGGAAGCGATGGAATAGGGCTGTCTCCGGCTGGTGATCCGGTAAATCCGGTCCAGCGCTTCGGTGCAGAGATCCTCCAGATTCCGTCCGTCTTCCAGTTCCGCCTGCGAAAGGGAACTGTAGGCGGTGCTTTTCAAAGCGGCGAAAAATTCGCTTAAGCCGGAAGCCGACGCCAGTTTCTGAAGTTCCTCTTTTTTCAGCCGGTGCTGCACGGGAATCAGCAGCGAATAGATGTCTGCCGGCGGCAGCGGGTAATATTTTTTGGAGCGGTAGATCCACTGGATATTCAGCATATCCAGCCGGGTGCCCAGGCACCGGGTCAGGATCCGTTCTTCTTTCCGGGACAGGGAGCCGGCGGCCTTCCACATGGTGCGGAAATACAGCAGGTCCATGTTCAATTCATAATCGAACAGCGTGGCTTTGCCGCCGGCGGCCAGCTGGGTCAGAAGACGGTAAAAAACGCTTCCTTCCAGGCCGGCGACAAACTCCTGCATGTCGGCGGCAGAAGAAAGGCGGATCAAGTCCAGGCCGGAATGCTTTTCAAAAAAGCTCTGGAACATGGACAAATCCAGGTCTACCGGACGGTGGTCCAGGACGCATCGGAGACAGCGCTTCAATACGGCGATCTCATAGTGCAGAAAATACAGATCCAGGAAATGCCGCTGAGACGCCTGGGAAAACCGGTACAGTTTGGCAAAGTCCCGGTACTTGGACAGAAGCAGCCGCTGCTCGATCTCGCCGCGGTGGGGCTGCTGTTCCATGTCGTCAAAAATCCCTTCATAGGCGGGCTGCCGCTTCAGGTATTCCAGCGCCTGGGGCACCGAATCCAGAGAAGCCATTTCCCTCAGCCGGTCTTCCTGGATCAGCTTGCTTTCCATGGCCTGGATTTTGGCGGTGATGCCGCTGTAGGCAAGTAATCCGGTCATAGAATCACCCCTTGGTCACGGCCTGAAACAGCTGCCGGGCGTAGTCGGTGTGCCGGGCCTCATAGGTTTCTTCCAGCTGCCGGGCCTGCGCGTCCGCTTCCGCCTTCAATTCGGCCAGCCGCTTCTGCATGGAGCGCTCCATTTCTTCCCGAAGCGCCTGGATCCGTCCGGCAGTTTCCTGTTCCAGCTGCGCGTCAAAGGCAGCCGTCTTATCTGCCATTTCTTTTGCGATTTCTTTTTTACGGGCATTGGCGCCGTCCATAATGGCTCCGGCGTCGTGCTCGATATCAGACAATCGGTCGATTACATGATTCACGTCGTTCCCTCCTTGTCTTGTTGTCAGCCGCTGGTCTTTCTGGAGCCGCGTGTCCATATAATAGGTAGGAAACGCCTGTCCGTAAAAACCAGTTCTTTAACATCATACTCTTTTTCTGAAAAAAAACCACTATAAAATACAGAAAAAATACAGCCGGAACGGCTGTATTTTTATAAGTTATGCACAAAGATTCGTACAGGATCAGTCGCGGGTCAGGTACTGGCTGGCCACATAGGCCTCCGAACCGTTGTAGCTGATAATGGCCCATTCGTCGTCATAGGCGTCGATGTAATCCACGACGGTTCCGGCTTCCAGAAGTCCCAGGCGCTCGCCATCGGTAGAAGGCTGAGACCGCACGTTCAGGTTGTCCGTGGTGCGGTATACAGGCGCCGGCGTGGTTTCCGCCATGGTCTCCGGCTCCGGCTGGGTCTCGGGAAGGGTGGACTCGGTGGTCACAGGCGCCGAGGTCTCCGCGGCGTCGTCTTTGCCGGGCATCAGGACCCGGATGATGACGATCAGGAGAATCACCGCGACGGCAATGGCGCCGACCCGGATCAGCTCCACTGAGGAGAAAGGCAGCGGACCGGTCTGCTGCCGTTTCCGGCTGCGGCTGCCTCCGGACGCCGGCCGCTTCCTGGCCTGCTGGGAGGACGCCGGCGCCGGGCGGCGCTTCCGGCTGTTGTAATCGTTGGCAAACGTATATACCTCCTGAGAAAGCAGGTGATACGCCTGGTTGGCGTCGTAGGCGTTTTCGCTGCCTTCGTGGACGGCCTTGTTGCCCAGCATGCGGATCTTGTGATAGTGTTCGCAGGTGGTCTTGCTGATCCAGCGGCCGCTGTACAGCTCGTCGATGGCCGCGGACAGGTCCGAATCGACGATGGCTGCCTTTTCACACAGGCAGCGGACCATATATTCCAGTGTCTGACGGGATTTTACCATAGACAGATTGTATTTTTTCTGACCGATCAGGGTCTCCGCTTCCTTGACGCCCTGACGTATTTTTTCCCAACTGCTGCTTGTATCCGGTGCTGCCATAGATATCCTCCTTTGCGGGTTAGAATCGAATGAACAATCATTAGATTCATTATACTATTTTTTGACAATTTGTGCACGTAAAATTTTCTATTTGTAAGAGAAAAGTAAAACCTTTACATTAAAAAAGGGAAATGTTAGAATGAGAAGACAGAATCAGAAGGGGGAGAGAGAAACGGCATGAGACTGCGCCATATACCGGGGGCGGAGCGGAAGATCGCGGAAAGCCCTTATGTTGTGCAAGACCCGGAGTCCAAAAGAGGACAATGGGCGGACGTATTCGGGAACAGAAACCCGATCCACATAGAAGTGGGAATGGGAAAAGGAAAATTTATTATGGAACTGGCACAGCTCTGCCCGGAGATCAATTTTGTCGGCGTGGAGCGGTACCCGTCGGTTCTGCTGAAGGCCATTCAGAAGCAGAATGAGCAGAAGCTGCCCAATCTGGTGTTTCTCTGCGTAAATGCGGAAGACCTGGGGGAGATCTTCGCGGACGGGGAGACCGACCGGATTTACTTAAACTTTTCCGACCCGTGGCCCAAAGACCGCCACGCGAAGCGACGGCTGACCTCGCCCCGCTTTATGGAGCTGTACGACCGGATTCTGTCGCCGGACGGCACGGTGGAGTTTAAAACCGACAACCGGAAGTTGTTTGAGTATTCTCTGGAGACCGTCCGCCAGTGCGGATGGCGGATTTTGCGGTACACCTTTGATCTGTATGACAGTCCATACCTGGATGGAAATGTGATGACGGAGTATGAGAGCCGCTTTGTGGAAGAAGGCAAACCTATCTGCAAGCTGACGGCCATCCGCGGCGACGCCTATCCCTACGGGAACCCGGCGTCGGTCAGCCTCGGCCCGCTCCGGCCCCGATAAGCCGGCCCGGTCCTTTGTATAGGAACCGGGATTTCCGCATAGGATATGGTAAACCGGGAAAGCCTGGGGATGCCCATGTCTCTGAAGGATGCGGCGGTGAAAAAACTTCAGCAGGCCACCTGCGACAAGACGGAACTGAACCGGCGGATTCTGCGGTGGTACCGCTGCCTGAAGGAAGTGCAGACATTTATAGAAGGAAGCCATTCGAAAAAGAAACGCTGAAAAAGCAAAGGAGGAACTGCTATGGCAAAAATGCTGACAAGCGAAACATTCGATAAGGAAGTAACCGAGTCTTCTCTGCCGGTGCTGGTGGATTTTTACGCGGACTGGTGCGGCCCCTGCAAGGCCATGAGCCCGGTGGTGGAACAGCTGGCTGCGGAATATGAGGGAAAGGTCAAGGTCTGCAAGATCAATGTGGACGACAGCCAGGACATTGCCGCCCGGTTCGGCGTCATGTCCATTCCTACGTTCATCTTTTTCAAAGATGGAAAAGCCGCCGGCAAGATGGTGGGCATGCAGGATAGGGGAAATCTGGTGAGAGCCATTGAAAGCATACAGTAACAGCCAGGAAAAGAAAGGGAATATGCTGACGGATTCTCCGGGCAGGGCGATGTTTTTCTTCGCTCTGCCCATGATTATGGGGAATTTTTTCCAGCAGTTCTACAATATCATCGATTCCGTGGTGGTGGGCCGGTTTGTCGGGGAAGAAGCGCTGGCTTCCGTAGGCGCTTCCGCGTCCATTACCAGCGTGTTTATCGCCGTGGCCATAGGCGGCGGCGTGGGAAGTTCCGTGCTGGTGTCGCAGTTTCTGGGCGCCGGGCGGCTGGGGCAGATGCGGACGGCCGTGTCCACCACGCTGATCAATTTTCTGGGGCTGAGCATTGTGCTGGGCCTGGCGGGATACGGCTTAAACGATACGATTCTGCGGCTGATGCATACGCCGGACAACGTCTTTGCGGACGCGGCTACGTACCTGCGGATCTATTTTATGGGGCTGCCGTTTCTGTTTATGTACAATGTGCAGGCGTCTATTTTTCAGTCTATGGGGGATTCCCGGACGCCGCTGTACCTGCTGATTTTTTCTTCCCTGCTGAACGTGGTGCTGGACCTCTGGTTCGTGCTGGAGTTTCACCTGGCGGTGGCCGGCGTCGCCTGGGCGACGCTGATTGCCCAGGGAATTTCCGCCCTGCTTTCCTTCGGCCTGCTGATTGCCCGGGTGCGGAATATGGGAAAGGACGAGACGGATGCCCCGCGGGAGGAAGAACAGCCGCGGTTCCGGCTCTATGACGGCGGCATGGTGCTGCGCATGGTGAAAGTGGCGCTGCCGTCCACCATCCAGCAGTCCATCGTCAACGTGGGGATGCTGCTGGTGCAGTCGGTAATCAACGGCTTCGGCTCGGCGGTTATGGCGGGATACGCGGCGGGTTCCCGGCTGGAATCTCTGTCCATTGTGCCGATGCTGGCGGCGGGCAACGCCATGTCCACGTTTTCCGCCCAGAATATGGGCGCGGGCCGGCCGGACCGGGTGCGCCGGGGCTACCGGGCGGGGTACGCCATCGTCGGCGGGTTCGCCGTCGGAATCTGCCTGGTGATGCAGCTGTGGGGCCGGCAGTTCGTCCTGGCTTTTATGGATGGAGGCGGCCAGTCGGATCTGGCGCTGCAGACCGGCCTGCAGTACACGAAATTCATCTCCTTTTTCTACGTGTTCATCGGCCTGAAGGCCATTACTGATGGCCTGCTGCGGGGCGCCGGAGATATGGTGGTGTTTACGGCCGCGAACCTGGTGAACCTGACCATCCGGGTGACGGTGGCGTTCTGGCTGGCGCCGGTGATCGGCCCCCAGGCGGTCTGGTACGCGGTGCCCATGGGCTGGCTGGCCAACTACCTGATTTCCTTCTGCCGCTACGCCGGCGGCCAGTGGGAACGGATCCGGCTGGTGGAAAAGGAAAAAGGCGCGGCGGCCGGAAACAAATAAAAGCGGCGTAAAAAACAGAACAAAAAAATGAAAAAAGGGGTTGACATTTGTCAGCCCCTGCCATATAATAACAGACGTGTCACAGAGAGGACAACCGAATATAGGAAATGCGCCCTTAGCTCAGTTGGTAGAGCAGTAGACTCTTAATCTATTTGTCCAGGGTTCGAGTCCCTGAGGGCGCACTCAAAGCACTGTTTTTGGCGGCATGGATCGCCGGGGACGGTGTTTTTTTATTGCTCTGGAAAGCCGGGATTGCTTTGAGCGTAAAACGCCGCTATACAACCGCCGCCGTTCCGTGGTACAATGAAGATATGAAATTGCAGGAACATATGGAAGGAAACCCACAGGAATCAACAAAAAGGAGGCAGAATACGATGAGAGCGATACCGGAAACCATGAAGGCCCTGGTGGCCTACGGAAAGGGCGATTACCGCCTGGAGAAGAATTATCCCACGCCGGAGTGCGGACCCGACGATATTATTATCAAAACAGAGGGGTGCGGCATCTGCGCGGGCGATCTGAAATGCCAGCACGGCGCCGCTATGTTCTGGGGCGACGGCAGCCAGCCGGCCTGGGTGGAGCCGCCGTTTATTCCCGGCCATGAGTTTTTGGGCCATATTGTGGAAAAAGGCGCGAACGTGACGGAGTTTCAGCTGGGAGACCGGATTACGGCGGATCAGATTGTGCCCTGCGGCAGCTGCCGGTTCTGCAGAAGCGGCCGCTACTGGATGTGCCAGCCCCATGCCATTTTCGGATTCCAGCATGGCAATAACGGCGGTATGGCGGAGTATGTCCGCTATCCCAAGACGGCGGTGATTTCCCGGGTGCCGGAGGATATGCCGCTGGAGAAGGCGCTGTTAATCGAACCCTACGGCTGCTCCAAACACGCGGTGGACCGGGCCCAGATCCAGAGCGAAGATGTGGTGGTGATTTCCGGCGCCGGCACCCTGGGGCTGGGTATGATTACCTATGCCAGAAGAAAGAATCCGGCGCTTCTGATTGCCCTGGACATGCTGGACAACCGTCTGGAAAAGGCGAAGGAATTCGGCGCGGACCTGGCGCTGAACCCGGGCAAAGAGGATGTGCAGGCCAAAATCATGGAACTGACCGAGGGTTACGGATGCGATATTTATATTGAGGCCACCGGACATCCCTCCAGCGTCCTGCAGGGGCTGGGCATGATCCGCAAGCTGGGCCGCTTTGTGGAGTTCAGCGTATTTGGGGAGCCGACCACGGCGGACTGGTCCATTATCGGCGACCGGAAGGAACTGGATGTGCTGGGTTCTCATCTGAGTCCCTACTGCTATCCGTATGTGATTGAAAATATCGCCAACGGCAATCTGAAGACCGACGGCGTGGTGTCCCGCATGTTCTCCCTGGAAGAATGGGAAACGGCTTTTGAATACGCTGCCGGCAAACATGGAGATTTCAAGGTGGCCATCCGGTTCTGAGGGAGTTTTTGAAACATGGTGGAGTTAAAGGGAATTATGGGGATCCCGCTGCTGAAAAAAAGCCGTTTCACCGGAAGCGACGGGATGCTGCGCTACGTGCTGGAAAAGCGGACGGACGAAGACGGGCAGGACCGGCTGGCGGCGACGGCCTGGCACGGGCTGCTGTGCAGCGACGCGACCCCGGAAGAAGAAAAAGAGACGGAGTATTTTCCGTTTACGGAAGAAGGGCTGGAGCAGGCCAGACAGTGGCTGAACGGCCTGGACGCCGGTCCGGCGGCGAAGGAAGACCGGAAGAAAAACTAACAGGAGCTGTAGCATGCGGTATTTGGAGCAGCAGGAAAAGACCAGGACGCTGCCCCTCTGGAGAGAGGCGTTTCCGGAGGATTCGGAAGAGTTTCTGGAGTACTATTATACGGAGAAAACCGCGGACAACCGGATTCTGGCAGAAGAGGAGGAAGGGCGCATTGTGTCCATGCTCCATCGGAATCCCTATCCGGTCTGGGCGGGAAGCCACCGCTGGAACAGCGATTATGTGGTGGCGGTGGCGACGGCCCGGGACCGCAGGGGCCGCGGCCTGATGCGCCGGCTGCTGGGGTCGGCGCTGGCGGATATGTTTCAGGAAGGCATGGAATTCTGCTTTCTGATGCCGGCGGACCGCCGGCTCTACGAGCCCTTCGGCTTTGCCTATGTATACGACCAGCCCCATCTGGCGCTGACGCCGGAGGCGGAAAGGCGCCTGCGCCGGTGCGTGGCGGACGACCGTACGCTGCCGGCGGCAGCCGCGTATATGGAAGAATGGCTGCAGAACCGCCGGGAAGTACGGACGGTACGGGACGAAGCCTATGTGCGCCGGCTGGCCGAGGAGCTGGAAAGCGAAAACGGCTGTCTGGAAATCCTGCTGGAGCCGGAGAAAGATGGAAACGCCGGATTCCTGGCGGGCCGGATTGCCGGGGTGCGGGGAATCCAGGGCAGAAAGCAGCGGTTTTTGCTGTGCGGAGAAGAAAATTGTGAAGAAGCAAAGCCGGCGGCGCCGGCAATTATGGCGCGGATTGTCTGTCTGGAACGGTTTTTGAAAGCCGTGCGGCTGAAGGAAGAGAGCCGGCTGCCGGGCCTTGCCGTGCGCCTGACGGTCACGGATCCCGTTTGCGCCGGAAATCAGGGAACGTTTCTGTGGGAACTGGATAAAGAGACCTCGCGGATTACGCGGATTCCAGACGGAGAAGGTCCGGGAAGCGGGCAGGAGATCCCCCGGCTGGAAGTCCAAATCGGAGCGCTGACCGGGTGGCTGTTCGGCTATGGAGAGGCGCCGGCCGCGGAACCGTGGATCCAGGAGATCCGCGTGCTGCAGGGCGTATTTCTGGACGAAGAGGTATAACGGGCATACCGGCGGGGCGGCGGAAAGGAGAGGTCGGAATGACGGAGACAGAGAAACTGAAGCAGTGGATAGAAGAAAGCGGGAACGTTGTGTTTTTCGGCGGAGCCGGGGTATCGACGGAAAGCGGGATTCCGGATTTCCGAAGCCAGGACGGGCTGTACAGCCAGCAGTACCAGTATCCGCCGGAGATGATCATCAGCCACAGCTTCTATCTGAAAAATCCGGAGGAATTTTACCGGTTTTATAAAAACAAGATGATTTTCCCTGATGCGAAGCCCAACGCGGCCCACCTGGCGCTGGCCAGGCTGGAGCAGCAGGGCAAGGTTAAGGCGGTGATCACCCAGAATATCGACGGGCTGCATCAGAAAGCGGGAAGCCGGAATGTGCTGGAACTGCACGGGTCGGTCTACCGCAATTTCTGCACCCGCTGCGGCCGGGCCTATGGACTGGACGCGGTACTGCAGGCGGATGGCGTGCCCCGCTGCAGCTGCGGCGGCATCATCAAGCCGGATGTGGTGCTGTATGAAGAAGGGCTGGATTCGGATGTGCTGCAGAAGGCAGTGTTTTACATCCGGCACGCGGACGTGCTGATCATCGGAGGCACCTCGCTGACGGTATATCCGGCGGCTGGACTGATCGACTATTATCGGGGAAACCGGCTGGTGCTGATCAACAAATCGGCGACGGCCCGGGACGCCCATGCGGACCTGATGATCAGCCGGCCCATAGGCCAGGTGTTTGAGGAATTGAATATTTGAACAAAAAGGAGAGGACATCCATATGCATCGGGCATCAGAAAAACGGTATGACACCATGACGTACAACCGCTGCGGCAGAAGCGGGGTGAAGCTGCCGGCGGTTTCCCTGGGATTCTGGCAGAATTTCGGACTGGAAAAAACCCTGGAAGAACAGAAAGCGATTGTTTTCTGCGCCTTTGACAGCGGCATCACGCATTTTGACCTGGCCAACAACTACGGCAATCCGGCAAAAGGACTGGCGGAAGAACATTTCGGGCAGATTCTGCATACAGAATTGTCGGCTTACCGGGACGAGATGATCATTTCCTCCAAAGCCGGCTACGATATGTGGCCGGGCCCCTACGGAGACTGGGGCTCCCGCAAATACCTTATGGCCAGCCTGGATCAGAGCCTGAAGCGGATGCAGCTGGACTATGTGGATATTTTCTATCACCACAGGCCTGATCCGGAGACGCCGCTGGAAGAGACCATGGGGGCGCTTTCGGATATGGTCCGCCAGGGAAAGGCCCTGTACGTGGGCATTTCCAATTATGAGGAAAAAGAAGCGAAACAGGCCATTGAGATTCTGCGAAAGAACGGCACGCCCTGTCTCATCCATCAGCCCCGCTACAACATGTTTGAGCGCTGGGTGGAGGATGGACTGCTGGATACGCTGGAAAAAGAAGGGGTGGGCTGCATCGCTTACAGTCCGCTGGCCCAGGGGGCGCTGACAGACCGCTATTTAAACGGCATTCCACAGGGATCCCGGGCTTCCAGACAGGGCACTACCATCCGGGGCAGGTACCTGACGGAGGAACGGCTGGACAAGATTCACCGGCTGCACGAGATTGCCCAGAACCGGGGGCAGTCCCTGGCGCAGATGGCGCTGTGGTGGATTCTGAGAAAGCCCCAGGTGACGTCGGTGCTGGTGGGAGCCAGCAGTCCGGAACAGCTGAAGGATAATATGAAAGCCCTGGAGGGCGCTCCTTTCAGCAAAGACGAGCTGGAAGCCATTGACAAGATCCTGGCCTGACCGGAAGGACGGCGGGATGGAAAGAGGAAGAACATGGCTATGGTATACGAGGTAGGAGATATTGTGAAATTGAAAAAACCCCATCCCTGCGGAAGCCAGGAATGGGAGATTCTTCGGGTGGGGGCGGATTTCCGCCTCCGCTGCCTGGGGTGCGGCCACCAGATTATGGTGGAGCGCCGCATGGTGGAGAAAAATACCCGGGGGCTGCGGAAGCCGGTTTGACGTTAAAAACCGGAAGTGTTGATACCTTCATATTGCAGTTCCAGTTTATTGGGAGCCAGGTGCGCAGAGCAGCTGGCTCTTTTTATGAGCGTATGGCGCAAAGTGATGGATTCGGGCATCTGAGGATAATCACAGAGCAGTTCCAGTGAACGGGCGGCGATTAAATCAATCGGTTGGGCGAGCGTAGTCAGTTTGGGTCTGGTTTCTTCAGCTACAGAACAATTATCAAAGGACAATACAGAAATATCGTCAGGAACCGAAAAACCGTGTTCCTGGATGGATACAAGGGCGCCTGCGGCCATGTCATCACTGAAAGTAAAAATCGCTGACAAAGGCAGCTGACGGTCAAACAGCTGATTCATGCCCTGATATCCATCTTGAAAAGAACTTCCGCAGTAAACGATGTGTTCCGGCGGAAGGGACAGCCCGGAATCTTCCATAGCTTTGCGGCAGCCGGTGATTCGCTGAAAACCGGAACTTATGGCCTGCGGCTCCGCGGAGATAAAGCCGATATTTTTGTGCCCGAGGTCAATCAGATAATTTGCGCCATCATATGCGGCGGTCATATCATCCACATGAACGGAAGGGAATCTTTGATTGAGAGAAATAGCTGCGCACATAACGCTGGGAATGCGCTCGTGATACAGCAGTTCGGCTAAAGGATCGTCGGCACGTTCGTCGAATAAAAGGGTCCCGATAGGCGAAAGCGCCCGCAGCAGCGGAACATAGACGGAAGGATCTGAAACCGCGGAGGGAAGCACCATCATCTGAAGCCCCTGACTGGCAGCCAAGTGTTCCAGATGAACCAATAGGTCGTTGAAAAAACAGTGGCGCCATACAGGAGTAAACACAGCAAATACCCGGCTATTTGCCCGGGCTTTTCTGGATCTGGAAGCCGGCCGGTATCCCGATGCTTCTGCCTGTTTTTGTATTTTTTCTGCAGCTGCGGGACTTAATCCGGCTTCTCCGCTGAAATAGCGTGAGACCGTCGCCGGAGAAACGCCGCAGAGCTTTGCGAATTCCCGAATCGTCATGCTGGTACCCCTCCATTTCGCAACACGTCTTCTGAGTTCATTCTACCAAAATCTTCCATGTTTGAAAAGCGCTTTGTCTGAAACAAATCAAAAGAGAAATACGATACAGTTTCATGATTATTTCAACACAAATTATAGTATAATAGTGAAACAAAGTCAATCAGAATGCGAAACAAGTGTGAAAAATGACAAAAAATTAACATAGATGCGAAAAAAGTTGGTCAAAACTACAAAAAAGACTTGAAACAAAAGATGATACATGCTACAATGTTCATACAAGAAAACGTGAAACAAAATGAAACAAAGGAGAAACAAAGACGGCGAAGGCGCGCGCCGCAAAAAGGGGTGATTTTGCCGCAGGCGCCGGCGGCAGAAGGGAGAAAGAAATGAAGCAGAAGAAAAAATGGTTGGGGTTTATGCTGGCGGCCGGTATGGCGGCCGCGCTGAGCGCATGTTCATCGGCGGAGACAGAGGAAACCACGGCGGCAGGGACCGGAGCGCAGACGGAAGCGCAGCAGGAGGAACCTGCGGCGGAAGAGACGTCGGGAGAAGGGGTTACGCTGAGTCTGTACTACTGGGACATATTATTTAAAGAAGAGATCGAGCAGCTGATCGCGGACTACGAGGCGCAGAACGAGGGGATCACCATTGAGCCGACCCAGCTGCCCTGGGCGGATTACTGGACCAAGCTGGAGACTATGCTGGCGACGGGAGACGACGCGCCGGATATTTTCTGGGTCAACCTGGCTCACCTGATCGAGTATCTGCCGGCGGGTTATATGCTGCCGTTGAACGACGACGTGATGGAACTGGACAAGTATTCACAGACGGCGACGGATCTGCTGAAGGGAGACGACGGCAGTTATTACGGCGTGCCGTTTTTGCTGGATCCCAATGTGCTGATCTACAACAAGGCCATGTTTGATGAAGCGGGCCTGGAGTATCCGACGGAAGACTGGACCTGGGATGATTTCCGGACTGCTGCTGCTGCGTTGACCAAAGACGATGGAAGTCAGTATGGATACTGCTTCCGTACGGATTCCGCGCAGGGTTCTTTGTATGAATGGCTGGTTTCCGCGGGAAATATTCCTTTCGACTACAACAATGATGTCCCGCAGTTTGCGGATGAAACAGCTATGGATGGCTGGTCCTTTGTGTATGATCTGATGTATACCGATGGCAGTACACCCACCGGCGCGCAGATGACGGAAATCCAGGGTGATACCTACTTTTCGTCCGGACAGGCGGCCATGGTATTCGGAGCTCCGCCGACCATTGTAACGCATGCAGAGGCGATTGGAGCAGAAAACATAGGTGTTTCTACGCTGCCTCAGGGCGCTGAGAAAGCATGTTCCTTCAGCGTCTGCAGCATGGCCGGATATTCCGGAACCCAGCATGAAGAAGAAGTGCAAAGTTTCTTGAAGTATGCGGCTTCCCAGGAGGGAATGACGACTCTGTCATCGGCTGGTCTGACGGCGCATCTGGACTGCTTTGATGTTTATGAAGAGGGCCTTGGAATCGATGTAGGCGCCATTCAGACGACGCTGGAAAATTATAAGCTGGTTCCCATTCTGTATTCGGTAGGATATAATTCGGAATTTCAGGGATACTTTAACTCCTGTATTGGCGAGGTCTATCTGACCACTGGTCTGGACCGGGCCGGCATCCAGGAGATTGTACAGGGTTATTCCGATCAGTGTACAGCATTGACTCAGTAAACGCGGCAGAAGGCGGGGAGCGCTTTGCGCGCTTCCCGCTTGTTATGAGAGGTGAGGTATAGAAATGGAATCGAAGCGGAAGAAGGTATTTTACCATACAGATAATTTCTGGGGATATTTGTTTGTTTCTCCGCTGCTGATCCTGATGCTGATTTTTTCGGTAGGCCCGATTTTCTTTGCCTTTTATATGTCGCTGACGGACTGGCAGCTGAGCGGAGCCGGCTCCTTTATCGGACTGGAAAACTTTAAAGAACTTTTTGCGGATGAAACGACCTGGAAGGAACTGAAAAACTCCCTGATCTATACGGTGTTCAAGGTTCCCATTGGCGTTGCGATTTCCCTGATTCTGGCTTACTTTCTGAATCAGAAGATTCCGTTCCGCGGTTTATTCCGGGTCATCTATTTTCTGCCGTCCATTACCATGACGGTGGCCATTGGCCTGGTGTGGAGGTATCTGTTCAATTCCCAGTACGGCATTGTCAACGCCATTCTGGCGGTTTTCGGCATCCAGGGACCTTACTGGATGGCGGATCCGAAGTGGTTCTTCCCGGCGATTATTCTGGTGGCAATCTGGCAGGGAATCGGGTATGATATGGTTATCCTGCTGGCGGGACTGCAGAATGTGCCGGGGATGTACTATGAGGCGGCAAAGATGGAGGGAGCCAGTTCGTTCCAGTGCTTCCGCAAGATCACGGTGCCGCTGATTACGCCCAGCCTGTTCTTCGTGATTATCATGGAGTTCATGAACAGCCTGAAGGTGTTCGACCTGATCTACATTTTTATCAACTCCTCTTTCGGCCCTATGGAAAACGCGGCCAGAACCATGGTGTACGGAATTTACCAGAAAGCCTTCGTCCACTCCCGGATGGGATACGCGTCGGCAGAGGCGGTGATCCTCTTTGTGATTATCCTGGCGGTGACGCTGGTACAGTTCTGGGGAGAAAGGAAGTGGGTGCACTATGACTGATAAAAAAAGAAGAGGAAAAACAAAGATACAGGGCATCCAGATTGTGTCATTCGCGGTTCTGTTTTTGGGCTTGATTGTCATGATCCTGCCGTTTTTGTGGATGGTGCTGACGGCTTTTAAGACCTACGCGGAGACGGTGCAGATCCCCATTGTGTGGTTTCCGAAAACGTGGACGCTGGAAAACTTTGAATACGTGCTGACCACCATGAATTTTCTGCTGTACTACAAGAACTCCCTGATTATGGTGGTGGGCGTCATCGCGGGACAGCTGTTTGTCTGCTCTCTGGCCGGATACGCGTTTGCCAGAATCGATTTCAAGTTCCGCAGCCAGCTGTTTCTGTTCCTCATGGCGGTGCTTATGGTTCCCGGACAGATGACCATTATTGCCCGGTATCTGCTGATCTACAACCTGCATCTGTCAGATACCTATACGGGGCTGATTCTGCCTCTGGTACCCAGCATTTTCGGAACCTTTCTGCTTCGGCAGTTTTTCATGGGGATTCCGGCGGAACTGGAAGAAGCAGCCAGAATTGACGGCTGCGGCTACTGGGGCATCTACTCCCGGATCATGCTTCCTCTGGCCAAGGGCGGCCTGGTGACGCTGGCGATTTTTGCCTTCAACTCCACCTGGAACGACCTGATGTGGCCGCTAATCATTACCAATACGGAAGAATACCGGGTGCTGGCGGTGGCGGTGGCGACCATCAAGGGCGCCTATGATACCAAGAACAACCTTCTGATGGCGGCCAGCGTCATGGTTACCATTCCCTGCGTTCTGGTATTCGCGGCAGGACAGAAACAATTTATTGAAGGCGTAGCGTCTACAGGAATCAAAGGATAGGAGGACAAACACATGGCGAGACGGCTGATTGACGGACATTATCACCTGTCCAGAACGGCAAAAGACACAGTATACGAAAATCTCAATGACCTGCTGCGGTATATCCGCTGCGCGCAGCTGGACGCGGTCTGCGTGCACAACATTCTTCTCTGGAAGGAGAAGATGCTGCTGCGCAACCCGCTGTCGCTGCTGGCGAAAGCGGCGGCGCCGGGAAAAATCTACGCGTTTGGCGGCGTGATTTATCCGGAACCGGAAAAGCAGTGGGAGCCCTGGGACTGGGCGGAGCAGGCAAAAGCCCTGCTGGAGGCCGGGTTTGACGGCATTAAGATCCTGAATAAGCCGCTGTACCGGAAAGAGTGGACGATTCCCTATTATCACGAGAATTTTGACGCGTTCTGGGCATACCTGCAGGAACAGAATGTGCCGGTGATGTTCCACATCGGCGATCCCAAAGAATTCTGGGATATCAACCGGATGCCCAAGCGGATGTATGACTTTGGATGGTTTTACGGGAAAGAAACGCCGGGATACCAGTTCTTCTACGAGGAAACGGAAAAGCTGCTGCAGAAATTCCCGGATCTGAACCTGACCATTCCCCATTTTTACTTTTTGTCGGACGATCTGGACCGGCTGGAAGACTTTATGGAACGGCATCCCAAAATTCTGCTGGATATTACGCCGGGTTCGGAGATGTACTTCAATTTCTCTATCTGCCACCAGCGGGCCCGGGAGTTTTTCATCAAGTATCAGAACCGGATCCTGTTCGGCACAGACAACTACGGAGGAAACGAGGAATCCTCCAGCGAAGAAGAATTAAAGAGCGGCATTCAGAAAATCCAGGAAATGAAGGGTTTTCTGGAACAGGAATACTGCCTGTTCAATGACAATCCGCTTCACGGCCTGGCGCTTCCCGAGGAAACGCTGGACGCCATATACAGCGGCAATTTCCTGCGCTGGGCAGGGGAGACGCCGGTTCCTGTAAAGAAAGATCTGGCTCTGGCCATGGCGAAGGATTATGTAAACCGAACCAGAGACCGGCAGCAGGAAGAAGCGAAGGAAATCGTAAGACAGATGGAGCGTGTGTTTGGAAGCTGAGTCTGCGGCATAAAAAGAGGAGGGTAAGCGATGAAACTCACAGTAATCGGCGGCGGCGGAGTCCGTTCCATATTTCTGGCCAGAAGTCTGGTGCAGCAGGCCGGGGAACTGGGGATTAACGAAATTGTATTTATGGACAATAATGAAACCAAGCTCCGTATTTTCGGCGAGATGGCCAGACAGACGGCAAAGCGCCTGCATCCGGAGGTAAACTTCTGCCTGACGTCGGATCCGGTGGAAGCGGTGCGGGACGCGGCCTATGTGATTACCACCATACGTGTGGGAGAAGATGAAAAGCGGGTGGACGATGAGCGGATTGCTCTGGCCCACGGCGTTCTGGGACAGGAAACCACAGGCGCCGCCGGCTTCTCCTTTGCCATGCGGTCGGTTCCGGCGCTGGCCCGTTACTGTGAGCTGATCCGGCAGTATGGAGCGCCGGGGGTGAAGGTGTTCAACTTTACCAACCCTGCCGGCGTGGTTTCCCAGACGCTGCGGGACATGGGGTATGATTTTACCTACGGCATCTGCGACGCGCCCAGCGGCCTGCTGCGCAGTTTCGCGCACCTGTACGGCGTGGATCCGGAGACGGTGTCCGCGGAATGCTACGGCCTGAATCACCTGTCCTTCTTCCCCAGCATCCGCTTCGGCGAAACCGAGATGCTGGACACGCTGATGAACGACGACCGCATCTACACGGATACGGACATGCGTTTCTTCTCCAAAGAACTGACCAAAGAAATGGGCTGTATTCTCAATGAATACCTGTACTATTTCTTTTACCGGGAACAGGCGGTGGAGCATATCCTGAAAGCGGACCGGACCCGGGGCGAGCTGATCCGGGACGTGAACCGGAACATGATCGAGGAACTGTCCGGCCTGGATATGGAAAAGGATTTTGACCGCTGCCTGAAGATCTATGAGCACTGGCACGGATACCGGTCGGATATGTATATGAAGAATGAGACGGGCATCGCGCGGAAGGAAAAATTCCACTTTGACATCTATGAAAAGGACGAAGGCGGATACGCCGGCGTGGCGCTGCAGTACATCCGCGCCATGCAGACGGGAAAACCGGTGGATATGATCCTGTGCGTGCCCAACCAGGGCGCGGTTCCGGGCCTGCGGGACGACGACGTGGTGGAAGTGACCTGCCATATTTCCCGGGAAGGCTGCGTGCCTCACAAAATGACCCGGACGGCGGAAATCCCCATGGAACTGTGCCGGAGGGTGAAGCTGTATGAGCGGTACGCGTCGGAAGCCATCCGGACCAGAAGCCGGGAGGCCGCGGTGCGCTGCCTGTTTGTCCATCCGCTGGTGAATTCCTGGTCTCTGGCAGAGGCTCTGACAGACGCGTATCTGGAATCGAACCGGGACTATATTGAAGGGTGGGGATGATATGGGATTCGCTGCGGGAGCCGGTATTATAAATTGCGATCTGCTGTACAGCCAGGTGGAACGGCTGCCTTCGGAGGGAGAAGAGGTGTACTCCGGAGGATTTGACATTCAGCTGGGGGGAGGCGCCCCGGCGATCATGGTCAACCTTTCCCGCCTGCACGTTCCGGTGCATTTCCAGACGTTTCTTGGCAAGGATCTGTTTTCCATGCATATCCGGGGGATCCTGGAAGAGATGGGAATGGAGTACCGGAACCTGTACCGGGGGGAAGGCATGCCGTTAAACATCACTTCGGTGGCCATTACGCCGGAGGACCGGACCTTCCTGACCTACGCCGGTCCGGTGGAACTGACAAAGCGGGAGAAAGAAGAGATTTACCGGTGTTCTTCCGGAGCCAAGGTGGTCAAGATGTTTATGGCGGGAGGCGATCCGGAGATGGCGGATATTTACCGGCAGCTGAAACGGGAAGGCAGCATTCTGACCATGGATACCGGCTGGGAGGACGGCCTGTCGCTGGAGTCTTACCGGGAATTTCTGGAACTGGCGGATTACTACACGCCCAACGAACGGGAAGCGCTGAAAATCACCGGCGCCCGGTCGGTTCCGGAGGCGGCAGAGGTGCTGGGCCGTTATTTTTCAGACGTAATCATCAAGCTGGGGAAACGGGGCTGTTATTACCGAAACGGAAACGGAGAAAAAATTTTAAAACCGCTGTCGGATGTGAAGGCGGTGGACGCTACGGGAGCCGGAGACGCGTTTATGGCCGGTTTCATGTACGGACTGTATCACGACTACTGTCCGGAGGACTGCATCCGGCTGGGCAATGTCACCGGCGGCTACTGCGTACAGGCGGTGGGCTGTCTGACCCGGTTTCCGACGGAGGAAGAACTGCTGAAGCATCTGCGGAATGCGTAAGCGGAAAGGAATGGAAGATTTATGAAAGAACTGATGGAGCTTTTCTGGGTCTTTGCCCAGATCGGCGTGGGCACCTTCGGCGGCGGCTACGCCATGCTGCCTATGCTGCAGCGGGAGGTGGTGGACAAACGGGGATGGGCCACGGAAGAAGAGGTCATGGACTACTATGCCATTGGGCAGTGCACGCCGGGCATCATCGCCATCAATACGGCGACCTTTGTGGGATATAAGCGGAAGGGGCTGTCGGGAGGCATCCTCGCCTCTCTGGGCTTTTTGTTCCCGTCCATTGTGATTATCACGCTGATCGCGGCGTTTATGCAGAACTTCGCGGAGCTGACCGTGGTGTCCCGTGCCTTTTCCGGCATCCGGATCTGCGTATGCGCGCTGATTCTGGACGCGGTGCTGCGGCTGGGCAAGAAATCTGTGGTAAATGCGGTTTCTGTGGTAATTTTTGCCGTGATTTTGCTGCTGTCCCTGTTTTCGCCGATTTCCACCGTCTGGCTGGTGATCGGAGCCGGCGTATGCGGCTATGTGATCTATCTGACGGGAGGGAAAAAGAAATGATGACGTTGATTCAGCTGTGCATAGAATTTTTCAAAACCGGGCTGTTTGCCGTGGGCGGCGGCCTGGCCACCCTGCCGTTTCTGTATGAGATGTCGGAGAAGACCGGATGGTTTACGGAACAGGACATTCTGAACCTGATCGCCATTTCCGAATCCACGCCCGGCGCTATTGGAATCAATATGGCTACCTACGCCGGATACATCACCGAGGGAGTCATTGGCGGCATCATGGCGACGCTGGCGCTGGCCTGCCCGTCCATCATTGTCATCATCCTGATTTCCAAATTCCTGGACCGGTTCAAAGATTCTCCGGTGGTACAGGGGATCTTTCAGGGGCTGCGGCCGGCGTCCACCGGACTGATTGCCGCCGCCGGACTGGGCGTGGCCAAGCTGGCGCTTCTGAATCTGGATGTCTATGAGGCCACCGGAAACCTCACAGACATCCTGGATCTTCCTTCTATCGCATACGCGGTGATTATTTTTGTCTGCATGCGGAAGTTCAAGCTGCATACTCTGCTGTGCATCGGCATTTCCGCGGTGGTAGGCATCGCGGTTGGATTCTGACCGTTCCGGTGGATCAGAACCGGAGAATTTCTCCCCGCAGAACCGTCATGGAACAGTGCAGAAGGGCATGGATATCCTCCAGCGGGTTGGTGTCGAAAATGGCGAAGTTTGCGGTTTTGCCCGGCTCGATGGTGCCGTGGGTGTCAGAAACGCCCAGCAGCTGCGCGGAAGAAAGGGTGGCGCAGCGCACCGCCTGTGCCGGCGTCATGCCGTTTTCCACCATGAGAACCGCTTCGAAGGCGGTCTGGTCATAGGCGTTGAAGGGGGTGCCGGCGTCGGTTCCCACAGCCATGGGCACGCCGGCGGCCAGAGCCCGGCGGAAAGTATCCTTGTGGGCTTCTATGGTTTTTTCAACTTTGCGCACCGCGTATTCGGGGATGCCCGCCGCGGTGCCGTTTTTTTGGATCCAGTAAGGCGCCGCCAGGGTGGGCACAAAGTACACCTGGTGCTCTTTCATGTACTGGAAGCACCAGTCGTCCATGAAGAAGCCGTGTTCAATGGAGTCCACGCCGGCCCGCAGGGCGTTTTTGATGCCTTCCATGCCCTGGGCGTGGGTAAAGGCTTTCGCTCCGGCTTTGTGGGCTTCTTCTACGGCGGCCCGCAGCTCTTCCTCCGTCAGCTGGGGGGAGCCGGGCTCCACGCCGGGGGTCATAACGCCGCCGGTGGCCATGACTTTGATCCAGGAAGCGCCGGTTTTTAACTGTTCTCTGGCGGCTTTGCGGCACTCGTCGGGACCGTCGGCTTCCCTGCCGTCCCGCCAGCCGTGTCCGCCGGTCATGCAGATGCACCGGCCGGAAGTCTGCATCTGAGGCGCCAGGATCTCGCCGGCCTGCGCTGCCTGGCGGATCACCGCGTCGATGTGGCGGGGCGCGCCGGCGTCGCGGATGTAGGTGACTCCGGAGCGGAGCAGGGTCTTCAGATTCTGCAGGGCGCGGATGGTGATGGCGGCGTCGCTGCGCTCCCGGCGTACGCCGGTGCCGGCTTCTGAGCACATATGGACGTGGCAGTTGAACAGGCCCGGCAGCATGGTCTTTCCGGTCAGATCCACGGTCTGGCAGTCTGCCGGCGCCGCGATGGTACGGCCTACTTCCTGGATGACGCCATCGGAAACCAGGACGCAGCCATCTTCCAGCACCGAGCCGGCGGCTACATCCGCCACGGCGGCATGTTTAAATAAGGTAGTCATAGAATCCCTCCTGTCATATTCTTTTGTTTTTCATTATACCTTCCGGGCCGAAAAAAACAACTGAAAAAAACCATCGAAAAACCAATAAATTCCTTGCATTTGGGGACAAAACTTGCTATAATACTAATCCGTGACACATCAATCCTTGCTCCCGGAGCTGAAACCGGGGGCCAGAGACCAAAAGGAGGTAAGAAACCGTGAACAAATATGAATTAGCTGTTGTTCTGAGCGCAAAGCTGGAGGACGAAGAGAGAGCCGCGGCCATCGAAAAGGTAAAAGGCTACATTTCCCGTTTCGGCGGCACCGTGACCAACGTGGACGAGTGGGGCAAGAGAAGACTTGCTTACGAGATCCAGAAGATGAAAGAGGCTTACTACTACTTCATCCAGTTTGAGTCGGATTCCGTATGCCCCAACGAAGTGGAAGCACACGTGCGCATTATGGAGCAGGTAATCCGGTATTTATGCGTAAGACAGGACGCGTAAGATAAAGAAAGAGTGATCGTATGAATCGAGTAATCCTGATGGGCAGATTGACCCGAGATCCGGAAGTGAGATATTCCCAGGGCGAGCGCTCCATGGCCATTGCCAGATACACGCTGGCGGTGGACCGCAGAGGCCGCAGAAACCAGAGCCAGGACGGAAGCGAACAGACGGCGGACTTTATTCCCTGCGTGGCTTTTGACCGGGCAGGCGAGTTCGCGGAGCGGTATTTCCGCCAGGGCATGCGGGTGCTGGTCTCCGGACGGATCCAGACAGGAAGCTATATCAACCGGGACGGCCAGAAAGTTTATACGACAGAAGTAATTGTGGATGATCAGGAATTTGCCGACAGCAAGAACGCGTCATCCGGCGGCGGCGACTACGCGCCCGCTTCCAGACCGGCGCCTTCCAGTGCCATCGGCGATGGTTTCATGAATATTCCGGACGGAGTCGAGGACGAAGGACTTCCGTTTAACTGATGTTCAGTTCAGAATTGATAAGGAGGTAGCGTATCATGGCATTCAATAAGAATGATAAGGCTGACGGCGCCAAAGTCAGAAGAGGCGGCGGTGTTCGCAGAAGAAAAAAAGTCTGCGTGTTCTGCGGCGAGAAGAACGGTGTGATCGATTACAAGGATACCAACAAACTGAAACGGTATGTATCTGAGAGAGGCAAAATCCTTCCCAGAAGAATCACCGGAAACTGCGCGAAGCACCAGAGAGCGCTGACGGTAGCGATCAAGAGAGCCCGTCATCTGGCTCTGATGCCCTACACGATGGAATAAGACCTGACGGCTAAGCCGCTGCGGGACGGATCGGAGATCGGTTCCGCGGCGGCTTCTTTTATAGACGAATTCTTTTCCATATGCTATAATAGGCGGAAAGGAGAAGAACTATGAATGATAAAAAGATAAAAGGACAGCTGGGGGTTTACCTGCAGTGGCCGCTGTTTCTGGGAGCGCTGGTGATTCTCATGAACGTGGCGGCCGGCCTGGTCAGTCTGCAGGCCGGCCTGGTGATGTGCGGCTTTACCCTGCTGTACCTGGTCATAGCAATTCTTTTATATATCTATAAGAGAAAAGGCCTGCTGGCCGGAATGGTGGAATTTTCGGCGGACTATGCCTGGATTCAGAAAAAGCTGCTGTCGGATCTGGACATTCCCTACGGCGTGGCCGACGAGACCGGGCGGATGCTCTGGATGAACGACCGGCTGACGGAACTCCTGAAGACGGAAAAGGGCAAAGGCCGGCTGCTGACCTCGTATTTTCCGGAGGTGACCCGGGAACTGCTGGAAGGCCTGGAAGAGAGCACCAGCGTCCATTCCACGCTGGGCGAAGGCAGATACCGGGTCAACATCAAGCCGGTGGTTGTGGATACGGACCCCAGGGATACGGAGATTCTGGAAGAGGGGCAGCAGTTAAAGCAGCTGATTGCCGTATACCTGTTTGACGAGACGGAGATTTTAAAATACCGTCAGGAGATCGCCGACCAGAAGATGGTGGCGGGCCTGATTTACCTGGACAATTACGACGAAGCGCTGGAAAGCGTGGAGGAAGTGCGCCGTTCCCTGCTGATGGCCCTAATCGAGCGGAAGATCAACAAGTATATCACCGGTATGAACGGCGTGGTGAAGAAGCTGGAAAAGGACAAGTATTTCTTCGTCATCAAGCAGCGCTATGTGCCGGAACTGCGGGAACACCGCTTCCCTCTGCTGGAAGAGGTGAAAGCCGTCAACATCGGCAACGAGATGGCGGTGACCTTAAGCATCGGCATCGGCATGGATGGAGAGAGCTACAGCCAGAACTACGAGTTCGCCCGCATGGCCATCGACATGGCCCTGGGCCGCGGCGGCGACCAGGCGGTGATCAAGAGCGCCAGGAAGATCGAGTATTTCGGAGGCAAGTCCCAGCAGCTGGAAAAGACCACCCGCGTCAAGGCCCGTGTCAAGGCCCACGCGCTGCGGGAGATTATGGATACCAAGGACCGCCTGCTGATTATGGGACACCGGCTGGGGGACATCGATTCCCTGGGCGCCTCGATAGGTATGTTCCGCATTGCCACGGCGCTGAACAAAAAGGCCCACATTGTCATCAACGACGTGACGTCGTCGGTGCGTCCCATGATGGAACGGTTCCTCAACAACCCGGACTATCCGGCGGACATGTTCTTAAACGGCGAACAGGCGGCGGAAGTGGCGGACGGCAATACGATGCTGGTGGTGGTGGATGTAAACCGTCCCAGCATTACCGACGCGCCGCAGCTTCTGCGGATGGTAAAGACCATTGTGGTGCTGGACCATCACCGGCAGAGCAGCGAGATCATCGACAGCGCGGTGCTTTCCTATGTGGAGCCCTATGCTTCGTCCACCTGTGAAATGGTGGCGGAGGTGATGCAGTACATTGCCGACGGCATCAAGATCAAGTCGGCGGAGGCCGACGCCATGTACGCGGGCATCGTCATCGATACCAACTATTTCAACAATCAGACCGGCGTGCGGACCTTTGAGGCGGCCGCCTTCCTGCGGCGCTGCGGAGCGGATATCACCCGGGTGCGCAAGATGTTCCGGGAAGAGATGGGCGATTACAAGGCCAAAGCCCAGGCCATCAGCCAGGCGGAAGTGTTCGAAGGAGCCTTCGCCATCAGCGAGTGCCCGTCCGACGGCGTGGAGAACCCAACCATCGTGGCGGCCCAGGCGGCCAACGAACTGCTGGAGATCCGGGGCATCAAGGCCTCCATTGTGCTGTCCCGGTACAACGGGGTGATTTATTTAAGCGCGCGCTCCATCGATGAGGTCAACGTGCAGGTGATGATGGAGAAACTGGGCGGCGGCGGCCACAGATCCATGGCCGGAGCCCAGATTGCCGATGTTTCCATGGAAGAAGCCAAAGACCGCCTGAAAGCGGTGATCCGGGAAATGATAGAAAAAGGAGATATTACGTAATGGAAATCGTATTGCTGGAAGATGTAAAAGCACTGGGAAAAAAGGGGCAGGTAGTCAAGGTCAGCGAAGGCTATGCCAGAAACTTTATCCTGCCGAAGAAGCTGGGCGTGGAAGCCACGCCGAAAAACTTAAACGACCTGAAGCTGCAGAAGGCCAACGCGGAGAAGATCGCCGCGCAGCAGCTGGCGGAAGCCAAGGAACTGGCGCAGAAGCTGGAGCAGGCTTCCATCAGCCTGACCATGAAAGCCGGCGACAAGGGCCGGGCTTTCGGATCGGTGTCCGGAAAGGAGATCGCGGCGGCGGCAGAGGAACAGCTGGGCCTGTCCATTGACAAAAAGAAGCTGGTGCTTCCGGAGCCCATAAAGACCTTCGGCGTCCATGAGGTTCCGGTGAAGCTGCACCGGGACGTGACGGCGAAGCTGACGGTGAAGGTGACGGAACAGTAACCGCAGCAGGAAACGGATGCGGCGGAGCGGAAAGGCTGCTTTCACGCTCCGCTGTTTTTCTTCCGGCAGAACGCGAAGGCACAAAAGGAAAGGAGACGGGAAATGGAAGAGGCTCTGATCAAACGGGTGCTTCCCCACAGCATAGAGGCGGAACAGTCGGTGATCGGCTCCATGCTGATGGACCGGGAAGCGATTATCGCCGCTTCGGAAATGGTGACGGCCGACGATTTTTATCAGCACCAGTACGGCGTCATGTTTGAAGCCATGGTGGAGCTGTTCAATGAAGGCAAACCGGTGGACCTGGTGACGCTGCAGGATCGGCTGAAGGAAAAGGATGTGCCGCCGGAGGTCAGCAGCCTGGAGTTTGTCCGGGATATCATCACCACGGTGCCCACTTCCGCCAACGTCAAGTCCTACGCGGGCATCGTGCGGGAGAAGGCGGTGCTGCGGCGGCTGATCAAGGTCAACGAGGAAATCGCCGGCGAGTGCTATCTGGGCCGGGAGCCGCTGGAAACCATTCTGGCGGATACGGAGAAGCGGATTTTCGACTTGCTGCAGAGCCGGGGCTCCGCGGAATTTGTGCCCATCCGGCAGGTGGCGTTAAACGTGCTGGAAAATATTGAAAAGGCCTCCCGGACTAAGGAGACGGTGACCGGCATACCCACGGGATTTATCGATCTGGACTACAAGACTTCCGGCTTCCAGCCGTCGGATTTTATCCTGATCGCGGCCCGGCCTTCCATGGGCAAAACCGCTTTTGTGCTGAACGTGGTGGACCATGTGGCGGTGCGCAAGGGCATTCCCTGCATGATTTTCAGCCTGGAAATGTCCAAGGAGCAGCTGGTCAACCGGATGCTTTCCATGGAATCCAACGTGGATTCCCAGAAACTGCGCACCGGTACCCTGACCGACGCGGACTGGGACGCGGTGGTGGAGGGAGTGGGCGTCATCGGCGGATCCAAGCTGATCATCGACGACACGCCGGGCATCTCCATCACGGAGCTGTGCTCCAAGTGCCGCAAGGTGAAGCTGGAGCACGGGCTGGGGCTGATTGTCATCGACTACCTGCAGCTGATGAGCGGCAGCGGAAAGCGGGGCAACGACAACCGGCAGCAGGAGATTTCGGAGATCTCCCGCTCCTTAAAAGCGCTGGCCCGCGAGATGAAGGCACCGGTGGTGGCCCTGTCCCAGCTGAGCCGCGCCTGCGAGACCCGGACGGACCATCGGCCCATGCTTTCGGACCTGCGGGAGTCTGGCGCCATTGAACAGGACGCCGATGTGGTGATGTTTCTGTACCGGGACGATTACTACAACAAAGATTCAGAGATGAAGGATATGGCGGAGGTCATTATCGCCAAGCAGAGAAACGGCCCCATTGGAACGGTGAATCTGGTGTGGATGCCGCAGTATACCCGGTTTGCCAACGCGGCGCGGCAGCAGTCCTAGCCGGCGCGGCAGGCCGAAAGAAAAGGAGAGGTCCCATGAAAAAAGTAACCGTCGGCATGATCGGAACCGGCTTCGCGGCGGCGCTGCACGCGGAAGCCTATCAGAAAGTATATGGAATCGAAGTGTGTGTAAAAGCGGCGGCGTCCCTGGCGCCGGACGCGGAAGCGTTTGCCCGGCGCTACGGCATCGGTCAGGTATATCCGGATTACCGCCGTCTGCTGGAGGATCTGGAGATCGAGGTGATCGACATCATATCCCCGCCCTATCTGCACCGGGAGATGATCGAGGAGGCCTTAAAAAGCGGCAAGCATGTGATCTGCGAGAAGCCGCTGACGGGATTTTTCTGCCGGCCCGGAGAGGAATACGCCGACGGCTGTCCCAGAAAGGACATGTATGAGGCGGTGTGCGGGGAGACCCGGCAGCTGCGGCAGGCCATCCGGCAGTCGGGGCGGCTGTTTATGTATGCGGAGAACTATATCTATACGCCGGCGCTGCAGAAAAGCCTGGAGTTTATCCGGGCCCAGAAGAGCCGGATTCTCTTCCTGCGGGCGGAGGAAAGCCACAAAGGTTCCCACGCCATGCATGCGGCCCGCTGGAAATACAACGGAGGCGGATCCCTGATCCGCCAGGGATGCCATCCCCTGTCCGCGGTGCTGTACATCAAAGACCAGGAGAGCCGGATGCGGGGCGAGGACATCCGGGTGACCAGCGTTATGGCGGAGGTGGCCAGAACCGGCGCGGGACTGAGTCCGGAGGAACACGCTTATATTGATTCCCACGCGGTGGATGTGGAAGACCTGGCCAACGTGATCGTGACCTTTTCCGACCAGACCCAGGCGGTGGTCATGGCCGGTGACATGGTGGTGGGAGGCGTCCGGAATCTGGTGGAGATCTACACCAATGAGAGCGTATACCACTGCAACATGGCGGCAACGGATGGCCTGCGGGCGTACCATGAGAGAGAAAAAGGCATCGAGGACTTTTATATTACGGAAAAACTGGGCTGCCGCACCGGCTGGCAGAACATTTATCTGGAAGAAGAACTGATGCGGGGATACAGCGGCGAGATCCAGGAGTTTATGGAGTGCGTCGCTTTCGGAGGAACGCCGCAGTCGGATTTTGAACTGGCGGCCAGAACCATTGAACTGACCTACGCCGCCTATCAATCGGCGCAGGAGGGAAGACGGATTGCCCTGAACCTGTAGCATGAGAAAGAAAAACGGCCGTGAAAGGCGCGGAAGACAGCCGCGTTTTTCACGGCCGTTTGCGCGATCCCCAGGCATAATATTCATTCTGAACTCATATGATGGTATAAGGTAGAAAACAAGCGGGCCAAAGGAGAGAGCGGTATGGCTGAGGTACATTATCTTATATCAGACGCGGCAAAAAAGGCGGAGGTGGAAGCCCATGTCCTGCGGTACTGGGAGGACGAGCTGGGGCTTGCAATTCCCAGAAACGAAATGGGGCACCGGTATTATACGGAAGGCCACATCCGCCTGTTCTGCCGGATTAAGGAACTGAAGGAAAAGGGATACCAGCTGAAGGCGATTAAAAATGCCTTGAACAAAATGTCAGGTGCGATGGACGAGATCGTCATCACCGAAGATCATATGGAGGAAGATATGAAAGCAGCCTGGAAAGAAAGTCAAGCCAAGGAAGAAAAGGCGAAAGCGCCTGCCGGGAAAGCGGCTGACAGCGCGGACGCCAAGGAGAAGCAGCCGGATCCGGAGCCGGCCGGAGGGGAGCCTGCGGAAACGGAAGAAACGGCTTTGGAAGAGACGGGACCGGCCCGGCCGGCGCAGGCGGCAGGCCTGAGCCCGGAAAAGATGGCCCAGTTCCAGACCATTATGAACCACATCATCGGACAGGCTATGGAAGCCAACATGGAGCGGATCAGCTGGAAGATTTCGGAAGAGGTCAGCGGCACCGTCAGCGAAACCGTGTCGGACAAGGTGATGAAAGAGGTGGAATACCTGCTGCGGGTCAGCGACGAAAAGGAAGAAGAACGGTTCAAGCAGCTGGACGAGACCATTCGGGCCTATCAGAAAAACGGAAAAAGCCGCCGCGAAGCGGCGGCGGCCCGGATGCCCTTTTTCCGGAAAAAGAAGCGGTTCTAGCACCGGCAGGCGTCGGCAAAGCTGCGAAACAGCGCGGCTGCAGCCGGATCCTGCTGCCACAGGTATTCCGGGTGCCATTGTACGGCCACCAGATAGGGATAGTCCGGCAGTTCCGCGGCTTCAATCAGGCCGTTTTCATCTTTGCCGCTGACGATCAGGCCGGGGGCCAGATCTTTGACCGCCTGATGGTGCATGCTGTTGACCCGGATCACCGGCGCCTGGCAGATCTCCATAAGCCGGGTGTCCGGCAGCACGTGAACCCGATGCGCCGGGGAAACGTAGTGAAACGGCTGCCGGTGGGCGATGGGAACGGCCTGGGCAGCCTGGCTGGGAATGTCCTGGTACAGGGTGCCGCCCAGAACCACATTGATGGTCTGAAGGCCGCGGCAGATGCCCAGCACCGGTTTTTTCAGCTCCATAATCCGGGGAAGCAGGGCGGTCTCCATGGCGTCCCGCTCCGGGGAGACGTCCCCGCACTGGGGATGGGTCTCTTCACCGTAGAGGAACGGATGCAGATCCGGGCCGCCGGTAAACAGAAAACCGTCGAAGGACTCGGCGAGCTGCCGGCAGTCTTCCCGGGAAGCCTCCAGCGGCAGGATGACGGGAATGGCTCCGGCAGCGGAAACCGCGGCGGTATAGGCCAGGCGGAGAAACTGTTCACGGCTGTCGGTATTGTGGGAGGGCGTCAGCCCGATCAGGGGTTTTTTCATAGGAACCTCCGGAAAAACAGAATCGGTTTATTGTAGTCACAGAAACGGCGTCTTAGTACAGAGAAAGGAAAAGAGGCAGTGAAAACGCGGAACAACCGTGGTTTCACTGCCTCTGTGCACTTGATATCATTAAGCCTCGCTGATTGCGCCGGTGGGGCAGGCAGCTTCGCATGCGCCGCAGTCGATGCAGGCGTCAGCGTCGATTACGTACTGGGTGTCGCCCTGAGAGATAGCGCCTACCGGGCACTCGCCCTCGCAGGTTCCGCAGGATACACAAGCATCACTGATTACACGTGCCATAATGTTACCTCCTTATATTCTATACATTTGTCTACATTTTATACTATAAAGGAGGAATATTCAAGTAGAAATCGCACGAGGATTGTTCTAAATTAAGAGCAATGTCCCTCCGCCTTTTCCCGCCGTTCGTCCCGGATTCCGCGAAGAATCACCTGCTTGGCTTCCACGGCTTTTTCCCGCTCCAGAGGTTTTACGTCCTTCAGGGGATAGTCGATGCCCAGCTTCCGGTATTTGGCCTTGCCCATGTCGTGGTAGGGCAGCACGTCCAGCGCCTTGACATTGCCCAGGGTGCCGATAAAACGGCCCAGGCGGTACAGGTCTTCTTCCCTGTCGGTGATGCCGGGCACCACCACGTGGCGGATCCACACCGGCACGTTCCGCTCCGCCAGATACCGGGCAAAGTCCAGAATGCGGCGGTTGGAATGGCCGCACAGCTTTTGGTGGGCCTCCGGGTCGATGTGCTTGATGTCCAGCATCACCAGGCGGGTGACGTCCATAAGCCGGTCCATGCTCCGGACAGCGCCGGAATCCTCCGGCTGAAAGGTGATGCCGGAGGTGTCCAGACAGGTGTGGATGCCCTGGCGGGCCGCTTTTTCAAACAAATCCGTGACAAATTCCATCTGCAGCAGCGGTTCGCCTCCGGAGACAGTGATGCCGCCGTTGGTATAAAAGTGGCGGGCCGCCTGAAACTGGCTCAGAATCTCTTCCGCCGTCATTTCCGTGCCGCCGCCGGGCTCCCAGGTATCCGGGTTGTGGCAGTAGAGGCAGCGCATGGGGCAGCCTTTTAAAAAGACCACCATGCGGATGCCGGGGCCGTCCACGGTTCCGAAGCTTTCAATGGAATGAATATGGCCTTTCATCGGCTCAGATGCTGGTGTGGAAGGTCCGGGAGATGACTTCGTCCTGCTGCGCCTTGGTCAGCTTGTTGAAGTTGACGGCATAGCCGGAAACACGGACCGTCAGCTGGGGGTATTTCTCCGGATGCGCCTGGGCATCCAGCAGCGTTTCTCTCGTAAAAACATTGACATTTAAGTGGTGGCCGCCTTCTTCGGCGTATCCATCCAACAGGGAAACCAGGTTGTCGATCTGCGCGTCGCTGACATGTGACATAATAAAAACCTCCTTTGTCTGCGGGTCGGGGCCATGAAAGGCCCCGGCCGGTTATTCGGTACGGTTGGAATCCGAGCCGTCCTCGGCGTCCAGGCCTTCAAACAGGGTAGGCACCCGGCAGGCCAGGTCGCCTTCGGCGCAGTCCAGGGAATGCGCCACGGTGACGGTTTTGGAATACGCTTCATCGGTGCGGATGGAACCGTCGTGTTCCACCCGGATGTTCATATGCCCTCCATTGCTGCTCATAAACGAGTCCAGCATGGCGACAATTTCGTCGATTTGTCTGTTGGGATCCATGATATTGGAAACCTCCTTCCGGAAACCGGTCTGTCCGGTTTTGGCGGTCAGACCTCTGTGCCCAGATCCAGCTCCACTTCCAGGTCGCCGGCGAAGATCTGGTCGTTTTTGCCCAGAGCGTCGGGAACGATGGAGAAGGTATTGGAAATACCGTCCTGCGCGTCCTTGAAGGGCAGTTTGGCCACCGACGCCAGGGAGGCGACGGCGCCGTGGGTATCCCGGCGGTGCATGGGATTGGCGCCGGGAGCGAAGGCTTCGCCGGCCTTGCGTCCGTCAGGCGTAGCTCCCGTGTGCTTGCCGTAGACCACGTTGGACGTAATGGTCAGGATGGAAGTGGTGGGAATGCCGCCGCGGTAGGTGTGGTTGCCCTTGATATAGTTCATGAAGGTGTGCACCAGTTCGCTGGCGATTTCGTCCACCCGGTCGTCGTTGTTGCCGTATTTGGGGAAGTCGCCTTCCACCTCATAGTCCACTACGATGCCGTTTTCATCCCGGATGGTCCGCACCTTCGCGTATTTGATGGCGGAAAGGGAGTCCGCCACCACAGAAAGGCCGGCGATGCCGGTGGCGAACCACCGGGTCACCTTCTTGTCGTGAAGGGCCATCTGGATCTTTTCGTAGCAGTATTTGTCATGCATATAGTGGATGATGTTCAGGGCGTTGACATATACTCTGGCCAGCCACTGCATCATATCTTTGTAGGCGTCCATAACCTCGTCGTAGTCCAGATACTCGGAAGTGATGGGGCGGTACTTGGGGCCTACCTGTTTCTTGGTGATCTCGTCCACGCCGCCGTTGATGGCGTACAGCAGGCACTTGGCCAGGTTGGCCCGGGCGCCGAAGAACTGCATCTCCTTGCCCAGCCGCATGGAAGATACGCAGCAGGCAATGGCGTAGTCGTCGCCGTGGGTCACCCGCATCAGGTCGTCGTTCTCATACTGAATGGAAGAAGACTCGATGGAGGTTTTGGCGCAGAACCGCTTGAAGTTCATGGGCAGCCGGGTGGACCACAGCACCGTCAGGTTGGGCTCCGGCGCGGTGCCCAGGTTCTGCAGGGTGTGCAGGTAGCGGAAAGACATCTTGGTCACCATGTGGCGGCCGTCGATGCCCACGCCTCCGATGGACTCGGTGACCCAGGTGGGGTCTCCGGAAAACAGCTCGTTGTATTCCGGGGTGCGGGCGAATTTGACCAGACGCAGCTTCATGATGAAGTGGTCCACAAATTCCTGGATCTGCTCCTCGGTATACCGTCCGGATTCCAGGTCCCGCTGGGCGTAGATGTCCAGGAAGGTAGAGGTGCGGCCCAGGGACATGGCGGCGCCGTTCTGTTCCTTGACGGCGGCCAGGTATCCGAAGTACAGCCACTGGATGGCTTCCTTTACGTCCTTAGCCGGCTGGGAGATGTCAAATCCGTAGATTTCGCCCAGTTTCTTTAAATCTTTCAGCGCCCGGATCTGCTCGGAGAGCTCTTCCCGGTCGCGGATGACGTCGGAGTACATAATGGTGCGGGTGGTAGCTTTCTGCTCTTCCTTGTCCTCGATCAGCCGGTCCACGCCGTAGAGGGCCACCCGGCGGTAGTCGCCGATGATGCGGCCGCGGCCGTAGGCGTCAGGCAGGCCGGTGATGATATGGCTGGAGCGGCAGGCGCGCATCTCCGGCGTGTAGGCGTCAAATACGCCGGCATTGTGGGTCTTCCGGTGAATGGTGAAAAACTCGCTGATCTCCGGATCCACCTGATAGCCGTTTTCCAGGCAGGCCTTTTCCGCCATGCGGATGCCGCCGTAGGGCTGCAGGGAGCGCTTGAAGGGCTTGTCCGTCTGAAACCCCACAATGGTTTCTTTTTCTTTATTCAAATAACCGGGACCGTGGGAAACGATGGTGGAAATCACCTTGGTGTCCATATCCAGGACGCCGCCGGCCTCCCGTTCCTGCCGGGACAGGTCCATAACCTGATCCCACAGATCCAGCGTATTCTGCGTCGGACCTGCCAGGAAAGCCTCATCTCCGTCGTAGGGGGTGTAGTTTTTCTGAATGAAATCCCGTACATTGATCTCTTTCTCCCAGACACCGCCCTGGAATCCGTTCCACTCTGGCTTCTGCATGTGTATCCTCCTTTACAGCTGTAAAAACTGTGTGAATGAAATCCTATTGGTTTTGTATGATTTATTATAGGTGAATACTGTATACAAGTCAAGACCCTTTTTGAAATTCCCTGTATTTTCTTGAAGGGGGGTGGGGTTTTTGCTATAATGGCAGCAGAGTTTTGACGGCAGGACGATACAGACGACAGGAGATGAGCGTATGCCCCCATTGAATTTACTGATTAAGCCGGCATCCGGCAGCTGCAATATGCGGTGCCGCTACTGCTTTTATACGGACGAGGCCCAGAAGCGGGAGGTGGGCTCCTATGGGCGGATGTCCCGGGAGACCGCGGAGATCCTGGTGGACCGGGCCATGGAATACGGAGACCGGGAATGTACCTTCGCGTTTCAGGGCGGCGAGCCGACGCTGGCGGGCCTGGACTTTTTCCGGGATTTCACGGACCTGGTATCGTCCCACAAAAATCCGAAGAAGCTGCGGGTCCACTATGCGCTGCAGACCAACGGCTATCGTCTGGATGAAGAATGGGCCAGGTTTTTCCGGGAACACCGGTTTCTGGTGGGGATTTCCCTGGACGGTCCCCGGGAGATTCACGACCGCTACCGGCTGGACGCCGGCGGAAAGGGCACCTGGAACCGGGTAATGGCGTCGGTGCGCCTGCTGGAGAAATACCAGGTGGAGTACAACGCCCTGGCGGTGGTGACGGCGGCTTCCGCCAGAAACGCCCAGAAGATCTACAACTTTTTTAAGAAGAACCGCATCGGATATCAGCAGTATATCGAATGCCTGGATCCCATCGGCGAAACGCCGGGAGAACAGGAGTACTCCCTGACGCCGAAGCGGTACGAGGAATTTCTGAAAAATCTGTTCGACGCCTGGTATCTGGACCAGAAGGCGGGGCATCCGGTCTACAACCGGTATTTTGAAAACCTTCTGATGATTATGGCCGGACAGGGGCCGGAGAGCTGCAGCATGCGGGGCGTCTGCGGCGTCCAGTGGGTGGCGGAAGCCGACGGGAGCATCTATCCCTGCGACTTCTACGCGCTGGATGCCTGGCGGCTGGGCAATATACGGGAACAGACCTTTGAAGAGATGGACAAAAAGAGGGAGGAGCTGGGCTTTATCCAGAAGTCCGCGGTTCCGGCGCCCCAGTGCCGGGACTGCGCCTGGTACGGGCTGTGCCGGGGCGGATGCCGCCGGCACCGGGAGCCGCTGACGCCGGAAGGGAGCCTCAACTATTTCTGCAGCGCCTACCAGGGGTTTTTCGCCTACGCGTGGCCGCGGCTGCAGGAGGTATACCGGCTGCGGATGGGTGAAAACCGGCGGTTTTAAGGGGAATCCGGCAGTTCCTGTTTGACAACCGCCGGGTTTTGTGGTATTTTTATAAGCAGACATAAAAGAAAGGAAGTGGTCAGGCACATGGACGACAGTTCGGACGGGGATAACGAAACTTGCATGAGATATCTGAATGCTCCATGGGGAGATATGAATATATAGAGGTATAGTCTGTGTCGCTTTCGCAGTAATACAGGCTATACCTTTTTGTGCGTTCGCGGACAGTTGATCCGCGGCAGGAGATTCATCACCTATGGTTCTTATGTTTATGTTAGAAAGCAGGAGGATATTGAAATGATACAATCCGTGATTTTATTAGTTGTACTGATTGGCGTAAACGCGATTTTCGCCAGCGCGGAGATCGCGGTGATTTCCGTAAATGAAACAAAGCTGAAAAAGATGGCGGAAGACGGAG
Source organism: uncultured Lachnospiraceae bacterium (assembly GCA_944380605.1). Taxonomy (GTDB): domain Bacteria; phylum Bacillota; class Clostridia; order Lachnospirales; family Lachnospiraceae; genus UBA3402. The sequence goes on along the minus strand of CALWIA010000001.1, from coordinate 58,017 downwards.
ATAAGCGGGCAAAGCGTCTGCAGTATCTGGTGGAGCAGCCTTCCCGTTTCCTGTCTACGATTCAGGTGGCCATCACCATGGCCGGATTCCTGCAGGGCGCCTTTGCCGCGGAGAATTTCGCGGGTCCCCTGGTAGGTCTTCTGGTATCTCTGGGCGTGACGATTCCGGAGTCGGTGCTGCGCAGCGTCTGCATCGTGGTACTTACCATTATTCTGTCTTACTTTAACCTGATTTTCGGTGAACTGGTGCCCAAGCGTGTGGCCATGAAAAAGTCCGAGAGCCTTTCTCTGGCGCTGTCGGGACTGCTGTATACGGTGGCCCGCATCTGCTCGCCCCTGGTAGGACTGCTGAGCATTTCCACCAACGGCGTGCTGCGTCTCATCGGACTGAATCCGGAAGAGGAAGAGGATTCCGTGACGGAGGAAGAAATCCGCATGATGCTGATGGAAGGCGACGAAAAGGGCGTCATCCAGTCTGAGGAAAATGAAATCATCCAGAATGTATTTGAGTTTAACGACATTTCCGTGGAAGAGCTGTGCACCCACCGCAGAGACGCGGTGATCCTGTACGCTTCTGACAGTCCGGAAGAGTGGGAACAGACCATCAAGGGCAGCCGCCATACATATTATCCGGTGTGCGGAGAGGACCAGGATGATATTGTAGGCGTGCTGGATACCAAGGATTATTTCCGCCTGTCGGACCGCTCCAAGGACAACATTATGAAAAATGCCGTAGACAAGGCGTTCTTTGTGCCGGAAGGCATGAAGGCCAACGTCCTGTTCCGGCAGATGAAAGAGTACCGGATTTATTTTGCCGTCATCATCGACGAGTACGGCGGCATGTCCGGCATTATCACGCTGCATGACCTGATGGAAAGCCTGGTAGGCGACCTGAATGAGAAGGAAGATCCGGTGCTTCCGGAGGACATTGAGAAGGTGTCTGAGGATACCTGGAGGATTCAGGGATGCGCGGATTTGGAAGAAGTAGGAGAAGAACTGGGCCGGGAGATGCCGACGGACGACTTTGAGACCTTCAGCGGATTTGTGTGCGGCATGATCGGCAGAATCCCCAAGGACGGCGAGTCCTTTACGTGGGAGGGTGACGGCCTGAAGGTTCTGGTCAAGGACGTCCGCAATCACATTATCCAGGAAACCATGGTACAGCTGATGGCGCCGGCGGCGTCTCCGGCAGAAGAGGGCTGACGGCAGAACGCCGGCGGAGAAAAGGAGGAACGGCATGAAAATTCTGGTAATCAACAGCGGGAGTTCCTCTCTGAAATTCCAGGTGATCGATTCGGACAGCGAGCAGGTGCTGGCAAGAGGCGTCTGTGAGCGAATCGGCATCGACGGCGTGTTTACGTACAAAACCGGAACCGGCATCAGCCGGAAGGAGCCGGTTTCCATGAAAGACCACACCGAGGCGGTTCACGTACTGCTGGACCGCCTGGTGGATCCGGAAGAAGGAGTGCTGGAAGATTATTCCCAGATCGACGTGGTGGGCCATCGGCTGGTCCACGGCGGAGAAAAGTTTACCGGTTCCGTGGTGATTACAAAAGAAGTCATAGACGCCATGAAGGAGTGCAACGACCTGGCGCCGCTGCACAATCCGGCCAACCTGGTGGGAGTAGACGCCTGCCGGCGTCTGATGCCCGATACGCTGATGGTCGGCGTGTTTGACACGGCCTTCAACCAGACCATGGAGCCCAAGGCGTTTCTGTACGGCATTCCTTACCGTTACTATGAAAAATACAAGGTACGCCGGTACGGATTTCACGGCATCAGCCACAAGTACGTGTCCCAGAGGGCGGCGGAATTTCTGAACCAGGATATCCGCCATGTGAAGACCATTGTGTGCCATCTGGGCAACGGCGCCAGCATCTGCGCGGTGAAATACGGGCAGGTGGTGGACAATTCCATGGGTTTTACGCCGCTGGAAGGCCTGGTGATGGGCACCCGCAGCGGAGACGTGGATCCGGGGGTGTTAGAGTTTCTGGCCAAGAAGGAGCATCTGGATTTCGGCCAGCTGATGAAGATTCTCAACCAGGAGTCGGGCGTGCTGGGGATTTCCAAGAACCTGTCCAGCGATTTCCGGGAACTGAAGGACGCCCAGATCAAGTACAACGACAAGGCGTCGCTGGCCAGGGATATTTTCGCCTACAAAGTGGCCAAATATATCGGAAGCTTTACCGCCGCCATGAACGGGGTGGACAACATCGTCTTTACCGCCGGCGTCGGAGAAAATGACTCGGACATGCGGGAAGAAATCTGCGAATACCTGGGATTTCTGGGCATCCGCATCGACGAGGTAAAAAACCGGGGACAGGCCGAAGCGGTGCGGATTTCCACCAGGGACTCCCGGGTCAACGTGCTGGTGATCCGCACCAATGAAGAACTGGAAATCGCCCGGGAGGCGGCGGCCGTTTGCCGGGAATACCGGGAAGGCCTTTCCGGTTCCGGAAAAGCCTCTTAGATCAGGGTTTCCTGGCGATCAGTACAGACGTATGCCCCCAGCGGCCGGCGCATTCCACATCCGGAAAGCCGGCCTCTTTTAATGCCTGCCGTTCGTGTTCCTCGGTCAGCGGGGTGTCGTAGTGGTAAAAGGTCTCGCCGGTGATGCCCTGCAGGGCCTTCAGACGGTTTAATTCTTGCCGCCGTTTCTGTTCTTCTTCCTCGGACATGGAGAAATAATCGGTCAGAACAAAACAGCCGCCGTTTTTCAGCGCCCGGTACACTTTGCGGTACAGGGCGGTTTTTTGTTCTTTGGTAAAATGATGCAGCGACTCCACGGACACCGCCGCGTCGTAGGGCTGTCCGCCGAAGGGAACGTCGAAATAAGAGCCCTGGATCAGAGTCAGATCTTTTCCGGGGAATTTTTCTTTCAGCGCGGCCAGCATGCCGGGGGCCAGGTCGATGCCGGTGACATGGGCCGAGGGACAGAGCTGAAAATAGTAATTCAGTTCCAGGCCGGTGCCGCAGCCAAGGTCCAGGACGCGGACGCCTTCCCACGCCGGCAGGCAGCGGGCGGTGAAGGGATAAAATTCCTGTGCGTCTTCGATGCAGGTCAGCTGGTGCTCTTCGTAGCCGTCCAACCGCCGGTCAAAAAATTCCCCCATTTTTTCCAGAGGTTCTTCGCCGGACAGCTGCAGCCCGGTCCGCTGGGAGAACCGGGACAGGACTTCAATCAGCTCGTCCTGAGGACAGTCCTGGTTTTCCATAAAGGCGTAGTAGCTGCCGTATATGGCGTAGGTCAGACCGATCCGCCGCTGTATATCCGTCTGAAAGGAAGGGTCTTCCTGGGCCGCCAGCTGCAGAAGGCTGTGGTGAATTTTGGATACCAGATGGCTGCTGCGGCTGCCGGAAAACAGGATGCGGATCAGATGATCCTGGGCGCAGTAGGCCCGTGTCAGTTCAGCGGTAAAACGTCCCGGCTCCTGAAACAGCAGGGACGCCGGCTTCAGGCTTTCGATGACGGCGGTGACCATCTGGGTTTCCAGCACGTCCGACAGTTCATAGATATCGGAATAGTGGGCATAGAAAGTGGATTTATTGATCCTGGCCAGCTGGCACAGTTCTTTGACGGTGATTTTTTCCAGCGGTTTCTTTGCCCGCAGCTCAATAAACGCGTTGATAATGCTTCTTTCGGTTTTTTCGGTTCTGAGATCCATGCGCGCCTCCCGACGATTTTTCAAAAGAGTCGGATATCCCACGGTTTGCCGAAACCGGCGATGGAAGGGGATACCGGAAGGAATTATAATCATTATAGTCGAAAAAACGACGAATGTCTATGAAATCGGGAGGCGGCATATGGATTTTTATGGGTTTTATACGGGAAATGAATTTGAGGCGTACCGGTATCTGGGGGCGCACAAAGAAACCGGCGGAATGGTGTTTCGGACGTTCGCGCCGGCGGCGCGGCAGGTATCGCTGATCGGAGATTTCAATGGATGGACGGATACGCCTATGGAGAAGGCCTATGACGGCAATTTCTGGGAGTGCCGGGTGAAAGAGGCAAAGCCGGGGATGTGCTACAAGTTCCGGATCTATGGAAAAGACGGCGTCTGCCGGGACCGGTGCGATCCCTATGGAAGGCAAATGGAGCTGCGGCCCCATTCGGCTTCGGTATTGCCGGCGGATTCCGGCTTCCGGTTCCGGGACGAGGGCTGGATGAAGCGCCGCAGCGCCTGCCTGGACGGGCCGCTGAACATCTATGAGATCCATCTGGGTTCCTGGCGGCAGAAGCCCCAGGAAGATGGCGCCAGGACGGAGGATCCGGCGCCCCGCTGGCACACCTATGAGGAACTGGCGGAAATTTTGATTCCCTATCTGCAGAAGATGCATTATAATTATATAGAAATGATGCCTCTGGCGGAACATCCCAGCGACCAGTCCTGGGGCTACCAGATCACCGGATTTTTCAGCCCCACTTCCCGATACGGGACGCCGGACCAGCTGAAAAAGCTGGTGGAGAGCTGCCATCAGGCGGGTATCGGGGTGATTATGGACTTTGTTCCGGTGCATTTCGCCCCGGACGACTACGGGCTGTGGCAGTACGACGGCACGTCTTTGTATGAGTATCCCAGCGGGGACGTGGGGCGGAGCCAGTGGGGCAGCTGCAATTTCATGCATTCCAGAGGCGAGGTGCGCAGCTTTCTGCAGTCCTGCGCCAACTACTGGCTGGAGGAATTTCACTTTGACGGGCTGCGCATGGACGCGGTCAGCAACCTGATTTACTGGCAGGGGGATCCGGCCCGGGGCGAGAATCGTCCGGCGGTGCAGTTTCTGCAGCATATGAATCAGGAGCTGAAGCGGCGGCACCCTTCGGCCATGCTGATCGCGGAGGACTCTACTGCCCGGAGGGGCGTGACGGCTCCGGTTTCCGGCGACGGCCTGGGATTTGACTACAAGTGGGATATGGGGTGGATGCACGACACCCTCAGCTATTTTCAGTCTCCGGTACGGGAACGGGAAGGGGCCGGCGGCCGTCTGACCTTTTCCATGGACTATTTCCGGAATGAGCGGTATCTGCTGCCTTTTTCCCACGATGAAAACGTCCATGGCAAGGGAACCATTCTGCAGAAAATGAACGGCGGCTACGAGGGAAAGTTTCCCCAGGCCCGGGCGCTGTATCTCTATATGTATGCCCATCCGGGGAAGAAGCTGAATTTCATGGGCGGAGAAATCGGGCAGCTGCGGGAGTGGGACGAGACCCGGCAGCAGGACTGGGAGATTTTAAAGTATCCGCTTCACGACGGATTCCGCTGTTTTATGCGGCAGCTGAACCAGGTATACGGAGAAAATCCGGCGCTTTGGCAGTGGGATTACCGGCCGGAAGGGTTTGCCTGGCTGGAGTGCCGGCCGGAGCAGTGCCTGTTCGGCCTGAAACGGAAAAGCGCGTCCCAGAGCATTGCCGCGGTGTTCAATTTTTCCGATCAGGCGAGGGAGTATTCCTTTGCCGCAGCCGGCAGCGGCAGGCTTCGTCTGCTGCTGTCCAGCGACCAGGATATCTACGGAGGCGGCTGCCATGAACCGGAAAAGGAGATCCGCCCGTCCGGCGGCAGATTCTGCCTGCGCCTGGCTCCGTTTTCCGGGGCGATGTACCGGATGGAGGCGAAGGCAAAGTAAAAGGAGGAACCATTTATGTTTTTCATATGCGGCATAGATTCCGGGCAAAAGGAACTGCCGTTTCATCAGCTGGAGATCTGCGGCAGGTGCGGCAGCTACGGCCGGTATCAGGTATTTATGACGTATATGTGCCTGAGCCTGTTTTTTATTCCGGTGTTCCGATGGAACCGGCGCTACTATGTGCGGATGAGCTGCTGCGGAGCGGTATACGCGCTGAATCCGGAGACGGGACGGCGGATCGCCCGGGGCGAAGACGTGCGGATTGCGCCTTCCGACCTGACGCTGGCGCAGGATGGGAACGGAGGCGCGGCCGGGGCCTGGAACCGGGGATGGACGCGGCGCCGCTGCGGAAGCTGCGGCTATGAGACGGAAGAAGATTTTACGTTCTGCCCCAAGTGCGGCCAGCGGATGACAGATGTTTTATAGAATTTTAAGAAAAACTGCAGAGTTCATTCACCGAATTTTCACAGGCGTTCTCTATAGTGATGCGTAAGCAGAAGGCGGACGGAACCCGGACCGGGACCGCTGCCTTCTGCGGACAGCACAGACATCTGAGTCGGGAAGTGAAAGGAGAATGCTTATGAAAAAGACAACGAGAAAACTGGCGGCGTTTGGCTGCGCGGTGCTGGCGGCGGCCTGTGTGATGGCGGGATGCGCATCCACCGCGGAAGAGACCGCGGCAGTGCAGGAGACGCAGGAGACCTCTGCGGAGGCGGAGACGGAATCTGCGGAAGAGCCCGGTGCTTCGGAAGAGGAATCCAGGGAAGAAACGGGAACGGAGGCAGCGTCTTCCATAGAAGAAGCGTATCAGATCACCGGTGTGGACGGCAGCACGGTGACGGCAGCCTCCGGCACCTATGACGAAGAGACAGGAACCTTTGAGGCGTCCGGAGATACCATAGATTTTACGGTGACGGAAAATACGTCCATTACGGTGGAAACCGATGGGGACAGCCAGGAGGGAACGGAAGACGACCTGACGGAAGGGTCGCTGCTGCAGATATACCTGGACGACGCCGGCCAGGCGGAGGACATTACGGTTCTGCAGGGGCAGTAAGACGGCCCCGGACGCCGGTTCCCCCTTGCCAAGGCGGAAGAAAAGTATTATAGTAAGGATACAGTACGTATAGAAGGAGGAAGATTCCAATGCAGATTAGCAAAGATATGTTGATCGGCGAGCTGGTTCGTATGGACGACCTGATTCCGCAGATGCTTATGGGAGCCGGCATGCACTGCCTGGGCTGCCCGTCCGCGCAGGCCGAGAGTCTGGAAGAAGCCTGCATGGTGCACGGCATCGACTGCGATGACCTGGTATCCAAGATGAATGAAGTGCTGGCTTCCCGCTGAGAACCGGCATCCATAAAGAATTGCTGTTGTATAAAAAATACCGGAAGGCCTGTCTGACAGACCTTCCGGATTTTCTTTTCCAGGAACTTTCAATGGAAATCAGATGTTTTTCAGGACCTGGACAGCCCGGTCCGGACAGATGACTTCATAGTGTTCCATGTAGTAGGCTTCGCTGGCGTATTCGTGGCGGACCTTGGCGCCGTATTCGGCCAGGATGTTGCACACCCGGCTGAAGGACAGCGGATCGGTGTTCTGCGCCTTGATTACCAGATAGTACTGATGGGTATCCGGTTTTTTGTAAAGGGTGTTGACTCCATCGTACAGAGCGCTGATGGCCTGAGCCGCTTCCGAAACCCGGTCCAGGCTGTCGAAGGCGTAGACGCGCATGGAATCCGGCGCCCGGCGGGACGGCTCCGCGTCGGCGTCCTCTCCGGCCGTCTCTTCCGGGGCCTGGCCTTCTCCCAGCAGGGAGGAAAGCCCCTCCGCTCCCTCCAGAATCTCGCTGGCCAGATCGGACAGCGCGTCGGCGTCCATCTCCGCGGCGGGGGAGAACTTGGAAAAACGGGTATCCAGCTCTTCCGGATCCTCGATCTTGGTGATGACCAGCATCACGCTTTCGTTGGAAAGCGGAATCGCCTCTACCATAAGCGGAATATCTTCCGCGTCAAAGCCCACTTCATTGGAAGCTTTCTGTATCATTTCCCGGAACAGGCTGCGGGCCTTTTCGCTGCCGTAGGCCAGCTCCCGCAGATTCAAATTTCTCGCGCTCAGATCAAAGCTGGTGAGCGTGCACCGTATTTGATTTTCATTGATACGTTCTATTTTCATAAGATCACTTCCCTCTTATCGAAATTCTGTCCAATCTAAAAATGAATAGAATCGCTCAATATAAATATACTATATCATACGGCTAAATATCAATTCCTATGTAAAAATTTTTGAAAAAAATTATACGAGTTTTGTCACTGTGGATTGCGGGAAACGGAAATCTGTATTAAGATACCGGTATATAAGAGGCAGCAATACAGCAAAAGAGGAGGTGAACCGATTCAGGGCACCGTTCTGTTTGGAAAATACCGGGTGATCCGTGTACTGGGGTATGGAAGAGACAGCACCGTATATCTGGCATGGCATCAGGAACTGGAGGAGTATCGGGCTGTCAAGCGGGTTTCCAGGGCGTCGGGAGATGCGGGGCAGTTTAAAAAGGAAGCCCTGCTGCTGAAACGCCTGTCGCATCCCGCCATTCCCCGCGTATACGATTTGGAAGAAGACCCGGAATATTATTATCTTATCGAGGAATTTCTGGAAGGTTCCTCGTTCTGCGACCTCGTGGAAGAGCGGGGTCATCTGAGCCAGGAGGCAGTGATACGCTGCGGCATTCAGATCTGCAGCCTGGTCCATTATCTGCATTCAGCAGAAGAAGTCCCTATTTTATACTTGGATCTGCAGCCCAGAAATCTGCTTTTATGTCACGGACAGGTGAAACTGCTGGATTTTAATCACGCGGCGCCGCTGCGGGAGGCCAATGCGTCACCGTTCCGGTACGGAACGCCAGGCTACTGCGCGCCGGAACAGATGGGAAAAGGAGCGCTGGGAGTTTTTACGGATGTATATCAGATTGGAAAGGTTCTCGCGTTTCTTCTGACAGGGTCTGCCGGAGAGGATTCTTTGCGGCGGATTCCGGGCTCCCTGGGGCGCCTGATACGAACCTGCACCTGTACGGACAGTTTGTCCCGCCTGCCTTCCGCGGACGCGGTCCGGCAGGAACTGGAGGACATAGGGAAAAAGGCAGGACTGGAAGTCCTGGGAGAGCGGCCTCTTATAGCAGCATTTGCCGCCTGGCGTCCGGGAGCCGGAGCGACGCATCTGGCCATAGGTCTGTGCGCCTGTCTGAACCACAGGGGGATACCCTGCCTCTATGAAGAGCGCAATGAAAGCGGAGACGCCTGGGCCATGGCCGGACAGCTGAAAGCGGAAGCGGATTCCTACGGGATCTGCACGCTGGCCGGAATTCCCGTCCGGCCGCGGTACGGCCAGGCAGTCAGGCTGAAGCCTCATGGTTTTCCGGCGGTGGTACGGGATTATGGAACGCATGTGCGGGAAGCCGCCCAGGATGGCGCGGCGGACTTGTTTGTACTTGTATACGGCGGCAGATGGTGGGACTGGAGACCAGAAGGATTGAATCCGCAGCCATTGGCAATGAAAAAGCTGGTTTTGTGCAGAGAAGCGGTAAACGCGGGGTCCGGCCGTATCCGGAGACCGGAAGGTACGCAGCATTGGCGCTGGTACCGGGTGCCGGAATTTTCCGACCCGTTTCTGCCGGATCGAAAGGCGCGGGAACTGTACCGCCTGCTCTGGCAGGAGATGCCTGGGACCGGGAAACAGGTTCCGGAAAAAGAGAGGGGAGGCAGCCTGTGGGATTTTTTCGGAAACCTGCGGCAGCAGAAGCCGGACCGCGGATCATCGGCATAGCGGGTACGGGCCGGGGAGCCGGCGCGACCCATCTGTGTGTCTGGAGCGCCAATGGCCTGCGCAGCGGCCTGGGACGGAAAACGGCGGTTCTGGAGTGGAACCGGCACGGAGATTTTGACCGTTTCGGCCGCGTATGTATTGGAATGGAGCCCCGGAACCTGCGGTATTCCATTCAAGGGGTGGATTTTTATCCTCAATCCGGGGAAGAAATACTGGCGGCCTGTATCCGCGGCCCCTATCAGGAGATTCTGCTGGACTGCGGCGTCCTGGGGGAGGAAGGAGACGGCGGCCTGCTGTACTGCCGGTCCGTGTATCTGCTGACTTCGTTCAGCGAATGGCAGGAAGGAGCATTTGGGAGCCGGAATCACTGGGAGGAACGCGCCCGGCAAAACGGCTGGCACTGCTTGGCTGCCTTTGGCAGCGAGGAATCCAGAAGAAATTGGAACAGGAGGCGGAAGCCTTTCGTAGACCGGATCCCGTTTTCAGCAGATGCTTTTTCCGTTTCGGCAGAAGATATCCGATGGATCAGAAATATGCTGGACCAGGACTTTTCCAGATGATGTGTCACGGCAGCCTCCGGAAAGGAAGAGTCCGGCAGCGGGGGGGAGATATGCAGAGGAGAAGCGAATGTATGGAAGAAAACTATCTGGATGAAGAGAAAAAACAGTATCTGGCGGGGCTGAAACGGTATGAAGCCAGAGGCATTCCCATTTATATCGATGGAGAACGGCCGGGAGAGAACGACTGGGAGAAGATCTTCCGCGTGCAGGAAGACGGCTCGTTTTATATGTGCGATTACGTGGGAGCCGATGAAGGCTGCCTGAAGGAAATCCGTTTTGACCGGGTGTACAACCGGTAGGCTTCCGCGGAGAGGGGCTCCGGAGAAAACGCCGTCTTTCGCCTGCAGACCGCATCCGGAGCAAGGGCGGGAGGGCTTAAAAAAATCTTAAGATGCAGGCAGAGGAAAATATGGTATACTTAAGGCAAATATCGTTAAAAAGCGGGGGCGAAACACAGGCGTTTTCGGCCATCTGCACATAGGAGGAACTGCGTTGAAGAAGAAACTGATTCCTGTTCTCGCTGCCGCGGCAGGGATCCTGCTGGTATTTGCCGGGGCACTGGGCATGGAATTTCTGCAGAAATATATGCCTTCGAAAGAGCCGTCGGACCTGGGCCGGCTGCTGGGCGTGGAAGGAGAAGCCACAGCCGTTTTTCTGAATAACGAGAGACAAAAAGAGGACGGAATCACAAGAGATGGGCAGACCTATCTCTCCCTGGAATGGGTGAACCAGTACCTGAACGAACGGTTTTACTGGGACGACGTGGAAAAACTGCTGGTTTACACGCTGCCGGATACCATTGTCTACGCGGACAAACGGACGCAGGGACAGGGCGGGCAGCCGCTGCTTCTGGAAGAGGAGGGGCAGATCTACCTGGCCGCCGGACTGGTGGGCAGTTATACGGACATCCAGACGGAAGCCTACAATACGGACGAACACAAACGGATTTATATTGACAATACCTGGGCGCCCAGGCAGATGGGAACGGCGCGGTCAGATACGGCGGTACGGGAAAAGGGCGGCATCAAAAGCCCGGTGATTACCACGGTTCAGAAAGGGGATTCCTTTCAGATTCTGGAACAGATGACGGACTGGGCCAAGGTCCGCACCGAAGACGGCTATATCGGCTATCTGCAGAACCGGCGGATCGGCAGCGTGGAGACGGTTCAGGATGTGAGCCTGTTTATTGAACCGGTGTATACCAGCATTTCTCTGGAAGAAGGGGTGTGTCTGGGCTGGCATCAGGTGCTGTCGGAGGCGGACAACCAGAATCTGGAAGCCCTGGCGGCCCATGCCGAAGGGATGAACGTCATCGCTCCCACTTGGCTGATGCTGACGGACAACGAAGGCAATTACCACTCCTGGGCCAGCCGCGAGTATGTGGACCAGGCCCATGCCATGGGCCTGCAGGTGTGGGCGGTGCTGGACAATTTCAACATGGGAGACGAAGTCAATTCGGAGATTCTCTTTGCGCAGACCTCGGTTCGCAAAAAGCTGATCGAGAGCCTGATGGCGGACGCAAAAACCTATGATCTGGATGGCATCAACCTGGATATTGAAGGCATCCGGCCGGAAGCCGGTCCGCATTATGTACAGTTTATCCGGGAATTATCGGTGGCCTGCCGGAACCAGGGCGTGATTTTGTCGGTGGACAACTACGTGCCCTCTTCCAGTACGGAATTTTACAACCGGGCAGAACAGGGCCGGGTAGCGGATTACGTGATTGTAATGGCCTATGACGAACATCACGCCGGCGGAGAGGCCGGTTCGGTATCGTCGCTTCCTTTTGTGGAGCGGGGCATTGAGGAAACGGCCAAGGAAGTGCCGGCGGAAAAGCTGGTGGCGGCGGTGCCGTTTTACACCCGGGTGTGGACCGAAAAGGATGGAGAAACCACTTCTTCCGCCCTGGGGATCGAAGGAGCGAAGAACTGGATTGAGGAACATCAGGTGGAACTTACCTGGCAGGAGGAAACCGGACAGTATTACGGCGAACTGCAGACAGAGGAAGGGCTGAAGCGGGTCTGGATGGAGGAGGAAACTTCTCTGGGACTGAAGATGGACCTGATCCGGCAGAACGAACTGGCAGGGGTGGCCTGCTGGAAGCTGGGATTTGAGCCCGCGTCCGTCTGGGGTGTGATCGGCGGCAATGAGTAAGAGGCATGGGTGCATGAAAAGATACGGAGTATGGTTTTTGCTGGCGGCCGCCGCGGTTCTGGGCGGCTGCTCGGCATATCACCGGCAGGACGCGCAGTCCGCGGCCGGTCCGGAAATTGAAATCGTGGAGACGGAGACCGCCGGCCAGCCGGGTCCGGTATCTCCGGATGCCGGAGCTGCTACGGTGCCGGCGCTGGAGATGCCCGAGACAGAGGCCTCGGACAATCCGGAGATTCTTATCGCGTCGGATATTCACTATCTGGCGAAAGAACTGACGGATTTTGGGCAGGCGTTTCAGAATGTCAGCGACCAGGGAGACGGGAAGCTGGTTTCCTACGTGTGGGAAATCACCGACGCGTTTCTGAATGAGGTGATCCGCCAGCGTCCGCAGGCGCTGATCCTTCTGGGGGATCTTTCTCTGGAAGGGGAACGGTCCAGCCATGAAGCGCTGGCGCAGAAGCTGCGGAACGTGGAAAACGCGGGGATTGAAGTGGCGGTGCTGCCGGGAAATCACGATATCAACAATGTGAAAGCCGCCGGCTACAAAGGCGGGGAAAGCGTTCCGGCGGAACGGACCACGCCGGAGGATTTCGCGTCGATTTACGGAGCCTTCGGATACGAGGAGGCCATAAGCCGGGATCCCGCGTCGTTAAGCTATCTGTACGAACTGCCGGATGGGACCTGGCTTTTGATGCTGGACAGCTGCCAGTACGAGGACGGGGCGCTGATCGGGGGCATGATCCGCACCGAGACCTACGAATGGATCGAAGAGGTGCTGGATCTGGCCTGGTACGAAGACCGGCAGGTCATTGCGGCAGCGCACCACAACCTTCTGGATGAAAGCCGGATTTACGAGGAAAATTGTACCATAGAGCATTCGGAGGAACTGCAGAGAAGGCTGTCGGACTGGGGCGTATCGCTGTTCTTGAGCGGCCATCTGCATGTGCAGCATTACAAGCGGACCGAGGCGTATGAAATCGATGAAATCGTTACCGGGTCCCTGATTATGTCGCCCTGTCTGTACGGCGTGCTGGAATACCAGGGGCCGGGAGTTTTTGACTACCATACGGAACGGGCCGACGTTTCCGCCTGGGCGGAAACCGAGTCCAACCCGGACGTGAATCTGCAGGATTTCGCTTCCTACGCCGATGAATTTCTGCAGAGCATTTTCTACAGGCAGGCCATGGAGGCTCTGCAGCAGGAGGAACTGTCGGAAAAAGAGCGGGCGGATATGGCGGAGCTGTATGCCATTGCCAATGTATACGCGGTGGCCGGCAGAGCGGTGGACCTGCGGCAGGAAGTCATGGAGGCGCCTGCGTATGATCTGTGGCAGAACTTTGCCAGAACCAGTATTCAGGCCATGTATCTGAATGAGATCATAGAAGACGCGGTCTGCAACTACAACGTGCTGCAGCGGCCCTGACCCGCGGTAGCTGCCCGGGCGTTTAAGGGGGTCCTGGTATTTAAGTATTCCAGAATGCCCATATGCAGAGCCCAGGCCAGCTGGTCCTGGTATTCTTCCGAAGCCAGGAGCGCCGCCTCAGTCCAGTTGCTTAAGAAGCCGCATTCCGCGATGACGGCAGGTGGATCCGCGTGAAGCAGCAGATAATAGCTGCTGTTGGATTTGGCCTGGCGCGCCGGTATGTCCGGACGGAGGGTGGAGAGGCGCTTCTGCAGGATTTCCGCCAGTTTTTTCCCTTCTTTCGAAGTCTGATAATAGAAAACCTGACTGCCGCATACGGATTCCCTGGGGTAGCTGTTCTGATGAATGCTGACGACCAGATCCGGATGGGCGTCGTTGATGAGCTGACAGCGCGCGCGCATGTCAGCCATTTTTTTGTTGCTGTCCTGCTGGGAATAGAGCCCTTCGTCCTCGTCCCGCGTCAGCAGGACAGAGACGCCGGAGGCGTCCAGATACGTCTTCAGCCGCAGCGCGATCTGCAGGTTGATATCTTTTTCCAGGGTCCCGTCTACGCTGACTTTGCCGGGATCTTTGCCGCCGTGTCCGCTGTCGATGACCACCAGAGGCCGCCTGCCGGCGCGGGCAGAGGCCGCGGAGGTCAGAACCGCTGCCTGCCGGGAGATGCTGTACACCAGAAGCAATAGCAGGACGGCCATGCAGGTCTGGGCGCCGGGCAGAAAAGAACGGGGAGGTCTGTCTTTGCATTCCATAATCGGTGCCTGTGGGTCGTTTTTACTAATTATATAGAAAAAACCGGGAAAAAGAACCGCCGGCGGCCGTTGCATTCTCTTTCCCCTTTGTGATATGATAAAAGGCAGAATTTAGAAGAGGATGAGAAACGATGAACACAAAAGTGGTAAAAATAGACAGGGAACATCCGGACCCGGCGGTTTTTGAAGAAGCGGCGCGGATTCTGCGGGGCGGCGGCCTGGTGGCGTTTCCCACGGAAACGGTGTACGGCCTGGGAGCCAACGCGCTGGACGAAGAGGCGGCCCGCAGGATTTACGCAGCGAAGGGGCGTCCCTCGGACAACCCGCTGATTGCCCATATCGCGGATGAGGAAGGGCTGGCGCCTCTGACGGCGGAGATTCCGGATATGGCGCGGCGGCTGATGAAGGCGTTCTGGCCTGGGCCGCTGACCATGATTTTCAAAAAAAGTCCGGCGGTGCCTTACAGTACCACCGGAGGACTGGATACGGTGGCGGTGCGCATGCCTTCGGACGAGGCGGCGCGGCGGCTGATCCGTACCGCCGGCATTCCCATAGCGGCGCCTAGCGCCAACACCTCCGGACGGCCCAGTCCTACTACGGCGGAGCACGTGGCGCAGGACATGACCGGGCGGATTGAGATGATTCTGGACGGAGGCCCGGTGGGAATCGGCGTGGAGTCCACCATTGTGGATGTGTCCGGTCCGCAGCCGGTGCTGCTGCGGCCCGGCGCGGTGACTATGGAGATGCTGGAAGCGACGGCGGGCCCGGTGGCGGTAGATCCGGCTATTACCGGCCCGATGCGGGCCGATGTAAAGCCCAAGGCTCCGGGGATGAAATACCGTCACTACGCTCCATCGGCAGAACTGATTCTGGTGGAAGAGGCGGCGCATACGGAATCCCGGGAAGCGGTGTCGGAAGCGGTGATAGCGGCCATTAACCGGCTGGCGGATGAACAGAGCCGCCTGGGGAAACGGGTGGGGATCCTCTGTACGGACGAGACCCGAAACCGGTATGAGCAGGGAGACGGCAGCCGGATGGTGCGCAGCCTGGGCCGGCGCTCTAGCGCGGACTCCATTGCCAGAAACCTGTTCGCGGCGCTGCGGGAGTTTGACGACCTGGGCGCGGACATTATTTATTCGGAAAGTTTTTCAAAGGATCATCTGGGACAGGCCATTATGAACCGTCTGACCAAGGCGGCAGGGTATCATATCGTCAGCCCGGAAGAGATCGGGAAGGACGGGCAATGAAAACCCTGCTGCTGGCCGCGGTCAACGCCAAGTATATCCACTCCAATCTGGGGGTTTACAGCCTGAAGGCCTATGCGGAACAGCAGCCGGACGTATGCCGGATCGAACTGGCGGAATATACCATCAACCAGATGCCGGAGCGGATCCTGGCCGATCTTTACAGGAGAAAGCCGGATGTGCTGGCGTTTTCCTGCTATATCTGGAATATCCGCATGGTGGAAACGCTGGTACGGGATCTGGCCCGAGTGCTTCCGGAAATTCCCATCTGGCTGGGCGGCCCGGAGGTGTCCGGCCGGGCGCGGCAGGTGCTTGACCAGCTGCCGATGGTTACGGGAGTGCTGATCGGCGAAGGCGAAGAGACCTTTGCTCAGCTGGCGGCGTACTACGAAGCCGGCGTCGGACGGGAGCCGGACCACATCCGGGGGCTGGTATTCCGCAGAGCCGATGGGTCTTTGACACAGACGCCGCCCCGGCCGCTGCCGGACCTGGACGCTCTTCCGTTCCCATATAAGGACCTGCAGGGAATGGAAAACCGGATTCTCTATTATGAAAGCAGCCGGGGCTGCCCGTTTTCCTGCAGCTACTGCCTGTCTTCCATAGACAAAAGCGTCCGTTTCCGCAGCCTGGACAAGGTGCGGGAGGAACTGTCGTTTTTTCTGAAAAACCGGGTGCCTCAGGTAAAATTTGTGGACCGGACGTTCAACTGCCGGAAGGCCCATGCCCTGGCCATCTGGAAATACCTGCTGGAACACGACAACGGAGTGACAAATTTTCATTTTGAAATTTCCGCGGATCTGCTGGACGAGGAAGAACTGGATGTGATCCGCCAGATGCGTCCGGGGCTGATTCAGCTGGAAATCGGTGTGCAGTCCGCCAACCCGGCGGTGATCCGCCAGATCCGGCGGACCATGGATCTGGACCGGGTGGAGCAGACGGTGCGGACCATTCAGGGATTCGGCAACACCCATCAGCATCTGGATCTGATTGCCGGGCTGCCGCTGGAGGACATGGGCAGTTTTATCCGTTCCTTTGACCGGGTGTACCGGATGGGGCCGGACCAGCTGCAGCTGGGGTTTTTAAAGGTGCTGTGGGGCTCGCCCATGGCAGAAGAGGCGGCGGATTACGGGCTGGTGTACCGGGAAGAGCCGCCCTACGAGGTGCTTTCCACCCGCTGGCTTTCCTACGCGGACCTGCTGCGGCTGAAAGCCGTGGAAGAGATGCTGGAAGTCTACGGCAACAGCGGCCAGTTTTCCCTGACCCTGGCGGCCATGGAAAAACAGTGGGAGTCGCCTTTTGCCATGTTTGAGGAACTGGCGGCATACTATGAAAGGAACGGACTGGCAGAGATCAGCCACAGCCGTCCGGCCAGGTATGAGATTCTGCTGGCATTTCTGCGGGAACGGCTGCCGGAGCAGGCGGAAGCGTTCCGGGAACGGCTGGTCTGCGATTTTTACCTGCGGGAAAACGCCAAAAGCCGTCCGGCTTTCGCGCCGGATCCGGGCCCGTGGAAAGAACGGATCCGGACGTTTTTTGAACAGGAAGAAAAACGCCGGGTCTGGCTGGAGGGGTATGAGGCCTATGACGCCCGCCAGATGAGCCGGATGGTGCATACAGAAGTACAAAGTGATGGAAGCCTGCTGCTGTTTGATTATCTGCATCGGGACCCGCTGCGCCGCAGCGCGCGTCTGGTCCGGGTGCCGGCTTCTGACTGAGAAAGGAAAGATCATGGCGAACAAAGAGACAAAGGCCCGGCGCCGGGAGCGGGTGGCTCAGATTCTGGCGGCGCTGGATCAGGAATATGGAACCGATACCCGCTGTTATCTGCATTACGAAACGCCGTGGCAGCTGCTGCTGGCGGTGATTATGAGCGCCCAGTGCACCGACGCCAGGGTGAATCAGGTGACCGAGCACCTGTTTCGCAAGTACGATTCCCTGGAAGCCTTTGCCGGAGCGGACCAGGAAGAACTGGAACAGGACATCCGCTCCATTGGTTTTTACCATATGAAGGCCAAAAACATGATTTCCTGCTGCCGGGATCTGCTGCAGCGGTTCGGCGGGGAGGTGCCCCGCAGCCTGGAAGACCTGACGTCTCTGGCAGGCGTGGGCCGGAAGACGGCCAATGTGATCCGGGGCAATATCTACGGGGAGCCCAGCATTGTGGTGGACACCCATGTGAAGCGGATTTCCCGGAAGCTGGGGCTGACGGATCAGGAAGATCCGGAAAAGATCGAATACGACCTGATGCGGGAGCTGCCAGAGGACCACTGGATTCTGTGGAACATTCACATCATTACGCTGGGCAGGAGCATCTGCACAGCCAGAAATCCCCAATGCGGGCAGTGTTTTCTGCGTCCGTACTGTCCAGCCGCCAAAGAATGACCGAAAATGCAAAAGAAGGCTTGCGTGAACGGACAAAATAGCATAGAATATGGGTATCTGTGCAGATTGAATGATAAGAGGTGATAGATCATGATGAATATGAACAATAAAAAGACCAAGAAGATTGTGTCTTCCATTATTGTAATCCTTCTGGCGCTGGCCATGGTGGCCCCGATGATACTGGGAGGACTGAACGGACTGGGACTTTTGTTTTGATAAATCCGAGGAACAGAGCATGAAAAGAAAATGGTTATGGACAGGAGCCGGGGCAGCCGCATTGGGCCTGGCTCTGTTTTTTCCAATGGCGGCGCAGGCCGCGGCGGTGCCGGACGGCATCTACGTGGACGGACAGAACCTGGGCGGCCTGGAGGCGGAAGAAGCCGGCGAACAGATCGCCGCGTATGTGGAGAAAATGGCGGGCCAGACGGTGACGCTGGAAGTGGCGGGCAGCCAGGTTTCCACAACGGCGGCGGAACTGGGCTTTCACTGGGAAAACACCGACGCGGTGGAAGAAACCATGGAAGAATATGTAACCGGCAATGTGGTCAGCCGCTATCTGAAGCAGAAAGAACTGGAGCAGAATCCGGTGGATGTAAAACTGGATCTGCAGATAGACGGCGGCGCCGTGGCTTCCTTTGTGGAAACCCAGTGCGCCCCCTATATAAAAGAAGCGGTGGACGCTTCCATTGTCCGTGAAAACGGCGGCTTTACGGTGACGCCTTCTCAGGACGGCATGTCGGTGGATCTGGAAGCCACCACGGCCCGGCTGAACGAGGCCCTCAGCGCGGGGCTGGAACATCCGGTGGTGGTGGAAGCGGCGGTGACGGAGACCAAACCGGCCCGGACTACGGAAGCCCTTTCCACGATTCAGGATGTGCTGGGGACCTTTTCCACGGACTTTTCCAGCAGCAGCTCGGCCAGAGTGACCAACCTGCAGGTGGGTTCCGCCAAGATTAACGGCAGGGTGCTGATGCCGGGAGAGACCCTTTCCGGCTATGAGTGCATGCAGCCCTTTACCCGGGAAAACGGCTACGCGGCGGCCGGCGCCTATGAAAACGGCCAGCTGGTAGACAGCATCGGCGGCGGCGTGTGCCAGATTGCCACCACGCTGTACAACGCGGCGCTGCTGGCGGAGATGGAGATCACCCAGCGGCAGAACCACTCGATGACGGTCAGCTATGTGCCGCCGTCCAACGACGCGGCCATCGCCGGCACCTATAAAGACATTAAAATTACCAATCCGTACGATACGCCGGTCTATGTGGAGGCCGGCACCTCCGGCCGGACGCTGACCTTTACCATTTACGGCAAAGAAACCCGGCCGGCCAACCGGACCATCAAGTATGTGTCGGAGACGCTGAGCGTGACCAATCCCGGGGATCCCATTACCCAGGTGGACGCGTCGCTGCAGCCCGGCGCCAGGGTGCGGGTGCAGTCGCCCCACAACGGGGTTCGTTCCCGGCTTTGGAAATACGTGTATATAGATGGAGTGGAGACGGAGAAAACCATTCTTCATACCGATACCTACAACGCGTCCAAGGCCATTTACCGGGTAGGTCCGGAACTGCCGGCGGCAGCTCCGGCAGAGACGCAGCCGGCCGCGGAGACCCAGCCGGTGCAGGAGACGGTTCCGGCGCCGGTGCTCGGCGTGGACGGCGGTCCCGGCGTCAGCGCCCCGGCTCCGACAGAGGCCGCCGGCCCCGGGGGATCGCCGGAGGCGGCAGGCCCTGCGGCCTGACGGAGGGCGCGGCCATGATGGGGCGGACGCAGCGGGAAAAACGGGGACGGTTTGAACCGGGACAGGACCTGGTGATGGCCGGATACGCGGGTCTGGCCGGCTCCGCGGAGATTGCCGCGTCCCGGCGGCAGGAACTGGGACAGCGGTTTTCCGGAGCCTACGTGGGGCAGATGATCCGGGAAGGCGAAATGGAAAACGTGCCTTCCGGAGCGTGGTTTGCCGCTCACGGCGCTTCGGAATGGGAAGAGGCCGGCGAAGGCGGCGTCTTTGCCGCTTTGTGGGAACTTTCCGGCGCTTACCGGACCGGTTTTCTGGTGGATCTGTACCAGATTCCGGTGCGGCAGACCACCATTGAAGTCTGCGAGCAGTACGGACTGAACCCCTACCGCCTGTACAGCCGTGGATGCGTGATCGCGGCGGCGGACAACGGCGGCCGCCTGAAAGACGCCCTGGCGGAACTGGGCGTTCCGGCGGCGGTGATTGGAAGAGTGGAACACGGGCCGGCGCGGAGAGTCCGCTTTGGAGAAACCGTGAGTTTCATGGAACGGCCCTCAGGGCCCGACGACGATAGAAGAACAGGAGGCGGTTATTATGAGAGAAAAGATTCTGGCGGTAATTGAAAAGAACAGCCGTATTGACATCCACGATCTGGCGGTTCTGCTGGGCGAGAGCGAAGCGGCGGTGGCCAACGAGATCGCGGAGATGGAAAAGGAGCACGTGATCTGCGGCTACCATACGCTGATCAACTGGGACAATACCAGCGAGGAAAAGGTGACGGCGCTGATCGAAGTAAAGGTGACGCCGCAGCGGGGCATGGGCTTTGACAAAATCGCCGAGCGGATTTATCAGTACAGCGAGGTCAACGCGGTGTACCTGATGTCTGGCGCCTTCGACTTTACGGTATTTATTGAGGGCAGGACCATGCGGGAAGTGGCTCAGTTTGTTTCGGAAAAGTTGTCTCCCCTGGATTCGGTGCTCAGTACCGCTACTCACTTTGTTCTGAAAAAATATAAGGATCACGGAACCATTCTGGTTCAGGAGTCCTCCGATGAAAGGATGCTGATTACTCCATGAGAAATCCACTGTCAGATACCATTGTGCAGATCGAGCCTTCCGGCATCCGCAAGTTTTTTGACATTGTCAGCGAGATGAAGGACGCCATTTCCCTGGGCGTGGGCGAACCGGATTTTGATACGCCGTGGCACATCCGGGAAGAGGGGATTTATTCCCTGGAAAAGGGACGTACCTTTTACACGTCCAACGCGGGCTTAAAGGAACTGAAGCAGGAAATCAGCAGGTATCTGTACCGCCGCTTCGACGTCTCCTACAATCCGGACTCGGAAATCATGGTGACGGTGGGCGGCAGCGAGGCCATCGACATCGCCATGCGGGCCATGCTGGACCCCGGCGACGAGGTGCTGATTCCCCAGCCCAGCTACGTATCCTACGTGCCCTGCGCCAGACTGGCCGGCGGCGTGCCCGTGATTATTGAACTGGAGGAAAAGGACCAGTTCAAGCTGACGGCGGAGAAGCTGCGGGAAAAGATTACGGACCGGACCAAGATCCTGGTACTGCCTTTCCCCAACAATCCCACCGGCGCCATCATGGACCGGGAGGACCTGCAGGCCATCGCCGAGATTGTGTTGGAAAAGGATCTGTTTGTCATTTCCGACGAGATCTATTCCGAACTGACCTACAGCGGAACCCACGTGACCATCGCCTCCCTTCCGGAGATGAGGGACCGCACGGTGCTGATCAACGGTTTTTCCAAGTCCTACGCCATGACCGGATGGCGGCTGGGCTACGCGGCGGCTCCCCATATGATTCTGGAGCAGATGCTGAAAATCCATCAGTACGCCATTATGTGCGCGCCCACCACCAGCCAGTACGCCGCGGTGTCGGCGCTGCGGGACGGCGACAAGGACGTGGAATACATGCGGGAGTCCTACAACCAGAGGCGGCGTTTTGTGCTGAACGCGTTTCAGGAGATGGGGCTGGACTGCTTTGAGCCTCTGGGCGCGTTCTACACCTTCCCCAGCATCAAGCGTTTCGGCATTACCTCCGATGAATTTGCCAACCGCTTCCTGCGGGAAGAAAAGGTGGCGGTGGTGCCCGGAACGGCCTTCGGCGCCTGCGGTGAAGGATTCCTGCGGGTGTCCTACGCCTATTCCCTGAAGGATCTGAAGGAGGCGCTGGGACGGATGGCGCGGTTTGTCGGCCGCCTGGATCAGGAGAAACAGGGATGAATGTGGTGCTTCTGGAGCCGGAGATGCCGGCCAATACCGGCAACATCGGCCGGACCTGCGTGGCTACCCATACGCGCCTGCACTTAATCGAGCCGCTGGGATTCAAACTCAATGAGAAGATGCTCAAACGGGCCGGACTGGACTACTGGGACAAGCTGGATGTGACGGTGTACTGCGATTTTCAGGATTTTCTGGAGCGAAATCCGGGAGCCCGGATCTACATGGCTACCACCAAGGCCCGGAAGGTGTATACAGAGGTTTCCTATGAGCCGGACTGCTACCTGATGTTCGGAAAGGAAAGCGCCGGGATTCCGGAAGAAATTCTGGTCCGGCACCAGGAGGATTGCGTGCGGATTCCCATGTGGGGAGAAATCCGTTCTTTGAATCTGTCCAATTCTGTGGCTATTGTGCTGTATGAAGCCCTGCGGCAGAACGGTTTTTCCCAGATGCAGATGCAGGGGGACCTGCACCGGCTGCGCTGGAATGTGTAAATGGTAACAAATGTGACGGAAAGGAAATTCTTTTTATAGTACAGTTAA
The DNA here is from genome assembly GCA_944380605.1 of uncultured Lachnospiraceae bacterium. Lineage (GTDB taxonomy): Bacteria > Bacillota > Clostridia > Lachnospirales > Lachnospiraceae > UBA3402. The sequence continues at coordinate 35,542 of CALWIA010000001.1, read as the reverse complement.
AGAAGACAGACCAGGCGGAAACCGCCGGTTCTGAGTCAAGAAAAGGAGGCAGCGCTATGGCAGATATGAGAAAATATGTATGCGGTCCCTGCGGATATGAGTACGATCCGGAAGTGGGCGATCCAGATAACGGTATCGCTCCCGGCACTCCCTTCGCGGAGATTCCCGACGACTGGACCTGCCCCATTTGCGGCGTAGGCAAAGACATGTTCGAACCGGCGGAATAATCCAGGCCGGAAAACAGGAAAAACAGACCCCCATAAGAACCGGAAGCGGGCGGCGCCCGCGGACGGATTCCTGTGGGGGCTTTTGCGCGATATGCCCGGAGGGCGGCCGCCGTGCTTGCACGAGCGGACATTCGACGGGCAACGGTCATCGAGTGGCAATGCCACGAGATGAGAGCGATATCGCGCTGATCGGATAGGGGAAGGAAACTTCCCCTATCCGATTGTTGAATAATCGCAAGAAATCTCCGGACGGCGGGGAGAGGAAGGAGAAGCGCCTATGGGCGGTACGGAAGAAAAGGGACAGGAAACATTCCTGGAATGTGAGAGCAGCCGGGTATTTGCCCTGCTGATGATGAGCAGCGGCCTGCTGGGTGCCTTTACCTACCTGCTGCGGGGCGGCGTGTTCTGCAACGCCCAGACCGGCAATATCCTGCTGCTGGGTTTGGCTTTGGGACAGGCCCAGCTGAGGCGGGCAGCCTATCTGCTGATTCCCATTACGGCCTACTGGCTGGGGGCGGTGGTGTCGGAAATTCTGCCGGTGCCGGTGCGCAGGGCCGGCTTGCTGCGATGGGATACCTGGCTGGTGGGATTTGAAATTCTGGTGACGGTGCTGTTGGGTTTCCTTCCGGAGAGCGCCCCGTTCCAGATCTCCCAGGTGGCCATTAACTTTATCTGTTCCATGCAGTACAATACCTTCCGCCAGGCAGAGGGCGTGCCTATGTCCACCACCTTCTGCACCAACAACCTGCGGCAGGTGGGGATCCACATGGTGAAGTGGGTGAAAAAGGGCAGTGCCGCCAGCCTGCAGCGGTCTCTGCGCTACGGAGGAAGCCTGGTGATGTTCGTGCTGGGAGCCGCCCTGGGCGCGGTGCTGTGCCGCTTCTTTGCCGGCAGGGCCATCTGGGGGTCATCCCTGCTGCTGCTCATCGTGTTTGCGGACCTGATGTACGCCGACCGGACCCGGGAAAAAGGAAAGCTGGAACAGGTGCCCAGGGGACACTGAACATATTACTAAATAAACTTTAGTAATATATGGACAGAACGGACCGGATGATTTATAATGTGGTTGAAATCGGGGAAAGCCCATCACATCAAAGGAGGAGGCAGACACAATGAGAAACCACTATGAACGGATTGTCCGGGACGCGGAAAAGAGAGCGAGACAGTCGCTTCGCCGGCAGGTGAAGCAGCCGGGAAAATCGTACGGGGCTTTTGAAAACGAAAACGGGGTAACAGAAGCAAAGTACGCGGTTTACCGGGCTACATCGGCGCTGTCGGTATACTGCTGCCGGGATTCCTGCTTTTACCATGACCCGGAAATTTTTGCCATGATCCGGAACGGCCTGCGCTACGCCGCCAGCCGGCAGCATGAAAGCGGCCTGTTCGACCTGGTGGGGTGCAACTTTGAATCAGCGCCGGATACCGCGTTTATCCTGAAACGGATCCATCCGTTTCTGATGTATCTGGACGCCCACAGAGAGACGAAAGAGGAAGAAGAAGTGTTCCAGCTGCTGCGGGAAATCGCGGTGAAGGGAGCCAATGGCGTGATCCACGGCGGCTTCCACACCCCCAACCACCGCTGGGCCATCGCTTCCTGCCTGCTGCTGTACGGACAGTATTTTGACGACGAGGCCATGAAGAAGCGGGCGGACGACTATCTGTTGGAAGGCATCGACTGCACGGAAGATGGAGAGTTTTCCGAAAAATCCTCCGGCAACTACAACCGCATCAACAACGACGCCATGATCGCCATCGGCTATGTGAAGCAGGACCGGCAGTATTTTGAATACGCGGTCCGCAACCTGCGCATGATGCTGACCTATATAGAACCCGACGGAAGCATCTTTACCGCCAACTCCACCAGACAGGACAACGGCAAGCTGGTGTACCCCAAGGACTATTACATGGAGTATCTGGAAATGGGCATTGTCATGGACATTCCGCTGTTTCTGGATATGGCCAACTACATTTTTGAACTGGTGGATGAAAAACACCTGCGGGCGCCGGACTTCCTGATTCATTTCCTGAACCATCCGGAGTGGATCGATCTGGAGCACGAGGGCGTGTGGAAGCCTGCGGACTTCAACCGGCTGTACCGTGATTCTGGCATCGCGCGGGTGCGCAGAGAGGACTGCACCTATACGGTGATGCAGAACAAAACGGATTTCCTGCACGTTTCCACGAAGACCATGCACCTGACCATGAAAATCGGCGCCGGCTATTTTGAACACCGGGCGTTTAAGGCCCAGACCCTGGAACAGCTGGAAGAAGGCGCAGGATACGCCATGGACCAGGTGATGCAGGGCTGGTACTATCTGCCCTTTGCCGAAAAGCCCGCCACCAGCGACTGGTGGAAGATGGACAATGCCAGCCGGGACAAGCTGGAAGGCCCCCAGCTGCGGTTCGCGGTCCGGGTGGAAGAAAAGGAGAACGGCCTGGATGTGCGCATGAAGGCAGAAGGCGTGGACGGCGCGCCGCTGCGGATTGAGATTGCCGTATCCGGCGCGGACCGTGTGTCCGGCAGCCAGTTTGACCTGAAAGCGGAGCAGGGCGGAAGCATGATCTTAAAGGACGGCGCGGCCGCGTTTTCTACGGAAGAAGAGACGATGGAAGTGGGCCCGGGATTCTGCGCTCACCGGCTGACCGTAGGCAATCTGGGAAGCGACGCCCAGTCGCCCTATGCGTTTACCGTATACTGCACCGATTACACAGAATTTGACCATACGATTCAGATCCGTTTCTGAGATCTTGTCTGAATCTGCGGCGGAGGTTTCCGGCGAATCCGGAAGTCTCCGCCGTTTTTGGCATCTATGCCGAAAAAATCCGCGGCTTTTCCTGGAAAGACAGACATATTGAATAAGAGACCAAAAAAATATTGACAGATTTTTGGATAGGTGCTACAATTTTTTCATGATTACTAAATAAAGTTTAGTAAATAAAGTTTAATAAATGAAGGATGACAGCATGAGGAGAGCAGAAGAGAGAACCTTACAAATTAACGACGGATTTCCCGTAAGCCTGTTTATGGTGTACGTGCTGTATTACGCCGGACAGGCGGTGTACAATACGTATCTGAATCTTTATCTGGATCAGATCGGGTTTTCGGCTTCTCAGATCGGCATTATTATTTCGGTTTCCACGGTGGCGCTGCTGGCGACGCAGACCTTCTGGGGGATGTTAAGCGACCGGATGCCGGTGAAGAACTATGTGGTCAGCTTTCTGTGTCTGGCGGCCGCGGTTTGTGCGGTCAGCTTTTATTTTACGAGAAATTACTGGGCGGTGCTTCTGCTGGTTACGGCGTTTAGTATTTTCTACGTGCCCATGGTGCCGTTAAAGGACAACATTACGCTGGAGTACCTGATGACCAGCCGCTGGGATTACGGGTGGATCCGGATGGGAGGCACCATCGGATACGCGTTTATGGCGGTGGCCGCCGGCTATATTCTGAAAGATCAGTACGCGTCCATTTTTATGCTGATTGCCGGTTCGCTGGTGCTGTTTTTCCTGTTTTTCCAGAAGGTCCCGAAGGTCCGGGGATACGGGGGACAAAAAAAGCACCCGCATCTGTTTCGCGAGGTGCTGACGCAGAACCGTACGCTTCCGGGACTGATTGCTTTCTACCTGATTTACAGTCTGGGCATAAGCCTGTTCAACAATTTTTATTCTTTGCATTTTGTGGATATCGGAGGCAACAGCCAGCTGGTGGGCTGGATGATGTTTATGTCGTCGGTGGCGGAGGTGCCGTGTCTGATGTTTATGCACCGCATCGTCCGGCGGCTGGGAACTGCCCGGGTGCTGACGCTGGCAGGCGCGGTGACCTGTCTGCGGTGGAGCCTTCTGTACGTGCTGACGGATCCGGTTCTGATTATTTTTGCCAATGTGCTGCAGGGCTTCGGCTTCAGCAGCTTCAACTACTGCCTGTTAAATTACATCAACAACCGCATGCCGGCGGAGCTGAGGGCCAGCAGCCAGGTGTTGAATACCACGCTGAGCATGATCTTCTCCAAGCTGATTTTCGGATATGTGGGAGGCCTGGCCTTTGACCTTCTGGGCGCCTCTTCCATGATGCTCTGCTCCGCGGTGACTATGGGCACGGCGACAGCGGTATTCTGGTGCTGGAGCCGGAAACGGCAGGCGGATCTTTCGTTTTAGGGGATGTTCTGGAACAGCGTTTCCATCTGCCGGTTGAACACCGAAGCGGCGGCCCCGATGATATGGGTGTTGGGGCTGATGGAAGGCTCGATTTTGAGAAACTGCTGCTGGTAGGAGACCAGCAGGGGTTCGGTGGCAGCCTTCAGCTGCCGGATCAGATCCGGCCCAAGGGCCTGGGGAATGATGCCGGACAGGATGCAGTGGGAAATGTCCAGGGTATAGATCAGGTTGGCCAGACTGCAGCCCAAATAAAAGCACAGATAGTCGATGATGTCCCGGCGGGTTTTCTCGCTCAGCGGCGGATTCAGCGACAGGTCGGTGCCGAAGCGGCAGCGGATGGCGTCCAGGTTGATCAGGTCTTCCAGCCGGTGATAGACACAGGGAGCCTCCGGATGCAGAGGCGATTCCGGAATGCGCATATTGCCCAGTTCTCCCGATACATACGAGGAGCCGTACCAGATGGCGCCGTCCAGAATCAGGCCGGAGCCGCAGCCGGTGCCCAGGGTGATGTACAGCAGGTTCCGGCAGGAATCGTCGTAGCGGCGGAGAAAGAACTCGCCCAGGCAGGACAGGTTTACATCGTTGTCGACATAGTAGGGCAGCGACAGGGCGCTGGTAAATTCCGGAAACGCGTCGGCGAAGGGAATTTCTGAATAGATGTTCATGGTGGTTTTGCTTAAAATGGTGTTTTCCTGAGGGTTGATCATAGCGGGGAAACCGATGCCGATGCCCAGTACGGGAACCTGCTCGCCGGCGGCAATGGCGCACAGCTCCCGGATTTCCGGAAGAAGGGCCTCCAGCGCGACGCGGTCGTCAGACTGAGGGATGCACATGGTGCGGCAGTGGCTGCAGGTGCCGTCCAGGTCTACCAGGCCGACGGACGCGAACTGGCCTTCAAAGGAGATGCCTATGGCGTAAAACGCGCGGGGATTGAACTGCAGCAGATGCCCCCGGCGTCCGGCGCCTCTGCGGGGCTCCAGCTGGTCCAGTTCGATGATAATCCGGTGCTCCAGCAGGCTGTCCACAATTTTCAGAATGGTGGGAAAGCTGATGCCGGTAAGGCGCACCAGTTCCGCCCGGCTGCTGATCTGCTGTTTCCGGAGCAGTTCAAAAATCATCATTCGGTTTTTGGCTTTCAGATAATTGGGCATGTAATGCTGTTTCATATATTGTGGACCGCCTTTCAGTAAATACTGTATACTATAACGATAGCATTGAAAAGAAAGAAAATCAATGTGATTTTTCTATATTTTATCTACAATTTTAAGGAATGGAGGGGACTGATTTGAGCAGAACAAGTCAGGCGGCGGTGATCCGCCGGAAACGAGGAGACTACCGGCAGAAATGGGCATTTCTGTTCTGCCTGCCCAACATGCTGTTCTTCCTGGTGTTCTTTGTGGCGCCGGCGATCGTGGGCATCTGGTATTCTCTGACCAACTACAACGGTCTGAAACGCATGGACTTTATCGGGCTGGAAAACTACATCGAGCTGTTTAAAGATCCGGAATTCTACAAAATCCTGCTGAACACGGCTAAATTCGTACTGGTGTATGTGCCGCTGGGATATGTGGCGGCCCTGGGCATGGCCATGATCCTGGTGTCCGATACCATGAAGGGAAGCACCATCCTGCGAATCCTGATTTACTGGCCGACGCTGCTTTCCACCATCATGGTCGGTCTTACCTGGAAGTGGATCTTCGGCGAGAACTTCGGCCTGATCAACTACCTGCTGGAAAGCGCGGGGCTGCCGAGGATCGGCTGGTCCAGCAACGCGGTGGCGGCGTTTCTCACTACGGTGATTGCCGGCGTGTGGGCCGGCTGCGGAACCAACATGCTGATTTTCATCGGCGCCCTGAAACAGATTCCCGAGGAACTGAAGGACGCGGCGAAGATCGACGGCGCCAACGCCTGGGAGATTTTCAAGGCCATTACCATTCCTCACCTGCGGCCGGTGACCTTTATGGTGGTCATGCTTTCGGCCATTACCGGATTCAAGGAATTCGCCATGGTGCAGACCCTGACCAACGGCGGCCCCGGAACGGCGACGACCTACATGATCCAGTACATCTACACCACCGGCTTTACCAAGCTGCGGGTCGGCTACGCCAGCGCCGCTTCCATGGTATTGTTTGTCATTCTTCTGGTCCTGTCCTTCCTGCAGTCGAAGGCTATGGATTCCGGGGATGAGCAGTGAGAGGAGGGAATGTGATGAGACGGTTTCTCAATATTCTGAAATACGTACTGGCGTTTGCCATCGCCTTCATATGGATCTTCCCGGTGCTGTGGCTGGTGGTCAGCTCCTTTAAAGGAGGCAACGAACTGTTCCGCTACCCCATGACCTTCTTCCCGGACGAGCCTACGCTGGCCAACTACCAGGAAGCCATGGAACAGTTCAACTTCCTGATGTACACCTTCAACACCGCGTTTATTACTTTTATCGCTACGATTATCACCATTATCATGAGCAGCATGTGCGGCTACGCCCTGGCCAAATACCGCTACAAATGGCTGAATGTATTTTTCTTCTGCCTGCTGGCCACCACCATGCTGCCGACGGAAGTCATCATGCGCCCCAGCTTTATGGTGGTGTACAAACTGGGACTGTACGACTCTCTGTGGGGCTGCATCATTCCCACGGTAGGCACCATGACCGGCGTATTCCTGATGCGTCAGTTCTTCATTACGGTTCCCAACGAACTGATTGAATCGGCGCGGATCGACGGAGCCAACGAGGGCAAGATCTTTACCCGGCTGATGCTTCCCATCTGCCGCGCCCAGGTAGCCATACTGGCGATTTTCAGCTTCCGCTGGAGATGGAACGACTACATCTGGCCGCTGTTAGCCCTTCGTTCTCCGGAAAAGTACACCCTTCAGCTGGCGCTGCGGACCCTGTCCGGCGCGGAGGCGGTGAACTGGACGGTGCTGCTGGCGGCGTCGGTTATCACCATGATACCGGTCCTGATTGTATTTATCGTATTCAACAAGCAGATCATGACAGCCAATATGTCATCCGGCGTGAAAGGCTGATCCATGTAAATAACCTGCATCCCATGGGTGGGCAGGAGAAAAAACAGGAGGAGACTACTATGAGAAAAACAAAGAAACTGATGGCACTCACCTGCGCGGCTCTGATGGCGTCCGCGCTGCTGGCAGGATGCTCCAGTGATTCTGGTTCCGCGGAGACCACCGCGGCAGCGGCAGGCGGAGATACGGCGGCAGCGGCGGAAGAGGAAGCAGCGCCCAGCGGAGAAACCGTAGAGCTGGAACTGCTGATTTCCGACGATACCCTGGAAGGCGGCGCTATGGCGGCTATGGTGGAGAAGTTCAACGAGGAATTCAAGGATCAGGGCATCCAGGTCAAGATGAACGAAATCGCCTACGCGGATATGCAGACCCAGATTCAGAACCGGGCGGCGGTCAACGAGCTGCCGGCGCTGGTGAAGCTGTCCAACTTCCGCAACTACATCGATTACGTGCTTCCGCTGGATGGCTCCAGCCTGACTCAGGACGATTTCTCCCGTGACGGTTCTTACGACGGCAAGCTGTACGCTACCATGGTAAACGACACGGCCGTAGGCCTGATCATCAACAAGACCGCGTTTGACAACGCCGGCGTTTCTTATCCCACTACGGAAGAAGAGCGCTGGACCTGGGATGAGTTCATCGCCGCTTTAAACGAAGTGGTGGAAAAGAACGACAACATCAACACCGGCCTGGTGATCGACCATTCGCAGCAGAGAATCCAGACCATCCTGTATCAGTTCGGCATGCAGTACTTTGATCCGGCAGATGAAACCCGTCTGGCGTTCCGCAGCGACAAGACCAAGCAGGGCATCGACTTCATTCTGGATATGTACAAAGAAGGCGGCGTTTCCAAGGCTTCCGTAGGAACCGGTACGGAAAATGCCCAGGATGTGTTCAAAACCGGTACGGTAGCGGCGCATCTGGCCGGCAACTGGGTTATGAACGACTATACGGAAAACATCACCGACTTTGAGTGGTGCCCGGTACTGATGCCCAAGGGCGAGAACATCGCCACCTGCCTGGGCGGCAACTATCTGTACGCGATGAACGGAACCGGCGTGGAAGAAGAGTCCATTAAGTTCCTGGAGTGGTTCTATCAGCCGGAGAACTACACCGAGTACTGCTCCATCGGCAACTATCTGCCGGGTATGAAGGGAATCAATCCGGAATACACCGTAGAGGGTCTGGACATCTTCAACATGGAAATCAACGCCAGCATCGATCAGCCCAACTACGACTCCACCATTACCAACAAGCACACCGGTGAGAACTGGGACAACGTGGTAAGAGATGCCTTTGACCGGGCCATCGGCGGAGAGCTGGACAGCGACGGCGTTATGGATTACGTCATCAACGAACAGCTGAAGATCTTAAGCGACGTACATGAATAAGACCGATCATAGAAATGGAAAGAGATGAAACAGGGGCTGCCGCGGCAGCCCCTCTCTTTTTGTGTCCCGTTTATCCGATCCGGTTTTGGATCCAGGAAAGCGCATCGCCGATGACTTCGTCCCGGCAGTATTCGTTGAAGATCTCGTGGAACAGGTTTCCGTAGATCTTCATCTGTTTGTCTTTGACTGTTGCTTCTTTAAAGAAATCATAGGTATCCTGAACGTCCACCAGGCCGTCTTTCTCGCCGTGGAGCATCAGCACCGGATAGGCAAATTCGTTTACGTGGTCTTTGAACCAGGCCAGGCCATCTTTCAGGGCATAGCAGAGACCGGGGGTGTAGCTGTCGGTATTATAGGGGTCTTTGCCGTACCATTCTACTACTTCCGCCACAGAGCAGACGGCGCTGCCCAGCTGGTTGGGAAGGCGCATATGGACGTCCATGCCGTCGGGAAGGCTGGAAATGGTGCCTTTGTGGTCGTGGGTCAGGGCGCCGCTGGTGATGATGCCCCGCAGTTTCTTATCCGGGTATTTGGCGCCGTAGAGGGAGACGGTGAAGCCGCCCATGCTGTGGCCGATGAGAAAGACGGGAATATCCGGGTTCTCTGCGATGGCCATATCCACCACCACGTTGGTGTCGTCCAGCAGTTCGTGGAAGGTGGTGTAGAAGGTGCGCTCGCCCTCGGAACGTCCGTGGCCCCGGTGGTCAAAGCGGTAGGTGCTGATGCCTTCTTTGTGGAACAGCTCCGCCATATAGTCGTAGCGTCCCTGGTGCTCGCAGAGCCCGTGAACGATGACGGCGGCGGCTCTGGCGCCGGGAACCGTCTCTTTGTTCAGATACAGGTTTGTGCCATCAAAAGAAACAATCATTTCGCCCATAACAGATCCTCCTTTGCTTTGCATACAGCACAGGCCGGCAGATGCCGGCCTGTGAAATAGCGATATGGTTTACTGCTGCTTGGATGCCATGATTTCCGTGGCCTCCGCATAGAACTGCTCGGCGGCTTCTTCCGCGGACAGCTGTCCGTAGCAGACCTGTTCCACCAGCAGGTTCATCAGCTCATACACCTCATTGGAGCCGTCGGGTTCCGGCGGGTCAATGGGAGAACAGTTGGGAGTTACCACTTCGTTGATGAAGCGGACCACCTCCTGATCCAGTTCGCTCAGCTTGGGAGTCAGGTATTCGGCTACGTCCATGGGAGCCGGCACGCCCCGCTCGCCCAGCAGGATGTCGTTGGCTTCTTCAGAGTTGATCAGGAAATCCAGAACCTTAACGGATTCTTCCGGATTGGCGGTGGTGGCACCGATGGAGAAGAACTGGCCGGATTTCAGGTAGTCAGACTTCACGGGATCGTAGGCCGGCCAGGTGGTGATAGCCACTTCCATGCCTTCGGGAGCCGCGTTCTGAATGGCGGTGAACTGGTTGGAGTTGGCGAAGGTGCACCAGGACTGGGTCGCGGTGCTGGTACCGTAAACCATGGGAGACTGTTCCACGGAACCTACGGAAATCTCCGCGTATACGCCGGCGTCGATGAGCCAGCCTTCTTCCAGGCCGCGGGTATACTGTTCAAAGAACGGAATATAGCCTTCCGCGGTTCCGCCGATGCCGCCGTCTTCAAACATACTGAAGTCGAAGGAACGGACAAAGAAGCTGGAATAGGAGTTGACAGAACCGTAGGGAAGAGACGTCTTGACGCCGGTCTGTTCGTATACCTGCCGGCAGACTTCGAAGAACTCGTCCATGGTCATGTTGTCTTTGATTTCAAGGCCCAGCTGGTCGGTCAGGGTCTTGTTGTAGAACAGGGCCGGAGAGTTGATGCCGGCGCAGATAGCGTACACGCCGCCGTCTACGGTGCCGGACAGCATGGTGTTTTCGGAAATCTCCGAAGTATCCAGGGTGCCGTCTTCAATGTAAGGCGTCAGATCCAGCAGCAGGCCGCTCTTGACGTACTGATCGACGTACATGTAGTCCATCTGGATGATATCGGGCAGGGCGTTGCCGGCGGCATTGGTGGCCAGCTTGTTCCAGTAGTCCGCCCATTCGGAGAACTGTCCGTCGATGGTAACGCCGGGATTCTGTTCCATGTACAGATTCAGCGCGTTCTGGGTCCGTTCATTGCGGACCTGATTGCCCCACCAGGTCATGATCAGGTTGGTGCCTTCTCCCGCCGATGCCGTGGTCTCGCCTTCCGCGGTATCGCCGCTGTCCTCAGCTTCTGCCGCAGCCGCGGTAGTGGCCGCCGTGGTCGCTTCTTCCGAAGACGAGCTGCAGCCGGAGAGCATGGACGCGGACATCAGGCCGGTCAGCAGGAAAACAGTAATTTTTTTCATAAAGAGTACCCCCTCCTTGTTTGATGCTTCTATTATAAAAAAGGAGGGAAGGGGAAACCAGACCGATTTTGCAGTCTTATACGATAAACTTTGCGGATTTTGATATTTTTCGCATTTCCGATTCTGGAACAGACGGAAAAAATTGGCGATATCGGTGAAAAAATACGGAAATTTAAAAAAGTATCTGGTATTCTTTCACAGAAAAGAAGGGGTATCTGCCGGATGAGCCACGGCAAAAAACGCAAAATCTGGATTCAGATGGGACCGAAAAAGGAATCGGATTTCTGCCCGGAAAGCTGCCTGGTCTCCCTGGGGGACATGCCGGTGACCGACTTGTAGGTGCGGTTGAAATGGGAGATATTGGCAAAACCGGTGTCCCGGCTGATCTCCGTGACGCTTTTTGGGGTTTTCAGCAGCAGCCACCGGGCGTGGAGGATCCGCAGTTCGTTGACGTACTGGATCACCGTGCTGCCGGTGTGCTTTTTGAACTCCCGGCACAGGTGGCTGGGAGAAACGTAGAACCGGGAAGCCAGCGTCTCTAAGGAGATGGGGTCGGTGTAATTTTCGTTGAGATAGCGGATGATGTCGGACATCCGGTTTTCCGGCGGCGGCAGGGGAGCGGCGGGCTGCTCCGGCCGGCGCAGCAGGGTGACCAGAAGCTGGTTTAAGAGAAATCGCATGGCGTCCTGGTAACAGAGGTCCTTTCTGGTTTCTTCCCGGAGAAGAGAACAGAGAAGCTGGTGGATTTCATGCTGGCTGTCGGTCTGAAACAGATGGGTCTTCTGGCTGAGGGGCCCCAGGTCCTGGGAGAGGGCGATGGTTTCCGGCGTAAAGTACAGTACCAGACGCTGGAAGGGCACGTCCTTTTCTCCGTAGGAATAGTGCATGGAATAGGGCGGGAACAGCAGAAAATCGCCGGGGCCGATGCGCAGAAGCAGATCGTCGGCCATGTGAATCCGGCTGCCGCTTTCCAGATAGTACAGTTCATAAAATTCGTGGTAATGGGGCTTTTTCATATTGTCGTTGACGCCCTGGGCCCGCTGAATGGCTATGGAATGGCCCTGGGCAATGCGGTAATTGGCGTGGTCGAGCATGGCGCGGCCCCCTTTCTTCCCCTATTATAACAAAAAATCCCAGAGTTGTTACGATATTTTGTCGATTCCGCCGCTTCTCTTTTCTGCCTGCGGAAAATGTGGTAAAATGAATGGGATTTGACGAAAGAAAGGATTTGACATATGACAGACAGCAGAAACAGATATCGGGTTCCGGCGCTTGGGGGATGCCTGCTGGCAGCGGCCCTTGGCGCGCTGGTGCTTGGCGGCTGCGGCAGCCGCAAGCCGGCGGACCTGGCAGGGGAATCGGCGGTTTCCGGGGAGGGAAAGACCCGCATAGTCATGGAGACGGAGCCGGAGGAGAGTCCGGTGCTTGACGGAATCAGTCCTCTGACCATGGACGGACCGGATTATGAGGCGTTAAAGGATCTGCCGGTGCCGGAGACGGAGCCGGCTCCGGAGTATATGCAGCTGGGGCTGGAGCATGAAAAGGTGGCGGAACTGCAGGCCAGGCTGATGGAACTGGGATTTATGGACAACGATGAACCGACGGAATACTTCGGAACCGTGACCCAGGCGGCGGTGCAGTCCTTCCAGCGGCAGAACGAGCTGGATATGGACGGGATTGTGGGACCTTCCACCTGGGAGGCCATTATGGATCCGGAAGCGAAGTATTACGCCGTATCCAAAGGCGTGGAAGGCGAAGACATCAAGCGGATCCAGAACCGGCTGTACGAGCTGGGGTATCTGGCGTCTGCAGACCTGGTGACGGGAAATTTCGGCGACAAGACGGAAGAAGCGGTGCTGAAGCTGCAGGAAATCAACGGCATTTCCATGGACGGAAAAGTGGGGCGGCAGACCATCAACTTGATGTACAGCGACGACGTAAAGCCCAACTACCTGGCCTACGGAGAGAAAAGCGACGTGGTGCTGGCGGCCCAGGAACGTCTGAAGGAACTGGGATATATGACCACCACGCCGGACGGCAGCTACGGGCCGGACACGTCGACGGCGGTGAAGCAGTTCCAGTCCCGCAACGACCTGATTGTGGATGGATTCCTGGGGCCGTCTACCCGGACGGCGCTGAACAGCCAGGAGGCGGTGCCCAACGGCCTGTCTCTGGGAGACCAGGGAGAAAGCGTGGAACGGGTGCAGAAGCTGCTGAGCCAGTACGGTTACCTGTCTTCGTCCAATGTGACCGGATATTTTGGAGAGGTGACGGAGAAGGCGGTCAAGAGCTTCCAGAAGAGCAACGGCCTGGCGGACGACGGTTCCGTGGGCGTGCTGACTATGGCGAAGCTTACGGGAGACGGGGCGAAAAAGTCCTCCGGCTCTTCTTCCTCCGGCAGCAGCTCTTCCGGCGGAAGCACGGTTTCCGGCAGCGGAGCCAGCACGCTGATTTCCATAGCCAGCTCCAAAATCGGCGCTCCCTACGTATACGGAGCCAAGGGTCCCAATTCCTTTGACTGCTCCGGTTTTGTGTACTGGTGCCTGAACCAGGCCGGCGTGCGGCAGAGCTACGTCACGTCCTCCGGATGGCGAAATATCGGCCGGTATACGAAGATCACAAATTTCAACAGCCTGAAGGCCGGCGATATCATCGTGGTCAGCGGCCACGTGGGGATTGTGGCCGGCGGAGGCACGGTGATCGACGCCTCGTCCAGCAACGGCCGGGTGGTGCACCGTTCCTTAAGTTCCTGGTGGAGAAATAACTTTATCTGCGGATGGCGGATTTTTGGATAAGGACAGAAAAACATCCGGGAGGCTCTCTGATATGGAGGGCTCTCCCGGATGTTTGCGTATGCGGAGATTACCGGATCACCGGAAACGATACCTGCACCTTGAACAGGTCTCCGTCGATGGTGATTTCCAGTATGCCGTTCTGGAGGCGGGTCAGGTCTTTGGCGATGGAAAGGCCCAGGCCGCTGCCTTCGGTGGTGCGGGCCACGTCGCCGCGGACAAACCGCTCCGTCAGCTCGTCGGGGCTGATGTTCAGGGGACTGGCGGACACGTTTTTGATGGTAAAGGCCACCCGGTCTCCTTCCTGGACCAGATCCACGTAGACCCGGCTGCTTTCCATGGCGTATTTGAACGCGTTGTTGTACAGGTTTTCCAGAACCCGCCACAGCCGCCGGCCGTCGGCGGCGATGAAAATGCTGCGGTCCGGCAGAGAGGAAACCAGTTCCAGGTGCCGCAGCTGGAATTTTTCTTCAAATTCCCCGTTGGTCTGCTGCACCAGTTCCACCAGATCGATGTCCTGGATGTCCAGCTTCAGGTTGCCGGAACTGGCTTTGGAAGCCTCCACCAGGTCTTCGGTCAGGTTTTTCAGCCGTTGGGACTTCTGATCCAGGATCTCCAGGTAGCGCTGGACCTTTTCGTTGGGAATCTGTTCCCGCTTCAGCAGGTCTACGTAGTTGATAATGGAAGTCAGCGGCGTTTTAATGTCGTGGGAGACGTTGGTGATCAGATCCGCTTTGAGACGCTCGCTTTTCACCTGTTCCTGCAGGGCCGTCTCCAGTCCGTCGCCCAGATTGTTCAGGGTTTCGGCCACGGTGCCGCCCTTGCCGGAAAAGCCGGCGGTGTCGATTTTGTAACCGGTATCTCCCTCGGCCATGCGGTAAATGCCCTGGGCGATTTTCTCGGTTTCCGCTTCATTGCGGTAGAGCAGCAAGTAGCAGAACACCTGGAAAAGCGCAAAGGCCAGAAACGGCGCCAGGTACAGCCAGGACAGAGAGGTCAGCTGCCGGTTGAGGTACAGGTAGGCGGACGCCGCCAGCAGCAGCCCGCTGACCAGCAGATAGGCCAGAAAGCCGGCGGTCAGGCGGAAGGGGAAGGAACGGCTGTTGACTACCTGCCGGCTCCAGCAGAATATCCTCCGGGTCAGGCTGTTTTTCCACAGGGAACGGGCCTTGAAGTTCCGCAGCAGGCTGAAGCCTTCTGCCAGCATCAGAACGTATACGGCAAGAACCCGCAGGAGTCTGGCGGCAAAGTCCCAGTAGGGTTTGGCCACCACCAGATGAAACAGGGTAGAGGAGACGTAGTCCGCCGCGGCCAGTCCCGCGGATACCGCGGCGACACACAGCGCCAGGCTGCACTCCAGCGGCAGCCGGTCCGCGTAGCAGGTCACCGGCTCCGGCCGGCTGTCGGAATGGCCGGAAAGGCAGACCAAAACCGCCAGGGCCGCGGCGGCGCCGAAGCCGCCGATGGCAAACAGCAGCAGGCCGGCAATGTAGTCGATGCGGACCCGGTTGTACTGGTCATGGGCCTGGGAATAGGGGTCGTCGTTGGGGTAGCTGGTATCCAGGCCCAGAATGATGTAATAGTTGTTGTTGTCGTACAGGTTGTACACTTCCAGTTCGGCGGTGATGTTGCCGGGGACATGCTTTAAGTTAGTATCCATGACAATGGAATCGCCGGAGATGTAGAGGTAGCGCCCCAGGGAACGGAGTTCTTCGTTGCTCAGCCCGTCGGCGTTGGTGTAGAGGTGTTCCTCTCCCGCGTCGTCCATATAGGATACGCGGAAGTACAGGTTGGACGGCTGGTCGATGTAGTTGTGCTGGATCTGGAAGTATTCCGCCAGCAGCTGGAGCACCTGCAGAGAGAGATCTTCCAAAGTGGAGTACTGGTCTCCCGGCTCCCGGTATACCTCGTTGGGGGCGTAGGCCTTCCACTCGATCAGCGGCCTGGCGGCGTCTTCCATATCCCGCTCCTTGACAGCGGGGCCGCCGGCCACCTGAAAGGTATCCGTCAGGTAGTAGCCGCGGCTTCTGGCGTACCGGATCATCTCATTGAGGGTGTAGATCACGGTGCGGCCGGAACTGAAGGTGACGCATACCATGTCGGCGTCCATGTTCAGTTCTCCGTCTTCCTCCAGCAGGTCCTTGTAGTTGACGTATTTGAAGATCATCTCCACGTCGGATTCCAGCTGCTGGGTGCAGGACAGGGTATCGGCGTAGGTCTCTTCCTGGACCCAGTTCAGGCCTCTGCCGTAATTTTCATTGAAGTAGATAAAGGTAATTCCGGCCAAAAACAGGCAGAGAAACAGTACATGGACCAGCAGGGCAGTCTGTTTTTTCAATCCTATGGGCCAGGCAGTTTTTTTCATCCGGCGCTCCTATTGTTTTTCAATCTTGTAGCCCACGCCCCAGACCACTTTCAGGTACCGGGGTTCCCGCGGGTTGATCTCTATTTTTTCACGAATGTGGCGGATATGTACGGCTACGGTGTTGTCCGCTCCGATGGCTTCCTCGTTCCAGATCTGCTCGTAGATCTCGTCGATGGAAAATACCTTGCCGGCGTTTTTGACCAGCAGAAGCAGGATGTTGTATTCGATGGGGGTCAGCTTGATCAGCTCCCCGTCCACAAACACCTCTTTGTTGTCGTCGTTGATCAGAAGGCCGCCGCATTTGTAGATATTTTCCGCCGCCTGCTGGTTTAAGTTGCCCAGCTGGGTATAGCGGCGCATGTGGGATTTGACCCGCGCCACCAGTTCCAGGGGGTTGAAGGGCTTGGTGATGTAGTCGTCGGCGCCGATGTTGAGCCCCAGAATCTTGTCGTTGTCCTCGGATTTGGCGGACAGGATGATAATGGGGATGCTGCTGGTCTCGCGAACCTTTAACGTGGTGCGGATGCCGTCCAGTCCGGGCATCATCACGTCCACGATCATCAGATCCACGTGGTTATTGTCCAGCAGTTCCAGGGCCTCGTAGCCGTCGTATGCCTTGATGACCTGGAAGCCTTCGCCGGTGAGATAGATGTCGATGGCTTCCACGATCTGTTTGTCGTCGTCACATACCAGTATGGTCTGCATGGTGTATTCCTCCTTCGATGTAAATTCATGGCAGGACCCGAAAGACCGGTCAGAACCGGAAAATAGCGGTGCCGTAAGGAGCCAGCGGGTAGGCGAAGGAGTAGGGCTGTCCGTCGCATTCCCCTTTCCGGGAACGGTAGGTGATCTTCTCGTCTTTGGGTCCGTAGGCGCCGTGGCTCTGGTCCAGAATCAGGGTAAAGGTGCCCCGTTTGGGCACGCCCACCCGGTAGTCGGGGCGGGCCATGGGCGTAAAGTTGCAGATGAACAGCAGGTTCTGCTTTCCGGAGGCGCCGCGGCGGACGAAGCTGAAAATGCTGCGGTCGCCGTCGTTGGCGTTGATCCACTGAAAGCCGGCCCAGTCGTAGTCCAGGCTGTACATGGCCGGGTATTTTTTGTAGATGTGGAGCAGATCCCGGTAGTAGTTCTGCAGGTCTTTGTGCAGCGGTTCATCAGCCAGGTACCAGTCCAGCGCCACTTTTTCGTCCCATTCGTGGAACTGGCCGAAATCCTGTCCCATAAACAGCAGTTTCTTGCCGGGGTGGCCCATCATAAAGGTGTAGCCCACCTTCAGGTTGGCGAACTTGTCTTCGTAGATGCCCGGCATTTTGTTGATCATGGAGCATTTTAAATGCACCACCTCGTCGTGGGAGAGCACCAGGACAAAGTGCTCGCTGGTGGCGTAGGTCATGCCGAAGGTCATCTTGTTGTGGTTGTATTTGCGGAAATAGGGATCCAGCTTCATGTATTCCAGGAAGTCGTGCATCCATCCCATGTTCCATTTGAATTTGAATCCCAGGCCGCCGTCTTTGGGGGCGCCGGTCACCATAGGCCAGGCGGTGGATTCCTCCGCGATGACCATGCTGCCGTCGCCGCGCTTGTCGATGATGCTGTTTAAGTGGCGGAAAAATTCAATGGCTTCCAGGTTCTTGTTTTCGCCGTACTGGTTGGGAACCCAGTTGCCGTCGGAACGGCCGTAGTCCAGGTACAGCATGGAAGCCACCGCGTCCACCCGCAGCCCGTCTACGTGGTATTTGTCCAGCCAGTACAGGGCGTTGGCGATGAGAAAGTTGGAGACCTCGTGTCTGCCGTAGTCGAAGACCTTGGTGCCCCAGTCCGGATGCTCGCCCTTGCGGGGATCCGCGTATTCGTACAGCGCCTCGCCGTCAAATTCCGCCAGGCCGTGGGCGTCTCTGGGGAAGTGGGCGGGAACCCAGTCCAGGATCACGCCGATGCCGTGGCGGTGCATATAGTTGACAAAGTACATAAATTCTTTGGGCGTGCCGTAGCGGCTGGTGGGGGCGTAATAGCCGGTCACCTGGTAGCCCCAGGAGCCGTCGAAGGGATGTTCGGCGATGCCCATAAGCTCCACATGGGTATAGCCCATTTCCTTTACGTACGCCGCCAGCTCATGAGCAACTTCTATGTAGGTGTAAAACCCGTCTTTTTCCGGGCGGTTTTTCTTTTTCCAGGACCCGATGTGCACCTCGTAAATAGAAAGGGGCGAGGTGAGCAGGTCTTTTTCCTTCCGGGCCTTCATCCAGGCGTCGTCTTTCCAGGAAAAACCGGAGAGGTCGCAGGTGATGGAGGCGGTGCCGGGGCGGTATTCCGACTGGAAGGCGTAAGGATCCGCCTTGAACAGCACTTTTCCCGCCGCCGTGGTGACTGCGTATTTGTACAGTTCCCCGGTGCCCAGGCCGGGAATGAAGCATTCGTGGATGCCGGAGGATTCCAGCGGCGTCATGACATTGGCGTCGGGATCCCAGCCGTTGAAATCGCCCACCACCGATACGGAGGCCGCGTGAGGCGCCCATACGGCAAAATACATGCCGGCTTTTCCGTTCAGCGTATGGGGGTGGGCCCCCAGTTTTTCGTAGATCTCATAGTGGGTGCCTTCTCCGTAGAGGTAGCGGTCCACCTGGGTAATCAACCCCGTCCCGATTTCTTTTTTTCTGCTGCGTGCCATAAGCTCACACCTCCCTGATTTTTAAAACATCGCCCCGGCCGGGCCCGACGGAAAGGGAAATCCGTCCGTCGGTTACGGGAACGGTTTCGCCGGTCAGCAGGCTGACTGCCGAAGAGGCGGAAACCGGAACCGGAATGTGCATCGTGGCCGGCGCGTCGTCATTATTTACGGCTGTAATGACCGCGGAACCCTCCCCGAAGCGGGCAAACGCGTACTGGCGGGTGGTCAGCAGCAGTTCCTGGTACCGTCCGCCGTGAAATTCCGGGTTTTCCCTGTGTATTTTCCCAAGGAGGCCGATATAGTCGGTCAGTTCTGTATGAAGCTTCTTCTCATCCCGTATGTCAATGGCCGGCCGCAGGGCCGCGTCGCTTTCCCGGGTCCGTCTGCCTTCCAGCGCCCATTCGCTGCCGTAGTAGATGGACGGGATGCCCGGCAGCGTGAACAGAAGGGTGTATACGGAATACAGATGGTCCTTGTTGTTCAGCTTGCTGGCCAGCCGGTCTTCGTCGTGGTTGTCCACAAAGGTATAGAGCTGATATCCCACCGGCTCCAGCCGGCGGATGGTGTGGGCGATTTCAAAATAGTTGTGGTCGTTGTGGCCGGAATACAGGCCCTTGTGCAGTTCGTAATTGGTGACGGAATGGAGCATCCGGGGGTTGACCCAGCGGGCGTATTCCCCGTGGATGACTTCGCCCATCAGCCAGAAATCGGCTTTTATGGACTCGGTCTGCCGGCGCAGTTCTTCCATGAAGCCGAAGTCCAGGACGTTGGCGCAGTCCAGCCGGATGCCGTCGATATCAAAGGTATCCGTCCAGAAGCGGACGACGTCGAACAGGTACTGCTTTACCTGGGGATTCCACAGGTTTAAGCAGGGCAGTTCAAAGTGGCCCTGCCAGGCTTCGTAGCCGAAAGAGTCGCCCATGGGGCTGCCCCAGCCGAAGTTTACGCCTTTGTACCAGTCCTTGTAAGGAGAGGCCTCCCGGTTCTGCTGAATGTCACGGAAGGCGAAAAATTCTCTTCCCGTATGGTTGAACACCCCGTCTACAACCACGCGGATCCCTGCTTCGTGGCAGAGAGACACAAAACGGCAGAAGTCCTGGTTGGTGCCGAGGCGCCGGTCCACGGTTTTGTAGTCCCGGGTGTCGTATCCGTGCGAGGAGGACTCAAACAGCGGTCCGATGTAAAGGGCGCTGCATCCGAGAGAACGCATATGAGGAATCCATTTCTCCAGCTCCTCGAACCGGCGGCAGACCGGCTCCGTTTCCTGATTCTGTCTGGGAGCGCCGGTCAGCCCCAGGGGATAGATGTGATAAAAGACCGCCTCTTCATACCATGTACCCATAAGAAAAATCCTCCAGCCTGTATGTTTTCGTTTGTATTTCAGGCTTCTGCCTCCAGGTTTTTGAACCTGCGCAGAAGAAACTGATACCGCAGCTGGGCCGCGTTCAGCTCATAGATATAGCAGTCGATCAGGGTAGGGTCTACCACCTGCTCAAAGTGATTCCTGGCGGAATCGATGCGATGGCGGGTATCTTCGATCTCCACCCGGAGAGACTGCCTCTCCAGACAAAGAGCCGCGGTCCGCTTTCTGTCCGCGTCCTGTTTCCGCATGATATGTCTGCCTCCTTTCCGGCGCCGGCTGCCCGGAGCGGGCCTGCCTGCCTTATAAGGAGAGTATTCCGAAATGTGGAAAAGTTATACATCTCAGGACGCGTCTGCCGCGGATGGCGGGGCGGCGCCAGAAGCGCCGTCCCGAACAGTTTCATTTTACCATTTTCGGGGGGAAGGGTCAATGAATATTGCGTGATCCAGGGGGCCGCTGCCCCGGCCCAGATCCAGGCCGGAGGACATGGCGGCGGAAAGGTATTCTTTGGCGGAAGCGATGCTGTCTTCCAGAGACTGTCCTTTGGCCAGGCCGCAGGCGATGGCGCTGGACAGGGTGCAGCCGGTGCCGTGGGTGTTGGAGGTGGGAATGCGGCGGCCGTGAAACCACCGGATGGAGCCGTCCCGGCACAGCACGTCGTCGGCGTCTTCGGTCTGGTGGCCGCCTTTGACCAGGACGGCTCCCTGGAATTTGTGGGAAAGGACGCGGGCCGCTTCCTCCATCTGCGGCTTGTTTGCAATGGACATGCCGCTTAAGATCTCCGCTTCCGGGATGTTGGGGGTCATCAGCGCGGACAGAGGGAGGAGAACCCGGGACAGGGTGTCCATGGCGTCTTCCCGCAGAAGCCGGGAGCCGCTGGTGGAAACCATAACCGGATCCAGCACCACAGGGCCCGCGCCGTACTGCCGCAGTTTGTCTGCGATGACGCGGATCACCGGCACCTGGGAGACCATTCCGATCTTGACGGCGTCCGGCCGGATGTCGGTGAAGACGGCGTCCAGCTGGGCGGCGACAAAGTCCGGATCCACGTCAAAAATGCCGGAAACGCCGGTGGTGTTCTGGGCGGTAAGGGCGGTGATCACGCTCATGCCGTAGACGCCCAGAGCGGTCATAGTCTTTAAATCGGCCTGGATGCCGGCGCCGCCGCTGCAGTCGGAGCCGGCTATGGTGAGAGCGGTCCTGCGCAGGCAGGGGCCGGGGGAAGGTGAAACTGTGGAATGCATGGCAAATCCTCCTTTTGGTGTGATTTAGATCCGGCCGGCGGAGACGATGGCGTCGGCCTGGCGGCGGAGGGACCGGACGGCCTGTCCGATGTCCGGCGCGCTGAAAATGCCGGAAACTACAGCGGCGCCGGCGATGCCGGTGCCCTGCAGCCGGCCGATGTTGTCTTCCTGAATGCCGCCGATGGCCGCTACCGGAATGGATACGGCGGCGGTGATTTCTTTTAACCGGTCCAGGGTCATGGGAACGGCGTCTTTTTTGGTGGCGGAACCGAATACCGCGCCGGAGCCCAGATAGTCGGCGCCGGCGGCCTGGGCCCGCAGGGCCTGTTCCGTGGTTTTGGCGGTGACCCCCAGAATCCGGTCCGGCCCCAGCATCTGCCGGGCGCGGGCCGCGTCCAGATCCGACTGTCCCACGTGGACGCCGGCGGCGCCGCAGGCCAGGGCCACTTCCACGCTGTCGTTGATGATCAGCGGCACGCCGTACCGGTCGGTGAGGGCTTTGATTTCCAGGGCCTCTTTCAGAAAATCGTCCTGGCTTACGCCTTTTTCCCGCAGCTGTACCAGAGTGACCCCGGCCTCCAGGGCCTGTTCCACCTGGCGGTACAGGCTGACGGAACCGGTCCAGGACCGGTCGGTGACGGCGTAAAGCCGCAGATCCAGGCTGTTTACAAACTCTACCTGTCCCAGGGTCTCCACCATAGAGTCCTTCATCAGGCTGACGGCGTCGGTCAGGGCGACGCGGAAACTGCCGGTGCCGCCGCCTTCCAGACGTACCTTTTCGCAGGCGGCCTGGCCGCAGACGCCCATGGCGGAAACGGCCCAGGCCGCGGCGGCAAACGCGGATTCCGCTCCGGCGGCGCAGAGGGCGGCGGCCAGGAACCCATCCAACATGCATCCGCTGCCGGTGATTCGGCTCATCATCGGGTGGCCGTTGCGCACCAGGCAGCAGCGCCTGCCGTCGCAGACCAGGTCTTCAGGCCCGGTCATCACAACGATGGCGCCGGTTTTTAACGCCAGCCGGCTGACGGCGGCACGGATGTCAGGCTGCCCGGCGGACGCTTCTGCCGGGAAATCCGCAGTATCCACGCCCCGTTCCGCCGCCGTCGCGCAGGGGGAACCGGCGCCCAGCAGGGAGGCCAGCGTCAGGATCTCAGAGGCGTTGCCGCGGATAGCGGTGCAGGGCACTTCCTTCAGAATCCGCAGGGCCATCTGCCGGCGGACGGAAGAGACGCCGATGCCCACCGGATCCAGTACCACCGGATGCCCCAGGGAAGCGGCTTTCTGACCGGCTTTCAGCATGGCGCCGGCGGCCGAATCCCGGAATGTTCCCAGATTGAGGACTTCCGCCTGGCTTATGGAGGCGATTTCCTCCGCCTCCTGCTCGTGGTCGGCCATAATGGGGGACGCGCCGGCGGCCAGCAGCAGGTTGGCCACGTCGCCGGCGGTGACGTAGTTGGTGATGCAGTGGATCACCGGCTTTTGCTGCCGGATCCGGGCAAACAGGTTCTGCTTCAGCACCCAGTCAGACAGAGCGCGGGGATTCATCGCGCGGCTCCTTTCAGCATGCCTGCCAGATAGGACATGGCGCCGGATTTATACAGAGCGCTTACCAGCACAAAGGCCATAAGCGTGCCGCAGGCGGTGCTCATCAGGAAGGGAAGCACATAGGCAAACAGCGCCGCTTCCTGTCCCATAAGCAGAGTCGCCACCGGGTAGCAGAGCATGCCTCCCAGGATGCCGGTGCCGAAGACTTCGCCGAAATAGGCGGCGGCCAGCCGGCCGGTGCGCTGGTAGAGCAGGCCGCACAGGAACGCGCCCACCATGCTGCCGGGGAAGGCCAGCAGGCTTCCGGTGCCCAGCAGGTTGCGGATAAAGGAAGTACAGAACGCCATGGCGACGCCGTAGCCGGGCCCCAGGAACACGCCGGCGATGACGTTGCACAGGTGCTGAATGGGGAAGCACTTGGAGGCGCCGATGGGGATGGCAAAGGAAGATAAGGATACGGACAGCGCCGTCAGCATGGCGGCAGTCAGCAGTTTTTTGGTATTGCATTTCATGGTTGGTTTCCTCCTTGATGAAAATAGAATAAAGAATGCCGGACGCGGGTCATTCGTCGTAGATGCTGACGATTTCCCCGTCCAGAATCCGGTTCATGTTTTTGACGGCGCAGAAATTTCCGCACATGGAGCAGGTGTCTTCCTTTTCCGGCTTCGCGGAGGCCCGGTAGGCTCTGGCTTTTTCCGGATCGATGGCCAGGCGGAACATCTCTTCCCAGTCCAGTTTCTTTCTGGCGGTGCTCATGGCCCGGTCCCAGTCTCTGGCGCCGGGTACGCCTTTGGCGATATCGGCGGCGTGGGCGGCGATTTTGGAAGCGATGATGCCTTCTTTCACATCCTGTACGTCAGGCAGCCGCAGATGCTCCGCCGGCGTGACGTAGCAGAGGAAGGACGCGCCGGCGGCTGCCGCGATGGCGCCTCCGATGGCGGCAGTGATGTGGTCGTAACCGGGGGCGATGTCCGTGACCAGCGGTCCCAGCACGTAGAAGGGTGCGCCTTTGCAGACGCTCTGCTGGATCTTCATATTGGCGGCGATTTGGTCTAACGGCATGTGGCCCGGACCCTCGATCATGACCTGCACGTCTTTTTCCCAGGCTCTGCGGGTCAGCTCCGCCAGGGTGATCAGCTCTTCCATCTGGGAGATGTCGGAGGCGTCCTCCAGGCATCCGGGGCGGCAGGCGTCTCCCAGACTTAAGGTGACGTCGTATTCCCGGCAGATGTCCAGGATCCGGTCATAGTGCTCGTAGAAGGGATTTTCCCGGCCGGTCATTTCCATCCAGGCGAAAATAATGGAGCCGCCGCGGGAAACGATATTGGTCAGCCGCTTTGCTTCTTTGAACCGGCGGGCGGTCTGCCTGTTGATGCCTACGTGGATGGTCATGAAATCCACGCCGTCCTGGGCGTGCATCTCCACAATGCGGATCCATTCCTCCGACGTGATTTCCTTTAACGGCTTGTGGTAATAGACCACCGCGTCGTAGATAGGAACGGTACCGATCATGGCCGGGCATTCCTGGGTCAGGGTCCGGCGGAAGGTGCGGGTGTCGCCGTAGGAACTTAAATCCATAATGGATTCGGCGCCCATGGCCACGGCGTCCCGCACTTTTTCCAGTTCCATGTCCATGTCCTTCCAGTCCCGGGAGGTGCCCAGGTTGACGTTGATCTTGGTTTTCAGCATGGAGCCGATGGCGCTGGGGGCGATGCAGGTGTGGAGGCGGTTGCAGGGAATAATCACCTTGCCTTCCGCCATAAGCTGCATCAGACGGGCCGGTTCGATCTGCTCGCTGGCCGCCGCGGCTTTCATGGCCTCTGTCAGAATGCCTTTTCTGGCCGCTTCCATTTGGGTTGCGTATTCTCTCATAGAAGACTCCTTTCCGGCGGGGACGAAAGGGGCGCCCTGCAGAAGAAAAAAACCTGCCGCGGGATTCTTCGTGCCCGCGGCAGGCGTCTCTTACAGGACAGGCCATCAGCCGTTGTATCTGGCAGTACAGATCCCTACGTTGGAATTACCCAAATCAGGTTTTGAAGGTCGAAGTTGGATGACTTCCTCTCAGCCTGCGCCACAAGCTCCCTTTTCTGTCACCGATGTTCTGGTATTTATAAAAATTTATCATCAGTTTAGCACGCATCTGCCTGGCTGTCCAGCGGTTTTGAGGAAAAAGGTGTCAAAAATACGCGTTGACATCCGGGGAAAAAACGTGCATAATGGAAACACGATTCAGGATATTCTTCATTCTGAGAGTGTCGGTTCCGACACAGATTCCAAATGTATGACACAGATGGATTATGGATGTTTTCCGGGCGTTTTGCGGACGTTTCGCGAAACATGGCAAAGGAGGAATGGCCTTTGGGAAAGATGTGATATTTCTTTTGGTGGTGCTGGCCGGCGCCGCGTATTTTGACATCCGGGAAAAGCGGGTTCCCAACTGGTGGAACCTGGGCGCGTTTCTGTGCGGGCTGGGGCTGGAGATCTCTGCCGCCGGCGGGGGCAGCGGGCTGGAAGGCGGTCCGGGGGCGGCGGCCGCCGCCTATCTGGGACGGAGCCTGGCTGCGGCTGCCGCGGGATTTCCGCTGTTTGCCCTGCGGATGATCGGCGCGGGGGATATTAAGCTTGCGGCGGTGGTATTTGCCTGCCAGGGGGTTGGAGATGGCCTCCGCACTTTGGGCAGCGGGCTGGCGGCCGGAGCCGTCTGTGCCGCCGTCCGGCTGCTGGCCGGCCGGCAGCTGCGGCTGCGGATAGAGATTCTGTACGCGTATGTGCAGCGCATGTTTTTTACCGGAGAAGCGGTGCCGTATTACGTAAAGCAGAGGGACGCGCAGGCGTCGGTTCCGCTGGCGGCCTGCCTGTTTGCCGGATATCTGTGGACGCTGTTTCTACAGTGAGGCAGGTTTGTTTCGGAAAACGTGGAAAAGGAGAAGGCATGGAAAAGATTATGGCGGTTTATGACGTGGACGTACGCTATGCCCGCCGGTTTGCCGACGTGGTCAATCAGAAAGAACGGACCCCGTTTTCGGTGATCCCCTTCAGTACGTTTGAGCGTCTGAAAGAGTACGGGCAGACCCATGAAATTGAGATTCTGCTGATCAGCCTGTCGGTTCCCCAGAACCGGATCCGGGAAATCCGGGCGGGGACGGTGGTGACCCTGGCGGAAGGGGAAATCGTGGCCGCTGCCGGCGATTATCCCAGCGTTTACAAGTACCAGTCGGCGGACGGGCTGATCCGGGAGGTGATGTCCTGCTACTGCAGCCAGCCGGAACAGGAGGCGTGGAAGGTGCTGGGGCGGAAGGCCCGGGTGTATGGGGTCTATTCTCCCATCGGCAGATGCCTGAAGACGTCTCTGGCCCTGACCATGGGGCAGCAGCTGGCCAGAGAAGGAAAGACGCTGTACGTCAGCTTTGAGGAATTTTCCGGCCTGTCGGGGATTCTGGGAGAATCTGCCAGAGAGGACTTATCGTCGGTGCTGTACTATTTCCGCCAGGGGGGACTGAATGTGGTGCGGCTGACCAGCCTGGTGCACGGGTGGAAAGAACTGGACTACATCCCGCCGGTGCGCTGCCCGGAGGATCTGGGGCAGCTGGAGGGAGAAGAGGCCGGGAAACTCATGGAAGCGCTGGCGTCAGAGATGGGGTACGAGTATCTGGTGGCGGATTTGGGGCGGCCGGGCCGGTGCCTTTCGGGGCTTTTGGAGGCCTGCAGCCGGATCTATATGCCGGTAAAGGAGGACGCGGTGTCGGCGGCCAAACTGGAAGAATTTGACCGGTATCTGGAAGCCTCCGGCAGAAAGGAGCTGAGGGAGCGGATTACCCGGATCCGGCTGCCGTATCACAGCAGCTTCGGCAGGAGAAGCGACTATATGGATCAGCTGCTGTGGGGAGAACTGGGGGACTATGTGAGACAGCTGCTGAAAGGGGGGAGCCGTACATGAGGAGGCATAAAAGCAGAAGCGGCGCCGGTCCGCCGGAAGGCGCGGCGCCGGACGCGGCAGGGGAAGCCGCGCGGGAAGAGGCCGGGGCGCCGGCGGCGGGAATCCGGCAGCGCCTGCGGGAAGCCATTCGGCAGGAGATCGACGGCTGCCGGGAACTGAGCGATGAGCAGCTGTATGAGATCATTGACCGCCGCATTCTGGAAGCAGCCGGCCGGGAATACCTGCCGCTGAAGGAACAGCTGCAGCTGCGGCGGGATCTGTTCAACGGGTTCCGGAAACTGGACCTTCTGCAGCAGCTGATGGACAACCCGGAGATTACAGAGGTGATGATCAACGGGAAGGACCGGATCTTTGTGGAGGATGGAGGCCGGATGCGCCTGTGGGACCGCCGGTTTGAGACGGAAGAACAGCTGGAAGACATGATCCAGCAGGTGGTAAGCCGGGTGAACCGGGCGGTGAATGTGGCGTCTCCCATAGCGGACGCCCGGCTTCCGGACGGCTCCCGGGTTCACGTGGTGCTGCCGCCGGTGGCGCTGGACGGGCCGGCGGTGACCATACGGAAGTTCCCCAAAACCATCACCATGGACTGCATGGTGGAATCCGGCACCATAAGCGAGGAGGCCGCCGGATTTCTGAAAAAGCTGGTGCGGGCCGGCTACAACATCTTTATCAGCGGAGGCACCAATTCGGGCAAGACCACGTTCCTCAACGCGCTGTCCGCCTTTATTCCCCAGGACGAGCGGGTGATCACCATAGAAGATTCCGCGGAACTGCAGATTCAGCAGGTGCAGAATCTGGTGCGGATGGAGACCCGGGCCGCCGGGCCGCAGGGGGAAGGCGCCATAGGGATTGGAGACCTGATCCGGGCTTCGCTGCGGATGAATCCCTCTCGGATTATCGTGGGAGAGGTGCGGGGCAGGGAGGCGATGGAACTGCTGAACAGCTACAACACCGGCCATGACGGCGGCATGAGCAGCGGCCACGGCAACAGCCCGGGGGACATGCTGGCCAGGCTGGAAACCATGGTGCTTATGGGAGCGGATCTGCCGCTGGCGGCGGTCCGCGCCCAGATTGCCTCCGCTCTGGACATTCTGATTCATCTGGGCAGGATGAAGGACAAAAGCAGGAAGGTGTGCTGGATTGTGGAGGTGGACGGATATGAAGAAGGGGTTATCAGGCTTCATACCCTGTATCAGCTGGAAGACGGGGTGCTTCAGAAAAAAGGAGAGCTTAAGCACCGGCAGAAGCTCTGGACAGCCGGCGAGGAATTATGAAGAATACCGGCTGAGCGGGGCGGAGATGGCGCTGGCGGCGGGACAGGCCGTTTTTCTGGCGGCCGCGGCGGCGTATCTTTGCTACCGCAGCCTGCCCGCGTTTTTTGTACTGCTGGCGCCGGCGGCGCTGTATCCGCTGCACGTCCGGCGCGTCCGGAAAGCCAGGCGGACACAGCAGCTGGAACAGCAGTTCAAGGAGGCCATTAAGCTGATGTCCGCCGCCTTAAGCGCCGGGTATTCCGCGGAGAACGCGGTGCTCTCCTGCCGGAAGGAACTGGAGATGATGTACGGCCGCGGCGGCATGATGACGGAAGAATTTGCCTATATGGCCGGACAGCTGGAGATGAACCGCTCCGTGGAGGCGCTGCTTTTAGACTTCGCGGACCGGAGCGGCCTGGAGGAAGCGCAGAATTTTGCCCGCATTTTCGCTCTGGCCAAGCGCAGCGGAGGAAAACTGGTGCCGGTGATCCGCCGCACGGTGCAGGTTATGGAGGACCGGATACAGGTGAAAGAAGAAATCCGCACCCTGACGGCCTCCCGCCGGTTTGAGCAGAAGATCATGAACGGGATGCCGGTTCTGATAGTGCTGTACATCGACGCCACTTCTCCGGGATTTTTTGACGGGATGTATACCACCATGGCAGGCAGGGCGGTGATGACCGGCTGTTTGGCGGTGTACCTGTTGTCCTGCTGGCTGTCGGGGAAAATTTTGGATATCCGGATTTCCTGAAGAAATGGAGGAGGAGGACTGGGAAGGTGGAAGGAAAAACAAAAGCAGGAAATCAGAAGGCAAAGACCGTATGGAACGGGATCCGGCGATGGAACCGGCAGATCCTCTGCGTGGGAGCCGGGCTGGCGCTGTATGGGGCCGCCATGGCAGGCGCAGAAGGCGGGCCGGAGCAGGAAAGCATTCTGGAACGGAGAGAATGGGGGGATGGAGAAACCGAATACCAGCTGTACGTACAGGGTCTGGAGGAGGGGTGGCTGCCTTTGGAGGTGGAAATCCAGCCGCGCCGGTACGGGGAGGAAGAGGCGGAGCAGATTTTTGAAACGATTCTGGAGGGACTGCCGGAGCAGATGCGGGGAACCAACCCTTCTCTGGAACAGGTGCGGGAGGATCTGGAACTGCCGGATTCTTTTCCGGAATACGGGGTGGAAGCCCGGTGGGAAAGCCTGGATCCGGAGCTGATCAGCTCCTTTGGAGAAATCCGCGGCAGGCCGGAACAGAAGGAACGGGCCCGGCTGTTGGTGGAACTGACGGACGGGGTGCACGAGCGGCGGGAAACCCTGTGGGTGCAGGTCTGTCCCCTGTCGGAGACGGAGACGGAACACCTGCTGGAAGCGCTGCGGGAACAGATCCGGCAGGCAGACCTGCAGAACC
Source organism: uncultured Lachnospiraceae bacterium (assembly GCA_944380605.1). Classification (GTDB taxonomy): domain Bacteria; phylum Bacillota; class Clostridia; order Lachnospirales; family Lachnospiraceae; genus UBA3402. Next base: position 5,850 of record CALWIA010000001.1, on the reverse strand, counting down.
CGGAAGAAGGGACCGTGCGGCTGCCGGATCAGCTGGAGGGAAAGGCGCTTCGGTACCGGCAGGCGGATACGGCTCAGTACCAGCTGTTTCCGGTGCTGGGGGTGTCGGCGGCGGCGCTTTTATACGCCAGAGACCGGAAGGAAGAAGAACGGAAGCGGGAGCAGAGAAACCGGCAGCTGCAGATGGATTACGCGGAAGTGGTGTATCAGCTGATGGTCTTTACGGGGGCAGGGCTGAGCGTGGGGCTGGCCTGGGAACGGATCGTGCGGAATTATCAGGAACGGGCGGAAAAACAGGGGAAGATCAGACCGGCTTTTGAAGAGATGGCGCTGGCTTTCGCCCGAATGCAGCAGGGGATTCCGGAGAGCAGGGCCATAGAGGAATTTGGACGCCGCTGCGGGCTGCAGCAGTACCGGAAACTCAGCGGGCTGCTGGAACAGAACCGGCGGACGGGGACCCGGGACATGCAGAAGCTGTTGGAACAGGAGATGACGGAAGCCTGGGAGCAGCAGAAAGGGCTGGCCAGGCGCCTGGGAGAGGAAGCGGGCACAAAACTGCTGCTGCCTATGTTTCTGATGCTGGCGGTGGTTATGGTATTGATTCTGCTGCCGGCGATGATGTCTATGGGATGAAAACACAGAGGAAGGGAGAAGGACGCGATGATGAAATGGATCGGAAAAGAATGGCTGGCGTTTTTAAGAGAAGAAGATGGACTGGGCGTGATCGAAGTGGTGCTGATTCTGGTTGGAATATTGACCACATAATGTACAGTGTATATTGTGTATATATAATGAAAATTGTGGATAAAGCATAACGATATAAACAGGAGAGTGTATGAAGTACAATAATCATTGTGGAGTATATGGAATTAAATATTTTAATGTGATTTTCTATTTATTAGCTGAAACAGAAATGGATGATTATAAGATTAATTTGTTAGGAAAGCGAATTAGGCAAGGGACTTCCGTAAAGATGAGAGATATTCATATGTGGTGCTTAAGACAAAATATACGTTATAAAACAAGATTTAAGTACCGTGTGGATTATCCAGTGCGAGCAAATATATGGAATTTTTATTCATATTGTAGATTTATAATGGAAAGAAAGCGGATTACGATATAATTATAATAAGGGAAATTCCTTTTTATGTAGATATCAGCGATCAGGCATCAGTAGGCAGCGGTTTTACATATATAACCAAAGGTTGTGAGACAATATAAATAGAAGTGTCTATGAGATGTATTATTTTTCGTAAAATATATTATGTAATGTTGGATAATTTAAGAAAATGTGATATAATATTTTTACATATCGTATTAATAACATATAGTATTGCATTTACAAGTGATTAAGGAGATAGATGGATAAGAGTAATTGTTCTGGAAGATTAAATAACGCTATAGTTGAAATAGGAAAAGCAATATACGATGATGTTGGCCATCCTATTTTGAAAGAAGTTGGGAGTGTCGGGGAGTCACTTATGAAGTTTGTTGCTCTTCCGTTTAAATTTCTTGGATTAACGGCAGATCAACTAGAAAGAAAATATGCTAATTTTTTAGAAGAAACAATTAGCAAAGTTCCAAAAGAAAATATTATAATACCTTCAGCAGTTATTGCGGCTCCTTTGCTTGATCATGTGAAATTTGTTTTTAATGAAGATGGATTGAGTGAAATGTTTTCAAATCTGTTGGCTAATGCGATGAATAAGAATATTGAAAAAATGGTTCATCCAGCATTTGTTGAGGTATTAAAACAAATGAGTCCAATTGATGCTTTATTTATGCATACTTTTTTTTTACATGAGGATATAGTTGAAGTAGAAGAAATAATTTGGGAAAAAAGCGATTTTCAGAAGTCATTAGCAATTGATTCATTAAATAGATTAGGAATTATTGATACAATTACTTATGATGGACGAGATGATGTTGCTATCGTATTGACTAGCTTTGGGCATTTGTTTAGAGATTTATGTATGTTGCCCCCGCTAGATATTGAAAACCTGGATTATATATATGATCCTGCATATTATGATGGGAATGAAAATGGGGAACTTTTTACATACAGTGATGTTTTTGCTACAGCGCAGTTAAAAGGTGAAACTTTAAATATACAGCAAAAATTTGATTACACCAGTATAGAAAAAGGAAATGAAATAGTTATATTGTTAAGAATTAGTAATATTAGTTCTTCTGACATAATAATCCAGAAATTGTTTATTGATACAGGAGAAAGAAGACTTTTTTGTGTTGAGAAAGAATTACCATATATTATAAAAAAGGGAAAGTATAAAGATTTTGTATTTAGAGATTCTGATATCTTTAAATTACTATCAATGGTTATAAATGAAAAGGCCCAATATGTTTTGCAGACCGAAGCCAATTATTATGACCTTACACCTACATATAATACAAAAAAAGAAATAGCAATATTTCTCGATAATGTAAAAAGAAAGGAGACAGAAAATGGACGAATATGAGTATGTTGAAATCAATAGTATTGAGGAGTTATATGAATTTATTGAAAATGCCACAAAAGAAGAATTGATACTTTTACGTCAGGATTTGGAAGAGGCAAAAAGAATGTTAGAAGATGAGGATTCTGGCGGGGGAACAATTGTATTAAAAAGAACACGATAATAACAAATAAGTTTGTGGAAAAACAGATTAATACTCAGTAGCAGTGTTGATGAATAAGTTAAAAGAATAAGTTTTGGCATGATTAGTGAGATCATGCATACAGACTGTAGACAAAGTTGGTGTTGGAGTAAGTCTCAAGCACCAACTTTGTCTACAGTCTGAAAGAGAGCGTTAGCTCTCTTTTTCAGTAGATTCATATGTTGAAATGATTTTTTCAATAAATAAATTAATAATATTTTGAAGTGGATAACCTGTGTTTTGAATAAAATTTAACAAGTAGTTGTTTAAATCAACAAGACAAGTATAATTAGAGTTATAATTCAAATCCATTTCTTGGAATACTGACTTGATTATGGAATCCGTTTCTACACCAGATATTAATGCTCTTAAATATTGCTCTTTGATATATTTAGCTTTCATGGGAAGTTGTTCTATTTCATAGCCTGCGGCTATAATAACATTTTGATAATCCAATCCATTTTTTATAACGGTTCCTATTTTTTTGTCAAGAATATACTTTAATCCCGATTGAGCCCCCGTTATGTTTTCTCCGGGATCTGGACAGAAAATAGGACAATTTTGTTTCTGAGCAAACTCAATGGTATGCATAGAGCCACTTTTTTCCTCACATTCCATTGCTACTATTACTTTGGAAAGTCCAACGATAAGGCGATTCCTATTAATAAATCTAAATTTATCAGGTTTTATTCCGACAGGATATTCTGAAAGTAAAGTACCATTGCATAGTAATATTTTTTCAGCCAATTTTCTATTGGATGCGGGATAAATCATGTCAAGACCATGAGCGAGAACCGCAATGGTTTTACCATCTTCTGCAAGGCAAGCTATATGTGATAAACGATCTACTCCGGCAGCTAAGCCAGATATAATTGCAAATCCCTCATTGACCCATTGAGGAATTAGATAGTTAACAGCGTTAAAACCAAAGCGTGTGGGTCTTCTTGTCCCAATAGAGGCTATAGCCTTTTCAAAACCTTCATTTGGATTGGCACCCTTATAATAAATAATTGCAGGTGGATTAACCATTCTCATTAAATTGCGAGGATAGTTGATTGTTGAGTATAAAGCTGTGCTAATCTCATATTGTTCATTGACATGTAAAATATGATCGGCTGCTTCTAGTGCTTTAGAAATCTTAAGGCGATCTTCAAATAAATCTCTATAAGGTAACCATTCGATGTCAGTGAGAAAAATATCAGTATTCTTCTCAAATAAATGGGTTACGAAATCAGGACCATAATCAATTATTGCCTTTATGATTAATTCATTTTTTATACCTAGTTCATATAGCGCAATATAATATCTTTCCACAATTAAAACTTCCTATCTAAAATGTTTACGAATTGAAAATATCATATAGCTCAGAGACTTCATCCTTAGCCGCATCATTATAGGTAAGATATTTTATGCTGGAGCCTATTAATGTGTAGGTATATCCAGTATTGAAAACATCGCCTGTTATTGTATAATCTTTCTTTTGAAAAGGTTTTCCAAAACTACCTAGAGAAACAAAAATGATTTTGTTTGCACCCAATTGTTGTAAAAGATTTCTCACAGCATTGAAGGAATTCCCATGTGTCATGTAATCATCAAAGATACAAACATTAAACTTTCCAGACTTCTTTAAGGTATTAATTTTATTCTTGAAGTCGGGATTAATACAAATAGTTTTAAACTCTTCTTTAGCTCCCATAGTAACACGTTGGTCTGTTGAATATGATAAGTGAGCCTTTTGCTTCGGCGATATTCTTAAAAGTATATTTTCCCCATTTGGTAAATTGCGTGGAATACGTTTACCTTTTATAATCCTTGTTTGATGCATGAAGCTAAAAATATCATTGTTTAATGAGCAATCGGAAGAAGGTATCATCCCAAACAATTCAATGTCATCAAACAGTTTGCTGTTCGTCATTCCGGCAAGAAAATGATACAAAAGAATATCATAATAATTTCGGCAAGTACCGAATTTTAATAATTGTTCAAAATGTTCAACCATATCATGTTCGTTTTCTGTTTTGGATCCGAATTTATATCTACCATCCATCAGTGAAAGAGCAATTACATTTGGCTCTATTTCGACTTCCGCATACCAGTTTTCTTGGTTATTTAGTGCTCGTACGAATTTAAAAAGTTGTTCGGGTGTATCAACATGGACTCCATAAAATCCGGCTCTCTCTTCTACAGGTATCCATGTCGGAACAATAAATAATGATTGAGTATTTACTGCCATATGGAAGTCTACTTCCTTACCACCGATAAACACAAACAGATTATTGTGCTGTCGATGCTTCATGACAAAATCGCGAGCTTTATTGCGTAAACAAAATTTAAAATTTGAAAATCCTTTTAATTTTGCAAAATGGTTTTCTGCGGAATCTAGTAATTTCTGATCACGACTAATAAAATATAGATGATTTTCTTTGTCGGAACACAGATCGTTTGCATAGTATAAAAATTGATTGCGAGTTTCTTGCAGAACCAGATTTTTTGTTCCGTCAAAAGTTTTCTTTAATAAGTCGAGGTTACAAAACAATATTTTTTCCATAATACCGTCTCCACACATAAACAATATGTCTTTATATTATCATAAAACGGTATGTTTGAAAATGCTAATAAATCTTATCTATAACTATCTGTAATCTGGTAGAAGATTAATGGATATTTTATAAAAGTGGGAGATATTCATAAGTAGTGCTTAAGTTAAGATGTATATTCTTATTTGTAGATTTTTTTAGAAAAACTGGATTATGATTTAATAAGGGATATCACCTTTTCATATGGATGCAACGATTAGGCATGAGGCTGACCGGTTATGTTCTTTGCAATAGCGAAAACATAACCGGTCTTTTTTGCCTGAACGGAATCGGCATCAGTAGATTAGAGGTTAGCTAAAGGATGCGATTGAAACGCTGTTAGGACAGGAGCACAGCGGGATGTCGCTTCAGTAAGCAGGATGCCTAAGTAGATAGCAATAAATCCAAAGAGAAAGGAATGAGAACAATGACCACACGGTTTATGAGGGGCACCCCATATGCGGATCTGGAAATTGAAATGCAAAGAGTTCCCGGTTTTCGTCCTCGCAGGAGCGGGATGATCGTAAGCAGATTGGGATATAATGCACGGGATTGTGACTGCAGGCTATGTGAATATGCAGATAAAAAGGAAAATGCCTGTAAAGTACCAAATGGGTGTG